>CAWHYJ010000016.1:0-277777 GCA_963833495.1 uncultured Actinomycetota bacterium | reverse complement strand
GGCTGCCGACCTTCTGGCCCTGCAGACCGTTGTCCCAGCCCTTGATGACCTGCTGGCCGCCGATCGGGAAGTCGAAGTAGGGCTGCTCGGGGCGGCTGGCGCTGGAGTCGAAGACGGTGCCGTCCTTCAGGAGAGCGCCGGTGTAGGCGACCCGCACGGTCTGGCCCTTCTTGACCTCGTTGCCCGTGCCCTCGATGAGCGGCTGCACGATGGTCTTGGTCGGGCGGCTTGACGCCCTTCGCCCCGGTGATCACGGCCGGCTTGCCCGCGGTCATCGTGACGGTCGGCAGGCCCGCCTTGGGCGGCCACCGCGGTGCCGGTGGCCTCCTTGAGCGCCTTCGTCGACCCCTTGAGGTCGACGACGAAGACGACCGGGTCGTCCTTCTTGCACGCCGATGGCCTCGTTGCCGGTGGCGCCGAAGGCGTCGGCGGGGGTGGTGGTGATGATCACCCGCGAGCCGATCTTCTTGCCGGCCAGCTGGCTCTTGAACGACGGGAAGAGGTCCTGCGCACCGAGGTCGAGGCCCACCGCGCCGGTCTTCCACGTGGAGTGCGCGACCTTGCCGTCGCGACCGTTGAGGATGACGGCCTGGATCGAGATGAGGTCGTCCTTGGACACGACCGGGCCGGTGCCGTCGACCACGACGTCGGACTCGGTCTTGGTGACCGTCATCGGGGCCTTGACCGTCACGGTCGGCTCCTTGGCGGGGTCGCTGCCGTTGACGGTGACCGCGCTGGCGGCGGCGGACGTGGGCTTGGTGGGAGCCTCCTCGCCGCAGGCGCTGAGGATGAGCGCGGACGCGAGAACGGTCGCGGACAGGGCGGTGGTGAGTCGACGTGACACGGGAGAGAACCTTCGGGGATCGGGGGGCTGTCAGGCAGCGGGACAACTTCTCTCACGATAACGGCGCCGCATGTGAACTCCCGCATCATCGGCTGGGAGAAGGCTGACCGGGTGGCGCAGATCACCATCGGGCCGCACCGCTGCCGACGCGGGCCCGGCGGTCAGGCCGACATGCCCTCGATGAGCCGCTCGACGCGAGGGTCCTGCGCCAGGAACGGGTCCTTGCACAGCACGGTGCGCTGCGCCTGGTCGTTGAGCTTGAGGTGCACCCAGTCGACCGTGAAGTCGCGGCGGTGCTCCTGGGCGGCCCGGATGAAGTCGCCGCGCAGCTTCGCGCGGGTGGTGTCGGGTGGGCGCACCTTGGCCGCGAAGATCTCGGGGTCGCTGACCACGCGGGCGATCAGGCCGCGGCGCTGGAGCAGGTAGAACAGGCCGCGGCTGCGGTCGATGTCGTGGTAGGCGAGGTCGATCTGCGCCAGCCGGGGGTGGTCGAGGTCGAGCCCGTGCTTGCGTGGCGTAGTCCTCGATGAGCCGGTACTTGATGACCCAGTCGATCTCGGTGGCCACGAGGCCGAGGTCGGCGTTCTCGACCGCGGTCAGGGTGCGGTCCCACAGGTCGAGCACCCGGGCGTGCAGCGGGTCGCTGGACCCCTCGCTGGCCACGAACGCCACGGCCTTGGCGTGGTACTCGCGCTGCAGGTCCAGGGCGCTGAGCTGGCGGCCGTTGGCCAGCCGCACGGTGCGCCGCCCCGTGGTGTCGTGCGAGATCTCGCGGATGGCGCGGATCGGGTTCTCGAGGGTGAGGTCGCGCATCACGACCCCGGCCTCGATCATCCGCAGCACCAGGTCGCACGACCCGACCTTGAGCATGGTGGTCGACTCGCTCATGTTGGAGTCGCCGACGATGACGTGCAGCCGGCGGTAGTGCTCGGCGTCGGCGTGCGGCTCGTCGCGGGTGTTGATGATCGGCCGGCTGCGGGTGGTGGCCGACGACACGCCCTCCCAGATGTGGTCGGCGCGCTGGCTCACGGCATACGTCGCGCCCTTGGAGGTGGCGACCAGCTTGCCGGCGCCGCAGGTGATCTGCCGGCTGATGAGGAAGGGCAGCAGCGTGTCGGAGATGGTGGCGAACTCGCCCGCCCGGGTGACCAGGTAGTTCTCGTGGCAGCCGTAGGAGTTGCCCGCGGAGTCGGTGTTGTTCTTGAAGACGTAGATGTCGCCGGCGACGCCGTCCTCGCGCAGCCGCTGCTGGGCGTCGACGACGAGCCCCTCGATGATCCGCTCCCCCGCCTTGTCGTGCGCGACGACCTGGCGCAGCGAGTCGCACTCGGCGGTGGCGTACTCCGGGTGCGAGCCGACGTCGAGGTAGAGCCGGGAGCCGTTGGTGAGGAACACGTTGCTCGAGCGGCCCCACGCGACGACCTTGCGGAAGAGGTAGCGCGCCACCTCGTCGGGCGTGAGCGTGCGCTGGCCACCGGTCGAGCAGGTGATGCCGTACTCGTTCTCGATCCCGAAGATGCGCCGGTTCGCCGGGGGTGTTCACTCGGAGCGGCCCCTCCTGCGTGGGGCGCTGCGTCTGCGGGTTGGTGGTGGCGTCGCGCACCGAGGCCGTCGCGCCGTCGGCGCCGTCGTCGGCCGGCGGTGCGTCGTGCGTCGGGTCGTCGGTGCTGAGCAGCCGCTCGAGCAGCTGGCCGGTGATGCGGCGGAACGTGCGCCGCGGGCGGTTGCGGTCGAGCACCGCCACCTCGAGCTGGGCCGGGGCGAGCTCGCGGGCGGGGCCACCGGCGGGGTCGGCGCCGAGCAGGCCCACGGCCAGCAGCAGCGCCTCGGACAGGTTCAGGCCCTCGCGCCACTGCTCCTTCAGGCCGGTCTCGATCTGCTCCGCTCCCCCGCCCATGGCGACGAACCCGTGCTCGTCGGCCACCGAGCCGTCGTAGGTGAGCCGGTAGACCTGGTCGGTCTCGGGGGTCGCGCCGACCTCGGCGACGACGATCTCGACCTCGTAGGGCTTGGACTCCTGGGTGAACACCGCGCCCAGGGTCTGCGCGTAGGCGTTGGCCAGGCCGCGCGCGGTGACGTCGGACCGGTCGTAGGAGTAGCCGCGCAGGTCGGCGTAGCGCACGCCGGCCACCCGCAGGTTCTCGAACTCGTTGTACTTGCCCACCGCCGCGAAGGCGATCCGGTCGTAGATCTCGGAGACCTTGTGCAGCGCCCGGCTGGGGTTCTCACCGATGAACGCGATGCCGTTGTCGTAGGCGAGCACCACGATGGCCCGGCCGCGGGCGATTCCCTTGCGCGCGAAGTCGGCCCGGTCCTTCATCAGCTGCTCGGGCGAGACGTAGAACGGCATCCCGGCGGTCATCGGGCACCTCCCGGGTTGTCGACGCGGGCCGCGATGATGGCGTCGACCACCGGCGCGATCTCGGCGTCGGGCACGAAGCGCGACCCGTCGCCGTCGACGACCCCGATCGTCGGCCAGATGCGGCGGCCCACGTCGGGGCCGCCCGTGGCCGAGTCGTCGTCGGCGGCGTCGTAGAGCGCCTCGACCGCGGTGCGCACGGCGTCGTCGAGGGTGCCGGCGCGCCGGTAGAGCTTCTTCAGCGAGCCGCGGGCGAACAGCGAGCCCGACCCGACGCTGTGGTGGTCGTGCTCCTCGTAGCAGCCGCCGGTGACGTCGTAGGAGAAGATCCGGCCGATGCCGGTGTCGGCGTCGTAGCCGGCGAAGAGCGGCACCACCGACAGGCCCTGCATCGCCATCGCGAGGTTGCCCCGGATCATCGAGGCCAGCCGGTTGGCCTTGCCCTCGAGGGACATCAGGGTGCCCTCGATCTTCTCGTAGTGCTCGAGCTCGACCTGGAACAGGCGCACCAGCTCGATCGCCAGCCCCGCCGTGCCGGCGATGCCGACCAGGCTGAACTCGTCGGTGGCGAAGACCTTCTCCATGTCGCGGTTGGCGATCAGGTTGCCCATGGTCGCCCGCCGGTCACCGGCCATGACGACGCCGCCGGCATAGGTCAGGGTGACGATCGTGGTGCCGTGCGGTGCGTCGATGGCGGCGCCCGGCGGCAGCGTGCGCCCGGAGGGCAGCAGCGTGGGCGCCTGGGCGGAGAGGAACTCGGTGAAGGAGGACGAGCCGGGCACGAGGTAGGCCGCGGGCAGCCGTCCGCTGTCGGCTCCGGCGGTCACTGGCCACCCTTCTGGACGAACCCGCGCACGAACTCCTCGGCGTTGCTCTCGAGCACGCCGTCGATCTCGTCGAGGATGTCGTCGATCTCGCTCGACTGCACCTGCGCCGCGGCGCCGGCCGCGGGCTCGGGGGCGTCGTCGGGGCCGCCGTCGTCACGACGTTGCGGGCGAACCTGCTCCTGACCGGCCATGGTGACCCCTCCTCAAGGTGTACTGCCTGCGAGCCTAGTCGGAGGGCTCGCCGTTGGCCGCGAGGGCTCGCAACAGCGACGCGGCATCCGGGGCGTTGCGCACCAGCTCGCCGACCCCGGCCTCGGTGCCCTTGAGCGGCTCGAGCATCGGCACCCGCTGCAGGGTGCGCTGGCCGGCGACGTCGAAGATCACCGAGTCCCACGACGCCGCGACGACGTCGTCGGGGAAGCGCCGCAGGCAGGTGCCGCGGAACCAGGCCCGGGTGTCGGTGGGCGGCTCGTCGACGGCGCGCTGCACGTCGGCCTCGTCGACGAGCACCTCGAGCCGGCCGGTGGCCACCAGCCGGTGCGCGAGGCCGCGGTCGGCGCGCACGTCGGACCACTGCAGGTCGACGGCCTTCAGGCGCGGGTCGCCCCAGCCGAGCGAGTCGCGCTCGCGGTAGCCCTCGAGCACGGCCAGCTTCGCGACCCAGTCGACCTCGCGGCGCGCCTCCATCGGGTCGCGGCCCGAGCTTGTCGAGCACGGTGCCCCACCAGTGCAGGACCTCGACGGTGTCGGCGTCGGGCTCACCCCCCGACTGCTGGTCGACGAACGCGGCGGCGCGGTCGTGGTACTCCCAGAGCAGCTCCAGCGCCGTCATCCGGCGGCCGTCGACGAGCTCGACCTTGGCCTGCAGGGTGGTGTCGTGCGAGACCTCGTGCAGGGTGGCCACCGGCCGGCGCACCGACAGGTCGTCGCGGATGGCGTCGGCCTCGATCATCGCCAGCACCAGCGAGGTGGTGCCCATCTTGAGCAGGTTCGCGACGTCGCAGTGGTTGGCGTCACCGAGGATGACGTGCAGCCGCCGGTAGCGGTCGGCGACGGCGTGCGGCTCGTCGCGGGTGTTGATCAGCGGCCGCTTCAGCGTGGTCTCGAGGCCGACCTCGACCTCGAAGAAGTCGCTGCGCTGGGCGATCTGGTAGCCGGGGGTGCGCGAGTCGACGCCGATGCCGACCCGGCCCGACCCGCAGATCACCTGGCGCACGACGAAGAACGGCGTCAGGTGCCGCACGATGCTCGCGAACGGCGTGGAGCGCGCCATCAGGTAGTTCTCGTGGGTGCCGTAGGAGGCGCCCTTGCCGTCGGTGTTGTTCTTGTAGAGGTTGATGCCGGGCGGCACGGTGGCCAGGCGGGCCACCGCCTCGCGCATGACCAGCTCACCGGCGCGGTCCCAGGTGACCGCGGCGCGCGGGGTGGTGACCTCGGGCGAGCTGTACTCGGGATGGGCGTGGTCGACGTAGAGGCGGGCGCCGTTGGTGAGCACGACGTTGGCCAGGGTGGGGTCCTCGACGTCGGTGAGCTGGCTCGGGTGGGCGGTGCCGCGGCCCATGTCGAACCCGCGCGCGTCGCGCAGCGGCGCCTCGTCGGCGTAGTCCCAGCTGGCCCGCGCGGGGCGGATGCCGCGCGAGGCGGCGTAGGCCGTGACGACGTCGCCGGACGCCACCATCGGGTTCGCCGCCGGGTTGCCGGGCACGACGATGCCGTACTCGGTCTCGATCCCCATCACGCGGCGCACGGTCATGTCTCGACCATACTGACCGCGTGCGCAGCTACCGCGGTATGGCTCCCCTGACCGCCCTGGTCTCACTGGTCGGCGACCGGCTGGAACGGCCGGTCGAGTCGCTCGACTTCGACGGCATCCAGCGGGCACGGGCGCCGGGCGCTCCCCCGCAACCCGGTCGTCGACCGGATCACGGGCGGCGTCGACCGGTCGGTCGGCATCACCTACGGCACCGCCCCGGCCCGCGACGAGCACGAGATCCCGCTGCGGATCTACCGGCCGAGGGCGCTGCGCGACGCGCAGACCGACGTGCCGGTGGTCATGTGGTTCCACGGCGGCGGCTGGGTGCTCGGCAACGTGCTCGACGCACGACCCGATCTGCACCTTCATCGCCGCGACCGTCGGGCTGCGTCGTGGTGTCGGTCGACTACCGGATGGCGCCCGAGCACCGCGCCCCGGTGGCCGTCGAGGACTGCGTCGACGCCACGACCTGGGTCGGGGTCAACGGCGACGTGCTGCGGGCCGACACCTCGCGGATGGCGGTGGCCGGCGACTCGGCGGGCGGCAACCTGGCCGCCGTGGTCGCCCAGGTGCTGCGCGACCACGGTGACACCCGGCTGCAGGCACCAGGCGCTCCTCTACCCGGCGACCGACATGACCCAGTCCTCCCCCTCGGTGCGCGGAGCACGCGAACGCCGCCATCCTCACCAAGCGCTCGATGGACGCCTACCGCGACCACTACGTGCCCGCCGGGCACGACCTGCGCGACCCGCTGGTCTCACCGCTGTTCGGCCGGCTCGACGGGCTGCCGCCGGCCCTGATCCAGACCGCCGACCTCGACCCGATCCGCGACGACGGCATCCGCTACGCCGACGCGCTCGAGGATGCCGGGGTGCCGGTGCGGCTCACGAACTACCTCAGGGTGCCCCACGGGTTCGCGTCCGATGCCGGGTGCCGCACCGGCGGTCGGGCGCCAGCACCGGTGGGAGCTGGCCAGCGAGCTGACCGCCGCGCTGCGCCCCGACCAGCGCGGATAGGCTGCGGTCATGCGCGAGGTCGTCGTGTTCTCCGGGTCGGCCCACACCGCGCTCGCCCACCGCATCTGCGACGAGCTCGGGGTGACCCTGTCCGAGACGCTGATCAGCCGGTTCAGCAACGACTGCCTGCAGGCCCAGCTGCTCGCGAACTGCCGCCAGCGCGACGTCTACCTCGTGCAGCCGCTCGTGCCGCCGACCCAGGACTCGCTCATGGAGCTGCTCCTGATGATCGACGCCGCCCGCGGTGCCTCCGCCGCGATGATCACGGCGGTCATCCCCCACTACGCCTACGCGCGCAGCGACAAGAAGGACGCCTCCCGCATCTCGCTCGGGGGGCGTCTCGTCGCCGACCTGATCTCGACCGCCGGCGCCGACCGGGTGCTGACCATGAACCTGCACGCCCCGCAGGTGCACGGCTTCTTCTCGGTGCCGGTCGACCACCTCACCGCGCTCGGCGTGCTCGCCGACCACTTCCGCGAGCAGGACCTCGACAACTGCGTCGTCGTCTCCCCCGACCTCGGCAACGCCAAGGACGCCACCCAGTTCTCGCGGCTGCTCGGCCTGCCCGTCGCCGCCGGGTCGAAGCGCCGGCTGGGCGACGACCGGGTCGTCATCGACTCGATCGTCGGCGACGTCGAGGGCAAGCGGGCCATCGTGCTCGACGACGAGATCGCCACCGGCGGCTCGATCGTCGAGCTGCTCGACCGGCTCGCCGACCGCGGTGTCACCGAGGTGGCCGTCGCCTGCACCCACGGGTTGTTCGCCGGGCGGGCCGTCGAGCGGCTGCGGGGGCACCCGATGATCAGCGAGGTCGTCACCACCGACACGGTGCCGCCACCGATGAACTGGCCCGAGCTCAAGATCCGTTCTGTCGCAGCCCTGTTCGCCGAGGCGATCAAGCGCATCCACGAGGGCGAGTCGGTGTCGAGCCTGTTCGACGGGGTCGACCCCACGCACGCCCCGCCGCGTCAGCGGTCGCTCTTCGACCGGGTTCGCTCGTGACCCGTGCACTCCCGGCGGTGCTCGACGTCGCGCTCGTGGTGCTCTTCGCCGCCGTCGGGCGGCGGTCGCACGCCGAGGGACTCGACGTCACCGGCATCCTGCGCACGGCGGCGCCCTTCCTGGTCGGCACGGCGGCCGGCTGGCTGCTCGCCGGCCTGACCCTCGACAGCGGGCCGCGCTCGCTCGCCTTCGGTGCGGTCGTGCTCGTGTGCACCGTGGTGCTCGGGATGCTGCTGCGGCGGGTGCTCGGCGAGGGCACGGCCCTGTCGTTCGTCATCGTGGCCACGACGGTGCTGTCGGTGCTGCTGCTCGGCTGGCGCCTCGTGGCCCGCCTCGTCAGCTGACGGCTCCCTCCTGGGCTCGAGGTCCCACGACACGCTGAGGCCGGGTGCCACCATCACGCTCGCGAGATCTCGAGGCGTCAGGCGACCTGGCGCACGACCTCGGCGACCAGCGCGTAGGCGCGCCGGGTCGGTGGTGTTGGCCATCGAGAAGATGACGTGGTCGATGCCGGCCGTCGCGCAGCAGCGACAGGCGCTCGACCGCCTGGCCGACCGAGTGCGGGATGACCCCGTCGGGCAGCGGTCGCCGCCGGTGTCCATGGTGAGCCGGGTCAGGCAGGTCTTCGAGATCTCGTCGTAGTCGCGCCCGACGTCGTCGCAGTGCCGCGCGGATGACGTCGAGCTTGTGCGGGATGCCCTCGGGCCCGAGCCCCAGGTCGAACAGGTTGCAGGCGTCGGCGTACTGGGCGACCAGCCTCAGGGTGCGCTGCTCTCCCCCGCCGCCGACCATGATCGGCACGCGGCGCACCGGCTGCGGGTGGTTCATCGGCCGCTCGAGGCTGATCGACTCCCCCTCGAACGGGCTGTCGTCGTCGGCGAACATCCGGTGGGCCAGCTTCAGGGTGTCCTCGAGCAGCCGGAACCGCTCGCGGGTCGAGGGGTAGGGCACGCCGAGGCCACGGTGCTCCTCCTCGTTCCACGCGGCGCCGATGCCCAGCCAGGCCCGGCCGCCGGAGAGCACGTCGAGCGTGGTCACGGTCTTGAGCAGGATGCCGGGGTGCCGGTAGGTCACGCCGGTCACCAGGGTGCCCAGCTCGATCTGCTCGGTCACCGCCGCGGCGTGCGCCAGCGTCGTGTAGCCCTCGAGCATGTCGAGCTCGGGCGGGCCGACCACCGAGATCTGGAAGAAGTGGTCCATGACCCACAGCGAGGCCAGCCCGCACTGGTCGGCGTCGCGGGCCACGGCCCGCCACGTGGCCCCGTGGAGGCCGGCGCGCCGGGCCAGGAGAAACGGTTGACCTGCAGCCCGAGCTTCATGCATCCGCACACTACGGGCGGTCACGGCCCCGGCATCCGGGTCCCAGCGCCGCAGCTCGGTCAAGCGTCAGCACCGCGTCGTCCCAGCCCAGCACGTCGAGCGCCTCCTGCACGCGCTCACGGGGCACCCGTCGGGCCAGGGTCACGTGCGGCAGCCAGCCCGGGTGCTGCCGGTCGGGCACCAGCGCGCGCACCCGGAGCACGGCATCCACGGCGGTGTCGTCGACGTCGACCGCCCGGGCGATGGTGACCCGGCTGCCGCCGAGCACGAGCAGGCCCGACACGCGCACCCGCAGGGGCAGCAGGGGCCCGAGCACCCGCCGGGCGGCCTCGACGGCCGCCTCGGGGATGAGTCGGGCGCCGACACCACGGTGAGGTGCACCGCGTTGCTCGCCCCGCGGTGGTCGAGCTGCGAGGGCAGGCCCGCCTCGCGCAGCGCAGCCCACGAGGCGCGCACCGAGTCCGCCCCGTCGGCATCCGGGAGCAGCTCGAGGGAGTGCAGCCGTGCGGTCAGAGGTACTGGCCGGTGTTGGCGACCGTGTTGATCGACTTGCCGGGCTCGGTGCCCTCCTTGGTCTTGATGAGGGTGCGGATGTAGACGATGCGCTCCCCCTTCTTGCCGGAGATGCGGGCCCAGTCGTCGGGGTTGGTGGTGTTGGGCAGGTCCTCGTTCTCGCGGAACTCGTCGGTGCACGACTGCAGCAGGTGCTCGACCCGCAGGCCGCGCTGGCCGGTGTCGAGGAAGTCCTTGATCGCCATCTTCTTGGAGCGGTCGACGATGTTCTGGATCATCGCGCCGGAGTTGAAGTCCTTGAAGTAGAGGATCTCCTTGTCGCCGCCGGCGTAGGTGACCTCGAGGAAGCGGTTCTCCTCCTCCTCGGTGTACATCCGCAGCACGACGGCGTCGATCATCGCCTGCAGCGTCGCCTGCTCGGAGCCGCCGTTGTGCTCGAGGTCGTCGGGGTGCAGCGGCAGCCCGGCGATGAGGTACTTGCCGAAGATGTCGCGCGCGGCCTCGGCGTCGGGGCGCTCGATCTTGATCTTCACGTCGAGCCGGCCGGGCCGCAGGATGGCGGGGTCGATCATGTCCTCGCGGTTGGAGGCGCCGATGACGATGACGTTCTCGAGCCCCTCGACGCCGTCGATCTCGGCCAGCAGCTGCGGCACGATCGTGGTCTCGACGTCGGAGGAGACACCCGAGCCGCGGGTGCGGAACAGCGACTCCATCTCGTCGAAGAACACGACGACCGGGTAGCCCTCGTTGGACTTCTCGCGCGCCCGCTGGAAGATCAGCCGGATGTGCCGCTCGGTCTCGCCGACGTACTTGTTGAGCAGCTCGGGGCCCTTGATGTTGAGGAAGTAGGACTTGCCCGGCTCGCGGCCCTCCTTCTCGGCGACCTTGCGGGCCAGGGATGCCGCGACCGCCTTGGCGATCATCGTCTTGCCGCAGCCGGGCGGGCCGTAGAGCAGCACGCCCTTCGGCGGCTTGAGCTGGTGCTCGATGTAGAGGTCGGGGTGCAGGTAGGGCAGCTCGACGGCGTCGCGGATGGCCTCGATCTGGCCGGTGAGGCCGCCGATGTCGGTGTAGTCGATGTCGGGCACCTCCTCGAGCACGAGGTCGGCGACCTCGGCCTTGGGGATGCGCTCGAAGACGAAGCCGGAGCGCGACTCGAGCAGCAGCGCGTCGCCGGCCCGGATCGTCTGGCCCTCGAGGGATGCCGCGACCCGGCAGACCCGCTCCTCGTCGGCCTGGGCGACGACGAGCACCCGGCCGTCGTCGAGGATCTCCTTGCAGAGCACGACCTCGCCGGTGGTCTCGTAGCCGTGCGCGGCGACGATGTTCATCGCCTCGTTGAGCATGACCTCGCGGCCGGGCACCAGCTGGCCCTCCTCGAGGGACGGGCTGACCGCGACGTGCATCTTGCGCCCGCTGGTGAGGATGTCGGCGGTGCCGTCGTCGAAGGCCTCGATGACGATGCCGTAGGCGGCCGGCGGCTGCGCCAGCCGGTCGACCTCGGACTTCAGCGTGACGATCTGCTCGCGGGCGTCGCGCAGGGTGCGCACCAGGCGCTCGTTCTGCGCGGAGACCGTGGACAGCTGGGAGCGCAGGCCGGTGAGGTCGCGCTCCAGGGTGCGCAGCTGCGCGGGCGTTGCGGAGCCACGGGCGCGCAGCGCGGTGATCTCGGCCTCGAGCGACTCCCGCTCGGCCTCGAGGCGCTCGCGGGTGCCGGGCTGCTCGGCCCTGGGCTCGTCGGTGCTCATGCTCGACGATAACCCGCGGAGGTCAGGTCTGAGCGGAGGTATCGGTCACCGAACGCACGGTCCGTCGAACCCGTTTGGCCGACGGCACCCGCTCGCCGATGGCCTCGGGCGTCCAGTCCTGCTCCACGGCATCCTCACCGGTGACGTAACCACGGCCGGGGCGGCGCTTGCGCAGCGGGGGCGTGACGCCCGGCGCGAGGCGCCGGGTGGTGATGAGGAAGCCGGTGTGGCCGTGCATGCGGTGCTGCGGGCGCACCGCCAGCCCCTCGAGGTGCCAGCCGCGCACCAGCGACTCCCAGGCCTGCGGCTCGGTGAAGTGGTCGCTGTCGCGCATCGCCTCGGCGACCTTCGACAGCTGGGTGGCGGTGGCGACGTAGCAGATCAGCACCCCGCCGGGCGCGAGCGCGTCGGCGACGACCTCGAGGCACTCCCAGGGCGCCAGCATGTCGAGCACCACCCGGTCGACGGTGCCGTCGTCGACGGTGCCGGGGAGCACCTCGACGAGGTCGCCGACGGTGACCGTCCACGCGGGGTGGTCGGTGCCGAAGTAGTCGCGCGCGTTGGCCTTCGCGATCTCGGCGAAGTCCTCGCGCCGCTCGAAGGAGTGCACCCGCCCGGTCTCCCCCACGGCCCGCAGCAGCGACATCGACAGCGCCCCGGAGCCCACGCCTGCCTCGACGACGACGGCCCCGGGGAACATGTCGGCCATCATCACGATCTGGCCGGCGTCCTTGGGGTAGACGACGGCGGCGCCGCGCGGCATCGACATCACGTAGTCGGACAGCAGCGGGCGCAGTGCGAGGTACTCGACCCCGGCGGTGTTGGTGACGGTGGAGCCGTCCGGCATCCCGATGAGGGTGTCGTGGTCGAGGTGCCCGCGGTGGGTGTGGAACTGCTTCCCGGGGCTCAGCGCGATCGTGTGCATCCGGCCCTTGGGGTCGGTGAGCTGGATGCGCTCGCCCGCGGAGAAGGGGCCGCGCCGCAGCTCGGCGCCCGTGGGGGGTGTCATGGGCCCGCAGTCTAGTTGCGGCCGAGCACGCTCTCGGCCACGGCGTTGAGCCGCTCGGAGGTGACCAGGCCGCGCACGGTCCCGGCCGAGGTCACCACCACGACGGACGACCCGGTGCTCGCCATGGCCCGCAGCACCGGCTCGGCGTCGTCGCCGGGTGCGAGCTCGACGACGCACTCGTCGGGCAGCCTGACGACCAGGGAGGACAACGGCGTGGTCGGCGGCAGACGTGGCGATGTGGGGCGCCGCCTGCGACGGCGTCGGGCAGCAGCAGGGTGGGCCGGCCGTGCTCGTCGAGCGCCACCACCCGGCGGTCGATGCCGACCAGCTCACCGACCGGGGTCGACACCGGGACGACGACCACGGCATCCATGACGTCCTCAGGGCGCACCTGCCGCAGCAGCCGCTCGAGCGGGGCGCGCCGCAGCGCCGCCGTGGCCCCCGCCAGAGGATCCAGGCCATGACGAGCCCGAGCCCGATGCCGAACAGGTCGGAGTCGCCCTGGGCCAGCGGCCGGACGACGTACCAGAGCGCCACCCCCACGGCGAGCAGCCGGCCGCACCAGCCGGCGACGACGAGCCCGAGGTCGCGGCGACCGGTGACCCCCCAGACGAGCGACTGCACGAGCTGGCCACCGTCGAGCGGGAGCCCGGGCAGCAGGTTGAACCCCGCGAGCAGCAGGTTGAGGAACATGAACAGCCAGGCGAACCGGGACGCCGGCCACGGCAGGAGGCCGACCATCGCGCTGCCGACGCCGGCCAGCGCGAGGTTGGCGAGCGGGCCGGCGCCGGCGATGACGGCGGTGCGGCCCGGGGTGGAGCCCGTGGAGTCGTAGGCCGTGTGCCCGCCCCACAGCGTCGCGACGATGCGGTGCACCCGGAACCCGAGCAGGCGGGCGGCGACGGCGTGCGCGACCTCGTGCCCCAGCACCGCGACGAGGATGCCGACCACCATGACGACGGCGGAGGCGATGGCGCCGCCCGTGCCCAGGTCGCTGGCGTTCTGCCACCCCGTCCAGGCGACGAACGCGCCGAGCAGCAGCCAGGTGCGGTCGAGGTAGACCGGCACGCCCGCCACCCGGGCGAGCCGCAGCGCCCCGGCGGGGGGGAGCTCGTCGGACATGGGACGGACCCTACGTGAGGAACCCGGCATACTGATCCCTCGACCTGCTGCCGACCCGAAGCGACCCCACGTGACCCCGCAGCACCGCCCCGACGCCACCGCCGACCTCACCGCCGCACTGCACGAGCGAGTCCTCGTGCTCGACGGCGCCATGGGGACGATGATCCAGGCCTACGGCCTGTCCGAGGCCGACTACCGCGGCGAGCGGTTCGCCGACCACGGCAGCGACCAGCAGGGCAACAACGACCTGCTCTCGCTGAGCCAGCCCGACATCATCCGCGAGGTGCACCGCAAGTACCTCGAGGCGGGCGCCGACCTGCTCGAGACCAACACCTTCAACGCCCAGCGCATCTCGCTGGCCGACTACGGGATGCAGGACCTCGCCTACGAGATGAACGTCGCCGCCGCCGCCCTGGCGCGGGCCGAGGCCGACGCCATGACCGAGCGCACGCCCGACCGGCCGCGCTGGGTGCTGGGCACGCTCGGCCCGACGAACCGCACGGCATCCATCTCGCCCGACGTCAACGACCCCGGGCGCCCGCAACGTCACCTACGACGAGCTGGTCGAGGCCTACCTCGAGCAGGCCCGCGGGCTGGTCGACGGCGGCGCCGACGTGCTGCTCGTCGAGACCATCTTCGACACGCTCAACGCCAAGGCGGCGATCTACGCCCTCGAGACGCTCTTCGAGGAGCACGACCGGCGCTGGCCGGTGATGATCTCGGGCACGATCACCGACGCGTCGGGTCGCACCCTGTCGGGCCAGGTCACCGAGGCCTTCTGGTACTCGGTGCGGCACGCCCGGCCGCTGGCCATCGGCCTGAACTGCGCGCTGGGCGCCGGCGAGCTGCGGCCCTACGTCGCCGAGCTGTCGCGCATCGCCGACTGCTTCGTCTCCGCCCACCCCAACGCCGGCCTGCCCGAACGCCTTCGGCGAGTACGACGAGACGCCCGAGGCGATGGCCCGCGTCATCGGCGAGTTCGCCACCGCCGGCCTGGTCAACATCGTCGGCGGTTGCTGCGGCACCACTCCGCCGCACATCGCCGCCATCGCCGAGGCGTCCACCCGCGGCACGCCGCGCACTCCGGCGGTCGTGCCGCCGGCCCTGCGGCTGTCCGGTCTCGAGCCGTGCGTCGTCGACGAGGACAGCCTGTTCGTCAACGTCGGCGAGCGCACCAACATCACCGGGTCGGCCCGCTTCCGGCGCCTCATCACGGAGGACGACTACGGCACCGCGCTGAGCGTCGCCCGCCAGCAGGTCGAGGCCGGGGCACAGGTCATCGACGTCAACATGGACGAGGGGATGATCGACGGCGTCGCGGCCATGGACCGCTTCCTCAAGCTGATCGCCTCCGAGCCGGACATCTGCCGGGTGCCGCTGATGATCGACTCCAGCAAGTGGGAGGTCATCGAGGCCGGGCTCAAGGTCACCCAGGGCAAGCCGATCATCAACTCCATCTCGATGAAGGAGGGCGAGGCCGCCTTCCTCGACCACGCCCGGCTGGCCCGCAAGTACGGCGCGGCCGTCGTGGTCATGGCGTTCGACGAGGACGGCCAGGCCGACAACCTCGAGCGCCGCCGCGAGATCTGCGGGCGGGCCTACTCGCTGCTGGTCGACTCGGTCGGCTTCCCCGCCGAGGACGTCATCATCGACCCCAACATCTTCGCGGTGGCCACCGGCATCGAGGAGCACGCGGCCTACGGCAGCGACTTCATCGAGGCGACCCGCTGGATCAAGCAGAACCTGCCGCACGCGCTGGTCTCCGGGGGCGTCTCGAACGTCTCGTTCAGCTTCCGGGGCAACAACGCGGTGCGCGAGGCGATCCACGCAGTGTTCCTCTACCACGCCATCAAGGCGGGCATGGACATGGGCATCGTCAACGCCGGTGCGCTGCAGCCGTACGACACCGTCGACGCCAAGCTGCGCGACGCCATCGAGGACGTCGTGCTCAACCGCCGGCCCGACGCCGCCGACCGGCTGCTCACCATCGCCGAGGAGTACCGCGGCACCGGCGAGGTGGCCGATGTGGCAGCCGAGGAGTGGCGCTCGCTGCCGGTGGGCGAGCGCATCACGCACGCGCTGGTCAAGGGCATCGACGCCTTCGTGGTCGAGGACACCGAGGAGCTGCGGCTCGAGATCGCGGATGCCGGGGGCCGCCCGCTCGAGGTCATCGAGGGCCCGCTGATGGACGGCATGAACGTCGT
Source organism: uncultured Actinomycetota bacterium (assembly GCA_963833495.1). Classification (GTDB taxonomy): domain Bacteria; phylum Actinomycetota; class Actinomycetes; order Actinomycetales; family Dermatophilaceae; genus Fodinibacter. The sequence continues at coordinate 262,060 of CAWHYJ010000016.1, read as the reverse complement.
CGGCGACCTGTTCGGCGACGGCAAGATGTTCCTGCCGCAGGTCGTGAAGTCGGCGCGGGTGATGAAGAAGGCTGTCGCACACCTCATCCCGTTCATCGAGGCCGAGAAGGACGAAGCCGCCAAGAAGCGCAGCAAGGGCCTGGTCGTCACGGCCACGGTCAAGGGCGACGTGCACGACATCGGCAAGAACATCGTCGGCGTGGTGCTGCAGTGCAACAACTACGACGTCATCGACCTCGGGGTCATGGTGCCGACCCAGAAGATCCTCGACACCGCCAAGGAGGTCGGCGCCGACATCATCGGCCTGTCCGGCCTGATCACGCCCAGCCTCGACGAGATGGTGCGGGTCGCGAGCGAGATGGAGCGCCAGGGTTTCGACATCCCGCTGCTGCTCGGCGGGGCCACGACCTCGCGCGCGCACACCGCGGTGAAGGTCGACGGCCAGTACCACGGGCCGGTCGTGTGGGTGAAGGACGCCTCACGGTCGGTGCCGGTCGTCAGCCAGCTGCTCTCCGACGGGCAGCGCGGTGCCTTCCTCGACGGGGTCACCCAGGACTACGACGCCATCCGGGTGCGGCACGCCGCCAAGACCGGCGAGCGGCCGCTCGCGAGCTACGCGGAGGCCGTTGCCAACAGGCCGGTGCTCGACTGGGCCTCGTACCGCCCCAAGCGGCCGCACCTGCTCGAGCAGCAGAGCCGCGACCGCTGGTCCGGTCCCCCCGACGCCCACTGGCACCGGGCGGCCACCCAGTTCACCCGGCTCTGGGACGACTTCCCCGTGGCCGAGCTGCGTCGCTACATCGACTGGACGCCGTTCTTCCTCGCCTGGGAGATCAAGGGCCGCTACCCCGACGTGCTCAACAACGCCGCGACGGCCGAAGAGGCACGCAAGCTCTTCGCCGACGCCAACGCCATGCTCGACCGGATCGAGCGCGAGCACTGGATCACCGCCCGCGGCGTGGTCGGCATCTTCCCGGCCAACGGCGTCGGTGACGACATCGAGGTCTACGCCGACGAGGCCCGCACCACGGTGCTCACCACGCTGCACGGGCTGCGCCAGCAGGGGCAGCACCGCGACGGGGTCACCAACAAGTGCCTGTCCGACTTCGTCGCACCCAAGGAGACCGGCATCGCCGACCACGTGGGCGCCTTCTCGGTGACCGCTGGGCTGGGGCTCGAGGAGCACCTGCAGGCCTTCAAGGACGACCTCGACGACTACTCGGCCATCATGCTCGAGGCGCTGGCCGACCGGCTGGCCGAGGCGTTCGCCGAGCGCCTGCACGAGAAGGTGCGCCGCGAGCTGTGGGGCTACGCCCCCGACGAGCACCTCGAGATGGACGCCCTGATCCGCGAGCAGTACCGCGGCATCCGGCCCGCTCCGGGCTACCCGGCCTGCCCCGAGCACACCGAGAAGGAGACCCTGATGGCGCTCCTCGGCGGCGAGGAGCGCACCGGCATCCGGCTCACCGAGTCGATGGCGATGTGGCCCGGCGCCTCGGTCTCGGGCTGGTACTTCGCGCACCCCGACAGCCAGTACTTCGTGGTGGGCCGGCTCGGCCGCGACCAGGTCGAGTCGTATGCCGCCCGCAAGGGCTGGGACCTGCGCACCGCCGAGCGCTGGCTGGGCCCGAACCTCGGCTACCAGCCCGAGGACTGACCCCGCCGTCCTGACGCCGAACGTGGGTGAAGATCGTTGCCAAGCCGACGATCTTCACCCACGTCCTCCAGATGCGCGGTGTTGTCGGTGACCCGGCATACCGTGGCCCCATGACCCCCGCCCTGTCCCCGAGCCGCGCCGCGGACTTCAAGCAGTGCCCGCTGCTGTTCCGGTTCCGGACGATCGACAAGCTCGAGGGTCCCCCGTCCCCCGCCGCCGCACGCGGCACGCTGGTGCACGCCGTGCTCGAGCACCTCTTCGACCTCCCGGCGGCCGAGCGCACGCCGGAGGCCGCCGTCGCCCTCCTCGAGCCGCGCTGGGCCGCGCTGGTCGACGAGCGTCCCGAGCTCGCGGCGATGATCGACGACGACGAGCTGCTGACCCAGGAGGGCTGGTTCGCCGCCGCCCAGACCCTCGTCGAGCAGTGGTTCGACCTCGAGGACCCCACCCGGCTCGAGCCGGCCGCTCGCGAGCTCTACGTGGAGACCGAGGTCGAGGGGCTCACCCTGCGCGGGTACGTCGACCGGCTCGACGTCGCCCCCGACGGCGCCATGCGGGTCGTCGACTACAAGACCGGCCGGTCGCCGAGCGAGCTGTTCGAGGCCAAGGCGCTGTTCCAGATGAAGTTCTACGCGCTGGTGCTCTGGCGCATCCACGGCGAGATCCCCGCGCCAGCTCCAGCTGGTCTACCTCGGCAACGGCGAGGTGGTGCGCTACTCCCCCGACGAGCGCGACCTGCTCGCCATCGAGCGCAACGTCCGGGCCATCTGGGATGCCGTGGTGCGCAACGCGCAGACCGGCGACTGGAGGCCGCGCACCTCGCGGCTGTGCGACTGGTGCGACTTCCGCGACCTCTGCCCCGCCTGGGGCGGCACCCCTCCCCCGCTGCCGGAGGGCGCCGGCCTGATCGCGCTCGACCCGGCGCGCTCAGGCGAGGTCGTCCCCGCCGACGAGTGAGACCGAGGCGGCCAGCTCGGCGAGCCGTTCGGGTGTGATGCCGGCCAGTCCGTCGACGTGCACCGCCCCGGCCATCTCGGGCACCGCCACGACGTGCGGCACGGCGAGCGTCGGCACGCCGGCCGCCACGGCGGAGCGCACCCCCGTCGGCGAGTCCTCGATGGCGACGCAGCTCTCGGGCGCCACCCCGAGCAGGCGGGCGGCGGCCCGGTAGGGCTCGGGGTGCGGCTTGCCGTGGGAGACCTCGTCGCCCGTCACCACCGCGGCGAACGCCCCGTCGGGCAGGGCGGCCACCACGGCATCGGCCAGCGACCGCCAGGACATCGTGACGAGGGCGCTGGGCACTCCCTGCGACCGCAGCGCCTCGAGCAGCTCGAGGGCACCGGGGCGCCACGGCACGTGCTCGCGCACCTGGGCGACCACCCGCTCGAGCAGCTCCTCGACGATCCGCTCTGGCGACCACGAGATCGGCGAGTGCTCGCGGATGAAGGCGGCCGACACCATCAGGTCGTTGCCGACGAGCTGGTGGGCGAACTCGTCGCTCCAGGTGCCACCGTGCTCGGCGACGATCGCGTGCTCGGCGGCGATCCAGTAGGGCTCGGTGTCGACCAGGGTGCCGTCCATGTCCCAGAGCACGGCCGCGGGGAGGCTCATGGGTCGCAAGCCTAGTGAGCCGTAGGGTGGTGTCCTGACGACAGGAGGACGCGTGTGATCGAGCTCGAAGACCTGCCCGAGCTGAAGGACGCAGTCATGATCGCCGCCTTCGAGGGCTGGAACGACGCCGGCGAGGCCGCGAGCGCGGTCATCGAGCACCTCGCCGAGATCTGGGACGCCGAGGTCGTGGCAGCGCTCGACCCCGAGGACTACTACGACTTCCAGGTCAACCGGCCCCGGGTGCTGCTCGAGAACGGCCGGCGACGGATCAGCTGGCGCACCACTCGCGTCCTCGTGGCCACCAACACCTCCCTCGGGCGCGACGTGGTGCTGGTGCAGGGCGTCGAGCCGTCCTTCCGGTGGCGGGCCTTCGCGATCGAGCTGATGGAGCTGGCCCAGGCCGCCGACGTGACGATGGTCGTCACCCTCGGCGCGCTGATGGCCGACGTCGCGCACTCGCGCCCCATCCCGGTGTCGGCGACCTCCGACAGCGAGGACACCCGGCACCGCCACGACCTCGAGATGAGCAGCTACGAGGGCCCCACCGGCATCGTCGGCGTGCTCGCGGATGCCGCCACGCAGGTGGGCGTCCCGTCCGTGTCCTGCTGGGCGGCGGTCCCGCACTACGCCGGCCACAGCCCGTCGCCCAAGGCCACCCTCGCCCTGGTCAGCCGCCTCGAGGACCTCCTCGACGGGCCGATCGAGCACGGCGAGCTCGACGAGGACTCGCACGCCTGGGAGCGCGGCATCAACGAGCTGGCCGCCTCCGACACGGAGGTCGCCGAGTACGTCGAGAGCCTGGAGGAGGCCCAGGACACCGCCGACCTGCCGGAGGCGAGCGGTGACGCCATCGCCAAGGAGTTCGAGCGCTACCTGCGCCGTCGCAGCACCGACGAGGGCTGACCGACACGGCAAGGGGGGACGGGTGTCCCGATCAGGCACATTCAGGCTGGCGCCGCGTCCCTGCCTTCGGATTCGGGGTGTGACGCCGGCCGCACGCACGGGCACCGGCGCGTCGCTCATGCCTGCGCCCGAATTCGCTGTGGGACGGCGGACCAGCGGCCATCACGGTTCAAGGCCTCGAGCGACGACCGACGGTGTTGCTCGATCTTCGGTCGGCAGGGCACCCATCACCGGCCGGTCTCCCGTCAGCTGGAGGTCACCCAATTTGGCTGTCGGAGTGCGTGGGTGGCGATGGAGCGGGCGGCAGGTGTCGGCGCACGACTGGCCAGGGAGTTCCGGATCAAGTAGGACCGCCGTAGCGCTGTTTCGCGACCTCCTGCGACGGGATCAGCACCCTCGGCGAGGGGCTCGCTCAGCGCTTTCTCAGCGAGTCGCCACGTCTGCTGTGGTGACGCTGCTCAGAGGCGGATGCCGAGCACGGCATCCACGGTGCGGGCCACCAGCCCGGGCGCTGCGGCGTCGTCCCACTGCCCGGCCAGGGTGCGCTCGGCCCACGCGTCGACGGCCGCCAACGCACCTCGGGTGTCGAGGTCGGCGGCGATGGCCGAACGCACCGCGGCGATGGTCCCGGCGGCCTCGGCACCCTGGTTGACCGACAGCGCCTCGCGCCACCGGGACAGCCGGGACTGTGCGGCCTCGAGCAGGTCGGGGGTGTACTCCCAGTCGGTGCGGTAGTGCTGGTCGAGCAGCACCAGCCGGATGGCCATCGGGTCGACCCCGTCGGCCCGCAGCTTCGACACGAGCACGAGGTTGCCGCGCGACTTGCTCATCTTCTGGCCCTCGAAGCCGACCATCGCCTGGTGCACGTAGTGCCGCGCGAAGGTGTCGTCGTGGGTGAGGGCGGCCGACTGCACCGCGCTCATCTCGTGGTGCGGGAAGACCAGGTCGGTGCCCCCGCCCTGGATGTCGAGCGGGTGCCCCAGCCGGTCCAGCGAGATCGCGGTGCACTCGATGTGCCAGCCGGGCCGGCCGGCCCCGAGCACGTCGTCGTCCCAGCAGGGCTCGCCGTCACGTGCAGCCCGCCAGAGCAGCGGGTCGAAGGGGTCACGCTTGCCAACCCGGTCGGGGTCACCGCCCCGGTCGGCGAACACGGCCGCCATCTGGTCCCTCGTCCACCCGGACACGGAGCCGAAGCTGGGAGTCTGCGCCAGGTCGAGGTAGATGTCCTCGCCGTCGGACTGCCCGTCGGGGACGGGCACCCGGTAGGCCGTGCCGTCGGCGAGCAGGGTGCGGACCTCGCGGGTGATCTCGGGCATCGACTCGACCACGCCGACCAGGGCGTCGGGTGGAACGACGGCCAGCGCGGTCATGTCCTCACGGAACAGGTCGATCTCGGCGGTGGCCAGCTCGCGCCAGTCACGGCCGTCGCGGGCGGCCCGCTCGAGCAGCGGGTCGTCGACGTCAGTGACGTTCTGCACGTAGTGCACTTCGTGGCCGGCGTCGCGCAGCGCCCGGCCGACGAGGTCGAACGTGACGTAGGTGGCCGCGTGCCCCAGGTGGGTGGCGTCGTAGGGCGTGATGCCGCAGACGTAGAGCCGCGCCATCGGGCCGGCGTCGACGGGCCGCACGGAGCGGGTGCGGGTGTCGAACAACGAGAGCGGGTCACCGTGGCCGGGCACGGCGGGGACGAAAGGGGGGGGCCACGACTTCACCGGGCAAGACTACGGGGCAGCAGTCACAGGGCCGGCCACGGTATCGCCGGCCAGCCCGGCCGCGGCACCGGGTGCAGGCCGGTGCGCAGCAGCGCCTCGGTGCGCTGCCGCAGCGCGCGCACCTCGGCACGGGTCAGCAGCGTCGCCAGCTCGTCGTCCAGGCCCTGTCGCAGGGCGTCGAGCAGCGTCTCGAGGCGGGCCAGGTCAGCCTCGGGAACGGGCTCGCCGGCCCACCCCCACAGCACCGTGCGCAGCTTGGGCTCGACCCCGAGGCTGACTCCGTGGTCGCAGCCGCGCACGACCTCACCGTCGCGCAGCAGGTGGCTGCCCTTGCGGTCGGAGTTGTTGAGCACGGCGTCGAACACCGCCACGGTGCGCAGGGCCGGCTCCGGGCTGTGCGACACGACCACGGGCCGCCCACCGGGGGACTCACCCTCGAGCACGACGACCCAGCCGTCGGGCACCTGGCCGGCCGGGGTCACGTCGACCAGTGGCTCGGCCTCGCCGTCGACCGGCCCGACCCACAGCTGCACCGAGCCCGGGCCGAGCGGGCCGTTGCGCAGCACCGTGGGGGGCACGACGTCGAAGGCGCCAGCGGCGCTGACCAGGTAGGCGGCCCGCTCGCGGGCGACGAGGGTGCCGTCGGGGTAGTCCCACAGCGGACGCTCGCTGGCCTCGGGCTTGTGGATGACGAGCACCGGCTCGGCACCGGCATCCTGGTCCGGAGCCTCGACCGAGCAGAGCAACGCGCCGTTGGAGGAGTCGACGATCCGGCCGACCGGGGTGAGCACCCCGCTCGTCAGGAGGTCGACGACGTCAGCGCCGGTATCCGTTGGCACGCGGGCAGATGTGGCCGGTGGGGTCCAGCGGCTGGCCGCAGAACGGGCAGGAGGGGCGGCCGGCCGACACGACGGCACCGCACCGTCGGGCGAAGGCCCGGGCCGCCGCGGGGCTGAGCACGACCCGCAGGGTCTGGACGGTGTCGTCCTCCTCGGCCTCCTCGGCCTCCTCGGGGTCCGAGTCGTGGCACTCGATGACGAGCACGTTGCGCACGGGGTCCCAGGCCAGGGCGAGGGTGTCGACGCGGAACTCGTCCTCGATGGGGGTGGCGAGGGGGTCGGTGTCCCCGCCCCCGAGCGGCTCGGTGGCGGTGCCCTCGGCGTGCGCGTCGAGAAGCTCGTTGACCCGGTCGGCGAGCACGCTGACCTGGACCTTCTCGAGCGAGACCGACACGAGACGCCCCTCGCCGCTCGCCTGGAGGAAGAAGGTGCGGCCGCCGGGCGGCCCGACGGTCCCGGCGACGAATCGCTCGGGCGGGTCGAACACGGTTGCTGGCATGGGCACCACCCTAGATCGAGAACCCGACGGGCAGCTCCAGGCGGTGTCTAGCCATGAAGGCCTCGTCGCCGAGCACCTCCCGGGTGGGGCCGTCCGCGACGACCACGCCCTCCGACAGCACCACCGCCCGCTCGCACAGCTCGACGGCGTAGGGCAGGTCGTGGGTGACCATCAGCACGGTGACGTCGAGCGAGCGCAGGATGCCGGCCAGCTCGCGCCGCGATGCCGGGTCGAGGTTCGACGACGGCTCGTCGAGCACCAGGATCTCGGGTCGCATCGCCAGCACGGTGGCGATGGCGACGCGCCGGCGCTGGCCGAAGGACAGGTGGTGCGGCGCCCGGTCGGCGAGGTCACCCACCCCGACCAGGTCGAGCGCCTCGACCACCCGGGCCTCGAGCTCCTCGCCGCGCAGCCCCAGGTTGGCCGGGCCGAAGGCCACGTCGTCGCGCACGGTGGGCATGAACAGCTGGTCGTCGGGGTCCTGGAAGACGATGCCGACCCGGCGCCGCACCTCGAGCAGGTTGGCAGTGGTCACCGGAAGCCCCGAGACGGTCACGCTGCCGGCGCCCGGCGTCAGGATGCCGTTGAGGTGCAGGACCAGCGTCGTCTTGCCGGCGCCGTTGGGGCCGAGCAGGGCCACCCGCTCCCCCGGGTGCACGTGCAGGTCGACGCCGAAGAGCGCCTGGTGCCCACCGGGGTAGGCGTAGGCGACGCCGCGCAGGTCGAGGACGGGCACGCTCATCCGACCCGCACCCCCACCGTGACCGCGGCGGCCACTGCGGCGGGCGCCAGCGCGAGCGCCCACTGGGCCGGCGACGCGGCGAGCGGTGCGGTGACCGGCATCCGGCCCGACCAGCCGCGGCTGACCATGGCCAGGTGCACCCGCTCACCGCGCTCGTAGCTGCGGATGAACAGCGCCCCGGTGCTCGCCGCCAGCGCCGGCCAGGCGCGCACCGAGCGGGGGCTGAAGCCACGCGAGGCGCGGGCCACCCGCATCCGGCGCAGCTGGTCGCCGACGACGTCGACGTAGCGCACCATGAAACCCGCGATGGTGACCAGGGTGTCGGGCACGCGCAGGTGCTGCAGGGCGCGCACGAGGTCGCGCGGGCGGGTCGTGACCGCGAACGCCACCGCGACGAGGACGCCGCAGGTGCCCTTGAGCAGCAGCGCGACGGCCGCGTCGAGGCCGGCCTGCGAGACGGTGAACGGCCCGAGCGCGACCTGCGGGCCGACGGCGACGAACGGCAGCAGCACCGCGAACACCACGAAGGGCAGCTCGACGGCCAGCCGTGGCATCAGGAACCGCACCGGCACCCGGGTGCTCGCCAGCACGCCCACGGCCACGAGGACCAGGGCGAGGAGCGCCAGGTGCTGCTGCGGCGGCACCGACACGACCAGCAGCACGAAGGCGAGCAGGCCGACCAGCTTGGCGTGCGCCGGCATCCGGTGCAGCGTCGTGGTGCCCTCGACGTGCAGGTGTGCCGAGTGACCTGAGCCCACCTCAGTCCTCGCTCCGCGGCGCGCGGCGCCGCAGGAGGAGGACGAGCCCGGTCATGAGCAGCCCGACCACGGCCAGCCCGACCAGGCCGGCGAGCCCACCGGACAGCCGGGCGTCGCCGACACCGGTCACCGAGTAGCCCGCCAGCGGGGAGCCCGACGTGGCGGAGTCGCGAGCGGTGTCGGCGAAGCCGAGCGACTGCGCGACGGAGCTCAGCCCGTCGGGGTGCCCCGAGGCGTAGAAGGACAGCACCCCGGCGATGAGGGCGCTCACCACGAGCCCGATCACGACGAGGCGGCGGGTGCTCACGCCACGGGCTCCGGGGTGCGCAGCTCGAGGGCGGGGAGGCGGCCTCGAGCACCGTGCACGAGGTCGGGTCGGGCCGCGACGACGCTCGACACCGCGAGCACGGTGATGACGGCCTCGCCGAGCCCGATGAGCACGTGCCACCCGGTCATGAAGGCGGCCAGCTGCGCCAGCGGGATGGGCGCGGCGCCGCCCACGGCGTAGAGACCCACGAACGCCAGCGCGGCAGCGGGCACGCTCACGAAGGCACCGACGCCGGCCGCGACGCTCACGCTGGACAGCCGTCGCGGCAGCACGAGCAGCGCCAGCCGGAACGCGCCGTAGCCCACCCACACCGCCACCACACCCATGAGCAGCACGTTCGTGCCCAGGGCGCTGACCCCGCCGTCGGCGAACAGGAGCGCCTGCACCGTGACCACCACGGTGAGGCAGAGGGTGGCCGTGGCCGGACCGACCAGCACAGCCGCCAGCACCCCGCCGAGCAGGTGCCCGGACGTGCCCGCCCCGATCGGGAACGTGACCATCTGCGCGGCGAAGATGAACACGGCGACCAGCCCGGCCAGCGGCGCCGACCGATCGGTCAGCTCGTGCCGGGCCGAGCGCACCAGGCACGCCGCGACGATGCCCGCGGACACCACGGCCGTGCCGACCGAGGTCGGGGCGTCGAGGAAGCCGTCGGGCACGTGCACGCGCTGCTCCTTGCCGGTCGGGGGTGCTTGTTGCACATTATTCGCAACAGGGGCCCTTGTTGCACATTGTTCGCAACAAAGGAATGGCCGGGGTCAGCCGGCCCCTCCCCCGACCTCCGAGTCGCCGCTGGGGGCGTGCGCCGGACGGGCCACCAGCGGGGCCAGGTCGCCCTGCACCGTGTTGCTCGCCAGCAGCACCATCCGGTTCTCGGTGAGGTGCACCGCCGTCAGCGAGCCGGGGTCGACCCGCACCCGCTGCAGGCCGGACAGCCCCGCCCCCACGGCCTCGGCCACGACCGCCTTGATCGGGTCGCCGTGGCTGACGGCCACCCACACGGCATCCTTGCCGTGCTCGGCCTCCACCTCGGCGTCGAGCGCGCGCACTCCCCCGACGACGCGCTGCGCCATCTGCTCCAGCGACTCGGCGGCGTAGACGTCGTCGGGCGGGAAGGTGGCGGCCGCGGGGTCGTCCTGCACGACCCGCCAGAGCGGATCCTTCGCGGCGTCGGCGAGCGAGCGGCCGGTCCAGCCGCCGTAGTGGCACTCCCCCAGCCGGTCGTCGAGGCGCACGTCATGACCCGCCAGCGCCACGGATGCCGTCTCGAGGCAGCGCTGCAGCGGGCTCGACACGGCCCGGGCGATGGTGAGGGGGGCGATCCGCTCGGCCACCCGGGCGGCCTGCTCGCGACCGGTGTCGGTGAGGCCGACTCCCTCGCTCCAGCCGGCGAGCACTCCCTGCGCGTTGGCGGTGGAGTGCCCGTGCCGCAGGAGCAGGACGATGGCCACGAGAGCCCACTGTAGGGCGCGGCGCGCGCGTCGTCGGTCGCGGGTGGCGCCGCCCGGTGGCCCGGGAGGGACACAATGGCGCTCGTGATCGTGGACAAGGCCATCTACGTCGATGGACAGCGACGCCCCTGTGGCGACCTCAGCGACGAGCTCGACGCCCTGCGTGACGGCGGCTCGCCGGGCAGCTTCCTGTGGATCGGGCTGAAGAACCCCACCCAGGCGGAGTTCGACGAGGTGAACGAGGAGCTGCAGCTGCACCCCCTGGCCGTCGAGGACGCCATCCACGGGCGCCAGCGGGCCAAGGTCGAGCTCTACGACACCAGCGTCTTCGTGGTGCTCAAGCCCCTGCGCTACGTGGAGCAGACCTCCGACATCGAGACCGGCGAGCTGATGTGCTTCGTCGGTGACCACTTCATCGTCACCGTGCGCCGCGGCGAGGCGAGCCCGCTGGCCGGTCTGCGGCACCGCCTCGAGGCCGAGCCGGGCCAGCTGCGGCTGGGCCCGATGGGCGTGCTGCACGGCATCGTCGACGGCGTCGTCGACAACTACACCCTCATCGACGGCGAGGTGTCCGCCGACCTCGACGACATCGAGACCGCGGTCTTCTCCGGCGCCGACATGGACTCCTCGACGATCTACCGCCTCAAGCGCGAGGTCCTCGAGTTCCGCCGGGCGACGGTGCCCCTGGCCGCCCCCCTGATGGCCCTGCACGAGGACGCGAGCCCGCATGTCACCGACCCCGAGCTGCGCCTGCAGTTCCGCAACGTGTCGGACCACCTGCAGGCCGTCATCGACCACGTCGAGGGGTACGACCGGCTGCTCACCGACGTGCTCGGCGCGCACCTCGCCCAGATCACGGTGCAGCAGAACACCGACATGCGGCGCATCTCGGCGTGGGTCGCGATCGCGGCGGTGCCGACGATGATCGCCGGCATCTACGGCATGAACTTCGACTTCATGCCCGAGCTGACCTCCAGCCTGCACGTGGGCGGCGGGGAGTTCCGCTACGGCTACTTCGTCGTGCTCGGCCTCATGGCGGTCGTCTGTGGCGCCCTCTACCGCGCGTTCAAGCGCAGCGGCTGGCTGTAGCCCGGCGCCGCCGGCCGGTCAGGTGGCAGTGATCCAGCCCGCGACGAGGGCCACGATGATGGCCAGGCCGAGGGCGATGCGGTACCAGATGAACGGGCGCAGCGAGTTGGTGGCCACGAAGCGCAGCAGCCAGGCGATGGACGCGTAGGCAGTGCCGAAGGCCACGACGATGCCCACCAGCATCGGGCCCACGCCCAGGGCGACCAGCTCGTCCTTGCCCTTGGCCGCCTCGAACAGCCCCGCCGCCGTGAGTGCCGGGATCGCCATGAAGAACGACAGCTCGGTGGCCGTCACCCGGTTGATGCCGCGCATCAGGCCGGCCGAGATCGTCGCGCCGGAGCGGGAGACCCCGGGGATCAGCGAGAAGCACTGGACCAGACCCAGGACCAGGCCGTCCTTGACCGTGATCTCGCCCTCCCCGCGCTGGATGCCACGCTTCTCGAGTACGTCGTGCCGCTGCTCCGCCACCCAGATGACGGCGCTCCACAGGATGAGGGCGAACGCCACGACCCACAGGCTGCGCAGGGTGCTCTCGATGATGTCGCGGAACGCGAAGCCGACGACGCCGACCGGGATCGAGCCGACGATGACCGCCCACGCGAGCGTGTAGTCCTTGTCCTCACGCGCCTCGGCGGAGGTCAGGCCGCGCACCCAGGCCATGAACAGGCGGGCGATCTTGCTGCCGAAGTACAGGAACGTCGCGGCGATCGCGCCGATCTGGATGATCGCGGTGTACGCGGTGATGGCCGGGTCGTCGACGGGCAGCCCGAGCAGCTGCTCGGTGATCGTGAGGTGCCCCGTGGAGCTGATCGGCAGGAACTCGGTGAGTCCCTCGACGACACCGAGGATGACGGCCTGGACATAGCTGAGTTCGACGGGCACGAGCCGACAGCCTAGGTGCTGGCGACACCCGAGCTTCGCAGCGACTCTGCCACCACGCGGAGCACCTCCGCGCGCCCCTCGGGAGTCCACGCGTGGGGCGCGACGCTCAGCGTGGTCACCCCGGCGTCGGCGTACCGGCCGATCCGCTCGGCGATCCGCTGCGGCGGACCGAGCAGCGCGATGGCGTCGAGCAGCTCCAAGGGAGGCCGCTGCGGCGTCGCTCGGACGGCCGTCGAGGTACGCGGCCTGCACGGTCCGGCCGCGCCCTCGAAGCCCATGCGCTGGACCAGCGCGTTGTAGAAGTTCTGCCGCGGCTCCCCATCCCGCCAATGTAGAGCGCCGTGTAGCGCGGATCTGGTCCGCGGACGCCTCGACGTCGGGGCCGATCGCGACCGGAACGGTCGGCGCCACGTCGAAGTCCTGCCAGGGCCGACCAGCTCGCTCCCGACCCGCCCGGAGTCGTTCGAGCGACGACGAGGCATGGTCCGGAGCGAACATGATCCCGAGCCAACCGTCGGCGATCTCGCCGGCGAGAACGAGATTGCGCGGTCCGATCGCGGCGAGATAGATCGGCAGGTCTGCTCGAGGTGGCTTGATCGTCAGTCGCAAGGATTTCCCGGGACCGTCTGGCAGCGGCAGCGTGATGTGTTCTCCCGCGTAGGTGACGCGCTCGCGGCGCAGCGCGGACCGGACGACCTCGACGTACTCGCGGGTGCGCCCGAGCGGGTCGCCGAACGGCACACCATGCCAACCCTCGGACACCTGCGGCCCGGACACCCCTAGCCCGAGCCGGAATCGCCCTCCGGTCAGCGTGTCCAACGTCGCGGCCGTCATCGCGGTCATGGCCGCTGATCGCGCCGGGATCTGGAACACGCCTGACCCGAGGTTGATGCGTTCGGTCGTGGCACCGATCCAGGCGAGCGTGGTGGCCGCATCACTGCCGTACGCCTCGGCAACCCAGACGACCGCGAAACCGAGCCGGTCGGCCTCAGCGGCCAACGCAAGATGATCAGCCAGGTCCGCGGCGTCCCAGGAGCCGATGCTGAGCCCGAGCTGCACGCCGCAGATCGTGTCACGTCTCGTCCGCATGCACCGCCCGACTAGCGTTCGGCCACATGGAGCAGCGACGCCTTGGCGGCACCGGCTTGCATGTGTCCCGCCTCGGGCTGGGGACGATGACGTGGGGACGTGACACCGACGAGCACGAGGCGAAGGAGCAGATCGTCGCGTTCGTCGAGGCCGGCGGCACGCTCGTCGACACCGCGGCCGGCTATGGCGACGGCGAGAGCGAGCGCGTGCTCGGTGCACTCCTGGCCGATGTGGTCGGCCGCGAGGAGGTCGTCCTCACCACGAAGGCGGGCATTTCTCGCCGCTCAGGTGAGCGGGTGGTCGACACATCACGCGGATCGCTCCTTGACGAGCTCGACGGCTCGCTGCAGCCGGCTCGGCACCGATCATGTGGATCTTTGGCTGGTCCACACCTGGAGCGATGATGCCCCGCTCGAGGAGACGCTTGCCGCCCTGGACCATGCGGTGTCCAGCGGCCGTACTCGCTACGTGGGAATCTCGAACTACTCGGGCTGGCAGACCGCCTGGGCGGCGAGCTGGCAGCGCGCGGGGTCCGGCCGGACCCCGCTCGCCGCGACGCAGGTGGAGTACTCCCTGGTCCATCGGGAGACCGAGCTCGAGGTCATGCCGACTGCAGCGGCGCTCGGCCTTGGCGTGTTGCCGTGGTCGCCGCTCGGGCGAGGCGTGCTGACCGGCAAGTACCGCCACGGCGTCCCGGCTGACTCCCGGGCCGCGTCACCGCACTTCGAGGCGTTCGTCACGAAGTATCTCGACGGTCGCTCCCGGCGCATCGTGGATGCTGTCGTGACCGCAGCGGACGGGTTGGGCGCCACCCCGCTCGAGGTGGCGCTCGCCTGGGTCCGCGACCGGCCAGGAGTGACCGCGCCGATCGTCGGTGCGCGGACCGCCGCGCAGCTGCGCGGGGCGCTCGCCGCGGAGGATCTCGTGCTGCACCGACGCACCGCCCTGACGACGTCGCATGACGCCGCTCGGCCCGAGGTGGTTTCGAGGCTCGGCCGCTGCGCGGCCTCACACCTCAACCACCGGTACTCGCTGGTTGAGGTGCGAGCGAAGCGAGCCTCGAAACCAGCGCCGCTCCACCCGCGCGTCGATCGGAACCTTGCGGTGCTCGGCGCCGTCTGAGGGCATGACCCACACCCGTACGTTTGCCGCCATGGTCGGTGTCGCGCTTGTCATCACCGGATGTGGAGTCGTAGGCGATTCGCCGGGCAGCGGCTCGGCACGAGGCCCGCACCCACCATCGCGTCCGACCCGATCCGTCCTCGGGCACGCTCGGGACCGTGATCCTCAACCAGCGGCTCGACGTCTCACCGGCGGGTACCCGCTGTAGATGCCCACCCAGGTGGCGGTCGGGAGCGTCACCAGCTCGGCGAGGCGTACAAGCGCCCCGGCATCGACGAGATAGTGGCCGGTCTCGAAGGCACCGGCTCGATGCCGGCGAGCGGCTCTTTGCGTACCGCGTGAACGCCTGCACGACCGAGCAGGTCAAGCTGGAACTTCGCGGGAACGAGGTCCCGATGATTGTGAGCGGCACCTCGACGCTTCGCTGCGAGCCGCCGACGACGCTCGTGGTGTGGGTGGTCGGCGACGAGGTCCCGGCCGACGCCACGCCTGCTCAGGCGATCCAGAAGTAGTCGGCGCGCTTTCGGGTAGGACCGCGCCGCCTCCGACGGGCCAGAATGGCGTTGTGCCGGAATATGAAGTTCGCCGGATGATGATTCCGCGCGGTACCTCGCGAGGTGCCGCGCGTCGTCAACTGGCCGAGCAGGCGGAGTACGGGAACTGGGAGCTCGCCCGACTCCGGCTCTTCCCCGACGGCACCCGAACTGCTGTCCTGCGCCGACGGATCATCCGCGCGATCCGTACGCTCTGATCGCGCTGGTCGCGGCGCCGGAGCGCGGTCAGCAGAGGTGCGAACAGTCGGTCGAGCACTCGGGCGCCGAACTGCAGCGACTCCACCGGGACCCGCTCGTCGATGCCGTGGAACATGCCGGTGAAGTCCAGCTCAGGCGGCAGCCGGAGGGGTGAGAACCCGAACCCGCGGACGCCGAGCTGGGAGAACGCCTTCGCGTCCGTACCGCCGGACAGGCAGTAGGGCACGGTCCGTCCGTCGGGATCCTCGGCCTGCACCGCCATGACTCATCGCCTGCACGAGGTCGCCGTCGAACGTGGTCTCGAGCGCGATGTCCTGGTTCACGATCTCGCGTCGCACCTTCGGCCCGAGCAGCTCGTCGATCGTCGCCAAGACTCGTCCTCGAAACCCGGGAGCACGCGGCCGTCGACGTGCGCCTCGGCACGTCCCGGGATCACGTTCACCTTGTAGCCCGCGCTGAGCATCGTCGGGTTCGCCGTGTTGCGAAGCGTCGCGCCCACGACCCGGCCGAGGGTGCCGAGCTTGCCGTACGACCGGCTCGGGATGCTCCGGGTCGAACGGCACGCCGTACGCGTCGGCGACCACCTCGAGGAACTGCTTGACCGTACGCGTCATCCGGAGCGGGAACTCGTGCGCGCCGATCCGGGCCACCGCTGCGGCGAGACGACGCCACCGCGTTGTCGGTCGGGAGCATCGATCCGTGCCCGGCGACGCCGTCGGCGATGAGCCGCAGCCAGATGATGCCCTTCTCGGCCGTCTCGATCGGGTAGGGCGAAGATCATCGTCGTCCGAGGTGCAGAAGCCGCCGACCTCGCTGATCGCCTCGGTGCAGCCCTCGAAGACCTCTGGGTGCTCGTCCACCATCCAGTGCGAACCCTTGCGTGCCGCCGGCCTCCTCGTCGGCGAGGAAGCACGACGACCACGTCGCGCGGCGGTGCGCTGCCCGGTGCGCATGCGGTGGCGCACGGCGGCCAGCATCATCGCGTCCATGTCCTTCATGTCGACCGCCCCACGACCCCAGACGCAGCCGTCGCGATCCTCCCCGGCGAACGGGTCGCACCGACCAGTCGGCGGCGTTCGCCGGCACGACGTCGAGGTGTCCGTGCACGCACAGAGCGCCGGGCGGTCGCGGTCGGCGCCGGGTAGCCGCACGGCGACGCTGACCCGTCCGGGTTCGCTCTCGAAGGCTGCGGCTCGAGCCCGACCTCCCGCAGCAGGCCGACGACGTACTCGCCGCGGCCGCCGCCTCCCCGGGGCCGCTGCCGTCCCCGTAGTTGCTGGTGTCGATCCGGATCAGCTCCTGGCAGATCCGGACGACCTCGTCCTCGGGCCGGGTGGCGGTGTCGGTCATGGGCAGCAACTCTAGGCCGACGGGTCGGTGAACCAGCCCGGCTGTGGCGCCTCGTGCGTGGTCGGGTCCGAGCCCTCCGGATGCCGGGTGGCCGCCCACCGCGCCAGCAGGGCCGCTCCGGTCGCGCCCGGTTCCTCGAGCGTGACGTGCTGTGTGCGCTCGGCGATGCCGTGCCGGCTCGCCGCCACCGAGCGCAGGTTGGCCCAGCCGCCGGTGAGCACCACCTCGTCGACCGGCACGTCCACCGCCCGGATCGCGGCCACCTCCGACGCGACGACCTCCCGGGTGCGGGCGAGGACGCCT
This sequence comes from uncultured Actinomycetota bacterium, assembly GCA_963833495.1. Lineage (GTDB taxonomy): Bacteria > Actinomycetota > Actinomycetes > Actinomycetales > Dermatophilaceae > Fodinibacter. The sequence goes on along the minus strand of CAWHYJ010000016.1, from coordinate 244,973 downwards.
GCCCAGGCGGCGTACGGGTCGGTGCCGTCCGGCCACGCGACGGTGACGTGGTCGTCGGACATCTCGAGCCCCTCGACGGTGACGTCGGCGGGGTCGGTGCCGGCCGGCATCCCGGCGTCGAACGAGAGCCGCTGCTCGAGGGTCGCGACCCCGAGCCCGTCGAGGGCGCGGCCGAGCACCAGCCCGCTGCGAAGCGCGCCGAGCAGGCACGTGGTCGAGTCGACGACGTGCGGGTAGACCGACAACCCGCGGGACACCAGACCGGCGACGACGCGCGGCGCCGGCGGCACCGCCACGGCCGCGATGAGCGCCTCGGCGGTGCCCATCGAGTCACACAGGCTGCCGATGCCACCGGCCCCGAGGGCGGCAGCCGCCACGAGGTGGTCGTGACCGGCCACCGTGAGCACCGCCCCGCGGGCCTGGACGACCGGGTGGTCCGAGCGCACCCGGCCCAGTGCGGCGCCGGCGGCCACCCGAGGCGGAACCAGGTCGGGGCCGACGCCCAGCGTGTCGAGCGCCGGCTCGAAGAGGTCCTCGTCGTGGATGTCCCACAAAGCGGTGCGGCCGAGCATCGAGCGCTCGGCGAACCGCCCTGCACCCAGCCCGTGGCAGACCAGCTCGGGCAGGCCGAGCCACTGCAGGCCGGCCAGGTCGAGGCCGGCCTCGTCGCGCCACCAGAGCAGCTTGAAGAAGGTGGCCACAGCGCTGACGGCCAGCCCGGTGCGCGAAGGAAGCACCGCGGCAAGGGCAGGGTCGAGGGTGGCCGCCTGGCGTCCACCCCGGGGGTCGTGCCAGGCGAGCAACCGCGAGACCGGCGACCCCCCGGCATCCACGAGCGACCCGGTCTCGGCGATCGAGCAGAAACCGACCGAGCGCACCTGCACGTCTCCCGCGACCCGCACGAGGTTCGCGAGCAACCGGTCGACGGTGGCGACGGCATCCGCCGGGTCGCGCTCGCACCACTCCGCCCGCGGCCGCTCCCACGGCGTGGGCAGCGAGGCCCGGGCGACCACCCGGCGGGCACCGTCGAGCGCCACCGCCTTGGTCACGGTGGTGCCGAGATCGACGCCGACGTCGACGGTCGTGGACATGTGCTCCGCAACCTAGGGAGGGCGGGGCGCCCCGGTCAACGGGCCGAGCGCCGTGACAGGTGCGGTGACCTGCGCGATTTCGGTTCCGAGCCGCCGAGCGTGTATCGTTCCCGGTCGCAGGACGGCCTCCCCAGGGCCGCCCACGCACCACTCGTCCGGGTGGCGGAATTGGCAGACGCGCTAGCTTGAGGTGCTAGTGCCCTTATTGGGCATGGGGGTTCAAGTCCCCCCTCGGACACTCACATTCGCGCAGGTCACAGGCCTGCAGACGAATGCTTCACACCATCAGGGCACGGCTGGGGTACGCCGCCGATGCGCCCGGGCCACGACCCGGTCGACGTTGTCCACAGGCGGCGTCAGCTCCCCGCGCGGTCCGCGCAGCCCGCCGATACGTTCCTTCCACCGCACGCAACCGTGCAGTGCGGACAGGGGCGGCCGGTCTGGCCGCCCCGGGTCAAAAGGGGAACCGAGATGAGAGCTCGACGGCTTTGTGCTGCCCTCGTGGCGGCAGTTGCACTACTCGCGGGGGAGTCGGCCCTGCCGGTGAGCGCCCAGGCGGCGACGTCGGTGGACGCCAGGGTGGCCTACTGGACCACCGACACGACGGCAGGGGTGAATGCGGTCGCCACCAAGCTGGGCAGCTGCACCGGCTCCTCGCGCTGGATCAAGCGGACCCAGCGGGCCCGCAACACGTACGGGACTGTCCTGGTCGACATCTCGCTCAAGACCACGTTCTACTGGAACGGCAGCAGGGTCACCTGCTCCTACTCCGAACGCCATGCCGAGGTCACCGCCTACGGCAACCTCGGCGGCTGGGAGTGGAAGGGCTGGCAGGACTGGGGCGAGACCTGGTACGCCTACAACGGCCACTACCGGGGAGGGACCAAGACCTGGACGGAGGGCTACTTCCGCGGCTGCAACCGCATCGCCGGCAAGCAGCTGTGCTCCTCGGCCACGCTGGCCATCCAGAACTACGCGCACTACAACGGCACCTACCACATGGGAGGAAGCACCTCCTGACGAGTGCGCGGCGCCCCGCTCCGTGCCCACCGCGGCACGGAGCGGGGCGTCGTCGTCCACCGCCGCGGACCTCGGTGGCGGCCACCGTTGCGCGAGGGCGACAATCAACTCGTGCCCCACACCCAGAACGCCGCCATCAACCTCCGACTGGCCCAGCTCGGGCTGCCCCTGCCGCAGGGGTACGAGAACACCGACGCCGCCAGGCTGGCCCGGCCGATCCTGGCCCGCCAGCGCGAGCTGAGCCGCCGCCTGTCCGACCGGCTCTGCGCGGCCGACCACCGCATCCAGGCGTTCCTCGACGACTACCTCGCCGCGACCGGCGTGCAGCCGCGGCTCCCCCGCCGCACCCTGGTGCTCGACGAGCCGGGCCTGGCCCGCGAGCTGTCGCTGCCCTTCGACGGCGACGACTTCACCTCGCCGCTGCTGAGCAGCTACCGGCTCGTCAACGGCGTGCTGCACAACCCGGCGAACGACCGCCGCACCACGGCCGGCGTCTTCCACATCGCCGAGGGCGGGCTGCCCATCCCCGACGACAAGCTGGCCGTGCCCACCGGCACCTTCGCCCGGCTGCTGGCCCTGGCCTTGGAGCCGCCGCAGACCGACATGGTGCTGCCCTACACGGCCAACGAGGCCACCCCGGCCGCCTGCTTCGTCTCGCTGCACCTGCGCCCGCTGGTCTCCCCCGAGGTGCCGGGCTCGGTGCGCGAGAAGCGGATGGAGACGCGCTTCATCGTGCCCGGCGGCACTGTCGCCAACCTCGACTTCGTCGAGGGCATCTTCGGCAACGGCGGCGACCCCTACCTGCCCGAGAACGACGCATCCCTGGCTCCGGAGACCTGGACCGGGCACACCGGCTGCGTCATCCTCGCGCCGCACCTGACCCGGGTCACCAAGAAGGAGGTCGGCCTGCCGCACGTGAGCGAGGCCACCGAGCGCCAGCAGCGCGACGGCATGTGCTGGGAGGCCGAGGACGAGCTCTACAACGGCGGCAAGGCCTTCAAGGTCTGCGCCCGCGACGCGCGCGGCGTCATCGTCACGGTCATCGCCGACACCTACTTCGGTTACTGCAAGAAGGAGGTCAAGACGCAGATCTCCTACTCCGCCAACCTGTTCGGCAATGCCGAGGAGGAACACTCCGGCGGCGCACTGGTGTTCGCCAGCTACAACCTGGGCCAGGAGTACGACGAGAAGTCGTCCGGTGACGGCTACACCCTGGCCGAGGTGCTCGAGCGCGACCCCGAGCGCTTCGTGCCCCAGCCGGCGGGCCACGCCGACGACCGTGAGCAGCCGCACATCGTGCTGGTGCCGGGCGGCGCGCACTACTCGATGCGCGACATGACCGTCAGCTGGCCGCTGCCGGACGGCGGCACCGGCTCGGTGCCGCTGCGCGCCGACAAGGCCTACCTGAGCCCGAACGGCTACCGCGTCACGGTGGCCCAGCAGCCGCACGACCCGAGCACCTGGACCCTGATCGGCACCGTCCCCAACGCCACCTCGTGCCACAAGCCCGCGACCGTGTCGGGTGGCGGCAAGTCCGAGATCTCCAAGGCCATCACCGACGCGTTCATCGTCGGCTCGGCGTTCACGGCGAGCTTCGAGACCGACATGGACTCGGTCGCCGCGATCCTCGACCGCGACTTCTCGCGGCGCTTCCTCGACCCGTCGCGGCATGGCACCGACCTGCGGCCGATCCTGTCGCCCGACCGCTCGGTGGGGTCGGTCATCAAACTGCTCACCCCGTCGCGCTCGGAGTACACGGCGGAGTACAACGCCTGGCTCTCGCGCATCCCGCCCTACGTCAAGGAGCTCGTCTACGTCGTCAAGCGCTCCTACCGCCCGGAGTGGGGCGACGACTGGCGCAGCCACTTCAGCGTCGCCGAGATCGACGGGCGGCAGGGCAACTCGCTGCACCTCGACGGCACGAAGGTCACCCTCAACATGCTGCGCGTCGGGTACGACGTCGACGGGTCGTGGCGGCTGTTCAGCCTGCGGCACGACTTCTCGCCCGCGGTGAAGGTGCAGACCCAGGACGACATCACGGCATCCACCGTGGTGCCGGGGGGCCTGCTCGGTCTCGACCCCGACCGGTCCTACAAGCTGGTCGAGAACTGCGAGAGCCTGCTCTTCCAGCGCCCCGACGACGCGATCCACCGCGGCTACGACACGGTGGCCGAGCGCGACATCGCCACGCCCGGCACGTTCCTGTCCAACTTCGAGCCGCTGACCCGCGCGGATGCCGTCGCCATGCGCGACGAGGCCGTGTCGTTCACCGCGTTCAGCCCCCCGATGGCGCACCTGATCAGCGCGTTCGCCGACACCCCCGAGGGTGACGGCCCCGACTACGTCGTCAGCTCGGCCAACCCCCGGCTCGTCGACGGGGCGCCCTCGAAGAACCCGCGCTACCTCCAGCAGCGACCCGACCGCACCGACGCCAAGGCGACGGCGGTGGCCGAGCTGTCCGAGCGCCTCGTGCGGCGGATGCCGGCCGGCGCGCCACTCCCCCGTCCGGTCGACGTGGTGGCCGCCGGGCGTCGCAACAACCCGCCCGAGGGCGCGGTGCCGGCGCTGTGCTCGTACGGCCCGCTGCACTACATGGAGGTGCCCGAGCTGTTCATGGAGTTCATCTCGTCGATGACCGGCAAGTCGCCGTCGACGACTGGCGCGGGCTCCGAGGGCGCCCTGACCAAGGGGCCGTTCAACGCGCTGCCGGCCATCATCGACCTCAACGCCAACCTGCTGTCCTACGTGCTGACCGGACACGACGGCTGGCTGTCGGCGGCGGGCTACGTCGGCCCGGACGTGCGGGTCGACCACGACTTCTCGCTGCTCGTGCCCGAGCTGTTCGCCCGGATGACGCCGGAGGAGCGTGACGCCCGCAACCTGATCGCCGAGGGGGCGCTGGAGAAGATCGCCGACGTCGAGCACCAGGGCCAGCGGGTGCCCGCCAGCCGGCTGGGCTACCGGATGACCGAGCGGATGGCGACCAAGTACTTCGGCCGGATCTTCCTGCACCCCGACGTCGTCTTCACCGCGGAGATGCTGCGCCCCGAGCTGCAGGACGTCGCGGTCTTCGCCGAGTCGGTCACCACCATCGCGATGACGCACGAGCGGGTGGCGCGGGCCTACGTCAAGGACGGCACGATCTCGCTGGCGGTCCCGCCGCTGCGTGCCCTGCTCGAGATCATGGCCGACGGCTCGACGTCCGAGGGCTGGACGCTGGAGTCGGCGGAGTTCCGCGCACTGTTCACGCGTGAGTCGGTGCTGGCCTCCAGCTGGTATGCCGAGCGGCTGGCGGCCAAGCAGGCCGCCGCGAGCGGCCGGGCCGCCGCGGGCCTCGCGGCGATCGAGAAGTTCGTGACCACCCCGGGCAACGAGGAGCCATCGGCCCGGTTGGGCATGCCCGCGCGGGTCGACGCGGCCCGAGCGGAGGTCGAGCGGCTGTCCGGCGCCGAGTTCGCCGAGCAGCTGGTCGGCACCTCGGGGAGCACTCCGCTCTGATTCCAGGTCAGTGCTCGAAGACGGCGATGGTGCGGGCCGGCACGGTGAACTCGCCTGTCCTGCGGTCGTAGTCGGCAGCTCGCACCACCGGGTAGGAGCCATCGGCCTGCACCGGGCGGAGCCGGTACCCGCTCGCGCCGTTCCCGGCACCCGTTGGGTGGTCGGCTGGTCGGAGGCGTTGAAGACCTTGGTGCAGGGTCGACCGACTGTCAAACGGTAGGGACTCGGCAACGGATGTCGAGCGAGACACGAGCACGTCGCCTCTCGCGCGGAGGTCGTCAGCCTGCGGCGTACGCATTCACGGCGTCGGTGAGGTCGGCCAGCAGCGGGTCGAGGGCCGTGGCCGCATCAGGCGTGATCGACCCGTCCTGGACGCCCTTGTCGTAGTCCTGGACCAGCTTGTCGGACTCCTGCGACACCTTCCGTGGGTCACCGTCGCGCAGCGCCCTGCGCACATTGCGGATCCCGTCGTCGAGGTTCTTGGTGGCCTTCTGGTCGAGGGTCCCGTCGCGCACCAGCACGCCGACCTCGTCCGAGAAGGCCGACAGGGCAGCCTCGACCGGGGCGGCCAGGTCGGCCGTGGCCGAGGGGCTCGGCGTCGGCGTGGGGGTCGGCGTCGCGGTGGGGGTGGGCGTGGGCGTCGGAGGCTTCGTGGTGGGCGGCGCCGACGTGGTCTCGGCCGGCTGCGACGTGCTCGGGGTCGAGCTCGGGGTCGAGCTCGGGGTGCTGGCCGGATCGGCACCGTTGTCGCGCAGCAAGTTCCACAGCAGCAGGCCGATGGCCACAGCTGCCACGACGGCGAGCACCCACACCCACGGCGACACCCCGGGCCGCTCGGGCTCGCGCGGCGGCAGCGGGGGCACCACGGGTGGGGGCGACACGGCATCCAGCCGTTGGGTGGTCGCAGCAGCGGCGGCGGCGGGGAGCACGGTGGTCGCCGCGCCGCCGAGTGCCGAACGGGTCGACAGTGCCTCGGCCACGCTGGCCGCTCCGGCGGGGCGCTCGTCGGCATCCTTCGCGAGCAGTCCGTGCACCAGGTCGGCCAGCCAGTCCGGGGTGTCGGGGCGGAGCTCGCGCACATCGGGCACCGGGTCGTTGGCGTGCATCATCATCGTGGCCACGGGGGTGGCGCCCCGGAACGGCGGCTGCCCGGCGAGCAGGGCGTAGAGCACGCAGCCGAGGGCGTAGAGGTCGGCCCGCCCGTCGACCCGCCCGCCGAGCGCCTGCTCGGGGGCGAGGTACTCGGCCGTGCCCATGACGGTGTGCGTGGCAGTGAGCGCCTGGGACCCGGTCGGCTCGGTGAGCTGGGTGATGCCGAAGTCGAGCACGCGGATGCGCCCGTCGGCGGCGTAGGCGATGTTGCCGGGCTTGATGTCGCGGTGCACGAGGCCCCGAGCGTGCGCGGCGTCGAGCGCCGAGGCCACCTGCCGGCCCACCTCGACCACCTCGTCGACCGGGAGCGGACCGTCGGCGAGCTCGTCGGCCAGACTGGGCCCGGGCAGCAGCTCCATCACGATGTAGGCGGTGTCGCCCTCGACGCCGCTGTCGTGCACGGTGACGACGTTCGGGTGGCTCAGGCCGGCAGTCGCCCGCGCCTCGCGCTCGAACCGGGCCGCGCCGGACTCGTCGCGCAGGGAGCGCAGGTCGATGGTCTTGACCGCCACCTGCCGGCCGAGCACCGTGTCGGTGCCGCGCCAGACCTCGCCCATGCCGCCGCGCCCGATGGGGGCCTCCAGGACATAGCGACCGCCCAGTCGTCGCTGCTCGCTGCTCATCCCCGAAACCCTACTGGCACTCCCGTAGCCTGTCGGACGTGCTCGAGACCGTGACCGCGACGCGCTTCGTCCTCCCCCTGCGCGAGGGTGGCTCGTTGCCGGGGCTGGTCGAGGCCGACGACCTCGGCACCTACGTCGTGAAGTTCACCGGCGCCGGGCAGGGCCGCAAGGTGCTGGTGGCCGAGGTGCTCGTCGGCGAGCTGGCCCGACGGCTCGCCATCCCCACCCCCCGGCTCGCGGTCGTGGACATGCCCTCGGCGATCGCGCGCTACGAGGCCGACGAGGAGGTGCAGGACCTGCTCAACGCCAGCCCGGGGCGCAACCTCGGGGTCGACTTCCTGCCCGGCTCGTTCGGCTACGACGGCTCGCGCGCTCCCTCGGCGGACGAGGCCGGCGCCATCCTGTGGCTCGACGCCTACACCGCCAACGTCGACCGCACCTGGGCCAACCCGAACCTGCTCGTCTGGCACGGCCGCACCTGGGCCATCGACCACGGCGCCGCCCTGTGGTTCCACCACTCGTGGCCCAGCCGGCCACCCGACGTCCGCCGCTTCGTCGACCAGCCGTTCGACCCCAGCGGGCACGTGCTCGCAGGGGTCGCCGAGCCGGTGGCGCAGGTCCACGAGCGGCTCGCCCCCCTGGTCACCGACGCCGTCGTCGAGGAGGTCGTCGCGCTGGTGCCCGACGAGTGGCTCGAGCCCACCGCCAGCCTGCCCACCCCGGATGCCGCCCGCGCCGCCTACGTCGAGCACCTCACCCTCCGCCTCGCCCACCCGGCTGCCTGGACGGGAGGTGCGTCGTGAGCCACCCCTACCAGTACGTCGTGCTGCGCTACGTGCCGCGCGTCGACCGCGGTGAGTGCCTGAACGTGGGCGTCGTCGTGCACTCGCAGTCGGCCGGGGTGCTCCGCTGCGGCTACCACCTCGACGACGAGCGGATCCTGGCGGTGGCGCCGGATGCCGACCTCGACGGGCTGAGGGCCGCGCTCGAGGCCGTCTGCACGATGTGCGAACGACCGCCGAGCGAGGTCGACGCGACCCTGTCGACGCAGGGCAAGCGGTTCGGCTGGATCAGTGCCCCGCGCTCGACCGTGCTGCAGCCGGGTCCGGTGCACGGCGGCTCGGTCGCCGACCCGGCCGCCGAGGTCGAGCGGCTCCTCGACCGCCTCGTCCGCTAGAAGCGCACCACACCCACGCCCCTTCAGGTGTGCTCAGCTGATCTTTCCGCGTGACATCTCTATTCACATGGTGAATAGTGTCCGGTGTGACGACCGGACACGTGGTGCTGGGGCTGCTGGCGAGGGGGCAGCAGCACGGCTACGACCTCAAACGCGAGCACGACGCCCTCTTCCCAGCCGCCAAGGAGCTGGCCTTCGGGCAGGTCTACGCCGCGCTGGGCCGCCTGCAGGACAAGGGTTTCGTGGAGGAGGCGGCCCGTGAGCGGGTCGACGGCCCGGACCGCACGGCCTACCGCCTCACCGAGGCGGGGCGCGAAGAGCTCGCCAGATGGCTCGCCTCCGTCGAACCGCTCCCGGAGCGCACCGCCAACCCGGTGGCGACCAAGGTCACCCTGTTACTGCTCACCGAGGGAACCCACCACGCGGTGGAGCACCTGGTGCGGGAGCGCGCCGCCCGCGTCGAGCGGATGCGAGAGCTCACCGCCGCGAAGCACCGACCGGGCACGACCCTCCAGGAGGTCCTCGCGACCGACCTCACCCTGGCGCACCTGGACGCCGACCTGCACTGGATCGACTCGGCTCGCCGGCGGATCCACGACCTCGAGGGGGAGATCGCATGACCGCACCGGTGCTCAGCTGCCGCGGCGTCGTCCACGACTACGACGGGACGCCCGCGTTGCATGGCGTCGACCTCGACGTGCTCGAGGGCGAGGTGCTGGCCGTCACCGGCCCCTCGGGCTCCGGCAAGTCCACTCTTCTGCTGTGCCTGGCCGGCATCCTCGTCCCCCGGGAGGGATCGGTGCACCTCGGCGGTGTCGACCTGCGAGCGGTCGGCGAGCAGCACCGTGCGGTCCTGCGCCGCCAGTCGGTCGGCATCGTCTTCCAGTACGGCACCCTCGTGCCGGAGCTCACCGGCGAGGAGAACGTCGCGCTGCCTCTGCTGCTCTCGGGCAAGCGCCGGGCCGAGGCACTCGGCCCGGCTCGCGAGTGGCTCGAGCGCCTGGGCGTCTCGGAGGTCGCCCGGACCACGGCCGCGCGGATGAGCGGGGGGCAGCGCCAGCGGGTGGCCCTCGCGCGGGCGCTGGTCGGGTCGCCGCAGGTGGTGCTCGCCGACGAGCCGACCGGGTCGCTCGACTCGGTGGCCTCGGACCTCGTCGCTGGCGAGCTGGTGTCCGCCGCCCGCGATGCCGGTGCCGCCGTCGTGATGGTCACGCACGACGCGCGGGTGGCCGCGTACGCCGACCGCGAGCTGCACCTCTGGGACGGTCGGGTCGACGAGCCGGCGGCGGTGGGCGGCGACAGCCCGGACGAGGTGCTGCGGTGAGTGCCTCGCTCGGCTGGGCGGATGCCGGGTGGATCGCCCGGCGGCGCACCCCCAACGACAGGCTGCGGTTCTGGGGGAGCATGCTCTCGTCGGCCATCGCGGCCGCCCTGTTGTGCACGGCGTTCGGGCTGCTCGCCCGGCTCGGCACGGAGATCCACGCGTCGATCGGCGTGGTGGCCGAGTCGGGCACGCGCGGTGGTGCCGCCTTCGCCGTCCTCCTCGTGGCCCTGCCGGCGCTCCACCTCACCGGCCAGACCTGGAAGCTGGGCTCGATCGAGCGGCGCGAACGGATGCGCCAGCTGCGCGACGCCGGCGCCGGGCCCGACGACCTGCGCCGGGTCGCCATCGCCGACACCGTGGCTCCGGTGCTGGTGGGGGCGGTGGTGGGCACCGTGCTGCTGGGGGTCGGCCTCGGCCTGCTCAACGCGCGGGGCTCGTACCTGCAGGGTTCGATCGACACCCCAGACGGCGGCGCGGTGCCGTCGGGCACCTACGTCCTGAACCCCGACCTGCCCCTCGTGCCGAACGTCGTCACGGCCGCGTGGTGGCCGGCGCTGCTCGCCATCGCCGTCGTGGCCCTGGCCGCGGCACTGGCCGCAGCCCGAGCGGTGGCTCTCCTGGACGAGCGGCCGACGCCCAAGCGTGCCCCCGGCAGGCTGAGCGGACGGCTTGCTGGGCGCACTGGCCGACCGGACCTGCTGCTCGCGCTGCGCCGACTCGCCGACGAGCCGGGCCCCACGACCCGCCCGGCCCTGCTGCTGGGCCTGGCGGCGCTCGTCGCCGGTGCCTCGACGTGGCTGGGCCGGCAGTACCGGCTCAGCCTGGGGCAGCAGTGGCTCGAGGACGACTTCTTCGCGCAGTCGTTCGAGCTCATCCGGCTGGCCACCTGGGTCGGCATCGGGCTGTGCGCCCTCGGCCTGGTCGTGGCACTGGCGGATGCCGTGGTCCGCCGGCGTCGCGCCGACGCCGCGGCCGTTGCGGGCGGGGTGCCTCGAGCCGTGCTCCGCCGGGCCCTGGTGCTGCAGACCATGGTTCCCGCGGTGCCGGCCGTGCTCGGCGGGCTCGTGCTGGGTGGCGGGCTGGCCGTCGCCTTCACCGGGCCACGCATCGGCAACCGGTTCGCCGAGCTCGGCCCCCTGGGACCGCTGGTCCCGTTCCCCTGGGTGCAGTGGCTCGCCTGGGCGCTCGGCATCCTCGTGGTGGCGCTCGGCGCGGCACTGCTCGCATCGACCGCACTGAACCGCACGACACGCACCGACCAGCTACGGGTACCGGCCTGACGACCCCGCGACGGCGGTGACCGCCTGGTCGAGTCGCTGCTCGGGCCGGCCGGACACCTCGATGACCGTCGTCGTCACCGGCACCAGGTCCGGGTCGTCGACCAGCTCGAGCAGTCGGGCACCCATGGCGGCCCGCAGGTCGGGGTCCTCGTCGTCGGGCACGTGGATGAGGTCGGGAACCTCGAGCGGGAGCACGACGAGCAGGTCGACGTGGGCTCATGGCCTCGGATGTGACCACGCGCAGCCCGGCGATGGCGTCCGCGCTCACGGTGGAGTCGACCGAGGTCGGCCAGGGCCGCCAGGTAGGCGAGGAAGTCGAGCGGGCCGCGCTCGGCCACGACGTCGGCACCGGCAGGCAGCTCGACGAGGCGTTCAGCGGCGAACGCCAGCTGCTGCCCGAAGGACTCCGGCCCGGCCGGCTCGAGGTCGTCGTCGACCAGCTCGTACGGGTCCGGCAGCTGGGCGCACCCGAGTGCCGTGGCCAGGTCGGACACCAGCGTGCTCTTGCCGCTGGCGTGCGTGCCCGACACCACGATCCGCAACGTCGACCTCAGTCCCGCACCCGCAGCGCCCAGGCCGCCACGGCCCCGGCCGCCGCCACGTTGAGCGAGTCCACTCCCCCGGCCATCGGGATCCGCACGGTGAGGTCGACCGCCGCCAGCGTGCGCCGAGACAGCCCGTCCCCCTCGGTGCCGAGCACCAGTGCCAGCCGCTCCGGTGGGTCGGCGGCCAGCACGTCGAGGCCGACCGAGTCGTCGGCCAGGGCCAGCGCCCCCACGACGAAGCCGAGCTCGTGCAGCTGCTGCACTCCCCCGGGCCACGGGTCGATGCGGGTCCACGGCACCTGGAACACCGTGCCCATCGACACCCGGATCGAGCGGCGGTACAGCGGGTCGGCGCAGCGGGGGGTGACCAGCACGGCATCCACGCCGAGCGCCGCGGCGCTGCGGAACACCGCCCCCACGTTGGTGTGGTCGACCACGTCCTCGAGCACGAGCACCCGCCGGGCGTCGGCCAGCACGGCCTCCAGAGCAGGCAGCACGGGCCGCTGCATCGCGGCCAGTGCCCCCCGGTGCAGGTGGAAGCCGGTGAGTGACTCGATGACGTCGTGCTCGCCGACGTAGACCGGGATGCCGTCCGCCTCCGCCCGCTCGACGAGGTCGGCCAGGTCGGTGAGCCAGCGCGCCGCCATCAGGTAGGACCGCGGCCGGTGGCCGGCTGCCAGCGCCCGCCGGATCACCTTCTCCGACTCGGCGATGTACAGGCCGCGCTCCGGCTCGGTGCGCCGGCGCAGGGCCACGTCGGTGAGCCCGACGAAGTCGGTCAGCCGCGGGTCGGCGGGGTCCGTGATCGGCGTCGGCACGCCCGCAAGGCTAGGCCAGCGCGGCGCGGACGATCACCGTGAGGCTGGCCAGCACGCAGAAGCCGAGCACGTAGCGCCGGAACACCTCGGCGTCGATCCGGGCGCGGATCGGGCCGGACACGGCATAGCCGAGCAGCGCGAACGGCATCCACACCAGCCCGGCGACGACCTGCTGGCGCGGCAGCTCACCCCCGAGGAAGAGGCCGGTGAGGCCGAGAAGCGAGCCGGCGATGAAGAAGGCCGCCAGCGTCGAACGCACCCGCTGCGGCCGCTCGTGCTGCAGCACCAGGGCGAGGAACGGCCCGCCGATCGCTGCGGCCGTTCCCGAGATGCCGGACACCGCCCCGGCGGCGGCCGCGTTGCGCGGAGTGGCCCGCAGGTCGAGCACCCACACCGACAGCGCGACGGTCACCAGGATCAGCACCCCGACGAGCGCAGCGATGGCCCGTGGTGGGAACACTGCGACGACGGCGACGCCCACCGGGGTCATCAGGGTGCGAGCCGCCACCGCCCAGCCGAGCGGCCGCCAGGCGATGTCGCGGTCGCCGTGCGAGAGCTGGAGCACCGGCAGGGCGAAGCTCGGCACGATGAGGGCGGCCGGCATCAGGTCGGGGGCCAGCAGGACGACGAACGGGGCGGCGACGACGGCCAGCCCGAAGCCGATCGTCGACTGCACCACCCCACCGGCGAGCACCACCAGCCCCAACCCGGTGACGAGCGGCCAGTCCATCAGGGGAACGCGAGGAGCTTGACGATCGCCACCAGGCCGATCACGACGATGACCCCGCGCAGCACGGGTGGCGGCAGCCGGCGCCCGACCGTGGAGCCGAGCACCCCGCCGATGGTCGAGCCGATGGCGATGAGCAGCACGACCAGCCAGTCGATCTGGTCGCGCGCCACGAGGATGAAGACCACCGCGGCGACTCCGTTGACGATGGTCGCGAGCACGTTCTTGTAGCCGTTGAGCCGTTGGATCGGCTCGCTCGACAGGGCGCCCAGGACACCCATCAGGATGATGCCCTGTGCCGCACCGAAGTAGCCGCCGTAGACACCGGCCCCGAAGACCCCGCCCTGCATCGCGCGCTCGTGGTTGGCCTCGTTGGCCGTGCCCGCCGCCCGTCGTCGCTCGGCCCAGGCGTTGATGCGGGGGCCGGTCACCACGAGCACCAGCCCGAGCAGGATGAGCACGGGGACGATGGCGCGGAACAGCTTGGGGTCGAGCACGAGCAGCAGCACCGCTCCGACGACCGCTCCCAGCAACGACATCGGCGCGAGCCGCCGCAGCGTGGGGGCCGCACCCACGAGCTCCTTGCGGTAGCCGATGCTGCCGGTGAGGCTGCCCGGCACCAGGCCGATGTTGTTCGAGATGTTCGCCGTGATCGGCGGGATGCCGAGCAGCAGCAGCGTCGGGAAGGTGATCAGCGTGCCCGAGCCGACGATGGTGTTGATGGTGCCGGCCCCGATGCCCGCCAGGACGACGAGGAAGGCATCGAGCGCGGACACGCAGACACCCTATGCGGGTGTCCGCGTGTCGTGGCGGGGCGTTCCGCCCCACGTCGTGCGGTGTGGTTCAGCGCGGCGCCGGGGGCTCCTCACCGGTCGGCGGCGCGGGCGGAGCCGCGGGGGCCGGGGGCGGGGGCGGCGGGGGCTGCTCCTCGGAGAACGGCACCGGCGGGGCCGGGGGCACGAGCGGCGCGCTCACCGGTCGCGGCGGCACGGCATCCGCACCGCGCTCGATCGGCGGCTGCACCCGCGAGGTCGGTGCCCCGTGCTCGCCTGCCTCGCGTGCGGCCAGGCCGGCCTGGCCACGGGCCCGGGCCAGCGCCTCGGCGGGGTCCTCGAGCGTGGCGTCCTCGAAGGCGTCGGCGAACTCCTTACCCGGGTCGACCCAGTCGTCCTCGTCACCGCCGTCGAAGCCTCCCTGACCGCGGCCGAGCATGCCGCCGATGCCCTTGAGGGCGTCGGTGAGCTCGCTCGGGATGATCCACATCTTGTTGGAGTCGCCACGGGCGATCTGCGGCAGCACCTGGAGGTACTGGTAGGCGAGCAGCTTCTGGGTGGGCTTGCCGCGGTGGATGGCGTCGAAGACCTGCTGGATGGCGCGGGCCTGGCCCTGGGCCTCGAGGATGCGGGCCTGGGCGGAACCCTCGGCGCGCAGGATCTGGCTCTGCTTCTCGCCCTCGGCGGTGAGGATCTGGCTGGCCTTGGTGCCCTCGGCGGTGAGCACGATGGCGCGGCGGTCACGCTCGGCGCGCATCTGCTTCTCCATCGACTCCTGGATCGAGTGCGGCGGGTCGATGGCCTTGAGCTCGACCCGGTTGACCCGGATGCCCCACTTGCCGGTGGCCTCGTCGAGCACGCCACGCAGCTGTCCGTTGATCTGGTCGCGGCTGGTCAGCGTCTGCTCGAGGTCGAGCGAGCCGATGACGTTGCGCAAGGTGGTGACGGTGAGCTGCTCGATGCCCTGGATGAAGTTGGCGATCTCGTAGACGGCCGACTTGGGGTCGATGACCTGGTAGTAGATGACGGTGTCGATGCTGACCACGAGGTTGTCGCTGGTGATCACCGGCTGCGGCGGGAACGACACCACCTGCTCGCGCAGGTCGATGTTGGCGCGCACGACGTCGACGAACGGCACCAGCAGGTGCAGGCCCGGCTCGAGGGTGCGCGAGTAGCGGCCGAGGCGCTCGATGATGAGCGCAGTCTGCTGCGACACGATCTTCACCGTGCGCACGAGCACGATGATGACGAACAGGGCCAGCAGCAGCAGGACGATGAGCGACAGGAGGCCGCTTGTCATGGGTCAGCCTTTCTCGGGGCGCCGGAGCGCGGGTCAGGTGTAGGGGTCGGTGGTCGTGAAGCCGCCGGCGGCGGGGTGGTCGGTGGGCGGGACCGGCGAGACGATGGCGGTCGCGCCGTGGATGGCGATGACCCGCACCTCCTCGCCGGGGCCCACCGTCGTCGTGGTGCCCGCGGCCAGCCGGGCCGACCAGGTCTCGCCGCCGAGCTTGATCCGGCCGTCGCTGTCGGTGACCGACTGCAGCACGCGTGCCTGGCGGCCGACGAGGCCGGAGGCGCCGATCTGGTGGTCGACCTCACCGTCGAGGAACTGCCGCTTGATCAGCGGCCGCACCGAGAAGAGCAGCAGGATCGCCACGGCCACGGCGACGACGACCTGCACGGGGAAGGAGGCGCCCGAGCCCGGCGGCCACGGCAGCGGCCAGCGCGCCCCCGGCGAACATGATGAACACGAAGTCGACGGTCGCCGCCTCGATGGCGGCCAGCACCAGCCCGACCCCGATCCAGAACAGCCAGACATTGTCGGTCAGCCAGTCCATCGCCAGACCCCCTTTCCGTGGTGAGTCACCACATCGACGTCCGCCCGGTGTGGGCGGTTCCCACTGCGCCTAACGAGCGCGAGCGGCATATCGGTCCCCTCGGACCTCGAGCTCGAGCGGCAGGCCGAAGGTGGCCTCGAGGTTCTCGGCGGTCAGCGTGATCTCGATCGGGCCCTGGGCGACGACCCGGCCCGCGCGCATGAGCAGCACGTCGGTGAAGTGCGGCGGCACCTCCTCGACGTGGTGGGTCACCAGCACCAGGGCCGGCGCCGCGAGGTCGGCGGCGAGCTCGCCGAGGCGGCGCACGAGGTCCTCGCGCCCGCCGAGGTCGAGGCCGGCGGCCGGCTCGTCGAGGAGCATCAGCTCGGGGTCGGTCATCAGGGCGCGGGCGATCTGCACGCGCTTGCGCTCCCCCTCGGACAGCGTGCCGAAGCGGCGGTCGGCCAGGTGGTCGGCGCCCAGGGCCTTGAGCAGCTCGTCGGCGCGGCCCTCGTCGAGCCGGTCGTAGGCCTCGCGCCAGCGCCCCACCACGCCGTAGGAGGCGGTGACGACGACGTCGCGAACCCGCTCGCGGGCCGGGATCCGCTCGGCCAGCGCGGCCGAGGCCAGGCCGATGCGCGGCCGCAGCTCGAAGACGTCGACGGTGCCGAGCACCTCGCCGAGGATGCCGACGACACCGGTCGTGGGGTGGATGCGAGCGGAGGCGAGCTGCAGCAGCGTGGTCTTGCCGGCGCCGTTGGGGCCGAGGATCACCCAGCGCTGCCCCTCCTCGACCTCCCAGCTGACGTCGTCGAGGATCGTGGTGTCCCCGCGGACGACACCCACGCCGGCCAACGCCAGGACATCGCTCATGCCCAGAACCCTAACCGAGTCAGGGCGTCGCCCCCCGGCGCCTCAGGACGTCGAGGTAGACCTCGATGGTCTGGTCGCCGATCGAGGCCCAGGAGAACGACTCCACGGCTCGTCGACGCCCGGCCAGGCCCATCCGCTCGGCGCGTGCGGTGTCGCTCACGGCATCCGTGAGGGCCGCCGCGAGGTCGGCGACGAAGCGGTCGGGGTCGACCGGGGTGCCGGTGCCGTCCTGCACCTGGTCGATGGGCACCAGCCAGCCGGTCTCGCCGTGCACGACGACCTCGGGGATGCCGCCGGTCGCGGTCGCGACCACCGGCAGCTCGCAGGCCATCGCCTCGAGGTTGACGATGCCGAGCGGCTCGTAGACCGACGGGCAGACGAACACGGTGGCGCTGCTCAGCATCGCCACGACCTCGTTGCGCGGCAGCATCGTCGGCACCCACACGACGCCGTCGCGGCTCTCGCGCAGGGTGTCGATGAGGCCCTCGACCTCGGCCTTGATCTCGGGGGTGTCGGGGGCGCCGGCCAGCAGCACGAGCTGCACCTCGGGCGGCAGCTCGGCCGCCGCGCGCAGCAGGTAGGGCAGGCCCTTCTGCCGGGTGATGCGGCCGACGAAGATGACGCTCGGCCGGTCGGGGTCGACGCCGTGCCGCCGCACGACGTCCTCGTCGCGCTCGGCGCCGCCACAGCTGCGAGTCGATCCCGTTGTGCACCACCTTGACCCGGTCGGGGTCGATCGACGGGTAGGACCGCAGGATGTCCTCGCGCATGCCGGCACTGACGGCGATCACGGCATCCGCGGCCTCGTAGGCGGTCTTCTCGACCCACGACGAGACCCGGTAGCCGCCACCGAGCTGCTCGGCCTTCCACGGCCGCATCGGCTCCAGGCTGTGCGCGCTGACCACGTGCGGGATGTCGCCCATCAGGGCCGCCAGGTGGCCGCCCATGTTGGCGTACCAGGTGTGCGAGTGCACGAGGTCGGCCCCCTCGCAGGCCGCGGCGAGCGTGAGGTCGACGCCCAGGGTGGTGAGGGCGGCGTTCGCGCCGGCGAGCTCGGCGAGGTCGGGGTGGCCGGTGGTGCCGTCCTCCTCGCGGGGCTCACCGAACGCGTGCACCCGCACGTCGAGGTCACCGCGCTCGCGCAGCGCCCTGACCAGCTCGGCCACGTGGACCCCCGCGCCGCCGTAGATCGCCGGGGGGTACTCCTTGCTGAGGATGTCGATTCGCACGAAAACTCACCCTAGTGACGTTCCCACCTCCCGGCGAGGGAAGGAACCCCACTAGCGTGGGGGCATGGCGTACCGCAGCGGAGGTCCGAAGGTCCTGGTCATCGTTCTCGCTGGCGGGGAGGGAAAACGGCTGATGCCGCTCACGGCCGACCGGGCCAAGCCGGCGGTCCCGTTCGGCGGCATCTACCGGCTGATCGACTTCGCGCTCTCGAACGTCGTGAACTCCGGCTACCTCAAGGTCGTCGTGCTCACCCAGTACAAGTCGCACAGCCTCGACCGGCACGTGACCAGGACCTGGCGGATGTCGACGATGCTCGGCAACTACGTCGCCCCCATCCCGGCCCAGCAGCGCATCGACAAGTCCTGGTACCAGGGCAGCGCCGACGCGATCTTCCAGAGCTTCAACACGATCACCGACGAGAAGCCCGACATCGTCGTGGTGGTCGGCGCCGACCACGTGTACCGGATGGACTTCTCGCAGATGGTCGAGCAGCACGTCGAGTCCGGCGCCGGGGTGACCGTGGCCGCCATCCGGCAGCCGATCGCGATGTCGACCGAGTTCGGCGTCATCGACGTCGTGCCCGACGACCCGACCAGGATCCGGGCCTTCCTCGAGAAGCCGACCGACCCCGACGGCCTGCCCGACTCCCCCGGCGAGATCCTCGCCAGCATGGGCAACTACGTGTTCGACGCCGACGTGCTCATGGATGCCGTGCACGCCGACGCGACGCTCGAGGGCTCGAAGCACGACATGGGCGGCGACATCGTGCCGGCCCTGGTCGAGCAGGGCGCCGCGTACGCCTACGACTTCAAGAACAACGTCATCCCCGGCGGCACCGAGCGCGACATGGGCTACTGGCGCGACGTGGGGACGATGGACTCCTACTTCGACGCGCACATGGACCTCGTGTCGATCCACCCGGTCTTCAACCTCTACAACTACGACTGGCCGATCTACACCAGCTACGGGCCCTACCCGCCCGGCCAAGTTCGTGCACGGCCACCACGGCCGGTTCGGCGAGGCGCTGAACTCGGCGGTCTCCCCCGGCGTGGTCATCTCCGGCGCCCGGGTCAACGGCTCGGTCGTCTCTCCCGACGTGCACGTGCACAGCTACACCGAGATCGACAGCAGCGTCATCCTCGACGGCGTGCAGATCGGGCGCAACTGCCGCATCCAGCGGGCGATCATCGACAAGAACGTGGTCATCCCCGACGGCCACCTCGATCGGCTACGACAAGGAACGTGACGTCGAGCGCGGGTTCTCGGTGACCGACTCGGGCATCACCGTCGTCGGCAAGGGCCAGGTGGTGACCCCGTGAGCGGTGTCGACCGTCCCGTGCGGATCGGGGTGCAGCTGCAGCCCCAGCACGCCACGTACGCCTCGATCCGGCAGGCCTGCGCCGACGCCGAGGAGATCGGGGTCGACGTCGTCTTCACCTGGGACCACTTCTACCCGCTGTACGGCCCGGCCGACGGCGCCCACTTCGAGTGCTGGACGGTGCTCGGCGCCTGGGCCGAGGCGACCTCGCGGGTCGAGATCGGCGCCCTGGTGACGTGCAACAGCTACCGCAACCCGCAGCTGCTCGCCGACATGGCCCGCACCGTCGACCACATCAGCGCCCGTGACGGCGGTGCCGGCCGGCTGATCCTCGGCATCGGGTCGGGCTGGTTCGAGCGCGACTACGACGAGTACGGCTACGAGTTCGGCACCGCCGGAGGGCGGCTCGACGCGCTCGACCGCGACCTGCCCATCATCAAGTCGCGCTGGGCGAAGCTCAACCCGGCGCCGACGCGCGACATCCCGGTGCTCATCGGGGGCGGCGGCGAGCGCAAGACCCTGCGCATCGTGGCGGAGCAGGCCGACATCTGGCACGGCTTCGGCGAGCCCGACGCGATCGCCCACAAGCACGCCGTGCTCGACGAGTGGTGCGCCAAGGTCGGGCGTGACCCCGCGCGAGATCGAGCGGTCGTCGGGGGTGTCCCCCACAGCCCGGGCGGCTCCCCGAGGACGTCGGCGACTACGCCGCCGGTGCCGAGGCGCTCTACGACGTCGGCACCCGGCTCTTCACGGTCGGGCTCAGCGGGCCCGACTACGACCTCGGTCCGGTGCGTGACCTCGTGGCCTGGCGAGACGCCCGCGCTCGGTAGCCTGCACGGGTGCCTTCCGCCCCCGTCGACCCGCCCGCGGCGCCGCTGCCCGACCCCAACGCCAGAACGCTCCTGCTCACCCTCAACGGCCCCGACCGGCCCGGGGTGACCAAGGTGCTGTTCGACGCGGCCTCGACCGTCGGCGCCGACGTGCTCGACCTCGAGCAGGTCGTCGTGCGCGGCCACCTCACCCTGTCGGTGCTGCTCTCCCCCGGCCGCGACGAGAACGTGCTCGTCGACCGGCTGACCCGCGCCGGGTCGCGTCTGGGGATGCGGGTGGACCTCGTCGCCGGGCGCGGTGACAACGCCCCGCGGCGCACCGGCCGGGCGGCGGTCGTGGTGATGGGCGCGCCCCTCGAGACGCACCACATGGCGGCCGTGGCAGCCGCCATCGCCGAGCACGGCGCCAACATCGACCGGATCCGGCGGCTGTCGCGCTACCCCGTCACGACCGTCGAGCTCGACGTCTCGGGCGCCGACGTCAGCGACCTGCGCCAGGACCTGGCCATGGTGTCGCACGAGGTCGGCGCCGACATCGCCGTCGCCCCCGCCGGGCTGGCCCGCCGCGGTGGCCGCCTCGTCGTGATGGACGTCGACTCCACGCTCATCCAGGACGAGGTCATCGAGCTGCTGGCCGAGCACGCGGGCCGGGCCGCCGAGGTGGCCGCGGTCACCGAGGCGGCGATGCGCGGCGAGCTCGACTTCGCGCAGAGCCTGCACGCCCGGGTGGCGACGCTGGCGGGCCTGCCGGTGTCGGTGCTCGACGAGGTGAGGGATGCCGTGCGCCTCACCCCCGGCGCCCGCACCCTGGTGCGCACCCTCAAGCGCCTCGGCTTCACCGTGGGTGTCGTCTCGGGCGGCTTCGTCGAGGTCGTCGAGCCGATCGCCGAGGAGCTCGGCGTCGACCACGTGCGCGCCAACCGCCTCGAGGTGGTCGACGGCACGCTCACCGGCCGGGTGGTCGGCGACGTGGTCGACCGGGCAGGCAAGGCAGCCGCCCTGCGCGAGTTCGCCGCCCTGGAGGGGCTGCCGCTCGCCCGGACCGTCGCCATCGGCGACGGCGCCAACGACCTCGACATGCTGGCGGTGGCCGGCCTGGGCGTCGCGTTCAACGCCAAGCCGATGGTGCGCCGCCAGGCCGACACCTCGCTCACCGTGCCGTACCTGGATGCCGTGCTGTTCCTGCTCGGCATCTCGCGCGAGGAGATCGAGGACGCCGACGCCCACGACGACGCACTACTAGGCTGACCCGGTGCCGCGCTACCCCTCGACCACGCCCACGCTCTTCATCATCGGTGGGGCGGAGGACCGGGTCGGCCGGGCCTCGCTCCTGCGGCAGTTCGTCAAGCTGTCCGGCGGCCGCCGCGCCAGGCTGGTGCTGATTCCCACGGCCTCGTCCTTCCAGGACGAGGTCGTCCACTCCTACACCGAGGTCTTCACCCGGCTCGGCGCCCCGGGCCTGTCGGTGGTCAACCCCGCGACCCGGGCGGACTCGCACGACCCCGACCTGGTGGCGCTGCTCGACGACGCCACCGGCGTCTTCATGAGCGGCGGCAGCCAGCTGCGGCTCTCCCAGCTGCTGCCCGGCACCCCGCTCGGCGAGGCGCTGCACCGCGCGCACGACCGCGGCGCCGTCATCGGGGGCACCTCGGCCGGCGCGTCGATCATGAGCGACTTCATGATCTCGATGGGTGACGAGGGCATCACGCCGCGCCAGCGGGCCAGCCAGATCTCGGCCGGGCTCGGCCTGGTCCGGGGAGTGGTCGTGGACCAGCACTTCGACCAGCGGTCGCGCTACGGTCGCCTGATGTCCGTGATCGCCCCGTCGCCGCACCTGCTCGGCATCGGGATCGACGAGGACACCGCGATGGTCGTGACCGACGGCCGCGAGTTCACGGTGCGAGGCTCCGGCGCCGTGTTCGTCGTCGACTGCACCACCGCCGTCACCGACGCCCCGGACGCCCGCGCCGGTGCCCCCGTGCTCGTGTCCGGGGCGACCGTGCACACCCTCCCAGCGGGCGCCACTTTCGACCTCGCCGAGCGGCGGCTCACCGCCTTCGTCGAGCAGCACCCCGACCTGCTCGCCACCGTCGCCGCCGCCAAGGCCTGACCGCTCCCGCGCTCCACCCCGCCCGCCACGCCACCGCCCCCGAGGAGAAGCGCCGATGGACCGTCCCAGCCCGACCGGCCCCGCCGCCCCCGACCTGCGCATCGTCGAGTCGCGCGTCTACCGCGGCGGCAACATCTGGTCCTACGACCCGTCGATCCACCTCGTGGTCGACCTCGGTGTGCTGGAGGGGTATCCGACCGACACCCTCCCCGGCTTCACCGACCGGCTCGTCGAGCTGCTGCCCGGGCTGGAGAACCACACCTGCTCCAAGGGGGTCAAGGGCGGCTTCATCGAGCGCCTGCGCGAGGGCACCTGGGTCGGGCACGTGGCCGAGCACGTCGCCCTGCAGCTGCAGCAGGAGGCCGGACACGACCAGCGCCGCGGGAAGACCCGCATGGTCAAGGGCAGCCCCGGCGTCTACAACGTCATCTACAGCTACACCAACGAAGAGGTCGGCCTGGCGGCCGGGCGCCTCGCGGTGCGCCTGGTCAACCACCTGGTCCAGGAGGACCCGGAGTTCGACTTCGCGGCCGAGCTCGAGACCTTCCTGACCCGCGCCGAGCGCACGGCGTTCGGCCCGTCGACCGGGGCCATCCTGGAGGAGGCGGTCAGCCGCGACATCCCCTTCATCCGGCTCAACAGCGGCAGCCTCGTGCAGCTCGGGCAGGGCGTGCACCAGCAACGGATCCGCGCCACGATGACCTCGAAGACCGGTGCTCTCGCTGTCGACATCGCCGGCGACAAGGACATGACCACCAAGCTGCTCGGCTCCGCCGGGCTGCCGGTGCCGAAGCAGGAGACGGTGCGCTCCGCCGAGGGTGCGGTCGCCGCGGCCCGGCGGATCGGCTTCCCGGTGGTCGTCAAGCCGCTCGACGGCAACCACGGGCGTGGGGTGTGCCTCAACCTGCAGACCGACGACGAGGTGGCCGAGGCGTTCGTCGTGGCCGAGGACCAGTCCCGGCGCGGCTACGTGATCGTCGAGTCGTTCGTCACCGGGCGCGACTACCGCTGCCTCATCGTGGGCGGCCGGATGCAGGCCATCGCCGAGCGGGTGCCCGCGCACGTGACCGGTGACGGCGTGCACACCGTCGGGGAGCTCGTCGAGATCACCAACTCCGACCCCCGTCGCGGGGTGGGGCACGAGAAGGTGCTCACCAAGATCAAGGTCGACGCCGCCGCGCTGGAGCTGCTCGGTGAGCAGGGCTTCACGCTCGACGACGTGCCGCCCGCCGACACGATGGTCAAGCTCGCCCTCACCGGCAACATGTCGACCGGTGGCATCTCCATCGACCGCACCTTCGACGCCCACCCCGACAACGTCGAGATCGCCGAGGAAGCCGCCCGGCTGATCGGCCTCGACGTGGCCGGCATCGACTTCATCTGCCCCGACATCGCCTCGCCGGTGCGCGAGGCCGGCGGCGCGATCTGCGAGGTCAACGCGGCCCCCGGCTTCCGGATGCACACCCACCCGACGGTCGGCGAGCCGCAGTACATCGCCAAGCCGGTGGTCGACCTGCTCTTCCCGCCGGGGGCGCCCTCGCGGGTGCCGATCGTCGCAGTGACCGGCACCAACGGCAAGACGACCACCTCGCGGATGATCGCGCACATCATGAAGGGCGTCGGGCGCCAGGTCGGCATGACCTCGACCGACGGCATCGTCATCGACGAGCGGCTGGTCGTGAAGTCCGATGCGTCCGGGCCGCGCTCGGCGCGGATGGTGCTGCAGAACCCGCGCGTCGACTTCGCGGTGATGGAGGTGGCCCGCGGCGGCATCCTGCGCGAGGGCCTGGGCTACGACCGCAACGACGTCGCGGTGGTGACCAACGTGGCGCCCGACCACCTGGGCATGCGCGGCATCGACACCCTCGAGCAGCTCGCCGACGTCAAGGCCGTCGTCGTCGAGGCGGTGCCGCGCGACGGCTTCGCGGTGCTCAACGCCGACGACGCCCTGGTGCGCCGGATGCGCCGGCGCTGCTCCGGCTCGGTCGTCTGGTTCAGCCTCGAGGAGCCCGGCAGCAAGGTGCGCGACCTCATCGACAACCACTGCCGCAACGGTGGCCGGGCGGTGGTGCTCGACCGCACCGACCGCGGCGACATGATCGTCATCCGGCACGGACGCCGCTCGATGCAGCTGGCGTGGACCCACCTGCTGCCCTCGACCTTCGGCGGCACGGCGCTGTTCAACGTGGCCAACGCGATGGCGGCGGCGGGCGCGGCGTTCGCGAGCGGGGCCGGGCTGCACGAGATCCGGCAGGGCCTGCGCACCTTCACCACGTCGTACTACCTCTCCCCCGGCCGGATGAACCAGATCAACGTGCACAACGTCGACGTGATCGTCGACTACTGCCACAACGCCCCGGGCATGCGCGTGCTCGGCGAGTTCGTCGAGCGCTACGCCGCGATGAAGGCGGGCCAGACCGACCTCGGCAAGATCTCGCGGATCGGCATGGTCGCCACCGCCGGCGACCGGCGCGAGGAGGACATGCGCGAGCTCGGCGCCGTCGCGGCGGAGCACTTCGACGTCGTGGTGGTGCGCGAGGACCAGCGGCTGCGCGGGCGCGAGCGCGGGTTCACCGCGGCCGCGGTCGCCGAGGGCGCCCGCAGCCGGGTCGGCGAGCCCGGGGTCCGCTGCCGGCAGGTCGAGATCGTGCTCGACGAGACCGAGGCGGTGCGGCACGTGATGGCCCGCGCCAACCCCGGCGACATCGTCGTGATGAGCGTCGACCAGCACGCCGCGGTGATGTCCGAGCTGGAGGGGATGACCCAACAGGCGCAGCCGGGCAGCCACACCCGCGACGGCGTCGGCGACCCCGACCTCGACTCCGAGACGATGGAGGAGGAGGCCCGCGAGGCAGGCGACAGCGCGGCCCGCGACCTCGAGCCCGCGCCGCCCACCGGCTGACCTCGGCACGAGCGCGGGTCGTGCGGCACCGCTAGCCTTCGACGATGGCGTCGGCAGCCGCACGGGGAGGCCGGCCGTCGCGGCTGCGGGCCGCTGCGGCCGCCTTCGCGACGAACTGGCGCAACCCTGAGCTGCGCCGGGCGCCAGGCGGCGTTCTTCGGCGCGTGGACCGCCGAGTGGGCCGTCACGGTCGTGCTCGCGGTGTACGCCTACGGCCGGGGCGGCGCCACGGAGGTGGGCGTCGTGGCGCTCGTCCGGGTGCTTCCCGCGGCCGTCGTGGCCCCCCTGGCCACCCAGTACGCGGACCGGTGGCCGCGCGAGACGGTGCTCGTGGCCGTCTGCGGCGTGCGCGTCGTCACCATCGCGCTGGCGGGCTGGGCCGTGTACGCCGACGGTCCACCGGTGACCGTCTACGCCCTGGTGACGCTGTCCTCGGCCGCCGCCGTGCTCTTCCGCCCGGTGCACTCGGCGCTCCTGCCGTCGCTGTGCGACACCCCGCCCGAGCTCGCCGGGCGCGAACGTCGTTCGCGGAGCACTGGACTCGGCGGCGACGTTGGCCGGGCCCGCCATCAGTGCAGTGCTGCTGGCGACTGGTGGGCCCGCGCAGGTGCTCGCCGTCGCGGCCGTCGCCTCGGCGTGGGCGGGCTGGCTGATGGCTCGGGTCCACCCCGAGCCGACGCCGCTCGACGACGCCCCGCCCGACGACGACGGCCCGCTGGACCGGGCCCTGGGTGGGGTGCGCGCCGTGCACGCCAACCGCGACCTGCGCCTGCTCATCGCCGCTGATCGGCGCCCAGACCTTCATGCGGGGAGCCATCACGGTCTTCACGGTGGTCGTCGCCGTCGAGCTCGTGGGCGCTCGGCGACCCCGGCGTCGGCGTGCTCAACGCAGCGCTGGGCGCCGGCGCGGTGCTCGCCTCCGCCGCCGCGGCCCTCCTCGTGGGCACCAAGCGGCTGGCAGCGTGGTTCGGGCTCGGGTGCCGCCCTGTGGGGGGCGCCGCTGGTCGTCATCGGCCTCCTCCCGTCGGCACCGATGGCGATGGTCATGCTGGCGGTCGTGGGCGCGGGCAACGCCCTCATCGACGTCGGCGGCTTCACCCTCATCGCGCGCATCTCCCCCGCCACCGTGCTCGCCCGGGTCTTCGGGGTGCTCGAGAGCGTCGCCGCCCTCTGCCGTCGGTGTGGGGGCCCTGCTCACCCCCCTGGTCATGGACGCCCTCGACCTGCGCAGCAGCCTGGTCGTGCTCGGCCTCGCTCCTGCCCGTCGCCGTCGCGCTCTCGTGGCGCCGGCTGAGGCGCGCTGGACGCGGTCATCGTCGGGCCGCGACGACGAGCTGTCCCTGCTGCGCGGGGTTCCCCTGCTCGACGCCCTCCCGCTGCCGGCGCTCGAGTCGGTGGCACGACAGCTCGACCACGTCGTGGTGCCGGCCGGCGAGACGGTCTTCCGCCAAGGCGATGCCGGCGACCGGTTCTACGTCGTGGTCGCGGGCACGGCCGAGGTCGTCGGTGACGGTCTGCCGGTCACCCGCCTTGGGCCGGGTGACTCCTTCGGCGAGATCGCACTGCTGCGCCGGGTGCCGCGCACGGCGACCGTGCGGGCGGTCGACGAGCTCCGCCTGGAGTCGCTGCGCGCCGACCGCTTCCTGGCGCTGATGACCGGGTCACCGCGCGGCCGGGAGGCGACCTCGGCGCACGTGGACGAGATGCTGCACCGGTTCGCCCCCCGGCCGCAGCCCGGAGCCGCCGGTCGCCGGCTGAGCGCCGTCACGCGCAGGGTCGGTCGCGGCTCAGTCGGTCAGCTCGGCGGCGTAGGCGGTCAGGGCCCGGCGGTAGCGCACGACGTCGGGGTCGGTGCTCGTCGTCGCGATGGCGGCGAGCAGCTCGGCCAGCGCGCGGGTCGGCGCGCCCGCGTCGTGGTGCACCAGCGCACGGAACGCCGCCACCCCCAGGCTGTCCGGATGCCGGGCCGCCACGTCGTCGACCAGCGCCACCGCCTCGTCGGGCCGGTGGAGGTTGCGCAGGCTCGAGGCCAGCTGCAGCTGGGCCCGGTGCCGGTGCGGCTCGCGCAGCCCGGCGGCCAGCGCCTCCTCGTAGAGCGGGACGGCCGCGGCCTCGTCGCCCGCACTGTCGTGGGTCCCGGCGTACTCGTACGCGATCCGGGCGTCACCGGGGTGCGCGGCGTAGAGGGCGGCGGCCGCGTCGACGCGCGCCACGGCATCCGGCAGGTCCCACAGGGCCGCGATCTCGTCCTCGCACTCGTGCTCGCCGCGGGCGCGCACCACCTTGCGGCGGATCGCGTCGGGGTCGTCGGACGTGGCGCCCCGGGCGTGCAGCCAGTCGACGATCTCGACCCGCTCCGCGTGGCACATGACGGCCACCACGTCACCGTCGTCGGCGGCCTCCACCAGCGCCTGCAGGCCGGACAGCTCGGTGGGGTACGACGCGACGTCGCCCACGCCGGCGTGGGCCAGCCCGATGCGCAGCTGCGCCTCGAGCTCGTCGACGGTGCGCCCGCGCAGGTAGTGCGCCTTGTGCGCGGCCACGACGTGGTCGGCGCGCAGGCCGGCGATCTCGCCGAGCGCCTGCAGGATCTCGTCGGTGCGGTCGCCGGCCGTGCCGAGGGCCAGGTGCACCCGGCCCCCCGGCGCCACCAGGCCGCGGGCCACGTCGAGCAGCGCCTCGAGCCCGGCCTCGTTGTGCGCGAGGTCGACCACCACGGTGGCGTCGCCGCCCTCGATCGGCACCGTGTAGGTGTTCATCCGGCCCGGGTTGAGCACGTCGTCGGGGCGGAAGGTGCGCAGCCCCTCGACGACGGCACTCCCGGTCGATGCCGAGCCCGAGCGCCGCTGCCGCGCCCGCCAGGGCGTTGAGCACGTTGTGGTGCGACAGTCCGGACAGCGCCATCGGCAGGTCGACGACCCGCACCAGCCGGTCGGGTGCGGCGTCGGGTCGCAGCACGGTGAGGTGGTCGTCGAGCACGGTCATCGCCCGACCCCCGGCCCCCAGGGCCTCGCGCACGGCCGGCGCCCCGGAGTCGGCCGTGAAGACCCACGGACGAGCCCGGATGCCGGTGCGCATCGCCCAGACCCGCGGGTCCTCGCCGTTGAGCACCACCCAGCCGTGCGGCCGCGTCACCTTGGTGACGATGGCCTTGACCTCCGCCAGCTGGTCGACGGTGTCGATGCCCTGCATGCCCAGGTGGTCGGCCGAGACGTTGGTGACCACCGAGACGTCGTTGTGGGTCACGCCCATCCCGCGCAGCAGCATCCCGCCGCGGGCCGTCTCGAGGATGCCGACCTGCACCCCGGGTGCCTCGAGCACGGCGCGCGCCCCGGCCGGGCCGGAGTAGTCGCCCGGCTCGATGACCTCGCCCTGCACGACGACCCCGTCGGTGGAGCTCCAGCCGGTGGTGAACCCGGCGGTCATGCAGATGTGGGCCAGCAGCCGGGTCGTGGTGGTCTTGCCGTTGGTGCCGGTCACCGAGGCGACCGGGATGCGGGGGGTGACCAGCCGCGGTCCGTCACCCGGCGCGGTGGCGGCGGCGACGGCCGCGGCCCGGTCGGCCACGGCATCCGGGAAGGCATGGCCGTCGAGCAGGTCGCCGAGCACCAGGCCGATCGCCGCGCCCAGGGCCTCGGCCCGGGCCCGGTGCCGCCACACGAAGGCGCAGACGACGACGTCGGTCTCGTTGGCGACCCGGGTGCGCACGCCGAGCCGTTTGGTGCCCACCTCGGTCGCCAGGGAGCGGGCCACCCGCTCGACCAGGCGCAGCAGCACCTGCTGGCGCTGCTCGGAGCCCGGCGCGCCGGTCTGGCCGCGGCGCAGGCCGGCGGCGGTCTTGATCGCGCGCAGTGCGTCGTCCGGCGCGTCGAGGTAGCCGGGCAGGGCGAGGGTCACCTTGACGGCCGGCCGGGGGAAGTAGAGGTTCGGTCCCTCCAGCAGGCGCACCTCGCGGGTGGTGACGCCGGGCCGGGGCGTCGTCTCGCGGGTGTCCGCGGGCTCGCTGCTCACCCGGGGAGCCTAGTGCTGGGCCGCCGCGTCGCCCGCCCGGCCTCAGACGCCCATCGCGTGGAAGCCGCCGTCGACGTGCAGCATCTCGCCGGTCGTGGCGGGGAACCAGTCGGAGAGCAGGGCGACACAGGCGTTGGCGGTCGGCTCGGCGTCGTCGACGTCCCAGCCGAGCGGCGAGCGGCCGTCCCACTCCTCCTCGAACCGCTCGAAGCCGGGGATCGACTTGGCGGCGGTGGTGCGGATCGGGCCGGCGGCGACGATGTTGCAGCGGATGCCCTTGGGCCCGAGGTCGCGGGCGAGGTAGCGGTTGGTCGACTCGAACGCAGCCTTCGCCACGCCCATCCAGTCGTAGACCGGCCAGGCGAACCGGGCGTCGAAGGTGAGGCCGACGACGCTGCCGCCCGGGCCCATCAGCGGCAGCGCGGCCTTGGTGAGCGCGGCCAGCGAGTAGGCCGAGACGTGCACGGCGGTCGAGACGTCGTCCCAGCCGGCCTCCATGAAGTTGAACGCGCCCTGCGGGGCGAACCCGATCGAGTGGAGCACGCCATCGAGGTGCGGCACGTGCTCGCGCACCCGGTCGGCCAGCGCGGCGAGGTCGTCGTCGCTGGTGACGTCGAGCTCGACCACCGGCGGGGTCTGCGGCAGCCGCTTGGCGATGGCGGAGGTGATCTTCATGGTGCGCCCGAACGAGGTGAGCACCACCTCGGCGCCCTGCTCCTGCGCGAACCTGGCGACGTGGAAGGCGATCGAGGAGTCCATGAGGACGCCGGTGACGAGCAGCTTCTTGCCCTCGAGCAACATGTGGCGGGACCTTTCGGTGGGGTCGGTGCGGTGGTGCCGGTCGGGGTGGTGCGGGGTCAGTGGCCCATGCCGAGGCCGCCGTCGACCGGGATGACGGCGCCGGAGATGTAGGCGGCGTCGGCGCTGGCCAGGAAGCGCACCGTGGCGGCGACCTCCTGCGGGGTGGCGAACCGGCCGGCCGGGATGGCGGACTGGTAGGCCTTGCGGGTCTCCTCGGGCAGCACGGCCGTCATGTCGGTCTCGATGAAGCCGGGCGCCACGACGTTGGCGGTGATGCCGCGGCCGCCGAGCTCGCGGGTGATCGAGCGGGCCAGCCCGACCAGACCGGCCTTGCTCGCGGCGTAGTTGGCCTGCCCGGGGCCGCCGTAGAGGCCGACGACGCTCGAGATGAGGATGATGCGGCCGCGGCGCAGCCGGATCATCCCCTTGCTCGCGCGCCGGGCGCAGCGGAAGGCGCCGGCCAGGTTGGTGTCGATGACGGTGTCCCAGTCGTCGTCGCTCATCCGCATCAGCAGGCCGTCCTTGGTGACGCCGGCGTTGGCGACGAGCACCTCGATCGGTGCGCCGAGCTTCTCCTCGGCCTCGGTGAAGGCGGCGTCGACGGATGCCGTGTCGGTGACGTCGCAGCGCACCCCCACCAGGCCCTCCGGCGCGTCGCCGGAGCGGTGGGTCACGGCGACGTGGTCACCGGCCTCGGCGAACGACCGGGCGATGGCCAGGCCGATGCCGCGGTTGCCGCCGGTGACGAGGACGGTGCGGGGCTCGCTCATGCCGTCGAACCTAGTGGACTACCGCTGGGTAGCCGGAGCAGCGCGACATACAGTGGACGGGTGCCCACGACCCGTCACGACCACGACGTCCAGTCGGTGACGAGCGCGCCCGAGGCGCGCACCGAGGACCAGGCCCGGCGGCTCAAGCAGTACCTCATCACCATGGCGATCCGCACCGCATGCTTCATCCTGCTCGTGGTGGTCGACGCGTGGTACCGGTGGATCTTCGCCGCCGGCGCGGTGTTCCTGCCGTTCGTGGCCGTGGTCGCGGCCAACGCCGTGATGCCGCGGGTCAGCGGTCGGGTGCGACCGGTGGTGCCGGTGGTCGACCAGACCCCGCAGATCACCCGGGCGCCCTACGAGCCGTGGGACGCCGAGGACTCAGCCACCGATCGCTGACATCGGGCGGTCGGGCTGCTCGAAGCCGGCCTTGTCGATGCCGTGGCCGGACTTCTTGGCCGACATCTCGGCGATGACCAGGTCGGCGAGCTCGGTGTCGGTGGCGCCGGCCCGGATCGGACCCCGCAGGTCGACCTCGCGGCGGGCGAACAGGCAGTTGCGCAGCTGGCCGTCGGCGGTGAGCCGCACCCGGTCGCAGCTGCCGCAGAACGGCGCCGACACGCTGGCGATGACGCCCACCGTGGCCGGCCCGCCGTCGACGTAGAACAGCTCGGCCGGGGCGCTGCCCCGTCGGGCACCGGGGTGAGGGTGAAGCGCTCCCCCAGCCGCTGCAGGATCTCTTCCTGCGACACCATCAGCGAGCGGTCCCAGGCGTGCTGGCGTCGAGCGGCATCTGCTCGATGAAGCGCAGGTCGTAGCCCCGGTCGAGGCACCACTGCAGCAGGTCGGGGACGTCGGTGTCGTTGACGCCGCGCATGGCCACGGCATTGACCTTGACCGGGGTGAGCCCGGCGTCGGCGGCGGCCTTGAGCCCGGCCACGACGTCGTTGAAGCGGTCGCGGCGGGTGAGCCGGCCGAAGTGCTCGGGGTCGATGATATCGAGGCTGACGTTGACCCGGTCCAGCCCCGCCGCGGCCAGCGGGGCGGCGAGCCGGTCGAGCCCGATGCCGTTGGTGGTCATGGCGATGCGCGGCCGGGGCTCGAGAGCCGCGATGCGGCCCACGACGTCGACCAGGCTGCGGCGCAGCAGCGGCTCGCCCCCGGTCAGCCGCACCTGGGTGACCCCGAGGCCGACCATCACCGTGACCAGGCGCACCGCCGTCGTCGGTCAGCATCTCCGGCTTGGGCAGCCAGTCCAGGCCCTCGGCGGGCATGCTCGCCGCAGCGCAGGTTGCACCGGTCGGTGACCGACACCCGCAGGTCACGGCCCGCACGGCCGAAGCGGTCGAGCAGGCGAGGGGCTGGAAGGTCGGTCATAGGCGACCAATGTACGTCGCGTACCGTAACCACGTGCTCAGGCGGCTCGCAACACCTCGCTGGCTGGGTGCCCTCCTCCTGGCAGCGCTGGTGGCGTTCACCTGCTACCACCTCGGCTGGTGGCAGTACCACCGCTTCGAGGCCAAGCAGCAGCGCAACCAGCGTCTCGACACGCACTACCGGGCCGCACCCGTGCCGTTGTCGACGGTGCTCACCCCGGCCGGGCTCGACCCGCAGGACGAGTGGACCCGGGTGTCGGTGTCCGGGCGGTATGCCGGTGGGCCGGTCTTCGTGCGCAACCGCCCCCTGGAGAGCCGGCCCGGCTACGAGGTGCTGTGGGCCTTCCGTCCGAGCACCGGCGGCCCCGATGTCGTCGTCGACCGGGGCTGGGTCGGTGAGTCCGAGAGCGGCGCGAGCGTGCTGCCCGAGGTGGCCCCGGCGCCCGCCGGCGAGGTGGAGGTGGTGGGCTGGGTGCGACCCGGCCAGGCCTCGAGGAACCGCCGGCTGCCCGACAACCAGGTCGCCAGCCTCAACCTGCGCGACGCGTCCCGCACCCTGGGCACCGGCGCGGTGCTCCCGGGCTACGTCCTGCTGCAGTCCGAGACGCTGCGCGACGGCTCCTCGCCGCCACGGCCCCAGTCCCTGGGTGACCCCGACCGCGACCTGGGCCCCCACCAGGCGTATGCCTACCAGTGGTGGCTGCTCATGGTCATGGGATTCGTCCTGATCCCGTTCGGCATCCGCCGCGAGCTGCGCCTGGAGAACCCCGAGCGGTACCCCGCCAAGCCGAGGAAGACCCGGATCTGGGACGAGGAGGACGAGTAGCCTTCGCGGACGGACCGCGGCCGACGCGGCACCCACGCCCACCACGGAGGAGCGATGAGCACCGTCGTCCTGGCCGCGCTGCTCCTGGCCGGCATCGTCGTGCTCACGCCGGTGGCGACCGCGTCAAGGTGCCGTACCCGTGCTGCTGACGGTCTACGGCCTGTTGCTCCCCGTGCTGCCCGGGATGCCGGCGCTCAGCGTGGAGCCGGACCTGATCCTGCCGCTGGTGCTGCCGCCGCTGCTCTTCGCCGCCACCCAGCGCGCGACGGCGCGCGAGTTCCGTGACCAGTCCCGCTCGATCCTGCTGCTGGCGGTCGGCCTCACCGTCGTCAGCGCCGGGGCGGCCGCCTGGGTCGCCTCGCTGGCCGGCCTGGGCTGGGGTGCCGCGTGGGTCCTCGGCGCCGTGGTGGCACCGCCGGACCCGGTGGCGGCCACCGCCGTGGCGCGCCGCCTGCGGCTCCCACACCGGGTGGTCACCGTGCTCGAGGGCGAGGGCATGTTCAACGACGCCACCGCCCTGGTGCTCTACGGCGCGGCGGTCGCCACGGTGGTGAGCGGTCGCCTGACCCCCGGGGAGGTGAGCGTGCGCCTGGTGCTCGCCGTGGCGGGCGGCGTCGGGGTCGGCCTCGTGGGTGGGCTGCTCACCCGGTGGGCCCTCGCCGCCCTACGGATCGCCGCCGCCGAGACCCTGGTGACCCTGGCCGCCCCGTTCGCGGTGTACCTCGTGGCGGAGCAGGTGCACGGCTCGGGGGTGCTGGCCGTGCTGGCCCTGGGGCTGTACCTGCGAAGCTACGGCCACCCGGCCCTCAGCTCAGGGGGCTGGCTGCTCGGCCGCGCGGTGTGGGGCTTCGCCGACTACGTCATCACCTGCGTCGTCTTCGTCCTGATCGGGTTCGAGCTCACCGACGTGCTGCGCCGCAGCACTCCGCAGGCCGACGTGATCCTGCTGGCGCT
Organism: uncultured Actinomycetota bacterium; assembly: GCA_963833495.1. Lineage (GTDB taxonomy): Bacteria > Actinomycetota > Actinomycetes > Actinomycetales > Dermatophilaceae > Fodinibacter. The sequence continues at coordinate 211,127 of CAWHYJ010000016.1, read as the reverse complement.
CGCCGTGATCGTCACGCTCGTCGGCGTTCGGCTGGCCCTGGTGTTCCCCGCCGCCCGGCTGGCGCGGCTCCCGTGGCGCGGGTTGTCCCCCGACGCTCCCGCCGGCTGGCGCGAGACGCTGGTGGTGGGCTGGGCGGGGATGCGCGGGGTGGTGACCGTGGCGACCGCCCTGGCGCTGCCCCTCACCACGGCATCCGGTGCACCGTTCCCGAACCGGGACACGATCATCGCCGTCGGCCTGGCCACCGTACTGCTCACTCTCGTCGTCCAGGGGCTGACCCTGTCGCCCCTGGTCCGCAGGCTCGGGGTGGGGACCGCCGGCAGCTCCGCGCCCGAGGTGGCGGCCCTGCGCCAACGCGCGGCGGCGGCCGCCCTCGAGTCGGTGCGCTCGGCCGGCCCCGGGACACCGCGGGCGGTCCGGCGCGCCGCCGAGCTGCAGTACGAGGGCTACCTCGCCGCACAGGACGCGCTGGCGGCGTCCCGGCTCCGGCCCGCCGGCCACCCCGGAGATGGCGCTGACCACCACGCCGACCACCTGGATGCCGTGCTCCACCGGGCCAGCGAGGCCGAGCGGAGCATCGTGCTCGAGGCACGGCGCAACGGGGAGGTGAGCGCCGAGGCCGCCGACGAGGTGCTCGCCGACGTCGAGGCCCGGGCGCTGCGCGACCTCTCGTGACCGGAGGTCGTCGTCGCAGGACGCCGGCCCCCGCGCCTGGAGGGGTTCAGTCCTTCGGCACCGAGAAGACCCGCGCGTCGCCCGGCTGGTCGGGGTCGTCGACGATCTCACGGTCCTCCAGCCACGCGGTGACGACGTTGGCCAACTCGCCGGGGTGGCTGTAGTTGATCGCGTGCGCAGCACCGTGGATGACGACCACGCTGACGTGCTCCGGCGACATCCGGGCCACCTCGATCACCCGGGCCGGGCCCGGCATCAGCGGGTCGCGGCTGCCCAGCACTGTCAGGGTCGGCACGGGGGTGCGCACCAACCGTTCCAGCGAGGGGAACAGGGTCAGCTGGTGGAACAGCCGCAGCGCGTTCACCGGGCCGAAGCCCAGGTAGTCGGGCACGGCGACGCGCGCCATCCGCGGCGACTCGCGAAGGCCGTCCTGGGCCAGCTGGACCAGCGCCCGGCCCAGCGGCTGGTTCTGGACGCCACCCGCAGGTGACACCAGCACCATCCGGTCCACGCGCTCCGGTGCGGCGTGAGAGACCTCGAGGCTGACCGGGCAGCCCATCGAGTTGCCCAGCAGGACCACCTTGTCCATGGCGAGCGCGTCGAGCAGGCCCAGCACCGCCTCGGCCAGCTCGCGAATGTCCAGGGTGTGGTCGCGCCGCGCGCTGTGGCCGTAGCCCGGCAGGTCGGGCACGACGTTGACGGCGTGCCGTGCCAGCAGGCGGGCAGTGGGCATCAGGTAGGACCCGGAGATGCCGAACCCGTGCACGTGGACGATCGGCACGGCGTCGCTCGGGCCGGAGCTGACCCGGACGAAGAGGTCGCGGCTCCCGACCCGCACCCGGCGCTCGCTCCACCCCTGCCCCTCGTCGGCCACGCTGAGGATTCTCGCACCTCGGTGACCGGCCCTCATCCGGCTGGTCGAGGATTCCCCTCAGGCACGGGCGTCGAGCACCTCACCGAGCTCGTCGTTGAACCGGGTCAAGGAGGTTGCATCAGGGAGTTTGGAACCAACTGGTTCCATCGGCGGCGGGACGGACTCGTCGGTTCGACAGTGTTGCCCGTGGGCCGGGCGCCCTGTGGCACACTCCGAGAAGGGACGGGTGCAGGGCCTGTCGGGGCAGGGGGAGAAGCACCATGGGGATGCACCGCGCACGGGTTCTGCTGGCGGCTGCGGCGATCGGGACGGGGGCGGTCCTCGGGGCACCGAGCGCCTCCGCCGACAGCGGGACGGTCTTCTCCAGGACCGGCAACGCCATCGCGGACTTCTGGGACCTCCACGACAAGCTCAGCGTGTGCGACCGGTCGAGCGGCAACCGGGACGGCGCTGTCGGCATCATCGAGGTCCGCCAGGCCGACGGGCGCTTCAAGAGGCGTGCGACGCTCGTCGACAACCGGGCCGACGGCTCGTGCGTGGGACAGCGCTTCGACGTGCTGCGCGAGGCCTCGGACGTCCGGCTCGGCGCGTGCGACTACCGCAGTGGGGTGGCCGGCAACTGTCGCTGGGTCGTCATCCCGGGCTGAGGCAGACCTCCGAGGCCGAGTGAGCAGACCGGCGCTTGCAGCCTTGGAGTCCGGGGAGCGCAGAGCGCTCCTACTGGACGCTTACTCCATCTGCCATGCCCTGGGAGTCCCGCTCAGCGCCTTCCTGGCGGGACCCTCGGCAGCCGAGATGCGGGAGACGATGCACGTCTTGCAGCGCGTCCAGCCCAGCGCGGCTCCTGGCCTCGCCACGCTCAGCCGCACGGGCAAGCAGACGCTCAGGCAGCCTCGGGGCTCTGTCCGCGCCAGACGACCTCCACGCGGCCTGTGGAACGACCACGACCGACGCGGACGGTGTCGAGCGCATCGCCGATCAGGCCACGACGCGGGCTGGGCGCTTGACGTCCTTGGAGCCGGAGATGCCCTCGTCGACGAAGACGACCGGGTCGGCCCAGCCGCGACCGCGACACTCGGTGGTCAGAGGTCACGCTGGGCCTCGATGGAGACGGAGTCGTCGTTGGTGACGCTGAGCCGCCTCAGGCACGGGCGTCGAGCACCTCGCCGAGCTCGTCGTTGAACTGGGTGCGGTAGAGCTCGCTGTAGAGGCCCCCCGCGGCGACCAGCTCGTGATGGGTGCCGCGCTCGACGACGGTGCCGTCGTCGACGACGAGGATCTGGTCGGCGTGTCGCACGGTGCTCAGCCGGTGGGCGATGACGAGGGCGGAGCGGTCGCGCAGCGCGTGGTCGAGGGCGCGCTGCAGGGCCTGCTCCGACTCGCTGTCGAGGTGGGCGGTCGCCTCGTCGAGCACGATGAGCCCGGGGCCCTTGAGCAGCAGCCGGGCGATGGCGAGCCGCTGCTTCTCACCACCCGAGAGCCGGTGGCCCCGGTCACCGACGACGGTCTCGAGGCCGGAGGGCAGCGAGTCGACGAGCGACCAGACCTGGGCCGCCCGCAGCGCCGCCACCATCTCGTCCTCGGTGGCGGCCGGCGCGGCGTAGGCGAGGTTGGCGCGGATCGTGTCGTGGAAGAGGTGGGCGTCCTGGGTGACGACGCCGACGGCGTCGTGCAGCGACTCGGTCTGCGCGTCGCGCAGGTCGAGCCCGTTGATGCGGATGGCACCCGCCGTGGGGTCGTAGAGGCGGGCCACCAGCGAGGTGATCGTCGTCTTGCCGGCACCGCTGGGACCCACCAGGGCGACGAGCGAGCCGGGCTCGACGGTGAACGACACGTCGCGCAGCACCGGGCCGCTGCCACGCCGGTCGCCGCTGGCCGTGGTCTCGAGCGAGGCCAGCGACACCTCGTCGGCCGACGGGTAGGAGAAGGACACCCCGTCGACCTCGACGCGCACGGGGCCCGCAGGCACCGGGCGGGCCTCCGGCGCCTCGGCCACCAGCGGCTCGAGGTCGAGCACCTCGAAGACCCGCTCGAACGAGACGAGCGCGGTGAGGATGTCGACCCGCACGTTGGAGATGGCGGTGAGCGGGCCGTAGAGCCTGCTCAACAGCGCGGTGAGGGCGAGCAGCGTGCCCACCGTGAGGGTGTCGTTGACGGCCATCAGGCCACCGACGCCGTAGACCATCGCGGTCGCCAGGGAGGCCACGAGGGTGAGGGCGACGAAGAACACCGAGCGGTTGACCGCGATGCGAACCCCGATGTCGCGCACGCTGGCGGCCCGCACGGCGTACTCGCGGTCCTCGACGGCCGGGCGGCCGAAGAGCTTGACGAGCAGGGCGCCGGCCACGTTGAAGCGCTCGGTCATCCGGGTGCCGACCTCGGCGTTCTGCACCATCTGCTCGTGCGCCAGGCTGGCCAGCCGCCGCCCCATCACCCGGGCCGGCACGAGGAAGAACGGCACCAGGGCCAGCGCACCCAGCGTGAGGGGCCAGGACAGCACGGCCATCGCCCCGATGATGAGCACCAGGGTGATGGCGTTGCTGACGACGCTGGACAGCACCGAGGTGAACGCCTGCTGGGCACCGATGACGTCGTTGCCCAGGCGGGTGACCAGGGCTCCGGTCTGCGCCCGGGTGAAGAACGCGACCGGCTGGCGGAGCACGTGCGAGAACACCTGCGTGCGCAGGTCGTAGATGAGGCCCTCACCGATGCGCGCGGAGAACCACCGCTCGACGAGGGTGAGGCCGGCGCCGACGATCGCGATCAGCGCCACCAGCAGGGACAGCCGCACCACGACCGCGGAGTCCTTGGGGTAGATGCCGTCGTCGACCAGCGACTTCAGCAGCAGCGGCGAGGCGACCACCAGCATCGACTCGATGACGACGACGCCGAGGAACCAGGCGATCTGCACCTTGTAGGGCCGGGCGTAGGCCAGCACCCGCTTGGTGGTGCCGGGAGCCAGGCGGCGCTCCTTGACGCTGGAGTCGCGGCTCAGGCTGTGCAGCGCCTGCCACCCTTGCATGCTCACCGGTCGTGCTCCTCAAGTCGTCGTCTGGCCCTGTCAGTCAACCACCGCCCTCCGACAGGTGTTCCTGCCCGTGGGCACCCCCTTGTGCCCGCAGGTGCCCCACCCGAGGATGACGGCGGCGCCGCCACCGGGGCGGTCGCCGGCCGAGGAAGAGGTATGCCGTGCCCGCACCGCTGCGCCACAAGGTCCTGCTCGACGAGGACGAGATGCCGACGCGCTGGTACAACCTCCTCCACGACCTGCCGACGCCTCCCCCGCCGCCGTTGCACCCCGGCACCGGGCAGCCCGTCGGCCCCGACGACCTGGCGCCGATCTTCCCGATGGACCTCATCGCGCAGGAGGTGACCACCGAGCAGTACGTCGACATCCCGCAGGAGGTCCAGGACGTCTACAGGCTGTGGCGGCCCTCCCCCCTCTACCGGGCCCACCGGCTCGAGAAGGCACTCGGCACGCCGGCCCGGATCTACTACAAGTACGAGGGGGTCTCCCCCGCCGGCTCACACAAGCCCAACACCGCTGTGCCGCAGGCGTACTACAACGCCAAGGCCGGCATCCGCAAGCTCACCACCGAGACGGGCGCTGGGCAGTGGGGCACGGCACTGTCGTTCGCGTGCGCCCAGTTCGACCTGGAGTGCGAGGTCTGGCAGGTACGGGCCTCCTACGACGCCAAGCCCTACCGCAAGATCATGATGGAGATCTTCGGCGGCACCGTGCATCCCAGCCCCTCCGACCTCACCGAGTCCGGCCGCACGATGCTCGCCAGCGACCCGAACTCGCCCGGCTCGCTGGGCCTGGCGATCAGCGAGGCCGTCGAGGTGGCCGCCCAGGACCCCACGGCGAACTACGCCCTGGGCTCGGTTCTCAACCACGTGCTGCTGCACCAGACGATCATCGGTGAGGAGGCCCTGCTCCAGCTCGCGAAGATCGGCGAGAGCGTCGACCTCATCGTGGGGTGCACCGGTGGCGGCTCGAACTTCGGCGGCCTCACCTTCCCCTTCATCCGCGAGAAGCTCGCGAACGGCACCGGCCCGGTCATCCGCGCCGTGGAGCCGGCCTCCTGCCCGAGCCTGACCCAGGGCACCTACGCCTACGACTTCGGCGACGTCGCCGGCCTGACCCCGATGCTCAAGATGCACACGCTCGGCCACGACTTCATCCCCGACCCGATCCACGCCGGTGGCCTGCGCTACCACGGGATGAGCCCGCTCATCAGCCACCTCTACGAGGAGGACCTCATCGAGGCGGTCGCCAAGACACAGAAGGACTGCTTCGCGGCCGGGGTGCTGTTCGCCCGCACCGAGGGCATCGTTCCGGCGCCGGAGCCGACGCACGCCCTCGCGGCGGCGGTCGACGAGGCGATCGCGTGCATCGAGACCGGCGAGGAGAAGGTCATCCTCACCGCGCTGTGCGGCCACGGACACCTCGACCTGCCCGCCTACGACGCCTACCTCAGCGGTGATCTCGTCGACCACACCTGGGCCGACACCGAGCTGCAGCAGGCCGTCGCCGAGGCGCTGACCCGGCTGCCCGCCATCCCCGCCTGATCGTGGCATCGTTGCGCCGGTGACGAGCTGGCAGACCGTGGCGGTGCGGGGCTACCTGCGCGCCACCCGCAAGAAGCGCTACCGCACGGTGGAGGCGGGGCTGCGCAGCATGGCCCACGCCCTGCCCGCGGCCGATGCCCCAGACGACCTCGCCGGGCGCCTCACCACCCAGGCGCTCGGCGGCGGGGACGTGGTGACGGTCCGCCCGCGCTCGGATGCCGTCGCGGCGTCCGGTGCGCTGGTGTACCTGCACGGCGGCGCGTTCGTGAACGGCATCCAGGCGCAGCACTGGTCGCTGATCGCCCACCTCGCCGACACCACCGGCCGCCGAGTGCACGTCGCCCGCTACCCGCTCGCCCCCGCGCACGACGTGACCGACGCCGAGGCCTTCCTCGCCGCCCTCCACGAGCTCCTGGCACCACAGGCACCGCTGCACGTGCTGGGTGACTCCGCGGGTGGCACGCTGACCCTGCTCCTGGCCCAGGCCCACGCCGGCGACCGCAGTATTGCCGGCCTCACGCTCATCGCGCCGTGGCTCGACCTGTCGATGTCCAACCCGGCCATCGAGGCGGTCGAACGGCGCGACCCGTGGCTCACCCGGGCCGGCATGCGGCCGATCGCGGCCCGCTGGGCGGCCGGGCGCGACCTCACCGACCCCGCGGTCAGCCCGCTCTACGGCGACCTCGGCGGGCTCCCTCCCACGCTCGTGCTCGTCGGGTCGCGCGACATCTGCCGCCCCGACTGCGACCGGCTGCGCGAGCTGGCACCGCCCACGGCCGACCTCACCCTGCACGTCGAGCCGGGCTCACCGCACGACTACCCGCTGCTGCCGACGCCCGAGGGCCGGCGAGCCCGGGACGAGATCACCGCACACGTGCGCCGCACGGTGGAGCAGGGCTGAGGCGTTCCCGGTGTGGCTCTTGCGGGACCGGGCCAGCCGGGTGCCGGTCAGAGCCGCGCGCGCACGCCCGGCTCGTTGGCCACGTCGCGCACCTGGTCGGGCAGGGAGCCCTCGACGGCCACCCGGCCCTTCCCCCGGCGGCCCGTCGGCACCGGGAAGGGGCGCCCGGCGTCCTCCAGCTCGGACGCCCAGGCGACCAGCACCGCGAGGACGGCGAGGAGCACGCCAAGGACCCCCGCGGTCGTCTCCAGCCACGGCTGACCGGAGAGCTGGAACAGACCGGTCACGCCGATGCGCACGGCGGCCGTGATCAGCACCGCACCGGCCGCGAGCCGGGCCAGGGTCGCGGTGAGGCCGGTGAGCTCCACTGCCACGGCGCTCGTCAGCAGCAGGAGTCCGAGCGCTCCGGAACGCTGCCCCGGGTCGCCGGTGACCATGACGAGCCCGCTCGAGAGCCAGGTGAGCGACAGCACTCCCATCGCCGTGCCGACCACGGCGTCGCGCGCCAGGAACGCGAGCACCGACGCGAGGAGCTGCGCCGGTGCGGCGAAGCCGATGAGCACCAGCCCGACCGCGGAGCCCTGGCTGGCGGGGATCCAGCCGAGCTGGAGCCCGGCCAGGGTGAAGGTGGCGGCGGCAAGCCCGAACAGCCCGAGGCTGGTGGGTGAGCCCAGGGGACGCAGCATGACCACGGTGTTCGCGTCGGGTGAGGGTTCGCGCGCTGCCCGGGGACTCACCTCCGGCAGCGCACCCCCGCGGCGCTCCGTCGAGCCCGGTCTGGTGGCCTGCATGGGATGGGGGTACCCGAAAGCGCCCCTGCACAAACCGGCTGCACCACCAGCACCTGCTCATCGCCGGGGGGCGAGCACCACCTCGTCGGTGAACGAGCCGCCCGCCACCGGCACGAAGGATGCGGTGAGCCGGTCTGCGGTCACCTGCACGTCGAGCGATCCGTACGAGGGGTCGACGTCCTTGCCGCTGAGGGTGGCGAAGTACCGGCGCTCCGGGTCTGCTCGGTGCACGTCGCGCAGCGGGGTGCCGCCCGTGCCGACCGTGATGAACGTCGTGCCGTCCCCGGTGGTGACACACCCCGGGTCGAAGTGGCCGGGATGGATCGTCCGGCAGCCGGCACCGAGGCCCAGCGGCCGGGTGCGCTGGTAGAGGTGCTCGTGGCCGGTCAGCACCAGGTCGACGCCGGTGTCGAGCATGAGGTCGACGACGTCGGCACCGGGGTCGCACTCGTAGTTGCCGGCCGAGAGGCAGGGCTTGTGCATTCCGACGACGACCCAGGGGATGCCGGCGGCCCGCGCCCCGGTGACCGCCGCACTCAGCCACTCGTAGTGGGGGGTGGTCTTGGCGTAGGACCACGGACCGTGGCCGAAGTCGAGTGCGGGCGAGATCATCACGACCCGCACCACCGGGTGGGATGCCGGCTGGTCGACGAACCACTGCCGCCCGTAGGTGCCCATGAGCCCGGGCAGCCGGTTCGGCAGGCACCGGGCGAAGCGGTCGATGTCGCCGTTCTCGCCGTCGGACTCGTGGTTGCCGGAGACCAGCTCGAACGGGTGGTCGGTGCCGACCCGCTCCGTGACGAACCGGCACCAGGCGCCCTCCGCGCCGTTGTCACCGTAGGACAGGTCGCCCAGCGCGAGGGTGAAGTCGTCGTGGCGCGCGCCGATGGACCGCAGCACCGCGTCCGACGCTCGGGTGGAGTTGATGTCGCCGAGCGCCGAGAACCGCACGCTGGCCGGCAGGGCGGATGCCGTGGGGCTCGGTGACGATGTCGTCGCCGGAGTGGCGGACGGCGCACCCGACGGTGCCGACGTCGCGGCCGCGGGCGGCGAGGTGGAAGCGGACGGTGACGTCACGGCATCCGGGCTGCTGCAGGCGACCAAGGCGAGCGGCACCGCGACGGTGGCGAGCACCGTGACGGCCGTGCGCCGACGGGTCATGACCGCAGTATGACCGCCGCGGCTGGGCCGGGATCAGGCGAGGTTGACCAGGTCGCGGTAGTCGGCGCTGAACAGGTCCTCGACGCCGTCGGGCAGCAGCAGGATGCGCTCCGGCTCGAGCGCGTCGACGGCACCCTCGTCGTGGGTGACCAGCACGACGGCGCCCTCGAAGGTGCGCAGCGCGCCGAGGATCTCCTCGCGCGAGGCCGGGTCGAGGTTGTTGGTGGGCTCGTCGAGCAGCAGTACGTTGGCCGACGACACCACGAGCAGGGCCAGCGAGAGTCGGGTCTTCTCGCCGCCCGAGAGCACCCCGGCCGGCTTGTTGACGTCGTCGCCGCTGAACAGGAACGAGCCGAGCACCTTGCGCACGTCGGTCTCGCCGAGGTCGGGCGCGGCCGACTTCATGTTCTCGAGCACGGTGCGCCCGACGTCGAGGTTCTCGTGCTCCTGGGCGTAGTAGCCGATCTTCAGACCGTGGCCGGGCTCGACCTGGCCGGTGTCGGGGGTGTCGACGCCGGCGAGCATGCGCAGCAGGGTGGTCTTGCCGGCGCCGTTGAGGCCGAGCACGACGACGCGCGAGCCGCGGTCGATGGCGAGGTCGACGTCGGTGAAGACCTCCTGCGACCCGTAGGAACGCGACAGCCCGCTGGCGCGCAGCGGCGTCTTGCCACACGGCGACGGCTTGGGGAAGCGCAGCTTGGCGACCTTGTCGTGGGTGCGCTCGGCCTCCAGGCCGCTCAGCAGCCGCTCGGCGCGGCGGGCCATGTTCTGGGCCGCGACGGTCTTGGTGGCCTTGGCGCGCATCTTGTCGGCCTGAGCCATCAGCACCGACGCCTTCTTCTCGGCGTTGGCGCGCTCGCGCTTGCGGCGCCGCTCGTCGGTCTCGCGCTGCAGGAGGTAGGCCTTCCAGCCCAGGTTGTACTGGTCGAGCTCGCCGCGGTTGGCGTCGAGGTGGAACACCTTGTTGACCACGGCGTCGAGCAGCTCGACGTCGTGCGAGATGACCACGAGCCCGCCCCGGTAGCCCTTGAGGTGGTCGCGCAGCCAGGCGATGGAGTCGGCGTCGAGGTGGTTGGTGGGCTCGTCGAGCAGGAGGGTCTCGGCTCCGGAGAACAGGATGCGGGTCAGCTCGATGCGGCGGCGCTGGCCGCCGGAGAGCGTTCCGAGCGCCTGGCCGAGCACCCGCTCGTCGAGGCCGAGGGCACCCGCGATCTGCGCGGCCTCGGACTCGGCCGCGTACCCGCCGGCCGCGGTGAACTCGGCCTCGAGCCGGCCGTAGCGACGCATCGCCTTGTCCTGCTTCTCGCCGGTCTCGCTCGCCATCGCGTGCTCGGCGGCCCGAAGGTCGCGCACGATGGTGTCGAGCCCGCGGGCGGAGAGCACCCGGTCGCGGGCGGTGATGTGCAGGTCACCGGTGCGCGGGTCCTGCGGCAGGTAGCCCACCTCGCCGCTGCGGGTGATGGTGCCGGCCGCCGGCTGGGCCACCCCGGCGAGCGCCTTGGTGAGCGTGGTCTTGCCCGCGCCGTTGCGCCCGACCAGGCCCACCCTGTCGCCGGGGGCCACCCGGAACGAAGCGGCGTCGAGGAGCAGGCGGGAGCCCGCGCGCAGCTCGACGGCGGCAGCGGTGATCACGGTGGGACCTTTCGGTGTGGGGCCGGACGCGCACGACAAGGGTGCGCAGGTGGCGCACGGCAACGGGCATTCGGCCTCTAGTCTAGGTGCCGCTGCGCTCCGCGCGGTCCACGCACCTGCCCCCCGGAGGCCCGAGCATGAGCTTCAACGACAACGTCAGCCTCGACACCTCACAGGTGTCCTCCGGCGGGGGCGGTGGGGGCGGCGCCCCCGGCGGCCTGGTCGTCGGCGGGGGCCTGGGTGGCATCGTCATCCTGATCCTCACGCTGCTCTTCAACGGCGTGTTCGGCGGCAACGACGGGTCCACCGCAGGCCTCGACCCGACCCAGGTCGGCGCCGCCGGCAGCGAGGACCCCAACGCGTTCAGCCAGTGCAAGAAGGGCGCCGACGCGAACGCGGACACCGAGTGCCGCATCATCGGGACGGTGAACTCCGTGCAGGCCTACTGGGCCTCCGAGCTGCCCCGCTTCGGCAAGGAGTGGCAGCCGACGAAGACCGTGATCTACGACGGGCAGACGCAGTCGGACTGCGGCACCGCGAGCAACCAGGTGGGTCCCTTCTACTGCCCGCTCGACAAGCGGGTCTACATCGACGCCAGCTTCTTCCAGATCCTGCAGGACCAGTTCGGTTCCAGCGGTGGGCCGCTCGCGCAGGAGTATGTCGTCGCGCACGAGTACGGACACGCGCTGCAGGACCAGCTGGGGCTGCTCGACCAGGCACAGCGCGACCCGCAGGGCCCCGAGTCCGGTGCCGTGAAGACCGAGCTGATGGCCGACTGCCTGGGCGGGGTCTGGGCCAAGCACGCCTCTACCGTCAACGACCAGAAGAGCGGTACGCCGTTCCTCAAGCCGCTGACCGACCAGGACATCAAGGACGCGCTCTCGGCCGCCTCGTCGGTCGGCGACGACCGCATCCAGCAGGCCACCCAGGGCCGGGTGAACCCCGAGACCTGGACGCACGGCTCCGCCGAGGCACGCCAGCGCTGGTTCCTGCAGGGCTACAAGACCGGCGACCTCAACCAGTGCAACACCTTCGCGGCCGCCACGGTCGAGTGAGCTCGAGCGGGCTACTCGTCGATGGTGACCCGCACCGCCCGACCACGCTCGAGCGCCTTGTCGAGCACGTCGAGGCGCGGGTCGGGCAGGTCGTAGAGCTCGCGGCGCGGCAGCTCCCGGATGCCGGCCAGCCTCGGGTCCTCGAGCAGGGTCGCCACGAGCGCCTTGTCGCCCCCCAGCACGACACCCCGGGGGTGGATGCCGGTGAGCAGCCGCACCGCGTGCTCCGCGGCCGCCCCGACCAGGCCGTCGGCCTGGTTGGCCCGTCGGCGGGCGAAGCGCTGCTGGCTCCAGCCACCGGCTGCGGTGCGCGACTGCACGTAGCGGCTTCCGACCTTGTGGGCGGTGAGCCGGTCGCCGGAGCCCACACCGACGGCATACCCGCCTCGCCGTACGAGCACGAGCGCCAGCGGGTCGTGGTCGAAACGCGCAACCCCGACGACCCGTTGGGGTCCGTCGGGGTTGTTGGCGGCGAAGCGTTCCAGCCAGCCGTCGAGTCGTGCCGGGGCCACCTCGACGACGCGACTGGTCACGATGCGACCGTGGGTCAGATGTTGAAGCCGAGGGCCCGCAGCTGCTCGCGGCCGTCGTCGGTGATCTTGTCCGGACCCCACGGCGGCATCCAGACCCAGTTCACCCGATAGGACGCCACGAGGCCCTCGAGCGACTGCTCGGTCTGGTCCTCGATGACGTCGGTGAGCGGGCAGGCCGCCGAGGTGAGGGTCATGTCGATGACGGCGTGGTTCTGCCCGTCGACGGTGATGCCGTAGACGAGGCCGAGGTCGACGACGTTGATGCCGAGCTCGGGGTCGACGACGTCGCGCAGGGCCTCCTCGACGTCGGCGACGTTGGCCCGGGAGTTGGGGCTGCTGGTGGTGGTCTCGGTCATGCTGTGGCTCCTTCGGCCTGGTGCAGGGCGTCGGTGAAGGCCATCCAGGACAGGAGGGCGCACTTGACGCGGGCGGGGTACTTGGCGACGCCGGAGAGGGCGACCCCGTCGCCGATCTGCTCCTCGTCGCCGGGGTCCTCCCCCTTGCTGGTGAGCATCGAGCGCATCGCCTCGACGGTCTCGCGGGCGTGGGCGACGGACTCGCCGGTGATCTCCTCGGCGAGGATCGACGCCGAGGCCACGCTGATCGAGCAGCCCATGGCGTCGTAGGACACGTCCTCGACGACGGCGTCGTCACCGGTGCCCGTGACGTGCACGCGCAGGGTGACCTCGTCGCCGCAGGTCGGGTTGACGTGGTGCACCTCGGCCTCGAAGGGGTCGCGCAGGCCGGCGCGCACCGGACGCTTGTAGTGCTCGAGGATGAGCTCCTGGTAGAGGTCCATCAGACCGCGACCTCGAGCCCGAACATCGCCGGCACGCGGTCGAGCGCGCCGAGGAGGGCGTCGACCTCGGCGGGGGTCGTGTACGCCGCGAAGCTGGCGCGGGTGCTGGCCTGGGCCTTGAGCGCGCGGTGCAGCGGCCACGCGCAGTGGTGGCCCACCCGCACGGCGACGCCGCTGTCGTCGAGCACCTGTCCGACGTCGTGGGCGTGCACGCCGTCGACGACGAAGGCCACCGCTCCGCCGCGCTCGCGCAGGTCGTCGGGGCCGAGCACCCGCACCCACGGGCGCAGGGCGAGACCCTCGAGCAGCTGCCGGGTGAGGGCCTGCTCGTGGGCGTGCACCCGGTCGAGCCCGAGCGCGGAGAGGTAGCCGCAGGCAGCGGCAAGGCCGACCGCCTGGGCCGCCACGGGCACACCGGCCTCGAACTTCTGCGGCGCCGGTGCGTAGGTGGAGCCCTCCATGGTGACCGTCTCGATCATCGAGCCACCGGTGAGGAACACCGGCATCTCGTCGAGCAGCTCGGGGCGGGCCCACAGCACGCCGATGCCGAGTGGGCCGAACATCTTGTGCCCGGAGAAGGCCAGGAAGTCGACCCCGAGGTCGTCGACGGCCACCGGCAGGTGCGGCACCGACTGGCAGGCATCGAGCACCACGAGGGCGCCGACGGCATGGGCGCGCTCGGTGAGCTCCTGCACCGGGTTGAGGGTGCCGAGCACGTTGGACACGTGGGTGAACGCGAACACCTTGGTGCGCTCGTTCAGCAGCGTGTCGAGGTCGGTGAGGTCGAGCCGGCCGTCGGGCGTGACCGGTACCCAGCGCAGCGTGGCACCGGTGCGCCGGCAGGCCTCCTGCCACGGGATGAGGTTGGCGTGGTGCTCCATCTCGGTGACGAGGACCTCGTCGCCCGGGCGCAGGGTGAACCGGTCGCCGTGGCCACCTCCGCCGCCGTGCGTGCCGTTGGTGAAGGCATAAGCCACGAGGTTGATGGCCTCGGTGGCGTTGCGGGTGAAGACGACCTCGTCGGCCCGGGCGCCGATGAACGCCGCGATGGTCGCGCGGGCCGACTCGTAGGCGTCGGTGCCCTCCTCGGAGAGCTGGTGCGCGCCCCGGTGCACCGCGGCGTTGGTGTGCTCGTAGAACCCACGCTCGGCGTCGAGCACCTGGCGCGGCTTGTGCGAGGTGGCACCCGAGTCGAGGTAGACCAGAGGGTGCCCCCCGCGCACGGTGCGGGTCAGGATCGGGAAGTCGGCCCGGATGCGGGCCAGCTCCTCGTCGGGAAGGGGGGCGGCAGCCAACTCAGGCCTCGACCGTCTCGACGGCCTCGGGGAGGAAGCGGTCGTAGCCCTCGGCCTCGAGGCGGTCGGCGAGCTCCTTGCCACCCTCCTCGGCGATCCGGCCGTCGACGAAGACGTGCACGAAGTCGGGCTCGATGTAGCGCAGGATGCGCGTGTAGTGCGTGATGAGCAGCACGCCGGCGCCGGTGGCCTCCTTGGCGCGGTTGACGCCCTCGGAGACGACCCGCAGCGCGTCGACGTCGAGCCCGGAGTCGGTCTCGTCGAGCACGGCGAACTTGGGCCGCAGCAGCTCCATCTGGAGGATCTCGTGGCGCTTCTTCTCGCCGCCGGAGAAACCCTCGTTGACGTTGCGCTCGGCGAAGGCGGGGTCCATGCGCAGCTGAGCCATGGCGCCCTTCATGTCCTTGACCCAGGTGCGCAGCTTGGGGGCATCGCCGTCGATGGCGGTCTTGGCGGTGCGCAGGAAGTTGGAGACGGTGACGCCGGGGACCTCGACGGGGTACTGCATCGCGAGGAACAGGCCGGCGCGGGCGCGCTCGTCGACCTTCATCGCGAGCACGTCCTCGCCGTCGAGGGTGACCGAGCCGGAGGTGACGGTGTACTTCGGGTGACCCGCCACCGAGTAGGCCAGCGTCGACTTGCCCGACCCGTTGGGGCCCATGATGGCGTGGGTCTCGCCGGACCGGATGGTCAGGGTGACGCCGCGCAGGATCTCCTTGGCGCCCTCCTCGGTGTCGACGGAGACGTGGAGGTCCTTGATCTCAAGGGTTGACATGCGGTGCTCAGCTCTCCTCGGACAGGGCGACGAAGACGTCGTCACCCTCGATACGGACGGTGTGGACGGCGATGGGGGTGATGGCCGGCGGGCCGGTGGGCTCACCGGTGCGCAGGTCGAAGCGCGAGCCGTGCAGCCAGCACTCGAGCGTGCAGCCGTCGAGCTCGCCCTCGGACAGCGAGACGTTGGCGTGCGTGCAGGTGTCGTCGACGCAGTGCACGTCGCCGTCGCCGGTGCGCACGATGGTGACGCGGCGACCCTCGATCTCGGCCAGGGCGGCGCCCTCGGCCGGCAGCTCGTCGAGGCGGCAGACCCGCACGAAGTCGGTGTCGGTCAGCTGCTCGCTCATGCGGCGCCTCCGGCGGGCTCGGGGTCGGCGACACCCCCGGCGAGCTCACGCTCGATGGAGTCCATCAGGCGCTCCTGCACCTCGGGCACGCCGATCCGGCCGACGACGCTGGCGAAGAACCCGCGCACGACGAGGCGGCGGGCCTCGTGCTCCGGGATGCCGCGCGCCATCAGGTAGAACAGCTGCTGGTCATCGAACCGGCCTGTGGCGGAGGCGTGCCCGGCACCCTTGATCTCGCCGGTCTCGATCTCGAGGTTGGGCACCGAGTCGGCGCGCGCCCCCTCGGTGAGCACGAGGTTGCGGTTGAGCTCGTAGGTGTCGGTGCCCTCGGCACTGGCACGGATCAGCACGTCACCGACCCACACGGTGTGCGCGGTGTCGCCCTGCAGCGCGCCCTTGTACTCGACGTTGGAGCGGCAGTGCGGCGCCGCGTGGTCGACGAAGAGACGGTGCTCGAGGTGCTGCCCGGCATCCGCGAAGTAGACGCCCAGGCCCTCGAACGAGCCGCCGGGGCCGGTGTAGGACGCATTGGTGTTGAACCGCACGATGCCGCCGCCGATGCTGACGGCGATGTGCCGCACGGTCGCGTCGCGCCCGATGACCAGGTCGTGCTGGGCCAGGTGGTGCGCGTCGTCGTCCCACTCCTGCACGGTGACCAGGGTGACCTGCGCGCCGTCGCCGGCGACGACCGACAGGACCTCGCTGTACTGGGAGCTGCCGGTGTGCTCGAGCACGACGGTGGCGCGGGCGAACCGGCCGACCCGCACCAGCAGGTGGCCGTGCACCACCTCGTGGGCGGTGCCCGTGAGCCGGATGCGGACCGGCTCGTCGAGGTCGGCCTCGGCGGGGATGTCGAGCACCGCGACGCCACCGCTGTGGGCGGCGGCGACGGCGGCGGCGCGGTCACCGGGGGCCGGTGCGCCGCTGGCGCGCCACTCCTGCACGGATGCCGTGCCGAGCGTGACGCCGTCGGGGAGCGACTCGCTCCACTCCAGGCACGCACCGGTGGCCTCGTCGTGGAAGAGCGCCCCGAGGCGGTCGACCGGCGTGAACCGCCACTCCTCCTCGCGCCCGGTGGGCAGCGGGAAGTCCGCGACGGCGTACGACGTCGGGCGCTCGGCCCGCGACTGGTTCGGGACCATCGTCGCGGCGCTGTCGGTGTGCGCACCCGCGGTGGGGCGCTGGGGGGTCAGCAGCGACATCAGCCGACTGCTCCTTCCATCTGCAGCTCGATGAGCCGGTTGAGCTCGAGGGCGTACTCCATGGGCAGCTCCTTGGCGATCGGCTCGACGAAGCCGCGCACGATCATCGCCATCGCCTCCTCCTCGGTCATGCCCCGGGACATCAGGTAGAACATCTGGTCCTCGGACACCTTGGAGACGGTGGCCTCGTGGCCCATCTGCACGTCGTCCTCGCGGATGTCGACGTAGGGGTAGGTGTCGGAGCGGCTGATCGTGTCGACGAGCAGGGCGTCGCAGACGACCGAGCTCTTCGAGCCGTGGGCGCCCTCGAGGATCTGGACCAGGCCGCGGTAGGACGTGCGGCCACCGCCACGGGCTACCGACTTGCTGACGATCTGGCTGCTCGTGTTGGGGGCGGCGTGCACCATCTTGGAGCCGGCGTCCTGGTGCTGGCCCTCGCCGGCGAACGCGATCGACAGCGTCTCGCCGCGGGCGTGCTCGCCGAGCAGGAAGACGGCGGGGTACTTCATGGTGACCTTGGAGCCGATGTTGCCGTCGATCCACTCCATCGTCGCGCCCTCGGCGCAGGTGGCCCGCTTGGTGACGAGGTTGTAGACGTTGTTGGACCAGTTCTGGATGGTCGTGTAGCGCACCCGGGCGTTCTTCTTCACGATGATCTCGACGACCGCGCTGTGCAGGCTGTCGCTCTTGTAGATCGGCGCGGTGCAGCCCTCGACGTAGTGCACGTAGGAGCCCTCGTCGGCGATGATCAGGGTGCGCTCGAACTGGCCCATGTTCTCGGTGTTGATGCGGAAGTAGGCCTGCAGCGGGATGTCGACGTGCACGCCCGGCGGCACGTAGATGAACGAGCCACCCGACCACACGGCGGTGTTGAGCGCGGCGAACTTGTTGTCGCCGGCGGGGATCACCGAGGTGAAGTACTCGCGGAAGAGGTCCTCGTGCTCGCGCAGCCCGGTGTCGGTGTCGACGAAGATGACGCCCTTCTCCTCCAGGTCCTCACGGATCTGGTGGTAGACGACCTCCGACTCGTACTGCGCGGCGACGCCGGCGACGAGGCGCTGCTTCTCGGCCTCGGGGATGCCGAGCCGGTCGTAGGTGTTCTTGATGTCCTCGGGCAGGTCCTCCCACGAGGCGGCCTGCTTCTCGGTGGACTTCACGAAGTACTTGATGTTCTGGAAGTCGATGCCGGACAGGTCGGAGCCCCAGGTCGGCATCGGCTTCTTGCCGAACAGCCGCAGCGACTTCAGCCGCAGGTCGAGCATCCACTGCGGCTCGTGCTTGCGGGCCGAGATGTCGCTGACGACCTCGTCGTTGAGCCCACGGCGCGCGGTCTCACCGGCCGTGTCGCTGTCGGCCCAGCCGAACGCGTAGGTGCCGAGGTCCTTCAGACCGGGGTTGAGCTCTTCGATGTGGCTCGTCATGACGAGGGCCTCTCGGTGGTCGGTGTGGGGACGAAGGTCGTGCAGACGTGGTCGCCGTGCGCCAGGGTGGCCAGGCGCTGGACGTGGACGCCGAGCAGGCGCGAGAACGCCTCGGTCTCGGCCTCGCAGAACTGGGGGAACTCCGCGGCGACGTGCTGCACCGGGCAGTGGCCCTGGCACAGCTGGATGCCGGGAAGCTGGCCGCCGGCAATGCCGACCGGGCGGGCGGATGCCGCATAGCCGTCGGCGTTGAGCGCGTCGACCAGGGCGGTGGCCCGGGCGGCGGTGTCGTCGCCGGCGGCCTCGATGCGGTCGGCGTAGCGCTGCTCGAGCGAGGCGACCCGGTGCTCGGCGAACTGGTGCACGGCATCGGCGCCGACGGTGTCGCTCAGGAAGCGCAGCGCGTCACCGGCGAGGTGGTCGTAGTCGCTGACCAGGGCGCGGTGGCCGCGCTCGGTGAGCACCCACGACTTGGCCGGGCGGCCGCGCCGGCGCGGGCCGGTGGCCTCGCGGGACTCGACCAGGCCCTGGGCGTGCAGCGCGTCGACCTGCCGACGGACGGCGGTCTCGGTGAGGCCGAGCCGGTCGACGAGGACGGTGATGCTGACCGGCCCCTCCTGGCTGACGACACGCAGCACCCGGTCGCGCGTGCGCGACTCGAGGACCTTGGCATCGGTATTAACCACACACCCATGTTAGGTAATTGCCGCGACCCTGTCCAAGGAAGGGTCACCTAACTCTCGACGCCGCGCTCGACGGCGTCGCCGGCGCCGTCCGCACCGTGGTCCTCGTCCGCCTCGTCGTCGGCCTCGTCGTCGGCCTCGTCGTCGTCGAGCGGGAGGAAGACCGACGGCATCCGGCGTCGCGGAGGTGCGACCGACTCCGGCCCGAACCACCGCTCGCGCAGCGGTGCGGTGAGCACGCCGAGCGGGGCGGTGAGCACGTAGCCGTAGGCGACGACCAGGCTGGTGAGCCCGGGCGCGAGCAGCAGCCCACCGACCACGGCCAGCCCGGCGGCCGCGGTGGTGAGGCGGCCGTTGCGGGTGCGTGGCGACAGCAGGTTGCGGAACGAGCGGAACCGCACCGTCATCACCATCAGCAGGGCGGGCACCACGGAGACCAGCAGGGGGAACCAGGCCTGCCACGGACCGGTGCCCGGGCCGAAGTGCGGCGAGTCCAGGGCCAGGATGGTGGCCATGACGACGGCGGCGGCGCCGGGCGAGGGCAGCCCGACGAAGTAGCGCTTGTCGGCCAGCGGGTCGATGGTCACGTTGAACCGCGCCAGCCGGAACGCCGCACAGGCCAGCCAGAAGAACGCCGCCAGCCAGGACAGGATCGGCCACTCGTCGAGCGCCCAGGTGTGCACGAGGATGGCCGGCGCCAGCCCGAACGAGATCAGGTCGGCGAGCGAGTCGAGCTGCAGGCCGAACGGCGAGGTGGCGCCGATCAGGCGGGCGACGAAGCCGTCGGCGATGTCGAGCACGATGGACACCGCGATGAGCGCTGCGGCCACGGTGAAGTGCCCGTCGAAGGCGAGCATCACCGAGGACAGCCCGCTGAACATGTTCAAGGTGGTGAAGGCGCTCGGGGCGAGCAGCCGGGCACGATCGCGCTTGGGCAGCTGGCGCAGCGAGACCACCTGCGCCCCCGTGGGGGACACCAGCCGCCAGCGGTCGAGGATGCGGCGGCGCCCCGGCGCCGCCGGGCTGGTCACCCGGTCACCTTGGTCGGGCGCGCCCAGCGCGCGATCACGGTCTCGCCGGCCACGACCCGGTCCCCCGTGGAGACGAGCAGGTCGCACTCCGGGGGCACGAACACGTCCATCCGGGAGCCGAACTTCATCAGCCCCACGCGCTGGCCGGTGGTGAGCTCGTCGGCCTCGGACACGCGGGTGACCACCCGGCGGGCCATCAGGCCGACGATCTGGCGGAAGTGCACCCGGCGCAGCTCGTCGCCGACCTGCCGCTCGACGGTGATGTCGCTGCGCTCGTTGAGGTGGGCGCTCTCGTGCCGGTAGGCGGCCAGCCACTTCCCGGGCCGCTGCACGACCTCGACGACCCGGCCGCCGTAGGGAGCCCGGTTGATGTGGACGTCGAACGCGGACAGGAAGATGCTGACCTGCTGCCACTCCCCCTCGGGGGCGAGTCCGTCGACGGCGGCTCCCGCGTGCATCACCTTGCCGTCGGCCGGGGACAGGACGTCGTCGACCGGCACGGCGGTGGAGTCGGGTGTTCGGTCGGGGTCGCGGAAGAACGCCGCCACGGCGACCGGGAGGAGGCCCAGCAGGGCCGCCGTGCGCGGACGGCGGAGCAGGAGGGCGAGCGCGGCGGGCGCGGCGGCCACCATGGTGGCGGGCGCGGCCTCCCTGTCGATGCGGGGCATGGGCGCCAGCCTAGGATGTCGAGCCGTGACCGGAGCAGTGGTGGTGCGCGAGCTGCGCAGGTCGTTCGCCACGACCACGGCGGTCGACGGCGCGTCGTGGGCGGCCACCGCCGGCAGCGTGACCGCGCTGCTCGGCCCGAACGGCGCCGGTAAGACCACCACCATCGAGTGCCTCGAGGGACTCCAACGCCCGGATGCCGGCACGGTGCAGGTGCTCGGTCGTGACCCGTGGCGCTCAGGCCCCGACCACCGCGCGCGCGTCGGGGTGATGCTGCAGGAGGGCGGCCTGCCCGCGACCAGCCGGCCGCTGCCGCTGCTGCGGCACCTGGCCGCGCTGTACGCCGACCCGGCGCCGCTCGACGAGCTGGTCCACCGGCTCGGGATCGCGGCGTTCGCCGGCACCACGGTTCGGCGGATGTCGGGCGGCCAGCGCCAGCGGGTCGCGCTCGCGGCGGCCCTGCTCCCCCACCCCGATGTGCTCTTCCTCGACGAGCCCACGGCCGGCCTGGACCCACACGCTCGGCTCGAGGTGTGGGACCTGGTGCGGGCCGAGGCAGCCGGCGGCGGCTGCGTCGTGGTGACCACGCACTCCTTCGAGGAGGCCGAGCGGCTGGCCGACCGGATCGTCATCATGGCGGCGGGGCGGGTCGTGGCCGACGGCACGCTCGACGAGGTGCGCGGCGGGCGTTCGCTCGAGGACGTCTACTTCACGCTGACCACCGGGGCGGCACGATGAGCGCGCCGGCCCAGGACCGTCCCTCGGCGGCGGCCGTGGCGGCGCCGTCCCGACAGCGGGTGCTCTCCCGAGCGTCCTTCGAGACGCGGTCGCTGCTCGCGAACGGCGAGCAGCTGCTCGTCTCGGTGGTGCTGCCCGCGCTGGCCCTGGTCGGGCTGACCCTCGCTTCGGTGCCCGACCTCGGGCCCGACCCCCGCGCCGACGTCGCCCTCGCCGGGGCCCTGGCGCTCGCCGTCGTCTCCACCGCCTTCACCGGCCAGGCGATCTCCACCGGGTTCGACCGCCGGGCCGGCGTACTTCGCCTGCTCGGTACCACCCCGCTCGGACGCGGTGGCCTGCTCGCCGCGAAGTGCCTGGCCGTGCTCTCGGTGCTCGCCGTGCAGGTCGTCGTGCTCGGCGCGCTGGGACTGGCGCTGGGAGCGCGGCCGGAGGCTGTCGGCATCCTGCCCGTCCTGGTGACGCTCCTGCTGGGGAGCGCGGCGTTCGTGGCCCTGGCGCTGCTCCTCGCCGGCACGGTGCGCGCCGAGGCCGTGTTGGCCATCGCCAACCTGGTCTGGGTGCTGCTGCTCGGTCTCGGGGTGCTGTTCCCCACCGACCTGCTGCCCGGAGCGCTCGCCACCCTGGCCGCACTGCTGCCCTCGGGTGCGCTGGGCGACGCGATGCGCGCCACCGTGGTCGACGGCGGGTGGCCGTGGGGGCAGTGGGCGGTGCTCGTCGCGTGGGGCGTGGTCGCCGGCGCCCTCGCACGCCGGTTCTTCCGCTGGAGCGACTGACCGGCCGGTTTCTGGCCGGAGTGACGCGGCGCCGTAACCTTGTGGCGTGACGAGCACGAGCACCACCTCCCCCGTCCCGCAGGCGGCACCGCGCATCGGATCCCGCTGGCTGGCCCCCGTGCTGCTGGCCAACCTGGTGGCCGAGGTGGGCATCGTCGTGACGGGTGGCCTGGTGCGCGTCACGGGCAGTGGCCTCGGGTGCCCGACCTGGCCCGAGTGCACCGACGGTTCGATCACGCCGACCGTCGAACAGGCCGAGGGCTTCCACAAGTACATCGAGTTCGGCAACCGAACCCTGACCGGCGTCCTCCTCGTGGTTGCGGCCGCGACGGTGCTGGCCGTGTGGAGGTGGGCTCCGCGCCGCCCGATGAAGGTGGCTGCTGCGCTGGTGCTCGCCGGGGTGCTGGGCCAGGCCCTGCTCGGCGGGGTCACGGTGCTGCTGGGGCTGAACCCGGCCATCGTGGCCGCGCACTTCCTGGTGTCGATGGGCCTGGTGGCCGTGTCGTCGTACCTGTGGTTCGCCCGGCACGAGGGCGCCGGTGCACCTCATGCGCTCGTCGCCCCGCTCGTCACCCGGCTGGCCTGGGTCACGGTCGCGGTGGGTGCCGCGGTGCTCACCCTCGGCACCGTGGTCACCGGTTCCGGCCCGCACTCCGGTGACGCCGACGAGCCGAACCGGTTCGGTGTCGACCCGCGCACCGTGTCGTGGCTGCACGCCGACCTGGTGATGATCTTCATCGGGATGGTGGTCGCCACCTGGCTGGCCGCCCGGCTGGCCGCCGTCGACGACGCACGCGGGCCGGCGCGGGCCTGGCTGGTCGTGCTGGGGGTGGCACTGGCGCAGGGGCTGATCGGTTACGTGCAGTACTTCACGAACCTGCCCGAGGCGCTCGTCATCGCCCACATGCTCGGTGCGAGCCTGCTCGTGGTGAGCCTGACCCACGGCGTCCTCGCGCTGCGGCGACGTGTCGAGATCGGCTCGGCTTAGTCGCCGAGCAGCCCGGACGAGCGGGCCACCGCAACAGCCTCACCGCGAGATGCCGCGCCGAGCTTGGCCAGGATGTTGGAGACGTGCACGCTGGCGGTCTTGGTGCTGATGAACAGCGCCCGCCCGATCTCGCCGTTGGACCGGCCCTCGGCCAGCAGGCCCAGCACCTCGGCCTCGCGGGCGGTGAGCGTGCTGGGCGCCCGGCCCGGGTGCGGAGCCAGGTGCTCCAGGGCTGCCAGCAGCGGCGTCGCGCCCAGGGCCTGCGCCGTCTCACGGGCACGCCGCAGCTCGTCGACGGCACTCGGGTCGCCGGCAGCGACGAGCACCTCGGCGAGGCGCCACCGGCCGCGCGCCGCCTCGTAGCGCTCGCCGTACTGCTCGAACAGGGCGACCACCTCCCGCCACCGGGCGACGAGCTCGTCGAGGACCACGTCGTCGCCTCCGACCCAGCGCGCCCGCTGGTGCTCCGCCTGCGCGCGCACCAGCCAGGCCCGGCCCTCGATCAGGGGCGGCTGCAGCAGCGAACCCTCGCCCCACACGGCCTGGGCCTGGAGCCACAGCCGGTCGACCTCGGGCAGGAGGCCGTGGCGGCCGGCCGGCGGCCGGGAGCGCAGGGCCGTCGCGAGGTGGCCCGTCGCGAGCGCGGCCAGCCGCACCTCGACCGCCACCTGTCCGCGGCCCCAGAGCCCGCGCAGGAAGTCGACCACCTCGTCGTGCACGGCGAGCATCCGGTCGACGTCGCCGGTGCTGCCGAGGAGGTCGACCGCGGCGATGCCGGACTGCACCGCCGTGCGCCCGTCGTCGACCCACCAGGGGCGCGTCGAGGCGAGCAGCTCGGTGGCGCTCAGCTGACCCCGTGCCGCGAGCAGCGCACCGGCGGCGGCGTCGATGCTCGCGGCCGCCCAGGCCGGCATCCCCGTCTCGGTGGCGTGCTCGGCCGCGTCCGCAGCGCGGTCCCACTCGCCCATCTCGTAGGCGGTCGTCACCACCATCGCTCGGGCGTCGACCCCGTAGACCGACCACTCGAGGCCGGCCCGGCGCGCCTCGGCGACGGTGCGTTCGAAGGCGGCCAGCGCCGCCTCGTGGTCGCCCTGGCGGAAGTGCACCGACGCGAGGATGTCCATCGCGCGCAGCAGGGCCAGGTCGGGTGCGCGGGTCCAGGCGGCCACCGCCCCCTCGAGCCGGCGGATCGACTCGCGCGGGTCACCGGAGTCCTCGCTGAGCCGAGCGAGGATCGACGCGAGGTCGGTGCGGTCGACGGCCAGGTCGTGCTGCACCGCCAGCGCCATCGCCTCGTCGGCGACCTCGAGCGCCTCGGGCCGCGCACCGCTGTCCATCAGGGCCTCGGCCCGCCGCGCCAGCAGCCCCACCCGCAGGCCCACCGGGGCGTCCGGCGCCAGGAGCCGCAGCGCCTCGTCGGTGAGGCCGAGCGTGTCGATCCGCTCCTCGGTCAGCCGGGCCGCGAAGGCGAGGGCCCCGAGCAGCTCGGCCCGCTCGTGGTCTGCGGGCAGGGCGGTCTCGAGCCGGGCGCGCAGCAGGGCCATCGCCCGGCCGGTGCGGCCACTTCCGTTCGCGGCCGCCGCCGCACGCAGGGTGAGGGCGTGCCCGGATGCCGTTCCCGCGCCGGATGCCGGGTCGGCGCCACCGTCGGCGTGCGGTTGCACGACATCGGCCAGCGCGAGCGCCGTCTCGTAGTGGGCGAGCGCCTCGGCCGGGCCGCCCATCCGCTGCGCGGCGTCACCGGCGAGGACCGAGGCCTGCAGGGCCACGGCCCGGTCGCCGGCCGCCAGGGCGTGGCGGGCGAGGTCGGCCGAGGTGCCCAGCGCCGGGTCGGCGCGTAGCGCCTCGACGCAGGCGCGGTGCAGCTGGAGGCGCTCGGCGGGAAGCAGGTCGTCGCTGACCGCCTCGGCGAGCAGGGCGTGGCGGAACTCGTAGCCCTGCTCCCCCCATGGCTCGAGGACGTGGTGCTCGACGGCAGCCCGCAGCGCACCGCCGAGTGTGGTGGCATCGACACCGGCCACCTTGTCGAGCAGGGCGTGCGGCACGCGTCGCCCGATGACGGCGGCGACCCGCACGACGGCCTGCGCCGTGTCGTCGAGCCGGTCGACCCTGCTGAGCAGCAGCCGGGCCAGGTCGGCGGGGTCGGCACCGCGGTCGCCGGCCGCCGTGGCGAGCTCCTCGGCGAAGAACGCGTTGCCCTCGGCACGCCGGGCGACGGCCTCGACGACGTCGTCGTCGAGGCCGGCGCCGGCGCGGCGCACGACCCGACGCAGGTCGGAGTCGGGCAGCGGCCCGAGGTCGACCCTGCTGAGCCCCGGGAGCCGGGACCACACGGCGAGGGCGCCCGCGAGCGGGTGCCGCCGGTGCACGTCGTCGCTGCGGTAGGTCGCGAGCAGGGACACGCCGTCGGGCAGCCCGCGGGTGAAGATCAGGGTGAGCAGGTCGCGGGTCGACTCGTCGGCCCAGTGCACGTCCTCGACGACCACGAGGAGCGGCCCACGGCGCCCGAGCTCCGCGAGGGCGCCGTGCACCGCTTCGACGAGGTCGGCGCGCACGGCATCCTCGCGGACCCCGGACGCTACTCGGGGGACGAGCGGCACCAGCCCCGGGTGGTCGGCGACCAGCTCGTCGACGAGGTCCCGCTCACGGGAGTCGAGAGCCGCGAACATCTCGACGAACGGCAGGTACGGCAGGCTGGAGCCGCCCTCTCCGACGCAGTGGCCGACGAGCGTCCGCCGGCCGGCCGCGAGCCGGACGAGGTGCCCGACCACCGCCGTCTTGCCGATGCCGGCGTCGCCGCCGAGGAGGGCGGCCCCGCCGCCCCCGTCGGCCCAGCCCAGGGCGTCGAGGATGCGGTGGACCTCCTCGTGGCGACCGACCAGCTCGGTCGTGGTTCTCGGCGGCACGGTGCCGATCATGGCACTGGGTGCCACCACGGCGGCGGTCACGGGTGGCGCGGGCGACCGGCGGCCACGGTGGTGGTGCGCTGCGAGCGGTGCCGGGACGGGGTGGCGGGGCCGCCCACCACCCGGGCCACCCAGGCCGCCAGCGGGTGAAGCGCGAGCGGACGGGCCGGCAGGTCGCTGCGGTGCCGGTCGTGGACGTGGGTGTCGTGCCGGTCGACCCCGGCGAGCTCGTAGCGACGGTCGATCTCGGCCTGGACGACGTTGTTGTCGATGTAGAGGCTCACGGTGTGCTCCTTCGGAGTTCGGTGCCCGGATCGGTCGATCCCGACGCCCTCAACACTCGTCGGCTGAGGTGGGGGCCCACATCGGGCGTCCTGCGTATCTCTGGCGTCCGTCCTCCGGCCTGAGGTACCTCATTCCCGGCTCCCAGCTCAGTTCTCGAGGTGCGCGGTCCCTCCCCGGTTCGGGTCGCTGCTCCCGGCTCGGGTCGCTGCTCCCGGCTCGGGTCGCTGCTCCGCATGCGTGGTGCTGCAGCACCACGCGACGGGAGCAACCCCACACACCCGGAGCGACGAGGCGCCTGCCCGGGGCGCAGGTAGTCGCACAACGACTCTTGTGCAATGGATGTTGTGGTCTTATCATCGTGCCCATGACCCGACCCGAGGTACGCACGCTGCGCGAGGCCGCGCCGCTGGCCGCGCTGGCCCACCCGTTCCGCTCACGGATCATGGACGCGCTCAAGGTCGACGGCCCGTCGACGGCATCGATGCTCGCCGCGCGCACGGGCCAGGCCGTCGGCAACGCGAGCCACCACCTCAAGGTGCTCGCCGCAGCGGGGCTCGTCGAGGAGGCGCCCGAGCTGGCCCGCGACCGCCGTGAGCGCTGGTGGCGGCTGGTCTCGGCCGCCACCCGCTGGAGCCGGCAGGAGCTCACCGACCCCGGCGCGGTCGACGCGGCGCTCGAGGCCGAAGCCCTGGCCCTGCGCCGCCAGGAGACCCGGGTTCGCGACTGGATGGCCAACGCCGGCTCCGACCCGACCTGGGATGCCGTGTCGTTCGCGACCGCCGCCTGGATGCGACTGACCCCGGCCGAGCTGGGCGACCTGTCCGACGAGGTGGCTGCGCTGCTGCGTCGCTGGGCCGACCGGCCGCTGCCCGACGACGGCGAGCACCGCGAACCGGTGTACGTCTTCTCCCGCGGCTTCCCGAGCCAGCCGTGAGGGCGCATGCCGTGGACGTCGCCGCGCGCCCGCGGAGCACCGGCGGCCCGGCCACCGCTCCCCCGATCGCGGGCAACCGAAACTTCCGGCTGCTCTGGGCCGGCGAGGGCGTGTCGGTGCTCGGGTCGATGAGCACGTCCGTCGTGGTGCCGCTGCTCGCCGTCACGGTCTTCGATGCCGGAGCCGGTTGGCTGGGCCTGCTCACCGCCGCTGCCTGGCTGCCCTGGCTGCTCATCGGCCTGCCGGCCGGCGCGTGGGTCGACCGCAGCGACGCGCGCCGGGTCATGGTCGCCGCAGACCTGGGTGCCGCCGCTGCCATCGGGTCGGTGCCGCTGGCGTGGGCGCTCGGCCTGCTCACGCTCCCCCACCTGGTGCTGGCGACGCTGGGAGTCGGCGCCGCCGCCGTGTTCCTGCGCACCGCCTACCTCCCGCTCGTGCCCCGCATCGTCGCGGAACCCGACCTCGCCACGGCGAACGCCCGGGTGGTGGGCACCGAGTCGGCGATGCAGGTGCTCGGCCCGGGGGTCGGCGGCCTGCTCGTCGCCGTCTTCTCCGCCGCCTCGGCGGTGCTTCTCGACGTCGTCTCCTTCCTGGTGTCCGCGCTGTGCCTGCACCGGATGGACCCGCGCACCCTGGTGCCGCGGCCGCCCGCGCCCACGCACCATGAACCGCTTCGGCGGGAGGTGGCGACCGGCATCCGGGTGGTGTTCCACGACCCGTTCCTGCGGTTCTTCACCCTCCAGGGTGGTGTCGCCAACTTCGCCCTCACCGGCTACTACACGCTGCTCGTGCTGTTCCTCGTGCGCGACCTCGACCTCGACCCCGGCAAGGTCGGAGCCGTGCTCGCGGCCGGCAGCGTCGGCGGCCTCGCCGGGGCCGGCATCGCGCGCCGGGCCTCGGCACGCCTCGGGGACGCCCGCGCCATGGTGGTGCTGCAGGTCGCCGCCGGCCCACCGGCACTGCTCATCGCGCTGGGCGAGCCCGGCCTGCGGGTGGCCCTCGTGCCGCTGGGCCTGGCCCTGGTCGGCGCCGGCGTCGTCGCTGCGAACGTGCTGCGCGGCACCTTCCGGATGCGCTACACGCCGCCCGAGCTGCTCGCCCGCACCACCTCGACGTCGTCGCTGGTCAACTTCGGCACCATGCCCCTGGCCGGTCTCGCTGCCGGCTGGCTCGGCGCCCACGTCGGAGTGCGCGAGACCGTCACCGCGATGGCCGTGCTCTACGCGGCATCAGCGTTCGCACCGCTGTTCGGCCCGTACGGCCGGATCCGCAACCTGCCGGCTCAGCCGATGGCGACGTGCAGCAGCGGGTCGACCGCCACCGCGAGGAACACGACCGTCACATAGGTGATCGAGTAGTGGAACAGCCGCATCGGCTTCAGGGCCGGCCCCGTGGCCCCGCCCTTCGCGGCCCGCAGCAGCCGGTGCGCCTCGAGCAGGAACAGCCCCCCGGCGAGCACCGCGGTGACGGCGTAGAGCCAGCCCATCGAGGCCACCGGCACGAGCACCAGCGACACGCCCACCATCACCCACGAGTAGAGGACGATCTGCCGGCCGACGGTGACCGGCCCGTGCTCCACCGGCAGCATCGGCACGCCGGCGGCGGAGTAGTCGTCGCGGAACGCCATGGACAACGGCCAGTAGTGCGGCGGGGTCCAGAAGAAGATCAGCAGGAAGAGGATGACGGCCGGCCACTGCACGGTGCCGGTGACGGCCGACCAGCCGATCAGGGTGGGCATGCACCCGGCGACGCCGCCCCACACGATGTTCTGCGAGGTGCGGCGCTTGAGCAGCATGGTGTAGCCGATGGCGTACAGCGCGATCGCGGCCAGCGACAGCGCCGCGGAGAGCACGTTGACGACCAGGGCGAACCAGACGGTCGACACGACCGTGAGCACCGTGCCGAAGACCAGCGCGTTGCGCGGGCTGACCTCGCCGGTGACCATCGGCCGGTTGCTGGTGCGGTGCATCAGCCGGTCGATGTCGCGGTCGTACACCGAGTTGAACGTGTTGGCCCCACCCGCGCTGAGCGTGCCACCGACGAGCGTCGCGAGCACCAGCCAGAGAGAGGGCACCCCGCCCTCGGCGAGGAACATGACCGGGACGGTCGTGACGAGCAGCAGCTCGATGATCCGGGGCTTGGTCAGGGCGAGGTAGTTCGCCACCGTGCGGCGTCGGTCGAGCCGCTGGACCGTGGGGTCGGTCGTGATCGAGGTGGTGGCCACGTCGTCCTTCGGGTCGGCCGGTCGGGTGCTCCGCGATTCTAGCCTTGACCGGGTTGTCCGAGCCCCGGCGCGGGGTAGTCCAGACACTAGGGTGGACGGCGGACCCGTCCCCACCGTGTGCACGACCCCCGCGAGAGAGGCCCCAGTGAGCACGACAACCACGAGCAGGCGCACCACCACCGCGACCCAGGGACGGAGCCCGGACCTCTCCTGGCCTGTCGCCAAGAAGGTGAAGTGGACCGACCTCGACGTGCGCGCGGTCGACACCGTGCGCGTGCTCGCCGCCGACGCCGTGCAGCAGGCGGGCAACGGCCACCCCGGCACGGCGATGAGCCTGGCCCCGGTGGCGTACCTGCTCTACCAGAACGTGATGGCGCACGACCCGTCCGACCCCACGTGGCTCGGGCGCGACCGGTTCGTGCTGTCCTGCGGGCACTCCTCCCTGACCCAGTACATCCAGCTCTTCCTCAGCGGCTACGGCCTGGAGCTGAAGGACCTCAAGGCGCTGCGAACCTGGGGCTCCCTCACCCCCGGACACCCCGAGGTGCACCACACCAAGGGCGTCGAGATCACCACCGGCCCACTCGGCTCGGGGCTGGCGTCCGCGGTCGGCATGGCGATGGCGCAGCGCCGCCAGCGCGGCCTGCTCGACCCCGACGCCTCGCCCGGCGAGAGCGTCTTCGACCACCACGTGTGGGTGCTGGCCTCCGACGGCGACCTGATGGAGGGCGTGGCGTCCGAGGCGTCCTCGCTCGCGGGCCACCAGGAGCTCGGCAACCTCACCATCGTCTACGACGCCAACCAGATCTCGATCGAGGACGACACCGACATCTCGTTCAGCGAGGACGTCGCGAAGCGCTACGAGGCCTACGGCTGGGAGGTCGTCGACATCGACTGGCGCCGGTCGTCGAACCCGGCCGGCACCCCCGACTACACCGAGGACGTCGACACGCTGTTCGCCGCGCTGGAGAAGAGCAGGACCTCGCGCAACAAGCCCACTCTGGTGCGCCTGCACACGGTCATCGCCTGGCCGGCCCCCGCGGCCCGCGGCACCGGCAAGGCGCACGGCTCGGCGCTCGGCGCCGACGAGGTCGCGGCCACCAAGGAGCTGCTCGGCTTCGACCCGAAGAAGAGCTTCGAGGTCGACCGTTCGGTGCTGGCCCATGCCCGCGAGGTCAAGAAGCGTGGCAAGGCCGCCCACCAGGCCTGGAACAAGCGGTATGCCGCGTGGCGCAAGGCCAACGCCGAGAGCGCCGCGCTCCTCGACCGCCTCGTCGACGCCCGCCTGCCTGACGGGTTCGAGAAGGCGCTGCCCGACTTCCCCGCCGACGCCAAGGGGCTGGCGACGCGCGCGGCATCCGGCAAGGTGCTCGGGGCGCTGGCCGCCGAGCTGCCCGAGCTGTGGGGTGGCTCCGCCGACCTCGCCGAGTCCAACAACACGACGATGGCCGGCGAGGCGTCCTTCATCCCCAAGGGCAAGCAGACCTCCGAGTGGAAGGGCGGCCCCTACGGGCGGACGCTGCACTTCGGCATCCGCGAGAACGCCATGGGCATGATCCTCAACGGCATCGCCCTGGAGGGCATGACCCGCCCCTACGGCGGCACCTTCCTGGTCTTCTCCGACTACATGCGCCCCGCGGTGCGGCTGGCCGCCATCCAGCAGATCCCGGTCACGTTCGTGTGGACCCACGACTCGATCGGCCTCGGTGAGGACGGCCCCACCCACCAGCCGATCGAGCACCTCGCCGCGCTGCGCGCCATGCCGGGGCTGGCCGTCGTGCGCCCCGCCGACGCCAACGAGACCGCCCAGGCGTGGGCCGAGATCCTACGCCGTGGCACCCCCGCCGGCCTGGCCCTGTCCCGCCAGAACCTGCCCGTCGTCGACCGCACCGAGCACGCCAGGGCCACCGGCGTCGGCAAGGGCGCCTACGTGCTCATCGACGCGGGGTCCGGCGCTCCCGACGTGGTGCTCATCGCCACCGGCTCGGAGGTGTCGCTGGCCCTCGAGGCGCGGCTGCGGCTGGAGAAGGCCGGCATCGGCACCCGGGTGGTCTCCATGCCCTGCCGGGAATGGTTCGAGGAGCAGCCGCGCTCCTACCAGAACAAGGTCCTGCCGCCCACCGTGCGCGCCCGCGTCAGCGTCGAGGCGGGAGTGGCGATGGGGTGGCACGACCTGGTCGGTGACGCCGGCCGCTGCATCAGCATCGAGCACTTCGGTGCCTCGGCGGATGCCGCAACCCTGTTCCGCGAGTTCGGGTTCACCCCCGAGGCGGTCGTCAAGGCGGCCAAGGACTCCCTCGCAGCGGCCCGAAAGGCCGGGCAGGTGCCGACCGTCAACGAGACCGCCCCCCGGGCCCGCAAGGACTCCGGTACCGATGTAGGCACCCAGAACGCGCCGAGCCGCAAGAGCGCGGCCACGGCCGGGAAGTGAGCGACATGACCAACAACGCCCTGAAGGACCTCGCCGCCAACGGCGTCTCGATCTGGCTCGACGACCTCTCCCGGGAGCGCCTGACCTCCGGCAACCTGCAACAGCTCATCGACGACAAGGGGGTCGTCGGGGTCACCACCAACCCGTCGATCTTCCAGGCCGCCCTGTCCGAGGGGCACGCCTACGACGCCCAGGTCAGCGAGCTCGCGGATGCCGGGAAGACCGTCGACGAGGCCGTGTTCGCCCTCACGACGCAGGACGTCCGCGACGCGTGCGACGTCTTCCTGCCCGTCTACGAGGCCACCAACGGCCAGGACGGCCGGGTGTCGATCGAGGTCGACCCGCGGCTGGCCCACGACACCGCGAAGACGGTCGAGGAGGCCAAGGCCCTCGCCAAGGCGGTCGACCGCCCGAACGTGCTCATCAAGATCCCCGCCACCGTCGAGGGCCTGCCCGCCATCACCGAGGTGATGGGAGCCGGCATCTCGGTCAACGTGACGCTGATCTTCGCCCTCGACCGGTACCGCGCCGTCATGAACGCCTTCCTCGCCGGGCTCGAGAAGGCGCGCAAGAGCGAGGCCGACCTGTCCGGCCTCCACTCGGTCGCGTCGTTCTTCGTCTCGCGGGTCGACAGCGAGATCGACAAGCGGCTCGACGAGCTCGGCACCGACGAGGCGAAGGCGCTGCGCGGCAAGGCCGGCGTCGCGAACGCCCGGCTGGCCTACCAGGCCTACGAGGAGGTCTTCTCGACCCCGCGCTGGCAGTCGCTCAAGGATGCCGGCGCGCACGAGCAGCGCCCCCTGTGGGCGTCCACGGGGGTCAAGGACCCGGCCTACCCCGACACCATGTACGTCACCGAGCTCGTCGCGCCGGGCACCGTCAACACGATGCCCGAGAAGACGCTCGACGCCACCGCCGACCACGGCGAGGTGACCGGCGACACCGTGACGCCCTACTACGCCGAGGCCGCCGAGGTGCTCGACAGCCTCGAGCGGCTGGGCATCTCCTACGCCGAGGTCACCGCCCAGCTCGAGCGCGAGGGCGTCGACAAGTTCGAGAAGGCCTGGGGAGAGCTGCTCGGCGGGGTCACCCGCGAGCTCGAGAAGGCCACGGCGTGAGCACTCTCGCGGTCGCCGCCACCGGTGCGGCGGCCGACGCCGTCGCCAAGCACGTGCCGACCCTCGTGGCCGACCGGGTCGCGAGCCGGCTGTTCGCCCAGGACCACACGCTGTGGGGTGAGGCGGCCGAGGCCGAGTCCGGCAAGCGGCTGTCCTGGACCGGCCTCCACCGCACCTCCCGCCACCTCGTCGGCGAGATCGCCGCCATGCGCGACGAGCTCGCCGCCACCGGCTACGACCGGGTGGTGCTCTGCGGCATGGGCGGCTCGTCGCTGGCCCCCGAGGTCATCTGCGCCACGGCCGGGGTGCCCATCGTGGTGCTCGACTCCTCCGACCCCGACGTCGTGCGCGGGGCGCTCACCGACCTCGACCGCACCGTCGTCGTCGTCTCGAGCAAGTCGGGGTCCACCGTCGAGACCGACAGCCAGCGGCGGGTGTTCGTGCAGGCCTTCACCGAGGCCGGCATCGACCCCACCAGCCGGATGGTGGTCGTCACCGACCCGGGCAGCCCGCTCGACGGCGAGGCCCGGGGAGCCGGCTTCCGGGTGGTCAACGCCGACCCCGACGTCGGTGGCCGCTACTCCGCCCTCACCGCCTTCGGCCTGGTGCCGAGCGGGCTGGCCGGGGCCGACGTCGAGGCGCTGCTCGACGACGCCGAGGCCGTGGCCGACCTGCTGGCCGCCGACGACGAGGCCAACCCCGCGCTGCGCCTGGGCGCCGCGATGGCCGGCACCGAGCCGCTGCGCGACAAGCTGGTGCTCGTCGACGACGGCACCGAGAACGTCGGCTTCGGCGCGTGGGCCGAGCAGCTCATCGCCGAGTCCACCGGCAAGGACGGCACCGGCATCCTGCCCGTCGTCGCCATCGGTGACTCGCCGGCCCACCTCTACGACGACGGCACGGTCGTACGCCTCGTCGCATCCGACGCCGACGACGACACCGCGGATGCCGGCCACCCGGCATCCGGGGTGAGCGTCGCCGGCCCGCTGGGCGCGCAGCTGCTGCTGTGGGAGGCCGCCACGGCGGTGGCCGGCCGGCTGCTCGGCATCAACCCCTTCGACCAGCCCGACGTCGAGAGCGCCAAGGCCGCGGCCCGCGAGCTGCTCGACGCCGGCATCGGCGCCGGTGAGGACCCGGCCTTCACCGACGGCGCCGTCGAGGTGCGCTCGCTCGGCGGCGACTGGCTCGGCGACGCCGTCGACCGTCGACGCCGCCGTCGACGCGCTGCTCGGGCAGCTCGACGGCGAGCACGGCTACGTCGCGGTGATGGCCTACCTCGACCGCGAGGCCGACGCCGACCTCGAGCACGTCGCACGCGACCTGTTCGACCGCACCGGCCGCCCGGCGACGTTCGGCTGGGGCCCGCGCTTCCTGCACTCCACCGGGCAGTACCACAAGGGCGGGCCGCCCACCGGCGTCTACGTGCAGGTCACCACGGCGCCCCGGCAGGACCTCCCGGTGCCCGGCCGCGACTTCACCCTGGGCCAGTTCATCGCCTCCCAGGCCGGTGGTGACGCCACGGTGCTCGCCGACCACGGCCGCCCCGTGCTGCGGCTGCACCTCACCGCGCACGACGCCGGGCTGGCCCAGGTGCGTGCCGCGCTCGGTCGGGGCCGCGAGTGAGCCCGGCGCGGGTCGCCGCGGGCACCAACCCCCTGCGCGACCCCCGCGACAAGCGCCTGCCCCGCATCGCCGGGCCGTGCTCGATGGTGCTCTTCGGGGTCACCGGTGACCTCGCCCGCAAGAAGCTGATGCCGGCCATCTACGACCTGGCCAACCGTGGCCTGCTGCCGCCGGGCTTCTCGCTGGTCGGGTTCGCCCGCCGCGACTGGGCCGACCAGGACTTCGGCAAGATCGTCTACCAGTCGGTGCGCGAGCGGGCCCGCACGCCGTTCCGCGAGGAGGTCTGGCGCACCCTGTCCGAGGGCGTCCGGTTCGTGCCGGGCTCGTTCGACGACGACGCGTCCTTCGACCTGCTCGTCGCACGTGGTCGCCGAGCTCGACGAGCAGCGCGGCACCGGTGGCAACCACGCGTTCTACCTGTCCATCCCGCCCTCGGCGTTCGCGACCGTCTGCCAGCAGCTCGAGCGTTCCGGGCTCGCGACGGCAGCCCACCCGGGGTCGTGGCGGCGGGTCGTCATCGAGAAGCCGTTCGGCCACGACCTGAAGTCGGCGCGCGAGCTCAACGCCATCGTCGAGAACGTCTTCCCGGCCGACTCGGTGTTCCGCATCGACCACTACCTGGGCAAGGAGACCGTGCAGAACCTGCTGGCGCTGCGCTTCGCCAACCAGATGTTCGAGCCGGTCTGGAACGCCAACTACGTCGACCACGTGCAGATCACCATGGCCGAGGACATCGGCATCGGCGGCCGCGCGGGCTACTACGACGGCATCGGCGCCGCGCGCGACGTCATCCAGAACCACCTCCTGCAGCTGATGGCCCTCACGGCGATGGAGGAGCCGGTCTCCTTCGACGCCCAGGGCCTGCGCGCCGAGAAGGAGAAGGTGCTCTCGGCGGTGCGGCTGCCCGCCGACCTCGCGGCCGGCACCGCCCGCGGGCAGTACGCCGCCGGCTGGCAGGGCGGCGAGGAGGTGGGCGGCTACCTCGACGAGGACGGCGTCGCCAAGGGCTCGCGCACCGAGACGTATGCCGCGGTGCGGCTCGACGTCGACACCCGTCGCTGGGCCGGGGTGCCGTTCTACCTGCGCACCGGCAAGCGGCTCGGCAAGCGGGTCACCGAGATCGCCGTGATGTTCAAGCAGGCGCCGCACCTGCCGTTCTCCAACACCGCCACCGAGGAGCTCGGGCAGAACGCCGTCGTCATCCGGGTGCAGCCCGACGAGGGCGTCACCCTGCGGTTCGGCGCGAAGGTGCCCGGGGCGCAGATGGAGGTGCGCGACGTGACGATGGACTTCGGCTACGGGCGGGCGTTCACCGAGTCCTCGCCCGAGGCCTACGAGCGGCTCATCCTCGACGTGCTGCTCGGCGAGCCCCCGCTCTTCCCGCGGCACGAGGAGGTCGAGCTGTCCTGGCAGATCCTCGACCCGATCGAGAAGTACTGGGAGAAGAAGGGCAAGGCCCCCGAGCAGTACGCGTCGGGCGGCTGGGGACCCGACAGCGCCGACGAGATGATGCGTCGTGACGGACGCGAGTGGAGGCTCCCGTGATCGTCGACCTGCCCAGCACCACCACGGCCGACGTCGCCAAGAAGCTGGTGCGGCTGCGCGCCGACACCGGCTCGATGGCGCTGTCGCGCGTGCTGACCCTGCTCGTGGTCGTCGACGAGTCCGACGCCGACTCGGCCATCGAGACCGCCAACCGGGCCAGCCGCCAGCACCCCTGCCGGATCATCGTCGTGGTGGCCGGCAACAAGCGCGGCGCCGCCCGGCTCGACGCCCAGATCCGGCTCGGCGGCGACGCCGGCGCCTCCGAGGTCGTGGTGCTGCGGCTCTACGGCAAGCTCGCCGACCACGGGCGCGCCGTGGTGACGCCGCTGCTGCTGGCCGACTCCCCCATCGTCGCGTGGTGGCCCACCCACGGCCCCGCCAAACCCTCGGCCGACCCGATCGGCGCGATGGCGCAGCGCCGGGTGACCGATGCCGCCCAGTCCAGCCAGGCGCCGCGCACCGTGCTGCGCCGGCTGTCCGAGGGCTACGTCGACGGCGACACCGACCTCGCGTGGTCGCGCATCACCCTGTGGCGCGGCCTGCTCGCCGCGGCGCTCGACCAGCCGCCCTACGAGCAGGTCACGCAGCGTCACCGTGGTGGCGGCCACCGACTCCCCGTCGGGCGACCTGCTCGCCGGCTGGCTGGCCGTGCGGCTGCGCTGCCCGGTCGTGATCGCGCGGGCCCGCAACCGCAGCGGCATCATCTCGGTGCGGCTGGAGCGGGCCAGCGGCACCGTCGACCTGGTGCGTCCGCTCGACGGCAACACCGCCACGCTGTCCCAGCCGGGCCAGCCGGTGCGCACCCTGGCGCTCGCCCACCGCTCGGATGCCGAGTGCCTCGCCGACGAGCTGCGCCGCCTCGACCCCGACGAGGTCTACGAGGACGCCCTGGTCACCGGCCTGCGCAAGTGCACGGTGTCGCGCCAGACCGCCACCGAGGCGATCCGCGCCGGCCGGGCGCCCTCGGTCGCCGAGGCCGAGCGCACCGCGACCCGGCTGCGCAAGGCCGCCCGGGCCAGCGCGAGCAGCCAGATGATCGAGGCCATGCCGATGCCCGGCAAGGCCGACGACGCGGCCGCGGTCAAGCAGGCCGCCGTCAAGCAGCTGGCCGAGGTGAAGGAGCGCCGCTCATGAGCGACCCGACAGCGACCGTGGTCGTGCACCGTGGGCGGCAGGCGCTCGCGGACGCCGCGGCCGCCCGGCTCGTGGTGGCGATCGTCGACGCCCAGTCGGCGCGCGGGCGTGGCCCACGTGTCGATGACCGGCGGCTCGATGGGCTCGCAGCTCATCGAGTCCGTGTGTGCCGTGCCGGCCCGCGACGCCGTCGACTGGTCGCAGGTGCACGTGTGGTGGGGCGACGAGCGCTGGCTGCCGGCCGGCCACGCCGACCGCAACGACACCCAGAACGACGCCGCCGGGCTGGCCGGCCTCGGGCTCGACCCGGCCAACGTGCACCGCGTGCTCGGCCCCGACCAGAGCGACTCCGCCGAGGAGAGCGCGCGGGCCTACAGCGACGCCCTGCACGCCGCCGGTGCCGAGCTGTTCGACGTCATGGTGCTGGGTGTCGGGCCCGACGGCCACGTCGCCTCGCTCTTCCCGAACCACCCGACGGCCAAGGAGGTCGGCGCGCCCGGCGGTGGCCGTGCACGACTCCCCCAAGCCGCCCCCGACCCGGGTGTCGCTGACCCGCGAGTGCCTCGAGCGCTCCCGCGAGGTGTGGTTCCTCGTCAGCGGCGCCGACAAGGCCGATGCCGTGCGGCGCGGGCTCACCGGCGCCCCGTTCGAGACCACCCCGGCCGCGCACGTGCACGGCGTCGACCGCACGCTGTGGCTCGTCGACACCGACGCCGCCGCCGACCTGGAGCGCTGAGCACGATGGGCTTCCTCGACAAGCTGCGCGGCCGCGACGACTCCACCCCCCAGCCCGACGACGACCCGGATGCCGTCAGCGGCGCGGGCGCCGGCGACGACCTCGACGGCATCGACGCGGTGGAGGAGATCGGCATCCGGCGGCTCACCGCCGACGAGGAGGCGACGCTGGAGGCGGCCCGCGCCGGCTACGCCGCGCACGGCATCGACCCGGCCGACCTCGACAGCATCGCCGCCGCCTACGACCGCGCCCTCGACGACCACGGCGACGAGGACTCCTCAGGGGTGGTCGAGCTGCTCGGCACCGCGGTCGGCGACCACCTGGTGGCGGCCGGTGGCTACCGGTGGGTGGTCAGCACCGACCCGTTCGGCACCGACCTGGCCGTCGAGCCACCACGGCGCGGCGTGCCGGTCGTGACCCGGATGCTGGTGGCCACCCGCTGGCTGGGGCGCGAGCGCGGCTGGATCAGCGGCGTCGTCGGCCACCTGGCCGAGGTCGGCCGCAGCTGATCCGCACGGCCGCGGTGACCTCGCGGACCTACTGGATCAGGCCGCGGTCGCGCAGCGTCTGCAGCGCCTCGTCGAGGATCGCCTCGCCGTCCTCGTCGGAGCGGCGCTCCTTCACGTAGGCGAGGTGGGTCTTGTAGGGCTCGACCCGCGGCGCCGCCGGGGGGTTCTCCTTGTCGCGACCGGCCGGGAGGCCGCAGCGCGGGCAGTCCCACTGCTCGGGGATGGCCAGGCCGGGCTCCTCGGAGAAGCTCGGCCGGGTCTCGTGCCCGTTGGAGCACCAGAACGAGATGTGCACCCGCGGGGCCACCTCGCCGCGCTCGGCCTCGCCCATCGGGCCCGCACCGACGCGCGACCCACGGATCGCGTTACCACCAGCCATGTCTACCTATTCCTGTCAGGCGAAGCGAGCGAGGACGCCGAGGCCCACGACGACCGTGAACCACACCAGTGCGACCCCGACGGTGATGCGGTCGAGGTTGCGCTCGGCGACCGAGCTGCCACCCAGCGAGCTGGACATGCCACCGCCGAACATGTCGGACAGGCCACCGCCCTTGCCCTTGTGCAGCAGGATCAGCAGGGTCAGGAACAGGCCGGTGATGACCAGGAGGATCTCAAGGCCGATTTGTACCGCTTGCACGAGCAGTCCTTCGGGTGGGTCGGGGGCAACCGCTCAAGGATAACCTTTGGCGGCGCCGGCCGCGGTAGGCCCCCGGGCGGGCCGGGCGTCAGGAGGTCTGCAGGTGGTCGCGGAAGCGGCAGATCGCGGCGAACTCGACCGGGTCGATCGACGCCCCGCCGACCAGCGCGCCGTCGACGTCCTCCTTGGCCATGATGGCCGCGACGTTGCCCGACTTCACCGAGCCGCCGTAGAGCACCCGGATGCCGTCGGCGACGTCGCCGCTGTAGAGCTCGGCGAGCTTGGTGCGGATGGCGGCGCAGACCTCCTGGGCGTCCTCGGGCGTGGCGACCTCACCGGTGCCGATCGCCCAGATCGGCTCGTAGGCGACGACCACGGTGCGGGCCTGCTCGACCGGCACGTCCTTCAGGCCGGCCTCGACCTGCGCGAGCACGTGCTCGACGTGGGTGCCGGCCTGGCGGATGTCGAGGCCCTCGCCGCAGCAGAAGATCGGGGTGATGCCGTGCCGGAAGGCGGCCTGCACCTTGGCGTTGACGACCTCGTCGGTCTCGGCGTGGTACTCGCGCCGCTCGCTGTGGCCGACCGTGACGTAGGCGCAGCCGAGCTTGGCGAGGAAGGCGCCGCTGATCTCGCCGGTGTAGGCGCCGGCGTCGTGCACCGAGAGGTCCTGGGCGCCGTGCTTGAGCTCGAGGCGGTCACCGTCGATCAGCGTCTGGACGCTGCGGATGTCGGTGAACGGCGGCAGCACCGCCACCTCGACGGCACCGAAGTCGTGCTTGCCGTCCTTGAGGGTCCAGTCGAGCTTCTGCACGAGGTGGGTGGCCTGGAGGTGGTCCAGGTTCATCTTCCAGTTCCCCGCCATGAGCGGGGTGCGGCCGACGGTCATGCGGTCAGTGCTCCTTCGTGAGGATGGCGATGCCGGGCAGTTCCTTGCCCTCGAGGTACTCCAGGGACGCGCCGCCACCGGTGGAGATGTGGCCGAACTGGTCGTCGCGGAAGCCCGAGCTGGCGCACCGCGGCGGCGGAGTCGCCGCCGCCGACGACGGTCAGGGCGCCCTTCTCGGTGACCTCGACGAGCGCCTCGGCCAGCCGGCGGGTGCCGGCGGCGAACGGCGCCATCTCGAACGCGCCCATCGGGCCGTTCCAGAAGACCGTGCGGGTGTCGGCGAGCTTCTCGGCGTAGAGCTCGGCCGACTTCGGGCCGATGTCGAGCCCCATCATGTCGGCGGGGATGGCGTCGGCCGCGACCGTGACGGTCTCGGTGTCGGCGGAGAACTCGCGGCCGCACACGATGTCGACGGGCAGCACGATCTCGACGCCGCTCTCCTTCGCGCGCTCGAGGTAGCCCGTGCAGGCCTCGACGCTGTCGGCGTCGAACAGGCTGGTGCCGATCTCGTGGCCCTGGGCCGCGAGGAAGGTGAAGAGCATGCCGCCGCCGATGAGCAGGCGGTCGGCCGTGCTCATCAGGTTGTCGATGACGGCCAGCTTGTCGGCGACCTTCGCGCCGCCGAGCACCACGGCGTACGGGCGCTCGGGGTCGACGGTGAGGCGCTTGAGCACCTCGACCTCGGTGGCGACCAGGCCGCCCATCGCGGCCGGCAGCCGGGTGGCGACGTCGTAGACCGACGCCTGCTTGCGGTGCACGACGCCGAAGCCGTCGGAGACGTAGGCGTCGGCCAGGCCCGCGAGGGCGTCGGCGAACTCGGCGCGCTCCTCGTCGGCCTTGGCCGTCTCGCCGGGGTTGAACCGGAGGTTCTCGAGCAGCACGACGTCACCGTCGGACATCGCGGCCACGGCCGCCTGGGCGCTCTCGCCCACGGTGTCGCTGGCGA
The DNA here is from genome assembly GCA_963833495.1 of uncultured Actinomycetota bacterium. Classification (GTDB taxonomy): domain Bacteria; phylum Actinomycetota; class Actinomycetes; order Actinomycetales; family Dermatophilaceae; genus Fodinibacter. Next base: position 170,298 of record CAWHYJ010000016.1, on the reverse strand, counting down.
AGGTCACCGGGCGGCCGAGCAGCTCGGAGAGCCGCCCGACGACCGGGGCCAGCGAGTAGCGCTCCTCGGGAGCGCCCTTGGGCCGGCCGAGGTGGGCGCACACGATGACGCGTGCGCCCGCCTCGGCGAGGCTCGAGATGGTCGGGACCGACGCCCGGATGCGTCCGTCGTCCGTGATCGTCGTGCCGTCGAGCGGCACGTTGAGGTCGGAGCGGACGAGCACGCGCTTGCCGCGCAGGTCGCCGAGGGAGGCGAGGTCACCCATGGTCGAATCGGTCCCGTTCGCTTCAGAGGCTCTTGCCGACGAGGACGACGAGGTCGATGAGGCGGTTGGAGTAGCCCCACTCGTTGTCGTACCAGCCGACGACCTTGACCTGGTTGCCGATCACCTTGGTGAGGCCGGCGTCGAAGATGCACGAGCTCGGGTCGGTGACGATGTCGGACGACACGATCGGGTCCTCGGTGTACTTCAGGAAGCCCTTGAGCGGGCCCTCGGCCGCCGCCTTGACGATGGCGTTGACCTCCTCGACCGTGGTGTCGCGCCCGGCCTCGAAGGTGAGGTCGGTGGCCGAGCCGGTGGGCACGGGCACGCGCAGGGCGTAGCCGTCGAGCTTGCCCTTGAGCTCGGGCATGACCAGGCCGATCGCCTTCGCGGCGCCGGTGCTCGTCGGGATGATGTTCAGGGCCGCGGCGCGGGCGCGACGCATGTCGCGGTGCGGGCCGTCGAGCAGGTTCTGGTCGGAGGTGTAGGCGTGGATCGTGGTCATCAGGCCCTTGACGATGCCGAGCTCGTCGGACAGCGGCTTGGCCATCGGCGCGAGGCAGTTCGTGGTGCACGAGGCGTTGGAGATGACGTGCTGGGTGGCCGGGTCGTAGTCCTCGTGGTTGACACCCATGACGAAGGTGCCGTCGTCGTTGGACGCCGGGGCCGAGATGATGACCTTCTTGGCGCCGCCGTCGATGTGGGCGTGCGCCTTGGTGGCGTCGGTGAAGAAGCCGGTCGACTCGATGACGATGTCGGCGCCGACGTCGCCCCAGGGGATGTCGGCCGGGTTGCGCTCGGCGAAGATCTTGATGGTCGGAGCCCCCGACGGTGATGGCGTCGTCCGTGGCGGAGACGTCGTCGGCGAGCACGCCGAGCACCGAGTCGTACTTCAGCAGGTGCGCGATGCTCTTGTTGTCCATCAGGTCGTTGGCGGCGACGATCTCCACGTCGGCACCGGACGCCTGGACGGCCCGGAAGAAGTTGCGGCCGATGCGGCCGAAGCCGTTGATCCCTACGCGAACGGTCACGGTGTGTGCTGCCTTCCACTAAATGCGGCGTGCCGCAGGTCAGCGGCACCTTGGGTCACCTCCACCCTAGACCTGTCCGCAGGGGCTCCCGACACCGTCCGGGGTACGGGCGAGTAACCGCTTTCGCACGCCCCGGCACCGCCGGTCGCGCCCCGCGCGGTGCTCAGCCGTCGAAGAAGGCGGCGCGGTGCGCCCAGACCCAGTGCGTCGAGGAGCCGCCGCACGGCCGGCAGGGTTCGGCGCACCCGCGTCAGGTGTCGAGCATGTCCGGCGTGAGCACGGCCTCGGTGTTGGGGATGCCGTCGTCGGACGCGCGCTTGTCGGCCATCGCGAGCAGCCGGCGGATGCGGCCCGCGACGGCGTCCTTGGTCATCGGCGGCTGGGCCAGCTGGCCGAGCTCCTCGAGCGAGGCCTGCTTGTGCTGCAGGCGCAGCTCACCGGCCTCGCGCAGGTGGTCGGGGATGTCGTCGCCGAGGATCTCCAGCGCCCGCTCCACGCGCGCCCCGGCGGCCACGGCCGCGCGGGCCGAGCGGCGCAGGTTGGCGTCGTCGAAGTTGGCCAGCCGGTTGGCGGTGGCGCGCACCTCGCGCCGGATGCGGCGCTCCTCCCAGGCGAGCACGGCGTCGTGGGCGCCGAGCCGGGTGAGCATCACGCCGATGGCGTCGCCGTCGCGGATGACGACCCGGTCGACCCCGCGCACCTCGCGGGCCTTGGCCGAGATGCCCATCCGGCGGGCCGCCCCGACCAGGGCGAGGGCCGCCTCCGGGCCGGGGCAGGTGACCTCGAGGGCCGAGGAGCGGCCCGGCTCGGTGAGCGAGCCGTGGGCGAGGAAGGCGCCGCGCCAGGCGGCCTCGGCGTCGCAGACCGAGCCGCTCACGACCTTGGGCGGCAGGCCGCGCACCGGGCGGCCGCGGCTGTCGATCAGGCCGGTCTGCCGGGCCAGCGACTCGCCGTCCTGCACCACCCGCACCACGTAGCGGCTGCCCTTGCGCAGCCCCCCGGCCGCGAGCACCAGCACCTCGGGGGTGTGGCCGTAGACCTCGGTGAGCTCGCGCCGCAGCCGCCGGGCGGCGTTGGCCGTGTCGAGCTCGGCCTCGACGACGATGCGGCCCCCGATGATGTGCAGCCCCCCGGCGAACCTCAGCGTCGCGGCGACCTCGGACTTGCGGCAGCACGGCTTGGTCACCACGTGCCGGCTCAGCTCGTCCTTCACCTTCGCCGTCATTGCCATGGCGGTCATCCTGCCACGCGTCACCGGGCCGGTCTCGGGGTGGTGAGAATGTCCCGCAGGGCCGCCGCGTAGCGCAGCGGGTCGTGCTCGCCGGGTCTGGTCGCGACGGCCCACGGGGGCGACGAACAGCTGCGCGCCGAGCCGCAGGCACTGTTGCGCCAGAACCGTTTCGTCATCGACGACGGCGGGGTCGGCGAGCACCGCGTCGAGGCGCAGGTGGGGGGCCAGCGTGACGAACGTCTCGAGGTGGCGCCCGGCGCTGAAGCCGGCCGTCTCGCCCGTTCCGGGGTCGAGGTTGAGCACCAGCAGCCGTCGCGCCCGGGTCACCCCGAGCGCCTCGGAGAGCTCGGGAACCAGCAGGTGGGTCATCACCGAGGTGAACCACGAGCCGGGCCCCAGCACCACCCAGTCGGCGCTGCGGATGGCGGCCACCGACTCCGGGTAGGCCGGCGGGTCGGCCGGCACGAGGCGCACGGCGCCCACCTCGCCGGGTGTCACGGCGACCTGCGCCTGCCCGCTCACGACGTGCACGGCATCCGGCTGGTCGGGGTCGAGCCCGCTGACGTCGGCCTCGATGGTGAGCGGGACGGCTGCCATCGGCAGCACCCGGCCCTGCGCCTGGAGCAGCCGCCCCACGAGGTCGAGCCCGGCGACGGGGTCGTCGTGCAGCTCCCAGAGGGCGACGATGAGCAGGTTGCCCAGGTTGTGCCCGCCGAGCGGTCCGTCGCCGGCGAACCGGTGCTGCAGCACGTCGCGCCAGGTCTGGCCCCACTCGCTCTCGCTGCACAGCGCGGCCAGCGCCATCCGCAGGTCGCCGGGGGGCAGCACGCCGAACTCGTCGCGCAGCCGGCCCGAGGAGCCGCCGTCGTCGGCGACCGTGACGATGGCGGTGACCTCGTCGGTGACGTAGCGCAGGGCGGTGAGCGTGGCGGCCAGTCCGTGGCCGCCACCCAGTGCGGCGACGACCGGCCCCGTCACTCGCGCCCCAGGTCGCGGTGCACGACGAAGCTGGCCACCTGCTCGGTCGTGAGCCGGGCGGCGACGGCCTGGGTCATCGCCACCGAGCGGTGCTTGCCCCCGGTGCAGCCGATCGCGATGGTGGCGTAGCGGCGCCCCTCGCGCAGGTAGCCCTCGGTGACCGGCTCCATCAGCGCGACGACGCGGTCGAGGAACTCGGTGGCGCCCGGCTGCCCCATCACCCAGTCGGCGACCGGGGCGTCGGCGCCGGTGAGCGCCTTGAGCTCGGGCACCCAGAACGGGTTGGGCAGGAAGCGCATGTCGAAGACGAAGTCGGCGTCGAGCGGCACGCCGTACTTGAAGCCGAACGACATCAGGGCCAGCCGCACGCTCGGCCCCTCGGCGTCGCCGAGCAGCGGGGTGAGCTTGCGCCCGAGCTGGTGCACGTTCAGGCCGGAGGTGTCGATGACGACCTGGGCGGCGGCGCGCAGGTCGCGCAGCATCTCGCGCTCGGCCTGGATGCCGTCGAGCAGCCGGCCCTCGCCCTGCAGCGGGTGCGGGCGCCGCACGCTCTCGAACCGGCGGACCAGGGCCTCGTCGGTGGCGTCGAGGAAGATCAGGTGCGGCTGCCAGCCCGCGTCGCGCAGCGCGGCGAGCCCGGCCTGCAGCTCGGAGCGGAAGGCCCGCGCCCGCACGTCGACCACGGCGGCGATCTGCAGGTCGCTCACGCCGGAGTCGCGCACCTCGCTCGCCAGGTCGGCCATGTCGGCGAGCAGCTGCGGCGGCAGGTTGTCGACGACGTACCAGCCGCGGTCCTCGATGACGTTGGCGGCTGTCGAGCGCCCCGCCCCGCTCATCCCCGTCACGATGACGAAGTCGGTGGAGCGCGGCACCGGCGTGAGGTCGCCGCCGCCCGGCTCGTCGTCAGCCACGGCCCGCTCGATCGCCACGGTCTGCCCCTTCGTCGTCGATCACCTCGCCGGTGGCGAGGTTGACCGCCGGCATGCCGTCGGCGCCCGACCCCAACTGTGCCGCAACCACCGCTGCCAGCGCAGGCCCGATGCCGGGCACGGCCGCCAGCTCGTCGACCGAGGCGGCCCGGATGCGCTTGACCGACCCGAACGCCTTGAGCAGCGCCTTGCGGCGCTTCTCGCCCAGGCCCGGGATGCCGTCGAGCTGGCTGGTCGTCATCGCCTTGGAGCGCCGCTGCCGGTGGAAGGTGATCGCGAACCGGTGCGCCTCGTCGCGCAACCGCTGCAGGAGGTAGAGACCCTCGCTGGTGCGGGGCAGCACCACGGGGTACTCCTCCCCCGGCACCCAGACCTCCTCGAGCCGCTTGGCGAGCCCGACCACCGCGACGTCGACGACACCGACGTCCTCCAGCGCCCGGGCCGCGGCGTTGACCTGCGGCAGCCCGCCGTCGACCACGACCAGGTTGGGCCGGTAGGCGAACCGCGCGGGCCGCGACCCGACCTCGGGAGCCGGCTCACCGGCATCCGCGGCATCGGCCTGGGCGCCCTCCGCCTCGGCGAGCTCGGCCTCCTCGGCCCGGCCGCGGCGGAACCGTCGGGTGAGCACCTCGTGCATCGCGGCGGTGTCGTCGGTGGCCCCGGTCTCGTCGCCGCGCACGATGAAGCGGCGGTACTCGGACTTGCGCGGCAGGCCGTCCTCGAAGACGACCATCGAGCCGACGACCGGGTGCCCTGCACGTGGCTGATGTCGAAGCACTCGATGCGCAACGGCGCCTCGTCGAGCTCGAGGGCGTCCTGCAGCTGCTGCAGTGCCTGGCTGCGGGTGGTGAGGTCGCCGGCCCGGGTCACCTTGTGCCGGGCCAGGCTCTGGGTGGCGTTGCGGGCGACGGTCTCCATCAGGGTGCGCTTGTCGCCGCGGCGCGGCACCCGCAGGTCGACCCGGCTGCCGCGCAGCGCCGACAGCCACAGCGAGAGTGCCTCGGCGTCGTCGGGCAGCACCGGCACGAGCACCTCGCGCGGCACGGCGTCACCGGCCTCGCTGCCGTAGACCTGCTGGAGCAGGTGCTCGACGACCTCGGGCGTGGTCTCGGCGTCGCGCTCGGCCACCCAGCCGCGCTGGCCGCGCACCCGGCCACCGCGCACGTGGAAGAGCTGCACCGCCACCTCGAGCTCGTCCTCGGCCAGGGCGAACACGTCGGCGTCGGTGGCGTCGGGAAGGACCACGGCCGACTTCTCGAGCACCCGCTCGAGCGCCCCGATGTCGTCGCGCAGCCGGGCGGCCCGCTCGAAGTCGAGCTCGGCGGCCGCTCCCTTCATCTCCTTGGTGAGGCGGGTGACGAACCGCCCGGTCTCGCCCGCCATGAAGTCGCAGAAGTCCTCGGCGATCTCGCGGTGGCGCGCCGCGTCGACCCGGCCGACGCAGGGGGCGCTGCACTTGTCGATGTAGCCCAGCAGGCACGGGCGGCCGACCTGGCTGGCCCGCTTGAACACCCCGGCCGAGCAGGTGCGCACCGGGAAGACGCGCAGTGCGAGGTCGAGGGTCTCGCGGATCGCCCAGGCGTGCGCGTAGGGCCCGAAGTAGCGGGTGCCCTTGCGCTTGGCGCCGCGCATCACCTGCGCCCGCGGGTACTCCTCGCCCAGGGTCACCGCCAGGTAGGGATAGGACTTGTCGTCGCGGTACTTGACGTTGAACCGCGGGTCGAACTCCTTGATCCACGCGTACTCGAGCTGGAGGGCCTCGACCTCGGTCGTGACGACGGTCCACTCCACGCTGGCGCCGGTGCGCACCATCGTGGCCGTGCGGTGGTGCAGCGCCGCGACGTCCTGGAAGTAGGAGGACAGCCGCTGCCGCAGGTTCTTGGCCTTGCCCACGTAGATGACCCGGCCGTCGCGGTCACGGAACCGGTAGACGCCGGGGTCGGTCGGGATCTCTCCCGGCCGGGGACGATAGGTCGAGGGGTCAGCCACCCGGCAACCCTACGACCGAGGTACGTCAGGTGACCTTGATGCCGTCGGCCCCCACCGTGACGCTCTTGGTGGGCAGCGCCTGGGTCGCGGGACCCTGGACGACCGCACCGGTGGCGACGTCGAAGGTCGAGCCGTGGCACGGGCAGGTGATCACGCCGTTCGAGACGCCGTTCACCGTGCAGCCCTGGTGGGTGCACACGGCCGAGAACGCCTTGAAGTCGCCGGCGGTCGGCTGGGTGACGACCACCTTGAGCTTGTCGAACACCTTCCCGCCGCCCACCGGGATGTCGGCCGCGGCGATGGCGTCGCTGGCGGCAGAGGCGGCCCCCGAGGCGGCCGAGCCGGCGGCGCTGGACACGGCCTCGCCGGCGCTCGAGCCGCACGCGGTGAGCCCGGCGGTGCCGGCCACGGCGACCCCCGCCACCAGCAGGCTCTCGCGGCGCGACCAGCAGGCACAGGACGTCGCGGAGGTGTCGGCATCGGTGGTCGCGGGGGCGTTCGTGTCGGTGCTCTGCTCGGTGCTCATCGTGGTCCTCGCTGTCGTGGGGTGCCGCGGTCCGGGCTGGGTGCGAGCAGTATCCCCACACTTTGCTGTGATCTGGTGGTGGACCTTCGGACAGTGGACATGTGTCCCGATCCGGCTGTCGCGCCGCCCGGGGAACCCCAGGTAACAAGTCGGCACCACTCTGCCGGCAATGCTGGGCGCCCCGCCGGACCTGTGGTTACAGTGCGCATGCCCGTCTCGGCGTGGCACGAGCAGTCCTGCTCACACATTTTTTCGTACTACTCAGGAGGAAACGTGCCTCAGCGTTCCGTGGTTGCCGTTGGCGCCTCGCTGCTCGTGGCTTCGCTCGCACTCGCCGGTTGTGGCACGCGCGGCGACAGCGGCGACGGTGCATCAAGTGCCGGTGCAGCGAACAAGACCGTCAAGATCGGCGTCATCGCGCCCCTGTCCGGCGACCTCGCCGCGCTCGGTCTCGGCATCAAGAACTCGGTCGACCTGGCCATCAAGCAGGCCAACGACAACAAGACCATCCCCGGCTGGACCCTCGAGCTCGCGGCCGAGGACGACGAGGCGAAGCCCGACGTCGGCAAGAACGCCGCCACCAAGCTCGCGTCCGACAAGGACGTCGTCGGTGTCGTCGGCACGCTGAACTCCAGCGTCGCGCAGAGCGTCCAGCCGGTGCTGTCGTCCGCCAAGATCACGATGGTCTCCCCGGCCAACACCAACCCGTCGCTCACCCAGGGCGCCGACTTCGCGACCGCCCCGGCCCGCACCTACCCGAACTACTTCCGCACCTGCACGACCGACTCGATCCAGGGCCCGTTCGCGGCGCGCTACCTGTTCGAGAAGGCCGGCATCAAGGAGGTCGCGACGGTCAACGACAAGAAGACCTACGGCCAGGGCCTGGTCAACGCCTTCACCGAGGAGTACAAGAAGCTCGGCGGCAAGATCACGGCGGCCGAGACGATCAACCCTGACGACGACAAGTACGACGCCGTCATCAGCAAGATCAAGCCCTCGAACCCGAAGGCCGTGTACTACGGCGGCGAGTTCCCGCAGGCCGGTCCGTTCTCGCAGCAGATGAAGGCCGCCGGCCTCAACGTCCCGCTCATGGGTGGCGACGGCATCTTCTCCGGCGAGTACATCAAGCTGGCTGGCGCGACCGCCACCGGCGACCTCGCCACCTCGGTCGGCGCCCCGACCGACACCCTCCCGTCGGCCACCGCCTTCGTCGAGGCCTACAAGGCCGCCGGCTACCAGGAGCCCTACGAGGCCTACGGCGCCTACGCGTTCGACGCGGCCAACTCGATCATCAACGCGCTGAAGACCTCGCTCGCCAGCGCCGACTCCGCCGAGGCGGCTCGTCAGCCCACCATCGACGCGATGGCCAAGGTCTCCTTCGACGGCGTCACCGGCAAGGTCGCGTTCGACGAGTTCGGCGACACCACGTCGAAGGTCCTCACCGTGTACCAGGTCAAGGACGGCAAGTGGGCCGCGATCAACACTGCGGCCTTCGAGTCCAAGTGACCTCGGTCAGGTAGCACCCGCACGACGACGGCGGGGGTGGTCCACCCGGACCACCCCCGCCGTTTCGCTTCCACGCCGCTCGACCCGAGGGCGGGGCGGCAACGCTCGCCGCGGATGCCGTGTGATGCGCGACACCACACGACGCAGCCGCTACGCTCCCCCCAGCCCGTTCACGTCAACTAGGAGGTCGTGGTGGACGCCTTCGCCCAGCAGCTCGTCAACGGGCTGACCCTGGGATCGCTCTATGCCCTGATCGCGGTCGGCTACACCGTCGTCTACGGCATCGTCCAGCTGATCAACTTCGCCCACGGCGAGATCTTCATGATCGGTGCGTTCGGTGCCCTCTCGACCTGGCTGATCTTCTTCGACGGCAACACGGCGTTGTACACGCTGCCGTTCATGATCATCGGCGCGGTCATCGCCTCGGTCACCACAGCGGTTCTCATGGAGCGCATCGCCTACCGCCCGCTGCGCAACGCGCCGCGGCTCGCCCCGCTCATCACGGCCATCGGCATCTCGGTGTTCCTCCAGGAGGCCGTGCGGCTCTTCTACGGCAAGATCCCCTTCTTCGACTTCCCCGACGCCAAGCAGCGGGTCGCCTTCCCGCAGATCGACGTCGTCACCGGCCCGGCGTTCGAGGTCGGCGACGTGACGATCCAGCGCTCGGCGATCTTCACCATCGGCTGCCTGCTGATGTGCTCCGCCGGCCTGTGGTACTTCGTGAACCGCACCAAGACCGGGCGCGGCATGCAGGCCGTCTCGCAGGACCCCGACACCGCACGCCTGATGGGCATCAACGTCGACCGGATCATCGTGGTCGCGTTCGCCGTCGGCGCCACCCTGGCGGCCGTCGCCGGTGTCGCGCAGGGCCTTCAGGTCACCAACATCAACTTCCGGATGGGCTTCCTCGCCGGCCTGAAGGCGTTCACCGCGGCCGTGCTCGGCGGCATCGGCAACGTGTGGGGCGCCGTCGTCGGCGGCCTGACCCTCGGGCTCGTCGAGGCCATGGCGGTCCAGTTCATCCCGGGCACCTTCGGTGGCAGCCCGTGGAAGGACGTCTGGGCCTTCGCCCTCCTCATCCTCGTCCTGGTCTTCCGACCGCAGGGCATCCTCGGCGCGAAGGTGGTGGACCGGGCATGAGCAGGCTCCGTTTCTCGGATGAGGCGCGCATCACGCACGCCTCGAAGTGCCCTCCGCTCGCCCTCGTCGGCGGCGCCCTGATGGTCATCAGCGGGCTGCTGTCCTGGTCGTTCGACAACCGCATCCTCGACGACATCTCGATCCGCTTCTACCCGGCCGGCATCCAGCTCTACGCCATGATGTTCGGCGTCCTCGCGCTGATCCTGGGGGTGCTGCTGCTGCGGCGCCCGGCGTGGATGAGCCCGGCCCGCGGGCTGCGCATCCTCGGCATCACCGCCCTGGTGTTCCTGGTCTGGGTGCTCGGAGCGATCGCCATCAAGACCGGTGGCCTGATCAACCTCAACGAGGGCGGCTGGGTCGCACTGGTGGGCGCCGTGCTCATCACCCTGGCCGGCACCCTCTCCCCCGACGTCGACATCAACGTGCTCAAGTGGCCCCGGCTGAGCAGCACGCTCGAGATCCTCATCATCGTCGTGCTGATGGCGGTGCTGCTGTTCGTCGTCGCCTACACGTTGAACATCCAGGACGGCGTGGTCTTCGCGTCGTTCCTGGTCGCGCTGGTCGGCATGGTCGGCGGCCTGCTCGGCACCGGCTTCGGCGGCTACCTCGGGTTCGTGGCGGCCAACAACCGCCGCCCGCTGCTGCTCGCCGCCTTCCTCGTCGCGTTCCTGTTCCCGTTCACCCAGAACGGCTCCGACGCCAACATGTCGATCGCGACCCAGATCCTCATCTTCGCGGCGACCGCGCTGGGCCTGAACATCGTCGTGGGCCTCGCCGGCCTGCTCGACCTCGGCTACATCGCGTTCCTCGGCACCGGTGCCTACGTGGGCGCGATGCTGTCGAACTCGGCGTTCTCCACCGTCGGCTGGCACCCGCCGTTCGTCGTCGTGATGCTCGTCGGGGCCGCCACCGCAGCCACCTTCGGCTTGATCATCGGCACGCCGACGCTGCGCGTGTCCGGCGACTACCTCGCCATCGTGACGCTCGGCTTCGGTGAGATCTTCCGGCTGGCGATGTTCAACCTCGACGGCAACAACGGCCCCGACCTCACCAACGGGCCCAACGGCATCCCGGCGATTCCCGACCTGAACTTCTTCGGGTTCGACTTCGGCGTCGAGCACACCATCGCCGGCATCCCGCTCGGCCGGTTCAGCAACTACTACTTCCTGCTGCTCCTGCTGCTGATGTTCGTCATCCTGGTGTTCACCCGCCTCAACGACAGCCGGATCGGGCGCGGCTGGGTCGCCATCCGCGAGGACGAGCGGGCCGCCGAGGCGATGGGCGTCAACGTCTTCGGCCTGAAGCTGCTCGCCTTCGCGGTCGGCGCGTTCCTCGCCGGGCTCGCCGGCACGATCAAGGCCCACCAGGACACCTCGGTGAGCCCCGACCAGTACGTCTTCCTCGAGTCGGCGTTCCTGCTCGCGGCGGTCGTGCTCGGTGGTATGGGCACCGTCATGGGCGTGCTCGTGGGCGCGACCATCCTCAAGCTGCTTCCCGAGAAGCTGCGTGAGGTCAGTGAGTACCGCCTGCTGATGTTCGGGCTGCTGCTCGTCGTCATGATGCGGTTCCGTCCCGAGGGCCTGGTGCCCAACAAGCGGCGCCAGCTCGAGTTCCACGAAGAGGACACCGAGCTCGTCGAGCTCGTCCAGGCCGAGCACCTCCAGGAGGCGAAATGACCGTCACCGAGACCCAGGTCGACGTGGCCCCCACGTCGCCCCAGCTGGTGCTCGAGGCGAGCGGGGTCACCATGCGGTTCGGCGGCCTCACGGCCGTCGACGACGTGAGCATGAAGGTGCACGAGGGCGAGATCGTCGGGCTGATCGGCCCGAACGGCGCCGGCAAGACCACCTTCTTCAACTGCCTCACCGGCATGTACATCCCCACCGAGGGGCTGGTCACGCTCAACGGTGACACGCTGCCGCCGAAGCCGCTGGCGGTGGTGCGGGCCGGCATGGCGCGCACCTTCCAGAACATCCGGCTGTTCGCGAACATGACGGCGCTCGAGAACGTCATGGTCGGCCGCTACTGCCGCACCTCGTCGATGGCGATCACCTCGATCCTGCGCGGGCCGAAGTTCAAGCGCGAGGAGGCCGCCACCCGCGACCGCGCGCAGGAGCTGCTCGACTACGTCGGGCTGGGCAAGTCGACCGAGATGCTGGCGCGCAACATGCCCTACGGCGACCAGCGCCGGCTCGAGATCGCCCGGGCGCTGGCCACCGACCCGCAGATCCTGCTGCTCGACGAGCCCACCGCGGGGATGAACCCCAAGGAGACCGAGGAGACGATGAACCTGATCTTCAAGATCAGGGACAGCGGCCTGGCCGTGGTCGTCATCGAGCACGACATGCGGTTCATCTTCAACCTCTGTGACCGGGTGCTCTGCCTGGTGCGCGGGTCGCTGCTCGTCGAGGGCACGCCCGGCGAGGTGCAGTCCGACCACCGGGTGATCGAGGCCTACATCGGCGGCGACGACGAGGACGAGGAGAGCGTGTGAGCGCCATGCTGGAGGTCCGTGACCTCGAGGTGTCCTACGGCAAGATCAAGGCCGTCAAGGGCATCAGCTTCACTGTCGAGGAGGGTGAGGTCGTCACCCTGATCGGCACCAACGGTGCCGGCAAGACCACCACCCTGCGCACCATCTCGGGCCTGCTGCGCCCGGCGGCGGGGTCGATCACCTTCCAGGGCAAGGACCTCACCACCGTCGCGGCGCACGACATCGTGCAGCTCGGGCTGGCGCACTCCCCCGAGGGCCGGCGGATCTTCCCGCGGCTCACCGTCGAGGAGAACCTGCGGCTGGGGGCCTTCTCCCGCAAGGACAAGAGCATCAACTCCGACCTCGACGCGGCGTTCGCGCTGTTCCCGATCCTCGAGGAGCGCCGCGCCCAGCCGGCCGGCACCTTCTCGGGCGGCGAGCAGCAGATGCTGGCGATGGGGCGGGCGATGATGAGCCGCCCCAAGCTGCTCATGCTCGACGAGCCGTCGATGGGCCTGTCGCCGCTGATGATGAAGCGGATCATGACGACGGTGACCACCCTGCAGCAGCAGGGCACCACGATCCTGCTCGTCGAGCAGAACGCCCAGGCCGCGCTCAAGCGGGCCACCAAGGGCTACGTGCTCGAGGTCGGCAACATCGTGCTCAGCGGCACCGGCCAGGAGCTGCTCGCCAGCGACGACGTGCGCAAGGCCTACCTCGGCGAAGACTGAGAGTGGCGAGCCGGACGTGAGAAGGCCCCGGATGCCGTGACGCGGCATCCGGGGCCTCTCTCGTGGGCCCTAGGTTCGCTCAGCTGGCCGCGCGCTTGGTTGCGGTGCGGCGGGCCGGCGCCTTGGCCGTCGTGGCCTTCTTCGCGGATGCCGTCGCCTTCCTCGTGGATGCCGCTGACGTCGCCTTCGTCGTCGTTGGTTTGGCTGCGGTCGTCCGGGCCGCGGTCGTCTTCGTCGTCGCCGCGGACCGCGCTGCCGTCGTTGTCGCTGCGGTCTTGGGCGGCCGGGGGCTTGGCTGCCGGTGACTTCCGGGCTGCGCCGGTGGCCCGGGTGGTGGTGCGGGCCGTCTTGGCGAGCACCGGTGCGAGGAACCGGCCGGTGTGCGAGTGCTCGAGGGTGGCGACGTGCTCGGGCGTGCCCTCGGCGATGACCCGGCCACCGCCGCTACCGCCCTCGGGGCCGAGGTCGACGAGCCAGTCGGCGCTCTTGATGACGTCGAGGTTGTGCTCGATGACCAGCACCGTGTTGCCCTTGTCGACCAGGCCCTGCAGCACCCCGAGCAGCTTGCGGATGTCCTCGAAGTGCAGGCCCGTGGTGGGCTCGTCGAGCACGTAGACGGTGCGCCCGGTGGACCTCTTCTGCAGCTCGGTGGCCAGCTTGACGCGCTGCGCCTCACCACCGGACAGCGTGGGCGCCGGCTGGCCGAGCCGCACGTAGCCGAGGCCGACGTCGTTGAGGGTGCGCATGTGCCGGGCGATGGCGGGGACGGCCGAGAAGAAGTCGGCCGCCTCCTCGATCGGCATGTCGAGCACGTCGGCGATGGTCTTGCCCTTGAAGTGCACCTCGAGCGTCTCGCGGTTGTAGCGGGCGCCGTGGCACACCTCGCACGGGACGTAGACGTCGGGCAGGAAGTTCATCTCGATCTTGATGGTGCCGTCGCCGGAGCAGGCGTCACAGCGGCCGCCCTTGACGTTGAACGAGAACCGCCCGGGCTGGTAGCCGCGCATCTTCGCCTCGGTGGTGGTGGCGAACAGCTTGCGGATGTGGTCGAAGACGCCGGTGTAGGTGGCCGGGTTGGACCGCGGGGTGCGGCCGATCGGGCCCTGGTCGACGTGCACGACCTTGTCGAGGTGCTCGAGGCCGGTGACGGTCTTGTGCCGCCCGGGCACGTGCCGGGCACCGTTGAGCTTGTTGGCCAGCACGTTGTAGAGGATGTCGTTGACCAGCGTGGACTTGCCCGAGCCCGAGACGCCGGTGATGGCGACCAGGTTGCCCAGCGGGAACGACACCGTGACCTTGTCGAGGTTGTGCTCGGTGGCCTGCACCACGGTGACCTCGCGGCCCTTCTCCTGCGGCCGGCGCACCTGCGGCGTCGGGATCTCGCGGCGGCCGGAGAGGTACTTGCCGGTGAGCGAGTCGGGGTGGGTGAGCAGGTCGGCGACGGTGCCGGAGTGCACGACCTGGCCGCCGTGCTCGCCGGCGCCCGGGCCGATGTCGACGACCCAGTCGGCGGTGGAGATGGTGTCTTCGTCGTGCTCGACGACGATGAGCGTGTTGCCGAGGTCGCGCAGCCGGGTGAGGGTCTCGATCAGCCGGTGGTTGTCGCGCTGGTGCAGCCCGATGCTCGGCTCGTCGAGCACGTAGAGCACGCCGACCAGGCCCGACCCGATCTGGGTGGCGAGCCGGATGCGCTGGGCCTCACCGCCCGAGAGGGTGCCGGCCGGGCGGTCGAGGCTGAGGTAGTCGAGGCCGACGTCGAGCAGGAAGCCGAGCCGGGCGTTGATCTCCTTGATGACCCGCTCGGCGATCTGCCGCTCGCGCACGGTGAAGTCGACGTCGTCGAAGAAGCGCGCGGCATCGGCGATGGCGAGCCGGGAGACGTCGGCGATGGAGCGGCCGCCGATCAGCACGGCCAGCGACTCGGGCTTGAGCCGCGCACCCTTGCAGACCGGGCAGGGCACCTCGCGCATGTAGCCCTCGTAGCGCTCGCGGCTCCAGTCGGAGTCGGTCTCGGCGTGCCGCCGCTTGACGAACTCGACGGCGCCCTCGAACCCGGTGGAGTAGGACCGCTCGCGGCCGAACCGGTTGCGGTAGCGGACGTGCACCTTGTGGTTCTTGCCGTAGAGCAGGGCGTCCTTGGCCCGCTGGGGCAGGGCCCGCCACGGCGTGTCGATCGAGAACTTGAGGTCGTCGGCGAGCGCGGCCATGACGCGCTGGAAGTAGTCGGCCGCCCCCGAGCCGCTGGCCCACGGCGCGATGGCGCCCTCGGCGAGGCTGAGGTCCTCGTCGGGGACGATGAGGTCGGGGTCGACCTCGAGCTCGGTGCCGATGCCGGTGCACTCGGGGCAGGCGCCGAACGGGCTGTTGAACGAGAAGGAGCGCGGCTCGACCTCGTCCATCGACAGCGGGTGGTCGTTGGGGCAGGCCATCTTCTCGGAGAACCGGCGCTCCCGCTCGGGGTGGCCCTCCTCGAGGTCGACGAACTCGACGACGAGCACGCCACCGGCCAGTCCGAGGGCCGTCTCGACCGAGTCGGTGAGCCGCCGCTTGGACGACGGGTCGTCGGCCCCCTTGGCAACGAGCCGGTCGACGACGACGTCGATGGTGTGCTTGACCTGCTTCTCGAGCTTCGGCGGCTCGGTGAGGGCCACGACCTGGCCGTCGACCCGGGCGCGGGCGAAGCCCTTGGACTGCAGCTCGGCGAACAGGTCGACGTACTCGCCCTTGCGGGCCCGCACCACGGGCGCGAGCACCTGGAAACGGGTGCGCTCGGGCAGCTCGAGCAGCCGGTCGACGATCTGCTGCGGGCTCTGCCGGGTGATCGGCTCGCCGCACACCGGGCAGTGCGGGCGACCGGCGCGGGCGAAGAGCAGGCGGAGGTAGTCGTAGACCTCGGTGATGGTGCCGACGGTGGACCGCGGGTTGCGGTTGGTCGACTTCTGGTCGATGGAGACCGCAGGCGACAGGCCCTCGATGAAGTCGACGTCGGGCTTGTCCATCTGCCCGAGGAACTGCCGCGCGTAGGCCGACAGGGACTCGACGTAGCGGCGCTGGCCCTCGGCGAAGATGGTGTCGAAGGCCAGGCTGGACTTCCCCGAACCGGACAGGCCGGTGAACACGACGAGGCTGTCGCGGGGCAGTTCGATGCTGATGTCCTTGAGGTTGTGCTCGCGGGCACCACGGACGACGAGGTGGTCATGACTCACGCCCGCAATGCTAGGTGGGGCCACCGACAACACCCTCATCCATGGACGCCCCGGTAGCGTCTGGGCATGGACCCGACCTCACCCGCCGTCCTCGACGCGGTCGCCGACCAGACCGAGGCCTTCCTGCGCACCGCCCGGTCGCTCGACGACGTGCATGCCCCGTCACTGTGCGAGGGGTGGACCCGCGGGCACGTGCTGACCCACGTGGCCCGCAACGCCGACGGCCTGGCCGCCCTGGTGCGCTCCGCCGTCGACGGCTCCGGCGAGACGATGTACCCCAGCCCGCAGGCGCGCGACGCCGACATCGAGGCCGGGGCGGGCCGGCCCGCTCCGGAGCAGGTCGACGACGTCGACCGCACCGCCCGGGACCTCGCCGCCGAGCTGCCGCGGCTCACGCCCGAGCAGGCCGAGGTGCGCCTCGAGCGGACCCCCGGGCAGTTCCTCATCAAGGCCAAGAACATCCCGTTCATGCGGCTGCGCGAGCTGGTCTTCCACCACGTCGACCTGCTGGGCGGATTCGGCTTCGGCGACCTCGACCCCGAGCTGCAGCGGCTGCTCCTCAACGAGGAGGTGCGCCGGCTGCGCGCCGTCGACCCCCCGCTCGACCTCACCCTGCGCACCCCCGACGGTGACGAGTGGACGGTCGGGATCGGCACGGCATCCGTCGTCGGCGAGCGGGGCGCCCTGCTGGGCTGGCTCGGGCGCGGTCTCACCGAGGGCCTGACCGGCGACCACCTCCCCCGACTCCCCGAAGGACTGTGACGATGACCTACACCGGGCACGTGACCCCTGGCGGGCCGAGCGACCTCCGCCGGCTCGACCGCGCGACCATCCGCAAGATGTCGGTCAGCGAGATGCACAACAACGTGTACCTCATCACCTGCAACGTTACGGGCGAGCAGCTGCTCATCGACGCCGCCGACGACCCGCACCGCTGCCAGCTGCTCGTGCGCGAGGGCACCGGTCGGCTCGACCACCTGGTCACCACCCACCAGCACTGGGACCACGTGCGGGCGCTCGAGGAGGTCGCTCGTGCCACCGGCGCCACGACGTACGCCGGTTCCGATGACGCCGACGCGCTCCCGCTCGCCCCGGACGTGCGGCTGTCCCAGGGTGACACCGTCACCGTGGGCGAGCTGACCCTCGACGTCGTGCACCTGCGCGGGCACACCCCCGGCTCGGTGGCGCTGTCGTGGGCGGACCCCGACGGGCACACGCACCTGTTCACCGGCGACTCGCTCTTCCCCGGCGGGGTGGGCAACACCAAGAACCCTGGGCAGAGCTTCGACTCGCTCTACGCCGACGTCGTCGAGCGGGTCTTCGACCGCTACGACGACGACACCTGGTTCTACCCCGGCCACGGCGACGACTCCACGATCGGCGCCGAGCGCCCGCACCTGCAGGAGTGGCGCGACCGCGGCTGGTGACGCGACCGGCCCGGGTGGATGGGTGCCCAGACCCCGGGTCATGTCAACA
This sequence comes from uncultured Actinomycetota bacterium, assembly GCA_963833495.1. Classification (GTDB taxonomy): domain Bacteria; phylum Actinomycetota; class Actinomycetes; order Actinomycetales; family Dermatophilaceae; genus Fodinibacter. The sequence goes on along the minus strand of CAWHYJ010000016.1, from coordinate 152,820 downwards.
TCTGTGGGTGGCTCCGGCGGATGACGGCATCGCGCTCTCGCGCTCCTACTTCGAAGGCCTCGTCGCGCCGTTGTTGACTCGACGTGTCCCGGAGGTGCGGTACGGAGCCGCTCGCGTGGGGCTGGGGTCAGACGTCTTGGGGCTGGACGACGCGATGTCACGTGACCATGACTGGGGTTTGCGGCTGCAGATCTTCGTCCAAGACGCGCAGTGCGATCAGGTACGGGCCGTGCTCGAGCAGGGGTTGCCCACGCGGTTCCGCGGATACCCAGTTCGGTTTGGCTTCTCCGCGGACCCGACTGAGCGCGTGCGCGTCGACGTGACCAGCGTCAGCGCCTTCGCCGAGCAGCAACTCGGCTTTGACCCAGGTGGCCCTGCCACGTCGCACCTCGAATGGTTGAGCCTGACCGGCCAGTCGGTCCTCGAGGTCGTGACCGGGGCCGTCTTTGCGGACCAGACCGGCGAGCTGACCCGGCTGCGGGACGCCTTGGTCTGGTACCCCGACGAGATCTGGCGGTACGTCGTGGCGTGCGACTGGCTGCGGATTGACCAAGAGCTCCCACTGATGGGACGCGCCGGTGCCCGAGGCGACCAGCTCGGGTCACGCACGATCGGCGCACGCCTCGTCGACGTTGCTGTGCACCTTGCCTTCATGCTGTCTCGCGCGTGGCCGCCGTATTCGAAGTGGAAAGGCACCCTGTTCGGCCAGCTCCCCGGATGCACCGCCATCTCACGAGACCTGCTTCAGGTCCTCGACGCCCGCCACTGGCAAGACCGTCAAGCAGCGCTGAGCGACGGGCTCACGGGGCTCCTGCGCCTCCAGCAGGAGGCTGGGTTACCCGCACCCTCATCAGCAGTCGAGCCCTTCTGGGACCGCCCCTTCGTTCATCTCAACCGCAGGCTGGTGCCCGCACTTCTGGAAACCCTCGGCCCAGACGTCGGGGCACTTCCCGTCGGCGTCGGCAGCGTCGAGCAACAAACCGACAATGTCGATGTGCTCCTGAAGCCCCGACTCCGGCGATCACTCGTTGAGTCGGTCATCATCCGTCCGGCGAGCATTGGCCGGACCACCTGATCTGCCCCTTGCCGATCGTATGGCGGTCGTGGCCAGCGACCCGCTCGCCGTGGTGGGGCGGACAGAGGGCGGGACCGCTGGCCGACTTGCCGGGGAAAGGAGCACGACCTCTCCACCCTGACGACGCCAGTGCGCGAGCCTGGGAAATCACTCGTCTCGTCCACTGGTACGCACTGCTGACGTGGCCGATCTGTCCCAGCTGTCCCGACGTGGCAAGCATTTGCCACTCGCTTCCCGGTGACAACGCATCCGGCCCGGCCGGGATGGACGGGTGCCGCAAGTGCGAGGGGGCAGTGGCTAGCCTGACGCGGTGACGTCAGCCGCAGACCGGGTGCCCGCACCGGTCCTGGTGCTGGCGGGCATCGTCTCGGTGCAGTTCGGCGGCGCCCTGGCGGCGACCCTGGTGCCGGTCATCGGGGCCGGTGGGTCGGTCGTCATCCGGCTGGTGTTCGCCACGCTGATCCTGCTGGCCGTGGTGCGCCCCCGTTGGACGGGGCACTCAGCCAGGGCCTGGCGCACGGTCATCGCCTTCGGCGTCGCCCTGGGGCTGATGAACTTCACCTTCTACAGCTCGCTGGCGCACCTGCCGATCGGGGTGGCCGTCACCATCGAGTTCATCGGGCCCCTCACCCTGGCCGCCGTGCTCTCCCGGCGGTGGGTGGATGCCGTGGCCGTCGCCGCCGCCGGGCTGGGCGTCGTGCTCATCTCCGAGGCGCTGAGCACGCCGCTCGACGAGCTCGAGTGGGTCGGCATCGCGCTGGCGCTGGCCGCCGGCGCGTTCTGGGCCGCCTACATCGTGCTGTCCGGGCGCACGGGGGCGCAGTTCCCGCGGCTCGAGGGCCTGGCGATCGCGATGGTCGTCGCCACCGCGGTGACCCTGCCGCTCGGTCTGGGCAGCGTTCCGCTGTGGACCGCCGAGACGCTGGCCAAGGGGCTCGGTATCGCCGTGCTGTCGTCGGTGCTGCCCTACTCGCTCGAGCTGCTCGCGCTGCGCCGGCTGTCGGCGAAGGTGTTCGGCATCCTGCTCAGCCTCGAGCCCGCGGCGGCCGCCTTGGCCGGGCTCATCGTGCTCGGGCAGCGGCTCTCCCCCACCCAGCTTCTGGGCATGGGGCTGGTCGTCACCGCCTCGGCGCTCGTGCTGGGCCTCGGGGCGCGCAAGGACCCGGCGGAGTCGACCGGCGCCTGAGTCTCGGAAGTGCTGGCCGTCGGCTCAGGACTCGAGGGCGTCGCGCTCGTCGCGGCGGGTCTTCATCAGGCTGAGCACCGTCGTGGTGCCCAGGATGAGCACGATCGCGGCGAGGGACATCCAGATCGGGATCTCGGGGACCGGCACGTTCTCGCCGCCGTTGATGAACGGCAGCTCGTTGGTGTGCAGCGCGTGCAGCAGCAGCTTGACGCCGATGAACGCGAGCAGCACGGCCAGCCCGATGCTGAGGTAGACCAGCTTCTTGAGCAGGCCGCCGATGAGGAAGTAGAGCTGGCGCAGGCCCATCAGGGCGAACAGGTTGGCAGTGAGCACGATGTAGGGCTCGCTGGTGAGCCCGTAGATGGCCGGGATCGAGTCGAGGGCGAAGAGCAGGTCGGTGGTGCCGAGCGCGATGATCACGAAGAAGAGCGGGGTGGCCAGGCGCTTGCCGTTCTGCAGGCTGAACAGCTTGGTGCCGTCGTACTCCTTGGTGGCCGGGAACCGGGACTCCACGAACTTCATGAAGCGGTTCTCCTCGAACTCGTCGTCGTCGCTCTCACCGCCGCGGATGAGCTTCCACGCCGTGTAGAGGAGGAACGCGCCGAAGATGTAGAAGACCCAGCTGAAGCGTTCGATCGCGGCCGCGCCGAGCCAGATGAACAGCCCGCGCAGGACGATGGCGATGACGATGCCCACCATCAGGGCGAACTGCTGCAGCTTCTCGGGCACGGCGAACTTCGCCATGATCAGGATGAAGATGAACAGGTTGTCGACCGACAGCGAGTACTCGGTGAGCCAGCCCGCGAAGAACTCGCCGGCCAGCTGGGCGCCGGCGAAATACCACATGGCCAGGCCGAAGAGGATCGCCGCGCCCACGTAGCCGACCAGCGCCAGGCCGGTCTCGCGGTTGGACGGGCGGTGCGGGTTCCGGGCGATCCAGACGACGTCGAACGCGAGGACTGCGGCCGCGACCCCGATGGTCACCCACCAGACCCACGGGTCGAGGTTCAGGGACTCGTCGGCGGTCGGCAGGATCGCGAGGGTCACCGGGAGAACACTACCGAGGAGGGAGGGCCACGGACGAACTGGCGTAGTCGAGACCCTGCGCCGTGGTCGCAACCCTGCGGCGGGGTCATCGGACACCGTTCAGACCGGCGGGCGCCTCGACTTCGGCAGCGTGGCGACCACCAGGTCGTAGGAGGTGTCGACCGCCTCGTGCAGCGCGCCGTCGGGGATGGCGCCACCGACGCGCAGGGTGTTCCACCCGTGCCGGCCGATGTACGCCATCACCGACGCGTCGTCGGGGTACTCGGCGAGCCACTCGTCGGCCTCGGCCCGGGTGCCGCACTTGACCCCGATCGTCTCGCTGCCCAGGAAGCAGAAGATCTTCTCGCCGACCTTCGCCACGTGGTCGCCCTCCCACGGCTGGTCGGCCCAGGCGCCCGGCTTGGCGAGGGCGTACTCGGCCCAGGGACCCGACGGTTCGGACGCACCAGCATCCGACCCCGACGCTGCGGACCCACCGGACGCCACGGCCTCCGGCTCGTCGGTCACTTCGTGGCCTCACTCATCTGACGCAGCTCCTTCTTCAGGTCGCCGATCTCGTCGCGGATGCGGGCCGCCAGCTCGAAGTGCAGGTCGCCGGCCGCCTGGTGCATCTGGGCGGTGAGCTCCTGGATGAGGCCGGCGAGGTCGCTGGCGGCCACCGGCTCGGCCCGGCGCGCGCCCAGCGAGATGTCGGCGGCCGCCGCACCACGGCCACCGCGCCCGCCGTCGCTCTTGCCGCGCGACCTGGCCCGACCCGAGCCGAGCAGCTCCTCGGTGTCGGCGTCCTCGCGGTTGAGCATGTCGGTGATGTCGGCGATCTTCTTGCGCAGCGGCTGGGGGTCGAGACCGCGCTCGAGGTTGTAGGCGATCTGCTTCTCGCGGCGCCGGCTGGTCTCCTCGACCGCTTCGGCCATCGAGGGCGTGACCTTGTCGGCGTACATGTGCACCTGGCCGGAGACGTTGCGAGCGGCGCGGCCGATGGTCTGGATGAGGGAGCGCGCGCTGCGCAGGAAGCCCTCCTTGTCGGCGTCGAGGATGGCGACCAGCGACACCTCGGGCAGGTCAAGGCCCTCGCGCAGCAGGTTGATGCCGACCAGCACGTCGTACTCGCCGAGGCGCAGCTCGCGCAGCAGCTCGACGCGGCGCAGGGTGTCGATGTCGGAGTGCAGGTAGCGGACCCGGACCCCCTTGTCGAGGAGGTAGTCGGTGAGGTCCTCCGCCATCTTCTTGGTGAGGGTGGTGACCAGGACCCGCTCGTTCTTGTCGGCGCGGGTGCGGATCTCGTGGAGCAGGTCGTCGATCTGGCCCTTGGTGGGCTTGAGGATGATCTCGGGGTCGATCAGGCCGGTGGGGCGGATGATCTGCTCGACGACGCCGCTCGCCTTGGCCAGCTCGTAGGGGCCCGGGGTGGCCGAGAGGTAGACGGTCTGCCCGATCCGCTCGAGGAACTCCTCCCACTTCAGCGGGCGGTTGTCCATGGCCGAGGGGAGCCGGAAGCCGTGGTCGACGAGGGTGCGCTTGCGCGAGGCGTCGCCCTCGTACATCGCGCCGATCTGCGGCACCGTGACGTGGGACTCGTCGATGACGAGCAGGAAGTCCTCGGGGAAGTAGTCGAGCAGGCAGTTGGGGGCGGTGCCGGGCGAGCGTCCGTCGATGTGCATCGAGTAGTTCTCGATGCCGGAGCAGGAGCCGACCTGGCGCATCATCTCGATGTCGTAGGTGGTGCGCATGCGCAACCGCTGGGCCTCGAGCAGCTTGCCCTGCTTCTCGAACAGGGCCAGCTGCTCCTCCAGCTCGGACTCGATGCCGGCGATCGCGCGCTCCATCCGCTGCGGACCGGCGACGTAGTGCGAGGCGGGGAAGACGTACATCTCCTGCTCCTCGCGCACGACCTCGCCGGTGAGCGGGTTGAGCGTGTAGACCGCCTCGACCTCGTCGCCGAAGAACTCGATGCGCACCGCCAGCTCTTCGTACATCGGGATGATCTCGACGGTGTCGCCGCGCACCCGGAAGGTGCCCCGGGTGAAGGCGAGGTCGTTGCGGGTGTACTGCATCTGGACGAACCGGCGGAGCAGGTCGTCGCGCTGGATCTCGTCGCCGACCCGCAGCCGCACCATCCGGTCGACGTACTCCTGCGGCGTGCCCAGGCCGTAGATGCACGACACGGAGGCGACCACGATCACGTCGCGGCGGGTGAGCAGGCTGTTGGTGGCGCTGTGCCGCAGCCGCTCGACCTCGTCGTTGATCGAGGAGTCCTTCTCGATGTAGGTGTCGGTCTGCGGGACGTAGGCCTCGGGCTGGAAGTAGTCGTAGTAGCTGACGAAGTACTCGACGGCGTTGTGCGGGAGCAGCTCGCGGAACTCGTTGGCGAGCTGGGCGGCGAGCGTCTTGTTGGGCGCCATGACGAGCGTGGGGCGCTGCACCTGCTCGACGAGCCAGGCGGTGGTGGCGGACTTGCCGGTGCCGGTGGCGCCGAGCAGCACGGTGTCCTGCTCCCCCGCCCGGACGCGGCGCGCGAGGTCGGCGATGGCCGTCGGCTGGTCGCCGGCGGGCTCGAAGTCGGAGACGACCTCGAAAGGGGCCAGGCGGCGCTGGAGGTCGGTGGTCGGACGCATCCCCCTACGGTATGCCGCGCCACCGACAGGGGGTCAGCGCGCCGGCATCCGAGTAGTGGTTCGACGACTCGGTCGGTTCAGCGGTCGAGGTCGGCCAGCACCTGCCCGACGACGTCGATCGACTCGACGGTGATGGGGTCGAGCACGAGCTGCAGGTGACTGGCGCCCGCCGCGGCGAGGCCGCGCACGTGGTCGGCCAGGTCGTCGGGCGTGACCGTGGTGACGTCGGTGTCGTAGTGCTCGCCCATCAGGCGGCCCCGGCCGCCGGGCAGGGTGACCAGCACCGCGGCCGTCGCCGCGACGCTGCGTCCCGGCGGCGTCACGGCATCCACCTGCGCCTTGACCTGCGCGAACCGCTCCACCGAGTTGTCGTAGATGCTCCACCAGACGTTCCACGAGTCGACCACCGGCAGGCCGATGGCGAGCATCCGCGGGCTGTTGGAGCCGAGCATGACCGGCGGGCCGCCCGGCCGTGCCGGCCGCGGGTCGATGACGCAGTCCTCCACGTCGTAGAACTGGCCGTGGAACGTCGTCCGCCCCTCCCGCAGCAGCGGCACGATGACCGCCGAGCGCCTCCTCGAAGCGGGACACGCGGCGGTCGTAGGCGAACCCGAACGCGTCGTACTCGCGCCGGTTCCACCCAGCGCCAAGGCCCACGATGAGCCGGCCCCCGGAGATCGCGTCGACCGTGGCCGCCTGCTTCGCCAGCATCGCCGGTGCATGGAAGCTGGTCGACGCCACCAGCGGCCCGATCTCGACCCGTTCGGTGACCGCGGCGATGGCCGCCAACGTGGTCCACGCCTCGTACGGCCCACGGGTCGAGCCGTCGGGCAGGTCGTAGAGCAGGTGGTCGCCCACCCACACCGAGTCGAACCCCGCCGACTCGGCGCGACGGGCGAGGTCGAGGTACTCCGGCCACGGCACGAACCGCTCGACCTCGGGCAGCTGGACACCGACCTTGCAGGGGCGCGTCATGCGCCCATCTCACCACCAGCCCTGGCGCTTGGCCCAGCGCAGCAGGTAGAGCGACATCGCCGACATGGCGAGCACGACGACCGCCAGCTCGACCCAGTGGGTGCGGTCGTTGACGATGAGGTTCATCCCGAACACCCCGGAGATGGCCGCGACCGGCAGGGTGATCGCCGCGATGACGGCGAGGCGCTCGGCCGCGATCGTCATCCGGGTGTCGGTGCGGGCCCGGTAGAACGCGGTGACGCCCTCGAGGAACTCGAGCTGGCTCTTCGCGATCTGGTCGAGCCGGTCGTACTGCTCGCGCAGGTCCTCGAGGAGGCGCCGGTCCCCCACCGAGGCGTTGCTCATCAAGGTGACGGCGCGCGCCATCACCTGCGCCCCCTGGGAGGCCATGGTGCGCACCGTGAGCAGGGTGTGCCGCACCGTGAACAGCTCGTCGAGGAACTCCTGCGGGCTCTCGTCGTCCGCGCTGGCCATGACCCGCTGCTCGAGCAGGCCCACCTCCGCAGCGAAGTCGTTCACGAGGCGCTCCTGCACGTTGGTCAGCGCGGCGACGTGCGCGTAGACCAAGGCCATCGGCGTGCGCGGGCGCAGCCGGCCGGCCGTCATCCGCTCGGCCACCTCGCCGGTCTCGCGGACCATCGCCGCCAACGGCACCACGGGGTTGCGCGGGCCGTGCAGGGTGACGACGAACCGGGGGCCGACGAAGAGGTCGAGCTCGAGGTAGTGCACGTGTCCCTGGCTGCCCGGCTCGGGCCGGTGCAGCGCGAGGTAGAGCACGTCGCCGTAATGGTGCAGTCGCGCGATGTGGTTGCGCGACAACGCATCCGTCGCTGCCTTCGGGTGGATGCCGAAGCGCTCGGTGAGCAGATGCGCGGTCGACTCGTCGGGCTCCGGCACGTCGACCCACACCCAGCCGTCGTCGCGCCCGAGCAGCGTGGGGAGGTCCGCGGGCCCGGCCTGCTCGGCCACCCCGGAGCTCGCGTCGACCCACACCACGCCGATGTCCGGCACGAAGCCAGCGTAGGGGCACCGAAGCGACCCCGGCACGAGACGCCCCACCGCTCTGGCCACGGTCGGCGCCGGTGGCAGGCTCGCCGTCATGGCGACGCAGCAGCCCGCGCAGCACCAGGGCGATGACGACGCGAGCCTCGACCCCGCCGACTGGGACGCCTTCCGCACGCTCGCCCACCGGATGCTCGACGACTCGCTCGACCACATCGCCGGGCGGCGCGAGCAGCCCGTGTGGCAGCCGATGCCGGATGCCGTGCGCGCCGCCTTCGACGGCCCGCTCCCCCGCGACCCCGAAGGGCTCGAGGCCGCCTACGACGACTTCCGGCGCACCGTCGTGCCCTACTCGATGGGCAACGACCACCCGCGCTTCTGGGGCTGGTACATGGGCCCGGGCAACCCGGTCGGCAACCTCGCCGACCTGCTGGCCAGCGTGCTCAACCCCAACCTCGGCGGCGCCGACCACGCGCCCGGTGCTCGTCGAGCAGCAGGTGGTGCGCTGGTGCGCCGAGGCCGCCGGCTACCCCACCACCGCCAGCGGCCTGCTCGTCAGCGGCGCCTCGGAGGCCAACCTCGTCGGGCTCGCCGTGGCCCGCACCGCCCGCATCGGGCCCGAGGTGCGCGCCAACGGCATCCCCGACGGTCGCCGGTTCGCGGTCTACGCCTCCAGCGAGGTGCACAGCTGCCACCGCAAGTCGGTCGAGCTGCTGGGGCTGGGCGAGTCCTCGCTGCGCATCGTGCCGGTGCGCGACGACTTCACCATGGATGTCGACGCCCTCGCCGCCGCTGTGGCGGCCGACCGGGCCGCCGGCGTCGAGCCGCTCGCCGTGGTGGCCACGGTCGGCACGATCAACACCGGCTCGGTCGACGACCTGCCGGCCATCGCCGACCTCGCCGAGCGCGAGCACCTCTGGCTGCACGTCGACGGCGCGATCGGCGGCTTCCTGGCGCTCAGCTCGCACCCGGATGCCGTGCGCGGCCTCGAGCGCGCCGACTCCCTCGCGCTCGACCTGCACAAGTGGATGCAGGCGCCGATCGACGTCGGGCTCGCCCTGGTGCGTGACGAGGCGGCCCACCGCGCCACCTTCTCCGTGGTGCCGTCCTACCTCACCCACGCCACGCGCGGCCTGGCCGGCAGCGAGGTGTGGTTCAACGAGTACGGCATCGCGCTGTCCCGGGGGTTCCGGGCGCTGCGGGTCTGGCTGGCCCTGAAGGCCTACGGCGCCGACGCGTTCGGCCGGGTCATGGACCGCAACATCGCCCAGGCGCACGCCCTCGCCGACCGGGTCGACGCGCACCCCGACCTCGAGCGCCTCGCCCCGGTCGGCTGCGACGTGGTGTGCCTGCGCTACGCCCCACCCGGCGTGCCCGAGCGAGCGGCTCGACGAGGTCAACGCCGAGCTGGTGCTGCGCATCCACGAGAGCGGCGTGGCGATCGTCAGCGACACCGTGATCGACGGGGCGCTGGCGGTCCGAGTGGCGATCAGCAACCACCGCACCCGTGACAGCGACCTCGAGCTCTTCCTCGACACCGTGCTCGACCTCGGTGCCCGGGTGGTCGACGACCTCGCGCCCGCGAGCTGAGGCCCAGCGTCGCGCGGTCGCTCAGCCCCGGTGCCCCGAGATGCGCGCGATCACCTGTGCGCGGCTGCGTACGCCGAGCCGGAGCGCCATCTCTCGGATGTCAGCCGACACCGTGCGCTCGGAGACTCCGAGGGACCGGGCGATCTCACGGTCGGTGGCACCGTCGACGAGCAGGAAGGCGATCTGACCATGCGACGGCGTGAACGGCGGCTCCTCACCCTCGGGCACGGCCGGCTCGGCCGCGTTCCACAGCCACTCGTAGAAGCCGACCGCGCGCTCGACGACACCGGCATCGGTGCTGGTCCACACCGTCTCCCCCGTCGAGTCGCCCACCAGGACGAGACGAGCGTCCAGGACCATCATCGGGTGGGCGACGGGTGCCAGTCGCAGCTCCGGCTCATGGCTGCTGGCGAGTGGGGAGCGATGCTCCAGCGATGCGCCGCGGGAGGATGAAGCGAATCTCGACCCCCCTGCGCCGCAGCCTTTCATCGCCTCGACGGAATCGCGCATCGCGTAGATGGAGTAGTGGCGAAGCATGTTCCACATGCTGTGACCCGACAGCGGGCTACCAGCCGAGCCACCTGCTCGTCCATCTCGGTCACCGTGCGCGAGAAACGTGAACCGAGGGTCGCCGTGCTCGATGAGGGCGTGCCACTCGGCGAACAGCCGCCACCCCGGAGGCCGCACCGGCTCGGCACCCGTTGCCACCCGTTGGCCTCCTCACGACGAACCTGCAGGCCAGGGCGGCCGCACCGGTGTGCGGCCCACGCTACTAGGTGGTGGTGACGTCACCGACTCACTCCGTCGAAGGCTGCCAGCCGGTGCGCTCCGCCCAGGCCCTGGCCCGCTCGTCGGCGGCGTCGAACCACGGCTCCTTCGCCTCGGCGTAGTCCTCGGTCGACGCGACCCCGGTGGCCAGCTCGGTCTTCATCGTCGCGTAGGCGGCGCGCTCGACGGCATCCGCGCGCAGCCAGTCACGGAACCGCAGCGCCCACTCCCACCCGGGTGAGCCGACCTCGCGCACGTGCACGTGGGCGACCCGCCCCGGGTCGCACGAGCCGTGGAAGCGCTTGGGCCAGCTCGGGCCGCCGTGCCCGTTGTCGTGCCACTCCCCCGGCATCCGCACGAACCCGGCGGCGTCCATCGAGGCGACGAAACCCGGGTCGTCGGCGTCGTCGAGCGACGCGACACCGACCATGAGGTCGACGACGTCCTTGGCGACCAGGCCCGGCACCGCGGTCGACCCGATGTGGTCGAGGGTCAGCGCGGCGTCGCCGGCCGCGTACCGGATGCGCGCCAGCAGGCGGGCGGCCTGGGCCGGCCACTGCGGGTCCGGCGCCGACAGCGTCGGGTGCGACAGGCGCGAGCGGATGCCGTGCCGCAGGTTGAGCTCGAACGGCTCGATCCGCTCGTGCCAGAGCCGCAGCACCAGGGCTCGCAGCGCCTCGGGGGTGGCCTCGTTGTCGAGCCAGACGTCGGCAGCGGCCCGCCGGGCGTCGTCGTCGGCCTGGGCGGCGATGCGCGCCCGGGCGTCGGCCTCCGGCATCCCGCGCTGCTCCACGAGGCGGCGCACCCGGACCTCCTCCGAGGCTCCCACCACGACGACCAGGTGGTACTCGGCGGCCATACCCTTCTCCACGAGCAGCGGCATGTCGTGCACGACCACGGCATCCGGGCCCGCGTCGTCGATCATCTGGGCGGTGCGCGACCAGATGGCCGGGTGGGTGAGGGCCTCGAGGTCGCGCAGCGCCACCGGGTTTCCGAAGACCACCCGCCCGAGGGCCGGCCGGTCGAGCCCGCCGTCGGCACGGAGCACCTCCGCGCCGAACCGGTCGGCCACCGCGGCCAGCGCCGGCGTACCGGGCTCGACGACCTCGCGGGCCACGGCATCCGCGTCGACCACCACGGCGCCCAGCGACGCCAGCAGCGCCGACACGGTCGACTTGCCGGACCCGATTCCCCCGGTGAGGCCCACGCGCAGCATGTCGGCGACCCTAGCGCGCGAACCCGCTCGCTCAGACGTCCGGGTCGGCGAGCCGGGCCGGGAAGCCGCCGGTGGCGACCGGCCCCCAGCGGGTAGGCGTGACGCGCAGCAGCGACTTGCCCTGCTCGACCATCGCCCGCCGGTACTCGTCCCAGTCGGGGTGCTCGCCCGAGATGCAGCGGAAGTACTCCACGAGCGGCTCGACCGAGTCGGGTGGGTCGATGACCTCGCAGTCGCCGTCGACCTGCACCCAGGCCCCGCCGAAGTCGTCGGAGAGCACGAGCACGCTGACCCGGGGGTCGCGGCGGGCGTTGGCCGTCTTGGCGCGCTCGGGGTAGGTCGAGATGACGATTCGGCCGGCCGGGTCGACCCCGCCGGTGACCGGCGACAGCTGCGGCCGGCCGTCGGCGCGGGTCGTCACCAGCACCATCTGGTGCCGGGGCCGCACGAAGTCGAGCAGCCCGTCAAGGTCGACCGACGGTGTTCGTCGCGATGCTTCGTGCCATGCCCGGCACGCTACCCGGGGCGACTGGCGACCTGGGCGGGGCGTGCCGCCCGCACCCACCAGAGCCCACACGCAATGACCACGCCGAGGGCCAGCCCTCACCGCCCGCGGTGGCCCCGCGGTACAGCGCCGACTCCAGGGAACCGTCATTGTGCAGCAGGCCCCAGGCCACGCCGACGAGGGCACCCGCGGTCACCAACGCGCAGGCCACCCGGCGGTCACCGCTCGTGCTGCGCAGCCCGTCGCTGTCCGGAGCGGTGTCGATGAGACGCCGGAGGCTCCAGATGACGAGCACGGCCAGCCCGAGCAGTCCGCTGGCGAACTGCGCCCACTTGTAGCCGGGCAGGCCGAGGTGCTCGGTGTGCAGCCAGGGCACCACCTCGACGCCCCAGCGGCCGGCGTGGGTGAACGAGTCCCAGACGAGGTGGGTGATCGCCCCCAGCACCACGGCGAGCGCCGGCCCACGTCAGGTCGCGCACGACGACACCTTTGGGCTGCGGCAGCCGCTCCCCCACGACTCGCGGCAGCAGGTCGCGGGCGGGCCGCTGCACCCACAACCGCCACAGCACGAACGCCAGCAGCCCCACGACCAGGTCGACCGTCACGACGCCGAGCGGGCTGTGGCTGAGCTGCGACGTGCGTCCACGGGTGAGGAACCACGGGTAGTCCGGGGCCATCGAGCCGATGACCAGGGCCGCGGCCGGCAGCCGGTCCGAGCGCCCCACCACCGGCAGCACCGCGGCGACATGGCTCACGGTGAACGGCACACCACGACCCTAACCGGGCGCCGGTCACCCGACGCACGCTTCCGGGAACGCGCCGAGGCCCGGCCACCCTCGTGGGGTGACCGGGCCTCGTGCGGTGCGTGACCGGCATCCGCGAACGGGTGCCGGCGCGCGTCAGTTGCCGGTGAGCTTCTCGCGCAGTGCGGCGAGCGCCTCGTCGGAGGCGAGGGTGCCCTCGGACACCGGAGCCGGCGGGCGGGGCGCGCCGCCCTCGTCGTCGTCACCGGCCGGCGTCGCGCCGGTCTCGGACGAGTACGAGGTCTCGTTGCTGCCACCAGCGGCCTCGGCGTCGGCCTTGGCGAAGGCCTCGACCTGGGCGCGGTGCGCCTCCCAGCGCGAGTGCGCCTCGGCGTACTGCTTCTCCCAGGTCTCGCGCTGCTTCTCGAAGCCCTCGAGCCACTCGTTGGTCTCCGGGTCGAAGCCCTCGGGGTACTTGTAGTCACCCTTCTCGTCGTACTCGGCGGCCATGCCGTACAGGGTCGGGTCGAACTCGACCTGGTTGGCGCCGTCCTCGTTGGCCTGCTTCAGCGACAGCGAGATGCGGCGACGCTCGAGGTCGATGTCGATGACCTTGACGAAGATGTCGGTGCCGACCGTGACGACCTGCTCCGGCAGCTCCACGTGGCGCTCGGCCAGCTCGGAGATGTGGACCAGGCCCTCGATGCCGTCGTCGACGCGCACGAACGCACCGAACGGGACCAGCTTGGTGACCTTGCCCGGCACGACCTGACCGATGGCGTGGGTGCGGGCGAAGTGCTGCCACGGGTCTTCCTGGGTCGCCTTCAGCGACAGGGAGACGCGCTCGCGGTCCATGTCGACGTCGAGCACCTCGACGGTGACCTCGTCGCCGACCTCGACGACCTCGGACGGGTGGTCGATGTGCTTCCAGGACAGCTCGGAGACGTGGACGAGACCGTCGACGCCGCCGAGGTCGACGAACGCACCGAAGTTGACGATCGACGACACGACACCGGTGCGGACCTGGCCCTTGCCGAGCTCCTTGAGGAAGGTGGTGCGCACCTCGGACTGGGTCTGCTCGAGCCAGGCACGGCGGGACAGGACCACGTTGTTGCGGTTCTTGTCGAGCTCGATGATCTTGGCCTCGATCTCCTTGCCGACGTACGGCTGGAGGTCGCGGACCCGGCGCATCTCGACGAGCGACGCGGGCAGGAAGCCACGCAGGCCGATGTCGAGGATCAGGCCGCCCTTGACGACCTCGATGACGGTGCCGGTGACGACGCCGTCCTCCTCCTTGATCTTCTCGATCGTGCCCCAGGCGCGCTCGTACTGGGCGCGCTTCTTGGACAGGATGAGACGACCCTCCTTGTCCTCCTTCTGGAGGACCAGGGCCTCGACCTCGTCGCCCACCGAGACGACGTCGTTGGGGTCGACGTCGTGCTTGATGGACAGCTCACGCGAGGGGATGACGCCCTCGGTCTTGTAGCCGATGTCGAGCAGGACCTCGTCGCGGTCCACCTTGACGATGCGACCGGCGACGATGTCGCCGTCGTTGAAGTGCTTGATCGTCGCGTCGATGGCGGCGAGAAGGTCTTCCTCAGAGCCGATGTCGTTGATGGCGATCTGAGGGGCGGTCGAGGCGACCGTAGTGGCAGTCATGTAGTAGGAACTCCGATGTGGACAGATGGATTCGAGTGGAAGGTGTGCGCGCACGCGGGACCGCAAGCGGCCACACGGGTGCTGGGCCAGCGTACTCGTGCGTGCACACGCGGAGCAAAACGTCCAGGATGCCGTGCGCAGGCTCACGTGCGGACCTCGCGTGACGCCCGGGGACGGTCCGGAGGTCGACGCCGCGGGCCGGTGGCCGGTCGACGGTGACGAGACCCGGGCGGCCAACCGGTCGTGGTGGGACGGCGAGGCCGAGGACTACTACGCCGAGCACGGCGCCTTCCTCGGCGACAGCGAGTTCGTGTGGGGGCCGGAGGGCTGGACCGAGGGCGAGCTCGACCTGCTCGAGGTGCGCGACGGGATGACGGTGCTCGAGATCGGGTCCGGCGCGGCGCAGTGCTCGCGCTGGCTGGCCCGCCACCACGACGTGCGGGTCGTGGCGAGCGACCTGTCGATGGGGATGCTGCGCACGGCGCGGCGGATCGAGGCTGCCGGAGCGGATGGTGCGGCGGCAGCGGCGGCCGGCTCCCCGGCATCCGCGCTGCCGCTGCTGCAGTGCGACGGTCTCGCGCTGCCGCTGGCCGACGCGAGCGTCGACCGCGTCTTCACGGCCTACGGCGTGGTGCCGTTCGTCGCGGACAGCGGCGCGGTGCTGGCCGAGGCGGCCCGGGTGCTGCGACCCGGTGGCCGGTTCGTGTTCTCGACCTCGCACCCGGTGCGGTGGGCGTTCCCCGACGACCCCGGGCCGCACGGGCTCACGGCGACGACCTCGTACTTCGACCGCACGCCGTACGTCGAGAGCGCCGCGGGGGTGGTCACCTACGCCGAGCACCACCGCACCATGGGCGACCTGGTGCGGCAGGTCGTGGCGGCCGGGCTGGTGCTCGTCGACCTCGTCGAGCCGGAGTGGCCGGCGCGGAACCAGCAGGCGTGGGGCGGTTGGTCGCCGCTGCGCGGGGCACTGCTGCCGGGCACGGCCATCGTGGTCGCGGACCGTCCTTCCTGACCTGTGCAAACTGGGCCGTTCCGGAACCCCCACGAGCCGTGGGGGTGGGCGTACGTTTCCCGGCGGTACCAGCGCAGGTGCCGTCCCGCGAGGCGAGGAGTGGACGATGTCATCGGACGTCGAGACAGGTCGCATCACCACCGACATACCCGCAAGGCTGGACAGGTTGCCCTGGGCCCGATGGCACTGGATGGTCGTGATCGGCCTCGGCACGGTCTGGATCCTGGACGGGCTCGAGGTCACCATCGTGGGCTCGATGTCCGACGCCCTGAAGTCGCCCGACACCGGGCTCGGCATGAGCAGCTCGGACATCGGGCTGGCCGGTGCGTTGTACGTGGCCGGCGCCTGCATCGGCGCGCTGTTCTTCGGCCAGCTGACCGACCGGTACGGGCGCAAGAAGCTGTTCCTCATCACGCTCGGGGTCTATACCGTGGCCACCGTCGCCACCGCGTTCGCCCCGGGGCCGCTGTGGTACTTCATCGCCCGCACCGTCACCGGCATGGGCATCGGTGGTGAGTACGCGGCGATCAACTCCGCGATCGACGAGCTGATCCCCAAGGCGCACCGCGGCCGGGTCGACGTCGCGATCAACGGCTCGTTCTGGGTCGGGGCCACGCTCGGCTCGCTGCTCACCATCCCGCTGCTCAACCCCGCCGTCGTCGACCCGGCGATCGGCTGGCGCCTCGCGTTCGGACTGGGCGGCATCCTGGCGATCGGTGTGCTGCTCGTGCGTCGCCACGTTCCGGAGAGCCCGCGCTGGCTGTTCATCCACGGCCGCGACGAGGAGGCCGAGACGATCGTCAAGTCCATCGAGAAGACGGTCGACGAGGAGACCCCCGGGGGCCTGCCCGAGATCGAGGACGAGCCGATCACCATCCGGCAGCGGCGCGCCATCGGCATCGGCGAGATCGCCCGCACCGTCATCACGCTCTACCCCAAGCGCACCATCTTGTGCTTCTCGCTGTTCGTCGGCCAGGCGTTCCTCTACAACGCCTTCTTCTTCACCTACGGCGACAGCCTCACCACGTTCTTCGGCGTGAAGCAGACCGGGTGGTACCTCGCGGTGTTCGCGGTGAGCAACTTCATCGGGGCGTTGTTGCTCAGCCGGCTGTTCGACACGGTCGGCCGGGTGAAGATGATCAGCGGCACCTACATTCTGTCCGGGGTGCTGCTCGCCATCGCCGGCGTCGTGATCGGCGGGCTGAACGCCACCACGTTGACCATGTTCGGGTGCGTCATCTTCTTCTTCGCCTCCGCAGGGGCCAGCGCCGCGTACCTCACCGCCAGCGAGGTGTTCCCGCTCGAGACCCGGGCGCTGTGCATCGCGTTCTTCTACGCCGTCGGCACGGCCGTGGGTGGCATCAGCGGGCCGCTGCTGTTCGGCAAGCTGATCGACAGCGCGTCGGAGAGCAAGGACATCACCGTGCTGGCGATCGGCTACTTCATCGGCGCCGCGCTCATGGTCGCCGGCGGCATCGTCGCAGCGTTCCTCGGTGTCAAGGCGGAGGGTCAGTCGCTCGAGAGCATCGCCCAGCCGCTGACCGTCGACGACGCGGGCGACGACGGCGGTTCGGACGGCAAGCGCAAGCTGCCGGCGCCGTCCTCCGCCTGACCCCGGGTCCGTCCGGCGCCCCGGGCTCAGACGAGCTCGGGGTGCCGGCGGAACCACTCGATGGTGCGCAGCAACCCGTCCTCGATCGCGACCTTCGGTGTCCAGCCCAGCGCCGTCTCGGCGAGCGTGGTGTCGGGACGGCGCACCGAGGGGTCGTCGACGGGGCGCTCGATGTGCACGATGGTGGAAGACGAGCCGGCCAGCTCGATCACCCAGCTCGCCAGGTCGAGCATCGACAGCTCGTGCGGGTTGCCGATGTTGACCGGCCCGGGTTGGTCGCTGCCGACCAGGGCGAGGATGCCGGTGACGAGGTCGTCGACGTAGCAGATGGAGCGGGTCTGGGTGCCGTCACCCGCCACCGTCAGGGGCTCGCCGCGCAGCGCCTGCCGGATGAAGTTGGGGATGGCCCGGCCGTCGTCGGGTCGCATCCGCGGCCCGAAGGTGTTGAAGATGCGCACGATGCCGGTGTCGACGCCGTGGGCGTTGCGATAGGCGAGGGTGATCGCCTCGGCGAACCGCTTGGCCTCGTCGTAGACCCCCCGCGGGCCCACCGGGTTGACGTTGCCCCAGTAGGTCTCCGGCTGGGGGTGCACCTCGGGGTCGCCGTAGACCTCGGAGGTGGAGGCGAGGACGAACCGAGCGTCCTTGTCGCGGGCCAGGCCCAGGGCGTGCAAGGTACCGATGGAGCCAACCTTGAGCGTCTCGATGGGCAGCTTCAGGTAGTCGATCGGCGACGCGGGGCTGGCGAAGTGCAGCACCACGTCGACCGGTCCCCCGACGTGCAGGTAGTCGGTGACGTCGGACCGGACCAGGCGGAAGCGCGGGTTGGGCGTCAGGTGCGCGACGTTGTCCGGCGAGCCGGTGAGGAAGTTGTCGAGGCAGACGACCTCGTCACCACGGGCGAGCAGCGCCTCGCACAGGTGCGAGCCGAGGAAGCCGGCGCCGCCCGTGACGACGGCACGCGTCATCCGAGGATGCTGCTGGCGGGCTGGTCGTCGTCGGTCGTGGTGGTGTCGGCCTCGTCGTCACGACGAGACGTGAAGGCCAGGAACGCACCGCCGGCGCCGGCGAGCAGACCCAGCAGCCCGAGGACGAGCGGGGCCGCCGCCACGAGGGACAGCTGGGAGTTGTTGTCCTTGGCGGTCTTGACGTTCTCGGCGACCGTGTCGTCGGTGAAGCTCAGCTCGAGGTCGAGCACGGGGGTGCCGTCGTCGAGCTTGCGGACCTGCTTGTCGGTCTGGTCGATGATCGACCCGGTGCCCTGGTCGATCCACATCGTCAGGTCGTCGGAGTAGGTGCCCGAGACGCCGTCGCTGATCTCGGCAGGCTCGTCGGTGACTTTCACGTTGAACTTGTATGTCGGCAGCCCGTCGATGTCCTGGGCGCCCTGGTACTTGGCCTCGACCGCGCGGCCGACGACGCCGTCCCAGAACGGGTAGGTCTTCTGCTCGACGTCGAACGGGAACTTGTTGACCAGGCCCTCGTGCGGAACGGCGTTGACGCCCACGTACTTCTCATCGTTGACGGCGAGCGCCGTCACCCGGTTGGTCGCGAAGTGGTCGGTGTCGGCCGTGACGAGCCGCTTGCCGGGGTCGGTGTCGTCGACGCAGTCGGGCGTGGTGCCGTCAGGGTCCTGCACGAGGCAGGAGAAGTTGTCGAAGACGATGACGTCGGAGGTGGACGCCGTCCCGTCAGCGACGGTGCGCTGGATGGCCTTGACCGCAGAGCCTGCGCCGGTGGGCAGCACCGATGCGTTGCCGGTGAGCTTCGTGGTGACGTTGGCGTCGAGCGGGGTCTTCTTGACCTGGCCGGGAACCCACACGAGCGCGAGGACCGCCGCCGTGACCAGGAACCCTGCGAGCCCGAGAAGGATGAAGCCGACGGTTCTGCGCATGGCACCCTTGCCCTCTGTCCGGTGTGACGATCGCGGCGACCCTACCAGCCGGTAGAGCGCGCCGACCATGGTCCCCAGCCTCCGTGGTGCGTGTCGGCTCACACGTCGGGGAGGGGTCCGTCCACGGGACCGGTTCGCCTAGGGTGCGACCCATGACCGCCCGCCTCCCCGCGCTCGACGGGCTGCGCGCCGTGGCCGCACTGCTGGTCGTCGCCACGCACGCGGCCTACCTGAGCGGTTTCACCGTCAACGGCGGCCTGGTGGGGCGGCTGGCCGGCCGAGGTGACTTCGGCGTCGCCATCTTCTTCGCCCTGTCCGGGTTCCTGCTGCACTTCCGGTTGGTCTCCGATGCCCGCGACGGGCAGACCGACGTCAAGGCGTATGCCGTGCGCCGGGCCGCCCGCGTCCTGCCCGCCTACTGGGTCACGCTGGCCGTGGTCGTGGCCGTCGCCCAGCCGCCCGTGCGGACGGTTGTGGCTCAGACACTGACCGTGCAGACCTACCTGCCCGGTGCGGACATCAACGCGTTCTCGCAGTCGTGGAGCATCCCCACCGAGCTGTCCTTCTACATCGTGCTGCCGCTGGTGGTCTGGCTGCTGGAGCGGGCCCGGCGCCGCAACCCCGACCTGCCGCTGCTGCTGCTCGTCGGTAGTGCGGTGCTGGCGACGGTGGCGCTGGCGTTCGTCAGCGTGGGCACGATCGGCGAGGACGTGCTCATCGAGCGCTGGTTGCCCGCCCGGTGGCCGAACTTCGCGGTCGGCATGGTGCTGGCCGAGCTACTGCTGCGGCCCGAGAGCCGCTGGGCAACCGCCGCCCGGCGGCTGGCCCGGGACACGGTTGGCTGCCTGGTGCTGGCCGGTGCCGCGTTCGTGCTCGCGACCACGCCCATCGCCGGGCTGCTGACCCTCGGCCCGGTGGCCGGCGTGCAGCTGTCGGCGCGGCTGGCGCTGTCGACGGCCGTGGCGGGCCTGCTCCTGGCTCCCCTGGTGCTCGGCCGCGACGACGCGTACAGCGCAGCGCTCGCCTCCCGCCCGGCCCGCAACGTCGGGGCGGTGTCGTACGGGCTGTTCCTGTGGCACCTGCCGGTGTTCGCCGGGCTCTATGCCCTGACCGGAGCACGGGTGTTCGCCGGCGGCATCGTGCCGCTGCTCGCGGTCGGCCTGCCGGTCAGCCTGTTCCTGGCGTGGTTGAGCCACGTCGTCGTCGAACGCCCCGCGATGCGCTGGGCGGCACGGCGGGTGCCGCACCGGCGAGCACTCCTGCCGCGATGACGGCCAGCGTGACGGTCGCCTCCACCCACGGCTGAGTGCGGCCGGCCGTGCTCGTGGCGGCGACCAGCGAACCGGCGGCCCCGAGGAGCACCACGACCGCCAGCGCCACCGGCCAGTCGGCATCCGTGCGACGAAGCCGGAGGGCGACGAGCACCACGCCGGCTGTGAGCGCCGCCCACGGGCCGGTGACGACCAGGGTGAACACCAGCGTCCCGGTGGCCACGAGCACCGGGCGGACGGCCTTGCTGGGGTCACCGGCGGGTCGGTCTGTCCGCCGCGCGCGGTCGGGCACGGCGGCGGCGAGGAGCAGAAGGAGGGCCAGGACGAGCCCGGCTCCGAGGGCCAGGCGGTACGGCGTATCCGGGGCGAACGTGATCTCGACCGTGCCCGAGGCGCCGGCGGGCAGGACGAACCCCTGGCGGAACCCGTCGACGACGACCGGGGTGAGCGCAGCCCCGTCGAGCGCGGCCTCCCATCCCGCGTTGGAGTTCATCGCCAGCGCGAGCAGCCGCTGCGGGCCGGCGACCACCGGGCCGGTGAGGTGGGTGGGCGAGTCGGTGGCCAGCTGCACGGGGGTCAGGGTGCTGGCACCGGATGCCGGAGCACCCGGCGCGCTGGCCTGCAGCCGGGCTGTGGCGGGACGGAACACCTCGTCCCCTCGGACGACGACGTCGTGGGTGGGTCCGGGTGCGAGGTGCACCGGCGCACAGGCGACCCACCTGACGTCGCCCTGTCCCCACAGTGCCGAGCGTGGCCCGTCGACCCGCGTCGGCACCGTGCTGCCGTCGACCTCGAGGACGGGACCGTCACTGCAGGGCCGGGTCACTCGACCGGCCGGCCGGGGCAGGTCGTGCCCGGCGATGGTCAGCTCCTCGACCTCGAGGGCGGCCGCCGCCAGCCGCTTGCGGCCGGGCAGCGGCAGCACCGTTGCGGAGATGCGCCGCACCCCCTTGCCCTCCACGGCCAGTCGGCCGTCCGCGGAGGCACGCACCAGCTGCTCCCGGTCGTCGAGGCGCACCCGCACGAACGGGCGGTAGCGCGCCATCCAGCCTCGCCTGGCGCTGAGCGTGACGGCCTGCACGTCGGCCGGCTCGTCGACGGTGACCGTGATGGTGGGAGACGTGTCGTCCGGCGCCGGGCTCCACGCGGTGCGCTCGTCGCCGTCGACGACGGCGTCGGGGCGGCCCGCGACGGCTGTCGTGCGGCTGCTGCTGGCGGTCACCTCCACCCCTGGTGTGGCCAGCCCCGGAACCGTGGCGGCCCATCGCGAGACATCCAGCGTGCCGGTGGCGTCGTACTGACCGCCGCCTTCAGCGGTGAACCGGCGCGAGAGCACGGCCCCGCCCTCGGCATCGCGGCCGCCGTCGCCGAAGCAGACGACGTCCTCCTCGGGGTGCACGCACGCGTCGGAACCGGGCTGCCCCCCGGACAGCAGAACGGTGCCTGCCTGCTCGGTGCGGTCGCTCGGCCCGACGACCGACTCGGTGACGGCCACCCCGGGCAGATCGACGCCCACCAGTCCGGTGAGCACCGAGGCCGGGTCGCCCTCGTCGGTGTCGAGGACCTCCACCGCCACCGAGCCGGTGGGGCCGGCGGGGAGCGCCACCTCCACCACCCCGGATGCCGGGACGTCGGCCCGCACCTCGCCCCCGTCGGTGCGCACGGCGAGGCGGGTGGGCACACCCAGGCCCCCATACCGGTCCTTGTCGGTGAGCACCCGGACCCGAGCCGTGGGGACCTCCCGGGCCCGGTCGAGCCGGACGGTGAGGGTCGGTGCCGGGTCGAACTGGGTGACCCACGCCGTCGTGGGGTCGCCGTCGAGCACGGCGGCGGGCCGGTCGGCGGGCCGGAGCCCGGCGAGGGTGAGGTCGGTGGCCAACGAGGAGCTTGCATCGACCCCCGAGATGCCGGTGAAGGCCGTGACGGAGTGCCGGGTGAGGTCCTCCCAGGGGCGGTAGTCGCGAGTGCCGGCCAGCTGGTCGGCGGCCAGGGTCGACGAGGTGTCCCTCCCGCGGGTCGCCCCGAACCAGCGCTCGCGGGCCCGGTAGCCGTCGGTGACCACCCGGCGCCCCGGGTCGACGCCGGGCACCCGGTCCCCGTCGAGCACAGCGAGGCCACCGATGCCCGCATCCGCCACCGGGAGGAGGTCCTCGGGGCCGCCGGACACAGCCACGACGTCGGCCACCGGCTCGGTGACGGCAAGGGGGGCTGCGGTCCCGAGGTCGTAGACCTCGACGGGGAAGACCCGCTCGCCGCTGGCGTCGAGGCGGGTCAGCCCGAAGCCCTTGGCCAGCCGGATGCCGGGCGTCGACCGGATGGCGGAGCGCGCGTAGGCCACCGACGGCTGCCCGGCCGTTGCCGTGTCGAGGTCGTTGCGCAGCACGAGGTAGCGCACCCCCGTGCGGCGCAGCACGTCGACGGCGCCGCCGACGTCGCGCCCGGTCTGCAAGCGCTGCTCGAAGGCGTCGAGAACCCTGATGGTGCCCGCTGGGGTGAGGGGCACGGCATCGCGCACGGCGTAGTCGGCGCTCGACAGCGGGCGGATCGGCTCGTCGATGGTGCGGCCCCAGTCGTACTCGCCGAAGCTCGCCGCGGGAACGACGAGCGCGCGGCCGTCGCCGGCTCGCTCGGAGAGCCATGCGCCGGCCTGCTTCCACTGACGGGCCATGTCGGAGAAGGTGCCGTGGGGCGCGATTGCCCCGGAGAGCCCCGGCGACACCGCCACGAGCACGACGAGCGCGACCGCGGCCCAGGCCGGCGCCTGCACGGCCAGGCGGCGACCGGCGAGTGCGCGTACGCACCGGTCGAAGGCGTGCGCCAGACCGACGGCCAGCGGCAGCCGCACCAGCGGGTCGGCCTTGTGGATGTTGCGGAACGCCACCAGCGGCCCGTCGAGGAGCGCCTGGGCCGCCGGGGCGAGCGGGGACGAGACCGGCCCGACGTGGGCGACGGCGAGTGCAAACACCCCGACGGCCAGGGTTGCGAGGAGGAAGCGCCGCTCGGGCAGCCCACGCAGCGCGAGCCCGGAGAGCGCGGCCCCTGCCACTAGCGAGGTGGTGACGATCAGCAGCGGGCCGGTGGCCACGGCATACCCGGCCGGCCACCACTCGCCGCCCGAGGTGACCACGAACTCGAGCCAGTGCGTCGTGCCGCGGGCGACGTCGAGCAGGTCGATCTCGCGGACGACGTCGGCGCTGCGCTCGATCCAGTCGAGGAACGGGGGCGAGTACCGGCCCAGCACGACCAGTGGTCCGAGCCACCAGGCGCTCGCGGCCACCATCGCGGCCGTCCACCACCACGTCGTCGGCGAGCGCCACCACCGGCTGCGGGTCAGCAGCCAGAGCCCGGCGGGCACGGCGGCGAGGATGGTCGCGGTGGCGTTCACCCCGCCGCAGCAGAGCACAGCGATGCCGGACAGCGCGGCGGCGCGGCGCGGCCCGAGGCGGCCCTGAGTGGCCAGGACGACGGGCAGCAGGATGGCCGGGGCGAGGAGCACCGGCAGCGCCTCGGACGAGAGCCCACCGATGGTTGACAGCACCCGGGGGCTGAGTGTGTAGGCGAGGGCACCCAGCACCCGGGCGGTGGGGCCGCCGACACGGAGGGCGGCGAGCAGCGCGTAGGTGCTGAGCAGCCCGACGGTGAGCAGCAGGCTCCACCACAGCCGCTGGGTCACCCACACCGGCACGACCTCCCCGACCACCCCGAAGAACGGCCCCATCGGGAAGATGTAGCCGTAGCCCTGGTTCTGCAGCACGCCCCAGGTGACCTGCGGGTCCCACAGGTGGGTGGCCCGCGACAGCAGCTGCCACGGGAGCGACGTAGAGGTCGTTCTTGGTGTCCTCGGAGATGCGTCCGGCGGGCACCGACCAGGCGACCGCCCACACGAGCAACAAGGCCGCCGCGAGCCGGAGGCGGACCCCGCGGACGGCATCCGTCATCGTCGGTCGAGGGCGCGAGACACCGGTCCCCTGCGGGTACCGGGCAGGGTCGACGGCGTGCCGCCGGCGCTGGGCGAGCACGCGGCAGTGCGGTACGTTCTCGTCGGCTCGTATCGCATTACCGCATGGTAACCAGCCGATCTGAAGTGCCGTGCCCGCCCCCAACGTCGAGGTGACATGTCCCTGCGCGTCCTGCTGCTGAACTGGCGCGACCTGCAGCACCCGGAAGCCGGAGGCGCGGAGAAGTACCTCGTCACGGTCGCGGAGGGACTTGCGGCCCGTGGCCATGACGTCACCTTCCGCACCGCGGCCTATCCGGGGGCCCTGCCGGAGGAGACCGTGGCCGGCGTGCACTACCTGCGCCGCGGTGGGCACTACTCCATCTTCCCGCGCGCCTTCGGCAGCGAACGCCACCGCGAGCCACGACGTCGTCGTCGACGTGCAGAACGGCGTGCCGTACCTCTCCCCTCTCGTGGCGCGCTCCCCCGTCGTCAACCTCGTGCACCACGTGCACCGCGAGCAGTGGCCCGTCGTCTTCGGGCCGCGGATGGCGCGCTTCGGCTGGTGGCTGGAGTCGCAGCTGGCGCCCAGGGTCTACGGCCGCACCAGCTACGTGGCCGTCAGCGACTCCACGATGCGCGAGCTGGTCGACCTCGGCGTCGACCGAGAACGGGTGACGATCATCCACAACGGCACCGATGCCGTTGCGGACGACGGACGCCGAGCGCTCACCATGTCCGCGGGTCGTCGTCCTCGGCCGGCTGGTGCCACAGAAGCGGGTGGAGATCGCCCTCGACGCCGTGGCGGCACTGCGAGCGCGGGTGCCGGGGCTGCACCTGGACGTCGTCGGGACGGGCTGGTGGGAGCCCCAGCTGCGCGAGCACGTGACCGCCCTCGGGCTCGAGGACGACGTGACGTTCCACGGCCACGTGTCCGAGGCGGAGAAGCACCGGCTCCTGGCGCAGTCCTGGGTGCACGCGATGCCGAGCCTGAAGGAGGGTTGGGGGCTGGTCGTGGTCGAAGCCGGAGTGCACGGCACGCCGACCGTCGCGTTCCGCAGCGCGGGCGGGCCGGCCGACTCGATCGTCGACGGGGAGACCGGGCTGCTCGTCGACGCGGCCGGAGCAGTGAGCCCGAGGTGGAGGCGTTCGCGCGAACCCTGGAGTCATTGCTCACCGACGACGCCCGCCGGGAGCAGATGAGCCACGCTGCCCGGCGGTGGGTGTCGCGCTTCCGCTGGGAGGACTGCATCGACGCGTGGGAGCGGCTGCTGGTGCGCGAGGCGGGTCGCTGACCGCTGTCCGGCGCGTTGACGCGCGCCGGGGGCGTGAAAAAGGCCCCGGTCACCGACCGGGGCCTTCACACGATGTGCGGGATCAGGGAGCGTCGTACTGGACGATCTGGTCGGATGCCGAAGCGGGGTTCGCGCTGGGGGTGATCATCTTGACCCCTCCGAAGATGGCGACGAGCCCCAGCAGGATGCCGACACCCAACGACACTAGCGTTCCGATTCCGAGAGGCATGCCGCGGACTGTACCAGTCCGGTGCGCCGCCTCCGGAGGGCTCCCCCGACGACACACAGGGCCGCGAGCGCCCAGGTGACAGACGTCACCGCCCACCCCCAGGCGGAGGTGGCCGGACCGCCAGGGCCAGGTCTCGCCGTGGGCTCGCCGAGCTCGACGACGCTGACCGTGGGGCCGTCACGGATGACCCTGGCGGTCGGGGGGAGCCCGCCGTCCGTCAGCGGGTCCGGCAGGCCCGGTGTGCTTCTCGACGACGACCCAGCGCACACCCTCGTCGCCCAGCGCCTGCATCGGCGTCGAGCCCGCGGCGATCCGGGCGCTCACCGAACGGGCCACGGGGTCCTCCCCCGGCACGACTCCCTTGGCGAGGGGGAGGCTGTCGTCGAACACCACCCGCTGGTCGACCATCCGCGGCACGAGCGTCAACGAGACCCGGGAGCCGTTCCACGCATAGCGGCGATACTGCGACCACGGCAGCAGGCCCACGGTGCCGGGCTGGCTGCTCCGAGAGCAGGGTGGCCGCGGACCGGAGGTCAGCGGGAACCTCGACCGCGGTGACCCTGCCCCCGACGCCCCACGCGAGCGAGGGCAGCAGGGCGATCGGGAGCGCCGCCACGAGGACGGCCAGTGCCGGGCCCACGGCGCGCAAGCGAAGGAGGTCGCGGACCAGCACGCCCGCTCCGGCGGAGGCCACCGCGACCCACGGGGCCAGCAGCTTCTGGGCATCGCGGAGCACCCCGCCACCCGGGACGTGGACGACCAGGGCGGTCCACAGGCCGAAGGGGTCCAGGGCGCTGAGCCACGCCAGCAGCAGCCCGAGCACCGCCGGAGCCAGCACGGGAAGCACCTTGCGCTCCCGTGCCGAACGGGCGAAGACGACAACCGCCACCACGCTCAGCACCAGCGCGACCAGGGCTAGGACCGAGAACCTCCCGGGATGCCGGGTGGGAGGCTGGGTTCCAGAACGCCCCACCACTGAGGAGCGAGCCGAGGACACCGAGGGGGGTGTCGGCGCGGGCAGCGAAGGCTGTCACCCCCAGCGTGGAGGAGGTCACGCCCGCGGTGACCGCCGGCAGGGCCCACACGGCCGACACCCCGAGGCTGGCCGCCCCGGCAAGACCCAGGGCCGCCCACCGCGGACGTGGTGCGGCCAGCACCCCGCCCACCGTCAGGGCGCCGATGACGAGGGTGTTCGCACCGCCGACCCCGCAGGCCGACAGCCCGACTGCTGGGGCCCACACGGCGGCGCGGCCCTCCCGCACTCGCTGTGCGGTCACGAGGAGGTGCGGCGCTGCGGCGTACCCGAGGAGCACGGTCCACTGACCGACGACCAGTCGCTCGAGAACGAACGGGTTCCAGATCGCGAAGATCGCCGCCACGGACATCGCAGCCATCCCCGCTCCGGGAGCCACCACCGGGCCAGCCGCGTCGCGCCGACCCCGGCGAGCACGAGGATGCCGAACAGCACGACGGCCTGGGCCGGCCCGGCCCCCATGATCCAGCCGAGGACGACGCCCGCTGCATCGCTCGGGACCGCGCGCGGCGCGGGGGTGCTCGTCGCCCAGGGCGAACGGGGTGAGCCGGGGGTCGGGTGACCAGGCGAGGTCGTAGGCGAGCACCACGCCGCGACCCAGGGCCGGCCCGAGGACCAGCGCGGCCACCACTGCCGACACGAGCGCCGGCAGCAGGCGTGAGTCTCGCGGACGGTTTACCGACGGTGTCCCATCGGCACCTTGATCAGGCACACCGTCTCCTTCGCCGGTCGGACGTCGCCTCAGGGTAGCCGTGGGGCACGACCGCGCACCGGCCGCTGCCAGTGCGACAATCGCCCGGTCCGTGCACCCCGAAGCTCGAGGTACTCATGCGTCCCGCCGTCAGCACGTTCGACTCCGCCTGGGCACTGGCGTCCACCGCTGCGGGCTGGCTGACCGAGGACCAGGGCCGCCTGCTCTGGGACGAGGCCCGCCGCCTCGCGCCGGGTGCGACGGTGCTCGAGATCGGCAGCTTCCAGGGGCGCAGCACCATCGTGCTCGGCTCTGCGGT
The DNA here is from genome assembly GCA_963833495.1 of uncultured Actinomycetota bacterium. Taxonomy (GTDB): domain Bacteria; phylum Actinomycetota; class Actinomycetes; order Actinomycetales; family Dermatophilaceae; genus Fodinibacter. The sequence continues at coordinate 125,143 of CAWHYJ010000016.1, read as the reverse complement.
CGCTGAGCGGGATGGGCACGTCGTGGCCGTCGACCCCTTCGTCGACGACTGGAAGTTCGGAGACCCTCGCACCCGGACGAAGTTCGAGGCGCACATCGCCGCGAGCGACCTGGTCGACGTGGTCGAGCACGTTCGCGGAGTACTCGACGAGGGCCCGGCCGGCTGGACGCAGGCCATTGGACCTGCTCTTCATCGACGGCAAGCACGACGTCTGGACGGTCCGTGACGACCTGCGCTGGGCCGACCACGTCGCACCTGGCGGCCCTGTCCTCGTCCACGACTGCTTCTCGTCGGTCGGGGTCACCCTCGCGGTGCTGGGCCCATGCCTGCCCGGTGGCCAGCTCCGGTACCAGGGTCGAGTCGGCTCCATGGCGCTCTTCCGCGCGGGTCGCCCCACACCGGCCGACCGGCTGCAATATCCTGCGCAGAGCTCCCGTGGTGGTTCCGAAACCTCGCGGTCAAGGTGACCCTGCGACTGCGACTGCCCCGACTCAGTCGGGCCATGGGCCACACTCGCCCTACGACCCGTTCTGACGGCTCGGATCACCGAGCAGCCGTCCACGGCCTCCGCCGAGCGACGGCGGCGCCGACGCCGAGCTCACCGCTGCATGCCCAGCTCCCGCGCCGGGGCGACGTCGCTCGGCATGTCTCCGACCATCGCGCACCGTGCCCGATCGGCCCACGGTGCCGCCGCCAGGGCCGACCGGAACATGCCGGTGCCGGGCTTGCGACAGTCGCAGGTTCCGTGGTCATGGGGACACATCTCGATCCGGTCGAGGTGCCCACCGGCCGTGGTGAGCAGCTCCTCCAGGTGCGCGGTCACCGAGGTCCACTGGGACCACGTCAGGCGTCCGATGGCCAGACCGCGCTGGTTCGTCACGAGGACGACCCGGCATCCGGCACGGTTCAGGGCCGCCACTGCTGAGGCGGCGCCGGGCAGGAGCTCCAGCCGCTCGGGGGCGTCGACATAGCCCTCGACGCGCACGTTCAGGGTGCCGTCCCGGTCGACGAAGACGATGTCCCACGGGGCCCCGGGAGCCGCGGGAGGGATCAGCGCAGGTCGGCCCACGCCACGTCCACAGCCTCGCACCAGGCGTGCGACCACAGCAGGTGCACCTCCTGGATCCGCGGCGTGTACCCACTGGGTACCTGCAGCACGTGGTCCGCCAGCCCAGCAGGCACCGTGCGCTCACCGGTCAGGAGGATGGTCGTGAGGCCCAGGTCGCGAGCCACTCCCAGGGCAGCCACCACGTTCGGGGAGGTGCCGCTGGTCGACATGGCGATGAGCACGTCGCCAGGACGTCCGAACGCCTGGACCCCCCTGACGAACACCTGCTCGAAGCCGTAGTCGTTCGCGACTGCCGTGACCGTGGTCGAGGACTCGGCCAGGCTGAGCGCAGGGAGGGGCTTGCGGTCCATGACGCACTTTCCGGCGAACTCGGCGGCGACGTGGCTGGCCATCGCCGCGCTGCCGCCGTTGCCTGCCACCAGCAGCTGGTGGCCCGACGCCAGCGCGACCAGGATCGCCTCGCCCGCGGCGTCGACCGCGGCCACGAGAGAGGGGTCGGCCAGCCGCGACACGATGGCGCTCCACTGGGCGCGAGCCTGGCCGTGGAGGTCGGCGACATGGGGGTGGTGGGCAGCCGTCATGAGCTCGGGACCCGCCACGTCGTGACGCCCTGACGGCTGAACGTGAACTCGGACACCGTCATACCCAACGTGATCAGCGCTTCGGCCACCAGGTGTTTGCGCTCGAACTCGCACACGAACAGCAGGTGCCCTCCACCACCGGCACCGGTGACTTTCGCACCGAGGGCTCCTGACGCCAGCGCCAGCTCGACGGCCTCGTCGATGAGCGGGGTGGAGATGCGGGTCGACATCCGCTGCTTCTGCGTCCAGGCCTCCCCCAACAGTGCGCCGAACCCGGCGACCTCCCCGCGCAGCAGGGCCTCCTTCATCGCGTGCGCGATGTCCTTCTGCGCCCGCATCCCTGCGAGCGCGTCGGGGTCCTGGTGCTCGAAGCGAGCCACCTGGTCCTCGATGATGTGGTCACTGACCCGGGGGTGCCCGGTGAACGCGAGGAGCATGTTGTGCTCCAGCTCGTGCAGGGTGGCCGCCGCTATGCGCAACGGGTAGACGACGACACGTTCGGCATGGAACTCCATGAAGTTGAACCCGCCGAACGCTGCGGCGTACTGGTCCTGCAGCCCACCGGGAATCATCAGGTCCTCGCGCTCGAGCCGGCAGGCGACCTCGGCCAGCTCGTGGGTGGTGAGGTCCATCGCGCAGTGGGCCGCGACCAGTGCGAGCACGTTCACGACCACCGCGCTCGAGGACCCGAGCCCCGAGCCGGGTGGCGCGTTGGTGTGAAGGAACAGGTCGAACCCGGTGGCCGGCAGTGCTCCACGGAACTCGCGAAGTCGTGCGATGGCTGCCTTGGGAAGGTCCAGGCGCCCGTCGAACACGACCGGGTCGTCCACGCCGAAGTCGATGGAGTCACCGAAGTCCAGGGATCGCACCGTGATCACGCCGTCAGCTCGAGGGCGCAGGGTCGCGTAGGCGTAGCGGTTGATCGTCGACGAGAGGACGACTCCTCCCTTCGCGAGCCGGGAAGGGCGGCACGTCGGTGCCTCCACCCGCAAAGCTCACCCGCAGCGGCGCCCGGGCACGCAGCACGGATCGCGTCGTCATGTCGTCCTCTCCGTCCCGGCGCAGCAAGGACCGTACCCGACGAGGCGTCGACCCCACGGCGGCGCAGGACGAGCAGGAGGTTCCAGGTGGCGACCTCCCGCACGCCGGGAACGGTGAGCACGTGACGGGCGACGTCGGGAAGGTAGCGCGGGCGCGCCACGAGCACCTGGACGTCCGGGCGCCGCTCGGCCCAGGCCAGACCTTGCCTGACGCTGACCTTGAACATGGTCTCGCCCACCCGGTTCTTCGGTGGGTGGCCGTGCTTGCGCACGTAGCGGCGCGACGCGTAGTCGGCGCCCAGCCAGTGCCAGGGCGAGGCCTCATGGGCGCCCCAGGGCGACAGCCAGTTGGTGTAGCTCAGGTACAGCAGGCCCCCGGGGCGGGTCACGCGCACCATCTCGTCGGCGACCAGGGAGAAGTCGGGAACGTGCTCAAGGAGGTTGCTCGAGAACACGATGTCGACCGACCCGTCGGCGAACGGGAGCGCGAGGGCCGAGCCCGCCACGCCTCCGTCGGCCACCGACGACACCGTCCGATCGTGGTCGAGCGCCACGTAGGTCGCCGCCCGGTCACGGAAGGCCTGGGCGAACTGCCGCGGGCCGGCTCCGACGTCGAGGACGACCTTTCCCGCGAGGTCGTCGAGCTCAGCGAGGGTCTCCACCGAGTCGGCGGCCAGCTCGCCGTAGAAGCGGTCAGGGTCGGTCTGCTCGACGAGGAAGCTGCGGAACAGGCGCGCCGAACGCCGAAGGCCACGCTGTTGGGTCACCGTGGTCCTCGAACCGCCGTGAGGCGAAGCGTGGCTCGGGCACGGGGCGCCATCACCCGCAGGCCGCCCACGATCGGAGCGGTTGCGAGTGCCGCCGCGCGCACGAACCGACTGGACAGCGCGCCCGCCGGCCGCGGTGGCCGCAGGGCACGAGCGGCCGAGGCGACGTCGACGCTGATGCTGTCCAGCACGAGCCGATCGACGCGCACGTGCGGTGAACCCGGCATCACGAGCCACCCGAGTCAGCGACTCCTCGCTGAAGAACCGGACGTGAGTGGGGTCCTCGAGCATCCACCACGCGGACCCGAAGGTGGACAGGCCCCACGAGTCACCTGCCGGGGTCAGCAGGACGAGCCGTCCGCCCTCGGCGAGGAGCGACGACGCCTTGCGGACGGTGCGAACGGGGTCGGTCACGTGCTCGATGACGTGCACTCCCACGACCAGGTCGGCCGCGACGGCATCGATCCGGGACGTCCTCCACCGACCCGTGCCAGAGAGTCGCGTGCCGCTGGACGACCTCGTCGAGCCCGACGCGCAAGCTGGTCGGGGTCCACGCCGGCGATCGCAACGCCGTCTCGTGGAAGCGCCTGAGCAGCGCACCGCTGCCGAAGCCGATCTCGAAGACCGACGCGGGCGTGCCGAAGCTCGCGGAGAGCACGGTAGGTCAGGGCGGTACGGACGGTGTCCATGGCCGGGTCGCCGCCGTAGGCCGCATCGCGGTGGTTGCCCGGAGCATCGCTCAGCGAACGCCTGACGTGGCCACACACCCGGCACCGCTCGACCTGTCCGCCTCGTCGGAGGTGCCAGGGAGCCGTGGGTCCCGAACAGATCTCACAGGGGGGCGCGGGCAGATCCGGTCGTGCTCGGCTGCCCATCCGAGTACCATAACCGAGCCTGTAGGAGATCCCGGTCAGGCCCATGATGGGAGCAGGGTGGACGAGCCGGGCAGCAGTCGCAGGGCGCTGCGCATCCTCATCCTGACGTGGCGCGACGGCGATCACCCGGAGGCGGGTGGCGCCGAGGTGTACGTGGAGCGCACGTCGCAGATCCTCAGTGCGCACGGCCACACCGTGACCCTGTTCTCCGCGGCCTTCCCCGGTGCGTCCCGTCGCGTCGACCGCGGCGACGTCCGGATCATCCGTCGCGGCGGTCGACTGACCTGCTACCTGCGCGGTCTCCAGCTCCTGCGCAAGGTCCGCCGCGAGGTCGACGTCGTCATCGACGTCCACAACGGGGTCCCCTTCTGGTCGCCCGTGGTCAGCAGTGCCCCCGTGGTGAGCCTGGTCCATCACGTGCACCGTGACCAGTGGCCCATCATCTTCGGTCCAGTCTTCGGGCGAGTCGGATGGCTCATCGAGTCTCGGCTCGCTCCGTTCGTGTACCGCCGGTGTCAGTACGTCACGGTGTCGAAGGCGACGAAGGCCGACCTGGCGGCCCTCGGTGTCGACCTCGACCGCATCGCGATCACCTACTCGGGCAACGACGTCCCGACGGATCTCAACTCCTATGCCGAGCTCGAGCGATCGGACAATCCCAGCCTCATGGTGCTCGGCCGCCTCGTGCCGCACAAGCACTTCGAGACCGCGATCGACATCGTCGCCGACCTCACCTCGCGTTTCCCCGACCTCACCCTCGACGTGGTGGGCGGTGGGTACTGGGATGACGAGCTGCGTGAGCACGCACGCCGGCGTGGGGTGTCCGACCGGGTTCGCTTCCATGGTTTCGTCGACGAACACGTCAAGCGCACGCTCCTCTCCTGCGCGTGGGTCGTGCTCATGCCGTCCCACAAGGAGGGCTGGGGACTCACCATCGTCGAGGCCGGCCTCCACGGGACGCCGGCTGTGGCCTTCTCGTTCGCGGGGGGTGTGACCGAGTCGATCATCGACGACGAGACCGGGATGCTCGCCGACGACGTCGCCCAGATGACGACCCAGGTCGAGCAGCTGCTCACCGACGCCCCCCTTCGGCAGAAGTACGGCGACAACGCCCGACGTCACGCGCAGTCATTCTCCTGGGAGAACACCACGCGCAGCTCGAGGCAGCGCTGTACCAGGCCGTCGACGGTCAGCGGGCGCTGTCCCGACGCCCCCTGCGGGCGCCCACGACATAGGCGCCGGCCTCGAGGCCACGCAGCCCGAGCATCCCCACGGAATGCAGGGGCTTGTGAGCCAGGAGCCGCCAGTTGCGCAGGTACGAGTGGGCAACGGTCAGACCCTGTCGGGCCACGGCCCCCTCATGGCTTTCCGCGAAGGCCGGCAGGCTGCGCCCGTAGTAGTAGCGCTTCTCCATGATCGACCTGATGGTCAACCGGCCTTCGTCGTGGTCGACCAGCACGGGCGCCAGCTCGATGCGGGCGCCGGCAGCCCTCATGCGCAGGCGCAGGTCGGCATCCTCCGGCCCCGACATAGAGAGGGCGAAGCCCCCGCCCCCGTTCAAGATCTCACGGCGGATCAGCCGGGGGTTGTGGAGCAGTGGATCGTCGAGGTAGCACTGCCGCTCCAGAGCGCGGCACGCGGTCCAGAACCCGGCGCCGATGGTGCGTTCGGGCAGCGCGACGCCGACCGCGCCCGTCATCGTCGCCGTGCGCAGCGCCTCAGCGACCGTCTCGGGGGGCATGATCATGTCGCTGTCCAGCCAGAGCACCCATTCGCCTCGAGCCAGCTCGATGCCGCGGTTGCGCTGTGCGCTGCGCTCGGGACCGCCCGCCACGACGCGGTCGGCGATCCGCTCGGCGATCGCCCACGTCGCGTCGGCGCTCGCGTTGTCGACGACGATGAGCTCGATCGCCGGGTGCGTCTGGCGGCGGACCGACGTGAGGCACTCCTCGATCGTCCGCTCGTTGTTGCGGGTGGGGACGACGACGCTGACCAGGACGTTGCTCGTGGATTCGGTCACCGCTGTCTCCTTCTCGTGTGTTCACCGGCGCGGTGCCCGTCATCGTCGATGCCGGGACCGCGTCGTTCACCCTGCACCATCACCGCGCGACGTCATGACCCGGGTCCCGTGCTACCGGGTGGATCCGCTGCCGAGCCGGGTACCTGCCGGTAGCCTGACCCCTGACCATGGTGGATCGAGTCGTTGTGAGCCGTCGCTCCCGAGAACGCCCCTTGGGCAGGACGGTCTTCGGCGACGCCCTGCTCGGCCTCGGCATGGCCGCGGCGAGCGCCATGAGCTACGTCTTCGTCGTCATCCTGTCGCGGGCCCTCGGGCCGGCCGACTTCGGCGGCTTCTCCTCGTTCAACAGCATCGGTCTGGTGCTCGCCATCCCCGCCGCCGCGTTCCAGGTGCTCTACGCACGCAGGGTCGCCCGTCGCGGACCAGCAGCCTTCGACCTGCGGCTTCCTCTCCTCGTCGGTGTCGTCGGATGCCTTCTCACCATCGCCCTCTCCCCCCTCCTGGCCCACGTGACCCGGGTCGACTCGGTGGTTCCGCCCATCGTCGTGGGCCTCGGGCTGCCCGCCCTGATCGTCAACGGGGCCCTGATGGGTGGACTGCTCGGGATGGGCCGCATCGGCGCCCTGTCGCTCGCCTACGTCGCGATCGGAGTCAGTCGGGTGCTCGCTGCGACGGCCGCTGCGTGGCTGGGTTTCGGCCTCACCGGTGCGCTGGCCCTGGTCAGCCTGGCCACCTGTGTCATGGCCGCGATCCTGTGGTGGGTCTGCCGCGAGCAGGCGCACCTGCCCTGGTCCGCGCCACGCGGAGCCCCGGGCGAGGTCGTGCGGTCGCTGTTCCGGTCGAACTCCGCGATCGGTGTCCTGATGGCCCTGACCACCATCGACGTGGTCCTCGCACGGTACGTCCTGACCCCGGTCGAGTCCGGGGAGTACGCACTCATCTCGACGCTCGGCCGCTCGCCCATCTGGGTGACGCAGTTCCTCGCCCTTGCCCTGATCCCGACCCTGGCCACCTCCGGGTCACGCCGCTCGATCGTGCGGGCCGGCGGTCTCGTGCTCGGCGTGTGCCTCATCGGCACCGGTGTGGCCGCGATGGCGCCGAAGCTCTGGATCGGCCTGCTCGGAGGGTCTGAGTACCACGCTGCCGAGGACCTGCTGCTCCCCTACCTCGCGCTGGGAACACTCCTCGCGCTGGTCCAGGTCCTCGTCATGGCCGAGATGGCACAGGGCCGCCACCTCCTGGTCAAGGTCGCCTGGCTGGCCGTCGTCCTCGAAGTGGTCCTCTGCCTCACCTACGCGCGCGACAGTGCCTTCCACGTCCTCGGGGCCGCCATCGTGGCAGCGAGTCTCGTCGTCGTCGTCGGGGTCGCCGAGCTCGTGCTCGGAATCCGGCGAGAGCCGGAGCCACTGGCCGCAGCGACGTCCGAACTTGCCCCTGATCGCCTCGCATCGCGGTCCGGCCGACGCATGAGTCGGGGTGTCACCCCGCACGTGACCTCGTCCACTGTCGCCATCGTCCTCGCGGGCGGACTCGGAACCCGCATGGGCGCGCTGGCCGCGGACCGCCCCAAGCACCTGCTGGAGGTGGCGGGGGAACCGTTCATCATCCACCAGCTCCGGTGGCTGGCGTCGCACGGTGTCGTCGACGTCGTGGTGGCCACCTCCCACCTGGCTGACCAGTTCGAGCCCGTGCTGGGTGATGGAGGCCGCTGGAACGTCCGTCTCCGGTACTCCACCGAGCCCCATCCCGCGGGGACCGCCGGAGGCGTGCGGGCAGCGGCGACCACCCTCACGTCGGTCCCCGAGCGCGTGGTCGTCGTCAACGGTGACCTGCTCACCGCCCACGACCTCACCCGTCAGCTCGTGCTGGGCTGCGGCCACCCCGACAGCGGACGCCGTGCTTCACCTGCGAGAGGTGCGGGACGCCCGCAGCTTCGGCTCTGTCGTGGCCGACCAGCGGGGGCGGGTGTCGAGCTTCCAGGAGAAGACCTCCGCGCCCCCGAGTCTCGAGGTGAACGCGGGGACGTACGTGCTGAGCCGCTCGCTGGTCGAGTCGATACCGGAAGGGATCGTGTCGCTCGAGAAGGACGTCCTGCCCCGGTTCGTGGCCCTCGGCGCGGTGGTGGCCTACCGTGAGGACGCGTTGTGGGAGGACGTCGGCAGTCCTGAGGCGCTGGTTCGGGCCTCGCGTGCGCTCGTCCTGCGTTCCGGGCGGGATGCCCACATCGACGCCACCGCCCTCGTGCACCCCGAAGCGACGAGTCTCAGGTGGGTCCGCGGTCGGCCCCCGAGCCGTTGTCGAGGCAGGTGCACGCGTGGTGGGGTCGGTGGTCATGACTCAGGCCGTCGTCGAAGCCGGGGCCCTGGTGGAGGACAGCGCCGTGGCACCCGGCCAGAGAGTCAGGAGAGGCGAGGTACTCCGAGGCGGGGGCGGCTAGCCGGACGTGGCTTCAGCCGGAGGCGGGTCGGGGTCGGCATCCCGCGGCGCTGGGTCGTCATCCCGGTCGGCATCACGCCATGACCCGACGACGAGCAGCACCAGGGACAGCACGACCAGCACCGACGGCGCGGGGTTCGCCAGCACGAGCTGCGGGCTGACCTCGCCCCACCGCGAGAGATTGCCGAGCACCCACGCCACCGGGGCCAGCACCATGGCGACCACGGACAGCCGAAGCAGGGTTCGCGGCGCCGGGGCCCGGATCACGCTCCACACGGCCACGGCGGCGCCGGCCACCAGCCCGGGCAGGCCCGCGAACACACCACACCCGAGCACGAGGACGAACCAGCCACCCCACTCGAGTCCACGCCGACGCCACCGTGAGCCAACCACCCCGGGCTCCACAGGCGTCGGTGCCGCCGGCGCCACCGGTGACGACGGCGCACCACGAAGACGTCCAGGGACGAGGAGCAGCCCCGAGGCGACGAGGAGGGCGCCACCCGAGGTCGCCATCGCGACGTCGGAGGGTCCCTGCGGGGTGTAGTCGACCTCGAACACGTGGGGGTCGAGGTCTCGTACCCACCAGCCCATGGCATAGCCGTCGACGACGACCGGTGGTCCCAGCGGCTCGCCGTCCATCGTGGCGCGCCACCCGGCATTGACGTTCTGCCCCACGACGAGGAGGTACGGCGAGTCGGCCGAGCCGGCTCCGACCCGGTACGACGAGGAAGACCTCCGGTCGACGGTGACGTCTGGCCCCGGCGCTCCGGCCCGGGCCTCTTCGCCCTGGCTGTCGCGCAGGACCAACGAGTCCGCCGTCCACCCCGGCAGGCTCCGGAGCCGGTGTTCTCCCGGACCGAGCTGCCAACGGCTCACACCCGGCGACGAGGCGCTGCCCCTCCCCGTCGACACCGCCGACCAGGCGAACCCGTACGGGGTCGTCGTCGATCGTGCCGATGGTGACGCACCGCTGCGCCGCTGCCTTGGAGTCGCTGGACACGCGGGCCCCGTCGAGGTCGACCTCGCTGACGACGGGGAACCCTTCGCCCTCGTGAGCCGACACCTGGAGCCGCACCGTGGTGGCCTGCGTCGGCGGCAACGCGACCTCGACGCGCCCGCGGGTCAGCTGGGTGGTGGCCACCCGCCGACCATCGACGAAGATGTCGGCCTCGGAGACCCAGGACGTCGCCTTCTCGGGTTGCTCGATGACCACCCGGGACAGCGTGCGTTCCTTGTCGAACGAGGCGGACAGCCACTCGCCGTCGATCGCCCGGCCCGGGACCCAACCGGTGTTGGGGTCGCCGTCGAAGGCGCGGGAGCCGCGGACGGTCGTGGCTCCGAACGCACGCGACGACGACGTGGTGACGACGTCGCCGGTGACCCCTTGCAGGGCGTCCAGGAGGTCGTCGGGGGCGCCGCGGTCCGGGCGGGCCAGCCCGTAGACCCGGTACTGGCGGGCGTCCGGCGAGGTGAAGTCGCGATCAAGTCGCGCCTCCTCGTCGTCATCGGTTGCAGCCGTGCCGAGCACCCTGCTCAGCACGATGTCCGTGGGCGTCTGCCCGAGCCGGGTCCGCGCCGATCCGGTGAGCGCCTCCATCGCCTGCGGGGTGGACACGGGCAGCCGGGCCACCCGGCGAACCTGCAGCCCGGGCACGGTCACCTCGGCGATGGAGACGGGGTTGTCGCCCTCACCCTCCACGTCGGTCACCGTGATGGTCAGGCGCTCCGCGGAACGGCCGGGGAACGTGACGGAGACACGCCCATCCGGTGGGACGACCACCTCTCGTGAGTCGTCGTCGGCCTGCACCCGGACCTTGGCGATGCGCCGCCCCGTGGTCGGTGGGACGTCGAGGTCGACACGGTCGACGCGCAGGGGCTGCGGGGCACGCACCGAGACGGACTGCCCTGGGGCACGACCGAAGTCACCGAACGTCCACGCGGTCGTCGGGTCGCCGTCGAAGGCGTTCTCGGCGGAGGTGCTCGGGTTCACCCCGAACAGCGGCCCGGCCATGGTGGATGTGACCTCCGCACCCTCGACGCGCAGCACCGTCTGCTCGTCGGGGCCCTCCAGGGCGATGGTCGGCCCTGGGTCGGTGCCGGCCGACACCAGTGGACCGTAGGCGTCGGTCAGCCGGTTGGGCACGACCTCACGCCGACGGTTGGTGTCCGTGAGCACCAGACGGGTCTTCGGTCCCAGGGCCTCGGCCAGGTCGTCGACGTCGCTCGCGCCCGTGAACAGGAAGGGTGGCTGCGACGGGACCAGACCGGCAAGGACCATCGACGGCAGGGCCCAGCCGTCCCCGTCCACGAGGACCAGTCCGTCGGCACTCTCGGTGCGCACGAGATCACGCCCGTCATTCACCTCGTAGCGCTGCAGCGGCGGCAGCTGGAGCTCGAGCGGGGGTTGGTCGGGCGTGCGCACCAGCCCCTCTCCAGGTTTGCCATAGGCACCCCGGAAGGCGAGGCCCTTGTCGAAGCCCACGGCGAAGGCCACGTCGAGCGGGCGAGCGCCTCCGGCCTTGTCCCATCGCACGTCGTTGCGGACGAGGACGTCGCCCACGCCCAGGTAGCGCGCCGCAGCCGACAGGGTGCCGCTCGGCAGCGACCCCTCCTGGAGCCCGGTGTCGACCGCGGCCAGCAGGCTCGCACCGTAGGGCGAGGACTCGGGCAGGGTGACCCGCACGAAGGAGGGACGCGCCAGCAGAGCGTTGTTGAGGTCGTCCGGGCCGGTCCTCGCTCCACGTGTACTGGGGCTGAGCGACCCCGGGAACGAACCACACCCTGCGATCGGCCGGCCCCTTGTCCAGCGCGCGAGTCGCCTCGTACCAGTGGTCCGGCACCGGCAGGGGCAGGCTGTACAGACCTCCCGTCCAGGCCGGCCAGGTTGCGAGCACCACGCCGACAGCGGCCACTGACGCGATCACGGGGCGGGGCGCCACCCGTCGTGCGCGGCGCACGAGCGCAGGGACCGCGAGACCACCGAGCACGGCCAACCCCAGCAGCATCACTGCTCCGACCTTGTTGGTGGTCCGGAACGCAGCAGCGCCCGGCACGTTCTCGAAGGACCAGAGCAGGGCGCGCCCGAACGGCGACGGGTTGTCGGCCGGGTGTGCCCCGACCATGAAGACGGCAGCCGGCACCACGAGCAACAGCGCCAGTCGGCGCGCCGGTCCCACGCACCACCAGCGCGGACGCGACGAGCAGGATGGGTGCGAAGAAACTGGCCACGACGATGAGCGGGTTCGTCAAGTAGGACACGAAGCCGGGTTGCCAGGGACCATCGACGTCTTGCCCGTACAGCGGCCAGAGCCCCAGGCCACGCATCACCTCGCCGAACGAGGACGGGGCGGCGATGCCGTCCAGGGACTCGCTGAACTGGGTCACGTGACTTCCGGCACCCAGAGCTGCCAACGACGGCACGAGCCAGTAGGCCGAGAGCAGACCTGCGAGGAGCGCCCACTTCGCGGTTGCGGTGAGCACCATCCGCCAGCTAGCGCCGAGCCCGCTGTGGGCATACCAGAGCAGGGCAGGCAGGCACAGGAGCTGGATCAGCGGGATGACCGCGACGTTCATCCCGCTCATGGCGGCGAAGGCCAGCGCCGAGGCAGCCGGGTACCGCCATCCACCCCGAACCGTCGCCCGCAACAGGAAGAGCGCCATCCACGGCAACATCGCCGCAGGGAGGACGATCGCGAGGAAGTCGCCGGCCGTCACCATGTAGGGGGTGGCGACGTAGAGCACCGCCACCGTCACCCGCCCGACCCTGCGGGCTCGCGAGCCGGCGACGAGGTCGTAGAAGCGGACCGCGCCCCAGCTGCCGAGCAGCAGAAGGGCGAAACGGAGCAGGCGCATGGAGAGGTCTGCGCCGATGCCGAACTGCTGGATGACACCGACCAGCCCAGCGACCGGGAACAGCCCCACGTTGAAGTTGGGCTCACCCAGCTTCGGGCTCTCTCGCCACGCTCTACTCAAAGCCTCGGCCTCGCGCCAGGGGGCCATGTAGATTTCGGGCTTGATGTCCGGGGCCAGCACCCCGGCCTTGTTGAGCAGGAGAACGAGCAGCAGGATGGTCGCGAGCACCACGGGCACTCTGGCTCGCCTCAGCACCATTTACCTTTCCATGCGGTCGTGACGCGTCATTGTGCCGCAGGCCCCTGAATCAGAGACGCGGAGGTCGTCCGTGACAGCGGAGACTGACGAGCGCTCGATTCCGGCGACGTCCTCAGGTCGTGGGGCGCACCTGGGCTATCGCCCGGCGCTGGACGGGTTGCGTGCCGTGGCGGTCGTCGCCGTGATGCTCTACCACGGCGGGGTGTCGTGGACGGCCGGTGGGTTCCTCGGGGTCGACATCTTCTTCGTGCTCTCCGGGTTCCTCATCACGTCCCTGCTCGTGAAGGAGTGGACGCGAACAGGCCGGATCGGTCTGCGGGCGTTCTGGCTCCGGCGCGCTCGCCGACTCCTGCCGGCCATGCTCCTGGTCCTGCTGGCGGTCGCCGCCTATGCCGCCGCTCATACCGCGGCCTCAGTCGCGGCTGCGCGGAGACTCGTTGGCCACGCTGGCCTACGTGTCGAACTGGTGGTTCATGCTGAGCGGCCAGTCGTACTTCGCCCAGTTCGTCGCGCCGTCCCCGCTGCGCCACACCTGGTCGCTAGCGATCGAGGAGCAGTTCTACATCCTCTTCCCGTTGTTGTTGGTGGCACTCCTCGGAACCGCCCGGCTGCGGGTGCCCGCGCTGCGGATCGTGCTCCTCGGTCGGCGCCATCGGGTCGGCCGCCCTCATGGCCGCCCTCTATGACCCCCTGTCCGACCCGTCCCGGGCCTACTACGGCACCGACACCCGGATGCAGGCTCTGCTCCTGGGTGCCGTTCTGGCCCTGTCTCCGTCACTCCTGCGGCCGTCGAAGCGGCTCTATACCCGCGTCGGCGGACGGCTCGTCCGGCTCCCGGGCATCGGTCTGCTGGGAGTGCTGGCCCTCGCAGGGCTGCTCGTCATGGTCGTGGTGGCCCGCGAGCTGGCGCCCTGGATGTACCGCGGCGGCTTCCTGCTGGCCGCCGCCCTGTCAGCGGTCGTCATCGCCGTCCGTGACCGCGGCCCCTCGCTCGGCACTGGGGCGCGTGCTGTCGTGGCGACCGATCGTGGCGGTCGGTGTGGTGTCGTACGGCCTCTACCTGTGGCACTGGCCGGTCTTCGTCGCCCTGAACCACGAGCGCACCGGACTGGACGGACCGTCGCTGCTCATCGTGCGCTTCGCCGTGACCGGCGCGCTGGCCTACGTCTCGTTCAGGCTGGTCGAGGAGCCGATCCGCACCCAGCGACTGCAGCGCTGGTTCACGCCGACGCAGTGGGCCAGGACCGTCGCGGCGACGATGGTGGCCGTGGTCGCCGCGATGCTGTTGACCACCGCCTCCGCGCAGCCGGTCGGTGAGTCGCCGCAGGCGGCCGGAGGTCGCCCGGCTCCCGTGCCGGACTCGCAGGGTCGACTCCTCGACGTGTTCCTGCTCGGTGACTCCCAGGCGTTCGGGCTGCGCAATCTCTACGGCAACCGGGTCGGACGGGCTGGCCGTCAGCGGCAGCACCCAGCTCGGCTGCGGCACCCTCCTGCCGGAGCGGGAGACCGACGGCCAGACGGTCCCGAACCTCCCTGCGTGTGCTGAGTGGGAGCCCAGGTGGACCCAGGAGGTGGCTCGCGAGAAGCCGGACCTGGTGGTGCTCATGCTCGGCCTCGGCGAGCTCTACGACCGCCGCGTCGACGGCACCGTCCTGCGGTTCGGCACCCCCGAGTACCGCGAGTGGCTGTTCCGCGAGATGGACCGGCGGCGCGAGCTGGTGTCGCCGAACGCCCGGCACTTCGCCGTCGCGACCGTGCTGTGCATGGGGATCAGCGCCGACGCCGCGAACCAGACCACCAGGATCGCCAACGACCCCGACCGGCTTCGGTGGCTCAACGACATCCATCCGCGCCTACGCGAGCGAGCGACCCGAGGTCGACGTGATCGACCTGCACGGCACCGTGTGTGCCGACGGCTACACGAACGAGGTCGACGGGGTCACGCTGCGTGACGACGGAATCCACCTGAACGAGCAGGGGGCCGCCCTCGTCTGGAAACGGATCGGGCCCGCGGTGATCGCCGCCGCGGAGTAGTCAGCCGTCGGACGGATGCTGTCGTCGGCCCTCGGCGGACCGTTCGCTGCCGATGAGTGCCTCCCGGCGGCGACGTAGCCCGAAGGCGTAGGCCGAGCCCGACCGCCACGACGAACGCGGCCACCGCGAGGCTGCCGGCCTGCCACTGACGGATCTCGTTCACCTTGCCGCACGCCGCGGTGCCCAGGGTGTCGGCCGGCGAGCTGCGCTCCGCTGCCACACATGATCGGGAACCCGTCGCTGGGGTACAGCTGGATCGGTGACCACAGCAGGTAGGCGGCGCCGACGAGCAGCACCAGTGCGATGGTCGCGCCGACTCGTGCGCCCACGGACAGCGTCACGACCGTGCGGGTGCCGTCGTCGCTCTCAGACATGATGCTCCGGCAGCTCCCGTTCGGTCAGCGCCTGCGGACGCCGGACGGCTGTCCTTCCTGCGCGGGGGCGGCGAGTCCGGCACGCGTTCGGCCGGCTCGGCCATCACGAGGAGGTCGGAGGCGATCGACGGGAACCTAGCACAGAGGCGGTCGACCCGATCGACGGGCGAAGGGAACTCCCCCGGCATCCCGATGACCCGCAGGACGGTGAAACCGGTGCGCTCCAGGATCTCGATCAGGGCACGGTGCGAGAACACCTTGAGGTGCCCCTGCACCTGGTTGCCCTGGCCGAGGACCCGCCACCGCCGGCCCAGGTGCACCTCGCTCGAGGTCTCGGTGAACAGGGGCTGGATGCCCAGCGGAACCAGCACCCGGTTGGCCCAGCCGACGATGTTCGGCGTGGAGAGCAGGAGACGTCCGCCGGGCGTCAGCACCCGCCGGATCTCGGCCAGCATGAGGTCCGGATGCGGGACGTGCTCGAGCACCTCGCCGGCGACCACCACGTCGAAGGCGTCGTCCGCGAAGGGTAGCCGGCCTGCGATGTCACCCGTCACCGCGCTGCCACGAACCGCCGCTCGGGTGGAGCAACGACGTCCATGCCCACCAACCGTGACTCCGCGGGAAGCAGCGACGCGAGCGCGTCGAGCAGCACCCCTTCCCCGCAGCCCAGGTCCAAGGTTCGCTTCGGGCTCTCGGAGGCGACCAGACTTGGCGATGCGTGGACAACCGCCGGTCGAGGGAACCGACCCACGTGACGTTGTCCCGGTAGTAGTCCGCGAAGCTGGTCATCGGGCGCCGAGGACTGTGGCCGGGACGGAGGGGCTGGGCGGGCATTTCGGCAGTATCGCAGAGGCGTCGCACCGGAACGGCGCCGGTCCGGGCGCCGTCAGTGCGCCGCCTGGTGCCAGCTCCGACCCACGCCCACGCTGACGTCGAGCGGCACGTCCATCTCGACGGCCGACCCCATCTCGCGCCGCACCAGCGCCTCGACCGCCTCGCGCTCCCCCGGCGCCACCTCGAGCACGAGCTCGTCGTGCACCTGGAGCAGGATCCGCGACCCCAGCCCCTCGGCCGTGAGCGCGGCGTCGACGCCCTTCATCGCGAGCTTGATGATGTCGGCGGCCGAGCCCTGGATGGGCGCGTTGAGCGCCATCCGCTCGGCGCCCTCGCGGCGCTGCCGGTTGTCGCTGAGCAGGTCGGGCAGGTAGCGGCGCCGGCCGAGCATCGTGGCGGTGTAGCCGGTGGCGCGCGCCTCGGCCACGATCTCGCGCAGGTAGTCGCGCACCCCGCCGAACCGGGCGAAGTACTCGTCCATCAGGCCCTGCGCCTCGCCGGTGCTGATGGTGAGCTGCTTGGACAGCCCGAACGCCGACAGCCCGTAGGCCAGGCCGTAGCTCATCGCCTTGACCTTGCTGCGCATCGCGGGCGTGACGTCGGCGGGCTCGACGCCGAAGACCCGCGCCCCGACGAACCGGTGCAGGTCCTCGCCGGTGCGGAACGCCTCGATCAGGCCCTCGTCGCCGGACAGGTGGGCCATGATCCGCATCTCGATCTGGCTGTAGTCGGCCGACATCAGCGACTCGTAGCCCTCGCCGACGACGAACACCTCGCGGATGCGGCGCCCCTCCTCGGTGCGGATCGGCACGTTCTGCAGGTTCGGGTCGGTGGACGACAGCCGCCCCGTGGCGGCGATGGTCTGGATGTAGGTGGTGTGGATGCGCCGGTCGGTGGCGACCGACTTGATCAGCCCCTCGACGGTGACCCGCAGCCGCGCGGTGTCGCGGTGCCGCAGCAGCGCCTCGAGGAACGGGTGCTCGGTCTTGGCGAACAGGTCGGCGAGCGCGTCGGCATCCGTGGTGTAGCCGGTCTTGGTGCGCTTGGTCTTGGGCATGCCGAGCTGGTCGAAGAGCACCTCCTGCAGCTGCTTGGGGCTGCCGAGGTTGACGTCCTGGCGGCCGATGGCGTCGTAGGCGTCGTGCTGCGCCTGGCGCATCTTGGCGGCGAAGTCGGCCTCGAGCTCGGCCAGCGCCGGCTCGTCGACGGCGATGCCGGTGCGCTCCATCCGCGCCAGGATCTCGACCAGCGGCAGCTCGAGGTCGCGCAGCAGCTCGGTGCCGCCGGTCTCGTCGAGCCGCTCGTCGAGCACGGCCGACAGCTCGAGCACCGCCCGGGCCCGCACCATGGCGTCGCGCGCCGCGGTGTCGTCGTCGGCCGCGACATCGAGCAGAGCTGCCCCGGCGGGCTCGCGGCCTCTTCGGCCTTGAGCTCGCGGCCCAGGTGGCGCACCACGAGGTCCTCGAGGTCGAAGGAGCGCTGGTCGGGGCGCACGAGGTAGGCCGCCAGCGCGGTGTCGCTGGTGACCCCCGCCAGCGTCAGGCCGCGGGTGGACAGCGCCTGCAGCTGCTCCTTGGCGTCGTGCAGCACCTTGGGGGCGCTCGGGGTCGGCCAGCCAGCCGGCCAGCGCGTCTTCCTGCTCGCGGGTGAGCGCGGTGAGGTCGAGGTAGGCCGTGCTGCCGTCGGCGCCCGCCAGCGCGACGGCGCCGGCATCGCCGTTGCCGCCGCGGTAGTGCCCACGACGACCACGCCGTGCGGCACCGTGCGCCCCACGGCCCCGTCGCCGAAGCGCACGCCGAGGTCGTCGGCGGTGAAGACGTCGCCCTCGAGGTCGAAGCCGCCCTCGACCTCGTCCTGCTCGACCTCGAAGGTCGCGAACAGCCGCTCGCGCAGCACCCGGAACTCCAGGCCGTCGAAGACCTGGTGCACCTCCTCCCGGTCCCACGACTGACGCTCGAGGTCGTCGACCGACAGCGGCAGCTCGAGGTCGGTGACGAGCCGGTTGAGGCGGCGGTTGCGCAGCACGCCGTCGAGGTGCTCGCGCAGGCTCTCGCCGGCCTTGCCCTTGATCTCGTCGACGTGGGCCACGACCCCGGCGAGGTCGCCGTACTGACCCAGCCACTTGGCGGCCGTCTTCGGCCCGACGCCGGGCACGCCGGGCAGGTTGTCGCTGGTCTCGCCGACGAGGGCAGCGAGGTCGCTGTAGCGCTCGGGCGGCACGAGGTACTTCTCGGTGACCGCGGCCGGGTCCATGCGCCACACCTCGGACACGCCCCGCACCGGGTAGATGAGGCTGACCTGGTCGCTGACCAGCTGGAAGGCGTCGCGGTCGCCGGTGCAGATGACCACCTCGGCGCCCTGCGCGACGGCCTGCGTGGTGAGCGTGGCGATGACGTCGTCGGCCTCGAAGCCCTCGACCCCCACGTGCCGGATGCGCAGCGCGTCGAGCACCTCGCGCAGCAGCGGCAGCTGCCCGGAGAACTCGGTGGGCGTGGCCGAGCGGCCGGCCTTGTACTCGGGGTACTCGGCGGCCCGGAAGGTCTTGCGCGAGACGTCGAAGGCCACCCCGACGTGGGTGGGCGCCTCGTCGCGCAGCACGTTGATCAGCATCGAGGTGAAGCCGTAGACGGCGTTCGTGTGCTGGCCGGTGCTCGTCGAGAAGTTCTCGACCGGGAGGGCGAAGAAGGCCCGGTAGGCCAGCGAGTGTCCGTCGAGGAGGAGGAGCTTCACGCGTGACACCCTAGCCACCATGACCGACACCCCTGACACCCACGACGCACCGGCATCGGCCCCCGGCGACGGCCCCGACCTGAGTGCCGAAGCCGCCGCCGTCCAGGCGATGAACCCCGACTCCCTGATGCAGCGGATGGGCATCGAGATGGTGGAGGCAAGCGCGCAGCGGCTCGTCGCGACCATGCCCGTCGCGGGCAACACCCAGCCCTACGGGCTGCTGCACGGTGGCGCGTCGGTGGTGCTCGCCGAGACCCTCGGCTCCTTCGGCGCAGCGCTGCACGCCGGGCCGGGCAAGGCCGTCGTCGGGCTCGACATCAACGCCACCCACCACCGGGCGGCTCGGTCCGGGCATCGTCACCGGCATCGCCACGCCGATCACCCTGGGCCGCACGTTGGCCTGCTACGAGGTCGTCGTCACCGACGACGACGGGAAGCGGATCTGCACCAGCCGGATCACCTGCCTGATCCGGGATGCCGCGCCGGGCGCCTGACTCTGCTGAGCGCCGCTGACGGCCCCGAGAGGGGCCCTCAGCGGTCCAGCGGTGTCAGACCACCGGGCGCGAGGATGCCGTGAACGCGCGGCTGCGCAGCGAGCGGCGGCGGCGCAGCAGCTCATGGCCGGTCTCGACGCCCTCGGGCGCGAGCTTGCGCCGCAGCTGGCCGGTGGAGACGATGCGGCGCACGATGACCGAGGAGAAGCCGAGCCGGGCGAAGAACCGGTTGGCGTCGCGGCTGGTGGTGGGCACGTTGGAGACGACGAGCTCGCAGCCCGCGCGCTCGGCGGTGGACAGCACCGCCGCGATCAGGGCCTTGGCCACCCCGTGCCGGCGGGCGTCGGGGCCGACCCAGAGCTGCTCGATGGCCAGCTCGGCCTGGGGGCTGAGCCCGAACGGGTTCTCGGTGGTGATGGCGTAGCCGACCGCCTCGCCGTCGAGCCGTGCCACGAAGGCCTGCACACCGGGCCGGCACAGCGCCGTCGACAGCCGGCCGTCGGTGACGCACCGGTTGGCGGCCTCCTTGCTGGACCCCGAGTCGACCCTGGCGGCCAACCAGAGACCGGTGACGTCCCGCAGGTCGTCCCGGTCCACCGGCACCACGTCAACCGTTCGCCTGGCCACAGCACCTCCGTCATGAGTCACTTCGTGCGCCTTCGTGGGCATCGTGCCACGCCCGGCTGAACCGGATCTTGCACGTGCGCGGACCGACCCTACCCCCGTCGGGCCGGGCGCGGGACCCCGATAGATGAGCATTGAACCACCCCGTAGGGTGGCGGGTGACCTCGCTGTTCCCCGGCTTCGGGACCCTCCTCAACGTGGTCACCGTGATCGTCGGGGCAGGCCTGGGGATGCTGGTGGGGCACCGCCTGCGCGAGCACACCAGGTCGGTCGTCACCGACGTGCTCGGCCTGGTCACCCTGCTCGTGGCGGGCCTGTCCGCCGTGGCTGTCACCGACCCCGCCCTGCGCGACGCGGTCGGCGCCGGCTTCCCGCTGCTCATCGTGCTGGGGGCACTGCTCATCGGGTCGATCGCCGGTTCGGCGCTGCGCATCGAGGACCGGCTCGAGGGGCTCGCCGGCCGCATCCAGGGCTGGGTGGCCCGGCGTTCCCGCACCGAGGGCGGCACCGACTCCGTCGCGAGAGAGCGGTTCATCGAGGGGTGGCTCACGGCATCCCTGCTGTTCTGCGTCGGGCCTCTCACCATCCTCGGCTCCCTCAACGACGGCCTCGGCCGCGGCATCGACCAGCTCGCGCTGAAGTCGGTGCTCGACGGGTTCGCCGCGATGGCGTTCGCCGCCAGCTTCGGCATCGGAGTGATGATGTCGGCCGTCTCGGTGCTCGTCGTGCAGGGCCTGCTCACGCTGTTCGGCGTGCTGCTCGGCGGCCTGGTGCCCGAGGCGCACATCTCAGCGCTCACAGCCACCGGCGGGCTGCTGCTGGCCGGCATCGGGCTGCGGCTGCTGCGCATCCGCGACATCCCGGTGGGCGACATGCTGCCGGCCCTGCTCGTCGCCCCCCTGCTCACCCAGATCGTCGTCTGGCTCCGCTGAACGTCAGGCCTGGGGTCAGGCCTTCTCCATGCCGGCGATCACGGCATCCGCGACCTCCCGCATGCCCATCCGGCGGTCCATGGCGGTCTTCTGGATCCACCGGAAGGCGTCGGCCTCGGTGATCTTCAGCTTGGCCATCAGCACCCCCTTGGCGCGGTCGACGGCCTTGCGGGTCTCGAGCCGGTCGCCGAGGTCGGCCACCTCGGCCTCGAGGGCCTTCAGCTCGCTCCAGCGTGACAGCGCGATGTCGAGTGCCGGGGTGACGTCGCTGGCGGTGAACGGCTTGACGACGTAGGCCATGACCCCGGCATCACGAGCCCGCTCGACGAGCTCGGTCTGGCTGAACGCCGTGAGCATGACGACCGGGCAGATCCGCTCCTTGCCGATCTGCTCGGCGGCCGTGATGCCGTCCATGACCGGCATCTTGACGTCCATGATGACGATGTCGGGCTTGAGGTCGAGCGCCATGGCGACGGCCTGCTCACCGTCACCGGCCTGCCCGACGACGTCGTAGCCGGCCTCCCCCAGCATCTCGGCGAGGTCGAGGCGGATGATCGCCTCGTCCTCTGCCACGAGGACGCGCTTGGTCGACGAGGGGGCCGCGGGCGGCGTGGTCTCACTCATGTGCCGGGAGCGGGACTCGAACCCGCACGCCCTCGCGGGCAGAGGATTTTGAGTCCTCCGTGTCTGCCATTCCACCACCCCGGCCGGGGCGCAGTCAGTCTATCGACGGGCCACCCCGGCCTCTGACGGTGTCACGACGATGTCGCTGTAGGCGGGCGCGACGCGGTTCTTGGCGTCACCGATCCGGTGCACGCGCAGAGCGTTGGTCGAGCCGGGGATGCCGGGGGGCGAGCCGGCGACGATGATCACGTTGTCGCCCTCGATGACCCGGCCGGCGGCCAGCAGCACCTCGTCGACCTGCATCGCCATCTCGTCGGTGTGCCGGGCGTCGCCGACCAGGAAGGTCTCGACGCCCCAGGTGAGCGCGAGCTGGCTGCGCGTGGCCTGGTTGGGCGTGAAGGCCAGCATCGGGATGCGCGGGCGCACCCGCGACAGCCGGCGGGTGGAGTCGCCGCTCGAGGTGAAGGTGATGAGGTACTTGCAGCCGAGCAGCTCGCCGATCTCGGCAGCGGCGGCGGTGACGGCGCCACCCTTGGAGTTCGGGCGGGTGCCGAGCGGGCGGATGCGGTGCAGCCCGTGGTCCTCGGTGTTCTCGATGATGCGGGCCATGGTGCGCACCGCGGCGAACGCGTGCTTGCCGACGCTGGTCTCGCCCGACAGCATCAGGGCGTCGGCGCCGTCGAGCACCGCGTTGGCGGCGTCGGAGGCCTCGGCGCGGGTGGGCCGGCTGTTCTCGATCATCGACTCGAGCACCTGGGTGGCGACGATGACCGGCTTGGCGCGGCGGCGGGCGATCTCGCAGGCCCGCTTCTGCACCAGCGGGACCTCCTCGAGCGGCATCTCGACGCCGAGGTCGCCGCGGGCCACCATCACGCCGTCGAAGGCGCGGATGATCTCGTCGAGGTTCTCGACGGCCTGGGGCTTCTCGATCTTGGCGATGACCGGCAGCCGCAGCCCCTCCTCGTCCATGATCGCGTGCACGTCGCGGATGTCGTCGGCGGTGCGGACGAACGACAAGGCGATCATGTCGACGCGCATCTTCAGCGCCCAGCGCAGGTCGGCCTTGTCCTTCTCCGACATCGCGGGCACCGACACCGCGACCCCCGGCAGGTTGATGCCCTTGTTGTTCGACAGCGTGCCGCCCTCGAGCACCTGGCACACGACGTCGGTCTCGGTGACCGACGTGGCGATCAGCGCGATCTTGCCGTCGTCGATGAGGATGCGGTCGCCGGCGCTGACGTCACCCGGGAGGCCGTCGTAGGTGGTGCCGACCTCCTTCTCGTCACCGGGCACGTTGCGCGTGGTGATGGTGAAGGCCATGCCCGGCACCAGCTGCACCGGGCCGTCCTTGAACCGCGCGGTGCGGATCTTGGGACCCTGGAGGTCGACGAGGATGCCGACCGCGCGACCGGTCTGGTCACTCGCCCTCCGCACGTCCTTGTAGACCTGCTCGTGGTCGGCGTGGTTGCCGTGGCTGAGGTTGAGCCGGGCGACGTCCATGCCCGCCCGGACCAGCTCTCGGAGGTTCTCGGCGGAGCTGGTGGCAGGCCCGAGGGTGCAGACGATCTTGGCGCGACGCATGAGGTCGAGCGTAGCGGTGCAAGCGCTTCCACCGTGACGGCGGCCACATCGCGAAACGGTCCTGCGGACCGCTCGGTCAGGGCATCAGCGGGCGGTCCGTGGGGTTGATCGGCCGCGGGAGGCGGGACGGCTTGCCCATCAGCCAGGCGTCGACCTCGTGTGCGGCAGAACGCCCCTCGGCGATCGCCCAGACGATCAGCGACTGGCCCCGACCGGCGTCGCCGGCGACGAAGACGCCGGGCACGTTGGTCATGTAGGCGTCGTCGCGGGCGGCGTTGGTGCGGGCGTCACGTTCCACAGCGAGCTGGTCGAGCAGCTCCTGCTGCGGGCCGAGGAACCCCATCGCGAGCAGCACGAGCTGCGCCGGGATCTCCTTGTCGCTGCCCTCGACCTTCTCGAAGCCGCTCTCGCCCATGACGACCTCGTGCAGCCGGAGCGCCGCCACCTTGCCCTCGGCGTCGCCGAGGATCTCGCTGGTCGACACGGCATACACCCGGTCGCCGCCCTCCTCGTGCGCGGAGGCGATGCGGAAGGTCATCGGGTAGGTCGGCCACGGCTGGTGCGCGGCGCGCTCGGCCGGGGGCTGCGGCATGATCTCGAGGCTTGTCACCGAGCGGGCGCCCTGCCGGTGCGCGGTGCCGATGCAGTCGGCCCCGGTGTCGCCGCCGCCGATGACGATGACGTCCTTGCCCTCGGCGGTGACCTGTCCGCTGACGCTCTGGCCCAGGGCGACCCGGTTGGCCGGCGGCAGGAAGTCCATGGCCTGCATCACGCCGTCGAGCTCGCGCCCGGGCACCGGCAGGTCGCGGGCCACGGTGGAGCCGATCGCGACGACCACCGCATCGAACCGCTTGCGCAGGTCGGCCCCGGTGAGGTCCTTGCCGACCTCGACGCCGGTGCGGAAGCGGGTGCCCTCGGACTTCATCTGCGCGATGCGCCGGTCGAGGACGGACTTCTCCATCTTGAACTCGGGGATGCCGTAGCGCAGCAGGCCGCCGGGCGCGTCGGCGCGCTCGTAGACGGCCACGGTGTGGCCGGCGCGGGTCAGCTGCTGGGCGGCGGCCAAGCCGGCCGGGCCGGAGCCCACCACGGCCACGGTCTTGCCCGAGAGCCGTTCGGGCGCCTCGGGGCTGACGGTGCCGTTGGCGAAGGCGCGGTCGATGATGCTGACCTCGACCTGCTTGATGGTGACCGCGGGCTGGTTGATGCCGAGCACGCACGCCGACTCGCAGGGCGCCGGGCAGAGCCGTCCGGTGAACTCGGGGAAGTTGTTGGTCGCGTGCAGGCGGTCGATGGCCTGCCGCCACTCGCCCTTCCAGGCCAGGTCGTTCCACTCGGGGATCAGGTTGCCCAGCGGACAACCGCTGTGGCAGAAGGGGATACCGCAGTCCATGCAGCGGCCGGCCTGACGCTGCAGCTCGGTGACGGGCTGCTCCTCGTAGACCTCCTTCCAGTCCCGGATGCGGACCGGCACCGGCCGGCGTCGGGGCAGCTCGCGCTCACGCGTCCTGAGAAAGCCCTGGGGGTCAGCCACGGGAGGCCTCCATGATCCGCTCCCACACCTGGGGGCCGTCGGGGTCGAGGCCCTCCGCCGCCGCCTTGGACCGCACGTCGATGACGCGCTGGTAGGCACGGGGCAGGACCAGGGTGAAGGCCGACCGGGCGGTGCCCCAGTCGGCGAGCAGGCGGGCCGCGACCGGCGAGTCCGTCCAGGCGTGGTGCCGCTCGAGCAGGTCGTGGACGACGAGCTCGTCCTCGGCTCGCAGCGGGCCGAGGTCGACCAGCTCGCGGTTGACGAGCGCGTGGTCGAGGTTCAGCACGTAGCCGACGCCGCCGGACATCCCGGCCGCGACGTTGCGCCCGGTCGGCCCGAGGATGAGCGCGGTGCCGCCGGTCATGTACTCCAGGCCGTGGTCGCCCACGCCCTCGACGACCGCGGTGGCACCGGAGTTGCGCACGCAGAAGCGCTCACCGACCCGGCCGCGCAGGAACACCTCGCCGGAGGTCGCCCCGTAGCCGATGACGTTGCCGCCGATGACGTTCTCCTCGGCCACCAGGGCGGAGCCCGGGGCCGGCCGCACGACGACCCGGCCGCCGGACAGGCCCTTGGCGACGTAGTCGTTGGCGTCGCCCTCGAGCCGCAGGGTGATGCCGGCCGGCAGGAAGGCTCCAAAACTCTGGCCCGCGGAGCCGGTGAGCGTGTAGTCGATGGTGCCGTCGTCGAGGCCCTGAGGGTGGGCCTTGGTGACCTCGTGGCCGAGCATGGTGCCCACGGTGCGGTTGACGTTGCGGATGCTGAACCGCGCGGTCACCGGGGTGCCGGAGTCGATCGCGTCGCGCGCGGCGGCGATGAGCTGGTGGTCGAGGGCCTTCTCGAGGCCGTGGTCCTGCGCGACCGTGTGGTGCGTGCCCGAACCGTCGGGGCTGCTCACCTCGGCGAGGATCGGGCTGAGGTCGAGGCCGGACGCCTTCCAGTGGTTGATGGCCTTGGCGGTGTCGACGTAGCGGATCTGGCCGATGGCCTCCTCGATGCTGCGGAAGCCCAGCGCGGCGAGGTGTTCGCGGACCTCCTCGGCGATGTACTCGAAGAAGGTCTCGACGAACTCCGGGGCGCCGGAGAACCGGGCCCGCAGCTCGGGGTTCTGGGTGGCGATGCCGACCGGACAGGTGTCGAGGTGACAGACCCGCATCAGGACGCAGCCGGACACCACGAGCGGCGCCGTGGCGAACCCGAACTCCTCGGCCCCGAGGAGCGCGGCGATGACGACGTCGCGGCCGGTCTTGAGCTGGCCGTCGACCTGCACGACGATGCGGTCACGCAGCCCGTTGAGCACCAGGGTCTGCTGGGTCTCGGCCAGGCCGAGCTCCCACGGGCCACCGGCGTGCTTGAGGCTGGTGAGTGGGCTGGCGCCGGTTCCGCCGTCGTGGCCGGAGATCAGCACGACGTCGGCGTGCGCCTTGCTGACGCCGGCGGCGACCGTGCCCACGCCGACCTCGGAGACCAGCTTCACGTGCACCCGGGCCTGCGGGTTGGCGTTCTTGAGGTCGTGGATGAGCTGGGCGAGGTCCTCGATGGAGTAGATGTCGTGGTGCGGCGGCGGGCTGATCAGCCCCACGCCCGGCGTCGAGTGCCGCGTCTTCGCGATCCACGGGTAGACCTTGGGGCCGGGCAGCTGGCCGCCCTCCCCCGGCTTGGCACCCTGCGCCATCTTGATCTGGATGTCGTCGGCGTGCGTGAGGTAGAGCGAGGTCACCCCGAAGCGGCCGGACGCGACCTGCTTGATGGCGGAACGGCGCGCGGGGTCCATGAGGCGCTCGGCATCCTCGCCGCCCTCGCCGGTGTTGGAGCGCGCCTTGAGCCGGTTCATCGCGATGGCGAGCGTCTCGTGCGCCTCCATGCTGATCGAGCCGTAGCTCATCGCCCCGGTGTTGAACCGCTGGACGATCGAGCTGACCGGCTCGACCTCCTCGAGCGGCACGGGCGGGCGCGGGTCGGTGCCGCCGAGCTCGAAGAGCCCGCGCAGCGTCATCAGCCGGCCGGACTGCTCGTCGATCCGCGAGGTGTACTGCTTGAAGACGTCGTAGCGGCGCGCCCGGGTGGCGTGCTGCAGCCGGAAGACGGTGTCGGGGTCGAACAGGTGCGGCTCGCCCTCGCGGCGCCACTGGTACTCGCCGCCCACCATCAGCTTGCGGTGCGCCTGCCGGATGCCGTCGGGCGGGTAGGCGGCCCCGTGCCGGGCCGCGACCTCGGCGGCGATGACGTCGAGCCCGACCCCGCCGAGCTGGCTGACGGTGCTGGTGAAGAACTCGTCGACGAGCTCCTGGGACAGGCCGATCGCCTCGAAGACCTGGGCGCCGCGGTAGGAGGCCACCGTCGAGATGCCCATCTTCGACATCACCTTGAGCACGCCCTTGCCGAGCGCCTTGATCAGGTTGGCGACGGCCTTCTCCTCGGTGACCGCGGTGATGGCGCCGTGCCGCACCATGTCCTCGACGGTCTCCATCGCGAGGTAGGGGTTGATCGCCGCGGCACCGTAGCCGACGAGCAGCGCCACGTGGTGCACCTCGCGCACGTCTCCGGCCTCGACGACCAGGCCGACCTGGGTGCGGGTCTTCTCGCGGATCAGGTGGTGGTGAACGGCGGAGGTGAGCAGCAGCGACGGGATGGGCGCGAGGTCGCGGTCGGAGTCGCGGTCGGAGAGCACGACGAAGCGGGCGCCGGTGCGGATCGCCTCCGAGACCTCCGCGAAGATCTCGTGCAGCCGGGCGCGCAGCGCCTCCTCTCCACCGTTGACGTCGTAGGTGCCCTTGACGACCACCGTGCCGTAGCCGGGCAGGTCGCCGTCGGCGTTGATGTGCACGATCTTGGCGAGCTCGTCGTTGTCGATGACCGGGAACGGCAGCACCACCTGGCGCGCGTGCGCCGGGGTGGCGGCCAGCACGTTCCCCTCGGGCCCGATCGAGCTGCCGAGCGAGGTGACGAGCTCCTCGCGGATGGCGTCGAGCGGGGGGTTCGTGACCTGCGCGAAGAGCTGGGTGAAGTAGTCGAAGATGATCCGCGGCCGCTCGGAGAGCACCGCGATCGGGGTGTCGGTGCCCATCGAGCCGAGCGCCTCGCCACCGCTGGACGCCATCGGGGCGAGCAGGATCTTCAGCTCCTCCTCGGTGTAGCCGAAGGTGCGCTGGCGCCGGGCCACCGAGGCCGGGGTGTGGATGATGTGCTCGCGCTCGGGCAGGTCGGCCAGCTCGATCAGCCCGGCGTGCAGCCACTCCTCGTAGGGGTGCTCACCGGCGAGGGAGGACTTGACCTCCTCGTCGCTGACGATGCGGCCGGCGGCGGTGTCGACGAGGAACATCCGGCCCGGCTGGAGCCGGCCGCGGCGCACGACCCGCTCGGGCTCGATGTCGAGCACGCCGGCCTCGGAGGCCAGCACGACCAGGCCGTCGTCGGTGACCCAGTAGCGGCCCGGGCGCAGGCCGTTGCGGTCGAGCACGGCACCGATGAGCGTGCCGTCGGTGAAGGTGACGCAGGCCGGGCCGTCCCACGGCTCCATGAAGGTGGAGTGGAACTCGTAGAACGCCCGCCGGGCGGGGTCCATCGTCGCGTGGTTCTCCCAGGCCTCCGGGATCATCATCAGCACGGCGTGCGGCAGCGACCGGCCGCCGAGGTGCAGCAGCTCGAGCACCTCGTCGAACGTGGCGGAGTCGGAGGCACCCGGCGTGCAGACCGGGAAGACCCGGTCGAGGTCGCCCGGGAAGAGGTCGGAGCGGATCTGGCTCTCGCGCGCGCGCATCCAGTTGCGGTTGCCCTTGACGGTGTTGATCTCGCCGTTGTGCGCGATCATCCGGTAGGGGTGGGCCAGCGGCCAGCTCGGGAAGGTGTTGGTCGAGAAGCGCGAGTGCACCAAGGCGAGCTCGGACGCGAAGCGCTCGTCGGACAGGTCTGGGAAGAACGGCTCGAGCTGCCCGGTGGTGAGCATGCCCTTGTAGACGACCGTGCGGGCCGACAGCGAGGGGAAGTAGACCTCGGCCTCGTGCTCGGCGCGCTTGCGCAGGCAGAAGGCGACCCGGTCGAGCTCGATGCCGGTGAGACCGGACTGCGAGGCCACGAAGAGCTGGCGGAAGAACGGCATGCACTCGAGCGCGGCCCGCCCGACCAGGTCGGGCGTCACCGGCACGTCGCGCCAGGCGACCACGCGCAGGCCCTCGCTCGCGGCGATGTCCGCGATGCGCGTCTCGGCGGCGGCGCGCTCGGCGGCGTCGTCGGGCAGGTAGGCCATGCCCACGGCGTACGCACCCGCCGGGGGCAGGTCGGCATCCAGCACGGCGCGGAAGAAGGCGTCGGGCACCTGGGTGAGGATGCCGGCGCCGTCACCGACCAACGGGTCGGCGCCGGTGGCGCCGCGGTGGTCGAGGTTGCGCAGGGCGTCGAGGGCGTGGACGACGATGTCGTGGCCGGCAGTGCCCCGCATCGTCGCCACCATGGCCACACCGCAGGCGTCGTGCTCGTGCTCGCGGCGGTACAGGCCGGTGTCGGCGGGCTGGGCGGAGAAGCGGGCGACGGTCACGTCGCATCACCGTCCTCGGGGTCGTCGGCCGCAGAGCGGACCGGGCACGGCAAGGTCAGGCGCGGACGGCTCTGGCCACGTCCCCGGAAGGATATCCGGCACCCTCCGCGTCTTGCCATTCGAACCTCGCTATCCCACATCCTGGGACTTGGGCGTCTCACCGGACGCGGCCGGCGGGGCGACGTCGTCGGGTGGCTCACCGGCATCCGAGGGGCTGTCATCGGCATCCACCGCCTGGGCGTCGCCGGCATCCTCCGCCGGTGCGTCGGCAGCCGCCCGCGCCGCGCGACGGCCCGTGTACCAGAAGATCCAGACGCCCAGCAGGAACACCACGATGCTGGTCCACACGTTGAGCCGCTGGCCGAAGATCAGCTCGGCCTCGTCGGTTCGCATCTTCTCGATGACGATGCGGCCCACCGGGTAGCCCGCCACGTAGAGCCCCATCAGCTGGCCGGGGGCGAGCGTGCGCCGCCTGTCGACGACCAGCAGGAAGGTGCCGAGCAGCACCAGGAAGATCGACTCGTAGAGGAAGGTCGGCTGGAAGACGCCGAGCAGCACCGGCTTGCCGGTCGCGTCGACCACGGCGCGACCCGCCGCCTGGTCCCACTTGTGGATCTCCAGGCCCCAGGGCAGGGTCGTCGGCCCGCCGTAGAGCTCGTTGTTGAACCAGTTGCCGAACCGGCCGATGGCCTGCGCGAACGCGACGCCGGGCACGGCGGCATCCGTGAAGGTGAGGAAGCTGATGCCCGCGCGCCGGCAGCCGATGTAGACGCCGAGCGCGCCCAGCGCGATGGCGCCCCAGATGCCCAGGCCGCCGTTCCAGATCTTCAGCGCGTCGAGCGGGTGGCCGCCCGCACCCCAGTAGGGCCCTGGCGTGGTGATGACGTGGTAGAGGCGGCCACCGACGATGCCGAACAGCACGCCCCAGGCCGCGACGTCGAGGGCCTGCCCCGGCTCGCCACCGCGGGGGACGAGCCGGCGGCCGGTGAGCCAGACGGCCAGGATGATGCCGGCCAGGATGCACATGGCGTACATCCGGATCGGGAGAGGCCCGAGCGTGAAGACCCCGACGGTGGGGCTGGGGAGGTACGAGATCACTGGGTGGCGTTCTGGATCGCCTGGGTCAGCAGCTCGGGGGTCTTGATCGTGTTGAGGTCGACGGTCGTGCCGTTGATCGCCACGGTGGGCGTGCCCTGGAAGTTGGGGATCTTGAAGGCGGCCTCGTTCACCGAGGTGACGTACTTGGTGTAGGTGTCGTCGGCCACGCACTTCTTCCACGTGGCCAGGGAGTCACCGGTGATGCCGGCCGTGGTCGCCCAGGCGCCGAGCTCGGCGTCGGTGACGTCCTGGCCCTCGGGCACCTGGCTGGCGAAGACCGCGTTGTGGAACTCCTGGAACTTGCCCAGGCTCGAGGCGCAGAAGGCACCGTTGGCGGCCGGGGTGGAGTTCTTCGCGCCGGTCTTGTCGTCGAGGAAGTTCAGCACGTGGTAGTTGAGCTTGAGCTTGCCCTGCGCCGCGAGGTCCTGGAAGGTCGAGCCGAGCGCCTGCTCGAACTGGGCGCAGATCGGGCACTGGAAGTCCTCGTAGAGGTCGACCGTGGGCACGCCCGCCGCCGGCGTGGCGGTGGCGAACGCGGGGTAGCCCTTGCCCATGGCCGCGCCGGCCGGCACCGCGGTGGACGTGCCGGTGGCCGCCTGCTTCTGGCTCTGCGACCAGATGACGCCGCCGACGATGGCGATGATCGCGACGACCGCCACGACGGTGGCGACGACGATCTTGTTCGCCCCACCTCCCGAGGAGCCCGAGGCGGCCTGGATCTTGGCCTGTCGTGCCGAGGCCGGCGGGGTGGTCTGCTTCTTGGCCATGGTGGCTCAGGGTCTCCTTCAGTGTCCGAACAGGTAGCTGTCGAGCGACGCCAGGGTGCGTGGGCGCCACCACAGCCACGCTCCGGCGAGGGCGAAGAGGGTGTCCCGGGCGATGTCCAGCGGGTAGGTGGTGCTCTTGGCGCCGATCTCGCCGCCGCCGCCGAAGCAGCCGCAGTCGATCGTGAGGCCACGGGCCCAGGCCTGGGAGATGCCGATGATGAACGCCACCATGAGCAGCGTCGAGGCGATGGCGACCGGCCGGGTGAACAGGCCGAGCACGAGCAGCACGCCCAGGATGATCTCGAGGAAGGGCAGCGCCAGCCCGATGGTGTTGGCCATGCCGTCGGGGAAGATCTCGTAGGCCTGCACCGCACGCTGGGCGGTGAGCGGGTGCCCCACCTTGCTCGCGCCGGCCCAGATGAGCACCACACCGAGGAAGAGCCGGGCAATGGTGCCCACGACGTCGAGCAGTCGCTCGCGGCCCGGCGAGGGTTCGTCGGTGACCACCGGGGCCGCGCCGTCCATCTCGGTGCTCATCGTGTCGTCCTCACTCCGTCGGCCAGCTCGGCCGTCAGTGCGCGCAACGCCTCGAGCCGGTCGCCGAGTTCCCCGTCTCCTGTGAGAGTGCGCACCAGCGCGGACCCCACGATGACACCGTCGGCGTAGGCGGCCAGCTCGGCGGCCTGCGCCCCGGTGGACACCCCGAGCCCGACGCACACCGGCAGGTCGGTGACTGCGCGAGTGCGCGCGACCAGCCCGGCCGCATCGCTGTCGACGCTCGTCCGGGCGCCGGTGACACCCATCGTGGATGCCGCGTAGACGAACCCGCGGCACGCGGCGGTGACCTTGGTGAGCCGCTCGGGGGTGGACGAGGGCGCCACGAGGAACACCCGGTCGAGGCCGTGCTCGTCGCTGGCGGCGATCCAGTCCTGCGCCTCCTCCGGGATGAGGTCGGGCGTGATGAGCCCGGCGCCACCGTGCGCGGCGAGGTCGGCGGCGAAGCGCTCGACCCCCCGGTGCAGCACGAGGTTCCAGTAGGTCATGACCAGCGGGGTGCCGCCGGCGTCGCGCACGGCGGCCGTGGCTCGGAAGACGTCGTCGACCCGGCTGCCGCCGGCCAGCGCCGTGGCGGCGGCGTGCTGGATGACCGGGCCGTCCATCAGCGGGTCGCTGTAGGGCACGCCCACCTCGACGATGTCGCAGCCGGCCTCGACGAGCACGCGCATCGCCTCGAGCGAGCCCTCGACGGTCGGGAACCCGACCGGCAGGTAGCCCACCAGCGCGGCGCGGCCCTCGTCGCGGCAGCGGCGCAGCACCTCCTCGACCCCGCGCACCGTGGTGGTCACGACGTCCCCTCCAGCAGGCCGAAGTACTTCGCGGCGGTCTCCATGTCCTTGTCGCCGCGGCCGGAGAGGTTGACGAGCAGCAGGGCGTCGGGGCCGAGCTCCTGCCCGACCTCCATGGCGCCGACCAGGGCGTGCGCCGACTCGATGGCCGGGATGATGCCCTCGGTGCGGCTGAGCAGCCGGAACGCCTCCATGACCCTGTCGTCGGTGGCGTAGCGGTACTCGGCGCGGCCGCTGTCGCGCAGCCACGCGTGCTCCGGCCCGACGCTCGGGTAGTCCAGGCCCGCGGAGATCGAGTGCGACTCGACGGTCTGCCCGTCGGCGTCCTGCATGAGGTAGCTCATCGCGCCGTGCAGCACACCGGGCGTCGCCGTGGAGGCGAACCGCGCCGCGTGCCGGCCCGACTCGATGCCCTCGCCGCCGGCCTCGATGCCGATCAGCCGCACCCCGGCATCCGGCACGAAGCGGTGGAAGATGCCCATCGCGTTGGAGCCGCCGCCGACGCAGGCGATGACGGCGCTGGGGAGGCGGCCGGTGAGCTCGAGCACCTGCTCGCGAGCCTCCTCGCCGATCAGCTTGTGGAAGTCGCGGACCATCTCGGGGAACGGGTGCGGGCCGGTGACGGTGCCGATCAGGTAGTGCGTCGTGCTGACGTTGGTGACCCAGTCGCGCAGCGCCTCGTTGATGGCGTCCTTGAGCGTGGCGCTGCCGTGCTCGACCGGCACCACCTCGGCGCCGAGGATCTTCATCCGCGCGACGTTGAGGGCCTGGCGCTCGGTGTCGACCTTGCCCATGTAGATGCGGCACTCCAGCCCCATCAGGGCGGCCGCGGTGGCGGTGGCGACCCCGTGCTGGCCGGCGCCGGTCTCGGCGATGACCCGGGTCTTGCCCATCCGCTTGGTGAGCAGGGCCTGGGCCAGCACGTTGTTGATCTTGTGCGAGCCGGTGTGGTTGAGGTCCTCGCGCTTGAGGATGACGCGCGCGCCGCCGCAGTGCGCGGCGAACCGCGGCACCTCGGTGATGATGCTCGGCCGGCCGGTGTAGGTGCGGTGCAGCCGCGCCAGCTCGTCGATGAACTCGGGGTCGACGGCGGCCTTCTGGCGGGCCTCGTCGAGCTGCTCGAGCGCCGGGATCAGCGCCTCGGGCACGTAGCGCCCACCGAACGGCCCGAAGCGACCCGGGCGCGCGAGCGGCTCTGGCACGAGGTCGCCGACGTCGGCGGAAGTGGTCGTGGTCGGGTCAGGCACGAGGGTCCTTGGTGGTGGAAGGCATGGTGGTGTGGGTGCGTGGGGCGCCGGCCGCGACGATGGACGCCGCCCCGGCGCGCGGGTCGCCGGTGCGCACCAGCGCCTCGCCCACGAGCACGGCGTCGGCGCCCTGCTCGGCGTAGGCGGCGGCCGTCGCCGCATCGGGGATCCCGGACTCGGCGACGGTGACGCAGCCCTGCGGGATGAGGGGGCGTAACCGGGAGAAGGTCTCGGGGTGGATCTCGAGCGTCTTGAGGTTGCGGGCGTTGACGCCGATGACCCGGGCGCCGGCGTCGATGGCCCGCTGGGTCTCGACCTCGTCGTGCACCTCGACCAGCGCGGTCATGCCGAGCTCGTGCACCCGGGCGAGCAGGGCCGCCAGCTCGCCGTCGGTGAGGGCCGCGACGATGAGCAGCACGAGGTCGGCGCCGTGGGCGCGGGCCTCCCACACCTGGTAGTCGGTGACCACGAAGTCCTTGCGCAGCACCGGCACCCCCACCGCGGCGCGCACGGCGTCGAGGTCGTCGAGACTGCCTCCGAAGCGGCGCTGCTCGGTGAGCACCGAGACGGCCGAGGCTCCCCCGGCCTCGTAGGCCACCGCCAGGGCCGCCGGGTCGGGGATGTCGGACAGCGCGCCCTTGCTCGGGCTGGCCCGCTTGACCTCGGCGATGAGCGACAGGCCGGGGCGGCGCAGCACGGCATCGGCGTCGATGGCCGGCCGGGTGTTGTGCACGACCTGCTCGACGTCGGACAGCGAGGTGCGCCGCTCGCGAAGGGCGAGGTCCTCGCGGACCCCGGCGACGATGGAGTCCAGGACGGTGGTCACGGTGCGGTCGCCATCAGCGGATGGAGGGGTCCTCGTCGCGGTCGCGCTGGGCCGAGCCGTAGCCGGCCATCGACAGCACCTTGCCGGCGATGACCCCGACGAGCACCAGCACGGCTCCCCCGGCGAAGACCCAGCCGTTCGGGAAGAGCACCGCGAACGACATGATCGCCGCGGCGACGATGAGGATGATCACCGCGGTCCAGGCGGCAACGCTGTGCCCGTGGTTGTCGTCGTGCTCGCTCATACCGTCAACTTTCTGGCAGGGGTCGGTGACCCGTTGGCTCCCGGTCGATTCTGTCAGGTCGGGGCGTCCGGACCCACATCGGTCGGGTCACGCCCGGAGCTGAGCTCGTCCCAGTCGCTCGCGACCCGCTCGCCCCGCGGCCCGGCCGCGACGGCGGTGCTGCCGTCGGGCACCTCGTAGCGCCGGGTCGGCCCGCCCCAGCGGCGCATGCCGACCAGTGCACCGACCAGGCCGAGCAGCGCGATGGCGCTCGCCAGCAACGCCACCCAGGGCCAGACGGTCGTGTCGGCGACGGTCTCGACCGAGCCGGTGCGGCCGACCCGCGACGCCGCGACGGGTCCGAGCACGCCCTCGGGGTCGAGCAGCACGCGCACCGCGAGGCCGACGGCGGCCGCGACGCACACGGCATACGCGACGACGGCGACCGTGCGGGCGATGCGCCCGGCGGCCACCATCGCGATCGCGGCGGCGGCGATGGCCAGGGCGACCGCGCTCAGGCCGGGGGCGACCTCGGCCCCGGTCGCGCTGAGTGCCGTGGCGCCGAGCACGTCGTCGACCGAGCCGGTGACCCAGGGCCGGAACGCGCTCACCAGCAGCAGGCCGGCGCCGAGCAGCGCCAGCAGCACGACCCCGCCCTTGGACGACAGCCGCCTCACGTGACGACCTGCATCGCCCCGGCCGTGGCGACCGCGCGCAGCGCCGCGGTGGCCTTGTGCACGCACTCCTCGAACTCACGCGCGGGTACCGAGTCGGCGACGATGCCGGCGCCGGCCTGCACGTGGGCGACGCCGTCCTTGACGACCGCCGTGCGGATGGCGATGGCCATGTCGAGGTCGCCGTGGAAGTCGAGGTAGCCGACCACCCCGCCG
Source organism: uncultured Actinomycetota bacterium (assembly GCA_963833495.1). Taxonomy (GTDB): domain Bacteria; phylum Actinomycetota; class Actinomycetes; order Actinomycetales; family Dermatophilaceae; genus Fodinibacter. The sequence goes on along the minus strand of CAWHYJ010000016.1, from coordinate 89,553 downwards.
TAGACGCCCCGCCGCGAGGGCTCGTAGTGCTCGATGAGAGCGAGGGCGCGGGGCTTCGGGGCGCCGGAGAGGGTGCCCGCCGGGAAGGTCGACACCAGCACGTCGTAGGCGCTGACGCCGGGGCGGGTGTCGCCGACGACGGTCGACTCGATGTGCATGACGTGGCTGTAGCGGCGCACATCCATGAACTCGACGACGTCGACGGTTCCGGGGCGGCACACCCGCTGCAGGTCGTTGCGGCCGAGGTCGACGAGCATGACGTGCTCGGAGCGCTCCTTGGGGTCGGCGAGCAGCTCCTCGGCCAGGCGCACGTCGTCCTCGGGGGTCTTGCCGCGCGGGCGCGACCCGGCGATCGGGTGGGTGATGGCCCGCTCCCCCGTCACCCGCACGAGCGCCTCGGGGCTGCTGCCGACGACGGCGTACGACGAGCCGTCGGGGTGCGGGAGGCGGAACAGGTACATGTAGGGGCTCGGGTTGCCGGCGCGCAGGGCCCGGTAGACGTCGAGCGGGTCGGCGTCGCAGTCCATCGAGAACCGTTGCGAGAGAACGACCTGGAACACCTCGCCGGCGCGGATGTCCTCCTTGGCGAGCTCGACGACCTCTTCGTAGCGCTCGCGGGTGGTGTTCGAGCGCACCCGGGCCATGGCCTCGTCGACGGCCTCGGTGTCGACCACGGCGACCGTGCTCTCGGCCGGGGCGGCCAGCGCACGGGTCATCGCGTCGAGCCGCTCCACGGCATCCGCCCAGGCGAGCTCGACGCGCTCGTCGGTGTCGTCGTAGTTGACGGCGTTGGCCACGAGCAGGATGGAGCCGTCGGTGTGGTCGAGCACCGCGAGGTCGGTGGCGAGCATCAGGGCGAGCTCGGGCAGCTCGAGCTCGTCGGGGGTGGTGCTCGGCACCTTCTCCCAGCGGCGCACGGCGTCGTAGGTGATCGCGCCGACCATGCCGCCGGTCAGCGGCGGGAGCCCGGCGATCGGCTCGGTGGCCAGGGCCTCCATGGTGCCGCGCAGCGCCTCGGTGGCCAGGCCGGTGGTCGGCACCCCGACCGGGGGCTCGCCGACCCAGTGGGCCAGGCCGTCGCGCTCGGTGAGGGTGGCCCGGCTCGCGGCCCCGACGATCGACCAGCGCGACCAGACGCCACCGTGCTCGGCCGACTCGAGGAGGAAGGTGCCCGGCCGGTCACCGGCGAGCTTGCGGTAGACGCCGACCGGGGTCTCGGCGTCGCCCATCAGGCGCCGCACGACCGGGATGACGCGGCGGTCGCGGGCGAGCACGCCGAAGACGTCGAGGGTGGGCCAGGTCTGCCCGTAGTGCAGGTCGGGCGTGGTCGCCGACGCGGATGCCGTGCTCACGCGGTGGCTTCCGGGCCGCCCACGACGGCGCGGAGGTCGTCGGCGTCGAAGCAGGTGCGGTCGCCGGTGTGGCAGGCCGCCCCGACCTGCTCGACGCGCACCAGCAGGGCGTCGCCGTCGCAGTCGAGCGCCACCGAGCGCACGTGCTGCACGTGACCGGAGGTGTCGCCCTTGCGCCAGTACTCGCCACGGCTGCGCGACCAGTAGGTGACCCGGCCCTCGGTGAGGGTGCGGCGCAGCGCCTCGTCGTCCATCCAGCCGAGCATGAGCACCTCGCCGGTGTCGTGCTGCTGCACGACGGCGGCCACGAGGCCGGCCGCGTCACGCTTCAGGCGCGCGGCGATCGCGGGGTCCAGCACGGCATCCGGGGTGGTGGGGGTGGGCACCCGGTCATTCTGCCGTGGTCGTGACCGCCGACGGTGCAGCGACCGCCCGGCGGACCGGTGCGGGCGGCATCCGGCGGTCGAGGGCGGACAGCCCGGCGGCGAGGGCGAGGAAGAGCACGGTGACGCCGACGCTGGTGACGGCGACCGAGCCGGCCCCCTTCGCGCTGACGTCGAGGAAGGGATAGGGGTACCAGCCGGAGACGGCGCCGACGACGAGGGTCCATGCCAGCCAGGCGACCGGCCAGACGAGGGCGCTCAGCGCGTCACGCCACGAGGCGCGTGGGCGCGGGCCGGCGACGAGCCAGCCGATGATCGCGAGCAGCGGCACGACCATGTGCAGCAGCTTGTCGGCGGCCCAGCTGGCACCCTGCAGGTCGAGCAGCGGGCGGAGCAGCACGAAGTGCACCAGGCCCGTCACGGTGATGCCGACCAGCGCCGCCGCGCGCACCGGCCGCCACCAGCGGCCGTCGCGCAGCGGGTCGCGAGCGAGCTGCACGGCCGTCACGGCGACGAGCAGGTTGCTCTGGATCGTGAAGTAGGAGACCAGTCGGCCCACGCGGGTGAGCAGCGGCGGGACCTCGGTCTCGGCCAGCACCGAGTCACCGGTGACGACGAGCACGGTCTGCAGCACCAGCGCGCCGATCGCGACCGCGGCGGTGACCGAGTGCACGGCGCGGGCGCGGGACGGGTTCACCCGCCCGAGCGTAGGGCGCCCGGGGGCTCCGGACGCCTCCCGGCGGGCCGCGGGCGGGAACGTTCGACCGGCGATGACGCCCCCGGGTGGCCGCGCCCCGACAATGGGGCCCATGACCACCGACGAGCGCGTCCCCGTCTCCCGGGCCGAGCGCCACGCCCTGTGCGACACCTTCCTCGAGCTCGGGCCCGAGGCACCCACGCTCTGCGACCCCTGGCTCACCCGCGACCTGGCCGCGCACCTCGTGCTGCGCGAGCGCCGGCCGGACCTCGCTGCCGGCATGTGGGTCGGTCCGCTCAAGGGGCACCTCGAGCGCGGGCAGGCGGAGATCGCCGGCGGCGACTGGGCGCAGCTCGTCGAGACGGTGCGCACCGGCCCGCCGTGGTGGACCCCGATGCACTTCGCCAAGGTCGACGCGCTGGTCAACACCAGCGAGTTCGTCATCCACCACGAGGACGTGCTGCGCGGTGACGGTGCCGTGGGGCCGCGACGCGAGGTGCCCGAGCGCACCGCCCGCGCCGTGCTGTCGGCATTGCGCTCGGGAGGGTCGCTGATGTTCCGGCGGTGCGAGGTCGGGGTGCGGCTGGTGGCACCCGGTGCCGAGCCGATCACCGCGGGGTCGAAGTCGGCCGCCGCTGCGGGGCGGGTCGTCACGGTGACCGGTGCTCCGGTCGAGCTGCTCCTGCTGGCGGCGGGGCGGATGCGGGTGGCCGACGTCGCGTTCGACGGCTCGCCCGAGGACGTCGAGGCACTGAAGAACGCCCGGCTCGGCGTCTCCTGACGGCATCCGGTCGCTCGGGTAGCGTCGCAGTCATGCGCTCGTCCGCGCCCGGGTGGGCCACCGACCTGGCGATCCTCGAGCACACCGGCTCCACGGTCGAGGAGCACGAGGACCACCTCGTGGTGCGCACCCCGGCCAACCCGGACTTCCACTGGGGCAACTTCGTGCTGGTCACCGACGCGGATGCCGTCGACGAGGCAGGCCGCTGGGTCGGCACCTTCGCGGCGGCCTTTCCGCGGGCGAGCTGGGTGTCGATCGGGCTGCCCCGGATGCCCGACGAGGCGCAGGCGTGGGCCGCTCTCGGGATCGGCCTGGAGCTCGAGGACGTGCTGACCACCAGCACGCTGCCTCGCCGGACGCCGGTCCCGCCGGGCTACACGGTGCGCCGCCTCGAGGGCGACGACTGGGATCAGGACCTCGCGCGCTCCGTGGCGGAGAACCAGCGCACCGGCGAGGAGGGCCCGGAGTCGTTCCTGCGCTTCGCCCGCGGGCAGCTGCAGACCCGGCAGGACCTCTCCGCCCGCGACGTCGGCGCGTGGTTCGGCGCCTTCGCCGCGGATGGCACGCTCGTCGCCGACCTCGGGATCGTGCGCTGCGGGACGACCGCGCGCTACCAGGACGTCACCACCGACGAGGCGCACCGAGGACGCGGCCTCGCGTCCCACCTGCTGGGCGTGGCGGCTCAGTGGGCCGCGGATGCCGGGTGCGACCAGTGGGTGATCGTCACCGAGGCCACCAACCCGGCCGGCCGGGTCTACCGCGCCTCGGGGTTCGTGCCCGACACCGGCACGGTGCAGGCCTACCGCCGCCCCATCCCCTAGTCCCCGACACGTCGGGCCGTACCCACATCGACCAATAGGTCACTTCGGGGACGCTGCCGGTTGCGCTCTCGGGTTCCGGTGCGCGGTGGGATGCCGAGGCGTCCCCACATCGACCAATAGGTCACCTGGGGGACGTTCTCGGGTGGGCCGGGTGTCCCGACATCGACCTATAAGTCACATCCGGTACGCCCGGGCCGGTCGAGCGAGCCAACCGGACGGCATCCCCAGGACGAATCTGCTCGGGGTCGTGCGAGCCGCGCCGCCCCTGACCGTCGGCCGCGCCTGGGCACGATCAGCGGACGGGAAGGCCGTCCGCGCGCAGGGCGTCCTTGACCTGGCCGATGGTCAGCTCGCCGAAGTGGAAGACGCTCGCGGCGAGCACGGCATCCGCGCCGGCCCGCACGGCGGGCGCGAAGTCGCCCACGGCCCCGGCGCCACCCGACGCGATGACGGGCACGGTGACCTCGGCGCGCACGAGCCGGATCAGCTCGAGGTCGAAGCCGTCCTTGGTGCCGTCGGCATCCATCGAGTTGAGCAGGATCTCACCGGCGCCGAGACCCTGAGCGCGCACGCACCACTCCACGGCGTCGATGCCGGTGCGCGTTCGCCCGCCGTGGGTGGTCACCTCGAACCCACCGGTGGCGCGCCCGGTGTCGTCGCGGCGGCGGCGCACGTCGGCCGACAGCACGAGCACCTGCGCCCCGAACCGGTCGGCGGTCTCGGCGATCAGGGCCGGGCGGGCGATCGCGGCAGTGTTGACCCCGACCTTGTCGGCGCCGGCCCGCAGCAACCGGTCGACGTCGTCGACGGTGCGCACTCCCCCGCCGACGGTCAGCGGGATGAAGACCTCCTCGGCGGTGCGCGCCACGACGTCGAACATCGTGGCGCGGTCGCCGCTGCTCGCGGTGACATCGAGGAAGGTGAGCTCGTCGGCCCCCTGCTCGCCGTAGCGGCGGGCCAGCGCGACCGGGTCGCCGGCATCCCGGAGGTTCTCGAAGTTGACGCCCTTGACGACCCGACCGTCGTCGACGTCGAGGCACGGGATGACGCGGACCGCCACGGACATGCGCCCAATGTAGTCAGCACTAGAGTCGCCGCCATGACCCTCCCGCCGGTCGGGCCGACCCGGCACGTCGACTCCGCCGACCCCGAGCAGGTCACGGCGGTCGTGGAGGCGGCCCGGGCGGCGTCGCCGGTGGCCGGACACACGGTGGTCGTGGCGATCGACGGGCGGAGCGGGTCGGGGAAGACCCTGCTGGGGACCGCCGTCGCCGACACCCTGGGCTGCCCCGTCGTGCATCTCGACGCGATCTACCCCGGCTGGGACGGCCTGGCCGCCGGGGTGGCGCTGGTGACCGACCACGTGCTCGAGCCGCTGGCGCGCGGCGAGCACGCGGCATACCCGCGGTGGGACTGGATGCGGTCGCGGCCCGGCCGAACCATTGCGGTGGATGCCGGAACGCACCTCGTGCTCGAGGGCTGCGGCGCGCTGGTGCCACCCGCCGGCGCGTATGCCGCGGTGCGCGTCTGGGTCGACGCGCCGACCGAGGTGCGCAAGGAGCGCGCCCTCTCGCGCGACGGCGAGACCTACGCACCGCACTGGGGCCGGTGGGCCGCCCAGGAGGATGCCGTGTACGCGGCGGCGCGGCCGTGGGAGTCGGCCGACCTGGTGCTGCGGACGGCCGCGGCATGAATCTCGACGACCTCGGGCCAGAGCTGCGTCGTCGGGTCGGCCGGCTGCGCACCCGGTGGGTGTTCCTCGTGCAGATCGGCCTGGGGGTGCTGCTCGCGTGGCTCGTCGCGAGCAAGCTGCTCGGGCACGCCAACCCGTTCTTCGCGCCGGTGACGGCGATCCTCTGCCTGGGCCTGACCTACGGGCAGCGGCTGCGGCGGATCGTCGAGGTGACCGTGGGCGTGGCCATCGGGGTGCTGGTCGGCGACCTCATCGTCACCGTGCTCGGCTCCGGTCCCGTGCAGATGGCCGTCGTCGTCGTGCTCGCCATGGCGATCGCCATCGTCGTGTCGTCGGGGCAGCTGCTCGTCATCCAGGCCGGGGTGCAGTCGGTCTTCATCGTCGCGCTCGTCGCCAGCGAGAGCGCGGCCTTCTCGCGCTGGCTCGACGCCGTCGTCGGGGGCCTCGTGGCCCTCGCCATCGGGGTGGTCGCCCCGACGTCACCGGTCCGCCGACCACGAGCCGAGGCCGCCCGCACCGTGCGCGAGATCGCCTCGACGCTGCGCGACGTCGTGGCCGCCCTGCGGCGCAGCGACCGGGTGCTCGCATCGGAGGCGCTCGACGGCGCCCGCTCGCTCGAGGGCCAGCTGTCCGAGCTGCGCACCGCGGCAGCCGAGGGGGTGGCGGTGGTGCGGCAGTCGCCACTGCTGCGCGGCCACGGCCCGGCCGCCGAGGCGGCATCCGCGCTGGTGGTGCCGCTGGACCACTGCGTGCGCAACCTGCGGGTGCTCGCCCGCCGGGCCTCGGTGGCAGTGGCGCGGCGCGAGACCGTGCCGGCCCACTACGTCGACCTCATCGAGGCGCTGTCCGACGCCACCGAGGACCTGGCGCGCGTGCTCGACGAGCACGCCACCCCGTCGGCCGCTCGCCGGGTGCTCGAGCGCGTCGCGGGGCTGTCGGCGCGGGTCGACCCCGGCGCCGGGCTGTCGGCCGAGATGATGCGCGGCCAGGTGCGCTCGATGGTCGTCGACCTGCTCGTCGTGGCCGGGGTCGACGACGACGAGGCCCTGCAGATCGTCCCCGAGTCCCAGCTGCCCTGACAGCGCTAGTTCGGGCCGCGCGTCCGAAGGCTTTAGCGTGGCAACGTGAGGACAGTTCAGCCGCGGCACCCGTGGGAGGTGCCGGTGGCCTCGCATCTCCTCATCTCCGCAGCGATGGCGCTCGGACGGCCCCACGGTGTGCGGTCCGTTCGCGAACGTCGTGGTGGGGAGGACGAAGAGACTGTCGAGGCGCGCTACGACGAGCTCATGGCAGTCATCGCGGGCGCGCCGTGGGCCACCGATGACGTCCTGGCGCGGCTGCGCTCGCTCGAGTCCGAAGCGTCCGAGGCGGGACCGCCGCTGTGGGAGTCGGTGCTGTTGAGTAGCGGCGCAGCCGACGACGCGAAGGTGATCGAGGGCGCGCGCCGGGTCTGGGAGGCGCTCGGACCGAACGCCTACGCCGTGCAGTTCAAGGGCCGCCCGCACACCTGGCGTGGGTTCGTCGAGGGCCGCGGTTGGCTGGTGCTCGGCATGGCCGGCCTCGTGGTGATCGCGGTCCTCGCCGACGAGGTCCATCAGCGCTGGGGCTGGTTATGGCTCCTGGTGCTCCCGTTGTTCATCGCCTGGCCGGCCCTGCTCTACGTCGCCTTCGACCGGAGGTATCGCCGGCTCGAGAGGCAGGGAGGGAAGGAGCTGCCCCACGTGGGCTGACCCGTTCCCTCAGGCAGATCCACCGGGCGGACCTTGTACCTCGTCCGGACGGCGTCACCGCGGACCTCGACATCGATCAGCTGGAGTCGGATCGGCAGGTGCTCGGGCAGGAGCGGGGCTCCGTCCATTCATCGTCGGCGTGCCGGTGCCGCCCACCAGGCCGGGCAGCGTGACGACGTCGACGACGTCGACGCCGAGCTCACCGGCGCCGACGAGGCGGCGTTGGAGCTGAAGCGGCAGCGGGTGCTGGCCATCAGCGCGCGGGCCGAGCTCGAGGAGTACGCGCCCGACATCATGGCCAAGGTGGAGGCGGCACAGGCAGCACGCTGACTACGTCGCTGCCGGTCGGCCGCTCTGGAATGCTCGGGGCGGTGACCACCACCCGCCCGGATGCCGCCGCGTCCCGCCACCCGCACGGGGCGCCCACCTGGGCGGTGGTCACGGCGCTGGTGCTCGTCGCGGCCAACCTGCGCACGCTCATGGCGAGCCTGCCGCCGCTGGCCCACAGCATCAGCGCCGACCTGGGCCTCAGCAGCGCGTGGATGGGCGTGCTCACCACCCTGCCGGTGCTGTGCATGGGCCTGCTCGCCCCGGTGGCGAACCAGGTGGCCCGGCGGGTCGGCACGGCCTTGGCAGTCGGCGGGGGCATCACGCTGGTGCTGCTCGGGCTCGTGCTGCGCGGCCTGGGCGGAGGGCAGGTGTGGTCGCTCTACGCGGGCACGGTGGTCGCCGGCGCCGGCATCGCGCTGGCGGGCACGCTGCTGCCCGGCGTGGTCAAGACCGTCTTCCCGGCGAGGCGCTCCGGGTTGGGCACCGGGCTGACCATGGTGGCGATGATGGGCCTGGCCGGCGTCGCCTCCGCCGCGGCCGTGCCGCTCGCAGACGCCCTCGGCGGCTGGTCGGCATCCCTGCTCGCCTGGGCGCCGCTCGCGGCCCTGGCCGTGCTGGCCTGGCTGCCGCTGGCGCGGGCGGTGCGGCGGCACGCGGTGCCCGATGCCCAGCCCGACGACGTCTCGCACGCCCTGCCGTGGGGCAGCCTCACCGCGTGGCTGCTCGCCCTCTACCTCGCCTGCCAGTCGTGGCAGTTCTACTCCTCGCTCGCCTGGCTGGCCCCGACCTACGAGTCGGCCGGGTGGACCGCCCGCAGCGCCGGGCTGCTCATGGCGGTGTTCACGGGGGCCCAGCTCGTCTCCGGGCTGGTCGCTCCGACCCTGCTCGACCACGTCGGCGACCCACGGGTGCTGCTGGTGACGGCCACCCTGCTCGGCGGCACGGGAGAGGTCGGCGTGTGGCTGGCGCCCCAGACCCTGCCGTGGGTGTGGGCCCTGCTGCTCGGCGCCGGTCAGGGCGCCTGCTTCGCGCTCGGTCTCGCACTGCTCGTGCGCTACGCCGCCCTCCCCCGCGACAGCGCCCGGCTCACCGCGATGGCATTCTTCGTCAGCTACACCATCGCGTCTTTCGGGCCGGCCACGATGGGCGCCGTCGAGGACGTCACCGGCAGCTTCGCGGTGCTCTGGGCGCTGCTGGCGCTGGTGGCGGTGCCGCAGCTGGCGTTCGCGCTGCGGCTGCGGCCGGACCTGCCGAGGGTGGGCAGCGAGGTCGAGGCGCCGGAGCCGGTCAGGCCGTGAGGTCGCGCAGTCAAGCGCGGGCGTTCCACTGCCGGTCGACCATGCGGGCCAGCCGCAGGGCCTCGTCGCGCCCGAGCTGCCCGTCGGCCCGCTGGATCGCCATCACGGCGAGCTCGTCGGCGTCGTCGAGCTCGAGGGTGACCCAGGGGGCGCCGTCGGGGAAGCGCACCTCGATGATCTCGTCCCACGCCACGGTGCGGGTGAGCAGCAGGTTGCGCACCCTGAGGCCGGCCGCCTCGGGCACTGCCTTGATGCTCGCGTAGCGGCCGAGGAACGCCGCCAGCGCCAGGCCCAGCCCGACGAGTGCCAGCTGGTCGCCGAGCTTCCACGGACCGGCGGCCCCCATGCCGATGGCGACCACCGTGCACACGGCGACGGCGATCGCCGCCATCACCAGGGGCAGGACGCGGCCGCGGCGGGGCCGGAACGGGGCGTCCGGCCCTGTGGGTGCCGGCGAGGGGCTGGGGACAGGGTCGCTCACAGCCGGCAGGCGGTGATGTCGGTGACCAGGATGGCGCGCGCGCCGAGGTCGTAGAGCTCGTCCATGACCGCGTTGGTGCCTGAGCGCGGCACCATCGCTCGCACCGCGAACCAGTCCCGGTTCTGCAGGTGCGACACGGTGGGCGACTCCAGGCCCGGGGTGATGGCACAGGCCCGGTCGACCAGCGTGGCCGGCACGTCGTAGTCGAGCATCACGTAGTGGCGGGCGGTGATCACGCCCAGCAGCCGGCGGCGCAGCACCTCGACGGAGGCCTGCTCCTCGCTGCCCTCCCGGCGGACCAGCACGGCCTCGCTGCGCAGGATCGGCTCGCCGAAGACCTCGAGCCCCTGCGAGCGCAGTGTCTGCCCGGTCTCGACGACGTCGGCGATGACGTCGGCGACCCCGAGCGTGATCGCGGTCTCGACGGCGCCGTCGAGGCGCACGACCGAGGCGTCGATGCCGTGGTCGGCGAGGTGCTTCTCGACCAGACCCTGGTAGCTGGTGGCCACCCGGTGACCCGACACGTCGGCGAGCGCGGTCGCGGTGCCTGGGCGGGCGGCATACCGAAAGGTCGAGGCACCGAAGCCGAGCGCCATCAGCTCGACGGCCGCGGAGCCGGAGTCGAGCAGCAGGTCGCGACCGGTGATGCCGCAGTCGACGGTGCCCGAGCCGACGTAGACGGCGATGTCGCGCGGGCGCAGGTAGAACAGCTCGACGCCGTTGTCGGCGTCGGTGACCACGAGCTCCTTGGGGTCGCGCCGGGTGCGGTAGCCGGCCTCCTTGAGCATGGCGGCCGCGGGCTCGGACAGGGATCCCTTGTTGGGGACGGCGATGCGCAGCATGGGTGGTGGTGCTCTCCGGTCAGAGGTGGGTGTAGACGTCGTCGGGCGAGATGTCGCAGGCGAGCATCAGCACCTGCAGGTGGTAGAGCAGCTGGCTGATCTCCTCCGCGGTGCGCTCGCTGCCCTCGTACTCGGCCGCCATCCACACCTCGGCGGCCTCCTCGACGATCTTCTTGCCGATGGCGTGAACGCCGGCATCGAGCGCGGCGACGGTGCCCGACCCCGAGGGGCGGGTGCGGGCCTTGCCGGCCAGCTCGGCATACAGGTCGTCGAACGTCTTCACGAGGGTCAAGGGTACGGGGGCGAGGAGGTGTCCCCTCGCCCCCGTCCGTCGGCGGTCGTCAGGCGACGGGTGCCGGCTGCTCCACCTCCGGGGCCGAGCGGGCCGCCTCGGCGCGGGTGACCTTCACCCACTGGGTGAAGCCGTAGATGACGAACATGCCGTAGAAGGTGTACATCACGGCGGTCGGCACGTAGCCGGTGGCGAAGCCGAGCGGGACGCCGACGAGGTCGACGGCGATCCAGGCCAGCCAGAACTCGTTCCAGCCGCGCGCCATCGCGTAGGTCGCCGCGATCGAGCCGACGAAGATCCACGCGTCGCACCAGTAGAACCACCACTGCGGGGTGAAGAACGGGTTGGGCGAGAGCTCCCAGAGGGCCACGAAGACCTGGTGCACGATGACCGTGCCGACCAGCCAGCCCACGACCATGATGACCCGCTCGCGCTGGGCCATCCAGCGTGGCACGATCGCCGGCGCATCGCTGGCGGCTCCGGCCGCCCGGCGGTGCTGGGCCCAGCGGACCCAGCCGTAGATGCTGACGATGATGAAGAAGACCTGCCGACCGGACTGGCCGAAGAGGGGAACGCGCTGGTCCTCGAGCCCGAAGGCGCCGCCGATGTACACGAAGAACAGCATGATGTTGGCGGTGATGCCGACCGGCCACGCCCAGACCAGACGTTTCATGCCGAGGTAGGCCGAGGCGACGCCGATCGTGACGCCGATCAGCTCGAGCCAGTAGAGCTTGTACTGGCCGATGGGGATGTACGCGTCGATGATCGTCTTGAAGACGTTCTGTGACGGGTCAGTGGCCGCAATGAGGGTGTTCATGAGAGGTGTTCGTCCTTTGGGTTCGTTGTGCTTCTCGGGACGAACTCCGGGGAACGTGCACCACGGGCGGACCGGAGGTCGACAGACCTCCGGTACAAACCGTCGTACGTGCTTCCTACCATCCGGACTTTCACCGTCGGTCCAGGATTTCCACCTGGTCAACCGGCCGCTGGCTGCGGTCGGGTCGCGGACTGTCACCGCCGGCTCGGAGTTTCACCGACCCCGGAGCACGTAGGAGGAAGTATGCCCCACGAGCGACTGGGGAGCCGAGGTCGTCTCCTTGTGCCCTCTCTCACCCGTGGCAGCACGCATCACCCCCGCTACCCTCGACAAGGAGGGCCACCAGTCGCCCGACAGGGCGCATCATGGTCCCTCGGTTAGGGATGAGGAGCGCGATGATGGTGGCCGGGTCGGCGCCGCAGGTGACGGTCAACAGCGAGGTCATCGGCCTCGCCGGCACCGAGCCGTGGACCAACGCGCTGGACTGGCTGCGCGGCCGTGGGCTCACCGGCGCCAAGGAGGGCTGCGCCGAGGGCGAGTGCGGAGCGTGCGCGGTCATGGTGGCCCGCCCGGACGGCGCCGGGGGCACCCGCTGGGCGGCGGTGAACTCGTGCCTGCTGCCCGCCGGCTCGCTCGCCGGCCAGGAGGTCGTCACCGCCGAGGGGTTGGGCACGCCGGAGTCGCTGCACCCCGTGCAGCACGAGCTGGCCGTGCGCGGCGGCTCGCAGTGCGGCTACTGCACCCCGGGTTTCGTCTGCTCGATGGCCGCCGAGTACTACCGAGCCGACCAAGACGGCTTCGACCTCGAGGCGATCTCGGGAAACCTGTGCCGCTGCACGGGGTACCGCCCGATCCGGGATGCCGCCTACGCCCTCGGGCGTCCCGCGCCCGACGACCCGGTGGCCACCCGGATGACGGGCGAGGCGCCCATGGCGGCCCCCACCCGGGTCGAGGGGGTGACGGGCGCTTACGTGCGACCCAACGACCTGGCCGAGACGCTGCGGCTGCTGCGCCAGCATCCGGATGCCGTGCTCGTCGCCGGGTCGACCGACTGGGGCGTCGACGTGAACCTGCGTGGGGCCCGCACGCCGCTCGTCATCGGCATCGACCGCCTCGAGGAGCTGCAGGGACTGACCCGCGGGCCGGACCACCTCGAGCTCGGCGCGGGGCTCTCGCTCACCGAGCTGGAGCGTCGCCTCGCCGGCAGCGTGCCCCTGCTCGACGCCGTCTTCCCCCAGTTCGCCTCCCCCCTCATCCGCAACGGGGCCACCATCGGAGGCAACCTCGCCACCGGATCGCCGATCGGCGACCTCGCACCGGCCCTCCTGGCGCTCGACGCCTCGGTCGTGCTGGTCGGGCCGGACGGTGAGCGGCTGGTGCCCCTGGACCGCTACTTCACCGGCTACCGGCGCAGCGTGCGGCGGCCTGACGAGCTGATCCGAGCCGTGCGGATCCCCTTGCCGCTCAGCGAGACTGCTGCCTTCTACAAGGTCAGCAAGCGGCGGTTCGACGACATCTCGAGTGTGGCGGTCGGCGTGGCGCTGCACGTCGAGGACGGCGTCGTGCGCCGCGCCCGGATCGGCGTGGGCGGCATCGCTGCCACCCCGGTGCGCGCGACCGCCACCGAGTCGGAGCTCGAAGGCCGGGCGTGGACGGCGGAGACCGCCGGGGCCGCCGGCGAGGTGCTCCGCGAGGAGGGCACCCCGATCGACGACCACCGGGCCAGCGCCGCCTACCGCCGGGCCACCCTGGCCAGGATGCTGGTGAGGCTGCACGCCGACGGCGCGGCACCGGCATCCGAGGGGGTGGGTGCATGAGCACCGCAGCACCGGATGCGGCCGGCCGGGTCGTCGGCCGGCCGCTCCCCCATGAGTCGGCCGCCTTGCACGTCACCGGGGCGGCGCTCTACACCGACGACCTCGCGGGGCGCACGCCCGGCCTGCTGCACGCCCATCCCGTGCAGGCGCCGCACGCGCACGCCCGAGTGACCCACCTCGACACCGCGCCCGCGCTCGCCGTGCCCGGAGTGGTGCGGGTGCTGACCGGGCAGGACGTGCCCGGGGTGGGCGACGGCGGCGTGAAGGGCGACGAGCCGCTGTTCCCGAGCGAGGTGATGTTCCACGGCCAGTCGGTGTGCTGGGTGCTCGGCGAGTCGCTCGAGGCGGCGCGTCTGGGCGCCCTGGCGGTCGAGGTGGGGTACGAGCCGCTGCCGGCCGTCGTCACGGTGCGTGAGGCGATCGAGGCGCGCAGCTTCCAGGGCGGGATGCCGCGGCTGCAGCGCGGCGACGTCGAGGACGCCTTCGCGAGCGCCCCCCATGTCTTCAGCGGGGTGACGGAGTGCTCGGGGCAGGAGCACTTCTACCTCGAGACGCACTGCTCGATCGCGCAGGTCGACGAGAGCGGGCAGGTCTTCGTGCAGTGCAGCACCCAGCACCCCAGCGAGACCCAGGAGGTCGTTGCGCACGTGCTCGGCCGGCCGAGCCACGCGGTCACCGTGCAGTGCCTGCGGATGGGGGGCGGCTTCGGTGGCAAGGAGATGCAGCCGCACGGCCTCGCTGCGGTCGCCGCGCTGGGAGCGGTGCTCACCGGACGACCCGTGCGGCTGCGGCTCAGCCGGGCCCAGGACATGACGATGACCGGCAAGCGGCACGGCTTCCACACCCAGTGGCGCGCGGCGTTCGACGACGACGGTGGGCTGTTGGCGCTCGATGCGACGCTCACCTCCGACGGCGGCTGGAGCCTGGACCTGTCCGAGCCGGTGATGACCCGCGCCCTCTGCCACGTCGACAACGCCTACTGGATCCCCCACGTGCGGGTGAACGGCCGGATCGCGAAGACCCACAAGACCTCGCAGACGGCCTTCCGCGGCTTCGGCGGCCCCCAGGGGATGCTCGTCGTCGAGGACGTGCTGGGCCGGTGCGCGCCTCGGCTCGGCATCGATCCCGCCGAGCTGCGCCGTCGCAACTTCTACCGTCCGGGCCAGCTGACCCCCTACGGGCAGGTCGTGCGCCACCCGGAGCGGGCGGTGGCGTGCTGGGAGCAGGTCGTCACCACGGGCGACGTGGAGCGGCGCGTGGCCGAGGTCGCGGCGTTCAACGCCCGGTCGGAGCACACCAAGCGCGCGATCGCCGTGACCCCGGTCAAGTTCGGGATCGCCTTCAACTTCACCGCGTTCAACCAGGCCGGGGCGTTGGTGCACGTCTACAAGGACGGCTCGGTGCTCGTCAACCACGGCGGCACCGAGATGGGCCAGGGACTGCACACCAAGATGCTCCAGGTGGCGGCCACGGCGCTCGGGGTGCCGCTGGAGCTCGTGCGGCTCGCTCCCACCCGCACCGACAAGGTGCCCAACACGTCGGCCACGGCGGCCAGCTCGGGGGCCGACCTCAACGGTGGGGCGGTCCTCGACGCCTGCACCCAGATCCTCGACCGGCTGCGCCCGGTGGCGGCCGAGCTGCTCGGGTGCACGGCGGCGGAGGTGACCGTCGGTGACGGGAGGGCGCGCGCCGACGGTGCCCTCGAGGGGCGTTCCATCGCCTGGTCCGCTCTGGTGGCGTCCGCGTACGTGCAGCGGGTCCAGCTGTGGGCGGCCGGGTTCCACCGCACCGAGGGCCTGCACTGGGACTCCACGACGATGCAGGGCTCCCCCTTCAAGTACTTCTCCTACGGGGCGGCGGCGACGGAGGTCGAGGTCGACGGGTTCACCGGGGCCTACCGGCTGCGGCGGGTCGACCTCGTGCACGACGTCGGTGACTCGCTGTCCCCGCTCGTCGACGTGGGGCAGGTCGAGGGGGCGTTCGTGCAGGGCGCCGGCTGGCTGACCCTGGAGGACCTGCGGTGGGACGAGTCGGACTCGCCCACGCGGGGCCGGCTCACGACGAACGGGGCGAGCACCTACAAGCTGCCGAGCTTCTCGGAGATGCCGGAGGTCTTCCACGTCGCCCTGCTCGAGCGAGCCCACGAGGACGGCGTGGTGTACGGCTCCAAGGCGGTGGGTGAGCCCCCGCTCATGCTGGCGTTCTCGGTGCGGGAGGCGTTGCGGCAGGCCGCGGCGGCGTTCGGCCCGGCAGGCACCTCGGTCGACCTGGCCTCACCGGCCACCCCCGAGGCGGTGTTCTGGGCGGTCGAGCAGGCCCGCGGCGGGCCGGTTCCGCCGGGGCTGCAGCCGGTGCTCGAGGGGGCACCCGGCGTCGTGCCCGACCAGCCCGACGTCGAGGAGCACCCGCTCCAGCCGGCCTCGGAGCGGCTGCTGCCCACCTCAGGATCGGGGCGCTGACGTGCACTGGCTGACTGCTGTCGAGCGGCTGCGCACCCGGCGTGAGCCCGGCGTGCTCGTGACCGTCGTGTCGGTGCGGGGCCACGCCCCGCGAGAGGCGGGCGCCAAGATGGTCGTCTCCGGTGACGCCACCTGGGGCAGCATCGGCGGCGGCAACCTCGAGCAGACGGCGGTCACTCGGGCGCGGCGGATGCTCGACACCGGAGCGGCCGAACCCGAGCAGCTCACCGTCGCGCTCAGCGACAAGGCCCGCACCGAGCACGGCCGCCAGTGCTGCGGCGGCGAGGTCGGCATCCTCCTCGAGCCGCTGGCCGTGCGCCCGTGCGTCGCCGTCTTCGGCGTAGGGCACGTCGGTGGCGAGCTCGCCCGCATCCTCAGCCGGCACGACCTCGACCTGCACCTCGTCGACTCGCGCGAGGAGCGGCTCGACGCCACGACCATGCCGTGGCTCGACGACGCGGTCGCCCGGGTGCACGTGCACCATGCTCCGCTGCCCGAGATGGTGCTCGACGCCCTCCCGCCCGGCGCACACGTGCTGGTCATGACCCACGACCACGCCGAGGACTACGCGCTGTGCGACGCCGCCCTGCGGTGCTCCCACCTGGGGTCGGTCGGCCTGATCGGGTCGTCGGCGAAGTGGGGCCGGTTCGAGCAGCGGCTCACCGCGGAGGGTCACTCGCCCGAGGTCGTGGCCCGCATCAGGACGCCCATCGGGGTGCCCGACCTGCGTGGGAAGGAGCCGGCGACCATCGCCGTGGCCGTGGCGGTCGACCTGCTGCGCACGCTCTCGAACGACCGGAGCGGGGCCGACGTCATCCCCTGAGTGGTTGCTCAGGCGCGCGCGGGCGCCGGCCAGGTGCCCGACACGGCCTCGTGCGCGCGCTGCGCGCCGGGCACCTGCCGCAGCGAGGTACCCAGCGCGGCCGCCGCATCCCGCGATGCTCGTTGGGGGACAAGAGGTTCTGCACTGCTTCGCGGATGCCGGCCGGCGTGGTCGCGTTGGGGTCGAGGCAGAGCCCCACCCCGCTTCGCTCGACGGCGGCCGCCCCGGCGAACTGGTCGGTCGACAGCGGCAGCACGAGCAGCGGGACCCCGGCGGTCAGTGACTCCGTGACGCTGTTGTTGCCGCCGTGCGACACCGCGACGGCGCTGTGGGCGAGGAGCCGCACCTGGGGAAGGAAGGGCCGTACGAGCCACTCGGGCGGGACGGTGCCGAGCTGCTCGGCCGGTGCGGACCCGGTGGCGAGGGCGACCCGCACGTCGAGACCGCGCAGCGCCTCCACCACGACGGCGAGCACGTCGGCCCGCGCCGAGAGGAAGCTGCCGAGGCTGACGTAGACGACCAGCCGCGTGTCACGGGCGAGCCACGCCTCCACCTCGGCGTCACGCGGCTCCTCGCGCACCGCCGACCCCAGGAAGGTGTGGGTGGGCAGGAGCGCGGTGCGCTCGGGCTCGTGCAGGACGCCGGGGTAGTTGAGCAGCAGCAGGTCGCCGGTCTCGGCGAAGGCGTCGCGGCTGGGCGGGGCGGCGGGGTCGAGCTCGGCGAGCGCGGCGTTCCACTGGGCGGTGAAGGTGTCGCGCACGTCGACGCACAGTGCCCACAGCTCGGCGAGCGCGTCCGGGTCGGGGTGGATCGCGTGCGGCCAGGCCGGCGGGTAGCCGTAGACCTCGTCGCCGACCGTCAGGGCCGAGGGGTGGCCGAGCACGACGTCCGCATGCGGCACCTTGGCGCTCACCAGGCCCAGGCGGGCACCGAAGGCGAGGTGGTCGACGAGCACGGCGTCCGGGCGCACCCGCTCGACGAGGTCGTGCACCTGCCTGGCCACGCCGAGCGCGCTCCAGAGCAGGTCGTCGCCCCGGGCGCGGGCCTGGAACGCCAGCGCCGCCACGGCGCCCTCGCGGGTGGCCGCGAAGAACCCTCGCAGCGAGTCGTCCTCGCCCGGGGGCTGTTCCTCGGCGCGGATCACGCCGGGGTTCGAGCCCCGACCGAGCTGCAGGTGCTCGCGCTGGTAGCCGAACGCGCGGACCACCGCGTCGGTGGCAGGGCCGGTCGCGACCACCACACGCTCCCCGGCGTCACGCCACGCGGTGGCCAGGGTGGCCAACGGGTAGAGGTGCGACGCGTAGTCGGGGCTGATGACGAGCAGGGTCATGGGGCCGCTGCGACCATCCCGGGCTCCCCGGCATCCCGCGACGCCACGCTGCCGTAGACCTCGGCGAGCGCGGCCGCCATCGTGTCGATGCCGAAGCGCTCGCGCACGACGGCCCTGGACCGGTGGTCGCGCAGCGTGGCCCCGGAGGAGGCCGAGAGGTCCAGGGCCCGGGCGATCGCCGCAGCGAGGGCGGGCCCGTGCCCGGTGTCGGCCAGCACCCCTGTGACGCCGTCGTCGACGTAGGTGGCCGGGCCGCCGCCGTTCGGGGCGACGACGACCAGCCCCACGGTCATCGCCTCGAGGATGGCGATGCCGAACTCCTCCTTGAGGCTGGCGCACACGGAGATGCCGCCCGCGGCGGCCAGCCCGGGCCGGCCCTCGCGGACGGCGGCGAGCCAGGTCGTGGCGGTGGCGTTGGGGCGGTGGCCGGCGAGGATGACCCCGGCGCCGGCCGACGGGTCACTGGCCACGAGGCCCTGGATGCGGGAGAGCTCGGCGGCCTCCTCGGGGCTCGGGTCGTCGAGGTCGCCGCCGATGACCAGCAGGTTGCAGCGTCGGCGCAGGGACGGGTCGTGGAGCCAGGCGGAGACCAGGGTCGCCATGCCCTTGACCGGGGCCAGCCGGCCGACGGACACCGCTAGCGGCAGCGACCGGCGGTCGGCGGGCAGCGTCGCGAGCAGGGCGTCGAGCTCGTCGATGGCGGCGGCGGTGGCTGGACGCCGGGATGCGTCCCCGCGCACCTCCTTCGCCACGCGCTCGAGGCCGCCGACGTCGATGCCCTCGCCCACGACGAGTACGCGCCCGGGCTGTGTCGACACGTCGATGCCCACGAGGCGCGCGATGCTGCGCTCGACGTCGGGGCGGGGGAAGAGCACCAGGCGCTCGGCCTGCTCGGCGAGGCGCCGCAACAGCCGGTCACGGAACCACAGGTGCTCTTGCTGGTCGGCCACACCGAAGTTCGCGCGGGTCAGGGAGCCGTCGGCCTCCCGCGAGGCGAGCATCGCCTGCGGGTCCGGGGCGACCGTGACCACGACGGGGATGCCGAGCTCGGCCGCCACCTCGGCGGCCACCATCGACCCGACGTCGGCCATCCGCAGGTGCAGCACGTCGACGTGCCCGGCCGCTCGCAGCACGCGTCGGATGCCGCGCCGCGCCTCGACCCGCCGTGCCCACGCCGTCGACATGCCGGTGGAGTGCCCCTGCAGCGGGACCCGCGCGTAGTGGTGGCCCGCTGGGGAGAGGTCGTCAGCGAGCGATCGCCCGGCAGGTGTCGCCGCCACTGGCACACCCGCCGCCGTCGAAGCGACCGCGGACACCCCACCCCAGCCGCCCGAGACGGTGATCACCCGCTGCACCCGGCGACCGTGCCGCAGCAGGGCGTCGCCGAGGTGCACGAGCAGGGTGGCGATGCCGCCGGTGTCGCCCTGGCCCGAGTGCCGCAGGCTGCCGTCGACGTCACCGTGGAGGAAGAGCTGGGCCACGGTGAGACCGTCCCGGCGCGCTGCGGCTGTCCGCACCGGGGCGAGCCCGTCGGACAACGCGAGAGTGGCGATCCGGGCGAGAGGAGCGGTCGCCGCGAAGGACTTGGGCGACCCTTCCGGCTCCGGCGGCTCGGGCGCCGCGGCGACTGAGCCGAGGGTGGCGCGAGCGGCCGCAGCGCCGGGGGCCGCACGGCATCCGGGGTCGGCGAGGAGGTCTCCCAGGGCGGCCAGCGCGGCAGCACGCACCGCTACCGCCTCACCGTCGTCACCGGCCACCTCCGTGAGCAGCTCGAGCGCCGCGGGCGACGGCACGAGGCCCACGGTCTCGACCAGCCGCGCCCGGGCATCGGGGTCGCGCTCGGACCGCAGGGCAGCGGCCACCCCGGCGTGAACGGCATCCGGCGCCGCTGCGCCCCAGCGCTCCAGGGTGCGCTGCGCGAGCATCCCGGCAAAGGTGCCCTGCGCGCAGCGCCAGACCAGGGGCGCGACGCCCGCGGCCTGCGGTGGCACGTCGCCGAGCGCCTCGACCACGTGCTCGGACACGTGGCCCCGGTCGTCGCGAAGCAGGGCGACGAGGTGGTCGGCTGCCTGCGCGCCTCCTGCGGCACCGAGAGCACGCACGGCCGCGACCGCGGTGATCGGGTCGGGGTCGGCGGTGGCGCTGACGAGGTGGTCGACATCGCGTGCGTCCGCACCCCGCGCGGCGTCCTCGAGCCGCTCGCCGGCCCGCAACCCCTCGAGGATGCTGCCGGACGACCTGACGGCCGCGAGGGCGGCGCCGACGTCCATGCGGCGACCATAAGCGAGTCGCGCCACCACGCCGCATCCGTCGTCGTCCGTGCGCCCGGACTGTCGAACGTTGCCGTCCCGCGTCATGTCACTCGGTCGGTCGTTGCCCGTTTCCACGCCGAAAACCCCGTGGACCGGGAGGAGTCGGCGATGCTGCACTGTTCGGCGTGCCGTCCCCCACCCCCGACCGCTTCCGCGGCTTGGCGCGCTCGTCGCCGTGGCGCTGGCGCGCGCTCGCGTTCGACCTGCACCGCCGTCCGCTGCACGGGCCCGACCACACGGTGAGTGCCGTCGTCGAGCGGGGGGTCGGTGTGCAGGTTCGCCTCGCCGACGGCGCGCAGCACCGGCAGCGGGCGCAGCGCACCCCGGTCGGTTGGGTCGAGGAAGGCGCCGAACGCCCGGTACCCACGGAGCTGCCCTTCGCCTGGGAGCTGCCGCTCGGGCTCGACGTGGACGGCTTCGTGGAGCGCCGCCCCTCCTTCCGCCGCACGAGCGACGACCCGATGTGGCAGGACTACCAGTTCGTGGCGATGCTCGACCCGGTCGAGCTGGCCGACGGCCACTGGCGCCACCCGGTGCCGGACCCCGACTCGGATGCCGCCCCGCCACAAGCGCCGCCGCCCGCGCTCGACGTGCACCGCCTCGACGCGGTGGTCAGGGGCGGGCGCGAGACCTGGTGGGCGGAGGTGTCACCGCGCGCGGAGTACGAGCCGCGGTGCTCGTGCTGCCCCTTGTTGTTCGGCGAGGTCAGCGAGGGGCTCGAAGCCCTGGCCGGTGGCCCCACGCTGCGGGACCGGAAGCCCTGGC
Organism: uncultured Actinomycetota bacterium; assembly: GCA_963833495.1. GTDB lineage: Bacteria > Actinomycetota > Actinomycetes > Actinomycetales > Dermatophilaceae > Fodinibacter. The sequence goes on along the minus strand of CAWHYJ010000016.1, from coordinate 68,530 downwards.
TCACCTATGCCACGCGCTACCTGGTCGCCCTCGACGTCGCGACCGGCATCTGCGTGCACATCGAGCACCTCGATGGTGACCATGCCGGCCGTGGCTTCTCGGTGGACATCTCCTCGGTCGACAGTGGTGTCGACGGCGAGTGACGGGCCAGGACTCTCATCTTCTCTCTCCAGCCCTGAGCGGTGTCGCCAAATCAGTTCCATGACAACGGAACTCAAAGCATCGAACACTTGTGCGAATGAGCTTCGGCGACTAGGATTGAGGCAAGGGGAAGGGGGAGACATGACCGCAGCAGCGCAGTACAGCGAGGCGTTGGCCGACGCGGTCGCGTCCTCGTCCAGCCCTTCCAGTGGACGGGTCGCAGAGCTGGTGGTGACCGTTGCAGCACAGGTCGCGGCCACGCTCACCGACGGTGGTGACCCCAGCGGCCGCGGCGAGTGGCTGTCGGTGGTGGGTAGCTGCCAGTCGCTCATCAACACCCTCACCGCCGTCCAGAACAACGCGTTGGCACAGGCCGCCTGCCGAGAGAGCGAGTGGCGCGAGGACGGCACCCTGGGCGAGACCGTCCACGCACCGGGCCGGGTCACCCTGGACGCTGCCGACCTGGCCGCGCCGCTGCTCGGTGCGTCGCACGCCCAGGCGCAGCGTCGGGTCGAGCTGGCCGTCCGCCTGGCCGCCGACCGGGTGCCCGTGCCGGCGGAGCACCGTGATCTTCCCCAGACCAGCGGCCTGCGTGCGTTGCACACCGCGATGGCGCAGGGCCGCCTCGACGGCTACCGGGCGGGGGTCGTGGCGTTCGAGCTCGACACAGCGCCGGCCGACGTCGCCGACGCGGTCGTCACCGCTCTCGACTCCCACCTGGGCGACGACGCCGCCAAGCTCCGGCAGCGCACCCGGGTGTTGCTCTCGCGCATCTCCCCCGACCTGGTGCGCGAGCGCGCGCAGAAGGCCCGCGCCAACACCGGGCTGCGCCGCTGGGTGGGCGAGCCCGGGGTCGACGAGTGGCACGGCACCTTTCCCAGCGAGGATGCCGCCAGCGCGTGGGCCGCGATCGACCGCCTCGCCCACGACCTGGTCGCCGCCGGCACCTGCACCACCATCGAGCATGCCCGCGGCAAAGCCCTCACTGACCTCGTCACTGGCCACGCGACCGTCGACGTCCAGGTGGTGCTCACCGTGCCCGCCGACTGCGTGCCGACGAGTGCGCGCGCCGCACAGGATGACGAGCCCGACGAGACGGTTCTGACCTCGGCACCGGCCACCCATGAGAGCGCGCCCGCCCGCGCTGCGGAGGATCCGACCCCGACGCGAGCTACCAGCGACGAGGCGTCCGCGACGCCACTCGACGGCGGAATCGACCACGACCTGGTGCAGGTACAGGGCGCCCGACCCTCGGAACCGCTGCTGGTCCGACGCGGCTGGCTACGTGACCACCTGGCCAAGCAACCACCACGACCCAAGCGCGGACGCCGCAAGGTCACCCCTGTCTTGGTGCCCTGCGACCCGCTCACCGGCGCCCGCCTCGACCCACACGACCACCTCGCCACCGACGCCTACCGTCCCAGCGCCGAGCTCACCGCGCTGGTCAAGGCCCGCGACGGCCGTTGCCGCTTCCCCGGCTGCTCCGTCGCGGCCCGGTTCTGCGACCTCGACCACGTGCGACCCTGGCCGGCCGGGCGCACCGCCGCGCGCAACCTGCTCACCCTGTGCCGACGACACCACCGCATCAAACAACGACCGGGCTGGCGTGTGCGCCTCGCACCCGATGGCACCGCCACCTGGACCGACCCCACCGGCCGGCTCCGCACCACCACGCCCCTGGACGCCCTGCGGGCCCTGGTCCTCGCACCAGAGGCCACCGAGCACGAACCCAGCCCACCGACCGTCGACACCACCACCAGCAACGGCATCGGCCCCGCAACCAGCACCACGACTCCCAGCACGCCCACGCCGAGGTGGAGCGTGCTCGAGACCATCCTCGAGCTCCGGGCCGAACACACCCGGGCAGCCGGTCACAACTGGTTCGGCGCCCCCACCCACCGGCGCTGCACCTCCACCGCCGACCTGCGAGCCGGCATCGCCCGGCGACGAGCACACGCAGCCTTTCCCCGACCTGCCGCCCTTCTGACCTCCTCGGCCACGCACTGCACGAGGTGCACACCCGGCGACTCGGCGCCGCGAAGGGCGCGGGCCGTGGAACGTCGGCGGGTCTACTGGGCCGCGTCGGTGAGCTGACCCTCCGAGTCGGTGCCCGAGCCGGCACCTTCGTCGGCGCCGGCGGCCGGCGGCTTCGCGAACGGCCAGAGCTGGAAGTAGTCGCCGTAGAACGCGAGGAACGGGAAGGTGACGGCCAGCAACGCGTTCGCCAGCCACAGCTCGGCGTCGAAGGTCGCCGGGCCTGACGGCAGGTCACCTGTCACCAGCGGCATGACCGCCCGGTAGAGCAGCGCCAGCACCGTCCCCACCACCATGGCGGTCACCGCGCTGAGCACACCCTTGACCGGCTGCGGCCGACCCGCGAACACCGAGTGCTGCAACATGTTGAGCAGCACCACCGATCCGAAGATGAACGGCACCGGCACCGTGACGAGGAAGTCGGGCGGCGTCATCCCGAGCGTGCGGGTGCCGAGGTAGTAGAGCACCACGCCCACCACCAGGCACAGTGCCGTCCACACCAGGCCGAGCACGGGCTGCTTCATCAGGCCGGCCGACCGGGTCAGCGGCCACAGGTCGAGGTGCAGCGTCAGGAACATGACGGCCAGCGCGGTCACCGCGACGACGGTGGCGTCCCAGGCGTTGAACAAGCCGGTCGGGTCGAGCGCGGCGACATACACCGGCGCCCCCTTGAGCCACGCGTAGTCGAAGAGCACCTCGAAGAGCACCGCGGCCACCACGTACCCGGCCGCGAGCAGCACCAGCCCGGACACGAGCCGGTTCCTGATCAGCGAGAACGGCCAGCCGCCCCAGACGATCGACATGAAGAACGCGACGACGACCGAGAGGATCGTGGCCTGCGCGAGCATCGGCACCGGGGGCCCGACCGAGCCGCCGATCGTCACCCACAGCACGAACGCCACGACGGCCGCCACGACCGCGGTCAGCGCCAGGTAGGCCAGACCGCGCACCGGCTGACCCAGCGTCGCGATGGATGCCGGGTGCTCACCGCGCCAGTACGCCCCCACGACGATCGCGAACGGAATCGCGCACATCATCGTGAAGGACACCCAGCCGCCGAACGTCGCCGCCGAGAGCGGGGCGATGAACAACAGGGCGAGCACGATCACCAGGGCCGTGGTGGCGATGCCGAGCCACGGCTGCTTGCGGACGGACATCTGGACCCCTTCCGGTGGGGGCACCGCCGCGCCCCGAGGTCCCCGACGCTAGGCGCGCGCCGCGCCCCACGAACCCCACGTGCCGCACCGCGGAACGACCGCAGGCCGCACGAGCCCAGCCATCCCGGATGCCGGCCACGGCCTCACGGCTCGACGACAAGTCCCATCGCCGCCAGCAACCCCGCCGTACCCGACGCCTCGACCCGCAGCCCGCGCACCCGGTTCTGGGACGGGTCGAACGCGTAGCCGAGGGCCCCGACCAGGCTCGCTTCCCGCAGGTCGGTGCCGACGAACACGGCGCCCGACAGGTCAGTGCCGCCGAAGTCGACCCGCTGCGCGTCGGCCCCGCCGAAGTCGGCCTCACGCAGCGAGCACCCGACCATCCGCGACCCCGCGATGGCGCCCTCCTGGAACGACGCGAGGTCGAGCCGGCACCGCTCGAGGTCCCACGGCCGCGCCGACAGCGCCGCCTCCCCCGCCCGCGTCCAGATCACGGCGAGCGCCGTGCACTCCACGAACCGGCAGTCGCTGAACCGGGACCCCGACAGGTCGACCCGGTTGAGGTTGCAGCCGACGAACTCGCAGTCGGTGAACGTGCAGTCGCGCAGCACCGCCCCCTCGAGCACGGCCCGCTCGAACCGGCACGCCTCGAGCTCGACCCCGTCGAGCACCTCCCCCGGCCCCAGCCCCTCGGAGATCGTGAGGTCGACGGCGTAGCCACCGCTGTCGGCGAGCCGCTCCAGCAGGGATGCCGTGCCGGTCACGGGTGTGCGTGCCGCGCGACGAGGGACCGCAGGTCGTCGATGGCGGCGGCCGCCGACTCGGCGCCGTAGACGGCCGACCCGGCCACGAACACGTCGGCGCCCGCCTCGGCGCACTGCTCGATCGTGGATGCCGAGACGCCGCCGTCGACCTGGATCCACACCTCGCCGCCGTGCCGGCGCACCGCCTCGCGGACCTCGCGCACCTTCGGCATCTGGTCGGTCATGAAGGACTGGCCACCGAAGCCCGGCTCGACGGTCATGACGAGCACCATGTCGACCTCGGGCAGCAGGTCGGCGTACGGCGCGAACGGGGTGCCGGGTTTGAGGGCGAACGCGGCCCGGGCGCCCGCGGCACGGATGGCACGGGCCGTGCGCACGGCATCCGACACCGCCTCGACGTGGAAGGTGACCGACTTGGCGCCGGCCTCGGCGTAGCCGGGGGCCCACCGGTCGGGGTCCTCGATCATCAGGTGGCAGTCGATCGGGACCGGCGACACCTTGAGCAGCGCCTCGACCACCGGCAGGCCCAGGGTCAGGTTGGGCACGAAGTGGTTGTCCATGACGTCGACGTGCGCCCAGTCGGCGGTCGAGATGGCGTCGAGCTCGCGCTCGAGGTTGGCGAAGTCGGCCGACAGGATCGACGGGGAGATCTGCACCCGCGACACCCTAGCCACCTCGCACCATCCGCACCTCGACCAGGGGCGGGTAGTCGAGGGCGAGCTCGGTGCCGTCGTCGCGGAAGCCGTTGCGCCGGTAGAAGGCGGCCGCCCGCTCGTTGCCCTTGGCCCGCCACAGCTGGGCGGGCCGGTCGCCGATCGCCCACTCGAGCAGCGCCTGCCCGAGCCCGCTGCCGTGCAGGGCGCGGTCGACGTAGAGGCCCCACAGCTCGCAGTCGCGCACCGGCGGGACGCCGTCGTTCTCATGGGAGACCCCTCCCACGCACCAGGCGACGGGACCCCCATCGGGCCGGAACACCGCCGTGCGCCGAACACCCTCGGGCGGAGGCTGGGCGAGGATCCGGTGCCACAGGTCGACCCGGTTCTGCAGGCTGTGCTCGTCGAACCACCCCGGCGGCACCAGGTGGCTGTAGCTGTCGACCCACGACTGGTGGTGGAACCGGCCGAGCGCGTCGGCGTCCCCTGGCGTGGGGGCGCGCCAGACCAGGCCGTGCTCGGCGGCCATGCTCAGGCCGACTTCCGCAGCAGCGCGACGAACATCGCGTCGGTGCCGTGCACGTGCGGCCACAGCTGCACATAGGGGCCTTCGCCCTGACCCTCGAGCGGGCGGCCGACGGCGTCGGTGAACAGTGGCCGGGCATCGACGACCTCGACGTCGTGGCGGCGCTTGAGCACGTCGCTGACCACGAACCGGGTCTCGGCGACGTGCGGGCTGCACGTGGCGTAGGCCACGACACCGCCGGGCGCCACGGCATCCAGCGCCGAGCCGAGCAGCGCACGCTGCAGCGGCGCCAGCTCGGCGACGTCGGACGGCTGCCGGCGCCAGCGCGCCTCGGGTCGGCGGCGCAGCGCCCCGAGCCCGGTGCAGGGCGCGTCGACCAGCACCTTGGCGTAGGCGGCCGGCTCGTCCTCACCGACGACCCGACCGTCGGCGGTGCGCACCTCGATGCGCCGGCCCAGCGTCTTCGCGTGCCGGGTGAGGGCGCGCAGGGTGTTGCGCACCAGGTCGGCGCGGTGCGGGGTGACCTCGATGGCGGTGAGGTCGGCCCCGGCCTGCACCGCGAGGGCCCCGAGCACCCCGGCCTTGCCACCGGGGCCGGCGCAGAGGTCGAGCCAGCGCGCGGGCAGGTCGTCGGACACGTCGGCCGCCGCCAGGGCCAGGGCGACGAGCTGCGACCCCTCGTCCTGCACCGCGGCGCGCCCGTCGCGGATCTCGGGGATGAGGCCCGGGTCGCCGGAGCCCAGCACGATGCCGATCGGCGAGATCGAGCTGGGCTCGACGTCGTCGTAGCGGGCCAGCTCGTCGACGGTGCTGAGCCCGGGCCGAGCGACGACGTGCACCTGCGGCGGCTCGTTGTCGGCCGTGAGCAGGGCGGCGAGCTCGGCGTCGACGGTGGCGGCCGTCGCGCGGCCGTGCCCGAGCAGGGCGGCGCGCAGGGCGCTGACCACCCACTCCGGATGGCTGTGCCGCACCGCGAGCGCGGCCGCTCCCCCACCCTCGGGGACCACGACGTCGCGCCACTCCTCCAGCGACCGCTCGCTGATCCGCCGCATCACGGCGTTGACGAAGCCGCTCGCCCCGGCCCCGGCGACGACCCTGGCCAGGCCCACGGTCTGGTCGACAGCGGCATGGGTGGCCACCCGCATCCCGATCAGCTGGTGTGCACCCAGGCGCAGGACGTCGAGAACCTGCGGGTCGATGCGGTCGGTGGCGCGGCCGGCCGCCTCGGCGACAACGGCGTCGTAGAAGCCCTGCCACCGGATGGTGCCGAAACCCAGCTCGGTGGCGAATGCGGCATCGCGCCCCTCGAGGCGGTGGCGACGCAGGATGGTGGGCATCTCGAGGTTGGCGTAGGACCCGTCGGCCACCGCGCGCAGCAGCGTGTAGGCGGCGAACCGGGTGGGCTCGGCGCGGCGGGTGCGGTCCGAGGGTGCCGTGGCACTGCGCTTGCGGGGCCCGCGGCCACCGTTCGGGCGGTCGCCCTGCTCAGTCATCGAGGCGCTCTCCCGTCGTGATCCGGGCCCCGCGGGCCCAGTCGGCCGCGGCCATCGGCTTCTTGCCGTGCGGGCGCACCTCGCCCAGCTCGACCGGGACGGAGGCCGTGCCCACCAGCACCGCCTGCCTTCTGACGTGCAGCTCGCCGGGCTCCAGCGCCACACCGTCGCGGGCCGGCATCACTCGGGTCGGGCCCCCGGAACCGCCAGAGCCGATCGACCCAGTCGTCGGCACCGCACCACCCCCGCCGGCGAACCGCACCGGCCCCACCTTGACCCGCTCCCCGCGGAAGGTGGTCCAGGCTCCCGGCGCCGGGGTGCAGCCGCGCACGTGCCGGTCGACGACGTGGGCCGGCAGCGACCAGCGCACCCGGGCCTCGTCGGTGCTCAGCTTGGGCGCCAGGCTGACGCCCTCGCCGGGCTGTGGCACCGCGTGCAGCGAGCCGTCGGCCAGGCCGTCCATCGTGGCCACCAGCAGCCCCGCACCGGCGGTCGCCAGCCGGTCGAGCAGCGTGCCGGCCGTGTCGTGCGGACGCACCGTCTCGGTGAGCGTGCCGAGCACCGGGCCGGTGTCGAGCCCCTCCTCGATGACGAACGTGGTGGCACCGGTGACGTCGTCGCCGGCCATGAGCGCGCGCTGCACCGGGGCGGCCCCGCGCCATGCGGGCAGCAGGGAGAAGTGCAGGTTGACCCAGCCGTGCGCCGGCACGTCGAGCGCGACGCGCGGCAGCAGCGCGCCGTAGGCCACGACGGGGCAGCAGTCGGGCGCGAGCTCACGCAATCGCGCCAGGAACCCCGGCTCGCGTGGGGTCGGCGGCGTGAGAACCTCGATGCCGTGCTCGAGCGCCACCTGCTTGACCGGCGACGGCGCGAGCGTGCGCCCGCGGCCGGCCCGGGCGTCCGGGCGGGTGACGACGGCCGCCACCTCGTGGCGCGAGCCGAGCAGGGCCAGCAGCGAGGGCACGGCCGTCTGAGGGGTGCCGGCGAGGACGAGTCGCACTCAGCGCCTCCCGAAGCTGTCCGCGTGCGGGCTGACCTTGACCACCGGCGACGCGGACCCCCAGTCGGCCTCGCGCACCTGCCGCATGGCCTCGCGACGCTGCTCGGGGTCGAGCCGGTCGACGAACAGGATGCCGTCGAGGTGGTCGGTCTCGTGCTGCACGGCGCGCGCCAGCAGGTGGGTGCCCTCGACGGTGACCGGCTCACCGAAGGCGTTCCAGCCGCGGGCCACGACCTGCACCGCGCGCGGGGTGTCGAAGCGCAGCCCCGGCAGCGACAGGCAGCCCTCGGGCCCGATCTCCTCCTCGTCGCCGAGGGTGAGGTCGGGGTTGACCAGGTGCCCGACGAGCCCGTCGGCCCGGTAGCTGAACACCCGCAGCCCCACACCCAGCTGCGGCGCGGCGAGGCCGGCCGCGCCGGCATCCAGCATGGTGTCGGTGAGGTCGCCGACGAGGCGGCGCAGCTCCGCGTCGAAGTCGACGACCGGTGCCGCGGGGGTGCGCAGGACCGGGTCGCCGAACAGGCGGATGGGGGTGACGCTCACGCCCGGGAGTCTAGGTGCCGCCGGCGGCGAACGGTCACGCCGTGGGGTCCGGGGGGTCGACGCGCACCGACACCGGGTCGGGGTCCTTGCGGGCCGAGGCCCGGGCTCGCATGGCGGCGAGCTCGCGCGCGAGGGCCGGGCCGTCGGGGCGCGGCACGGTGACCAGGGTGCGCCACCGGTCGGTGGCCCCGTGCGGGAGCGGGCCGAGCACGGATGCCGTGGCCGGCAGCTCGAGCTCGGCGGTCGCCGCCTCGAGGGCGGGCCGGGCGCCGGTGAGCACGGCCAGCCGGGATGCCGGGGGCAGCGACAGCTCGCGGCGCTCCTCGAGCTCTCGCTCGGCGAACCAGGCGGGGTCCCAGCGCACGAGCGCCTCGACCGCGGGGATCGACACGCTGGTGGGGGCACCGGCCAGCACGACCCGCCCCCCGTCGGATGCCGGCCGCACCAGGGCCGCCGCCGCCAGCCAGCGGCGCAGCGCCTCCTCGCCCGCGGTGAGGCTGGGGCGCTCGAGCAGCGCCCACGCATCGAGCAGCAGAGCCGCGGCGTACCCGCCGGGGGCGACCGGCTCGGCGCCGGGTGTGGAGACCACCAGCCGCGGACCGGATGCGACGGAATCGAGCACGGTGCCGGCGCCGGAGCGCTCGACGGGCACCCCCGGGAAGGCCCGGCCGAGCTCCTCGGCGGTGCGCCGGGCGCCGACGACCGACGAGCGCAGCCGGTGGCCGCCACAGGCCGGGCAGGTGAAGGCGGTCTCGACCCGGCCGCACCAGCGGCAGGCCGGCGGGCCCTGCGGCCCGGGCATGCCGAGCGGGCCGGCGCACACCGTGCAGCGGGCCGGCCGGCGGCAGTCCTGGCACGACAGCGACGGCAGGTAGCCCCGGCGCGGCACCTGCACCAGCACCGGGCCGGTCGCGAGCGCCTCCTTCGCGGTGCGCCACGCGATGGTGGGCAGGTGGGCCGCGGCCACGGCCGGGTCGCGCTCGGCGTCGTGGCCCTCCCCCGCCACCCGCACCGACGGCACGGCCCGACGCAGCGCTTCGCGTGGCGCCTCGACGGCGGTGAGCACGCCTCGGGCGACGAGGTCGGCGACGGCCACCGAGCGGCTGAACCCCGCCGACAGCGCCGCGGCCCCGTGCTCGAGCGCCCGGGCCAGCAGCACCTCGCGGACGTGGGGGTAGGGCGCCCGCGGCTCGTCGAGCAGGTCGTCGCCGTCGTCCCACCACGCGACCAGGCCGAGGTCACGCACCGGGGCGAAGGCCGCGGCCCGGGTGCCCACGACCACCGGGGTGTGGCCGCGCAGCGCCTTGAGGTAGGCCGTGTAGCGCGCCTGGGGGCCCTGGTCGGCGGTGAGCCGGGTGTGCCGGCCCGGCCCGAGCACGTCGAGCAGCGCCGCCTCGACGCGCACGACGTCGCGGTGGTCGGGCACCACGAGCACGGCACCGCGACCGCCCTCGACCGCGGCCCGGGCGGCCTCGGCGAGCAGCACCGGCCAGTCGGCACCGGCGTCCGCCGAGGGGAGCGCCAGCAGGGATGCCGTGGGCGCACCTCCTGCCGTGAGGTGGGACAGGAAGGCCGGCCCCGCGGCATAGGGCGACCACGCGTGAGGCACCCGCGGCGGCAGCGGGGCGTGCTCGGGCGGCTCGACCGCGAGGGCCTTCTCGGCGGCGGCGTGCCGTGGCGGGACGGCGAGCCGCAGCACGTCGCCGAGCGACCCGGCATACCGGTCGGCGACCGTGCGGGCGGTGGCGAGCACCTGCGGGGTGAGCACCGGCTCGGGCGACACGACCCGGCGCACCGGGCTGAGCCGGCCCGGGTGCTCGGCGTCGGCCCGGCGCTCGAGCACGAAGCCGTTGAGGTCCTGGCCGGCGAAGCGCACCTTGACCCGCACCCCCGGCTCGGTGGTGTCGGCCATCGACGTGGGCACGGTGTACTCGAAGGGCCGGTCGAGGTGCGGCAGGCCGGTGTCGACCTGCACCACGGCCACCGGCAGCACGTCGGTGGTCGGGTCGTCGCCGGCGAGCCGGCGCGGCCGGCGCACCCGCGGACCGGAGGAGAGCAGCGCGAGCTGCTCCCCGGCATCCGCGTCGTCGGCCGTCGTCATGCGCCCGAAACTAGCGGAGCCCACCGACCCGGCGAGGGGTCGGTGGGCTCGCCCTGTGGATGACGCAGGATCAGCTGTGGGCCGCGCGCTGCAGCGCCTCGACCCGGTCGGTGCGCTCCCAGGTGAAGCCGTTGTCGACACCGTCGGCGTGCGTGCGGCCGAAGTGGCCGTAGGCCGCCGTCGCCTTGTAGATCGGGCGGAGCAGGTCGAGGTCGTCGAGGATCGCCGCCGGCCGCAGGTCGAAGGTCTTCTGGATCGCGGCCTGGATCTTCTCGGCGGGCACGGTCTCGGTGCCGAAGGTCTCGACGTAGAGGCCGACCGGCTGGGCCTTGCCGATGGCGTAGGCGACCTGCACCTCGCAGCGGCGGGCCAGGCCCGCGGCGACGACGTTCTTGGCGACCCAGCGGGTGGCGTAGGCGGCCGAACGGTCGACCTTGCTCGGGTCCTTGCCGGAGAAGGCGCCGCCACCGTGGCGGGCCATGCCGCCGTAGGTGTCGACGATGATCTTGCGACCGGTGAGGCCGGCGTCGCCCATCGGGCCACCGATGACGAACTTGCCGGTGGGGTTGATGTAGGCGCGGTAGTCGTCGGTGCGCAGGTCGGTGCCGGCGTCGTGCAGCTCGGCGAGCACCGGGCTGATGACGTGCTGGCGCACGTCGGGCTCGAGCAGGCCGTCGAGCGAGACGTCCTCGGCGTGCTGGCTGGACACGACCACGGCGTCGAGCGAGACGGCGCGGTCGCCGTCGTAGGCGATGGTGACCTGGGTCTTGCCGTCGGGGCGCAGGTAGGGCAGCTCGCCGCTCTTGCGCACCGCGGTGAGGCGCTCGGCGAGGCGGTGGGCCAGGAAGATCGGCAGCGGCATCAGCTCGGCGGTGTCGTCGCAGGCGTAGCCGAACATCAGGCCCTGGTCGCCGGCGCCCTGCTTGTCGAGCGGGTCGATGGTGCCGGTGCGGCTCTCGTAGGCGCTGTCGACGCCCTGCGCGATGTCGGGGCTCTGCTGGCCGATCGAGGCGCTGACACCGCACGAGGCGCCGTCGAAGCCCTTGGTCGAGCTGTCGTAGCCGATCGTGAGCACCGTGTCGCGGACGATCTTCGGGATCTCGACGTAGGCCTCCGTGGTGACCTCGCCGGCCACGTGCACCAGGCCGGTGGTCACCATCGTCTCGACGGCGACCCGGCTGCGGGGGTCCTGGGCGAGCATCGCGTCGAGGATCGAGTCGGAGATCTGGTCACAGATCTTGTCCGGGTGTCCCTCGGTGACGGACTCGGACGTGAACAGGCGTGCGGACACGCGGGACTCCTTCGTGGGTGGGGCGACCGCGGCCACCGGCCGCCGTGTGCGCAGGCCAATCTACCGGCCCGCACCCGCGGCGGCCGACGCGGTCCGCGGCACTCGATCCGGTCTGCGATCATTGTCCGCGTGTCAGACAGGTCGGCGCTCGACGCGACGGCGGGAGACGCGAGCCGTGCCGCGCCCGTGAGCCCCGTCGACGAGGCGCTGTCCCTGCTCACCCGAGCCCAGAGCCTGGCCGACCAGCTGCGGGCCGACGCCAACCGCGAGGCCGGCGAGGCCCGGGCCGAGGCGAGCCGGCTGCGGGGTGAGACCCAGGAGGCGGCCCACGAGCTGGCACAGCTGCAGGCCACCGTGGCGTCGAGCCGCGAGGAGGCGCAGCGCCGGCTCGACGAGACCCGCGTCGAGGTCGAGATCATGCTCGCCGACGCCGCCGACCAGGCCGCCCTGCTGCGGGCCCGCGCCACCAAGGCGAGCGACGAGGCGATCGCGGTGGCCGAGGAGGACGCCCGGGCGCGCGTCTCGCAGGCGCAGGCCCGGGCCGACCAGCTGCTCGAGCGGGCGCGGCTCGAGCACGAGGGCACGATGGCCCGGCTCGCGCAGGAGGAGCGCGCCCACCAGGAGCACTGGGCTCTGGAGCACGCGGCGCACACCGCCGAGCTCGACCAGCTGCGCGACTCCACGGTCGCCGACCTCGCCCGCCTGCGCCAGGAGAGCCACGACTACGCCACCCGCCACCGCAGCGACGCCGAGGCCGAGGTCGCGGCCCTGCTCGCCGCCATCGAGGCCCGCGAGGCCGGTTCGCGCACCGACGCCGAGCAGCTGCTCGACCGAGCTCGCGACGAGGCCGCCACCCTGCTCGCGGACGCGCAGGCAGAGGCCGACGACCTCGTCGCCGCCGCCCAGGCGCACCTGGCATGGGCGCAGGGAACGGTTCGCGACATCCTCGCCAAGGCGGAGGCGGACGCCGACGCCCAGGCCCGCGCCCACCACGACGAGCTCGCCGAGCGCTCGCGCTCCCACCGGCACCGGGTGCAGACCCTGCTGGGCACCGCCACCGCCAAGAGCCGCGACCGGCTCGCCGAGGCCGAGTCGGAGTCGGGCCGGATGCGTGAGCTCGCGCAGGCGGTGCTCGCCGAGGCGCAGGCGGATGCCGCCCGCACCCGTGACGCCGCGCAGCGCGAGTCCGCGCGCCTGCTCGACGACGCGCGGGCTCGCGAGGCCGAGGCGCTCGAGCGGGCCGAGCGCCGGGCCGCCGAGGTGGAGCAGGGCGCCCAGCAGGTGCGCCAGAGCGCCGCGGAGGACATCGAGCGGATGCACCGGGAAGCCCACGAGTACCACGCTGCGGCGCGAGCAGAGATCATGAGAGCCTCCGAGGAGGCCCGACAGCGTGCCGACACCGTGCGCGCCGAGGCCCAGGCCGCTGTGGAGCGCGCCCGGGCCGAGGTGCACACCCTGGCCGCCCGCCGGGACGCCATCACCGCCCAGCTCGGCAACCTCAGTGGCGTCATCGACGCCCTCGCGGTCAGCGACGACCGCACCCGCACCGACGACCCGCCCACCAGCGACAGCACCGCAGCAGACCTCGCCCCCCGCGAAGCCACCCCCTCCGAAACCCCCACCACCCCAGCCACCCCCGCCACCCCTGACCAGGAGTCCTCATGAACCAGCCGGAGTTCCCGACCGTCTTCCGCGGCTACGACCCCGTCCAGGTCGACCAGCACGTCGCCGCGCTCCAGCAGGCGGCCGACGCCGCCCGCCAGGAGGCTGCCGCGAGCACCGTCGAGCTGACCAAGCTGCGCCAGTCGCACGACCAGCTCAGCTCCGAGCTCGACGACCAGCGCCGCAGCCTGGGTGAGCTCGAGGAGCAGACCCGCAAGGTGTCCAGCCCGACCTTCGCCGACCTCGGCGAGCGGATCGGCGCGATGCTGGGCCTGGCTGACGAGGAGGCCGCTGCCATCCGCTCGGCTGCGGCCGACGACGTCGAGCAGGCTCGCCGCGACGCCAACAACGACGCGGCGCTGATGCGTGCCGAGGCCGACCGCTATGCCGAGGAGATCCGCTCCAAGGCCGACGTGGTGGCCTCCGAGGTCGTCTCGCGCGCCAAGCGGGAGGCCGACTCGATCATCGACGACGCCGCTCGCGAGGCTGCCGCCCGCCGCGAGGAGGCCGAGGCCTACTACGAGAAGCAGCGGGCCACCGCGGCGGCATCTGCTGCCGACTTCGAGCGCACCCTCGGGGAGCGCCGCGAGCGCTCGGCCGCCGAGTTCACCGCCCAGATGGCGCAGCAGGACCAGGCCCTCGCCGCTGTCCAGGAGCGCGCCGACCTGCTCGGCCGCGAGGCCGAGGAGGACCGGCAGAACGCCGCCACGGAGTCCTCGCGGGCCATCGAGGCCGCCCGCGCCGAGGCCGCCGCCCTGGTCAGCTCCGCCAAGGAGCACGCGGAGCGGATCCGCCGCGACTCCGAGCGCGAGCTCGCCGCCGCGACGGCCCGCCGCGACAGCATCACCGCCCAGCTGAGCAACGTGCGCAACATGCTCGCCACCCTCGGTGGTGGGGCCCCGGTCGGCCTTCCGGCCGAGGAGCCCGCCGCCCAGCAGGCTCCGGCCGCCGAGGTGCAGGCGCCGGAGGGTGAGGCCACCGGTCAGGTCGAGAACGCCGAGGGCGACGAGCTAGCGGTCGACGGCACCGACGAGGGTGCGGAGGGCGACGAGGTCGAGGCGGTCGACGCCGAGCTCGAGGCCACCGACGAGGGCGAGCCGGTCGAGGAGACCACCACGAAGAACAAGGCCCACGCCCGCCGCTGAGCCGATCACACCGCAGGGCCCCACCACGAGTCGTGGTGGGGCCCTTCGTGGTGCGGGGGCGACCTCGGGTCAGAGCAGGGGGAGGACGGCGTCCCAGACGGCGTGCGCCACGAGCAGCTTGGATGCCGGGCCCACCTGCGTCACGTCGTCGGACCCCTGCCGCAGCAGGTGCACCGTGCTGTCGTCGTGCCCGAAGGTCTTGTCGGTGCCTACCTCGTTGACGACGAGCAGGTCGCACCCCTTGCGGGCGAGCTTGTCGCGGGCGTGGTCGAGCACCGACCCCTCGTCGTCGCCGGTCTCGGCCGCGAACCCGACGATGACCGGCATCCGGTCGCTCCCCCGGGCCTGCACCAGGCCGGCGAGCACGTCGGGGTTGCGCACCAGCGCCACGGTGGGCGCCGACTCGTCGCCAGACCCGTCCTCTCCGGCCTCGTGCGTCTTCTTGATCTTGGCGCCGGCGTAGAACGCCGGGCGGAAGTCGGCCACGGCGGCGGCCATGACGACCACGTCGGCGTCGCGGACGGCATCCGTCACCGCCGCCTGCAGCTCGAGCGCGGTCTCGACGGGCACGACCGTGACGCCCTCGGGCGGGAGCAACGACGACGACGAGACGAGGGTGACCTGGGCGCCGCGCTCGGCGGCGGCGCGCGCCAGGGCGTAGCCCTGCTTGCCCGAGCTGCGGTTGCCCAGGTATCGCACCGGGTCGAGCGGCTCGCGGGTGCCCCCCGCGCTCACGACGACCCGACGCCCGGAAAGGTCGCCGCGCGGGGAGGCGGAGGGGTCGGATGCCGTGCCGGCGGCGGCGTGCGCGGCATCACCGGCCGCACGGGCCAGCTCGCGCTCGCACACCGCATACAGCTCCTCGGGCTCGGGCAGCCGGCCCGGCCCGGTGTCGCGCCCGGTCAGCCGCCCGGACGCCGGGGGCACGACGTGCACCCCACGCTCGCTGAGCGTGGCGACGTTGGCCTGGGTGGCGGGGTGGTCCCACATCTCGGTGTGCATGGCGGGGGCCATCACGACCGGACAGCGCGCGGTGAGCAGCACGGTGGTGAGCAGGTCGTCGGCCTGGCCGGTGGCGGCGCGCGCCAGCAGGTCGGCGGTCGCGGGCGCCACGACGACGAGGTCGGCCTGCTGGCCGATGCGCACGTGCGGCACCGAGGTGATGTCGCTCCACACGTCGGTGTGCACCGGCTTGCCGGACAGCGCCGCCCAGGTGGCCTCGCCCACGAAGTGCAGGGCGGATGCCGTGGGCACGACGGTGACGTCGTGGCCGGCCTCGGTGAGCAGCCGCAGGAGCGAGCAGGCCTTGTACGCCGCGATGCCCCCGGCGACCCCGAGGACGACCTTCACGAGGTCACTCCTCGGTGGGAGTGGAGGTCAGCAGACCCTCGTTGATCTCGCGCAGGGCGATGGACATCGGCTTCTCGTGCACCTCGGAGTCGACGAGCGGGCCGACGTACTCGAGCAGGCCCTCCTGCAGCTGCGCGTAGTAGGCGTTGATCTGCCGGGCCCGCTTCGCCGAGTAGAGGACGAGCGCGTACTTGGAGTCCGCACGCTCCAGCAGCTCGTCGATCGGCGGGTTGGTGATGCCGATGGGATCGGCCTTGGTTCCGGACACGCGTCAGTCTCGCTTCGCTTCGGGTACGGGGGGTTCCATCAATGATACGAGTTCCTCGGCCGCCCGTTGAACGTCGTCGTTGAGCACCGTGACGTCGAACTCCGCCGCGGCGGCCAGCTCGACCCGCGCCGTGGCCAGCCGGGCCTCGCGCTCCTCCTCGTCCTCGGTACCCCGACCGACCAGCCGGCGCACCAGCTCGTCCCAGGTGGGCGGGGCGAGGAAGACGAACAGGGCCTCGGGCATGGTGTCGCGCACCTGGCGCGCGCCCTGGAGGTCGATCTCGAGCAGGGCGGGGCGCCCGGCCGCCAGCGCCTCTTCCACCGGGCGACGTGGGGTGCCGTACTTCGCCCGGCCGTGCACGACGGCCCACTCGAGCAGCTCGCCGGCAGCGGCCATCCGCTCGAACTCGGCGTCGGAGACGAAGTGGTAGTGGGTGCCGTCGGCCTCCCCTGGGCGCGGACGGCGGGTGGTGGCCGAGACCGAGAGCCAGACCTCGGGGTGGTGCCGGCGGACGTAGGCCGCAACGGTCCCCTTGCCGACGGCGGTCGGACCGGCGAGGACGGTGAGGCGGGAGCTCCCCGTCACGACCGCCCGAAACGATCGAGCAGCGCGGCCACCTGGTTCTGGCCGAGGCCACGCACTCGGCGGCTCTCGGAGATGCCGACCTCCTCCATGATCTGGCGGGCCCGGACCCGACCGACGCCGGGCATGGACTCCAGGAGAGCGGAGACGCGCATCTTGCCGAGGACGTCGTTGGTCTTGCCCTCGGTGATGACCTCCGAGAGGGTGACGCCGGAGTGCTTGAGGCGGTGCTTGACCTCGGCGCGCTCGCGCCGGGAGGCCGCGGCCTTCTCGAGGGCGGCGGCCCGCTGTTCTGGGGTGAGCGGCGGTAGTGCCACGGGATTGAGCCCTTCGTCGACATGCAGGCGCTGGCTTCTCAACACCCGGCTGTACGCGCTCGACTCTAGCGCGACCACCGGTCCGCGACGAGACGCTCAGGTGGCGCGATCCGAGGCGCGCGGCGGCCCGGCTCAGGGCCCGCTCAGCCGCCCAGGGCCTCCGCCAGGTCGCCGGCCGCGCGGCGCGCGGCATCCCGCAGCGTGGCGACGTCCGGGCCCGCCACGAGCACCTCGCGGCTGCTGGTGCCGAGCACCTGGGGCAGCGCGGCTCCGAAGGTCTGGCGCAGGGCCGCCGGGGTGCCGCCCTGGGCGCCCAGCCCGGGTGCGAGCAGGGGCCCGGCGGCGCCGGCGAGATCGAGGCCGAGGTCGGTGACCGCGCTGCCGACCGTCGCGCCCACCACCATCCCGACGCTGCCGAGCCGCCCGGATGCCGCCGCGCCGGCGTTGTCGCGCGCCACCCCCGCCACGACGGATGCCGCGACGCTCGCGCCGTCGCGAGTCGCGTGCTGCACCGTCGGGCCCTCCGGGTTGGAGGTGAGGGTCAGCACGAACACCCCGCGCCCGGACGTGGCGGCCAGGTCGAGCGCGGGTCGCAGCGACTCGTAGCCGAGGTACGGGCTCACCGTGATGGCGTCGGCCCGCAGCGGCGACCCGTCGGACAGGTACGCCTGCGCGTAGCCGGCCATGGTGGTGCCGATGTCGCCGCGCTTGACGTCGAGCAGCGACAGGGTGCCGGCGTCGCGCAGCCCCGCCAGGGTGCGCTCGAGCACGGCCACCCCGGCCGACCCGAACCGCTCGAAGAACGCCGACTGGGGCTTGACCGCCGCCACCGCTCCCCCGAACGCCTCGACGCAGGTCATCGCGAAGGTCTCGAGCCCGGCCACGGTGTCGGGCAGCCCCCACTGCTCGAGCAGGGCGGCGTGCGGGTCGATGCCGGGGCAGAACGGCCCGAGCGCGTCCATCGCGGCGCGCAGCCGGTCGCCGTAGGGGGTGGGTGGCTGGGTCACGGGCGAGCCGTCCTCTCGTGGGCGATGCCGACCACGTCGGCGAAGCGGTGGAAGCCGTGCCGGGCGACCTCGGCCTCGAGCTCGTCGACGACCCGGCGGGGGGCGCTGGGGTCGTTGAAGGTGGCGGTGCCGACCTGCACGGCCGACGCCCCGGCGGCGACCAGCTCGAGGGCGTCGCGCCCGGTGCGCACACCCCCGACCCCGATCAGCGGCGCAGTGGGCAGCCGCCCCTCGCGCATCGCGGCGGTGACCTGCCACAGGGCGCGGACTGCGACCGGCCGCACGGCCGGTCCGGAGAGGCCGCCGGTGAGGCCCGCGAGCTGCGGCCGCAGCCGGTCGGTGTCGATGACCATGCCGAGCAGGGTGTTGATCATGGTCAGCCCGTCGGCGCCGGCCTTGAGCGCGGCATGGGCGATCGTGACGATGTCGGTGACGTCGGGGGTCAGCTTGGCGAAGATCGGGGTCTGGGCGGGCAGCCGCTCGCGCACCAGGCGCACCACCCGTTCCGAGGACAGTGCGTCGCAGGCGAAGACCAGCCCGCGGTTGGCCACGTTGGGGCACGAGATGTTGACCTCGACCCCCACGACGGCGTCATAGGCCGGGCTGGCGGCCAGCGCCTCGGCGACGTCGCCGAACTCCTCGGCGGTGTTGCCGGCGATCGACACCAGGGCCCGGGCCCCGGTCGACCTCAGCCAGGCGAGGTCCTTCTCGACGAAGGCGTCGATGCCCGGCCCCTGCAGCCCGATCGAGTTGAGCATGCCGGATGCCGTCTCGGCCATCCGCGGCGTCCCCCGCCCTGAGCGCGGCTGGGCCATGACGGTCTTGGTGACGAACGCGCCGAGCTCGGAGACCGGGAAGAACCGGTGCAGCTCCTGGCCGTTGGCCGCGCAGCCGGATGCCGTCATCACCGGGTTGGGCAGCACCAGCGGGCCCAGCGTGGTGGTCATGTCGACCATCAGTGACCTCCGGCCCGGGGGGCACCCAGCGCGTCGTCGGGCACCCGGCCGATGCCGTCGGCGAACGCGTCCCAGCGCACCCGGTCGCCCCGGAACACCGGACCCTCCACGCAGGAGCGCACCATCCGGGTGACGCCGTCGTTGCCGGTGACGGGCATGACGCAGGTCATGCAGACGCCGACGCCGCAGGCCATCGACTCCTCGACGGCCACCTGGGCCACCGCGCCGTGCGCCGTGGCGATCTCGGTGACCGAGCGCAGCATCGCCATGGGTCCACAGCCGTAGACCACACCCGCCGAGGTGCGGTCGATGACGTCGCCGAGCACGTCGCTGACCCAGCCGCGGCGCCCGGAGGAGCCGTCGTCGGTGGTGACGGTGACGCCGTCGGCGGTGCGGCGTGCCTCGACCACCCCGAACAGGCGGTCCTCGGATGCCGCGCCGAGCACCATCTCGACGTGGCAGCCACGCTCGCGCAGCGCCTCGGCCAGCCAGAACAGCGGCGCCGAGCCGTAGCCGCCACCGACGAGCACGCAGGCCACCGGCTCCGCTGGCAGCGGGAACGGGCGCCCGAGGGGGCCGACGACGTCGACCGGGTCGTGGGCGCGCAGCCCGGTGAGCCACACCGTGCCCGGGCCGTGCGCCGCGACGACGACGTCGACGGTGCCGCCGTAGGTGCCCGACGGCTTGACCTTGTGGATCGAGAAGCACCGGCGCAGCAGGTTGGCCGAGGTCGGGCCGCCCACCGCCAGCGCGACGAACTGGCCGGGTCGGGCCAGCTCGGCGACGCCCGGGGCGACGAGGGTGAGGTGGTGGTAGGCGCCGACCCGGCGGGTGGCGATCAGCTCGCCACTGACCTGGACGACCCCGCTCACGCCGGAGCCTCCACGCCGTAGAGGTCGAGCGCCGCCGCGTGGTCCTGCAGCGAGGTGACGTCGAGGTCGCCGAGGATCACCGCCTCGATGGCCTGCACCGCCGCGGCGAGCTGCTGCACCGTGGTGATGATCGGCTTGTCCATCGCCGTGGTGGCCGCCCGGATGGCGTAGCCGTCGGCCCGGGCCGAGGCACTGGGCCCGCTCGGGCTGTTGACGACCATGTCGATCTCGCCGGCGTTGATCCAGTCGACGATCGAGCGGCCCTCGGCGCCCCGCTCGGCGTGCTTGAGCACCACCTCGGCCTCGATCGAGTTGCGGCGCAACACATCTGCGGTGCCCGACGTCGACACGATGCGGAAGCCGAGGTCGACCAGCCGCTTGACCGGGAAGATGATCGCGCGCTTGTCGCGGTTGGCCACCGACACGAAAACGGTTCCCTTGGTGGGCAACCCGCTGATCGCGCCGAGCTGGGCCTTCGCGAACGCCCGGCCGAAGTCGGTGTCGATGCCCATGACCTCACCGGTCGAGCGCATCTCGGGCCCGAGCAGGCTGTCGACGACCAGCCCCTCGGCGGTGCGGAAGCGCTTGAACGGAAGCACCGCCTCCTTGACCGACATCGGTGCGTGCACCGGCATCCGGCCTCCGTCCGTGTGAGCGGGCAGCACGCCCTCGGCGCGCAGCTCGGCGATGGTCGTGCCCATCATGATCCGGGCGGCCGCGTTGGCCAGCGGCACGCCGGTGGCCTTGGCGACGAACGGCACCGTGCGCGACGCCCGTGGGTTGGCCTCGAGCACGTAGAGGATGTCCTGGGCCAGGGCGAACTGCACGTTCATCAGGCCGCGCACCCCGATGCCCTGGGCCAGCTTGAGCGTCGACTCACGCACCCGCTCGAGCTCCCCGGCGCCGAGGGTGACCGGCGGCAGGGTGCACGAGGAGTCGCCGGAGTGGATGCCGGCCTCCTCGATGTGCTCCATGATCCCGCCGAGGTACATCTCGGTGCCGTCGTAGAGCACGTCGACGTCGATCTCGATGGCGTCGTCGAGGAAGCGGTCGACGAGCACCGGGTGGTCGGAGTTGGCGACGGTCGCCCGCTCGACGTAGCCGCTCAGCGTCTCGTCGTCGTAGACGATCTCCATGCCGCGGCCGCCGAGCACGTAGGACGGCCGCACGAGCACCGGGTAGCCGATCTCCTTGGCGATCTCGACCGCCTCGGGGGCGCTGTAGGCGGTGCCGTGCTTGGGCGCCGGCAGGTTGGCGTCGTGCAGCACCCGGCCGAACGCGCCGCGGTCCTCGGCGAGGTCGATCGCCTCGGGGCTGGTGCCGACGATCGGCACGCCCTCGGCCTTGAGTGCCTTCGCCAGGCCGAGCGGGGTCTGCCCGCCGAGCTGCACGATCACCCCCGCGATCGGACCGGCCTGGCTCTCGGCGTGGAAGACCTCGAGCACGTCCTCGAGGGTCAGCGGCTCGAAGTAGAGCCGGCTGCTCGTGTCGTAGTCGGTGGAGACCGTCTCGGGGTTGCAGTTGACCATCACGGTGTCGTAGCCGGCATCGCGCAGGGCGAAGCTGGCGTGCACGCACGAGTAGTCGAACTCGACGCCCTGCCCGATCCGGTTCGGGCCGGAGCCGAGGATGAGCACGGCCGGGCGCTCACGGGGCGCGACCTCGGTCTCCTCGTCGTAGGTGCTGTAGTGGTAGGGCGTCAACGCGGCGAACTCGGCCGCGCAGGTGTCGACCGTCTTGTAGACCGGGCGTACCCCGAGCGCGTGGCGCACCCCGCGCACGACCGCCTCCGGCATCGCCCGCAGCTGCGCGAGCTGCGCGTCGCTGAAGCCGTGCCGCTTGGCCAGCCGGAGCAGGTCGGGGGTCAGCGCGGGCGCCTCGACGACGGCATCCGCGACGTCCTCGATGAGGGCCATCTGGTCGAGGAACCACGGGTCGATGCCGGTGGCCTCGTGCACCTCCTCGACCGAGAGCCGGCCGCGCAGCGCCTGCTGCACCAGCACGATGCGCCCGTCGGTGGGGCGGCGCGCCTCGTCGAGCAGCGCCCGGGCCTGCTCGGTGGTGGGCCGCTCGGCGTCCCAGTGGAAGCTGCTGCCCTTCTTCTCGAGCGAGCGCAGCGCCTTCTGCAGGGCCTCGGTGAAGCTGCGGCCGATCGACATCGCCTCGCCCACCGACTTCATCGTGGTGGTGAGGGTGTCGTCGGCGGCGGGGAACTTCTCGAACGCGAACCGAGGCACCTTGACGACGACGTAGTCGAGCGTGGGCTCGAAGGAGGCCGGCGTCTCGCGGGTGATGTCGTTGGGCACCTCGTCGAGGGTGTAGCCGATCGCCATCTTCGCGGCGATCTTGGCGATCGGGAATCCCGTTGCCTTGGAGGCGAGTGCGGACGAGCGCGACACCCGCGGGTTCATCTCGATGACGATGACGCGACCGTCGGCGGGGTTGACCGCGAACTGGATGTTGCACCCGCCGGTGTCGACGCCGACCTCGCGGATGACGGCGATGCCGATGTCGCGCAGCCGCTGGTACTCGCGGTCGGTGAGGGTGAGCGCCGGGGCGACGGTGATCGAGTCACCGGTGTGCACGCCCATCGGGTCGAGGTTCTCGATCGAGCAGACCACCACGACGTTGTCGGCGTGGTCGCGCATGACCTCGAGCTCGTACTCTTTCCAGCCCAGGATCGACTCCTCGAGGAGCACCTCGGTGACCGGGGAGTACTGCAGGCCGGCGCCCGCGATGCGGCGCAGCTCGTCCTCGTCGTGGGCGAAGCCGGAGCCCAGGCCACCCATCGTGAACGACGGGCGCACGACCACCGGGTAGCCGAGGTCGTCGGCCGCGGTGAGCGCCTCGTCCATCGAGTGGCAGATGAACGAGCGGGCCGACTCGGCGCCGCATCGGGCGACGACGCCCTTGAACTTCTCCCGGTCCTCGCCGAGCATGATCGCCTCGACGTTGGCGCCGATGAGCGGGCAGTCGTACTTCTCGAGGATGCCGCGCTCGTGCAGGTCCATCGCGCAGTTCAGGGCGGTCTGGCCGCCCAGGGTGGCGAGCACGGCATCCGGCCGCTCCTTGGCGATGATCTTCTCGACGATCTCCGGGGTGATCGGCTCGACGTAGGTGGCGTCGGCGAACTCGGGGTCGGTCATGATCGTGGCCGGGTTCGAGTTGACGAGGATGACGCGGATGCCCTCCTCGCGCAGCACCCGGCAGGCTTGGGTGCCGGAGTAGTCGAACTCGCAGGCCTGGCCGATGACGATCGGCCCCGAGCCGATGACGAGGACCGACTTGATGTCGTCGCGCTTCGGCATTACGCGCTCACCTCCGCGTTCGCGAGCATCAGATCGACGAAGCGGTCGAAGAGGTAGGCGGCGTCGTGCGGGCCGGCCGCGGCCTCCGGGTGGTACTGCACCGAGAAGGCGACCAGCCGGCCGTCGCGCCTGACCTCGAGGCCCTCGACGACATCGTCGTTGAGGCAGACATGGCTCACCGTCGCCGTGCCGAACGGCGTCTCGGTGGGCGCGTCCAGCGGCGCGTCGACGGCGAAGCCGTGGTTGTGCGCGGTGACCTCGACCTTGCCGGTGGTGCGGTCCATGACCGGCTGGTTGATGCCGCGGTGGCCGTACTTCAGCTTGTAGGTGCCGAACCCGAGCGCCTTGCCGAGGATCTGGTTGCCGAAGCAGATGCCGAAGTAGGGCGTGCCGTCGCCCAGCACCTCCCGCAGCAGCTCGGCCTGCACCTGGGCGGTGGCCGGGTCGCCGGGGCCGTTGGAGAAGAAGACGCCGTCGGGCTCGAGGGCCCGCACGTCGTCGATGGTGGCGGTGGCCGGCAGCACGTGCACCTCGATGCCGCGCTGCGCCATCAGCTGCGGCGTCATCGCCTTGATGCCGAGGTCGACCACCGCCACGGTGAAGCGCTTGTCCCCCACCGGCGGCACGACGTAGGCGGTGTCGGTGGCGACCTGCTCGGCCAGCGAGGCGCCCGCCATCGGCGGCGAGTCGATGACCTGGGTGAGCAGCCGCTCGCGGGGTGCGCTCGCGGCATCCCCGCTGAAGATGCCCACCCGCATGGCGCCGCGCTCGCGCAGGTGCCGGGTGAGCGCGCGGGTGTCGAGGTCGCAGATGCCGACGACGCCCTGGGTGTCGAGCTCGTCCTCGAGCGACCGGTTCGAGCGCCAGTTCGACGGCCGCAGTGCGGGGTCGCGCACGACGTAGCCGGCGACCCAGATGCGACCGGACTCGTCGTCCTCGTCGTTCCAGCCGGTGTTGCCGACGTGCGGTGCCGTCATGACGACGACCTGGCGGTGGTAGCTCGGGTCGGTGAGGGTCTCCTGGTAGCCGGTCATGCCGGTGGAGAAGACGGCCTCGCCGACCGTCGTGCCCCGGTGGCCGTAGGCGCGACCGGTGAAGGTGCGGCCGTCCTCGAGGATCAGGACGGCGGGCTCGCGGGTGGTCAGCATGCGGTGGGCTCCCCTCCGCGGGCGGTCACGGCGCCGCGCAGGATCGTGGTGTGCACGGCGCCGGTGAGGCGTTGGCCGTGCCACGGGGTGTTGCGGGACAGGGACTGCGAGGTGTCGCGGTCGACACTGACCGAGGCGGTGGGGTCGACGAGCACCAGGTTGGCCGGGGCTCCGGCGGCGACCGGGTGGCCGTGGTCGGTCAGGCCGGCGATGCGGGCCGGGCCGGTGGACATCAGCCGGGAGAGGTCGGCCCAGCCGAGCCGGCCGTCGGCGACGAGCAGGTCGTGCACCACGGCGAACGCCGTCTCGAGCCCGAGCATGCCGAACGCCGCATCGACGAAGGCGTGCTCCTTGTCGTGCCGGGCGTGCGGGGCGTGGTCGGTGGCGACGGCGTCGATGGTGCCGTCGAGCAGGCCCTCGACGAGCGCCTCGCGGTCCTCGGTGGGCCGCAGCGGCGGGTTGACCTTGTAGACCGGGTCGTAGCTCGTGAGCAGGTCGGTGCCCAGCGCCAGGTGGTGCGGAGTCACCTCTGCGGTCATCCGGATGCCGCGCGCCTTCGCCCAGCGCACGACGTCGAGCCCCTCGGCGGTGCTGACGTGCGCCACGTGCACCCGGGAGCCGGTGTGCTGTGCGAGCAGGGCGTCGCGGGCGATGATGCTGGCCTCGGCCACCGGGGGCCAGCCGGGCAGGCCGAGCCGGCCCGAGATCTCGCCCTCGTGGCAGCAGGCCTGGGGGCCGGCGAGGTTGGGGTCCTGGCTGTGCTGGCTGACCACGCCGTCGAAGGCGCGAACGTACTCCAGCGCCCGGCGCATCACGCGCCCGTCGGCGACGCAGTGCCCGTCGTCGGAGAAGACAGTGGTCGCTGCCCGGGAGCGGTGCATCAGGCCGAGCTCGGCGAGCTCGGCGCCCGCGAGCCCCTTGGTGACGGCGCCGACCGGCACGACGTCGACCAGCCCGGCGGCGCGGCCGAGGTCGAGGATGCGTTCGGCGGCCTCGGCGGTGTCGGTGACCGGGTTGGTGTTCGCCATGGCGAGCACCGCGGTGAAGCCGCCGACCGCGGCGGCCCGGGAGCCGGAGGCGATCGTCTCGGCGTCTTCACGGCCCGGTTCGCGCAGGTGGGTGTGCAGGTCGACGAACCCGGGCAGCAGGATGAGGCCGTCGGCATCCAGGGTCTCGGCGTCGTCCGGGGCGTCGACCGAGCCGACCTCGGCGACGACGCCGTCGCGCAGGAGCACGTCGCCGGTGGAGGCAGTGCCGTCCTCGTCGTACCAGGTGGGCCCGGTCAGGAGCAGGGTGCTCACGCGGCCGCCCCCTCTCCGGCGAGGAGGTGGTAGAGCACGGACATCCGCACCGCCACCCCTGCCGAGACCTGGTCGAGCACCAGGCTCTGGGCGGCGTCGGCGGCATCCGCGCTGATCTCGAGGCCTCGGTTCATCGGGCCGGGGTGACAGATGACGGCCTCCGGGTTGGCGTCGGTGAGCGCGCGCAGGCGCTCGCGGGTCAGGCCGAAGCCCACGGTGTACTCGCGGGCGGTCGGGAAGAAGCCCCCGCTCATCCGCTCGCGCTGCACGCGCAGCATCATCACGGCATCCGGGCCGCTGGCGAGCACGGCGTCGAGGTCGTCGGTGAGCGTCAGGCCGTCGGTGGTGGCCCACGGGCCGATGCCGCTCGGCATCAGCGTGGGCGGTGCCACCAAGGTGACGTCGGCGCCGAGGGTGCGCAGGGTGATCGCGTTGGAGCGGAAGACCCGGCTGTGGGTGAGGTCGCCGACGATGGCGACCCGGGCGCCGTCGAGGTCGCCGATCCGCTGTTCCATCGTGTAGGCGTCGAGCAGGGCCTGGGTGGGGTGCTCGTGCGTGCCGTCGCCGGCGTTGATGACGCTCGCGTCGACCCACTGGCTCACCTGGTGGGCGGCGCCGCTGGCCATGTGCCGCATGACGATGGCGTCGACCGACATGGCGTCGATGGTGCGCACCGTGTCACGCAGGCTCTCGCCCTTGCTGGCGCTGCTGCCCTTGCCGGTGATGTTGATCGTGTCGGCGCTCATCCACTTGCCGGCGATCTCGAAGCTGGACCGAGTGCGGGTGGAGTCCTCGAAGAAGAGGTTGATGACGGTGCGGCCGCGCAGGGTGGGCAGCTTCTTGACGTCGCGGTGCTGCACCTCGTGCATCTCCGTCGCGGTGGCGAGCAGCAGGCGCACGTCGTCGCGGGTGAGGTCGGCGCTGGAGAGCAGGTGGCGGTTCATCGGGCGTCGCCCCCGGCGATCCGGACGACGTCCTCGCCGCCGTCGAAGGCGGCCAGGCGCACCTGCACCTTCTCGGCGTGGCTGGTCGGGAGGTTCTTGCCGACGTGGTCGGCGCGGATCGGCAGCTCGCGGTGGCCACGGTCGACGAGCACCGCCAGCCGCACGGCACGTGGGCGGCCGAGGTCGGAGAGCGCGTCGAGGGCGGCGCGGATCGTGCGCCCGCTGTAGAGCACGTCGTCGACGAGCACCACCACCTTGTCGTCGATGCCGCCCACCGGGATGTCGGTGTGCATCGGCGCACGGGTGGGCTGGGAGCGCAGGTCGTCGCGGTGCATCGTGATGTCGAGGCTGCCGGTGGGCACCTCGGTGCCCTCGACCTCGCGGACCAGGTCCGCGAGACGGTGGGCCAGCTCGACGCCACGGCTGGGGATGCCGAGCAGCACGAGGTCGTCGGCACCCTTGTTGTGCTCGAGGATCTCGTGCGCGATGCGGCGCAGGGCCCGGGACACGTCGCTCGCGGAGAGGACGGTGCGACCGGAGGGGTCGAGCGGGTGCCCCTGGGGCACGGTCATGTCGGCGCGCGTCAAGACGCGGACCTCCTTCCCTGCCTCACGGGACAGGTCGTTAAAGGATGTCGGGATGGTGCGGCGCCCACTCTACGGGGTGGGTGCACCGCTTCCTGCGGCGGCTCGCGCGGTCGTGCTCAGCGAAGGCGTGGTGGCGCCGGCCACTGTCCGGATCGCGAGAAACCCATAACGCTGATCTATGCCTGACCAAACATGACGTGATGGAATGGGGTCGCCAGCACCGCACCCGCGCCGCGAAGGAGGCCTCCCGTGAACACACCCACCACGACCGACTCCCGTGGCGCGTTCTGTGCCGACGCCGCGGCACGTCCGGTCGCCACGTCGCCCGCGCCCCTCGTGCAGCCGCTCTTCCCGCCCAAGGATGCCGACGCCGAGGCACGGCGGCGCTGGCTGGCGAGCTCGCCCTGGCCCGAGGTCGTCTTCGCCGCTGCCGTCTGACCGCACACCCGGTCCCGGTGCCCTACGGTGCCGGAATGATGCTTCCGACCGATCCCCACGAGCAGTCCGTCGCCCTGCGTGCCCTCCAGCGGCCGCTGAAGGACCGCTACCGCGCGGAGCCCGCGGCCGGCCGGCAGACGTCCGTGGCGACCGCACACGTCGTGCTCGACGCCGTGGCCGCCGAGGTGCCGCAGTGGCCGGGGATGTCACGAGCGGGCCTGCACCCCGCGACCGGTGGCGACGGGTCGGAGGCCTGCAGCGGAGACATGCTGCTCGAGGCGCTGGCGGGCTGCGCCGGCGTCACGCTGCGTTCGGTGGCCGCGGCGATGGGCATCGCGCTGCACTCGGCCACGGTGCACGTCGTCGGCCACTGGGATGCCCGGGGCACGCTCGGCGTCGACCGCGAGGTGCCGGTGGGCTTCACCGACATCGAGGTCCGCATCGAGGTGGACGCCGACGCCGACGAGGCCGCACTGGCCCGTCTGGTCGAGGCCACCGAGCGCTACTGCGTCGTGGCCCAGACCCTGCGGGCCCCCACGCCGGTCACGGTCACCCGGGGCTGAGGTCGCGCACCATCGCTATCCGGCGGCCGTGGCGCTCCATCCCCATCCGCAGCTCGGTCTGCCGCATCGGCTCCAGCCACGCCGGGAGCGGGTCGAGCTCGACGTAGCCGTGCCGCGCGCAGAACGGGGCATTCCAGGGCACGTCGGCGTACGTCCGAAGGGTCACCTCGCGGGCGCCGCGCGCGACCAGCTCGGCGTGGGTGGCCTCGAGCAGCGCGCCGGGCTCGCCGACCCGCTCCTCCCCCGACGACGCGGCCGGCCAGGCCACCTCGCCGAACCGCTCCACGAAGAGTGCGTCACCGGCATCCTCGATGCCGGCCAGCAGCGGCAGGTCGGCATCCTGGGCGAGGCGGATGGTGGTCATCCGGCGCAGTATGCCGCGCCGCGCGGGTGAGGGGTGGCCGAGCGCGGCCGGTTGCGAGGATCATCGCTCGCGAGGGCGCCAGCCGGGTGCCCGCGGACGAAGGGTGAGCGCCATGGCACACACGTACGGCATCAGCGAGGTCGTCGGCACGTCGACCACCTCGATCGACGACGCCATCACCTCGGCGGTCGCGCGGGCGTCGACCACGGTGCGCGGGCTGGACTGGTTCGAGGTCACCGAGATCCGCGGACACCTGGCCGACGGTGCGGTCGGCCACTACCAGGTGGGCCTCAAGCTCGGCTTCCGCCTCGACGAGTGAGGCCGGCGCTCACGCCAGGGTCGGCTTGACCTCGGCCAGGCGGGCGAGCAGGCCGTTGACGAAGCGCGGGCTGTCGTCGGTGGAGAGCTCGGTCGCCAGGCCCACCCACTCGCTGATCGCGACCGGTTCGGGCACGTCGGTCGACCAGATCACCTCGTAGGCGCCCAGGCGCAGGATCGCGCGGTCGACGGCCGGCATCCGGCCCAGCGTCCAGCCCTGGGAGTAGGTCTCGATCAGCTCGTCGACCTGGCCCCAGTGCTCGACCACGCCCATCACCAGGTCGGCGGTGAACTCCGACAGCGGCGCCTCGGTCACCGGTGCCGCGAGCCGCTCACGGAGCAGGTCGGCGGCGTTGACCCCGCGCTGCTCGGCCTCGAAGAGGAGGTCGAGCGCGCGCTTGCGGGCCTTGGTGCGGGCGGCCACGGGTCAGCTGACCCGGCCGAGGTAGGACCCGTCGCGGGTGTCGACCTTGATCTTGGTGCCGGTCTCGAGGAACAGCGGCACGGCCACCTCGGCGCCGGTCTCGACCGTGGCCGGCTTGGTGCCACCGGTGGAGCGGTCGCCCTGCAGGCCCGGCTCGGTGTAGGTGATCTCGAGGACGACCGAGGCGGGCAGCTCGATGAACAGCACGTTGCCCTCGTGGCGCGCGACGACGACGTCCTGGTTCTCGAGCAGGAACTTCGAGGCGTCGCCCACGGTCTGCGGGCTCACCGGGATCTGGTCGTAGGTGTCGCCGTCCATGAAGATGAAGTCGGTGCCGTCGTTGTAGAGGTACTGCATGTTGCGCTTGTCGACGTTCGCGGTCTCCACCTTGACGCCGGCGTTGAAGGTCTTGTCGACGACCTTGCCGCTCATGACGTTCTTCAGCTTGGTGCGCACGAAGGCCGGGCCCTTGCCGGGCTTGACGTGCTGGAACTCCACGACGGTCCACAGCTGGCCCTCGATGTTGAGGACGAGGCCGTTCTTGAGGTCGTTGGTCGATGCCACGGGTGGTTCTTCGCTTTCGTCACGACGGTGCGACGCGGCGCCCGGAAGCGGGCGCGCGTCACCCCCGCGAGGGGATGGGGATCTGGCCGATCCTATCGCGCCCACGCCGCTCTCCCGTCCGCCGCCGGCCCGGCCGCCGGTCGGGCTCAGACGCCGACGGTGAGGTTCGCGACGTAGCCGCTGCCGGAGTCGCCCGTCACGGTCGCGAGCTGGTGGATGCCGCCGTCGTCGCCGAACACCATGTCCTGGGCCAGTGACGTGCCCGCCAGGTGGTCGGCACTGCCCGGGTACGTGGCGGCGTCACCGTAGACCGCCGCGGATGCCGCCTCGGGCAGCGCGATCTGGCTGGTCCGGACGATCTGCCCGGCGCTGGTCGCCTCCGCGGTGCTGCGGTAGACCTCGAAGTGGATGTGCGGCCACCGCCCCGGGTAGCAGCCGGGAAAGACCGTGCTGAAGGTCGCCGTCCCGCTGCCGTCGGTCGGCTGCACTCCGCGCAGGTAGTTCTCGTTCTCCACGCCGGGCGAGTACATCGAGTAGCGCCCTTGCGCGTCGCAGTGCCACGCGTACACGGCCACCCCCGGCAGGGCGCGGTAGCCCGCCGCCGAGTCGAGCACCGTGAGGTTGACGGTCAGCGGGACCCCCGCCGCGGTCGTCGTCGAGGTACCGACCGAGGAGCGCAGGTCGCGCCGGACGATGCCCGTGTCGTCGAGCACGTCCGCACCGTTGCTGCCGTCCGCCGGGAACGGGCCGGCCGTCTCGGCGGGCACCTGGGTGTCGACGCTCGGCGAGCCGGATGCCGTGCCGCTCGGCGTGGCGCTGCCGGTCGCCGCCGTCGGTGACGTCGACCCGGCCACCGACGGGCTGCCGTCGGTGCAGCCGGCGAGCGCGGCCAGGCCGGCTCCCCCGATCAGCCCCAGCGCCGAGCGCCGCGCCACCAGGGTGCGCACGTCGAACTCCAGGCCCCGGTCGTGGTCGGGGTGTGGGGCCGGTGGCGTCTCTGGCGTCATCGACCCAGCATGCGTCAGGAGCCGATCGCCGTGAAGGCCTCGCGCAGCAACGCCTCGTCGGGGCCCTCGAGCCGCACCGGCCGGCCGATGCCCTCGAGCACCACGAACCTCAGCAGCGCGCCCCGGGACTTCTTGTCGCGGCGCATCACGGCGAGCAGCGCGTCGAACGAGCCGCCCGGGTACGACGTGGGCAGCCCCACCGACGACAGCACCGACCGGTGCCGCGCCACGTCATCGGCGCTCAGGTGACCCGACCGCCGCCCGAGCTCAGCGGCGAAGACCATCCCGATGGCCACCGCCTCCCCGTGCCGCCGCCGGTAGCCCTCGACCTGCTCGACCGCGTGCCCCAGGGTGTGCCCGTAGTTGAGGATCTCGCGCAGCCACGACTCGGTGAGGTCCTGCGCCACGACCTCGGCCTTGACCGTGATCGCCCGCTCCACCAGCTCGCGGGTGTGCGGGCCGTCCCAGCGCACCGCACCTGCCGGGTCGGCCTCGACCAGCTCGAGGATGACCGGGTCGGCGATGAAGCCCGCCTTGACGACCTCGGCCAGCCCCGCCACGAAGTCCGCGGGGGGCAGCGTCGCCAGCACCTCGAGGTCGCACAGCACACCGGCGGGCTCGTGGAACGCCCCCACGAGGTTCTTGCCCTCGGCGGTGTTGATGCCGGTCTTGCCCCCGACGGCGGCGTCGACCATGGCGAGCAGGGTCGTCGGCACGTGCACCACGGCCACCCCACGCAGCCAGGTGGCCGCCACGAACCCGGCGAGGTCGGTGACCGTGCCGCCGCCCACGGCCACCACGGCATCCGAGCGGGTGAACGCGTGCTGCCCGAGCGTCGCCCACAGCCCGGCCGCGACCTCGGCGGTCTTGGCCACCTCGTTGTCGGGCACGACAGCCTCGTGCACGACGAGGCCCGCCGCCCTCAGCCGCTCCACCACCGGCCCCGCCAGCGCCGTCAGCGCGTCGGGCCGCACCACGAGCACCTGCCGCACGCCCGGCGCCAGCAGGCCCACGACCCGGTCGGACACCCCGTGCCCCACCACGACGTCATATGCGTCACCGACCCGGATGACGGTGGCCTCGCCCCCGCGACCACCCTTGCCGTCGCCGTCGCTCACGACTCCCCCAGCAGCCCGGCGACCTCCGCCGCCACCTCCTCGGGGGTGCGCCCCGCGGTATCGACCCGGAACGTCGCCACCCGCTCGTAGACCGGGCGGCGCTCGTTCATCAGCCGCACCCACGAGGCCCGCGGGTTGACCGCGAGCAACGGCCGGCTCTGGTCGAAGCCCACCCGCTTCGACGCGTCGGCGATGCCGACGTCGAGGAACACCACCCTCTGCCCCACCAGCAGCTGCTCCGTCAGCGGGTCGACCGGCGCTCCCCCGCCCAGGGCCAGCACGCCGGCATCGTCGGCCAGGGCGCGAGCGACCTCGGCCCGCTCGAGCGCGCGGAAGGCCGGCTCGCCGTCCTCGACGAAGATGTCGGAGATGGTGCGCCCTGCGGCGGCCTCGATCGCGGCATCCGTGTCGTGCAGCGGCAGCCCGAGCAGCTCGGCCAGCGCCGCCCCCACGGTGCTCTTGCCCGACCCGGGCGGGCCGACCAGCACGACGCGCGGCATCAGTCCTCCCAGGTGCGCATGGATGCCGGGATGGCCGCGAGGTAGGACGCGTGGTTGCGCGCCGTCTCGCTCAGCGAGTCGCCGCCGAACTTCTCCAGGCAGGCCTCGGCCAGCACCAGCGCGACCATCGCCTCGGCCACGACCCCCGCGGCCGGCACCGCACACACGTCGGACCGCTGGTGGATGGCGCGGGCCGGCTCGTCGGACGCCACGTCGACCGTCTCGAGCGCCCGCGGCACGGTGGAGATCGGCTTCATCGCCGCGCGCACGCGCAACAGCCCGCCGACCGACATCCCGCCCTCGGTGCCACCGGCCCGCCCGGTGCGGCGACGGATGACGCCGTCGGCGCCCCGCTCCATCTCGTCGTGGGCCACCGACCCGCGGCGGGCGGCCGTGCGGAAGCCGTCACCCACCTCGACGCCCTTGATCGCCTGGATGCCCATCAGCGCCCCGGCGAGCCGCGCGTCGAGGCGACGGTCCCAGTGCACGTGTGACCCCAGGCCCGGCGGCAGGCCGGTGACGACCACCTCGACGACCCCGCCGAGGGTGTCGCCGTCCTTGTGGGCCGCCTCGATCTCGGCGACCATCGCGGCCGACCCCTCTGCCTCGAAGGCCCGCACCGGGTCGGCGTCGAGCGCCTCGACGTCGTCGGCGGTCGGCAGCGGCGCGTCGTCGGACACCGACGCCCAGCCGATCGCCACCGTGTGCGACACCAGGCGGATGCCGTAGGCCTGCTCGAGGAAGCGGGCCGCCACCTCGCCCAGGGCCACCCGCGCCGCGGTCTCGCGGGCTGAGGCGCGCTCGAGCACCGGGCGCGCGTCGTCGAAGGCGTACTTCTGCATGCCCACGAGGTCGGCATGCCCGGGGCGGGGCCGGGTGAGCGGCCGGTTGCGGGCGATCTCCTTCTCGGCGTTGACGTCGTCGGCGGCGGCCAGCGCGTCGGCGTCGACCGGGTCGGGGCTCATCACCGTCTGCCACTTGGGCCACTCCGAGTTGCCGATCCGGATCGCGATCGGCGAGCCCAGGGTCAGCCCGTGCCGCACCCCGCCGAGGAACTCCACCGCGTCCTGCTCGAACTTCATCCGGGCTCCCCGCCCGTAGCCCAGCCGCCGGCGCGCCAGCGCCCGGGCCAGGTCGGCCGTGGTGACCTCGACCCCCGCGGGCACCCCGTCGACCGTCGCGACGAGCGCGGGCCCGTGCGACTCCCCGGCGGTCAGCCAACGCAGCATGGGGCGAATCCTTCCACGCGGCCCTCAGCCGCCCAGCAGCCAGGTCAGGATCTGGTCAGCCCACCCGATGGCGACCCACGCCCCCAGGCACATCGCCGGGCCGTAGGCGATCGAGCTGCGCAGGCCCACCCGCCGCAGGGCGAGGAGCGCCACGGCCGCCAGCCCACCGACCAGGATGCCGGCCAGCAGCCCCACCACCACCGACCCCGCACCGAGCCACCCGAGCAACCCCCCGATGACGGGCGCGAGCCGCACGTCGCCCCCGCCGACCCCGCCGCCGGGCAGCACGGCGAGCAGCAGGTAGACCGCCCCCATCGCCAGCGCCCCGACCACCGCGCCCAGCCAGCGCCGGTCGAGGGTCGCCAGCGAGGCCACCGCGAGCAGCGCGACCAGCCACGCACCGGTGGGCACGACCAGGCCCACCGGCAGCCGGTGCACGTCGAGGTCGATCCAGGTCAGGGCCACGGTCAGCCAGGCGAAGAGCAGGTAGGCCGGCAGCGCGGCCCACCCGCCCAGGTCGCCGATCGACCACGCCGCCAACCCGGCGAGGCACGCCGTGGCGAGCCCGGGCCACCAGCTGCGACCCGGCGCGTGGTCGACCTCGTCCTCGTCGATACGGTAGCCACCGGTCGCGAGCGCCCGCCCGGTGAGGTGCCCCACCACCCCCATGACCGCTGCCGCGCCCAGCACCACCCAGAGCGGCGTCACTCCTGCCCCAGCGCGGCGCGCCCCGCGGCCGCCATCGCCTCGATCGGGGCCTCGTGACCGGTGAACAGCCGGAACTGCTCCGCCGCCTGGTGCACGAGCATGTCGAGCCCGCTCACCACGGTCATGCCGGCCGCAGCCGCCGCGCGCGCCAGCGGTGTCGGCCAGCCGGCGTAGACCACGTCGAGCAGGATGCCGGGATGGGCCACCGGCACGGTGGCCGCGGCCACCTCACCCGCCGAGCCGGGCAGGGTCGACACGACCACGTCGTCGCGCGTCGTCACCCAGGGCCCCAGCCCTGCCACGGACCCGTTGCGGATGCCGGCGCCCAGGTCGAGCGCCCACGCCAGGAGGTCGGCGGCGCGGCCGGTGTCGCGCGCCCGCACGGTCAGCGTGGTGACGCCCAGCTCGGCCAGGGCCAGCACCGCCGAGCGGGCCGTGGCACCAGCACCGAGCACCAGGGCTCGGGTCGGTGCGCCGCGCAGGTGTGGGGTGAGCGCCCGAACCAGCCCGACGACGTCGGTGTTCGTGGCGTCCCACCCGCCGTCGGTCCGGCGCACCAGGGTGTTGGCGGCGGCCGCCCGCTGCGCCACGGCATCCACCGTGGTGGCGACGTCGGCGGCAGCCTCCTTCAGCGGCATGGTCAGCGACAGCCCGCGCCACTCGTCATCCAGTGCGCCGACGAACGCCGCGAGCCCGTCGGCATCCACCTCGTGGGCGTCGTACTCCCAGCCCGACAGCCCGGCCGCGCGGTAGCCGGCGCGGTGCAGCGCCGGTGAGAGGGAGTGGGTGATGGGCGAGCCGAGGACAGCCGCCCTCACTGACCACAGTCCTTCGGTTTGGCCTTGCAGTAGGCGTTGAGCTCGGCGACGTTGGCGTTGTGCTCGGCCAGGGTGGTCCCGTACTTGGTCTCGCCAGTGATCGGGTTGACCGCGACGAAGAAGAACCACGGGCCGTCGGCGGGGTTGGCCGCCGCCTTGATCGACGCCGCGCCCGGGTTGCTGATCGGGCCCGGCGGCAGGCCCGGGTGGATACGCGTGTTGTAGGGGTTGCTCGCGTCGTTGAGCTCGGCCTTGCTCGGGAAGAGGGAGCGGCGCTTGGCGCCGTAGGACACCGCCGCGTCGCTCTGGATCAGCCCGTTGGCCGGCGGCCCGGCGGTCTCGATGCGGTTGAGGAAGACCCGGGCGATCTTGGGCCGGTCGACGTCGAGCTTGGCCTCGGCCTCGACCAGGGAGGCCAGGGTGAGTACCTTCTGCCGGTCCTTGGCCTCGACCCCGGCGTCGTCGAGCGCCTTGACGGTCTGGGCCACCATCGCCTTGAGCTGGTCGGTGGCCGTGGCCTTCTCGGGGAACTCGTAGCTCGACGGGAACAGCCAGCCCTCGACCTGGCCCTTGGCCTCCTTCGGCAGGCCGATCGCCTCGGTGTCCTTGGCCGCCTTGACGTACTCCTTGACCGGGATGCCGCTCTGCTTCGACAGCAGCGCGAAGGTCTCGCTCGCCCACAGGCCCTCGCGCACCGTGGTGCGGTTGATGTCGCGGTTGCCCGGGTCGGCGAGCAGGTCGAACGCCGCCTGGGCCGGCATCTCCTTCTGGAGCACGTAGGTGCCGGGCTGGATGGTCGCGGCGCGCTTCGGGTCGCTGTTGGCGACCTCGAGGTAGGCGCTGCGCGACTTGACCACGCCCGCGTCGCGCAGGGTGCTGGCGATGTCCTCACCGGTCTGCCCGGGCTCGACGACGACGTCGACCTCCCCCTGACCCGGGCCCGCGAAGTCGGCCACCTCGGCCTTGGTGAACAGGCCGGTCACCATCGGTGAGAGCACGCTGTAGGCGGCGTAGGCAGCGCCGCCGACGAGCACGGCTGCGAGCAGCAGGACGAACCAGCGGCGGCCGCCCCTGCGGGGCTTGCGGTGCCGGTGGATGTCGCGACGGCGGCGGTGCGGTGAGGGCGGCGGTTCCCCGAAGAGCGTCTCGGTGACGTCGTGCTGCTGGGTCACGGCCTCGTGTCCTTCGTCCGCGGCTTGCGCCGTTTTCGCCCGATCTGCTCCCCGGGAGGGGAGCCGGTGCTGCGCTCCGTGTCGAGGGCTGTCTGCAGGATGAGCACGGCGGCAGCCTGGTCGACCACGGCGCGCTGCCGCCTGCCGGCGACCCCGCTCTCACGGAGCGTGCGGTGCGCATCGACACTGGTGAGTCGCTCGTCGACGAGACGGACCCAGACCGGCGCGATGCGCGCCGCCACCACGGCAGCATACTGGCGGGCCCTGGCCGCAGCGGGGCCTTCGTCCCCAGAGAGCGATCGGGGCAGCCCGACCACGACGCCCACAGCGGCGTGCTCGAGCACCAGCGCGGCGAGCGCCTCGACGTCGGAGTCGCCGGGGGCCGGGTCGCCCTCCGCGGTGCGGGGCACGGTCGCCACCGGCGTCGCGAGGATGCCGTCGGGGTCGCTCACGGCGACCCCGACGCGCACCGAGCCCACGTCGACACCGAGGCGGGCACCGCGCTCGCGGGAGTCCGGCATCAGCCGGCGAGCTCCCCGACGCGCCACTCGACCGCCGCCAGTGCGTCGCCCACCTTGGACGCGTCCTGGCCACCGCCCTGCGCGATGTCGTCCTTGCCGCCACCGCCGCCGCCGAGGGCCGTGGCCGCCACCCGCACCAGCTCACCGGCCCGGATGCCGCGCGCCCGCGCCGGCTCGTTGGTGGCCACCACGACGACCGGCCGGCCCTTGGCCGCACCGGTGATCGCGACAACGCTCGGGCGCTCGGCGCCGAGCCGGTTGCGCAGGTCGAGCACCATGGTGCGCACGTCGTCGGCACCGGCCTCGCCCGCGTCGTGGCCGAGGTAGGTGACGCCGTTGACGTCGCGGGCCCGCTCGGTGAGGTTGCCGGCCGCGGCCTGCACCTGCTCGCGGCGGGCGCGCTCGAGCTCGCGCTCGGCGTCCTTGAGGCGGGTGACCATCGCGGAGACCCGCTCGGCGAGCTCGTCGGGGCGCGCACCGACCAGGCCGCTGAGCTCGGCCACGATCGCCCGCTCCCTGGCCAGGTAGCGCAGCGCCTCCATGCCGACGAAGGCCTCGACGCGGCGCACGCCCGAGCCCACCGACGACTCGCCGGTCACGGTGAGGGCGCCGATCTGGCTGGAGTGCTGCACGTGGGTGCCACCACACAGCTCGCGGCTCCACGGGCCACCGATCTCGACGACCCGCACGTCCTCGCCGTAGGTCTCGCCGAACAGCGCGAGCGCGCCGATCTCGCGGGCCTGCGGCAGCGGCATGTAGGTGGCCGAGACCGGCAGGTCCTTGCGGACCGCCAGGTTGGCGACCTCCTCGATCTCGCTGCGCGTCGCCGGCGACAACGCCGAGCCCCACGCGAAGTCGAGCCGCA
Source organism: uncultured Actinomycetota bacterium (assembly GCA_963833495.1). Classification (GTDB taxonomy): domain Bacteria; phylum Actinomycetota; class Actinomycetes; order Actinomycetales; family Dermatophilaceae; genus Fodinibacter. The sequence continues at coordinate 30,771 of CAWHYJ010000016.1, read as the reverse complement.
GGTAGCCGGGCTTGTTGTACGAGCCGGACTGCAGGGCCGAGGGGCCGAGCACCTGACGCAGGGCCGCGTGCACCACGTGAGTGCCGGAGTGCGCCTGGCAGGCCGAGATGCGCCACTCGGGGTCGACCTCGGCGAGCACCGGGGCCCCCGTGCGCAGCGGCCCGGTGAGCACCTCGACGGTGTGCGCGATGAGGCCCTTGACCGGGCGCTGCACGTCGACGACCTTCAGGTGCACGCCGTCCGCCGTGATGACGCCCTCGTCGGCGATCTGGCCACCGGACTCCGCGTAGAACGGCGTGCGGTCGAGCACGACCTGGCCGCGCTGGCCCGGCTCGATCTCGGTGACGCTCGCGCCGTCGACCACCAGGCCGACGACCTTCGCCTCGCTGGTGAGCTCGGAGTACGCCCGGAAGTCGGTCTCGCCGAGCGCGCGCAGGTCACGCCACACCTCCGTGTGCGCGTGGCCGCTCTTCTTCGACTTCGCGTCGGCCTTGGCGCGCTGGCGCTGCTCGGTCATCAGGCGGGTGAAGCCCTCGCGGTCGACCTGCAGGCCCTGCTCCTGCGCCATCTCCATGGTGAGGTCGATCGGGAAGCCGTAGGTGTCGTGCAGCTGGAAGGCCTGGTCACCCGCGAGCGTGCCTCCGCCGGCCTGCTTGGTGCGCGCCACCGCGGTGTCGAGGATGGTCGTGCCCGACGCCAGGGTGCGCCGGAACGCCTCCTCCTCGGCGTACGCGATCTGGCTGATCCGGCCGAAGCCGCTCTCCAGCTCGGGGTAGGACTGCTTCATCCGCTCCAGCGACACCGGCATCAGCTCGGGCAGGCACGGGTCGTCGTAGCCGAGCAGGCGCATCGAGCGCACCGCGCGGCGCAGCATCCGGCGCAGCACGTAGCCGCGGCCCTCGTTGCCGGGGGTCACGCCGTCGCCGATGAGCATCAGGGAGGAGCGCACGTGGTCGGCCACGACTCGCAGCCGCACGTCGTCGGGGTGCGACTCGCTGACCATGTGGCCGGAGTTGACCCCGTAGCGCTTGCCGGTGAGCTCCGCCGCCCGCTCGAGCACGGGGTAGACCTCGTCGATCTCGTACAGGTTGTCGACGCCCTGCAGCAGGGTCGCCATCCGCTCCAGGCCCATGCCGGTGTCGATGTTGCGCTTGGGCAGCGGGCCGGAGATGTCGAAGTCGTCCTTGGCCCGCACGGCCGAGAGCTCCTCCTGCATGAACACCAGGTTCCAGAACTCGAGGTAGCGGTCCTCGTCGACGGCCGGGCCGCCCTCACGGCCGTACTCGGGGCCGCGGTCGAGGTAGATCTCGCTGCACGGCCCTCCGGGGCCGGGCACGCCCATGTGCCAGTAGTTGTCGAGCTTGCCGCGGCGGGTGATCCGCGCCTCGGGGACGCCGATGCCGTCGCGCCAGATCGCGAACGCCTCGTCGTCGTCCTCGTAGACGGTCGGCCAGATCAGCTCGGCGTCGAGCCCGTAGCCGCCCTGCTCCTGCGAGGTGGTGATCAGGTCCCAGGCGAGGGTGATGGCCCCCTCCTTGAAGTAGTCACCGAAGGCGAAGTTGCCGTTCATCTGGAAGAACGTGCCGTGCCGCGAGGTCTTGCCGACCTCCTCGATGTCCCCGGTGCGCACGCACTTCTGCACGCTGGTGGCCCGGATCCACTGCGGCGTCTCCTGGCCGAGGAAGTAGGGCTTGAAGGGCACCATGCCGGCGTTGACGAACAGCAGGTTCGGGTCGTCGTGGATCAGCGGAGCGGAGGGCACGACGGTGTGGCCGTTCTTCTCGAAGAACGCCAGCCAGCGACGCCGGATCTCAGCGGTTTCCATGGGGAATCAGTCCTCGGGTCTTTCGTCTGCCACCGGGCACGGGCACGCGACATCGTATGCCGGTCCGTGCCGGAGGTCGGGCGGGGTCAGGCGGGAAGGGTCGGGTCGGTGGGGGCGCGCCGGCCCCTACGGAGCTCGCTCGCCGGTGGGGTCGAGCAGCAGCGCCCGGGCCTCCTCGGGCGTCAGGGAGCGACCCGGGTCGTCGGCGCCCAGCGCGGATGCCGGGCTCGCGGCGGCGCGCTCCCGGCTGCGGTCCCAGCCGGCATCCACCTCGAGGTCGGGGGTCTGCGCCCCGGCGGCGTGGCGCGGGGCGCGGCTGGTCGCGTCGGTCTCGACCGCGACCTCGACCGCCTCGCGCAGCTCGGCCTCGCGGCGGGCCGCTGCCTCCTTGTAGGTCGTCACGAAGCGCTGGGTGACCGGCAGCTTCCACAGGCCGTAGCCCACCCCGACCGCGACGGCGGCCAGCAGCACGGTGCGGCCCCTCATGACTCGTCCTTGCGGCCCAGCCCGCGCACCGCGGTGCGCACGCCGTAGCTGAACGCCGCCACCTTGATCAGCGGGGTGCCGATCGTCGCGGCGGTGAGCGAGGTGAGGGCCGACGCGTTGGTCGTCATCGTGGTCACCGAGCTGGTGATCGAGTCGACCCGGGTCAGCTGGTCGTTGGTGAGGCTGACGGTGTCGGTGAGGCCCTTGAGGGTCGGCTGCACGTTGTCGCTCGTGGTGCGCAGGCTCACGGTGGTCTCGTCGAGGATCTGGCCGGCCTTGCCGAGCAACCCACCGACCCGCACCACGAGGTACAGGAACGCGAGCGCGGCGATGAGTGCAGCGATCCCTCCGAGCGTCACCGTCATGCGGGCGAGCCTAGCGTCCGGGGGGCGACCGATCGCGCGGGTTACCTGCTCAGCCGCGACCCAGGCGGCTCTTGAGCCACGTCCACCGCTCCTGCAGGCGCGCCTCGAAGCCGCGGTCGGTGGGGCGGTAGTAGTCGGTGCTGCCGGCGAGGTCGTCGGGCAGGTACTGCTGGGCGGCGACGGCATCGGGCTCGTCGTGGGCGTAGACGTAGCCCTTGCCGTGCCCGAGCCGGGCGGCGCCCGCGTAGCCGCTGCCGCGCAGGTGGGCCGGCACCGGGCCGCCCTTGCCGGCCCGCACGTCGGCGATCGCCTCGTTGATGCCGGTGTAGGCGGCGTTGGACTTGGGCGCCAGCGCGTTGTGCACGACGGCCTGGGCCAGGATGATCCGCGCCTCGGGCATGCCGATCTGGGCCACCGCGTGCATCGCGGCGACAGCGGTCTGCAGGGCCGTGGGGTCGGCGAGGCCGACGTCCTCGGAGGCGGCGATCACCACCCGCCGGGCGATGAACCGGGGGTCCTCCCCCGCCTCGAGCATCCGGGCGAGGTAGTGCAGGGCTGCGTCGACGTCGGAGCCGCGCATCGACTTGATGAGGGCCGACGCGACGTCGTAGTGCTGGTCGCCGGTGCGGTCGTAGCGCACGGCGGCCTGCGCCACGGCCTGCTCGCTCTGGGCGAGGGTGATCGGCACGGCATCCGGCCGGTCGGCGCCCGGGGCGACCATGTCGTCGGCCACCCCGGCGGCGGCCTCGAGGAAGGTGAGCGCCCGGCGGGCGTCGCCGCCGGCGAGGCGTACGAGGTGGTCGCGGGCGTCGTCGTCGAGGGCGTAGGCGCCGTCGAGGCCGCGCGGGTCGGTGACGGCCGCACTGATGACGTCGGCGACGTCGTCGTCGGTGAGCGGCTGGAGGGTGATCAGCATCGAGCGGCTGAGCAGCGGCGCGATGACCGAGAACGACGGGTTCTCGGTGGTGGCCGCGACCAGCACCACCTGGCGGTTCTCGACGCCGGGGAGCAGGGCGTCCTGCTGGGCCTTGGTGAACCGGTGGATCTCGTCGAGGAAGAGCACGGTCTGCCGGCCGTACATGTCGCGGGCCCGGTTGGCGTGCTCCATGACCGCGCGCACGTCCTTGACCCCGGCGGTCACCGCTGACAGCTCCACGAACTCGCGGTCGGCCGCGGTGGCGACGAGGTGGGCCAGGGTCGTCTTGCCGGTGCCGGGCGGCCCCCAGAGGATGGCGGAGATCGGGCCGGCCGCTCCCCCGCTGCCCTCGATGAGCCGGCGCAGCGGGCTGCCGGGGCGAAGCACGTCGCCCTGGCCGCGCACCTCGTCGATGCCTCGCGGTCGCATCCGCACCGCGAGGGGAGGCAGGGACGCCCCGCCGCCTGCGCCGTCAGCCGCCGACGCGGCTGCGCCGAACAGGTCGGTGTCGTCGAGGCTCACGCTGGCGAGGCTATCCCTCAGGAACGACGTGCCGGATGCCGCGCCGCAGGCCGGGAGCGCTCCGGCGGACGGGCGACCGTGCTGCCCGGCCGGCCCGGTCGTCTCAGGGCAGCGCTCGAGACGGTCGTTTGTCCGTCCTTGGGAGCACCCGCCGGCTCCGATGTGTACCGGCCAACGGGCAGTCGACGGAATCGGCCGTCGCCCCGAGCACGTCACGCCCGAGAACCGCGCCCCACCGCCTGTTGGCCTGAGTTCTCGTGGGCGCAGCAGGTGGATACGGTGCCCGGATGCTGCTCGTGTACGCCGCACCGGCCCGGAGTCATCCGAACCGCTCGTCGCGGTGTGCCGGACCGAGGCCGAGGCCAGGGAGGTAGAGGACGCCGTGGAGGTGGCGGGATCGGATGCCGAGCTGCGATGGGAGACGCACTATGTTGTCTGGTCCCTGCCCGTGCGATGGCGTCGGCCGGACTGGCCCTTCGACCCGAGCGCGCTCGCCCGCTCCGACAGCGAACGTGGGTGAAGATCGCCGTCCAGACCACGGTCTTCACCCACGTTGCGGCGAGCAGCCCCGGTCAGAAGTAGCCGGTCTCGCCGTCGATCAGCTCGCGGATCAGGTCGAGGTGCCCGGCGTGCCGGGCGGTCTCCTCGAGCATGTGCAGCAGGATCCAGCGCAGCGACGCCGTGCCGACGGCGTGCAGGGCGGTGCTGCCGGCCGCGTCCAGGGAGCGAGCGCCGATGGCGGCGTCGGAGCGGGCGCACTCGTCGTCGTACTCCTGGAGCAGCGTCGCCAGCGAGATGCCCTCGACGAGGAACTCCGAGTCCTCGATGTCGTCGGCCAACGGCCCGTAGCCCCGGCCGGTGCCCGGCAGGCCGAGCAGCACCTCGCGGAACCACAGCTCCTCGCACCAGCGCAGGTGCGACACGATGCCGGCCACGGTCATCAGCGGCGAGGTCGGGACCAGGACGCGATGGGCGTCCTCGTCGGACAGCCCCTCGCACTTCAGCCGCACGATGCCGCGTTGCAGGTCGAACCACCCGACCAGCTGCGTGCGCTCGTCGGCGGTGCGGTCGGGGCGGGCTCTCGTGGCAGGCATCACCCCACCGTTCCACCCCGAAGGGCCCTCGGCAACGGCACCCGGGCCCTCTGGCACGCTGGCCCCATGAGCCAGCACGACCCCCGGCACGGCGCGCTCCTGCGCCGCTGGGGAGCGGTGGTCGCCCGCCGGGCCCGCACGGTCGTCGTCGTGTGGGCGGTGCTGGTCATCGCGGGGTTCGGCATCGCGTTGGGGGCGTTCGGCACGCCGAGCCTGTTCGACCGGCTCGACAGCGGCGAGATCGTCGTCGACGGCGAGAACTCGGCCGGCCGGGACCTGCTCGCCAAGGGCGGCGGCAGCGGCTTCAGCACCTACACCCAGACCCTCACCGGGGTCGACCTCGCCGACCCGGCGGTCGCCACGGCCGCCACCACCGCCGTCAAGGACCTCACGGCGATCGAGCACGTCGAGTCGGCCGTGAACCCGTTCGTCGTGCCCGAGGGCCCGACCAGCCCGTCGGCCCTGCGCTTCACGCTCGACGGCGACCCGGCATCCGGCGGTTTCGCCACCGTGGTCACCTTCGACGCCGACAACACCGCCGAGCAGGAGGCGACCGCCACCGAGCAGGTCGACGTGGTGTTCGACCGGCTGGCCGACCAGACCGGCGCCACCGGCGACCAGCGCGGCGGCCTGCGCAGCCTGGTCGACCGGATCATCGCGCAGGTCAAGACCGACGGCCAGCGCGGCGAGGGCATCGCGCTCCCGGTGAGCTTCGCCGTGATGGTCGTCGTGTTCGGTGGCTTCGTCGCTGCCGGCTTCCCGGTGATCGGTGCGGTCGCCTCCATCGCCGGCGCGCTCGCCTCGCTGCTCGGCTTCTCCTACCTGCTCGACCTCGACGCGACCGCCGTCAACGTCGTCACCGTGCTCGCACTGGGGCTGTGCATCGACTACGGCCTGCTCATGGTGTCGCGCTTCCGCGAGGAGCTGCGCGCCATGCTGCGCGGCGCCCCGGTCACCGAGCTCACCCGCGAGCAGGTGGTCGACGCCACCGCCACCACCATGCACCGGGCCGGCCGCACGGTCGTGTTCTCGGCGCTCACCGTCGCCATCTCGCTCGCCGGCCTGATGGTGCTCGAGATCCCGTTCATCCGCGCGATCAGCGCGGCCGGGGTCTCGGTCGTGCTCGTCGCGCTGGCCGTCGCCCTCACGCTCATCCCCGCCCTGTGCGCCCTCGGGGCCCGCCGGCTGCTGCGGCGTGGCACCGAGAGCGCCGCCGACACCGGCGTCTTCTCGCGCCTGGCCGAGCGGGTGCACCGCATGCCGTGGGTCGTCATCACCGTGGTCGCCGGGCTGCTGGTCGTGCTGGCCGCGCCCGCCCTGCGGATGGACCTGACCTCCTCGGGCCCCGAGCTGCTGCCCAAGGGCACGCCCGAGCGCACCTTCTACGAGGACTTCCGCGAGGGCTACCCCCTGCTCGCCGGAGCCGAGGTGCTGCTCGTCACCACCGCCCCCGCTGCCGAGGTCGACGCGTGGGCGACAACGGCTGCCGACCGCCCCGGCGTGGAGTCGGTCGACCCGGTCAGCCACCTCGACAACGGCGTGAGCACGGTCGGCTTCCAGACCGGTGACAACGGCACCGGCGAGGCCTCGCGCGCCCTGGTCGACTCGCTGCGCACCGACCGCGCGCCGTTCGACGCCAAGGTCGTGGGGCAGGCGTCCGGCATCGTCGACTTCAAGGCGACCGTGGCCGAGCGAGCCCTCTGGGCGATCGGCCTGGTCGTGCTGGCCACCCTGGTGCTGCTGTTCCTCATGACCGGCTCGGTCGTCATCCCGGTCAAGGCCCTGGTGATGAACGTGCTCTCGCTGGGGGCGGCGCTCGGACTCACGGTGTGGATCTTCGAGGACGGCCACCTCGAGAACCTGCTGCGCTTCACCTCGGCCGGCGCCGTCGAGAACACCATCCCGCTGCTCGTGCTGGCGTTCGGGTTCGGCCTGTCGATGGACTACGAGGTCTTCCTCCTCTCACGCATCGTCGAGCTGCACGAGCAGGGTCACGACACCCGCGAGGCGGTGACCCTCGGCCTGCAGCGCTCGGGCCGGATCATCACCTCGGCCGCCCTGCTCATGGTCATCGTCTTCGCCGGCTTCGCCGCGGGTGACCTGCTCGTCATGAAGGAGATGGGCACCGCGCTGGTACTCGCGATCATCATCGATGCGACCCTGGTGCGCATGCTGCTGGTGCCCGCCACGATGTCGGTGCTCGGCTCGGCGAACTGGTGGGCGCCGGCCCCGCTGCGCCGGCTGCACGAACGCTGGGGCATCACCGAATGAGCGCGGTTCGCCTGCTGCACAACGCAGCCGAGCTCGTCGACGCCAGCGGCGGCCACCCGGTCACCGTCCTCGACGTCGGGGCCGGCTTCGCGGCCCCCGCGTATGCCGTGGGCTCACCGCACGACGGCGCCGTCGCCTTCCACCGTCGATCCGACCACGGGGTGCCGGGGTCCGCGGCGCTCGGCACGGCATCCGGCCTGTCGACCCTGCTCGACGACCCGGCGGTGCGCGCCTGGGTCACTGGCGGTGGCAACCGGCACCTCAGCGTGCCGCGAGGCCTGATGCCGGTCGTCGCGCAGCGGCTCGACCTCGGCAGCCGTGGGGGCGAGTGGGACTGGATGTGGACCCGCACCGCTCCCCCGGTGCTTCCGGGCGAGGAGCGCGTCGAGGTGCTCGGCCCCTCAAGCCGCGACGAGGCCGAGGCATTCCTCGCCGAGCACAGCCCGCGCACCCACGGCCAGCCTTTCGCCCGACCGGGGCAGCGCTGGGTCGCGGTGCGCGACAACGCAACCGGAGCGCTCATCGCCACCGGCAGCAGCGAGCCGAGTGCGGCGGGCACCCCCACGCTGGCCGGCATCGCCACCGCGACCGACCGGCGCGGCGAGGGCTGGGCGGCGGCCGTCACGGCTCACCTCACCCGGCTGGCCGTGGCCGAGGTGGGCGCCTGCACGCTCGGCATGTTCGCCGACAACGACGTCGCCCGGAGGCTCTACCACCGGCTCGGCTACACGACCGGAATGGAGTGGACCTCGCGCTGGTTCGACGCCTGACCTGTGCCTAGGGTGAGAGCACCTGCACCCGACGCGAAAGGCCGACGATGTCCACGATCAGCAACGGTCCGGTGAACCTCCACGTGGAGGACAGCGGCGGCGACGGCCGCCCGGTCGTCCTCGTCCACGGCTGGCCGCTCAGCGGCGCGTCCTGGTCGGGCCAGGTGCCCGCCCTCACCGATGCCGGCTACCGCGTGGTCACCTACGACCGCCGCGGCTTCGGCCGGAGCGACAAGCCCGGTGCCGACTCGGGCTACGACTACGACACCCTCACCGGCGACCTCGCGGCCGTGGTCGACGGCCTCGACCTGCGCGACCTCACCCTCGTCGGCTTCTCGATGGGCGGCGGCGAGGTGGCCCGCTACCTCGGCACCCACGGCTCCGACCGGGTGCACAGCGCGGTGTTCGCGTCCGCCATCCCGCCCTGCCTGGCCCTCGACGCCGACCACCCCGACGGTGCGCTCGACGAGGCCACGGTCGCCGGCTACCAGGGCGCCCTCGAGGCCGACCCGCCCGGCTTCCTCGAGGGGTTCACCCGCAACTTCTTCAGCGCCGGCAGCGACCTGAAGGTCAGCGAGGCGCAGGTGCAGGAGTCGCTCGGCCTCGCGCTGCAGGCCGACGTGCACGCCGCCCGCGAGTGCATCCGATCCTGGACCACCGACTTCACCGGCGACCTGGCCAAGATCACCGTGCCGACGCTCGTCATCCACGGCGACTCCGACGGCATCGTGCCCTTCGAGAAGTCGGGTGAGCGCACCGCCGCGCAGGTCGCTGGCAGCGAGCTGCACGTCGTCGAGGGTGGCCCGCACGGCATCAACGCCTCGCACACCGAGGAGTTCAACCGCGAGCTGCTGGCCTTCCTCCAGCGCTAGGCGCGCGCCGCGCCCGTGAAGAGAGCGTGCACCTCGGCCCGCAGGGCGTGCGCGCCGCTCGCGGGGTCGTGGAGGGCGGCTCGCAGCCCTGCCGCGCCCGGCCAGACCTGCAGCACCTGCCGCAGGGCGTCACGCAGCGGCACCTCTCCGCGCAGGGCCGGCGCCTCGGCGGCGAGCACGGCATGGGTGAAACCCGGGCCGTGCAGGGCATCGATCCTCTCCCGCCAGTCGGCCGGGCCGTGCTGGAGGACGCCGTCGGCATCCCACAGCACGGCACGCACGCCGGTCGCGGGCCCGGTCGTCACCGGGTGAGTCAGCTCTGGTTCGGGTTGATCTCCGGCGAGCCCTGCTCCGGGGGCCCGGATGCCGGTGGCCGGCTGTCGATGCCGGCCTCCTTGCGCTGTTGCGGGGTGATCGGCGCCGGGGCGTCGGTCAGCGGGTCGTAGCCGCCACCCGACTTCGGGAAGGCGATGACGTCGCGGATCGAGTCGAACCCGCCGAGCAGCATGACGATGCGGTCCCAGCCGAAGGCGATGCCCCCGTGCGGGGGCGCGCCGAACGCGAAGGCGTCGAGGAGGAAGCCGAACTTCTCCTGCGCGTCCTCCGCCGACAGGCCCATCACCTTGAAGACCCGCTCCTGCACGTCGCGGCGGTGGATACGGATCGACCCGCCGCCGATCTCGTTGCCGTTGCAGACCATGTCGTAGGCGTAGGCCAGGGCCGGGCCCGGGTCGGTGTCGAAGGTGTCGAGGAACTCGGCCTTGGGCGAGGTGAAGGCGTGGTGCACGGCGGTCCACGCACCGGCGCCCACCGCCACGTCACCGGCAGCCACCGCGTCGGCGGCCGGCTCGAACAGCGGCGCGTCGATCACCCAGAGGAAGCTCCACGCCGACTCGTCGATGAGCTCGCAGCGCCGGCCGATCTCGAGCCGCGCGGCGCCGAGCAGGCTGCGCGACGCCCTGGGGGCACCGGCGGCGAAGAAGACGCAGTCGCCGGGCTGGGCGCCGACGTGCTCGGCCAGGCCGGCCAGCTCGCCCTCGGACAGGTTCTTGGCGACCGGCCCGGTGAGGGTGCCGTCGTCCTGTACCAGCACGTAGGCCAGGCCGCGGGCGCCGCGCTGCTTGGCCCAGTCCTGCCAGGCGTCGAGCTGCTTGCGGGGCTGGCTGGCACCGCCGGGCATGACGACCGCACCGACGTACTCGCTCTGGAACACCCGGAACGGGGTCTGCGCGAAGTACTTCGTGCACTCGACGAGCTCGACACCGAAGCGCAGGTCGGGCTTGTCGGTGCCGTAGCGCTTCATCGCCTCGGCGTAGGTCATCTGCTGGAACGGCGTGCGCAGCTCGACCCCGATCAGCTCCCAGATCTCGCGCACCACGGCCTCGCCGAGCTCGAGCACGTCGGCCTGCTCGACGAAGCTCATCTCGATGTCGAGCTGGGTGAACTCGGGCTGCCGGTCGGCCCGGAAGTCCTCGTCGCGGTAGCAGCGAGCGATCTGGTAGTAGCGCTCCATGCCGGCGACCATGAGCAGCTGCTTGAACAGCTGCGGGCTCTGCGGCAGGGCGTACCAGGAGCCGGGCGCCAGGCGCGCTGGCACCAGGAAGTCGCGAGCACCCTCGGGGGTCGACCGGGTGAGCGTGGGGGTCTCGATCTCGACGAAGTCGCGCTCCTCGAGCACCCGCCGGGCCGCGGCGGAGACCTTCGAGCGCAGCCGGATGGCGTGCCCGGCCGAGTGCACGCCGGGGCGGCGCAGGTCGAGGTAGCGGTGCTTGAGGCGCGCCTCCTCGCCGACGGTGACCCGCTCGTCGACCTGGAACGGCAGTGCCGCCGAGGCGTTGAGCACCTCGATCAGGCTGGCCACGACCTCGACCTCGCCGGTGGGCAGGTCGGGGTTGACGTTGCGCTCTTCACGAGCAGTCACCTCGCCGACCACCTTGACGACGTACTCGCTGCGCAGGTCGTGTGCGGCACCGGTGAGCACCTCGTCGCGGGCGACCACCTGCACGATGCCGCTGGCGTCGCGCAGGTCGATGAAGGCCACGCCCCCGTGATCACGCCGCTTCGCCACCCACCCGGTGAGGGTGACGGTCTGGCCGGTGTGGGCGGCACGCAGGGTGCCGGCCTCGTGGGTGCGGAGCACGGGGGTTCCTTCGGGTCGGGGTCAGGCGGTCGGATGCCGGGTGCGCGCCGCTCGCTGTCGGCCGCCGGTCACCGGGCCGGGCCAGTCTACGGAGGTCGCGGCCCTGCTCCGAACGGGTTATGCCGCCATCACCGCGAGGGCAGGAGGCACAGCTCGTTGCCCGAGGGGTCGGTGACCACCCGCCACGGCAGGTCTCCCCAGCCCGGGTCGAGCTCGCGGCCGCCCAGCTCGAGAACGCGGGCCACGACGGCATCCGGGTCGTCGCCCGGCTCGAGGCGGATGTCGAGGTGCAGGCGGTTCTTGACGCCCTCGCGCTTCGGCGCCGGCTCCGGGCACAGCTCGAGCAGCACGCCACGGCCCGACGGGTGCCGCAGCGCCGCCGGCATCACCGACGACACCGGCTCCCAGCCGGACAGCTCGGCCCAGAAGGCGGCATCGCGCGCCGGGTCGGCACTGTCGAGCGGCAGCGCCGCGATCGGGCCGGAGGTGGCGTACTCGGGGCGCTCCTCCATGACGCAGAACGGGTTGCCCTCAGGGTCGGCGAGCACCACCCACGGCACGTCGTGCTGGCCGATGTCGAGGTGGATGGCCCCGAGGTCGAGGGCACGCTGCACCACCTCCGCCTGGCGCAGGCCGCCGCTGAGGTCGAGGTGCAGCCGCGGGCCGAGGCCCACCGGCTCGGGCACCTGCTGGAAGCAGAGGTCGAGCACCAGCCCGTCGGGCACGGTGAGCCGGGTCTCGAAGGCGTCGGGCTCGTCGACGAGGGTCGGGCCGGCCTCGAGCAGGCTCGCCCAGAAGCCGCCGAGCACGGTCGGGTCCTGCGCATCGACGACCAGGTTCTCGAGGTACATCTCCCGTTCGTACCACGCGCCACACCCCTGACCGCCTCGTTGCTGCGGGCGAGGTCGTGTCAGGCTGGTGGGCATCATGCCCACGCCCCTGCCTCGTCGCACCGCGCTGCGGTCCGCCGCCGCCGTCGTGGCGGTCGCGGCCGCCGGAGCCGTGGCGGCGTGCAGCGGCAGCGACGGGCAGCCGTTGGCACCCGGCGCGCCCGCAGCCGACGGCGACCGTCCGCGCCGGCACGCGGTGACGCCGGGCGCCGACACCGCGGCGGACGTGCTCGACCCGCGGTCGGGTGGGGCCGCGGCGGCGACCCTGGCGGCCTCCCGGGCTCTGCTCGCCGCCGCGAGCATCGTCGTCGTCTGCTCCGCTGGGAAGCGCGACCTCGTGGCCGCCACCGCCGCGGCGCGCGGGCTCGGCATCCCCCTGCTCGTGTTCGGGCCGGACGTCACGGCCGAGCTCGACCGGCTCGGTACCAGGACCGTCGTGCGCTGGTCGGGGGATGCCGGCGCAGCGACACCGTCGGCCACGGCGACACCGACCCCGCTGCCGAAGACCTTCGGCGAGCGCGAGGTGGTGGACGCCGCCGACGTCGGCGACCTCGATGACGTTCCTGGGCTGCCGCTGACCCCGCCGCGCAACCGCGCCACCGTGCTCGTGCGGAAGGGAGACTCGGTGCCGCCCGGCATCGAGGCGACCCTGGCCGCCGTGGGCGCCACCCGGGTGACGGTGACCGGCAGCGACCCGCGCACCGCCGAGGAGGCTCGAGCCGCGCTGCGCGCGGCGGCCGACACCGCCGTGCTGGGGGTCGGCGCCGGGTTCGGACCCGCGAAGCGGTTCGCCCAGCGGGTGCGCACCGCCCGGCACGCCGCCGAGCTGCCCGGCGGTGGCCTGCTGCCGTTCCCCGACCGGCGGATGGTCGCGCTGTACGGGCACCCGCAGACGGCGGCGCTCGGGATGCTCGGCGAGCAGCCGGTCCCGTCAGCGGTGCGCCGGGTGCGGACGCTGGCCGACGAGTTCCAGCCGCTCACCGACACGAAGGTGGTGCCGGCGTTCGAGCTGATCGCCACCGTGGCGGCCGGCTCCGCCCAGCAGGACGGCTCCTACTCCCGTCGCACCCCCGTGAGCGTGCTGCTGCCCTGGGTGGAGGCGGCCGAGGCGGCCGACACCTACGTCGTGCTCGACCTGCAGGCGGGGCGTGACGACTTCCTCACCCAGGCCAAGGCCTACGAGGAGCTGCTCCGGCGCCCGTGGGTGGGGCTCGCGCTCGACCCGGAGTGGCGCCTCCAGCCCACCGAGAAGCCGCTGCGCCAGATCGGGCACGTCGACATCGAGGAGGTCAACGCGGTGGGCACCTGGCTCGCCGGCCTGGTGCGCACGCACGACCTGCCGCCGAAGGTGCTGACCCTGCACCAGTTCAGCCGCGCGATGGTGCGCCACCGCGAGCGGCTCGACACCTCGCTCGACGAGGTGCAGTGGCTGGTGCACGCCGACGGCCAGGGTGGCCAGAACGACAAGCAGGGCACCTGGTCGGCGCTCAAGCGCAACCTGCCCGAGGGGGTGTGGCTCGGCTGGAAGAACTTCACCGACGAGGACACCCCGATGCTGACCCCGCAACAGACCATCGCCCAGGTGCTCCCCACTCCCCAGTTCGTCTCGTACCAGTGACCGCCGCCCCCTCCTGGGGTGGGCGGATGGGTGCGCTCTCGGTGGGCCTGACGAGGTGCCCGTGGCGCCCTACCCCCTCGCGCTCTGAGCAACTTCCGCGTTCTGCGACAACCGGTCGGCGCGCGATCCATCATGTGAGGTGTGCACGCCATCTGGACCAGAGCCCTGCTGTCGGCAGCGGCCCTGGGCATGGCGCTGACCGGCTGCGCCCGGTCCGTCGACGCCGCCGAACCGGTGAGTCCCGTCGTGGTGCCGGCCTCGTGCACCAGCGCCAGATCCAGCATGAACGTCGTGGCGCACGAGGACGACGACATCCTCTTCCTGGACCCGGCCACCTCCACGGACGTGGCCACGGGCCGTTGCCTCACGACGGTGTACCTCACAGCCGGTGACGACGGCCGGAGCGGGTCGTACTGGCTTGGCCGGGAGGCCGGCGCGATGGCCGCCTACGCCACGATGGCCGGCGTCAGGAGCGCGTGGACGACGACGAAGCTGCTCACCGCCTCCGGCCAGGCGGCGGTCACCGACACCCTGGACGGGACGGACCTCCGGCTGATCTTCCTGCGCCTGCCGACCGGCAGCCCTGGAGGGCGTGCCCTGCACCACCACGAGTGCCTCGGCAGGCTGCACGCCGGAACCATCACGTCGGTGGGGGCCGTCGACGGCAGCGCCGCCTACACCAGCGCGTCGCTGCGGGCCACCCTCACCGGTTTCATGACGCAGTTCCGGCCGAGCGTCGTCCGGACGCTGGACTACACCGGCTCCTACGGCGACGGGGACCACGCCGACCACCACAACACCGCCTACTACGCGTACGAGGCCCAGCGGAGCTACACCACCCCGCACCGCCTGCAGGGCTTCCGTGCCTATCCGATGACCCGGCTGCCCGCCAACCAACCGGATGCCGTCGCCGCTCAGAAGCTGTCGGCCTTCCTCGCCTACTCCGCGCACGACCCTCGCACCTGCCAGACCGCCGGGGCGTGCCGCCGGGACAGCAGGTACTGGTCGTGGATGTCGCGCACCTACGAGGTCTCCGGGCCGCCCGCTCCAGCCGTGTGGACCGCACCACGACGTTGACCGAGCGACGGCGACGCGTCAGGTCGCAGCGGCCGCGACGTCCCAGGTGGTGAGCACGACGGTGATGGCGAAGACGGCGACCAGCGGCGGTAGCAGGGGCAGGTCGCCCACCGCGTCGCGTCGCCACATGCTGGTCCGCCGGATCGTGCCCACCGGCATCCCCTGCACCACGTGCTCCTGCTCCAGGCTCCACACCGACGAGCGGCGGAACGCGTGGGTCACCCCGTCGGCCTCGATCGACCAGTCCTTGCGCCCGATGCGCTGCGCCGACGCGATCGCCCCGCCCTCGTCGTCGGCCAGGCTGTACGAGGTCGCCCACGTCGAGGACCGTACCTCGTAGCGCCGGCCGTCCACCACGAGCGCCCCACCGCCGCGCCACGGCGAGCCGTTGAAGACGGCCAGCGGCCGGCCGTCGTCGGTGATCTCGTAGTCGTTGCGCCAGGCGCTCCTCCGGCGGGCCTCGATCATGGTGGCCACGCTAGCCAGCGGCGGGTCACTCGACGACGAGGTCATCACCGTCGACGGCGACCGTTCCGCGCTTGAGCGGCCACGCCTTGGTCAGGGCGCGGAAGAAGGCGTCCAGCCCGGGCACCTTCGCGAACGAGCCCTGGGGACCACGCACCATCGATCCGGTCTTCACGTCGTACGCCGACTGGTGCCAGGGACAGACCAGGCACCCCTGCGCATCGATGCTGCCCTCGGCGAGGTCGGCGCGCAGGTGCCGGCACTTCCGCCCGACGGCGAAGTACTCGCCGTTGTTGCCGACCGCATAGTCCGCCATGCCGGTCACCGTCCCGGGCGGGACGTCCTTGGCGGGAATCCTGTGCGTGGCCATGACGGTCCCCTCTCAGTCGGTGTCCCCAGTGTCGCCCCCGCGGGGCAGTGCCGTCGAGGGACGCAGCTCGGGGGGACGCGTGGCTACTCGGCCTCGACGTAGACCCAGCGGCCGGCCCGTCGCGCGAACCGGCTGCGCTCGTGCAGCTCGCCGCGGCGCACCGGCCCGTCGTCGCGGCTCACCCAGGTGGCCCGGAACTCCACGACGCCGTCGGCGTCGTCAGGGCCACCGCCCACGACGTCGAGCACGTCGAGCCCGGTCCAGCGCACCCGCGGGTCCGGTGCGGCGTCGTCGGTGCGGGTGCGAGGGTGCCACGTGCGGAACAGGTGGTCGCCGTCCCCGAGCGCGTACGCCGTGTAGCGCGAGCGCATCAGCGCCTCGGCCGTCGGGGCGAGGCGCTCGCCCGACACAACAGGACCGCAGCACTCGGTGAGCAGGGCACCCGGCGGCACCCCACCACACGGGCACACCACCGATGACGACCCGGATGCCGTTGCCCCCGAACCGAACCCGCTCACCCTGCGCTGCCGCCGGGCTGGTGCGCACGCCGCCCCGCCGACCGCGTCAGCCACGGCTCATCGACGGATCGCAGCCCGCCCCAACCCTGTTCGCGCAGCCGCGCCGCCGCCAGGACCGCGATGATCAGCGTCCCGTTGTGCACCTCGCCGGCGAGCGCCGCCGCGACGACCTCGTCGAGCGGCACGCGACGCACCGGCATCCCGAGCTCCTCGCCGTCGCGCTCGTAGCGCTCGGCGTGGGGCACGTCGTGCAGGTCACGGGCCAGGAAGACCCGCAGCGACTCGCTCGACCCGCCCGGGCTGGCGTAGTGGTCGAGCAACAGGTGCCACTCCCCCGCCACCAGGTCTGCCTCCTCGTGCAGCTCACGGGCGGCGGTGAGGTGGGCCGGCTCGCCGTCGACGTCGAGCAGCCCCGCCGGCAGCTCCCACTCGAAGGCCCCGACCGGGTGGCGGTACTGCTGCACGAGCACCACCCGCTCCTGGTCGTCGAGCGCGAGCACGGCGACGGCCCCGGTGTGCTCGACGAAGTCACGGGTGACGACACCACCCTCACCGAGGTCGACCTCCTCGGTGACGACGTCCCAGACCCGGCCCTCGAACGACCGCACGGACGACAGCACCGGCCGCGGGTCAAGCCGGTCGCGCAGCGGCTCAGGCATGCGCCTCGGCGGTCTCGTGGTGCCGCGGCCGCTCCACCTCGACCAGCCGCGAGGCCCGCTGCGCCTCGATGGCGGCGCCGACCAGGCCGGCGAACAACGGGTGGGCCCGCGTGGGGCGCGACTTGAACTCGGGGTGCGCCTGGGTCGCCACGTAGTAGGGGTGCACCTCGGTGGGCAGCTCGACGAACTCGACCAGGCCGAGGTCGGGGTGCGTGCCGCTGATGACCAGCCCGGCGTCCTCGAGCGCCTCGCGGTAGCTCTCGTTGACCTCGTAGCGGTGGCGGTGCCGCTCGTCGGCCGTGGTGGCCCCGTAGGCGGTGGCGACGAGCGAGCCCTCGACGAGCTTGGCGGTCTGGCTGCCCAGGCGCATCGTGCCGCCCAGGTCGCCGGCGCCCTCGACGTACGCCTTCTGCTCCTCCATCGTCGCGATGACCGGAGCCGTGGTCTCGGGGTCGAACTCGGTCGAGCTCGCGCCCTCGATGCCGCCCACCGTGCGCGCGTACTCGATGACCATGCACTGCAGGCCCAGGCAGATGCCCAGGGTGGGCACTTGGTGGGTGCGGGCCCAGTGCAGCGCACCGACCTTGCCCTCGATGCCGCGCACGCCGAAGCCGCCCGGCACCAGCACGGCATCCACGCCGCCGAGCGCCTTCTGGGCACCGGCCTCGGTCTCGCACGAGTCCGAGGGCACCCAGCGGATGCGGACCTTGGCGTCGTGGTGGAAGCCGCCGGCGCGCAGCGCCTCGGTGACCGAGAGGTAGGCGTCGGGCAGGTCGATGTACTTGCCGACGAGCGCGACCTCGACCTCGTGCTCGGGCTGGTGCACCCGCTCGAGCAGGAGGTCCCAGTCGGTCCAGTCGACGTCGCGGAAGGTGAGCCCGAGCCGGCGGATGACGTAGGCGTCGAGCCCCTCGCGGTGCAACACCTTGGGGATGTCGTAGATGCTCGGCGCGTCGACCGCGGCCGCCACGGCCTCGGTGTCGACGTCGCACATCAGCGAGATCTTGCGCTTGATCGAGTCGGGGATCTCGCGGTCGGCGCGCAGCACCAGGGCGTCGGGCTGGATGCCGACCTGACGCAGCGCCGCGACCGAGTGCTGGGTGGGCTTGGTCTTCAGCTCGCCGCTCGGGGCCAGGTAGGGCACCAGGGAGACGTGCAGGAAGAAGACGGCGTCGCGGCCCAGGTCGTGGCGCACCTGGCGCGCGGCCTCGAGGAACGGCAGCGACTCGATGTCGCCGACGGTGCCGCCGATCTCGGTGATGATGATGTCGGGCGCGTCGGCGTCGCTGACGCCCGGGGAGCCGGCCGCCTGCGCGCGCATCCGCTCCTTGAGCTCGTTGGTGATGTGCGGGATGACCTGCACGGTGTCACCGAGGTACTCGCCGCGCCGCTCGCGGGTGATGACCCGGTTGTAGACCTGGCCGGTGGTGACGTTGGCGCTGCCCTTGAGGTTGACGTCGAGGAAGCGCTCGTAGTGGCCGATGTCGAGGTCGGTCTCGGCGCCGTCGTCGGTCACGAAGACCTCGCCGTGCTGGAACGGGTTCATGGTGCCGGGATCGACGTTGAGGTAGGGGTCGAGCTTCTGCATCGTCACCCGCAACCCGCGCGCTCGGAGCAGGTGTCCGAGGGAGGAGGCCGTGAGCCCCTTGCCGAGTGAGGAGGCCACGCCTCCGGTCACGAAGATCTGTTTCGTCGTCTGAAGCACCACGGGCTTCAACGATACGTCATGGCGACCGCCGCCCCGACCCGACACGTCCGCAGACTCGCCGGTTCCCATCCCTCGGACCGGTGTTCAGGCCTCGGACGCCGACGGGAGCACCGATCGGTAGGCGGCCAGCGCTGCCTCGAGCGCGTCGACCTCGGTCGGCAGCTCGCCGGCCCGCTCGACGGCCCGCGACCTGAGGTTGTCGCGAACGCCCCCGTGCACCACGACGTCACGGATGGCGCGCGCCAGTGACACCGGGTCACCACCGGGCACCAGGATCGCCGCATCGCCGACGACGGCCGCCGTGCCGCCGACGTCGGTGGCGACGACGGCCGCACCGGCGTGCAGAGCCTCCTGGATGCCGACCGGCTGCCCCTCCCAGACCGCGCTCGAGACGACGACGTCGGCGGCGGCGAGCAGGTCGGGCACGTCGTCACGCTGCCCGAGCAGCCGCACCGGCAGCTGCTCGGCGTCGATCCGGGACTGCAGGCCCGCCCGCAGCGGCCCCTCGCCCGCGACCACGGTGACCAGGTCGAGGGGCTCCCCGGCAGTGAGCTCGCGGTGGGCGTCGAGCAGCAGGTCGAGCCCCTTCTGCGGGGCCAGCCGCGCGACGACGACGGCGAGCGCGGTGCGCCCACCGATGCCGAGGTCTGCCCGCACGGTGTACCGGTCGCGGCCCACGGCCCGCACCGGGGGCGCGGCCACCACGGCGAGCCCGGTGCGCCGCGCCCCGAGCCGACGCATCCGCTCGACCAGGTCGGCCGAGACGCCCAGCACGAGCGCGCTGCGCAGCGCGACGACCCGCTCCAGCGCGGCGTAGACCGCACCGGTCAGCGCGCCGGAGGGGGCGGCGTTGTGCAGGGTCGCGACGACGGGCACCGAGCCGCGACCGGCGGCGAGCACCGCGACAGCTGCGGCACGCAGGCCGTGCGCGTGCACGACGTCGGCCCCACCCACGAGCCGGCCGAGCTCGCGCACCGCCCGGGCGTCCCGCGCGGGGTGCGGCCGGTCGGCCAGCTCGAGCGGCACCACTGTGGTGGCGACGTCGTGCAGGGCGAAGTGCTGGTCGACCTCGGGCGGACAGGCCACGACGACCTGGTGCCCAGCCCCGGTCAGCGACCGGACCAGGCCGTGCACGTGGCGCCCCACCCCGCCGGCGCTCGTGCCGAGCACCACGAGCACCCTCATTCCGAGCTCCCTCCACGGCGACGGGACCTCCCGCGCTGGAGGACCTGCGACATCATCTCGCGGTCGCCGATCGAGAGGGCGACCACCCCCACGACGAGGGCGACCGCACCGGCCGCGACCCCCACGAGGACCGCCTCGGGCAGGGTGTCGAGCTGCCGGCCGTGGGTGACCAGGTCGCCGACGGCAACGGCCAGGGCCACCGCCACGACGAGCGCACCCGTGGTGCGCCCGGCACCCTGGGTGACCCCCGGCCCCCAGGTCCGCCGCACGAGCAGCACGAGCGCGACGCCCGAGACCGTCATGCCCAGCGTCGAGCCGATCCCCAGCCAGCGCAGTGTCGTGGCGGGGCTCGCCCCGCCCGCGAGCACGGCCAGGGGGAGCAGCGCGGCGATGACCCAGCCGAGCGCCGCGGCCAGCCCGGCATCCGTGGGCCGGCCGCGCACGTAGAGCGCGCGGGTGAGCAGCGCGGTGAGCCCGAACCCCACCAGCCCGGGCGCGTAGGCAGTGAGCGTCGCGGGCAGGGCGGCGAGCGCGACGCTGCTCGTGGCGCCGTCGCCGCGGCTCGCGTCGAGCAGCGAGAAGAAGGCGCCGACGGCCGGCGCAGCGGCGACGAGCACGCCGACCGAGAGCCCGGTGAGCACGAGCACCGCCCGCAGGGTGCGCTGCAGGGTCCGCGTGACGTCCTCCCCGGCGCCCGTGCGCGCGGCGAGCGCCGGGAAGGCGCTGGTGGCGACGGGCACGGCGAGCACGGCGTACGGGAGCAGGTAGACGGCCTGCGCGTAGGTGTAGACGGTGATCGTGCCGAGGTCGCCGGACTGCTTGGACAGCCGCAGGGTGACCAGCACGGCCGCCTGCTGGGCGAGCAGGGCCATGATCCCCGCGCCGCCGAGGGCGCCGATCCGGCGGGCGTCCTCGGCCGGCATCCGCAGTGCGGGGCGCCAGCGCCAGCCCGTGCGCATCGCCGGCACGATGAGCGGCACCGACAGCACCACGACCCCGAGCGTGGTGCCCCAGCCGAGCACCCGGATCGCGTCGTCCGGAACCAGCGACGGGGCCACCTCGCCGTCGACGATCGAGCCGTACCAGAGGTAGGACACCAGCACCACGATCGAGGAGGCCAGCGGCGCCAGCGCGGCTGCGAGGAAGCGCCGGTGGGCCTGCAGCATGCCGGTCAGGATGATGCCCAGCCCGTACAGCGGCACCTGCACCGAGAAGATCCTCAGCAGCGTGGCCGCCACCTCGGCGGCGCGCGGGTCGCTCTGCACGACGAAGAACGACGAGATCGGCTCGGCGAGCAGCCAGAGCAGCATCGACAGCGGCACCAGCACCAGCAGGGTCCACGACAACAGCACGGATGCCGTCTGGTCGGCGCGCTCGCGCTCCCCCGCCCCCAGCCGCTGGGCGATGAGCGGCACCGCGACCGCGGCGAGGATGCCGCCCGCGGCGATCTCGAACATGACGTTCGGGATGGCGTTGACGCTCTGGTAGATGCCGGCCACACCGCCGGTGCGCACCGACTCGGTGAAGACCAGCACCCGGGCGAAGCCCGCGACCCGGGCGAGCAGCGTGGTGACCGCGATCAGCCCGGCGGCCCCCGCGATCGTGGAGGCGAAGCGTCGACGCGTCATCGTGCGGGCCGGCCCCAGGCGTCGACCTCGCGCAGCACGGGGGTCGACTCGATGACCCGGGTGAACGAGACCCGCTCCGAGGCCAGGGTCAGCCCGGTGAGCACGACGAGCGCCAGCACGCGGCCTCGGCGGCCGGTGGCTCCGAGCAGGGCGGTGCCCACCAGCGCGCCGGCGGCGTTGGCGCCGGTGTCACCGAGCATCGCGGTGCCGGCCAGGTCGGGTCGCAGCACACCCAGCGCCGCACCGGTGGCGGCGGCGGCCTGCGCCGATGCCGGCCCGTCGTCGCTGAGCAGCAGCGGGAGCGCGGCGAGCACGGTCACCTTGAGGGCCCGCCCGGGGCGCAGGTCGAGCAGGTTGGCCAGGTTGGCGGCCCCAGCGACCACAGCGCCGCCGACCAGGGTGTCGACGGCTGACACGTCGTGGCGCTGCCGGTCGGCGAGTGCTGCGGCGACCAGGCCGGTGACGCCGATGCCGGCGATCTTCACCAGCCCCGTGGTCACCCGGCCGTGGGCGGCAGCCCCGAGGTGGCCCTTGAGCCCCTTGCTCGCGCCGTCACCGGCGAGGTCGTCGAGGGCGCCGAAGGCTCCCGAGCCGAGCACGGCGACGACCCCGGCCGGCCCGCTCGTCGCTGCGCCGAGGGCGGCCCCGGCCACGTAGGCCGGCCCCTCGAGCAGGGTCACCGGGTTGCCCGCGTGGTTGGTGCGCTGCCAGCGCGGCGAGCGGACCTGCCCGGTGAGCACGCGGTGCGCGGCCGCGGAGCCGGCCGCGGCCAGCACTCCCGCCGCGAGGGTCGCGACCCGGCTCACGACGCCGGGATGGGTGCGTAGGGGGCGTCGGCCCCGGGGGCCAGGCCGTACTGCCCGACGTCGCCGGCCGCCTGCTCGCGCAGGGCGTGCACGACACTCGCCTGGCCCATCGCCCCGCCGGCGTTGTCGACCGTCGAGACACCCTTGGTGGCCGTCGCGTCGTTGCGGACCGTCTCGAGCACCGACACCCCGTTGCCCGCCGTCGTGACCTCCGCCGCCACCAGCGTGCCGGACGAGCGGGTGTCGAGGGCGATGATCAGGCTGACCCACTTCTGGGCCGCCTGCTGGCGGGCATCGGCGTCGCCCTGGGTGGTCACCCCGCTCACCACGACGACGAGGTCGGCGAGCTCGAAGCCCTCGGTGTCGATCTTGATCAGGTCGGCGGCGGCCAGGGCATCCAGGCCCTTCTGGGCGGTGGCAGGGGCCAGCGCCTGCGAAGGGTCCTTGGCCGGCACGGTGAGCAGGCTGGCCAGCAGCACGTCGCGCGGCGCCAGCGAGCCGCTGTCGGAGACGTCGACCCCGGCCTGGCCGGCGGCGGCGGTCACTGCCGCGTCGCGCTTGGCGGCGTTGGCGTCGTCGGAGGTGACCCAGTCCTCGGAGACCGAGGTGGTCGACACGACGGCCGCCCCGGACGACCGCAGGGTGGCGGCGGTCGCCTCGGACACCCCGGCATCCGAGCCGGGCAGCACCACGAGGGCGACACGGCGGTCCTGCAGCACCCCGGCCAGCAGGATCGGGTTGGTCTCGGCGATGTAGGCGTCGCGGGCCTCGGCACCGGCCCGCGCCTCGCTGAGCTGCTTGTTGAGGTCGGCCTTGTCCTGGCGCAGCCCCGCGACCTCATTGTTGAGGGTGTCGCCGAGCTCGCCCTTCAGGGGTCCGGCACCCAGCACGATGCCCACGGCCAGGGCCAGGAAGATCGAGACGATGGAGACCAGGTGGTAGCGGAAGTCGATCAACCGAACACTCCTTGGATGGACGACCACAGGTCGTCGATGCGCGCGCCGAGCACCTGCAGCAGGGCGCGGCCGCCCGTGGTCGACCACAGGGCAGCACCGAGGGCCATCAGCCCGACCATCAGCATGAGCACCAGGCTGAGGCCGGAGATGCGCGCCCGGTACAGCCGGCTGACGCCCTTGGCGTCGACCAGCTTGCCGCCCACCCGCAGCCGGGTGAGGAAGGTGCTCGCCATCCCGGAGCGGCCCTTGTCGAGGAACTCGACCAGCGTCACGTGGGTGCCGACGGCGACGATCAGGGAGGCGCCCTTGTCGTCGGCGAGCAGCATCGCGACGTCCTCGCTGGTGCCGGTGGCTGGGAAGACCACGGGCTCGACGCCCAGCGACCGCACCCGCTCGAGCCCGGGGGCGCGACCGTCGCGGTAGGCGTGCACCACGATCTCGGCGCCGCAGCGCAGCGCGTCGTCGGACACCGAGTCCATGTCGCCGACGATGAGGTCGGGCTGGTGGCGGGCCTCGATGAGCGCGTCGGCGCCGCCGTCGACCCCGATGAGGACCGGCTTGTACTCGCGGATGTAGTGGCGCAGGGTCTCGAGGTCGTCCTTGTAGTGGTAGCCGCGCACCACGATCAACGCGTGCCGGCCGTCGAGGTCGGTGCGGATGTCGGGCACGCCGACCCCGTCGAAGAGCAGCTCGCGCTCCTTGCGCAGGTAGTCCATCGTGTTCTGGGCGAAGGCCTCGAGCTGGTCGGACAGGCCGGCTCGGGCGAGGGTCATCGCCTCCTGCACGGACTCGTTGTCGAGCAGGGTGGCCGTGGCGACCGTGCTGTCGGCGGTGCGGACGGCGCCCCCGTCCAGGCTCAGCTCGGTGCCGTCCTTGATGGCCATCACGTCGGGGCCGGCCAGGTCGAGCAGCGGGATGCCGGCCGCGACGAGGATCTCGGGCCCCAGGTTGGGGTAGCGCCCCGAGATCGACGACGACGCGTTGATGACGGCAGCCGGTTTGCAGGCGACCAGCGCCTCGGCGCTGACCCGGTCGAGGTCCTCGTGGTCGATCACCGCGACGTCGCCGGGCCGCAACCGCTTGGTGAGGTCCTTGGTGCGCCGGTCGACGCGGGCAGGACCGCCGAGCCCGGGGCGGGGGCCGCGGTTGCTGCGGGCTGGAAGGCGGATGGACATCTGCACCATCGTGCCACGTCGGGCTAGGCCCGGGCGCGCGCCATCAGGTCGCGGGCGTGCTCGAGTGCGGCATCGGTGCGGCTGCCACCGAGCATCCGGGCGAGCTCGGCGACCCGCTGCTCGCCCTCGACCTCGTGGACCCCGCTGCGGGTGACGTGCCCGTCGTCGGACCGCTCGACCACCAGGTGCCGGTCGGCGTGGGCGGCGACCTGCGCGAGGTGGGTGACCACGACCACCTGGGCGTGCCGCGCGAGGGCCGCGAGGCGGGCGCCGACGTCGAGGGCCGCCCGGCCACCGACCCCGGCATCGACCTCGTCGAAGACGAAGGTCGGCACCGAGGTGACCTCGGTGGCCGTGGCGACCTCGATCGCGAGCATCACGCGAGAGAGCTCACCGCCGGATGCCGCCTTGGTCACCGCCCGCGGCGCGGTGCCCGAGCCGCTGGCGAGCCGGATCTCGATGTCGTCGCGGCCGTCGGCCGTGAACCGGCCGGCATCCTCGACCGCGACCGAGACGGTGGCCGAGCCCATGGCCAGGTGGCTCAGCTCGTCGGTGATGCGGCTGCCGAGGGCGGCCGCGGTCGCGCTGCGGACGGAGGTGAGCCGGCCGGCCGCTTCTTGGCGGGCGGCGGTCAGGGTGACGACGCGCTCCTCGAGCTCGCCGATGCGGTCACCGGTGCCGTCGAGCTCGGCAACCCGCCGGGCGGCCTCGCTGCCCCAGCGCAGCACGTCGTCGACGGTGGGGCCGTAGAGCCGGGTGAGATCGCCGAGCGCCGCCCGCCGCTGCTCGACCTGCTCCAGGCGTGCGGGGTCGACGTCGGCGTCGGCGAGGTAGGAGCCCAGGTCGGCGGCGACGTCGGCGGCGAGGTAGCGCAGCTCGTCGACCCGGGTGCCGATCTCGGCCAGCGCCGGGTCGCTCCCGCTGACCGACGCCAGGCGGGACGACGCGGTGGCGAGCGCCTCGAGCACGCCCGGTGACGCCATCCCGGGGTCGTCGTCGCCGGCCAGTGCGGTGTGGGCGGCACCGGCTCCGTCCCGCAGCTCCTCGAGGTGGCCGAGCCGCTGGCTCTCGATGCCCAGGAGGGCGTCCTCCCCGGGCTGCGGGTCGACGGCCTCGATGCGCTCGAGGCCCACGCGCAGCGTGTCGGCCTCGCGGGCCCGTTCGGCAGCCGCCGTGCGCAGGTGGGCCAGCTCGGTCTCGCCTGCCGTGAGCTCGCCGTGCACCGCACGGTAGGCCGAGAGCGCGTCGGCGACGTCGCGGCCACCGAAGCCGTCGAGCACCTCGCGGTGCTGGTCGGCGCGCCGCAGCCGCCACTGGTCGGCCTGGCCGTGCACGGCGACGAGGTGCTCGGCGAGGTCTGCGAGCACGCCGACCGGGGCGGCCCGGCCACCGACGTGGGCGCGGGAGCGACCGTCGGCGGAGACCGAGCGCACCAGCACCAGGCCGTCGGCGACGTCTGCACCGGCCTCTTCGGCCCGCTGCAGGGCCGGGTGGCCGGCCGGCAGGTCGACCACCCCCTCGACGACGACCCGGTCGGCGCCGGCCCGCACGAGGCCGGAGTCACCCCGCCCGCCGAGCAGCAGCCCGAGGCCGGTGACGACCATGGTCTTGCCCGCGCCGGTCTCGCCGGTGAGCACGGTGAGCCCGGGGTGGAGCGAGAGCACCGCCTCGTCGATGACCCCGAGGTCACGGATGCGGATCTCCTCGATCACGCGCGGCGCTCCCGGTCGGCGTCGGACATCATCGCGCCGGCCGCCCCGCGCCAGCCCTGCACGGGCAGGCGGAACTTCTCGACGAGCCGGTCGGTGAACCCGCCGTGCGACAGGCGGGCCAGCCGCACCGGCTGGTGGGACCGGTGCACCTCGATGCGCGCGCCCGGCGGGAGGTCGACCGCCCGACGGCCGTCGCACCACACGACGCCGGTGCCCTGGGTGCGCGCCAGCACCTCGACGACGAGGCGTGACTGCGGCCCGACCACGACCGGCCGGGCGAAGAGGGCGTGCGCGCTGATCGGCACGAGGAGCAGGGCCTCGACGTCGGGCCAGACGACCGGGCCGCCGGCCGAGAACGCGTAGGCCGTGGACCCGGTGGGTGTGGCCATGACGATGCCGTCGCAACCCCAGGTCGACAGGGGGCGACCGTCGATGGCCACGGTGAGCTCGAGCATCCGCTCGCGGGAGGCCTTCTCGACGGTCACCTCGTTCAAGGCCCAGGACGAGAACACACTCTGGCCGTCTTCGAAGGCGTGCACCTCGAGAGTCATCCGCTCCTCGACGGTGTAGTCGTGCGAGACGATGCGCTCGACGGTGGCGTCGAGGTCTTCGCGCTCGGCCTCGGCCAGGAAGCCGACGTGGCCGAGGTTGACCCCGAGCAGGGGCACGCCGGAGCCGCGGGAGAGCTCGGCGCCGCGCAGGATCGTGCCGTCGCCCCCGAGGACGCAGACCAGCTCGCAGCCGGCGGCTGCTGAGTCGGGGCCGTCGGAGGCATCGCCGGCGGCGGACGCCTCGACCCCGGCGACCGCGGCCAGCGGGGAGTCGACGAGCTCGTCGGACGGCGCGCAGACGCCGACCCCCGAGGCGATGAGGCGGGTGGCGACATCGGCGGCCAGCTGCTGGGCCTCCGGACGGTGGACGTTGGTCACGAGCAGGATGCGGCGCGACGGCGCGGTCGTCATCGTCGTCCTCCGCTCGGTGGGTGCGTGGTGGTCGCGCGCACGGCGTCGGCGACCCGGTCCGGGTTCATTGTGTCCGACGGCACCGACCGCGCCCACAGGAGGTACTCGGTGTTCCCGCTCGTACCGCTGATCGGGCTGGTGGCGATGCCGTGCACGTGCAGACCGTGCTCGTCCACCGCCGCGACGACCTGCTCGAGGGCGCGTGTCCGGTCCTTGGGGTCGACGACGACCCCCTGGCGGTTGAGCCGGCCACGGCCCACCTCGAACTGGGGCTTGACGAGCGCGACGAGGTCGCCGTCCGGGTGCAACAGACCGACGAGGTCGCCCATGACGAGGGTGAGCGAGATGAACGACAGGTCGGCCACCACGAGGTCGGCCGGGCCGCCGAGGTCGTGCGCGGTCAGGCCGCGCACCGTGGTGCCGCTGCGCTCCTCGACGCGTGGGTCGTCGGCCACCTCGGGCACGAGCTGGCCGTGGCCGACGTCGACGGCCACCACCCGGGCGGCGCCGCGCGTGAGCAGCACCTGGCTGAAGCCGCCGGTCGACGCGCCGACGTCCACGCAGCGGCGGCCGGTGACCACCAGCCCCTGCGGGCCCCACTCGTCGAGGGCGGCGACGAGCTTGTGGGCGGCCCGGCCGACCCAGCGCGGACCCGCGGAGGTGACCGACACGGCATCCGAGTCGGTGACGGGGTGCGAAGGCTTGCTGACCGTCGTCCCGTCGACCACGGCGAGGCCCTCGACGATCAGGTCGCGAGCCTCACCGCGCGACCGGGCCAGGCCGCGCCGCACCAGCTCGGCGTCGAGGCGGCCGATCTCAGCCGCCGAGGTCGGTGAGGCGCGACTGCAGCGTGCGGTGCACCGCCTCGCCGGCCTCGAGCTGGGCGTCGAGGTCGTCGCCAGGCGCGGCGGCGAGGTCGCCCAGGGCGGCATCGATCACCAGATCGCCCGTCTCCGGCGGTGCCCCCGTGCTGGGGGCACCGGCCGGTGGGGACGGCACCGGGCCGTCGCTCGCGGTGCTGTCGAGGTGCGGCTCGGTCACGCGCCGGCCGGAGTGCTGCTGGCGGCCGGCGTGGCCGACGTGGCTCGTCGCCTGCGTGGCCGACGTGCTCGTCGCCGGCGTGGCCGACGTGCTCGTCGCCGGCGTGGCCGACGTGGTCGTCGCCGGCGTGGCCGACGTGCTCTTCGCCGGCGTGGCCGACGTGCTCTTCGCCGGCGTGGCCGACGTGCTCGTCGCCGGCGTGGCCGACGTGCTCTTCGCCGGCGTGGCCGACGTGCTCGTCGCCGGCGTGGCCGACGTGGTCGTCGCCGGCGTGGCCGACGTGCTCGTCGCCGGCGTGGCCGACGTGCTCGTCGCCGGCGTGGCCGACGTGCTCTTCGCCGGCGTGGCCGACGTGCTCTTCGCCGGCGCGGCCGACGTGATCTTCGCCGGCGCGGCCGACGTGATCTTCGCCGGCGCGGCCGAAGTGGTCTTCGCCGGTGTGGCCGTCGTCGTCTTGGCCGCCGTCGAGGTCCTCTTCGCCGGTGCCTTGCGCGCGGTCGTGGTCTTCGCCGTCGTCGTCTTGGCCGCCGTCGAGGTCCTCTTCGCCGGTGCCTTGCGCGCGGTCGTGGTCTTCGCCGTCGTCGTCTTGGCCGCCGTCGAGGTCCTCTTCGCCGGTGCCTTGCGCGCGGTCGTGGTCTTCGCCGTCGTCGTCTTGGCCGCGGTCGAGGTCCTCTTCGCCGGTGCCTTGCGCGCGGTCGTGGTCTTGGCCGCGGTCGAGGTCTTCTTCGCCGGCGTGGCCGACGTGGTCTTGGCCGTCGTCGTCTTGGCCGCGGTCGAGTTCCTCTTCGACGGGGCCTGGCGGGCGGTCGTGGTCTTCGCCGTCGTGGTCTGGGCGGCCGTCGAGGTCCTCTTCGACGGGGCCTGGCGCGCGGTGGTGGTCTGCGCCGGCGACTTCTTCGCGGGTGCCGTCTTCGCCGGCGCGCTCTTCGTTGCTGTCGACGCCTTCTTGGCCGACGCCTTCTTGGCCGACGCCTTCTTGGCCGACGACTTCTTGGCCGACGCCTTCTTGGCCGACGCCTTCTTGGCCGACGCCTTCTTGGCCGACGCCTTCTTGGCCGACGCCTTCTTGGCCGACGCCTTCTTGGCCGACGCCTTCTTGGCGGACGCCTTCTTGGCGGGCGCGGCGACCCGGGTCGGCTCGGGCCCGAGGTCGGCGAGGGCGTCGGCCACCGGTCCGGGCGTGCGGGTGGTCATGCCGGTCGCCGAGCGGGCGAGGTCGTCGACCTGCGCGGCCAGCCCCGCGACCGTCCCGGCCAGCGACTGCATGTCGGTGGAGATCCGGTTGACGTCGAGCCTGCCCACGGCCGAGTCGACTTCGCGACGCACCAGACGGACCAGGGCCTTGCGGTTGGCTTGCGCGGCGTGCAGCAGCTCGTCGGCCAGCCCGCTGACCTGCTTGGCGGCCTTCTTGCGCGAGGCGTCCGAGCCGGCCAGGGCGAGGATCTCAGCGGCCGCCTCCTTGGCGGCGCTGCGAGTGAGCTCACCGAGCCCTGATGCGAGCTCGACGTAGCCCTGGATGGAGCGCTTGGCCATGGGTCCTCCTGACACGTGGCAGCCCGGTCAGCCGCCCTCCGGGGCCACGTTACCGGGATGCGGCGCTCTCGACCACGGACTCGGCGCGCGCGACCAGCGCGTCGACCTCGGCATTCGCGGCTCCGGCGTCGCGCGCGGCATGCACGGCACGCACCGCACCGGTCAGCTCAGTGAGCCCGCCGGCGGTGTCATCGGGCTCGGCCAGCAGGGCCCGCAGGTCGGGCGCCACCCAGGTCGGACGGCGGTGCGCCGGCGCGTCGAGGCAGGCCCGCAGGTCGTCGACCCCCGTGAGCACGAGCAGTGAGTCCATCTCCGCGGCCACCGCCCCCTCGATGTCGGTGTCGAGCCGGTCACCGATCGCGAGCAGGCGGCCCGGGGGCAGGTCGAGGCGCTGAGCGCACAGCAGGTACAGCGGCGGCCCGGGCTTGCCGGCGACGAGGTGCGGTGGCGTGCCGACGGCGCGCTCCACGGCCGCCACGAGCGAGCCGTTGCCGGGTGCCACCCCGCGGTCGGTCGGCAGTGTGCCGTCGGTGTTGGTGGCCACCCACGTGGCGCCGGCCTGCACGGCATAGGCGGCCTCGGCGAGGTCGCTCGCCGTCACGTCGGGGCCGTAGCCCTGCAGCACAGCCTCGACGCCGACGGTCGCGGCGTCGGCAGGGAGCACCGGCTGCAGCCCGGCCTCCGCGAGGGCCGTCGCGACACCCGCACCGCCGACCGCCAGCACCGCACTGCCGGCCGGCAGTCGGTCGGCGAGCAGCCAGGCGCCAGCCTGCGAGGACGTGGCCACCGCCTCGGGCGCGCAGGTCAGGCCGAGGTCGCGCAGGTGGGCGGCGACGTCAGCCGGTGACCGGGACGCGTTGTTGGTGGCGTAGAGCACCGGCACGTCCAGGGTGCCGAGCACCTCCACGGCGTGCGGCACGGCGCTCGGACCCCGGTAGACGACCCCGTCGAGGTCGCAGACCAGGGCGGCGTACCGAGCGACGAGCGAGCCGGCCGAGGTCACTCCCCCGGCTCCCCGGCGGGCTGGTCGGTGCGCACGCCGGCATCGGGCGCCTCCGCACGGGCCACGTCGACGTCGAGCTCCTCGAGCTCGTCCTCGCCGAGCTCGAGCTCGATGCCGTCGAGCTCCTCCAGTCGCTCGACCGCGTCGGTCTCCCCTTCCATGTCACCCTTCATGGCCTTGACGAACCACTCCCGCGCCTCGTCT
>CAWHYJ010000015.1:0-73796 GCA_963833495.1 uncultured Actinomycetota bacterium | reverse complement strand
CCTCACCCTAAGAGCAGTACTTGCCGTACTGGTCCACGACGTCCTGCGGATTGGCACTGCCCGAATCGGCGTAGTGCTGCAGCACGTCGCGAAGGCCGCCCGGGGGCAGTTCACTGCGTTCATCCACTGCCGTCTGCATATGCGCCGCTGCAATGGAAGGTTGTGGCTCAGTCAACGCCTTCTCGATGCGATCGCAGACCATCGAGGTCGGGTCCGGGGGTGGGGCGCGAGCAGGGCCGCTCCGAACCCAGGACGATGCCGATGCCAAGAGCCATTATCGTCCGGCGATCGCTTCGAGCCCGCACACCACTAGTACCCCGGGGGCGATCGACCTCACGTACCAGACCTGCCGACCGGCCAAGCCCGCACCGTGGATCCAGCCGGGTCAGCGCTACGCCCACCTCACCTGAAGGACACGCCGCCGCTCTACGAAGTGGCTTGGGGGGACACGGATGACCCGCGAGTCTTGAGGAGCTTGGACGTGTTGCGGGAGCGCTGGGCGCGCTGCTCACACCATGGAACGAGTGGCGCACCACCTTCAACGGGAGGCCCATCCCGGCGAAAACCAGTCCTGACCCGGTCAGCGGGGCGATCCTCCTGCGGATATGTGGTGGGGCGTGTCGGGCTTGAACCGACGACCGACGGATTATGAGGCGGCTCGGGCCTCTGTCGGCGGGGTCGGTGAAAGCCCAATTCGTGCGTGGTTGGCTGCTGTTGGCTTCGGTCGCGCACGACCCGAGTTGCAACCTGGTGTGCCACCAACGTGCCACAACGACGGTTCGGGCAGGGAGAGCCACCGATCCGTAGCGGAGCAGGGGAGCCGGCCGGAGTGGTCGGGTCAAGGGTGGCCGAAGGTCATCGCGGAGCGACGCGCAGCGCCCTTGATGCGGCCCGGAGGCCGGTGGACAGTGGAGCGCAGGGTCGGCGGCTCTTGGCGAGGTCAGTCCGGAGGCTCCCGATTGGACCAGGCGACGCCGCGTGATCGGGGTCTACGTCGCTGGGCGACGTCGGCAGTTGGCTCTGAGGCTCGGCCGCGCGCAGCTCTGCGCGTGGGTCTTCGGACTGAATCTCGGGGGCGCGTGCGGTGGGGTGCGCGGAGGGCGCGAAGCGCCCGCAGCGCGGGGCCCCCGCGCCTGCGCGCCGGAGGCGCGCCTTGAACCAGTAAGGAAAGTTCTCACGGCGCTCCCGTCGTCCCGTCCCGTCGTCCCGT
The DNA here is from genome assembly GCA_963833495.1 of uncultured Actinomycetota bacterium. Classification (GTDB taxonomy): domain Bacteria; phylum Actinomycetota; class Actinomycetes; order Actinomycetales; family Dermatophilaceae; genus Fodinibacter. The sequence continues at coordinate 72,586 of CAWHYJ010000015.1, read as the reverse complement.
CTCGCCAGGCCGGTCGAACACTCGAATGCGCTTCCCGGGGAGAAGCTCGCGAGGTCACCAGAGCAGGGCTCGCCGCAGCACGACATCACTGCACCGGCTACCGGCCCAATCCCAATTCGTTCCGCTGGCCTAGCGGTTGCGTCGCGCTCGTGCGGCCACGGCTGACAGGGCGTCGCGGCCCTCGGAGCATTGCGGAGCTTCTCGGACGCGGCCACCGATTCGAGGGCTACTCGTCTCCGCCGTATTGGGCGGATTTCCTGCGCTCGAGGCGCCAGTGCACCTCGTTCGTTTCTGGGTGCCGCCATTCGCTCATCCGGTACTCGAACCCGGGCAGCAGCACGATCGGGATCGGGTCCGGGGAGGCCGGCGCGACCGCGCCCACCACGATCTTGGCGTCCAGGGGGATGAACGGGGACTGGGCTGGGACCGGTCCGGTCAGGATCTCCACAGGGTCTGCATAGGGGCGCGCCATGCGACCGACAGTAGCAGATAGCGAGTCGCATAGAGTCACATGAGACCGATTTGGAAGCACGATAGACACCCTATAGACTCCCCATGTGAGGCAGCACAGACGCTCGTCCGAACACTTCCCGGCTACAGCAGGGAGGCGCTCTGATCCTCGAGCCAGAGCCGCCCCTTCGTAGCCGTCGCGGGACGGAATCCCGCAACATGCAGGACGAAAGAGACACACCATGCGCAAGACCATCCTCGGCCTCGTGGCCATCGCCGCGGTCGCCGCCCCGCTCGCCTTCGCCGCCTCGGCCAACGCCGCAACTACGCTCACCAACCTCTCGTTTGAGGAGCGCTGCCGTCACCTTCTCCGATGGGGTACTCCCTGGTGGACGCGGCAGCACCAGACCCTCACCGACTGGACCGTCGGCGGTGCAGGCGTCGACATCGTGGGCAACGCCTGTGGGAGGCCGACGACGGGTCACGCAGCATCGACCTGAACGCCTTCAACCCAGGCTCGATCAGCCAGACCATCGACACGGTGCCAGGCCAGACGTACAACGTGACCTTCGCGATGTCCGGCAACCCGGACGGGAACGTCGACCCGCGGGCCGAAGACGATGGAGTCACCGCTGCCGGCGCGACAAGCCGCAGTTCACGCTACAACACGGCAACGGAGGGAACACCACCGCGGACATGAAGTGGAAGGACCAGACCTTCACGTTCGCCGCGACCGCACCTCGAGACCACGCTGACCTTCACGAGCACGACCACCACGACTGGCCCGTCGCCGATCGGAGTCAGCGCGGCGGCTGGCCCCGTCATCGACGACGTGGTGGTCACGGCGGCGCCGAACGTGGTCAAGACCCAGGTCTGGAACACGTGGACCGGCGGCTCCGTGCCTCGACCTCGGCCCCGGACGCCGACCGACCCGGCGTGGCACCCCACCAGCGGTGACCCGCAGTCGACGCTCCACAAGTCCGAGAACCACAAGGTGAACGAGCCCTACTTCGTGCCCAACGGCAAGAGCGGCGGCGCGTGGTTCCTCTGGACCGAGGTCTGAACCACCGCCTGATCCACCAGCACCAACAACAGCCCGCCCCGCTTCGGCGGGGCGGGCTGTTCCGGTGACGCGGGTCCGGTCAGCACACGCACCCGACCCGCCAGGTCCACAGATCGGTGCGCAACACCAACCGGCCCACCCATCGCTGCATCCCGGGCGCAGAACTCAGGAGTCACCAGTCGTGTCCTCGATCAAGAGGTTGTTCCGGCCCGCCCAGGCCGCCGTCATCAGCGCCACGGTGCTCCTCGGCATGTGCGTGGCCGCCGCGCCCGCCCAGGCCTCCACCACCACCGCCCGCAGCCTGCTGTCCAAGGTCAGCGTCGCCGCCGAGAGCAACACCGGCTACGACCGGGCCAAGTTCACCCACTGGATCGACGCCAACGGCGACTGCCAGGACACCCGCCAAGAAGTGCTCATCGCCGAGTCCAAGGTCACCCCGACCTACACCACGAGCCGCCACTGCACGGTCGCCAAGGGCAAGTGGGTCTCCCCCTGGGACGGACGCACCTGGACCAACCCCTCCGACGTCGACATCGACCACCACGTCGCCCTGTCCGAGGCCTGGGGGTCCGGCGCACGCTCCTGGACCAGCACCGTCCGCCGCGCCTACGCCAACGACACCTACGGCCCGACCCTGAACGCGATCACCGACAACCTGAACAGCTCCAAGGGCGACCGGGACCCGGCCCAGTGGCTGCCGCCGCTGACCTCGTCACGCTGCACCTACGCGATCACCTGGGTCCAGGTGAAGTACCGCTGGCGGATGACCATGGACACCGCCGAGCGCAGCAAGCTCTCCAGCATCCTGTCCGGCAGCTGCGGCAGCCGCACCGTCACCATCCCCACCCGCGCCCGATGAACCAGCCGACCGCAGAGGGCCAAAGGCCGATGATGAACGACCCGAACATGACAGACGAGGCGATTCGGGCGCGAGAGCGGATCGCCGAGGCAGAGACCGCCACCTATAAGGCGGAGACCGATGTCGCGCAGGCGAAGTTGCTCCTGGTGGTGGCGTCCACTCTCGGCGCGGTCATCCTTCGGACGATGGTGCAGGTCGTAGCCGTGGTTGGGAGCCTTTACCTAGGCGTTGCGGTGTGCTGCTTCATGGTTTTCGCCGTGTACGGGTGGTGGGCTGCCGTGAGGTCCCTATGGCGGAGCTTGCGACGGGATCAACGAGGACTGGCTGCCGCCAGGAAACAACTCGCGGATGAGCGCACCGCGGCCACGCCTGCGCTGACGGGTATCACGGGGGACGACGGGCGCGAGACGCCATCGCCACGACCGCTCACTGACCACCCCTTCCGTCAGCGAACTCTGGCTGAAGGGCAGCTCACCCAATGGCGATCCGTCTGAAGAACATTCGGATCAAGGCGATCTCCTGGAAGAAGCGTCTCCTTGCACGTGGGCGGCGACTCTTCGTCGTCGTCGCTCTCACGCTGGTGGGAGCTCAATCGGCCTCGGCGGACGAGTACCACGTCGTGCGAGTTGTCGACGGCGACACGGTCGATGTCAGTTCCGGCCTCTGGGGCACCACCACCACCCGGGTGCGGCTGCTCAACGTCGACGCCCCGGAGACGGTGGACCCGAGTCGTCCGGTCGGGTGTCTGGGTCCCGAGGCGTCGCAGCGCCTGAAGCGAGCTGTTGCCCGAGGGTTCTGCGGTGGATCTTGCGTTCGATGTCGAGCGGACCGACCGGTACGGCCGGACTCTGGCCGGCGTGTACGCCAATGGTGTGCTCGTCAACGCACAGCTGGCCTCCGAGGGTTTGGCCGTCCCGGCCACGGTTGGCTCGAACACCAGGTTTCGAGCGGAGGTGGACGCCTCGTGGCAGGCCGCCGACGACAAGCGCCTTGGCCTGTTCGACCCGACCGCACCGTGCACCGCTCCCGGGCAGGTGCAGACCCTGAAGAAGGACGTGGCGAACCTGGCCACCTCGCCGGCTCCCCAGACGGCTTCCGATGCGGCAGCGGCCGCCCTCGTGGCCAAGACGGTGACCGAAGACGCGTCGACGCTGCAGAACTATCTCGTAGCCAAGTCGGCCTCCGAGGTGGCTGCACTGCCCCAGCGCGTGCTGTCCCCGCTGGTCCACGAGGTCGCGGGGCTGGCCAGCCAAAGCGCCGCCACCTACAACGCCTTGCTGAAGACCGAGGGGTCCCTGAAAGCGCAGGAGAAGGCCCGGGCGGACGCCAAGGCCCGCGCCGAGGCAGCGGCCCGCGCGAAGGCGAAGGCAGCCGCCCAGGCCAAAGCCAAGGCAGCCGCCCGCGCCAAGGCCAAGGCAGCGGCCCGCGCCAAGGCCAAGGCGAAGGCCCGCGCCGAAGCCAAGGCGAAGGCCCGCGCCAAGCCAAGGCAGAGGCGCAGCGCAACCAGTCCACAGACGAGGATGACTCCTCGAGCGGCGGCGGCTCGGGCGCGGACTCCGGCTACACAGGGCCCCGCTGTTACGCGCCGGGCGGCAAGACATGGAGGCCTTGCTAACCGACGGGTGGTTCCAACGCGGCGCCGACGATGGTCCAGGCGCCGCCGCACGACGACTATCTGCCCGCAATCAGGCTTCTAGTGGAACGAACGGGTGGCGCGCTGTCACCTTGGTGGGAGCGGACACAGCGCAACCCACGCGACACGAGCAACGCCCTTGGGAGTCGGCTCCCCACCCGGCCAGCAGCCGGACCACCTTGAGACGCCGGACATCGAACTCGCCCCGCGCTGAGCCCGCTTCCGTCTCCTGAGCGACCCCAGGGGCTCGAGACGCATCGGTGATTGGCCGCCCAGGACCGGGTGTGCCGGGTGACGGGTCGCACTAGTCATCCGGCACACCCTCCCGGGAAGGGGGTGGCCGACATGACGCGCGCGAAGGTCAGCGAGGTCTGGGACGCCGTCGTCGACGCCGGTGCCCTGAGCCCTGACTGGGCCGGCCTGCCCGGTACCGACGCCGGCACCCACGCCCAGGTGTTGGAACGGCTACGGTCCGCGGACCTCGACGAGTGGGCGTCGACCGCGGCCCGGGTGGGGTTCTGCAGCAGCCCGGTCCGGCTGGTCGGGAGCTCGGTCACCGTCGACCGCACCAGCGGTGAGGTGGTCCGCCAGTACGCCTCCGCCGACGAGCCCGGTGGGGTCACGTTCGTGCGGTGCGGCAACCGCCGGGCCGACCGGTGCCCGTCGTGCTCACGGCTGTACGCCGCCGACACCTTCCACCTGATCCGGGCCGGGGTGGCCGGCGGCAAGGGCGTGCCGGAGGCGGTCGCCGACAACCCCCTGGTCTTCGCGACGCTGACCGCGCCCTCCTTCGGTGCGGTCCACGGCCGCCGTGCAGAACCGCCGCTGCCGGCCCCGCGCAGGTTCAGCGGCACGCTGCCGGCACGGGCGGCCCAGGGCCTGCTTCCAGGTGCACCAACCGGACGACCCGGCACTCGGGCAGCCGCTGTGCCCGGACTGCTACGACTACGAGTCGCACGTGCTCTGGCAGTGGTGGGCGCCCGAGCTGTGGCGCCGCTTCACCATCGCCCTCAAGCGCCGCCTGGCGCAGCTGCTCGGGGCCGACCTGGACCGCCTGGGCGACGTCGCGAGCCTGCAGTACGCCAAGGTCGCCGAGTACCAGGTCCGCGGCGCCGTGCACTTCCACGCCCTGATCCGCCTCGACGGGCCGCCGGACGGCCGATGGGTTCGCCCCAGCGCCGAGGGAGGTCACCGCCGGCGTCCTCGCCGAGGTCGTCGAGCAGGTCGCCGCCGAGGTCACCCTCGTCGCCGACCCGGTCACCCCGGACGGCACGACCCGGGTCCTGGCGTTCGGCGCGCAGGTCGACACCCGCGTCGTGCGGGCCTCCCGGCGCACCGACGACCCCGATGCCCCACTCAGCGCCGAGCAGGTCGCCGGCTACCTGGCCAAGTACGCGACCAAGTCCGCCACCGACACCGAGTCCCGCGACAACCCGCACCTGCGGCGGCTGCACGCCACCGCCCGGGGCCTCGCCGCCCAGGCCGACGCCGCCCAAGACCCCACGGGCCCGTACCGGCTCCTCGGCCGGTGGGCGCACACCCTGGGCTTCCGGGGCCACTTCTCGACCAAGTCCCGCCGCTACTCCGTCACCCTCGGGCGGCTGCGTCGGGCCCGGCAACGCGCCCAGATCCGCATCGCCGCGGCCGCCCGCGCCGGCACGACCGTCGACCTGCGCGACCTCGAGGCCGAGCTGCTCGCCGACGACACCGACGAGGCGACGCTCGTCATCGGGTCCTGGGCGTACGCCGGCAGCGGCTGGGCCAACGCCGGCGAGACCGCCCTGGCCACCGCCGCGGCCGCCCGTGCCCGCGAGTACGCCCGCCGCCGAGCCTGTGCACGACGGACAACCCACAACACCGAATCGTCCGACACTGGCAAGGAGTGAGAGCCATGACGACGAACGAAATGGACCAGTTGGGCAGACGGGAGCCGGAGCGATGAGAGCAGTAGGACGGGTGGTGCCCGATGACGTGGCACCACCGACGTGTGATCGGTTGTGGACCGTCGACGACCTGTCGGCGTTCCTCGGCGTGCCGGTAGCGACGCTGTACCAGTGGCGGCACAAGGGCGAGGGCCCGCCTGGCATGAGGCTCGGGAAGCACCTGCGGTTCGACCCTGACCGGGTGCGGGCCTGGGTGGCGGCGCAGGACGGCTGACGTGGCGAGCGTGGGGCGTGACCCGCGGGACGGCAAGTGGCTGGCTCGGTGGCGCGATCCGGCGGGGCGGCAGCACAAGAAGTCCTTCCGCCGGAAGATCGACGCCCAGCGCTGGCTGGACCAGATGCTGGCCGAGATGCACCGCGGCCAGTACATCGACCCGGCGGGGGCGAAGCTGCGCGTGGCGACCTTCGCGGAGAGCTGGGCCTCGCGGCCTGGGGCACCTCAAGCCGTCGACGCGGGAGCGTTATCGCGGGCATCGTCGAGGAAGCACATCGTGCCGACGTGGGGAACCTGGCCGTTGGGGTCGGTGGCTCATTCGGACGTCGCGACCTGGCTGGCCGAGCTGTCGGACCTCTGGTCTGCGTCCCGGCACGGTGCGGCAGGTCCACCGGGTGCTGTCGCTCATTCTCGACGCGGCGGTGCAGGACGGGCGGATCGGTCGGAATCCGGCCGCAGGGGTGCGGCTGCCGCGCCAGGTGCGCAGCGAGCCGAGGTTCCTCACCGCAGACGAGGTGGCGAAGCTGGCGGCAGCGGCCGGTCCCTCGGGGCTGACGGTGCTCGTGCTGTCGTTCACGGGTCTCCGGTTCGGCGAGCTGGCGGCGCTCAAGGTCAAGCGGGTGGACTTCGAGCGGCGGCGGCTCTCGGGTGGCCGAGAGCGTGACGGAGGTCGGCGGCCGGTCGGAGTGGTCGACGCCGAAGACGCACGAAACCAGGTCGGTCCCGGTGCCACGGTCGCTCGTCGAGCTGCTCCAGGTGGCCTGCGAAGGCAAGAGCGGTGACGACGTCGTCTTCTCCTCGCCCGGCGGGGGAGTTCTCCGCCTGGGCAACTGGCGTCACCGCGTGTTCGATCCTGCCTGCGCGGCTGCCGGCCTCGTGGGGGTGACGCCGCACGACCTGCGGCACACGGCGGCGTCCCTGGCCATCGCGAGCGGCGCGAACGTCAAGGCGGTGCAGCGGATGCTGGGCCACGCCTCGGCCGCGATGACGCTGGACATCTACGCCGGGCTGTTCGGCGACGACCTCGACGGCGTGGCGGACGCGTTGGACGCTCTTGTGCCACAAACGTGCCACATCGAGCGTGCCGAGGTCTCGTCGTGATCAGGCGGTGGTCGCCGTGGTAACGCTGACCTGCGGAAACGTCTGGTGGGGCGTGTCGGGCTTGAACCGACGACCGACGGATTATGAGTCCGCTGCTCTGACCGACTGAGCTAACGCCCCGCGCCCGCGGCCGTGACCACCGGCTCCGGGCGCCGCGAGCCTACCGGGGCGCGTGCCGCACGGCCGCCACGCCGCGTCGACCCTGCAGCTTCCCGAGTGTGCGTAGCAACTCCACCGCCCACGAGGCGAACGGGATTGGTGCGTTTGCTGGTGCTGCTGGGGCGCTTGGGGCATGATGTGACCCACAACGGCACTCGTACGTGCCCACAGAGCAGCGCCACACGGCATCCGGACCGGGGTGAAACCCGGCCACCGGCAGACCGCACGGCCAGACATCGCGCGCACCGGCGTTGGGGAAGACGTCCCTCGCACGCGAAGGAGGCCAGGATGTCTGTCGCGATGCCGCGTACCAACACGCGGGGAGTGGTCTACGTCCACTCGACCCCGAAGGCGCTGTGCCCGCACATCGTCTGGGCGGTCGAAGGGGTGCTCGGCGCCCGGGTGGCCGTCGACTGGACCGACCAGCCTGCCGCTCCCGGGCTGGTGCGCACCGAGCTGAGCTGGGCCGGCGAACCCGGCACCGGCGCCCGGATCGCCTCCGCCCTGCGCGGCTGGGACCACCTGCGCTACGAGGTCACCGAGGAGCCCAGCCCCGGCTGCGACGGCTCGCGCTGGTCGCACACCCCGCGCCTGGGCATCCACCACACCTGGGTCTCCGCGAGCGGCGACGCCGTGATCAACGAGGACCGGCTGCGCGAGGTGGTCATGCTCGCCTCCGGCAGCGCCGAGGCGATGCACGAGATGATCGAGGAGCTGCTCGGCACCGACTGGGACGACGAGCTCGAGCCCTTCCGGTATGCCGGTGACGGTGCGCCGGTGCGCTGGCTGCACAAGGTCGGCTGACCGCCGCACCACACCCCCACGCACACGACGACGCCCCCGGGAGGAAGCGGGGGCGTCGTCGTGTGCGCGGGTCGCGCGCAGCTCGGGGGGCGGTGCGGGGCCGGCCTCAGACGCTCTTCACGACGAGCGCGACGTTGTGGCCGCCGAACCCGAAGGAGTTGTTGAGCGCCGCGATGTCGCCGTCGGGCAGCGTGCGGTGCTCGCCGCGCACGACGTCGAGGTCGATCTTCGGGTCGAAGTCGTCGATGTTGATGGCCGCCGGGGCGACGCGGTGGTGCACCGACAGCACGGTCAGCAGGCCCTCGAGCGCGCCGGCCGCACCGAGCAGGTGACCGGTCATCGACTTCGTGGCGCTGACGCACATGTCGTCGGCGGCGGCACCGAAGGCGCGCCGCACGGCGTTGGCCTCGGCGACGTCGCCGACCGGGGTCGAGGTCGCGTGCGCGTTGATGTGCACGATGTCCTTGGCGCTCAGGCCGGCCCGCTCGACCGCCTCCTGCATCGCCCGGGACGCGCCGGCGCCCTCGGGCTCGGGGGCGGTGATGTGGTGGGCGTCGGCGGACATGCCGATCGAGGCGAACTCGGCGTAGATCCGCGCTCCGCGGGCCTTCGCGTGCTCGTACTCCTCGAGCACCATGACGGCGGCGCCCTCGCCCATGACGAAGCCGTCGCGGCCGGTGTCGTAGGGCCGCGACGCCGCGGCGATGTCGTCGTTGCGGGTCGACAGCGCCTGCATCTGCGCGAAGCCGGCGAACGGCAGCGGGTGGATGGCGGCCTCGGTGCCGCCCGCGACGACCATGTCGGCGCGGCCGGTGCGGATCATGTCGTAGCCGGTGCCCATCGACTCGGCACCGGACGCGCACGCCGACACCGTCGTGTGGGCGCCGGCGCGGGCGCCGAGCTGTAGCGACACGTTGCCGGCCGAGGTGTTCGGCATCAGCATCGGCACGGCGAGCGGGAAGACGCGTCGAACGCCCTTCTCCTTGAGGATGTCCCACTGGTCGAGCAGGGTCCAGACGCCGCCGATGCCGGTGCCGATCGCGACGCCCAGGCGCAGCGGGTCGATCTCGGGCGAGCCGGCATCCTCCATCGCGGAGCGCGACGCGATGACCGCGTACTGGGCGCTGGGGTCCATCCGGCGGACCTCGACCTTGGTGAGCACCTCCTCGGGCTTCTGCGCGATCGTGCACGCGAAGTGCACGGGCAGCTCGTACTTCTCGAGCCACTCCTCCGGGAGGGGCTTGGCCCCTGACCGTCCCGCCAGGATGCCGTCCCACGTCTCGGCGATGGTGCCGCCGAGGGGGGTGGTCGCTCCGAGTCCGGTCACGACGACGCGTCGCTCGCTCATGGGTCCTGCAGCTCCTTGTGGGAAGGGACGTGGGATGACGTGTGCTCCAGTGTCCGCCCCCTCCGCCCTCGTGGCGAGGGGGAGGGGCGGACGAGCTGGGTCAGGCCTGGTTCTTGGCGATGAAGCTGACGGCGTCGCCGACGGTGGTGAGGTTCTTGACCTCGTCGTCGGGGATGCGCACGCCGAACTTCTCCTCGGCGTTGACGACGATCGTCATCATCGACAGCGAGTCGATGTCGAGGTCGTCGGTGAACGACTTGTCCGACTGGACCTCGGCCGGGTCGAGGCCGGTCTCCTCGTTGACGATCTCGGCCAGTCCGGCGAGGATCTCCTGCTCACTCTGTGCCATTGCGGTGCTCCTTCGATCTCTTCTCGGGGGTACTGATGGCCCGGGTCACCCGTGGGCCCACGGGAGCTGTGCGTCAGGGGATGACGACGACCTGCGCGGCGTAGGTCAGCCCGGCGCCGAAGCCGATCTGCAGCGCGAGCCCGCCGCGGGGCACCTCACCGCGACGAACCATCCGCTCCATCGCCAGCGGCACGGAGGCCGCGGACGTGTTGCCGGTGTACGCGATGTCACGCGCGACCGCCACGTCGGTGGGGATCTTGAGCTGCTTGGCCATGGCGTCGACGATCCGCACGTTGGCCTGGTGCGGGATGAACGCGTCGAGCTGGTCGACGGTGACGCCGGCGGCGTCGAGCGCCTGCTGGGCGACCGGTGCCATGCCCCACACGGCCCACCGGAAGACCGTCTGGCCCTGCATGCCGATGTGCGGCCAGTCGAGCTTCTGCTCGTGCACGTCGATCCAGCTCTCGGTCTGCGAGATCGCGTCCCACTTCTCGCCGTCGGAGCCCCAGATGGTCGGGCCGATGCCGGCGGTCTCGGAGCGGCTGATCACGGCGGCCCCGGCACCGTCGCCGAAGATGAACGCCGTGCCGCGGTCGTCGCGGCTGGTGAAGTCGGAGAGCCGCTCGACGCCGATCACGAGGACGTGCTCGGCCGTACCGCCACGCACCAGGTCGTTGGCGAGCGCGATGCCGTGGCAGTAGCCGGCACAGGCAGCGGAGATGTCCAGGGCCATCGCCGTGCTGCCGAACGCCTTCGCGACGAGCGGGGCCGCGCCCGGGGTCTGGTAGGGCCAGCTGACGGTCGCGACGATGATCGCGTCGAGGTCGGAGCCCTCGATGCCGGCCATCTCCAGCGCCGGCCGGGCGGCGAACAACGACATGTCGATGACCGACTCGCCCTCGCCGGCCCAGCGCCGCTCGATGATGCCGGAGCGCTCGCGGATCCACTCGTCGGAGGAGTCGATGCGCTCGACGATCTCGGAGTTGGGGACGATCCGGCGCGGGCGGTAGCCACCGATCCCCGAGATGCGCGCGTGCGCCGCGGGGGTGGCGGAGCGCAGGGCTGCGGAGTGGCCCTTCGAGGTGACGGTCATGCCGAGTGCTCCTTGATGAGGGTGCGGGCAGCGTCGAGGTCGTCGGGGGTCTTCAGGGCGAGCAGCTCGACGCCCTTGAGCGCCCGCTTGGCGAGCCCGACGAGGGTGCCGGCCGGCGGCAGCTCGAGGATGGCGGTGACGCCGAGGTCGGTGAACCGCTCCATGCACAGGTCCCAGCGCACCGGGTTCGACACCTGGGCCACCAGGCGGTCGAGCACCTCACGGCCGTCGGTGACGACAGCGCCATCACGGTTGGAGACCAGGGTGACCCCGGGGTCGGAGACCTCGTGGTCGGCCCAGCCGGCCTGCAGCTCGCCCACGGCGGGCTGCATGAAGTGGGTGTGGAACGCGCCGGCAACCTTCAGGGGGATGACGCGCGCCCGGGCCGGCGGGTCGGCCGCGAAGGCCGCGAGGGCGTCGAGGGCACCGGCGGCCACGACCTGCCCGGCACCGTTGACGTTGGCAGGGGTGAGGTCGTGCCGCGCGATGGCGGCGAGCACCTCGTCGGGGTCACCACCGAGCACCGCGCTCATGCCGGTGGGGGTGGCCGCGCTGGCCTGCGCCATCGCCCGGCCACGCTGGGCCACGAAGCGCATGGCGTCGGTCTCGGTGAGCACCCCGGCCGCGGCGGCGGCCGTGATCTCGCCGACCGAGTGCCCGGCGAGCGCGCCGGTGCCGGCAGGCGACCCGGCATCCCCGCCCTCGGCGGTGCTGTTCGACAGCGCGCGAAGGGCGAGCAGCCCGGCACCGACGAGCAGCGGCTGGGCGACCGCGGTGTCCTTGATGGTCTCCTCGTCGGACGTGGTGCCGTGGGTGACGAGGTCGACCTCGGCGGCGTCGGAGAGGGTGGTCAGCTGGTCACGCAGGCCGGGCAGCTCGAGCCACGGGGCGAGGAAGCCCGGGGTCTGGGAGCCCTGGCCGGGGCAGACGATGACGATCACGTGTTCCACCCTGTCCTGCCGGCCGTGACCTTCTCGTGACGAACGGGGACGAACCTTTCCGGCCGGTTCTGTAGGTTTCCTCCAAACTGAGCACGGGCCGGGGATGCCGGTCAGGGCCGCGATGCTCGACCGCGAGACGGGTCCCAGCCGGTGAAACGCGAGGGCGATGCGCACGGTCTGCGCGTCGTGGGCGTCGGTGAGGTCGTAACCGATGGTCTTGGTGATGCCGGCCAGCCGGTAGCGCACGGTGTTGGGGTGCACGATCAGCGCGCGGGCGGTGCCCTCGACCCCGTGGGCGCCGTCGAGGAAGGCGGCCGCGGTCTCGAGCAGGGTGCCGCCGGGGCTCTCGGCCAGGGGCCGCACGATGCGGGCGAGCAGGGCCCCGCGGGCCGGCAGGTCGCCGAGCAGGGCCCGCTCGGCGAGCAGGTCCTCGGCGTGCACGGGCCGGGGTGCCGCGGGCCACGCCGGTGCTGCGCCGTGCCCGGAGATGGCGGCCCGGGCGCTGCGCCCGGCGGCGAACAGGTGCGGGACGACCGGGCCGACCACGAGTGGGCCCTCGCCGAGGTGCGGGTCGAGGGCTGTCGCGAGGGCCATCGGGTCGGTGACGCTGCCGCCGATGCAGATGATGCGTGGACCGTGGATGGCGACCAGCAGCTCGACACCGGTGCGCCGCGCCGCGCGGTGCAGGTCGGTGAGCACCGGTGCTGTCGCCCCGGGTGGGGTGGAGCCGACCACCACCACGACCTGGGTGACCGCGCCCCAGCCGAGCGCGGCCGCCCGCGACTGCATCGACTCGTCGGCCTCGCCGCGCAGCACCGCGTCGACCACGAGCGACTCCAGCCGGGCGTCCCACGCCCCCCGGGCCTCGGCGGCCTGGGCGTAGACCTCGGCGGCCGAGAAGGCCACCTCGCGGCTGTAGCGCAGCACGGCCTCGCGGGCCAGGTCACCCTCACCGGGGGCCGCGAGGCCGGCGATCTCGCGCTCGACAACGCTGATGACCGTGCGGATCAGGCCCAGGGTCTGTGCCAGCGAGATCGAGCGGGTGAGCTCGGGCGGGGCGGTGCCGAAGACGTCGGCTGTCACGGCCGGCTGGGCCTGGTCGCCGCCGAACCAGTCGAGGAACGAGGTGATGCCCGCCTGCGCGACGAGCCCCACCCAGGAGCGGTCCTCGGCCGAGAGCGACCGGTACCACTCGTGGTCGGTCTCCATCTGCTGCACCGCGGCGGCGCCGAGGTCACCGGCGGCGCGGGCGACCCGGGCGCGGGTGGCCTTGGACGGGCGCGGGCGGGCGGGCGGCATACGGGGAGTGTATTTGTGTGCCGTGCACAACACCGGTGCGCCCGCCCGGCGGGTCAGTCGGTGCCGGACTCCATCGCGGCCCGGTCGAGGGCGTCGTCGTCGGCGGTCTGCACGAGCGGGTTGTCGGTGATCTGGTCGTAGCCGCCGGCGGGCAGCTCGCCGAACAGGGTGCCGTTCTCGACGAGCAGCTGGCCCTGCTCCACCGGCTGGCCGGCGTAGACCTCGAGCTTGGCGCGGCTGTCGGCGATGTCGAGGTTGCGCATCGTCAGCTGGCCGATCCGGTCGAGCGGGCCGAAGGCGGCGTTCTCGACGCGTTCCATCGACAGCTTGTCGGGGTGGTAGCTGAAGTTCTCGCCCCGGGTGTCGAGGATGGAGTAGTCCTCGCCGCGGCGCAGCCGCAGGGTGACCTCGCCGGTGACCAGCGAGGCGATCCAGCGCTGGATGGCCTCGCGCATCATCAGGCTCTGCGGGTCGAGCCAGCGACCCTCGTAGAGGAGCCGGCCGAGCTGGCGGCCCTGGCTGTAGTAGTTGGCCAGGGTGTCCTCGTTGTGCACGGCGTTGAGCAGGCGCTCGTAGGCGATGTGCAGCAGGGCCATGCCGGGCGCCTCGTAGATGCCGCGCGACTTGGCCTCGATGATCCGGTTCTCGATCTGGTCGGACATGCCGATGCCGTGCCGGCCACCGATCGTGTTCACCTCGTCGACGAGGGCGAGCGGGTCGAGGGTGCGCCCGTTGACGGCCACCGGGCGCCCCTGGACGAACGTGATCGAGACGTCCTCGGTCTCGATGCGCGACCGAGGGGTCCCAGAACTTCACCCCCATGATCGGCTCGACCACCTCCATCGACTCGTTCAGGTGCTCGAGCGTCTTGGCCTCGTGCGTGGCGCCCCAGATGTTGGCGTCGGTGGAGTAGGCCTTCTCCTGGCTGGAGCGGTAGGGCAGGTCGCGCTCGGTGAGCCAGGCGCTCATCTCGTGGCGGCCGCCCAGCTCGGCGACGAAGTCGGCATCCAGCCACGGCTTGTAGATCCGCAGGTTGGGGTTGGCGAGCAGGCCGTAGCGGTAGAACCGCTCGATGTCGTTGCCCTTGAAGGTCGAGCCGTCGCCCCAGATCTCGACCGCGTCGGAGTGCATCGCCCGCACGAGCAGGGTGCCGGTGACGGCTCGGCCCAGGGGAGTGGTGTTGAAGTAGGTCTTGCCGCCGGTGCGGATGTGGAACGCCCCGCAGGCGATGGCCGACAGGCCCTCCTCGACCAGGGCGTGCCGGCAGTCGACCAGCCGGGCCAGCTCGGCGCCGTACTGGCCGGCGCGCTCGGGCACGGTGTCGATCTCCGGCTCGTCGTACTGGCCCAGGTTCGCCGTGTAGGTGCACGGGACCGCCCCCTTCTCGCGCATCCACGCGACGGCCACGGAGGTGTCGAGACCCCCGGAGAAGGCGATGCCGACGCGCTCGCCGACGGGCAGGGAGGTGAGGACCTTGGACACGATGCAAGAGTATACGGAAGTCTGCATACTTACCAAGCGGAGTATCACCGCTGCTGCGTCGCGGCTCCTGCAGGTGTGACCACGGGTGAGCAGTCCCACGTCGTGCACGTCAACGGCGTCGCCGTCGTCGTCCGCGATGCTGACGCGCGGCTCGGCGACGGCCCCCGCGTGGTCGCCAGGTTCACGGGCCCACTGCGGCCGTCCTGGCGCGCGGCGCTGGCCGGCATCGGGGCGCGGACCGAGTTCTGGTGCCCGCCCGCCGGGGCCTGCCTCACGGTCGGGCGGCGCACGGTGGCCGAGGCGCTCGCCGGCCTCCCGTTCGTCGCGGGCTTCGTGCCCTACGACGAGGGTCTGTGCGACCGACGCCTCGGGACCCCGGAGGAGGGGCCCGGGCGGTCCTGGCTCGACGTCGTGTGCTTCGCGCGCGCCGAGCGACGGCGGGTCGTCGCCCGCCTCGAGGCGCTCGGCGCGACAGTGCTGGACCAGGGCAGCACCAAGGTGCGCATCGACTGGCCAGGAGACCCCGCCGCCGTGCGCAACGTCGTCGGGGTGAAGCTCGTCGAGCGACCGCGGCTGCCCGCAACCAGTGCCGTCGGCCTCGCACCGGACCTCGGCTGGTCACTGGCGGACGGCGCCTGGTGCGGCGAGCTCGACGGGACGGGAGAGGTCGTCGCCGTCGCCGACACCGGACTCGACACCGGCGACCCGGCCACCGTCGTCACGGACCTGCGCGGGCGCGTGCGGGCCCTGCTGTCCTGGCCGCTCGGGCCGTCGTGGACCCCCTACGTCACCAACCCGGGGGGCGATGACGGTCCGGCCGACGTCGCGAGCGGGCACGGCACCTTCGTCAGCGGCGTCATCGCCGGGGACGGGTCGGGCAGCGGGGGCCGCAACCGCGGGGTCGCACCCGGCGCCGAGCTCGTCGTCCAGGCCATCGAGCAGTGGGTCGCCGTGGCACCGGGCCACCCGGAGGTCGGCGCATCGCGGCACGCCCTCGCCGGGCGGCCGACGGACCTGCGCGAGCTGTTCCTCCAGGGCCACCGGCAGGGCGCCCGCGTGCACGTGGCGGCGTGGGGGACCCCCGCGCGGGGGGCCTACGACAACGACGCCTACGAGGCCGACCTCTTCCTGCGCGAGCACCCGGCATCCGTGCTGCTCGTCGCGGCCGGGAACGGCGGGAGTGACCGCACAGGGGACCGGCGGGCCGACGCGGGCTCGGTCGAGTCACCGGCCACCGCGAAGAACGTCCTGACGATCGGGGCCACGGAGGGCTCGGCCCCCAACGGGTTCCCCGCGACGTGGGCCCGGCTGGAGACCGAGGGCCGCCGGTTCACCGATCCGCGCGACCTCGCGGACCCGGTGTCCGGGCAGCCCGACCGGATGGCCCCGCTCTCTGCGGTCGGCCCCACCACCGACGGCCGGCGCAAGCCCGACCTGTGCGCCCCCGGCACCAACCTCGTCGGCCCGCGCTCCACGGTCGGCACCGGCCGAGGATGGGGGTTCGCTTCTCCCGCACCGCATTACATCGTCGACGGTGGTACCTCCGCTGCCGTTGCCGCTGCCGCGGGCGCCCTGACCCTGGTCCGCCAGGGCTGGCGCCGGCACCGCGGCGGGCACGCACCCGCCGGCCCGACCCTCAAGGCACTCCTCCTCGTCGGGGCAGGGCCCGTGCGCACCCGAGACGGCAGCGGCTCGGAGGACCCGCGGGTCTGCGGCTTCGGACGGGTCGACGTCGACGGCTCGCTGCCCCGCCCCGGCGACGGCGGCGAGGTGCGCATCCTGGAGAACGCGACGCGGTCGCGCGCCGTGCGCACCGGCACGGCCCGCACCTTCCCCCTCCGGGTCCCGGACGGGGGTCGGGTGCGCGCGGCCCTGTGCTGGTACGACGAGCCGGGGGAACGCCTCGTCAACGACCTCGACCTCACCCTCACCGGGCCCGCCCCGGCGCCGCCGGTCCACGGCAACCACGTCCCCGGCCATCCCGAGCGCCCCGGCGTCCCCGACCGTGTGAACACGGTGGAGGTCGTCGACGTCGACGGGTTGGCCGGTGGCACCTGGGTCCTCACCGTCCGCGGCGAGAACGTCCCCCAGGCGCCCCAGCCCTTCGCCCTCGTCGTCAGGACGTGGCCCGCGGGCTGACCCACCACCCAGAGAAGAAGGAGATCCACCATGGCCGAGACCAGGCGCCGTCCCGTGAAGACGGCAGAGCGCGCGAGGAAGCCCGAGCGCGAACCCACCTCCACCATCCCGGTGAACCCGGCGCCGCGCACCGCCGCGCCCGTCGTACCGGCACCCGCCGCTGCCCTCGCCGGCCTCGGCGCACCGGCCGGTGTCGGCGCAGCCCTCGCGGCCGCCGACGTCAGCGGCCAGCTCAAGGCGGTCGCGCCGACCTTCGGTGACGTGCTCAAGTCGATCGGCATCGGCGTCGCCGACTCGCAGGCCGCCCTCGACCAGGGCGTCATCAGCACGGTCAACGAGCTCGCCGACACGAAGATCACCGTCGTCACCGACGTCATCCAGCACCTCGACGACGACGGCCTGCCGGTCGCGGCGGACACCGAGCTCGTGAGCACCGACCTGTCGGTCCTCAACTTCTTCATGCCGACCGTCCACGAGTGGAAGCGGGTGGCCCTGTCGATGGACCTCTCGTGCGGGGCGTTCAACGAGAGCGACGGGCTGTCCTTCAACGCCAAGCAGTCCGGCGGTGGCATCGGTGGCGCGGGCCTCTTCTGGGGGTTCCTCGGCGTGAACTACGAGTACGGGTTCGACAACCAGCAGAACGGGACGCGCTCGCACGAGCAGGAGGCCAGCTGGTCCTCCGGCGAGGTGCGGATCGACGCGATCCTCGGCCCACGGCAGACCGGGAAGCTCCCCGTGCCGAGCCAGGTGGCCATCGGCCCGCAGATCGTGTTCTCGCAGGGCCCGGTCAAGGAGACCGCGGTGGCCGGGGCCGGCATCAACCGCTCGGTCGACGTGGTCGTCACGGTCCGCAAGGCCGGTGGCGACGTCAACCCCGGGGTGTCACTGCGGGTCGAGGCCGGGGGGCTGCGCACGAGCTTCTCGAACACCGCCCCGTTCACCGGCACCTCGACGAACGCGAACGGGCAGGTGCTCGTCACCGTCACCCGCAACGTCCCCAACGCGGGCGCCGCCGGCGCCAGCGTCACCCTCGTCGCCCGCCTCGGCGCGATGAGCCAGACCTACGCCCTCACCATCTGAAGGAGATGAGTCACCCATGGCGAACACCGATGTGAGCGGCCAGCTCAACACGGCAGGCATGGCTTTCGGCGACCTCGTCCGGCTCACCGGGCAGGCCGTCGCCAGCACCCAGCAGGAACTCAACAAGACGGCGGCCGACACCACGTCCGCGCTGTCGACGACCCTCGTCGACGTCATCGCGGTGCAGGAGGTCGAGTACGACGACAACGGCACCGTCACGGGCGCGCAGACCTTCACCCAGAAGCTGCCGCTCATCGACGTCGTCGACCCGGTGCTCTACCAGTGGTCGCAGGTGCGGCTCCAGGGCCGCTTCACGGCGTCGCAGTTCGCGACGACCCAGGCGTCCGACTCCTACGTGCACCACAGCACCGACTCGCACGGTCAGGCCGGCATCGGGCTGATCTTCGGGGGCGGCTACAACAACTTCCAGTACGACGCGTCGCAGGCGCACGTGGACACGAATTTCCGCACCGAGAGCTCCGTCGGGCTGATGCGGATGAACGCGATCCTCGAGCCCCGCCACGACATCGGGGTGCCGAAGCCGCGCCAGGCGATCGTCGGGCCGTCGATCAGCGTCGATGCCGGGCCCATCACCGACGTCGGTGGCCCCCCGGCGACGTCGCGGACGATGGAGGTGGTCATCACCTACGAGAACGCCGAAGGCGACCCCATCGCCGGGAAGACGCTCGCGGTCGACACGGCCGGCGTCGCGTGGGAGTACGTGGGCGGCGTGGACCAGACCGATGCGAACGGGCAGCTGACGGTGCTGCTCACGCGGACCTTCGTCGACGCTGCCGCCGACCGCACCCCGGTCGACGTCGTCGTCTCGGTGCGCAAGGGCATCATCTCCGAGTCCACGACCGTCACCTTCTGACCGTGGCGACCGGCGACCCCTCGCCGACCGCGGGGAGCGGCACCCGGCAGACCGAGCTGGGTGCCCTCCTCGCGGGCACGGTCACCGCCGTCGTCGAGGCCCAGGACCTCCTCGACGAGCACGCGCGCGAGCGAGCGGCCGAGTATGCCGCGGCCGAGCCGGGCTCCCTCGCGCTGCCACCCCTGTGGTACGCCTTCGACGAGGCCTCGATCGAGCTCGAGCTGTCCACCGAGGCCGTGCGGGTGACGCCCACCGAGGGCGGCCCGGCCCGTACGCACCTGCTCTGCCGCACCGTCAACCCGGTCACCGTCGGGGTCTACGGGTACCGCTCCGCTGCCGGGACCCGCGTGCGGCTCACCCTGGCCCCGCAGCGGGTCGTCCCGGCCGCCCTGCCGACGTCCGAGGAAGGACCTCCGTCACCATGACCCCTCCCCCCGTGCGCACCACCCTCGACCTCGGCCGGCTGCCGGCCCTGTCCCGCGCCGGCACCGACCGGATCCTGACCGTCGACGGCGTCACCGGCGTCTTCACCCCCGTCACCGGGCCGGATGCCGCGGCCTCGACGGACAACCTCGAGAAGATCGTCGACGCGCTGCGCGGCGAGCTCGCCTCGGCCCGGGCGGAGTCCGCCGCGCTCACCGAGAAGCTGGACGCCCTGCGGGACCCGCCGCGGTCCTCCGACGACCTCGCCGACGGGCTCCAGCACGCTCTCGACGGGATCTCCGAACGGCTCGGGTCGATGGCGAACACGACGTCGAACTTCGCCGTCCGTGAGTTCGTCCTGGAGACCAAGGTGCACGTCGACGTCACGCCGGTCGGCACCATCGGCTTCCAGTTCGTCCGGCCGGGGGAGGAGGTCAACGCCGCCGCCCTGTCGACCGTGACGATGACCGTCGTGCCCGTGCCGAAGCCGCCCGCCGAGGAGGTCGTGGCGTCAACGGTCGTCGACCGTCCGGTCGAGGAGATCGACGGCCTGGACGAGGCGCAGCTCGCGGCCCTGCGCGGGGCGCACGTCACGACGACGAGTGGCTTCGCCCGCCTCGCGACCCGGGCGACCGCCCGAGCCACGCTCGTGAGCCTGCTCGGGGTCGACCGGGACTCATTGGGCCGGTTCACGCTGCTCGCGGGGCTGCTCGGGGTGCCGGGGGTCGACGGGACGAACGCCGCGGTGCTGTACGACGCCGGCGTCACCGACGTCGCGTCGCTCGCCGCGGTCGACCCGGCCGACCTCGTCGAGCGCTACCGCGTGGCGGCGAAGCCCCGGCGGGCCCTCGGCACGACACCGAGCCTCGCCGAGGCGACCCGGTGGGTCGAGGCGGCCGCGGCCCAGGTGTCCCCGCCCGCCTGACGCTCGCCGGTGCAGTCGTCGGTGGAGTCGCGCGATGGCCCGGACCGTGCTGACGGTCCGGGCCATTCGGCGGGTCCGCGCAGGGGCCTACGGCAGGTGGAAGGTGATCTCGGCGGTACCGCCAGGAGCCCCCACGGTGGTGGTGGCCAGGACGGCGGCCACGCGGCGAAGTGCTCGGTGCACGGGGGTTCCCCTCTGTGGGCGATGAGATCGCGCGAGCGGTAGCAGCGCGACGTCGACCGGCACGAGGGTGTTGCGAGAACTTGCAACGCCGGCGCGAGTGACCTGCGTCTCACCCGTACGGGGTCAGCCGTCCCGCCCGAGGACCTCGTCGATGCGGGCCACCTTCGCGGCCAGCTGGCCCGTGTGACCGGGCCGGATATCGGCCTTGACCACCAGCGAGACCCGCGGGTGGGAGGAGGTCATGGCGTCGACGCACTGCTTGAGCACGGCCATCACCTCGTCCCACTCGCCCTCGATGTTGGTGAACATCGCGTTGGTCTCGTAGGGCAGGCCGCTGGCCCGGACGATGCGCACTGCCTCGGCGACGGCAGCGGCATACGACCCGGTGTCGTCGGGGCCGGCGGGAGCGATGCCGATCGCGTAGAACACGCCGCCGCCAGGCGACGATCATCTGCGCTCAGCTGTCGCCGCCCTCGTTGCCCGAGGAGCCCGCGGTGACGTCGGACAGCCGGTAGCGGCGGGCGGCTTCCAGCGGAACCGACCGGTCGACCTCGCCACCCTCGGCGAGCGACTGCAGCGCGCGGACCGCCATCGACGGGCCGTCGATGTGGAAGAAGCGCCGCGCGGCCGGGCGGGTGTCGGAGAAGCCGAACCCGTCGGCACCCAGCGAGGAGAAGCGCCCCGGCACCCACTGGCGGATCTGGTCCTGGACGGCCCGCATGTAGTCGGAGACGGCCACGACCGGGCCCGGGCGACCGGACAGCTGCCGGGTCACCCACGGCACCGGCGCCTCGTTCTCCGGGTGGAGGAACGCGGCCTCGTCACACCGCAGCCCGTCACGGCGCAGCTCGTTCCACGACGTCACCGACCACACGTCGGCGACGACGTGCCAGTCGTTGCGCAACAGCTCCTGGGCCTCGAGCGCCCACGCCATGCCGACGCCGGACGCGAGCAGCTGCACCCGCGGCGCATTGTCGGGCAGACCCTGGGTGGACCCCTCGGCGTAGAGGTAGAGCCCGCGCAGGATGCCCTCGCGGTCGACGTTCTCGGGCTCGGCCGGCTGCACCATCGGCTCGTTGTAGACCGTGAGGTAGTAGATGACGTTGCGTTCGGTGTCGGTGAGCGAGTCGTCGGTGCCGTACATCCGGTGCAGGCCGTCCTGCATGATGTGCGCGATCTCGAAGGAGAACGCCGGGTCGTAGTGCACGACAGCGGGGTTCGAGGAGGCCAGCAGAGGCGAGTGCCCGTCGGCGTGCTGCAGCCCCTCACCGGTGAGAGTGGTGCGGCCGGCGGTGGCCCCGATGAGGAAGCCGCGCGTCATCTGGTCGGCGGCGGCCCAGATCGAGTCGCCGGTGCGCTGGAACCCGAACATCGAGTAGAAGACGTAGATCGGGATCATCGGCTGGCCGTGGGTGGCGTAGCTCGACCCGACCGCGGTGAAGGCGGCCATCGAGCCGGCCTCGTTGATGCCGAGGTGCAGGATCTGGCCGTCCTTGGCCTCGCGGTAGGCGAGCATCAGGTCGGCGTCGACCGGCGTGTAGTTCTGCCCGTGCGGGTTGTAGATCTTGATCGTCGAGAAGAAGCTGTCCATGCCGAACGTGCGCGCCTCGTCGGGGATGATCGGCACGATCCGCTGGCCGAACTCCTTGTCGCGCATCAGGTCCTTGAGCAGACGCACGAACGCCATGGTCGTGGCGACCTGCTGCTTGCCCGAGCCCTTCTTCACCTGCGAGTACGACGAGTCGTCGGGCAGGTGCACGGTGGCGTGCTTCGTACGGCGCTGCGGCACACCACCGCCCAGCTTCTGCCGGCGCTCGAGCGCGTAGGCGATGGCCTCGTCGTCGGGACCCGGGTTGTAGTAGGGCGCGTTGTAGGGGTCCTTCTCGAGCACCTCGTCGCTGATCGGCAGCTGGAGGCTGTCGCGGAACGTCTTGAGGTCCTCGAGGGTGAACTTCTTCATCTGGTGGGTGGCGTTGCGGGCGGCGAAGGTGGTGCCCAGGCCGTAGCCCTTGATCGTCTTCGCGAGGATGACGGTGGGCTGGCCGGTGTGCCCGACGGCGGCCTGGTACGCCGCGTAGACCTTGCGGTAGTCGTGGCCGCCGCGCTTGAGCTTCCACCAGATGTCGTCGTCGCTCCAGTCGGCCACCATCTTGCGGGTGCGCGGGTCGCGGTCGAAGAACTTCTCCCGCACGTGCTTGCCGTCGTTGGCGCGGAAGGTCTGGTAGTCGCCGTCGGAGGTCGAGTTCATCAGGTGCACCAGGGCGCCGTCGCCGTCAGCCGCGAGCAGCGGGTCCCAGCCCCGGCCCCAGACGACCTTGATGACGTTCCAGCCGGCGCCGCGGAAGAACGCCTCGAGCTCCTGGATGATCTTGCCGTTGCCGCGCACCGGGCCGTCGAGCCGCTGCAGGTTGCAGTTGACGACGAAGGTGAGGTTGTCGAGCTCCTCGCCGGCCGCCAGCTGCAGCAGGCCGCGCGACTCCGGCTCGTCCATCTCGCCGTCGCCGAGGAACGCCCACACGTGCTGGTCGCTGGTGTCCTTGATGCCACGGTTGTGGAGGTACTTGTTGAACTGCGCCTGGTAGATGGAGTTCATCGGGCCGATGCCCATCGACACCGTCGGGAACTCCCAGAAGTCGGGCATGAGGCGCGGGTGCGGGTACGAGGGCAGGGCCAGCGGCGCACCGTCGACGACGTGCGACTTCTCCTGGCGGAACCCGTCGAGGCGGTCCTCGGAGAGCCGGCCCTCGAGGAACGCGCGGGCGTACATGCCGGGGGATGCGTGACCCTGGAAGAAGATCTGGTCGCCACCGCCGGGGTGGTCCTTGCCGCGGAAGAAGTGGTTGAAGCCCACCTCGTAGAGCGTGGCCGCGGAGGCGTAGGTGGAGATGTGGCCACCGACGCCGATGCCGGGGCGCTGCGCGCGGTGCACGATCATCGCGGCGTTCCAGCGCAGGTAGGCCCGGAAGCGGCGCTCGGCCTCCTCGTCGCCGGGGAACCACGGCTCCTGCTCGGGGCTGATGGTGTTGACGTAGTCCGTGGTCGTCAGGGACGGCACGCCCACCTGCTCGGCGCGCGCCCGCTCGAGCATGCGCAGCATCAGGTAGCGCGCCCGCATCCGGCCGGGGCCGTCGATGACCGCGTCGAGGCTGTCGAGCCACTCCTGGGTCTCGGCGGGGTCGATGTCCGGCAGGTGGGTGGGGATGCCGTTGAGGATGGGGCCGACGTCTTCGCGGGAGGCCACGCGCTCGTCCTTTCACCGGTGACGGGTCGCGCACGGATTCAGAGCGCGTTTCCACCCATCTTTCACCCCATCGGCGCCGCTCGCGCAATTGCGTCGACGCTACTGACGGGTACGTCCGCTACGTGGGCCCGAGCAGCCGGTCGGGACGGCTGTAGACCGACAGGTGCGGAGGCCGCGCGAACGCGACGAGCGTGATGCCGGCCTGCGTGGCCAGCTCGACCGCCAGCGAGCTCGCAGCCCCCACTGCGACGACCACGGGGATGCCGACGACACTCGCCTTCTGCACGATCTCGAAGCTCGCTCGGGCACTGACGACGAGCACCGTTGCAGTGAAGGGCAGCTCACGGCCACGGGCCGCGGCCCCCACCACCTTGTCGACAGCGTTGTGCCGACCGACGTCCTCGCGCACCACAAGGAGCTCGCCGTCAGGGGTCGCCAGGGCGGCCGCGTGCACCCCGCCGGTGCGGTCGAAGACCGCCTGCCGGGCCCGCAGCGCCTCGGGCAGCCCGGCGAGCACCTTCGGGTCGACGACCACGGTGTCGTCGGCGACGGCATACCGGCTGTTGGTGCGCACGGCGTCGATGGTGGCCGACCCGCAGACACCACAGGCGCTGGTGATCGTCTCGGTGCGCGCCCGGGCGGGGCGGTGCAGCACGGCATCCGGCGCCAGGGTCACGTCGACGACGTTGAAGGTGGGGGAGCCGTCCTCGTCGAGGTCGGTGCAGTGCATCAGCGTGCCGACCTCGGTGGCCGAGTGCAGCATCGCCTCGGTGAGCAGGTGCCCGATGGCCAGGTCGAAGTCGTCACCGGGCGTGCGCATGGTCGTCGTCACCGGCTCGTCGCCGACCCGGATCTCGAGTGGCTCCTCGACCGCGACCGTGTCGGTGCGGTCGACGCGGTCGCCCGTGTCGACGTCGAGCCGCGTGCGGCGCACCCGCGTCGTGACCCGGCCCATGCGGTCATCCAAACACACGCCCCGCACCAGACCGAGCGTTGCGGGGAGCGGAACGCGGGGGGCGCCGGGGCCACCCCCCGGCATACGGTCCGGTCATGAGCGACAACCCCGAGATCGGCCTGTCCGTCGACGTCGACGGCATCACCACGAACTACCACCGGTCCGGCTCCGGCCCGGTCGTCCTGCTCGTGCACGGCTCGGGCCCCGGGGTGTCGGCCTTCGCCAACTGGCGGCTCACGATGCCGACCCTGGCCGAGCACTTCGACGTCATCGCGCCGGACATCGTCGGGTTCGGCTTCACCGACCGCCCCGAGGGCTTCGACTACTCGCTGGAGTCGTGGCGGGCCCACCTGCTGGGCTTCGCCGACGCCCTGGAGCTCGACACCTTCTCGATCGTCGGCAACAGCTTCGGCGGCGGTCTGGCGATCTCGATGGCGGCGCACGCCCCCGACCGGGTCGAGCGTCTGGTGCTCATGGGCGCCTGCGGCGTGTCCTTCCCGATCACCGACGGGCTCGACCGGGTCTGGGGCTACGAGCCGTCGCTCGCGACCATGCGCGGGCTGCTCGACATCTTCGCCTTCGACCCGGCCTACGCCACCGACGAGCTCGCCGAGCTGCGCTACGCGGCATCCGTGCGGCCCGGGTTCCAGGAGTCGTTCTCGGCGATGTTCCCCGCCCCGCGCCAGCGCTGGGTCGACGCGCTCGCCACCCCGGAGGACGTCATCGCCGACCTGCCGCACCGCACCCTGGTCGTCCACGGCCGCGACGACCGGATCATCCCGCTGTCCAACGCCTTCCGGCTGCTCGAGCTCATCGACGACGCACAGCTGCACGTCTTCGGCCGCTGCGGGCACTGGACCCAGATCGAACATGCCCAGGAGTTCAACGCGCTGGTCGCCGACTTCCTCGGCTGAGGCACACTGGGGTCATGGCCGACCCCACCTCCGTGACGCCGGCACGCGCGGAGTCCGTGACCCTGCGCGGGGGAGACCTGCCGTGGCGGCCGGTCTCGCCGATGCTCGCCCGGGTCCGCCTGATCACGCTCGGCATCGTGCTGGTGCCGCTGATCGTCGCGTCGGTCGCCGCCGGGCTGCTGCTCACCCGCTGGGTGCTGCTCGGCACGCTCGCCGTGGTGCTGCTCGGTGCGTGGGTCGCCTGGCTGATCGGCCGCCAGGTGAGCGCGATCTCGTGGGTCGAGCTCGACGAGGAGATCGTCATCCGCAAGGGCCGGATGTTCCGCAGCCTGGTCAGCGTGCCCTACGGCCGGCTCCAGTACGTCGACATCCAGTCCGGGCCGCTGGCGCGCGCACACGGCATCGCGTCGTGCGAGATCCACACCGCCTCACCCGAGAGTGGCGGCTCCCTCCCGGGGCTGGCCGTCGCCGAGGCAGAGGCGCTGCGCAGCCGCCTCGCGGCCCGTGGCGAGGCGCAGCGAGCCGGCCTGTGACGGAGCCGGTTCCGGAGCCCTCGGGGGAGTGGCAGCGGCTCCACCCGCTCTCACCGCTGCTCCGGGGCGGCGTGGTGATGCTGGCGATCCTGGGCTTCGCCGCCTCGCGGCTGTTCGACAACTTCCTGTCCTCCTTCGGCTTCGGCGACGTCGTGGTGGGTGTCGACGGCCCGGACGAGCCCGGCGGCGGGGGTGACCCGTTCGAGCAGGCGGTCGCCCACCCGCTGCTCGCGCTGGTCGCCCTGGCGCTCTTCCTCGGGGTCATCGCCCTGGTCAACTGGGTCAGCTGGCGCTTCTCCCGCTTCCGGGTCGGCGGCGGCCAGGTCGAGCTGCGCCAGGGCGTGCTCTTCCGGCAGCACCGCCAGGTGCGGCTCGAGCGGGTGCAGGCGGTCGAGCTGTCGCGCCCGCTGCTGGCCCGCGCGCTCGGCCTGGCCCGGGTCGTCGTCCAGTCCGCTGGCGGGTCCGACTCCACGCTCACCCTGT
The DNA here is from genome assembly GCA_963833495.1 of uncultured Actinomycetota bacterium. Taxonomy (GTDB): domain Bacteria; phylum Actinomycetota; class Actinomycetes; order Actinomycetales; family Dermatophilaceae; genus Fodinibacter. The sequence continues at coordinate 46,098 of CAWHYJ010000015.1, read as the reverse complement.
CCTTCCTCGACCTGGCGCGCGCCGAGGCGCTGCGCGAGCACCTCCTCGACCTCGCCGGCCGCAACGACGAGGTGAGCACCCCCTCCACCAACGCCTCGGATGCCGTGCCGCACCCGGCGTTGCCGCTGCGCCCGGTGCTCGAGGTGCCGAACGGCCGGCTGTTCGTCGCCACGATCCTGCACGGGTCGACCATCGCCCTGGGCGCCTTCGTCGCCTTCGGCCTGCTCGGCGCCGGGGTGCGCAGCGTCGGGCCGTTCGCGCTCGCCGGCATCCCGGCCCTGCTGCCCGTCGCCATCGGCATCGCGTGGAGCCGGTTCAAGGAGCTGCTGACCCACGGCAACTTCCACCTCGCCGACGCCGGCACGGGGGTGCGCGTGCAGGAGGGCCTGACCGACCTGCGCACGACCACCATCCCGATCCACCGCATCCAGGCCCTAGAGCTCGTGCAGCCGCTGTGGTGGCGGCCGGTCGGCTGGTGGCGCATCCGGGTCAACGTGGCCGGCTCCGGCGGCCAGGGCGACAACGAGGGCCACCGCGAGACCACCCTGCTGCCGGTGGGCACCCTCGCCGACGCCACGCAGGTGCTCACGCTCCTGGCGCCCGGGCTGCCGGCGGCCGCCTGGGACAGTGCCGTGCTCGGCGAGGGCGGCGAGCCCGCGTGGCGGGGCCGCACCGCGGCCGCCCGCTGGCTCGACCCCCTGTCGTGGCGGCGCCAGGGCTGGTCCGACGGCACCACCGCCGTGCTGCTGCGTAGCGGCCGGCTCACCCGACGCGCGGTCGCGGTGCCACACGCCCGGATCCAGTCGCTCACGCTGAGCCAGGGCTGGCTCGAGGGCCGACTGGGCCTGGCGACAGCGCACGTCGTGCCGGCGCCCGGGCCGGTGTCACCCGTGGTGGCGCACCTCGACGTGGCGGAGGCCGAGGCCTTCCTGGCCGAGGTCTCCGAACGGGCCCGGTGGGCCCGCCGCAGGTCAGAACCATCGACTGTTCCCCTTGCACGCGACCCTTCGGGGTTGGTGGACTGGACCCGGCACCCGCCGGGCTCCTCCGAACCAGAAAGGCCGTGAGACCGTGAACACCCCCGCCCCACCGCCGACCGACCCGGGCACCAGTGGCTCCGGCGTCGTCGAGCGCCTCGGGTTCAACCGCGACCAGGTGGTCCAGGAGTTCGGCTACGACACCGACACCGACGACGAGTTCCGCTTCGCCGTCGAGGACCACTGCGGGGCCGAGATCGAGGACGAGGACTACACCGGGGGCGCCGACGCGGTCCTCCTCTGGTGGCGAGACGGTGACGGCGACCTGGGCGACGCGCTCGTCGACATGGTGGGGGTGCTCGACGAGGGGGGCTTCGTGGTGCTGCTGACCCCCAAGGTGGCCGGGGTCGAGGTCGACCCGAGCGACATCGACGAGGCGGCGGTGACCGCCGGCATGCACACCGCCGGAACCTTCAACGCCGCCGCCCAGTGGCGCGCGCACAAGCTGGTCGCCCCGAAGACCCGCGTCCGCCGGTGACCCCCGGCGGCTGGCAGGATGGCGCCATGATGACGTCCACCCTGGCACCGCTCGCCGTCGGCCAGGTCGCGCCCGACTTCACCCTGCGCGACCAGAACGGCGTCGAGGTCTCGCTGGCCGAGCTGACCGCCACCAAGAACGTCGTCGTCGTGTTCTACCCCTTCGCCTTCTCGGGCATCTGCACGGGGGAGCTCGACGAGATCCGCGACCACCTCGAGCGCTTCGTCTCCGACGACCTGCAGGTCGTGTGCATCTCGTGCGACCCGATGTTCTCGCTGCGAGCCTGGGCCGACGCGCAGGGGTACTTCTTCCCGCTGCTGTCCGACCACTGGCCGCACGGCGAGGTCACCCGGGCGTTCGGGGTGCTCAACGAGGCGAGCGGCGCCCCCATCCGCGGCACCTTCCTCATCGGCCGCGACGGCATCGTGCACTGGACCCTCGTCAACGGGCCGGGGGAGCGCCGCGACTTCGGCGGCCTGCCGGCCGAGGTCGACGCGCTGCGTTGATTCACCGCGTCCGGAGTGCTGTCATGATGTGCGCGGTCGGCCGACCTCGACGGTCGCCGGCCGTTCGGGGCCTGTAGCTCAGCTGGTAGAGCGCCGCGTTTACACCGCGAAGGTCGTCGGTTCGATCCCGGCCGGGCCCACGTGAGCGACGTCGACGACCCGACCCTGGCTGAGGTGCTCGAGGTCCTCGAGCGCCTCTACCCGCCGAGCACCGCCCAGTCGTGGGACCGCGTCGGCCTGGTCACCGGCGACCTGCGCCAGCCGGTGCGGCGCGTCCACCTCGCCGTCGACCCCACCCTCGCGGTCATCGAGGAGGCCCGGGCGCTCGGCGCCGACCTGCTGATCACCCACCACCCGCTGCTGCTGCGCGGCGTGCACAGCGTGGCGACCACGAGCGCCAAGGGCGCCAGCGTCACCCACCTCGTGGTCGGCGACGTCGCCCTCTACGTGGCCCACACGAACGCCGACGTCGCCGCAGACGGGGTCTGCGAGGCGCTGGCCGAGGCCTGCGGGCTCGCGACCACGCAGGCACTGACGGAGTCGGAGGGGCAGCCGATGGGCCGGGTCGGCGACCTCGAGGAGCCGCTCGCGCTGCGCGCCTTCGTCGAGCGGCTGGCGACCCGGCTGCCGAAGGCGGCGGGCGGCATCCGCGTCGCCGGCCCACCGGATGCCGTGGTGCGCCGCGTCGCCGTGCTCGGCGGCGCCGGTGACGACCTCTTGGATGCCGTGCGTGCCAGCGGTGCCGACGTCTACGTCACCGCCGACCTGCGCCACCACCCGGCCCTCGAGGCCCGCGAGGAGGCGCGTGGCGGCATCCCCTACCTCGTCGACGCCGGGCACTGGGCCAGCGAGCAGGTCTGGCTCGCCCGGGCCGAGCGGGCGCTGCGCGCTGCCCTCGGCGAGCGCGCGACTAGGGTGGAGACCCACATCAGCACAGTGCGCACCGACCCGTGGACCTTCGTGGTCGGTGCCGACCCCGGAGGTAGCCCGTGAACGCCGAGTCCGCCCGCCAGCTGCGGCTGCTCGACCTCCAGGCCATCGACACCCGGCTCGACCAGATCGCCCACGCGCGCTCGCACCTGCCCCAGCTGGCCGAGCTCGCCGACCTGCTCGGCAAGGCCCGGCTGATCGACGACCAGCTGGTCCGCTCGCGCACCGAGCTCGGCGACGTGCAGCGCGAGGTGGCCAAGGCCGAGTCCGACGTGCAGCTCGTGCGCGACCGCGCGGCGCGCGACCAGGCCCGCCTCGACGCGGGCACCGGCTCGGCCAAGGATCTTCAGGCCATCTCGCACGAGCTCACCTCGCTCGCGCGCCGGCAGAGCGAGCTCGAGGACATCGAGCTCGAGGTGATGGAGCGCGCCGAGGCCGCCGAGAGCGACGTCGCCGAGCTCGAGCGCGGCCGCGGCGAGCTGACCACCCGCATCGAGGCCCTCGAGGCCTCTCGCGACGAGGCGTTCGCCCGGCTCGACGGCGAGGCCGCAGACATCGGCGCCCCCCGGCCCACCGTGGTCGACGAGGTCGGCCCCGACCTGGTCACCCTGTACGAGAAGATCCGCCTGGCCAACGGCGGCACCGGTGCGGCCGCCCTGCGCCAGCGTCGCTGCGGCGGGTGCCAGCTCGAGCTCAACCCGGTCGAGATCCAGCGCATCCGCTCGGCCCCGGAGGACGAGGTGCTGCGCTGCGAGGAGTGCCGCCGCATCCTGGTGCGCACCGCCGAGTCCGGCCTGTGAGCCGCCGGCTCACCGTCGAGGCCGACGGGGGGTCGCGCGGCAACCCGGGGGTGGCCGGCTACGGCGCGCTCGTCCGCGACACCGACACCGGCGCCCTGCTCGCCGAGCGTGCCGAGCCGCTGGGCAAGGAGTCGAACAACGTCGCCGAGTACCGCGGGCTGATCGCCGGGCTGGAGGCCGCTCTCGCGATCGACCCCAGCGCACAGGTGCACGTGCGGATGGACTCCAAGCTCGTCGTGGAGCAGATGTCCGGCCGCTGGAAGATCAAGCACGAGGACATGCGCCGCCTGGCCCTGCAGGCGCGCGACCTCGTGTCGGGCTTCACCGCGGCCGGGGGCTCGGTGCGCTTCACCTGGATCCCGCGGGCCGAGAACAAGGACGCCGACGCCCTGTCGAACATCGCGATGGACGGGCGGGTGGTCGACCGCACCTTCGGCGGCCCGTCGGAGGTCGACGAGGTGCCCGGCGAGCCCGAGGCCGACGACCAGCGTCGCCGCACCGGCTTCGACCGGCGCGGCACGCCCACCCGGGTGGTGCTCGTGCGGCACGGCGTCACCGACTTCACCGCCCAGGGCCGGCTCGACGGTCGTGGCGGCCCCGACCCTCGGCTGAACTCCACCGGTCGGGCGCAGGCGGTCGCCGCCGGTCGGGCCGTCGCGAGCCTGGTGCAGGGCCACCCGACCCGGGTCGTCACGTCGTCGCTCTCGCGGGCGATGGAGACCGGCGCGGCCGTGGCGGCTGCCGTCGGCGTCGACCCGGTGGTCGACCGCGAGTGGGACGAGCAGTCCTTCGGTGACTGGGACGGCCGCTCGATCTCGGAGCTCATCGAGGGCGAGCGCGACGCCATGCGCGCGCTGCGCGACGACGCCACCTACCGGCCTCCGGGCGGCGAGTCGCACGAGGACCTCGTGGCCCGCGTCGTGCCGGCGTGGGAGCGGGTCGTGGCGCAGGGCGGCACCAGCGTCGTGGTGTGCCACCGCAAGCCGATCCTCGTCGTGCTGGCGCACCTGCTCGGCCTGCCGCACGACCGGGCCTGGCGGCTGGCCGCGGCACCGGGATCGCTGAGCGCCGTCGAGGTCTGGGACGACGGTGAGGTCTCGGTCGCCTTCACCAACCGCACCTGAGACGCCTGCCGCACCTGAGACGCCTGCCGCACCTGAGACGCCGCGGCGACGGCATCCGGTCGCGTCCTACGCTCGTCGCATGACCTACGCAGGTGACGTCACCCCCACGCAGGCGTATGCCGCCGCGACCGGCCCCGACGAGGCCCTCCTCGTCGACGTGCGCACCAGGGCCGAGTGGACCTACGTCGGCGTGCCCGTGCTCGAGGGCGCCCACCACGACGTGGCCTTCGTGGAGTGGTCGACCTTCCCGGAGGGCCGGGTGAACGAGCGGTTCGTCGACGAGGTGCGGGCCGCGGGGCTCGAGCCGGGGCGTCCGGTCTACCTGTTGTGCCGCTCCGGGGTGCGCTCGAAGGCCGCCGCCGACGCGCTGACCGACGCCGGGCTCGGCCCGGCCTACAACGTGCTCGAGGGGTTCGAGGGCCCGCACGACGAGTCGGGCCACCGCACCCTCGCGGGGTGGAAGGCCGCCGGCCTGCCCTGGCGACAGGGCTGAGCATGGACCAGCACAACTGGCACGCGCAGACGCGCGCCGTTCGGGGAGGGTTGGCGCGCAGCGGTTTCGACGAGACCGCTGAGGCGCTCTACCTGACCTCGGGGTTCGTCTACGAGTCGGCCGAGCAGGCGGAGGCTGCCTTCAAGGACGAGGTCGAGCACTACATCTACAGCCGCTACGGCAACCCCACGGTGACCACCTTCGAGGAGCGGATGCGCCTGCTCGAGGGCGCGGAGGCGTGCTTCGCCACGGCATCCGGCATGGCCGCCGTCTTCACCGCGATGGCGGCGCTGTGCGGCGCGGGCGACCGGGTCGTGTCGTCGCGGGCGCTTTTCGGTTCGTGCTTCGTGATCCTCGACGAGATCCTGCCGCGCTGGGGGGTCGAGACGGTCTTCGTCGACGGCACCGACCTCGACCAGTGGCGCGAGGCGCTGTCGGTGCCCACGACTGCCGTGTTCTTCGAGACACCGAGCAACCCCATGCAGGAGCTCGTCGACATCGCGGCGGTCAGCGAGCTCGCCCACGCGGCCGGGGCGACCGTCGTGGTCGACAACGTGTTCGGCACCCCGGTGTTCTCGCACCCGCTCGACTTCGGCGCCGACGTCGTCATCTACTCGGCGACCAAGCACATCGACGGCCAGGGCCGGGCGCTGGGGGGTGCGATCCTCGGCACGGCGGAGTTCATCGAGGGCCCGGTGAAGAACCTGATGCGGCACACCGGGCCGTCGCTGTCGCCGTTCAACGCCTGGGTGATGACCAAGGGCCTGGAGACCCTCGACCTGCGGGTGCGCCGGATGGCCGACTCGTGCCTCACCGTCGCCCGCACCCTCGAGGAGTGGCAGCACGCCGGGCGCGGCATCCGTCGGGTGGTGCACCCGTTCCTGGAGAGCCACCCCCAGCACGACCTCGCGCTGCGCCAGATGGACGGTGGTGGCGGCACGGTGGTCACCTTCGAGGTCGAGGGCGGCAAGCCGGCGGCGTTCGCGCTGATGAACGCCCTGACCCTGGTCGACATCTCGAACAACCTCGGCGACGCGAAGTCGCTCACGACCCACCCGGCGACCACGACCCACCGCCGGCTGGAGCCGGAGGCGCGGGCCGCGGTCGGCATCACCGACGGGACGATCCGGGTGTCGGTCGGGCTCGAGGACGTGCGCGACCTGGTGGCCGACCTCGACGCGGCGGTGTCGCGGGCCGCCGCCGTCGGGGGCTGACCGGGCTGTTAGCGTCGCCGCCATGAGCGACGTCCTCTCCGTGCAGCGGCTGGTGCCGGCACCGCCCGAGCCGATCTTCGACCTCCTCGTCGACCCCGCCGGGCACGCGGAGATCGACGGCGGCGGCACGGTGCGTGGCGCCCGCAGCGGCGGCCGGCGGCTCGCGCTCGGTGACCGCTTCGGCATGGACATGCACCTCGGGGTCGCCTACTCCACCCGCAACACGGTCATCGAGCTCGACGAGAACCGGCGCATCGCGTGGCAGACCACCGCCAGCGGGCCGCTCGGCAACGTGCTCGGCGGCCGGATCTGGCGCTACCAGCTCGAGCCGGTCGAGGGCGGCACGCTGGTGACCGAGACGTGGGACCTCAACGAGGAGAGGTGGACGAGCAAGCCGTTCGTGAAGCTCACGATGACCAGCTCGACCCGGCACAACATGGAGCGCACCCTGGCCCGCATCGAGCAGCTCGTGACGGCGGCTCAGGACCCTGCGGCCAGCTGACGCTCCTCCGCGACACCCGCCATCGCCCACCGCACGGCCAGCGTGCCGACCTTCCCGGCGCCACCGGCCAGTGCTGCGCCGGGCCCGCCGACCGGGATCCGCAGCGCCCGGCGCGCCCACTGGGGGAGCACGGCCACCCCACCGGAGGCGATGAGGCCGTAGCCGGGGCGGGCCGGCCAGGGCAGCGGCGGGTCGAGCAGCAGGAAGCGGGCGGCCGCCCGCGCCTCGCGGGTGGCCTCGAGCTCGGGGCGGTAGTCAGCGAGGGCGGCGGCCAGCTCGGCCACCGTCAGGGGGAGGTCGGTGGCGCCGAGCCGCCCCGCCACGAGCGCGGACTGCTCGACGTAGCGGTCGGCCTCGTCGGCCGTCAGGGGCTCGACGGCATACCGCTGGTAGGCGGTGAGGAAGCTGTGTGCCTCGGCCACGTGCACCCAGCGCAGCAGCCGTGGGTCGCTGGCCTGGTACGGGCGCCCCTTGGGGTCGCGGCCACGGACCCGTTCGTGGATGCCGCGCACGCGCGCGATCGCGGCCTCGGCGTCGTCCACCGTGCCGAACGTGGTGGTCGCGAGGAAGTGCGAGGTGCGCTGAAGGCGGCCCCAGGGGTCACCCTTGTAGCCGCTGTGCCCCGCGACCCCGGCCATGGCCAGCGGGTGCAGCGACTGCAGCAGCAGGGCGGCCACCCCACCGGGGAACATCGAGGCGTCGGCGTGCACCCGCCACACCGGGTCGTCGGGGCTGAACCAGCGCTCGCCCTCGCGGCCCCAGATGACCTGGGCTCGCTCGGCGGCGTCGTCGCCGGCGACCTTGGCGCGCAGCGCGGCGCCCAGCCGCAGCTGTGACTGGCGGGCGAGGTCGGTGAGGAGGGGCACGGCGAAGGGTCTCCGATCGGTGAGGGTCGTCCAGGAGTTCAACCCCAAAGCCACGAGTCGCTGAAGGTTTGTCGAAGGTTGTTGCGGGTGACCCGTGTCACAGCCGGATGCCGTCACCCGGAACTTCGCGTCGCGCGCGGCAATTGCCGCGCGGCATCCGAACTGCTGCGTGCGGCGACTCAGGCGGTCAGGGCGAGGGCGCCCGCCCCGGCTGCCACGGCGAGCACGGCGCAGGCGGTGCCGGCCGGCACCAGCCACCGCCACGGCACCCGGATGCCGGCGGTGCGGCAGCGCTGCAGCCACAGCAGCGTGGCCAGGGAGGCCCACGGGGTGACCAGCGGCCCGGCGTTGACGCCGACCAGGAGCGCCATCAGCCGGGGTGCCGCGTCGGCCGCGACCGGCTCGAGCACGAGGTAGGCCGGCAGGTTGTTGGCGAGGTTGGCGACGACCGCCCCGGTGCCCGCGAGCGTCATCAGGGCCGTGCCGCCCGTGCCGCCCGGCACGACCGACGCGATCAGGTCGCCCAGGCCGCGCTGGTGCAGCACCTCGACGACGACCGACACCGCGACGAACCCGGCAGCCATCAGCCACGGCACGGGCAGCCCGGCCAGCAGCTGCGGCGCGCGCCACCGGCCCACCGCGAGCAGCACGGCCGCCGCCACGAGGGAGACCGCCCACGGCGGCGCGCCGAGGGCGAAGAGCGGCCCCAGGGTGATGCACACGCCGGCCGCCCAGCGGAGCAGGACCACGTCGTGCGGCTCCGGCGGTGGGTCCACGGCATAGGTCTGGCGCAGGGTCCGCCGGTGCAGCAGGGCGAGCAGCATCAGCGTCACCACGACGCAGGCCAGCGCGGGAGCCCAGGCGAGCCGCACGTAGTCGGCGTGCCCGAGCCCCTGCCGCTCGAAGGTGTTGAGCGCCAACAGGTTGGTCAGGTTGGACACCGGCAGCAGCAGCGACCCGGTGTTGGCGATCCAGAGCGTGGTGACCGCGAAGACCCGGGCGTCCAACCCGACCTGTCGGGCCACGGCGAGCCCCACAGGGGTGAGCAGCACCGCCGTCGTGTCGAGCGACAGCACGACCGTGCAGCCGACGGCGAGCAGGGCGAAGAGCAGCCACAGCGCCCACGCCCGGTGCCGCCCGGCGTGCGCCACCCAGTGCCCGGCCACGTCGAACACGCCCGCGCGCTCGGCGACCTCCGCCACCACGGTGATCGCGAGGAGGAACACGACGACCGGCAGCAGGCGCTCGAGCAGCGCCCCGGCATCCGCGGTCGTCACGCGGGCACCACGTCCACCACCCATGGCGCCCGGGCGTTCGCGGGCTCGTGCAGCTCCACGTCGAAGGCACCGGCGAGCACGTCCGCCAGCGCCGGCACCGAGCGCGGCGTCACACCGGCGACGCACAGATGGCGGGCCACCAGCCCGCGGGTGTGCTTGGCCATGTGGCTGGCTCCCGGCACGCGCACCTGCACCCAGCGGGGGGCGAGGTCCGCCCCCGGGCGCCACGCGGCGGCATACGGGGCCGACCGGCAGTCGACGATGACCCCTCGGGCCGCGACGGCCGGCAGCACCCGGTCGAGCTCGGGTCGCCACAGCGACGCCAGTGGTCCCAGGCCGGGCAACGTCGAGCCCATCGACAGGCGGTAGGCGGTGATCCGGTCGCCGGGCCGCACCGCGCCGTGCAGGGCCGACACGACGACCAGCCAGCGGTTGGCGCGGCGCCGGGCGGCGGAGTCGAGGGTGGCGAGGCCCAGTGCGTCGTAGAGCACGCCGGTGTAGACCTCGGCGGCGGGGGTCGCGGGAGCGGTGTCGAGCACCAGGTTGCGCGCCACCTCGTCGAGCAGGCCCCCAGAGACGCCGAGCAGGTCCGGGGCGTCGGGGGAGCGGCTCACCTCGGCGAGCGCCGAGGCGACCCGGGCGCGGGTGGGGCCGAGCTCGGGGAACGACCAGGTCGACGGGTCGGCCGGCCTGCCCCGGCGCCGGTTCGCCTTGGACTCCGACGGGGGGAGCAGGATCAGCACCGGGGCAGCCTACGGCGGTTAGGTTGGACGGCATGCCTCACCCCCGAGTGCGCCTGGCCCCGACCGACGCCGACATCCCGGGCGGGGTGCTGCGCGACCTCGAGGCGAGGTTCGCGGCGGTGCGTGACGAGCTGGGCCTGTCGCTCGACTACCCGGCCGACGCCCTCGCCGAGGCGGAGCAGGTGGCGGCCGCGCCGGCCGGGCTGCCCGGGCGCGACGAGACCGCCGTGCCGTTCTTCACCATCGACCCGCCCGGCTCGCTGGACCTCGACCAGGCGATGCACCTCGAGCGCGACGGCGACGGGCACCGCATCCGCTACGCCATCGCCGACGTGCCGACCTTCGTGCGGCTCGGCGGCGCGCTCGACCGGGTCACCCGCGAGCGAGGCCAGACCGTCTACTGCCCCGACGTGCGGGTGCCGCTGCATCCCGAGGTGCTGTCCGAAGCCGCCGCGAGCCTGCTCCCGGATGCCGTGCGCCCCGCCTTCGTCTGGGACCTGCGCCTCGACGGCGCCGGGTTGCTCACGTCGGCGCAGGTCTTCCGCGCGATGGTGCGCAGCGTCGAACGGCTCGACTACGCGCACGTCCAGGCCGCGATCGACGCCGGCACCGACGACGAGCGCTTCGTGCTGCTCAAGGAGGTCGGCGAGCGCCGCATCGCACAGGAGCGGGCCCGCGGCGGAGCCAGCCTGCCGATGCCGGAGCAGCAGGTGACCGCACGCGACGGCGGGGGATTCACCCTCGAGTTCCGGCCGCCCGTCGCCGCCGAGGAGTGGAACGCGCAGGTCTCGCTGCTCACCGGCATGGCTGCCGCCACGATGATGCTGGATGCCGGGGTGGGCGTGCTGCGCACCATGCCGGCGCCCACACCCGAGGCGGTCAAGTGGTTCCGCCGGGTGGCGCGCGGCCTGGGCGCGGAGTGGCCGCCGGACCAGCCCTACGGCGAGTTCATCCGTGGGCTCGACCGCAGCGACCCACGCCACCTGGCCCTGATCCACGAGGCGACCGCGCTGTTCCGCGGCGCCGGCTACACGGCATTCGACGGGGCGCCGCCCGAGCAGCGCGAGCACGCGGCGGTCGCCGCCCCCTACGCCCACGTGACCGCGCCGCTGCGCCGGCTCGTCGACCGCTTCGGCCTGGTCGTGTGCGAGGCCGCGTGCCGCGGCGACGAGGTGCCGGATGCCGTGCGCGCCGCCCTGCCCGAGCTGGCCGGCCGGATGCGCGACTCCGACCGCCGGGCCCGCACCGCCGAGCGCGCGTGCGCTGACGCCACCGAGGCCGCGGTGCTGCGCGGCCGCGAGGGTGAGTCTTTCGGCGCCATCGTGGTCGACCACACCGACAAGGGCATGGAGGTGCAGCTCGTCGAGCTGCCCGTCATCGCCCGGGTCACCGGCCGCCGCGCCGCCCTGGGCGCCCACCTGTCGGTGCGGCTGGACCTCGCTGACGTGCGGTCCGGCGAGGTGGCCTTCAGCTACGAGTGAGCCGGCCCCCTACACTGGCGGCGGACGAGTCGGGCGGACGGTCGCGTCGGTGGGCAACCACCGCCGAGGAAGGTCCGGGCTCCGAAGGGCAGGATGGTGGCCAACAGCCACCCGGGGCGACCCGCGGGACAGTGCCACAGAGAACAGACCGCCCCTGCCGCGCGAGCGGCAGGAGCAAGGGTGAAACGGTGGTGTAAGAGACCACCAGCGACCTGGGCGACCAGGTCGGCTCGGTAAACCCCATCCGGAGCAAGCCCAGACAGTGTGCGTTCGAGGGCGGCCCGCCCGAGCACACGGGTAGGGCGCTGGAGGTGGTCGGCAACGGCCACCCGAGATGGATGACCGTCACCGCGTCGCCGGCAACGGCGGCACGGGACAGAACCCGGCCTACAGCCCGACTCGTCCACTTCAGGCTGCTGACCTGCGAAATGTGTGATCGGTCTGTCGATCCAGTCCGCAGGTGGTCCGCCGGGCGATCTGGAGTGCCGCCCCTCCTCACCACGGGCTCGGTCGACCTCCGGGCTCTGGCGAGGAACTTGGCCGACATCACTGAGGAACTGGGTTGCGGGAACACTGCCAGGGCCGCCGCCCGGTCACGGGGTGGCGACCTACCCCGACGCGGAACTGGCTTTGTCTCTGAGCCGGCGCTCGAAGTACCGCTCGAGCTCTTGGAGGGTGTCCGGATCGAGCGCCTTGTCCGGATCGGCCACGATGTCGCGCTGGATGCGCTCGCGCGCAACGGCGTACAGGGGCAGGCTCATCGCGAACTCCAGATTCCCCACGTACCAGTCGCTGAAGTGGCGCGTGCCCCATCGTTGTAGCGTCGCAGCAATGAAGCCGGGCCTGCCTCGGCGGCCCCAGTAGCCGGCTGCCATTCCGAGGGTGTAGGCGATCGTGAACGCAGCTGTCATTACGGCCAGCGTGGCCACGATCTCGTCGCCCGCGAAGTTGTCCACCACACTGAGCGCGTTGCCATAGAGCCTGCGGATATACGGGTCCTGCAGGTTCAGTTGCCTCAGCAGTGACTCGGCCTTTTGGGCCTCGTCCGCGAGGTGGTCGATGGAATCGAGGTCGGGCCTGGCCGCCCAGGCGTTTTCGAAGTGCTCCTTCGCCTGCGGAAGCCGCTCGATGAAGTTGTTCAGGCGGATCCCGGTGACGGTGTCCCAGGCTTGGCTGACTTCGCTGTATGTCGTCCTGATGCGTTGAAGCGTCTGAGTGCTCTTCTGGACCGCCGTATCGAGTTGCTGAGCGTCCGGGGCGTGCTGATGGGCGTAGTCAAGGGCGGCCTGCACTTGCTCTCGATGGTCGACCAGGTACTTTGCCTGGCTGTAGCGCTCCATCAGGTTGGGCGCCGCGTGGAGCGCGTCGTAGCTCTTACCGGCCGCGGTCTCCGCATCGCTGAGCGCGACGCTCGCCACGGCGGCCACTCCATACGCCTTCAAGGTGAACCCCACCAAGAAGGCGATGATTCGTCGGCCGATCTCCCTGGGTCTGCGGTAGAGGGGCTGCGAGGTCCTGACAGATGGCATAAGTGATGCTCCCCAAACGGATTAGCGGGCGATGGCACACAGTGAGCGGGTGCCCATGCGACATAGGTGCTGGTCCGCTGCGGACAACATTGCGCAATGTCCCCTCATCATCTGGGAACAGATCTCCAGTGTGGCCGCCTTCACCGGTGACCCGATCAGAATGCCTGTCGCGCTCCCGATGAGGGGCTTGCTTGAATGCCGATGTCCGACTGCGGCGTCACACTGTAGTGGCGAGCGTGTCAGCCGATCCTCGCCAGAATGGCCGGAAACTGCTACCGGCAACCGGCGGCTCTGCGCCGCACGCCATCCCCAGGAACCAACGCCCCGAGGAGACCCGCAATCGTGAGTGCCGAGCAGTCGCCTGTTGATGACCCGACGTCCGACGAGGTCACGCTCTTCTTGGATGACGACGGCGGACTCCTCGTCCGGGGGAACTCTCAAGCGGTGGACGCGGTGCTTGCAGGTCTGTTGACGCCTGGTGAGCTCGAGGCGCATCGCCGAGTGGCATCGCGAGTCACCGACATCGCCGCCGTGGGCGCGAGCGCACTCGCCGTCGCAACGACAGCCCAGGAGTACCTGCGCCCCACCGCCGCCAGCCTCGAGAAACTGAGCCGATTCGGAGCCCAGACCGACGCCACCGGAGCCCTGCGCGGGTACGTCCGCAGCGGTGGGGGTCAGTTCGCGGGACAACTGTCCTTCGAGAGCGTGTCGTTCGGCGCCGAGCAGGCTCTCGCGCTCCAGACCGCCGCCGTCTCGATGGCGCTTCGATCGGCCATCGCCAACGTCGAAGCCGCGGTCGAGCGCGTCGAGGGCAAGGTCTCGGACATTCAGCGCAGGCTCGGTGCTAGGGAGATCGGCGACGTCGTAGGCGCCTATCGCCGCCTGGACCGCGTGGTGGCCGCCACGACACTCCGCGGACACCTACTCGATGCGGACTGGGACTCCGTCGCCGGCGCCGGGTTGGACCTGGACCGCGCGCTAGAGGCGCTGCGTGCCTACGCGACCAAGACCGTCAGTGCGATCGATCCCGATGCTCGCCTCCCCAAGCGCGAATCTGCCGTCAAGGATCTCAACGACCCCGACGGGGTTGCGGGGACGCTGCAGCTGATCCTGATCGCTGAGCAGGGGCTCCACCTGTGGGAGTACCTGCGTCTACAGCGAGTCCGCCAGACCGACCCGGAGCATGTCGAGTCAGCGATCAGCGAGGCGCGTGGTTCCCTGAGAACCCAGCGGGAGCTCGACGAAGCGCTCGTCGCCGCCGCGGTGGGGCGTATCGAGCGCGTCCGCACGATTGACCCCCTGGAGGTCCACCACCTCCTTGCCATCCCAGGCATGGAAAAGGCGTCCAACCGTGCTCTCGACGAACTCCAGGACTTCGCGGAGGCGGCACGGGCCCCCGGCCCGGATCTCGCGCGTGAGTTGCGAAGGCCAGCCCTGTCCGAGACGCGGGCAGAGGCAAAGCGCAAGGCTCTCGACGCCAAGGACGACGTGATCCATGTGGCCCAGATCGCCGGTAAGGCCTCCGCACAGGGCGCGAAGTACGCGGCAGAACGGGTGCGTCGCTCACGTCCCGGCTCGCCGTCGGACAGTGAGTAGGGGCTGTCGCAGCTACCGGCGGTCAATGGCAAGACGTGCTGGGTTTGTCCCGGCCTACAGCCCGACTCGTCCACCCAAGGCCGCTCGCCCCACCCGGGTGAGTGGGAGCCTGAGGTCATGCGAAGCCACTGCAGCGTGTTCGTCGACGTCGGATACCTGCTCGCGGCCTCAGCGACCCGGGTCACCGGCACCTCACTGCGCGGGGGAGTGGTGATCTCGTACCCCGACCTGGTGTCCGGCATCATTGCCCAGGCCGAGCGCGAGAGCGGCCTGCCGGTGCTTCGCATCCACTGGTACGACTCGGGCTCCAAGCCCGGTGGGGCGCCCGACGGCACGCAGGAGATGATCGGCGAGCTGCCCCGCGTGAAGCTGCGCCTGGGCCGACTGTCGCCGCACGGCGAGCAGAAGGGTGTCGACCTGCGGATCGGCCTCGACCTCGCCTCCCACGGACGCAACAAGGTCTCCGACCTGGTCTACCTGCTGTCCGGCGACGACGACCTGACCGAGGCCGTGGAGGAGGCGCAGGGACACGGCGTGCAGGTCGTCATCCTGGCCGTCCCGGACGCGAATGGGCAGCCGCACGCGGTCGCGCGCCACCTGATCCGCGCCTGCGACGACGTCGTCATCCTCGACCCGGCGGTCGTCGACCGCACGGTGATGGTGCGGGCCCAGCAACCGCCCGTCGCGCCGGCTCCCGCCACACAGGGGCCGCCCGAGCCGCCGCTCGCAGACGTGGCCAACAGCACGACAACCGAGGGGAGCTCGGAGCACCGGCCGACGCCGGCCCTGCTCGCCACCATGAAGGCCCACGTCGTGGGCAGTGGCCCGAGGCCGCGCAGCGCGGTCGTCTACTCCAGCCGGTCGGGCGGCGTGGCGGACGACGTGCCGTCGGTGGGTGAGGAGTGGCGCGCCATCGACGACGTGTGCCGTGGCGTCATCGCGGCGTGGCGCGCCCAGGCGTCCGATGCGGAACAGCAGCGGGTGCGGCGCGAGCAGGGCTTCATCCCCAACGACCTCGACCGCACCCTCCTGACCGACCTCTCGGCCCGGCTCGGCACCTACGACATCGGCGACTCCACGCGGTACGCCTTGCGGGCCCACTTCTGGGAGGTGCTCGGGGAGGACGACTGACCTGGCCAGGGGGCGGCCGGTGTGAACCGGGGCACGAGCCCCTGTAGGGCCGCGGGCGTGTCGTAGCGTTTCCCCGTGGCCTCTGCAGGGGCCTCGAGAGGACCGCATGCCACCGAACCCCGGCGCCGACCACGACGCCACCCGCCGCACCGTGATGGCGGCCGTCCGCGAGCTCGACGGCCCGACGGTGCGCGACGCGCTGCTGCAGTCGCTGCTCACGGCCGGGGTCGACGCCACCGTCACCGAGGTCGCGATGCCGGTGCTGCGCCAGGTCGGCGACGGCTGGCAGAGCGGTGAGCTGGGGGTGCTGCACGAGCACTTCGTGTCGAGCGCCTTCCGCGGGGTGCTCGGCGAGTTCCGGATGCCGGTGCCGGGCGAGCGGGTGCGCACCGCCGTGCTCGCCTGTCCGCCGCACGAGCTGCACGACCTGCCGCTGGAGCTGTTCGGGGCGATGCTGCACAGCCGCTGGTGGCGCGTGGTGAGCCTGGGGGCCAACACCCCGATGGGTGCCGTCAACGATGCCGTGCGCTACCTGGGCGCCGACGCCTGCGTGCTCGCCGGGGTGCGCCGCTCGGCGTTCGAGTCGCGGATGCCGTCGCTGTCGCGGCTGGGGGACCGGGTGCCGCTCTTCCTCGCCGGGGAGGGGGCCCTCGGCCTGCCCACCCCGCCCCGGGGCGTCACCGTGCTGCCACGCGACCTGACGGTCGCGGCCGACCGGGTCGACGCCGTCGAGCCTGCGACCTCCCGGCACGCCGACGACCAGAACGAGCCCGCGGTCGGGTGACCCGGCATACGGTGGGTCGATGCGAATCACCCACCTCGGACACGCCTGCCTCCTCCTCGAGATGGCCGACACCCGGGTGCTCGTCGACCCGGGCACCTTCGCCGACGACCTGGGCGACGTGCGCGACCTCGCGGCCGTGCTCGTGACGCACCAGCACCCCGACCACCTCGACCCCGAGCGGCTGCCGGCGCTGGTGGCCGCCAATCCGGATGCCGTGGTGCTGTGCGACCCCGGCAGCGTCGAGGTGCTCGCCGGCCTGGGGGTCGACGCCCGCGCGCACGACGGCGCGACCACCGTCGGCGCCGTGACCGTGACGCCCTTCGGCCAGCAGCACGCCCTCATCCACGACGAGATCCCGCGCATCACCAACGTGGGGGTGCGCCTCGACGCCGATGGCGAGCCGTCGTTCTTCCACCCCGGCGACGCGCTCGACGCCGAGCCCGGTGCGGTCGACGTGCTGGCCTTCCCGCTGCAGGCGCCCTGGCAGCGCAGCCGCGACATGACGGCGTTCCTGCGCCGGCTCGCCGCACCGCACGCAGTGCCGGTGCACGACGGGCTGCTCCAGCCGCGCGGTCGCGGCCTCTACCTCAACCAGGCCGGCCAGCTCGGGTCCTCGAGCACCCGCATCCACGACCTCGCCGGTGCCGGCCCGACGGAGTTCCACGCCGGTGAGTGACCCGGGGCGGCAGCGAGGTCAGGCCTTGTGCCGGCCGCGTGACTCCTGGGTCTGGGTGGCGAGCAGCGCGGCACCGATGATGCCCGCGGCGTTCTCGAGCACGGCCGGCACGATCGGCGTGCGCAGGTCGAGCAGGGGCAGGTACTTGTGCGCCTTGCGCGAGATGCCGCCGCCGACCACGAACAGGTCGGGCCAGATCAGGTCCTCGAGGTGGCGGTAGTAGCGCTGCAATCGCTTCGCCCACTCGTCGTAGCTGAGGTCCTCGCGGGTCTTGGCCGAGCTCGCGGTGACCGTCTCGGCGTCGATTCCGTCGATCTCGAGGTGACCGAGCTCCGAGTTCGGCACCAGCACACCGCGATACATCACCGCGGTGCCGATGCCGGTGCCGAGCGTGGTCAGCACGACCAGGCCGTCCTGACCCTTCGCGGCGCCGTAGTAGAGCTCACCGACGCCCGCGGCATCCGCATCGTTGACGACCACCACGTCGTGCTGCAGCCGGTCCTCGAGCAGCTTCTCGATCTCGCAGTCGATCCACGACTTGTCGATGTTGGCGGCGGTCTTCACCACACCGTGCTGCACCACGCCCGGCACCGTGACACCGATCGGTGAGCCGTCGTGCACCTCGTCGAAGTGGTCGACGATCTCGGCGATGATGTCGCACACCGCCTCGGGCGTCGACTTCTCGGGCGTCTCGATCTTGAAGCGCGGCTGGGCGAACTCGCCCTTCTCGAGGTCGACCGGCGCCCCCTTGATCCCGCTGCCGCCGACGTCGATGCCGAGGGGCCTGGCTGTGGTCATGCTGCATCTCCCTGGGTGAGGATCTCGGGACCGGAGTCCGTGACGAGGATGGTGTGCTCGAACTGTGCCGACCGCCGGCGGTCCTTGGTGACCACGGTCCACCCGTCGTCCCACATCTCCCACTCGTGGGTGCCGAGGTTGAGCATGGGCTCGACGGTGAACGTCATGCCGGCCTCGATGACGGTGCTGTAGGAGGGGGCGGCGTCGTAGTGGGGGATGACCAGCCCGCTGTGGAACGCCGACCCGATGCCGTGCCCGGTGAAGTCGCGCACGACGCCGTAGCCGAACCGGCGTGCGTAGGACTGGATCACCCGCCCGATGACGTTGACCTCGCGCCCCGGCACGGCGGCCCGGATGCCGCGCATCATCGACTCGTGCGTGCGCTCGACGAGCAGGCGCGACTCCTCGTCGACGTCGCCGACGAGGTAGGTGGCGTCGGTGTCGCCGTGCACCCCGTCGAGGAAGGCGGTGATGTCGATGTTGACGATGTCGCCGTCCTCGAGCGGGCGGCTGTCGGGGATGCCGTGGCACACCACCTCGTTCACCGAGGTGCACAGCGACTTCGGGAAGCCCTTGTAGCCCAGCGTCGAGGGGTAGGCGTGGTGGTCGAGGAGGTACTCGTGGCCGACCCGGTCGATCTCGTCGGTCGTGACGCCGGGGGCGATGACCGCCGCGGCCGCTGCCATCGCGTTCGCCGCGACCCGGCCCGCGACGCGCATCTTCTCGATCGTCTCGGCGTCCTTGACCTCCGGCCCGGTGAACGGCGCCGGCTTGGGCCGGTCGACGTACTCGGGCCGCGCGATGCTCGCCGGGACAGGACGGCGCGGCGAGAGCGCACCAGGGGCGACGGTTGCGTACGTCAACGGCATACGGTGGAGTCTAGGCAGAACGCAGCCGACCGAGGAGGACACCGATGCCCTACTGGTTCAACGTCGACACCGGACAGGTCGAGACCGACGACGACCGCAGCCAGGACGCCAACGTCATGGGTCCCTACGACTCGCACGACGCCGCGGCGAACGCCCTGCAGACGGCGAAGGCGAACACCGAGCGCTGGGACCGCGAGGACAAGGAGTGGGGCAGCGGGTCTTCGTGGGACGAAGAGTCTCAGGAGGACTGACTACCCGCTGAGGTTGCGGTGCACCGAGACGGCGTACGGACCACCCGGCACGAAGGGCTGCTCGTCCCAGGTGGCATAGCGGGTGATGAACGCCAGCCCGGCCGCCTCGGCGAGCCGGTCGTAGGTGCGCAGGTCCACCACCGCGGCGTTCTCGGGCAGCGAGTCGCCCAGCCCGAACCCGGAGACGAGGTAGCCGCCCGGGGCGAGGTGCGCCGAGAGCCGGCTGAGCACCCGGGGCAGCGTGCCGTCGGCGAGGTAGGGCACCACGTTGCCCGCCATCACCACGCAGGCGAACTCCTGCTCGGTGCGCAGGTCGAGCGTCGACAGGTCGGCGACGAAGAAGCGGGTGTGGGAGTCCTCACGGGCCAGCGCGATGAGGTGCTCGTCGGCATCCACGCCGATCGCGGTGTGCCCCAACAGGGTCAGCTTGCTCGCGACCCGTCCGAAACCACAGCCGGCGTCGAGCACCCGCGAGGGCGGGGGCACCAGCCGGGTGATGAAGCGCGCCTCGCCGTGCACGTCCTGGCCCGAGGCCTCGAGGTCGAGGAAGTGGCGGCGGTAGGTGCGCGCCGCCTCGGGCCCGCTCTGCAAGGCCGACCAGCGGGTCGGTGACGGTGCGTTCGGGGTGTCCATGGGCCACATGCTGGTTCGTCGTCTCCTGACGGTCGGGGCGGGTCAGGCCTCGAAGGAGTGCTCGGCGGCCGGGAACGCGCCCGAGGCGACCTCCGCCGCATACGCGCTGGCGGCATCCTTGAGGTCGGTGCGCAGGTCGGCGTACTTCTTGACGAACCGCGGCGCGCGCCCGCCACGCAGCCCGGCCATGTCCTGCCAGACGAGCACCTGGGCGTCGCAGTGCGGCCCGGCCCCGATGCCGATCGTCGGGATGCGCAGCGCCTGCGTGACCTGGGCCGCCACGGGGGCGGGCACCATCTCCATGACGACGGCGAAGCACCCGGCGCTCTCCAGTGCCAGGGCGTCGGCCAAGAGCTTCTCGGCCCCGGCGCCGCGCCCCTGCACCTTGTACCCACCGAGCACGTGCTCGCTCTGCGGGGTGAAGCCGATGTGCCCCATCACCGGGATGCCGGCGCGCACCAGCAGCTCGACCTCCGGCACCATCGGGGCGCCGCCCTCGAGCTTGACGGCGTGCGCCAGGCCCTCCTTCATGAACCGGGTCGCCGTGGCGAGGGCCTGCTGCGGGCTGGCCTGGTAGGAGCCGAACGGCAGGTCGGCCACGACCATGGCGCGCTTGGCCGCGCTGGTCACGGCTCGGCACAGCGGCACCAGGTGGTCGACGGTGACCGGCACCGTGGTCTCGAAGCCGTAGACGTTGTTGCCCGCGCTGTCGCCGACCAGGAGCACGGGGATGCCGGCCTCGTCGAAGATCTCGGCGGTGTACATGTCGTAGGCGGTGAGCATCGCCCAGCGCTCGCCGCGCTCCTTCATCGCCATCAGGTGGGGCACCCGCACCCGGCGCTGCGGGGCCGCCTGGGCGCCCGTGCCGTAGGGAGGCGTGCTCTCCGCTGCCGGGCCAGGGCCGGACGTCGTGGGGGTCGACTCGCTCATGGGCCGATCGTATGCCGCGAGGTCGGAGGCCACGTCGGGGCACGGGAACGGCGGGGCGGGGGGCCCGGTGAGTCCGCCGGGAAGAACGCTGACCTTTTCTTGACCGAATCCAGACGAACTTGTGACCTTCGAGGTCCCGACCGGGTGATGAGGTGACCGGGCGCCCGCGACCAGACGGGCGCACCAGTCTGACCGGGGCCATCCACCCGCGCCCCGCCACAGGAGGATTAGTGAACAAGCGCCACTGGAGCGCTGCATCGGGACTTGCCGTGGGGGCGCTCGTCGTCTCCGGGCTCGCCATGCCGATGCAGGCTCAGGCATCACCTGGCAGCGCAGCGCCGTCGAACGGGGACCCCGTGCGGACGACGCGGAGCGACGCCTTCCCGAACACGCTCGGGGACGCACAGAGCAAGCTGACCCAGGACGCGGTCAAGCAGCTGGTGACCGGCAAGGCCACGACCACCACGGTCAAGGGCAACCGGGTCATCAAGCTGGACCCCAAGACCAAGGGCGGCAAGGTCAAGTTCGTCAACTACCCGGTCGAGCGCGAGGAGGACATCTTCACGATCCTCACCGACTTCGGCGACAAGGTTTCCCCGGCCGCCGGCGGCTCGGCCGGCCCGGTGCACAACACCATCCCGGAGCCCGACCGCAACTGGGACGGCAACAGCACCGACGACAACTCGACCTACTGGACGAAGAACTTCGACCGCCAGCACTACCTGGACATGATGTTCGGTGACGGCGAGTCGTTCAAGGACTTCTACCTCAAGCAGTCCAACGGCCGGTTCGCCGCCAAGGGCGACGTCTCCAACTGGGTCACGGTGCCCTACAACGAGGCTCGGTACGGGCACAACCCGAAGCCGAACGACGGCACCAGCGAGGCCGGTGGCTACTGGAACTACATCAAGGACACCGCGGCCGCGTGGTACGCCGACCAGGTCAAGCAGGGCAAGAGCCTCGCTGAGATCAAGACCTACCTGGCCCAGTTCGACAAGGTCGACCGTTACGACTTCGACGGCGACGGCGACTTCAACGAGCCCGATGGCTACATCGACCACTTCCAGGCGATCCACGCCGGTGAGGGCGAGGAGGCCGGCGGCGGCGCACAGGGCGAGGACGCCATCTGGTCGCACCGCTGGTACGCCTGGGACGGCTACACCGACCGTGGGCCCGACGCCAACAAGAAGGGCGGCGTGCCGCTGGGTGACAGCGGCCTGTGGATCGGTGACTACACCACCGAGCCCGAGAACGGTGGCCTGGGTGTGTTCACCCACGAGTTCGGCCACGACCTCGGTCTGCCCGACCTCTACGACACCCAGGGTGGCGACAACGGCACCGGCTTCTGGACGCTGATGTCGGCCGGTTCCTGGCTGAACCATGGCGGCAACGCCATCGGCACCACGCCCGGCTACATGGGCCCGTGGGAGAAGATGCAGCTCGGCTGGCTCGACTACACCACCGTCCCCTTCGGCGAGGACCGCAACATCAAGCTCGGTCGCGCCGACATGGGCAGCGCCAAGGGCGAGCAGGCAGCGGTTCTCCCGCTGCCCGAGCGCACCGTGGTGACCAAGCACAACACCCCGCACTCGGGTGCCGGTGAGTGGTGGACCGGCTACGGCAACGACATCTCGGCGACCCTGACCCGGTCGCTCGACCTGACCGCGGCCAAGGCCGCAGCCGTAAGCTTCTTCGTCTCGGGTGACATCGAGATCGACTACGACACCCTGCGCGGCGAGGTGTCCACCGACGGCGGCACCAACTGGACCTCCGTGGCCGACCCGGTCGACGGCAGCGCGGACGGCGACGACAAGTCCGCCCTCGCCTGGACCAAGGTCACCTGGGACCTGTCCGGCTCGGCGGGCAAGAACGTCAAGTTCCGCTTCCGCTTCGACACCGACGGTGGCGTGGGCAGCGAGGCCTTCGTCGACGACGTCACCCTGACCGTCGACGGCACCTCCACGACCGACGACGTCGAGAAGGGCGCGGGCGCCTGGACGGCGGCCGGTGGCTTCCAGGTCATCAACGGGACCACCTCACGCCAGGTGCAGGACATGTACTTCGTCGAGAACCGCACCTACGGCGGCTACGACGACACCCTGCGCACCGGGCCGTACAACTTCGGCTGGGCGAACACCAAGCCTGACTGGGTCGAGCGCTTCCCGTACC
Organism: uncultured Actinomycetota bacterium; assembly: GCA_963833495.1. Classification (GTDB taxonomy): domain Bacteria; phylum Actinomycetota; class Actinomycetes; order Actinomycetales; family Dermatophilaceae; genus Fodinibacter. Next base: position 23,281 of record CAWHYJ010000015.1, on the reverse strand, counting down.
AGAACGGCATGCTCGTCTGGTTCGCCAACGGTGAGTACGGCGACAACAACACCAGCAAGCACCCCGGTGCCGGCCAGATCCTCCCCGTCGACGCCCGGCCCGCGCCGGTGACGTTCCCGGGCGGCTTCCTGCTCGGCAACCGTCGCCAGCCGTTCGACGCGACGTTCGGCCAGGAGAAGACCGATGCGGTCACCTTCCACCGCAACGGCGTGCCGACCACCGTGCCCTCGCGGGCCGGCATCCCGACGTTCGACGACTCGGACGTCAACCGCTACTGGTCCGCGGCGAACCCGTGGAACAGCACCAAGGTGGGCGGCTCCGGCACCAGCCTGACCGTCTTCAAGACCAACGACGGCGGCGACCAGCTGCAGGTGAAGGTCCGCTTCCGCTGACCTGACCCGCACCGTCGAGGGGCCCCGGGAGCGATCCCGGGGCCCCTCGGCATCCGCCCGGCATCCGCCTGCGTCCGCTGCATGTCGGAGTTACCCGCAGGAAACACCGGTGCGGCAGGATCGACACATGGACCGTCAACAGGAGTTCGTCCTGCGCACCATCGAAGAGCGTGACATCCGCTTCGTGCGGCTGTGGTTCACCGACGTGCTCGGCACCCTGAAGTCGGTGGCCATCGCCCCGGCCGAGCTCGAGGGCGCCTTCGCCGAGGGCATCGGCTTCGACGGCTCGGTCATCGAGGGCTTCGCTCGGGTCTACGAGGCCGACATGCTCGCCAAGCCCGACCCCGGCACCTTTCAGGTGCTGCCCTGGCGTGGTGAGAGTCCGGGCACGGCCCGGATGTTCTGCGACCTCACCCTGCCCGATGGCACCCCGAGCATGGCCGACCCGCGCCACGTGCTGCAGCGGGCCCTGCTCAAGGCCGCCGACCAGGGGTTCACCTTCTACACCCACCCCGAGATCGAGTTCTTCCTGCTCAAGCAGGGCTGGACCCCCGGCCAGCGCCCCGAGCCCATCGACCAGTCCGGCTACTTCGACCACGTGCCGCACGGCAACAGCCACGACTTCCGCCGCGCCGCGATCTCCATGCTGGAGACGATGGGCATCTCGGTGGAGTTCAGCCACCACGAGGGTGCCCCCGGTCAGAACGAGATCGACCTGCGCTACGCCGACGCGCTGTCGACCGCCGACAACATCATGACCTTCCGGGCCGTCATCAAGGAGGTGGCCCTGGAGCAGGGCATCTTCGCCTCGTTCATGCCCAAGCCGTTCGCCGAGTACCCCGGGTCGGGCATGCACACCCACCTCTCGCTCTTCGAGGGCGACACCAACGCGTTCCACGAGCCGGGCGCGCCCTACCAGCTGAGCAAGACGGGCCGCCAGTTCATCGCCGGGCTGTTGCACCACGGCGCCGAGATCAGCGCCGTCACCAACCAGTACGTCAACTCGTACAAGCGGCTGTGGGGCGGGGGAGAGGCCCCGGCCCACCTCACCTGGGGGCACAACAACCGCTCGGCCATGGTGCGGGTGCCGATGTACAAGCCGACCAAGGGCAACAGCAGCCGGGTCGAGGTGCGCAGCCTCGACAGCGCCTGCAACCCCTATCTCGCGTTCGCGGTGCTGCTCGCCGCGGGCCTCAAGGGCATCGAGGAGGGCTACGAGCTGCCCCCGGAGACCGAGGACGACGTCTGGAGCCTCACCGACGCCGAGCGCAAGGCGATGGGTATCAAGCCGCTGCCCACCAGCCTCAGCGAGGCCATCGCCATCATGGAGGGCAGCGAGCTGGTCGCCGAGACCCTCGGCGAGCACACCTTCGAGTTCTTCCTGCGCAACAAGCGCGCCGAGTGGGACGACTACCGCAACCAGGTGACCCCCTTCGAGCTCGAGCGCTACCTGCCCCGACTGTGACCGGCGGCCACTGGTGAGCTCGCGCGCACCGGGGTCGATCCCGGTCGCCATCGCCCGGCTCGGGTTCGCGGACCCGGCCCGGGCCGTCGGCCTGCTCGACGACCCGGCGCTCGCAGCCCTCATCCACAGCCGCGAGCACATCGAGGAGCACGGGCTGGCCGCGGCGCTCGCCGAGGCCTCCGACCCGGACGGCGCCCTGCTGGGCCTGGTGCGTTTCATGGAGGCGGTCGCGCGCGAGCCGGGGCTGCGTGGCCCGGTGACCACGGCGCTGGGCTCGCCCGGGCCCGCGCGCCAGCGCCTGCTCGCGGTGCTCGGCAGCTCGGTGGCGCTCGGCGACCACCTGTGCGCCCACCCCGAGCAGTGGTCGGCGGTCACGGAGGCGACCGTGATCGACGTGGAGGAGCGGGTGCGCCGGCTCGTCACCGCGGTGACCACACCGGGACCGGTGCCGCCCGTCGACGTGCTGCGCACGGCATACCGGGAACAGCTGCTCGGCATCGCGGCCCTCGACGTCACCGCACCCGACCCGACCTCCGTGCTCCCCGAGACGGCGGCAGCGCTCGCCGACCTCGCCCAGGCCGCGCTCGAGGCGGCGCTGGCGATCGCCGGCGACGAGATGGGGCCGGATGCCGGCCGCACCCGCCTCGCGGTGATCGCGATGGGCAAGACCGGCGGGTGCGAGCTGAACTACATCTCCGACGTCGACGTCATCTTCGTCGCGGAGCCGGCCGAGGGGGTGCCCGAGGAGGAGTCGACGGTGGTCGCCACCGACCTCGCGACCCGGCTGATGCGCATCTGCTCGGCATCGACCCCGGCCGGCTCGCTGTGGCAGGTCGACCCGGCGCTGCGCCCCGAGGGCAAGAACGGGCCGCTGGTGCGCACCGTGGCCAGCCACCGCGCCTACTACGAGCGCTGGGCCAAGACGTGGGAGTTCCAGGCGCTGCTCAAGGCGCGCCCCATCGCCGGCGATCCCGAGGTGGGACGGATGTACTGCGACGCCGTGCAGCCGATGGTGTGGCAGGCCTCCGCCCGCGAGAACTTCGTCGACGACGTGCAGGCGATGCGGCGGCGCGTCGAGCAGCACATCCCCACGGCCGAGGCCGACCGCCAGCTCAAGCTCGGCCCCGGCGGGCTGCGCGACGTCGAGTTCTCGGTGCAGCTGCTCCAGCTCGTGCACGGACGGGCCGACGAGTCGCTGCGCACCGGCACCACCCTCGACGGCCTGGCCGCCCTGTCTGCCGGCGGCTACGTGGGGCGCGACGACGCCGCCACACTCGCCACGGCATACCGGTTGCTGCGCACTCTCGAGCACCGCATCCAGCTCTTCCGGCTGCGGCGCACCCATCTCATGCCCACCGCCGAGAGCGACCTGCGCCGGCTGGGCCGGGCTCTGGGGCACCGCTCCTCACCCGCGGAGGCGGTCGTCGCCCAGTGGCGCGCCCAGCAGCGCGAGGTGCGCCGCCTGCACGAGCGCATCTTCTACCGCCCGCTGCTCTCGGCCGTCGCCCGGCTGTCCGACTCCGACGTGCGACTCACCCCAGAGGCCGCCCGGGAACGGTTGTCCGCGTTGGGTTTCCGCGATCCCCACGGTGCCCTTCGCCACCTCGAGGCGCTCACTGGGGGCATCAGCCGGCGGGCCGCCATCCAGCGGCAACTGCTGCCGGTGATGCTCGGCTGGTTCGCCGACGAGGCCGACCCGGATGCCGGGCTGCTCGCCTTCCGAAAGATCAGCGACGAGCTCGGCTCGACGCACTGGTACCTGCGGCTGTTACGCGACGAGGGGTCGGCCGCAGAACGGTTGGCGCACACCCTGGCCCGCAGCCGGTTCGCCGCCGACCTGCTCGAGCAGGCGCCGGAGTGCGTGCAGTTCCTCGGCGACTCCTCCGGCCTGATGCCGCGCTCGCGCGAGGACGTGCTGCGCCGGATGCGGTCGGCCGCGGGTCGCAAGGACGACCCCGCCTCGGCGGTGCTCGCCGCGCGCACCATCCGGCGCTCGGAGCTGTTCCGGGTGGCCGTGGCCGACCTCACGGGCGCGCTGACCCTCGAGGGGCTCGGCTCGGCGATGACCGACCTCACGGCGGCGCTGCTCGAGGTCACCCTCGAGGTGATCCTCAGCGACCTCGAGCAGCGCACCGGCGCACCGGCGCTCACCCGGCTGCTGGTCGTCGGCATGGGCCGGCTCGGTGGGGGCGAGCAGGGCTACGGGTCGGACGCCGACGTCGTGTTCGTGCACGAACCGGTCGAGGGGGCCGACGAGGCGGCGGCGCAGACCCAGGCGCTCGAGGTGGTCAAGGAGCTGATCCGGTTGCTCGGGCTGCGCGGGCCGGACCCGAACCTCGACGTCGACGCCTCGCTTCGGCCGGAGGGCAAGGGCGGTCCTCTGGTGCGCTCGCTGGAGTCGTTCCGCCAGTACTACAGCCGGTGGTCTCTCGTCTGGGAGGCCCAGGCCCTGCTGCGCGCGGCGCCGGTCGCCGGCGACCGCGGGCTCGCCGAGCGCTACCTGGCGCTGATCGCCCCCATCCGCTGGCCGTCCGCGGGCCTCGACGAGCGCCAGGTGCGCGAGATCCGCACCCTCAAGGCCCGGATGGAGGCCGAGCGGCTGCCGCGCGGTGGTGACCGCAAGACGCACTTCAAGCTCGGCCACGGCGGCCTGTCCGACGTCGAGTGGGTGGTGCAGCTGCTGCAGCTCCAGCACGCCCATCAGCACCCCGAGCTGCGCACCACGTCGACGCTGGGCGCCCTGGAGGCCGCCGCTCGGCTGGGCCTGGTGCAGGCCGAGCACGCCGCCGACCTGGCCGCCGCGTGGCGGCTGGCCTCGTCGATGCGCAACGCCGGCGTGCTCTTCCGCAACAAGGCGCTCGACGCCCTGCCCAGCGACCCCCGCGACGCCGACGGCATCGGCCGCATCCTCGGGCTGCCGGGTGGCTCGGGGCAGGAGCTCGCCGAGCGTTACCGGCGGGTCGCGCGCCGGGCCCGCGCCGCCCACGAGGCCGAGCTCTACGACGCCTGACCCGGTCGAGAGCTCGGCCGGGGGCTTCTCAGGGCCGACGGCCGCGACGAGAATGGCGAGATGTTCATCTCCGGTGTCGATGAGGACGTCGCGACCGCTGACGTCGCCGAGTACTACGCGGGCCAGCGCAAGGCCTGGGGGTTCCTGCCCAACTACGCGCCCGCGTTCTCGACCAGGCCGGACGTCGCAGCGGCGTGGAACGCCCTGAACCTCGCGGTTCGGGGCGGCATGGACCGGCGGCGCTTCGAGATCGCCACCATCGCCGCGGCGCGGGCGCGGCGGTCGACCTACTGCACGGCCGCACACTCGGCCTTCCTGCGCGACGTCTGCGGCGACGAGGCCGCCATGGCGGCGATCGCGGAGCACCCCGACGGCGGGGCGCTCTCGGAGCAGGACCGCGCCGTGTACGTGTTCGCGGCCAAGGTCGCGCAGGATGCCGCCGCCATCGACCAGGCAGATGTCGACCACCTGCGCGCCGTGGGTCTCACCGATGCCGACGTGGCCGACGTCGTGTTCGCCGCGGCAGCCCGCTGCTTCTTCACCGCGGTGCTCGACGGGCTGGGCACCCAGCTCGACGAGCAGACCGCGAGCACCTTCGCACCAGCGCTCCTGCAGTCGATGGTGGTCGGTCGTCCGGTGGCCGTCAGCCCAGGGAGCGGCGGGTCAGCTGGATGAAGCCGTTCGGGAAGTCGCCGCGCTTCATCATCAGGCCGGTGAGGCCGCGCGCCGCCGGGCGGGCGACCTCCTGATCGACGAACTGGGGCTCGCTGCAGGCGTAGTCGACGCCCTTCCACCGGATCGTGCACTCGCCGGCGGCTCGCACGTTGCGCACCCAGTCGGTGCCGCGCCCCCACGGCAGCGCGATGAGGAAGCTGGTGTCGGTCGGGATCACCGCGATGGGCACGACGTAGGCCTTGCCGCTGCGACGCCCCCGGTGGTGCAGCGCCGCCCACACCGGCACGTACCGGCGCCCGGCCAGCAGGAGGGCGACCTTGTTGAACTGCTTCGCGGCTGCGGGTGGACCTGCCATCGCCCCATCGTGCTCCTGCCCCGCCCCCCGCGGGGGGTGACGGGCGCGGCGGCTGCGAGGTGGACGGCATCCAGGGCGTCGGAGGGCGAAACCTAGACTTGGCGGCATGGCTCTCGGCACCCCCGGCACGACCTCCACCGGTGTGATCCCCCGCGTCGACCTTCGCGGCACCCACCTCACCCTGCGCGAGCTGCGGGCCGCGCTGCCCCGGGCCGAGTTCGACGTCGAGCACGCGCTGGATGCCGTGCGCCCCATCGTGGCCGCCGTGCAGGAGCAGGGCGCCCCGGCTCTCTACGCCGCTGCCGAGCGGTTCGACGGGGTCGCGCCGCCGCGGCTCAAGGTGCCCGTCGACGTCATCCGAGGGGCGCTCGACACGCTCGACCCGGCCGTGCGGGCGGCCCTGGAGGAGTCGATCCGTCGGGCGCGCCTCGTGCACGCCGACCAGCGCCGCACCGACACGACGACCACCGTCACCCACGGCGGCACCGTCACCGAGCGCTGGGTGCCCGTCGACCGGGTCGGCCTCTACGTTCCCGGCGGCTTGGCGGTCTACCCGAGCAGCGTCGTGATGAACGTCGTGCCCGCTCAGCTCGCGGGGGTACCGAGCCTGGCCGTCGCGAGCCCGCCACAGGCCGACTTCGGCGGTTGGCCGCACCCGACCATCCTCGCCGCCTGTGCGCTGCTCGACGTCGACGAGGTGTGGGCGATGGGCGGTGCCCAGGCGGTGGCCGCCTTCGCCTACGGCATCGAGGACGGCGCCGACGTGTGCGACCCGGTCAGCCTGGTCACCGGCCCCGGCAACATCTACGTCGCGGCGGCCAAGCGGCTGCTCAAGGGGGTCATCGGCATCGACGCCGAAGCCGGGCCCACCGAGATCGCGGTGCTCGCCGACGACAGCGCGGATGCCGAGCACGTCGCCTCCGACCTCGTGTCCCAGGCCGAGCACGACCCCCTGGCCGCCGCGGTGCTGGTCACCGACTCACCGGAGCTCGCGGATGCCGTCGCGGCCGCGCTGGTGCGCCGCGTCGCCGCCACCAAGCACACCCAGCGGGTGGGGCAGGCCCTGGCCGGCACCCAGTCGGCCATCGTGCTGGTCGACGACGTCGACGCCGGGCTCGCCCTGGTCAACGCCTACGCCGCCGAGCACCTCGAGATCCAGACCCGCGACGCCGAGGCGGTCGCCGCCAGGGTGCGCAACGCCGGCGCGGTCTTCGTCGGCGCCTGGTCACCGGTCAGCCTGGGCGACTACGCCGCCGGCTCCAACCACGTGCTGCCCACCGGCGGCTGCGCCTGCCACAGCAGCGGCCTGTCGGTGCAGTCGTTCCTGCGCGGCATCCACGTCGTCACCTACTCGGCCGACGCGCTGCGCGAGGTGGGGGCTCACGTGGTCACCCTGGCCCGCGCCGAGGACCTCCCGGCGCACGGTGAGGCCGTGCTCGCTCGCCACCCCGAGATCGACCCGGCGTCCTGACGCCGCGCCCCTAGACTCCCCGGTCATGGACCCCCGCACGGCGATCGAGGCGATGCTGCGCCCCGACCTGCGGGGCCGCACCGCCTACGGCGCACCGCAGCTCGACGTGCCGGTCGCGCTGAACACCAACGAGAACTCGTATGCCGTGCCGCCCGTCGTGGTGGCCGCGATCACCGAGGCGGTGGCCGGGGTGGCGGCCGGGCTGAACCGCTACCCCGACCGCGAGTTCACCGACCTGCGCGGGGGTCTCGCGGCCTACCTCTCGCGTGGCGGCACCCCGGTGGCGGCCGAGCAGGTCTGGGCCGGCAACGGCTCGAACGAGGTTCTCCTGCACCTGCTCCAGGCGTTCGGCGGCCCGGGCCGCACGGCGCTCGGGTTCACCCCGGCCTACTCCATGCACCCGATCATCACCACGACCACCGGCACCACGTGGGTCGACGGGCTGCGCGGGGTGGACGGCGGGGGGGTGTTCGACCTCGACCCGGCATCCGCCGTCGATCAGGTGCGCGCGCACCAACCGGACGTCGTCTTCCTCTGCTCGCCCAACAACCCGACCGGCACCGCCCTCGACCTCGACGTCGTCGAGGCGGTGCACGACGCGGCATCCGGGGCACTGGTGGTCGTCGACGAGGCGTACGCCGAGTTCGCCCGGCCGGGCACCCCCAGCGCGCTCACCCTGCTCTCGGGGCGGCCGCGGCTGGTCGTCACGCGCACGATGAGCAAGGCGTTCGCGCTGGCGGGGGGCCGCTTGGGGTACCTCGCTGCCGACCCAGCGCTCGTCGACGCGCTGCGCCTGGTGCGGATGCCGTACCACCTCTCGACCCAGACCCAGGCCGTCGCGCTGGCCGCGCTCGCTCACGCCGACCTGATGCTCGAGACGGTCGACGTCATCAAGGCGCAGCGCGACCGGATCGTCACGGGGCTGGCCGGTCTGGGGCTCGACCCGGTGCCCAGCGACGCCAACTTCGTGCTCTTCGGCGGCCTCGCCGACGCGCACGCGACCTGGTCGGCGCTGCTCGAGCGGGGCGTCCTCATCCGGGACGTGGGCATCGCCCACTATCTTCGTGTCACGGCCGGGACTCCGCAGGAGACCACCCGGTTCCTCGAGGCCATCGCCGACCTCGCCCCGACCCACCGCACAGGAGCCCTCCCGTGAGCAGCGCCGCAGCCCCCCGCACGGCCACCGTGCGCCGCGCGACGTCCGAGAGCACCGTCGAGGTGAGCGTCGACCTCGACGGCACCGGCCGCGGCGAGGTCAGCACCGGCGTGCCCTTCTACGACCACATGCTGCTGTCGCTGGCGAAGCACTCGCTCATCGACCTCACCGTGCGCGCGGACGGCGACACCCACGTCGACGCCCACCACACCGTCGAGGACGTCGCGATCGTGCTCGGGCAGGCCGTGCGCGAGGCGCTGGGCGACAAGAGCGGCATCGCCCGCTTCGGTGACGCCACGGTGCCCCTCGACGAGGCGCTGGTGCTGGCGGTCGTCGACGTCGCCGGCCGCCCCTACGTCGTGCACGAGGGCGAGCCGCCCGGCCAGGAGTACGTCGTCATCGGCGGCACCTACGTCGGCTCACTGACCCGGCACGTGCTCGAGTCGTTCGCCTTCAACGCCCAGATCGCGCTGCACGTGCGCGTGCTCGGCGGCCGCGACCCGCACCACGTGGTCGAGGCCCAGTTCAAGGCGCTCGCCCGTGCGCTGCGGGCGGCCGTGGCCCGCGACCCGCGCGTCGAGGGGATCCCGAGCGCGAAGGGTGCGCTCTAGCCCGTGGCTGACCAGGTGCGGTCCGACGACGGGCACGGGCTGGTGCTCGTGCGCCGCTCGCCCGCGGCCGTCACCCGGTGGCTGCGCCGAGGGCTGGTGTCGGTCACCGTCGCCCCGCTCGGCACGTGGACCGGCGTCACCCTGGCCGACGACCGGGCCCGCAGCGTCGCCCCCTACGACATCGGCCTCGAGGTGCTGGCCGCCCGGCCGGCGCCGTGGCGCGCCCGCCCGACGATCGGCCTGTTCGACGTGCACGGCCGGGCCGCCCTCACCGTGCAGCCGACCGGGCCGCGTGCCCCCATCCACTGGCTGGTCTGGGAGCCGCGCCGCGGGGTGGTCGCCACACCGATGCTTCCCCGGCTGCACCTGCCGATGCTGCTCGCCGCCGCCGGAGCGCAGGGGCGGGTGCGGGAGGAGGCGCTCGCCGACGTGCTGCGCTCGGGCCAGGGGGCCCCGCTCGACCTGCTGGTCACCGTGCTCGGGCTGCTCGGCCTGCCCGGACGAGACCTTCTCGTGCGGGGCGACGCCCCGGGTGCCAGCGACGTCGAGCCGTCGGTGCGCGGCATCCTCGCCTTCGACCGGCTGATGGCCGAGGAGGCCACCCACCGCGCCGAGACCGCCGACGACCACGGGGGCCGCCGGTGAGCTCCTCCGTCGTCGTCCTCGACTACGGCAGCGGCAACATCCGCAGTGCCGTGCGCGCGCTCGAGCACGTGGGCGCCGACGTCACCCTCACCGCCGACCCGGAGGCCGCGCTGGCCGCCGACGGCCTGTTCGTGCCCGGTGTCGGCAACTTCCACGCGTGCATGGCGGGCCTGGCCGCCGCCGGGGGGCCGAAGATCATCGACCTGCGGCTGGCCGGTGCGCGACCGGTGCTGGGGGTGTGCGTCGGCATGCAGGTGATGTTCGAGGGGTCGACCGAGCCCAGCGCGGCACCCGTCGACGGGGTCGGTGAGTGGCCCGGCACCGTATCGCGGTTGCTGGCCCCTGTCGTGCCGCACATGGGCTGGTCGACCGTCGAGGCGCCGTCGCGGTCGGTGCTGTTCGAGGGCATCGCGGGCGAGCGGTTCTACTTCGTGCACTCGTACGCCGCGCACGACTGGCAGCTGGGGACGTCCGACGGGCCGTTCGCCGCAGTCGAGCCCCTTGTCACCTGGGCCCGGCACGGGGAGCGCTTCGTGGCAGCCGTCGAGAACGGGCCGCTCTCGGCCACCCAGTTCCACCCCGAGAAGTCCGGCGAGGCGGGGCTGGCCCTCCTGCGCAACTGGGTCCGCTCCCTCTGACCCGGCTGGGACAACTTCGACCAATAGGTCAATGTTGTCCCAGCGGGTGGTGGATGCCGGGGGCCGGACCGGGTGACCGAGCCGCGTCCGGGACCGGCAGACTGGACCAGACCCGAGTCGGGTGCTGGAACGGCTGCCCCGGCGACCACCTGAGCACCCGGGCTCCACGACCAGCGCGACCCCAGAGGACCTCCCGTGACCGACATCGCCTCCGAGCAGCCCCGCCTGGAGCTGCTGCCTGCCGTCGACGTCGTCGAGGGGCGGGCCGTTCAGCTCGTGCAGGGCGTGGCTGGCACTGGTGGGGAGTTCGGCGACCCGGTCGAGGCCGCGCTGGCCTGGCAGGAGCAGGGCGCCGAGTGGCTGCACCTGGTCGACCTCGACGCCGCCTTCGGGCGCGGTTCGAACGCCGAGCTGCTGGCCCGCATCGTCGGCACCCTCGACATCAAGGTCGAGATGAGCGGCGGCATCCGCGACGCCGAGAGCCTCGAGCGGGCGCTGGCCACCGGCTGCCGCCGGGTCAACCTCGGGACCGCGGCGCTCGAGCACCCCGAGTGGACCGCGCAGGCCATCGCCGAGCACGGCGACCGGGTGGCCGTCGGCCTCGACGTGCGGGGCACCACGCTCGCCGCCCGGGGCTGGACCCGAGAGGGCGGCGACCTCTGGGAGACCCTGGCCCGGCTCGATGCCGAGGGGTGCGCGCGCTACGTGGTGACCGACGTGGCCAAGGACGGGATGCTCCAGGGCCCGAACCTCGCGCTGCTGCGCGACGTCTGCGCCCGCACCGACCGGCCGGTCGTGGCGTCGGGCGGGGTGTCGACGCTCGAGGACATCGTCGCCATCCGGGGCCTGGTCGGTGACGGCGTGGAGGGTGCGATCGTCGGCTCGGCCCTCTACAAGGGAGCGTTCACGCTGCCGGAGGCACTCGATGCGGCGGGTCGCCCGTGAGCTCCGACTCCGCCGACGTCCCTTGGGCGGGTCGCGACCTCTCGCCGAGCGGCTTCGAGACCGACACGGGTGCGGCCGACCCCGGCCTGCTGGCCGCCCTCGCCGCTCCCGGCGACGACGAGGCCCTGATGCGGGCCGTCGAGGTGAGCCGCTTCGTCGTGCCCATCGTCGCCGACCTCACCGAGGCCGACGACACCGGCGACCTCACGGTCGAGAAGCAGGTCGACATGGCCGCCGTCACCCTGGTCTCGCCCGACGGCCAGCGGGCGCTGCCGGTGTTCTCGGGCACCGACGCCCTGGCCGCCTGGGACCCCACCGCCCGTCCCGTGCCGGTCACGCCCGCCCGCGCCGGCCAGGCCGCGGTCGCCGAGGGATGCGACGTCATCGTCGTCGACGTCGCAGGCCCGGCGACGCGGGTGCTGCGCCCCTCCATGGTCTGGGCGCTCGCCCAGCAGCGGCCCTGGGAGCCCCCGCACACCGACCCCTTCGTCGCGCGCAGCGTCGCCTCCGCGCTCCGCGACGAGGACGACGTCACCGCATCCGAGCTCGAGGAGGGCAACCCCCGCGGCGAGGGGGTGCTCGGCGTCGTCCTCGAGCTGCGGCCCGGCCTCACGCCCGAGCAGGTGCGCGGCGTCGCCACCCGGGTGGGGGAGCGGTTGGCCACCGACGGCGAGCTGCGGGCCCGGATCGACGGCCTCGCCTTCCGCCTGCGTTGACCGCCCGGGCTGACCGATTTCGGGGGATGCCGTCGCGCTGGTAACCTTGCGGATTGACCGACCGCCCTCACCGGCGGTGTGCAAGAGAAGCCCAGCTTCCACCCGCGTCGACCACCAGGTCGCCGGGTCCGAACAGGTCCGCGACGCGTTGTCGCGCTGCCGCCCGCGAGGGCGGGGCGACGGCATCCCGAAACGGCCCGGTACGGAACGGAAAGACTCCAGGCTCCTCGCGCACGCGGCACGAGGAGCCTTTCTCGTGCTCGCGGGTCACGACATTGACGTGATGAACGGAGAAGCACATCAGCGAGCCACGCATCAACGACCGCATCCGGGTTCCCGAGGTGCGGTTGGTCGGCCCGAACGGCGAGCAGGTCGGCATCGTCCGCGTCGAGGACGCACTGCGCCTCGCCGCCGAGGCGGATCTCGACCTCGTCGAGGTGGCACCGATGGCGAAGCCGCCGGTCGCCAAGCTCATGGACTTCGGCAAGTACAAGTACGAAGCCGCCATGAAGGCACGCGAAGCACGCAAGAACCAGGTCAACACGGTCATCAAGGAGATCAAGCTCCGCCCGAAGATCGACCCGCACGACTACGGCACCAAGAAGGGCCACGTCGAGCGCTTCCTCAAGGGTGGCGACAAGGTCAAGGTGACGATCATGTTCCGTGGTCGGGAGCAGTCCCGCCCCGAGCTCGGGTTCCGCCTGCTCCAGCGCCTGGCCGAGGACGTCCTCGAGCTCGGCACCGTCGAGTCGGCCCCCAAGCAGGACGGCCGCAACATGGTCATGGTGATCGCGCCCACGAAGAAGAAGGCGCAGGCCATGGCCGAGCAGCGGCGCAGGCGTGACGAGTCCGGCCACGGCGCGAGCCACGAGGCCGAGCTGCACGAGAGCGCGCAGCTGCACGAGGCGGCCGAGGCCGAGGAGCTGCACGACCTGATCGACGCCGACGGCATCCAGGTCGAGAACGGCCCCCAGGCTCCGGCCTGACCAGACCCCCGAACGTCAGCACCACCGAAACACACACAAGGAGATCGGCACCATGCCGAAGAACAAGACGCACAGCGGCGCCAAGAAGCGCTTCCGGGTGACCGGGAGCGGGAAGGTCATGCGCGAGCAGGCCGGGCACGTCCACAAGTTCCACGAGAAGACCCCGCAGAAGGCCCGCGCCCTCAGCATGGACATCCCGGTTGCCAAGAACGACCTCAAGAAGATCAAGAAGCTTCTCGGCCGCTGACGCCGATCCACCCCCAGATTTCGCTACACAGCAAGGAGTACTCACGTGGCACGCGTGAAGCGGGCAGTCAACGCCCAGAAGAAGCGCCGGGTCGTCCTCGAGCGGGCCAGCGGTTACCGCGGGCAGCGTTCGCGGCTCTACCGCAAGGCCAAGGAGCAGGTCCAGCACAGCCTGGGCTACTCGTACCGCGACCGCCGGGCCCGCAAGGGTGACTTCCGTCGCCTGTGGATCCAGCGGATCAACGCTGCGGCCCGCGCGAACGGCATGACCTACAACCGGTTCATCCAGGGCCTGAAGGCCGCCGAGATCGAGGTCGACCGCCGCATGCTCGCCGAGCTCGCGGTCAACGACGAGGCCGCGTTCACCGCGCTCGTCGAGATCTCGCGGGCGAACCAGCCGAGCCGCGAGCCGGCCAAGGCCTCCGCCTGATCCAGCTGCCGATGCTGACCAACCCCCGGGCCGACCGGGTGCGGTCGGTGCGGGCGCTGTCGAAGCGGCCGGTGCGTGAGCGCACCGGCCGCTTCGCCGTCGAGGGACCCCAGGGGGTGCGCGAGGCCGTGCGGTATGCCGGGCCGCGCGTCCGCGACGTCTACGTCACCACCGAGGCCCTCAGCCGCTATGCCGCCGACATCGTCGAGCCTGCCCGCGCCGCCGGGCTGTACGTGCACGAGGTGACCCCCGAGGTGCTCGCCGCGATGGCCGAGACCGACGCACCCCAAGGGGTGCTCGCCGTGGTCGACACGGCCACCGACGCGCTCGACGCCGTGCTGGATGCCGGCCCGCGCCTGCTCGTGCTGCTCACCCATGTGCGCGACCCCGGCAACGCGGGCACCGTCATCCGCGGTGCCGACGCGGCCGGTGCCGACGCGGTGCTCGTCAGCTCGGCCTCGGTCGACGTCCACTCACCCAAGGTGGTGCGCTCGACCGCCGGGTCGCTGTTCCACCTGCCGGTGGTCACCGGCCTCGACGTCACGGCGACGTTGGAGCGGCTCCGGGGCAACGGCATCCGCACGTATGCCGCCGACGGTGCCGGCACGACGCTGCTGCCCGAGGCCGACCTCACCGGCCCCCACTGCTGGGTGATGGGCAACGAGGCGTGGGGGCTGGACGAGCAGGTGCGAGCCGCCTGTGACGACGTCGTGCGGGTGCCGATCCACGGCCGGGCCGAGTCGCTCAACCTCGCCATGGCCGCCACCGTGTGCCTCTACGCCTCGGCCGCCCAGCAGGCCCCCACGGCGGGCCGGGAAGCCGCCCCGCCGCCCGCCCGGTAGCCTGCGCGACATGCCGGAGTCGTTCCTCGTGCCCGACGACATGGCCGTCAACGGGTTGGAGTTCATCCCGGACGGCCTGATGGCTGCCGTGGGCCGCGACGCGACGGTGCGGTTCATGAACACCCGGGCCGAGCAGATCACCGGCATCGTCGCGGCCGACGTGCTGGGCCGCGACATCCGCGAGGCGCTGCCGCTGCAGGACCTCGAGGGCCAGTCGTGGTGGGAGGTCACCGACCCCTGGCACGGCCTGCTCACCCGCACCGGCCACCGCGAGCGGCTGCTCGTGCTGCCGTCCGGTCGCGAGCTGCTGGTCACCGCGAAGTACGTGCGCGGCGGCCCGGGGAGCGAGGTGCGCGCCGTGGTCATGGGGCTGCGTGACGCCGAGGGGCGCCGCCGGGCCGAGGCCGAGAGTGCCGCGCTCCTCACCACCGTGGCGCACGAGCTGCGCTCCCCGCTGACCGGCGTCAAGGGGTTCTCCTCGACCCTGCTGCGCAACTGGGACCGCTTCACCGATGACCAGAAGCGCCTCATGCTCGAGACCATCGAGGCCGACGCCGACCGGGTCACCCGGCTGATCACCGAGCTGCTCGACGCCTCCCGGATCAACGCGGGCCGGCTCACCGTGCACGCCCAGCCCCTCGAGCTGCGCCCGCGGCTCGAGGCCCAGGTCGAGCGACGGGTCGCCGCCGGTGCCGAGCGCGACGGGTTCGTGGTCGACGTGCCCGACGACCTCGGCCCGCTGTGGGCCGACCCCGACCGGCTCGAGCAGGTGGTCGCCAACCTCGTCGAGAACGCCGTGCGGCACGGCCGCGGCACGGTGCGCCTGGAGGGCCGGCGGTCGGTGCTCGGCGACTCGCCGGCGGTCGACCTGATCGTGTCCGACGACGGCGACGGCATCGCTCCCCAGCACCGCGAGCTGGTGTTCTCGCGGTTCTGGCAGGGCGGGGCCAAGAGCGGCACCGGCCTGGGGCTCTACCTGGTGCGCGGGCTGGTCGAGGCGCACGGGGGCACCGTGACGGCCGAGGAGGCACCCGGCGGGGGAGCCCTGATGCGGGCCACCTTCCCCGACGGCGACTGAGCGCACGTCGCACGCCGCACGCGTGCCAGAGTGTCGGGGGTGTCCGCCGTCTCCCTCGCCCCTTACCGGCGTGCGCTCGCCAGCCGCCGGCTGCGGACCATCCTCGTGCTCGGCACGCTGGTGCGCGGGCCGGTGTTCGCGAGCGGGGTGCTCATCACCGTGCACGTCGTCACCACCCTCGGGCACTCGTATGCCGCCGCCGGTGCGCTGGCCGCGGCGGCCACCGTCGCCATCGCGGTGAGTGGGCCCTGGCGCGGCCGGCTGCTCGACCGGCTGGGGCTGCGCAGGGTCGTGCTGCCGTCGCTGCTCGTGGCGGTCGTGTGCTGGAGCATCGCCCCGTTCGTCGGCTACTGGGCGCTCCTCGTGCTGGCCGTCGTCGCCGGGCTGTTCGTCATCCCCACCTTCTCGATCACCCGGCAGGCGGTGATCGCGTCGGTCGACGAGACCGACCGGCGCACCGCGATCTCGCTGGACTCCGCCGCCATCGAGCTGTCGTTCATGATCGCGCCGGCCATCGCGGTGTGGGCCGCGGCGCAGTGGTCGACGGCGTGGGTGCTCTTCGCCACCGAGATGCTGGGCGTGCTCGGGGGAGTGCTGATCTGGGTGGTCGACCCGCCGCTGCGCGGCGAGGGGGAGGTGCAGGTGGGCGAGCTCGTGCGGGTGCCGGTGCGCACCTGGTTCCGGCTGCCGTTCCTGGCGGTCTGCCTGGCCGCGATGGCCTCGACCCTGGTGCTGTCCGGCTCGGACATCGGCATCGTCGCCACCATGCGTGAGCTCGATGCCGTGGCGCAGATCGGCATCGTGCTCGCGCTGTGGGGGCTCGGCTCCCTCGTGGGTGGCCTGCTCTACGGCGCGATGGCCCGGTCGATCTCGCCGTTCTGGCTGCTCGGCGGGCTGGCGCTGGCCACCGTGCCGATGGCGCTGGCCGGCTCGGTGTGGGGGCTGGCGGCGTTCGGCTTCCTGGCCGGCCTGCTGTGCGCGCCCACCATCACCGCGAGCGTCGACCAGGCCAGCCGGCTCGTGCCGGCCGCGGTGCGCGGTGAGGCGATGGGCTGGCACGGCTCGTTCCTCACCACCGGTGGGGCGCTCGGGGCGCCGATCGCCGGGGTCGCGATCGACCACGGCGGGCCGCCGGCCGGGTTCGTCGTCGTGGCCGTGGTGGGTCTGGCGGTGGCCGTGGCCGGTGTCGCCACGCAGCGCGCCCGACGGACGGCCCGGCAGCGGGCCCAGCCCGCGGCCCCGTGACGACCTCGCCTCGCTGGTGCCGGCGCCCTCGAAACCGTCGTGATCGACGACGTGGGCGGCGCTAGGCTGGAGGGGTGACCGTGGCCGTGCGCCGATTTACCGGGCCCTCGGGCCCGGTTCGCCGCGCGCGCTGAGCGCCGGCCGCGGCACGGCATCCACGTGGTCGGAGCCGTGCGCACCGCCGCCCGGGGGCCAGACTCCCGCCGCCCCGCCGCGCGCCCCCACCTAGACTCGGGCGCGCCCCACCCCCGCACGAAGTGGACACCATGTCTGGACCCAACACCAGCTACGACCCCGTGGAGGTCGCCGTGCTCGACCCCAAGGCGGTCGACGCCGCCGTCGCCGAGGCCCTCGCCGCCGCCGCGGCAGCGACCACCCTCGACGAGCTGAAGGTCGCCCGCAGCGCCCACCAGGGTGACAAGAGCGCGCTGGCCCTGGCCAACCGCGAGATCGGTGCACTGCCCCCGAGCGCCAAGGCCGAGGCCGGCAAGCGCGTCGGCCAGGCCAAGGGCCGGGTCGCGCAGGCCTTCACCGCGCGCCAGGCCGAGCTCGAGGCCGAGCGCGACGAGCGCATCCTCACCGAGGAGGCCGTCGACGTGACGCTGCCGACCGGCCGTCGCCCGCTGGGCCGGCGCCACCCGATCGAGCTGATGAGCCAGCGGATCGCCGACCTGTTCGTCGGCATGGGCTGGGAGATCGCCGAGGGCCCCGAGATCGAGGCCGAGTGGTTCAACTTCGACGCCCTCAACTTCGACGCCGACCACCCGGCGCGCCAGATGCAGGACACCTTCTACGTCGACCCGCCCGAGGGCGGCCTGGTGCTGCGCACCCACACCTCACCGGTGCAGGCCCGCACCCTGCTCGAGCGCGGTGTGCCGGTCTATGTCGCGGCCATCGGCCGGGTGTTCCGCACCGACGAGCTCGACGCCACGCACATGCCAGCGTTCCACCAGGTCGAGGGGCTCGCGGTCGACGAGGGCATCACGATGGCCCACCTCAAGGGCACCCTCGACCGGCTCGCCGCCGAGCTGTTCGGCGACGGCATCACCACCCGCCTGCGCCCGTCGTTCTTCCCGTTCACCGAGCCGAGCGCCGAGATGGACCTGCGCTGCTTCGTCTGCCGGGGCACCGACCCCGACTGCCGCACGTGCAAGGGCACCGGCTGGATCGAGTGGGGTGGCTGCGGCATGGTCAACCGCAACGTCCTGACCGCGTGCGGGGTCGACCCCGACCGCTACACCGGGTTCGCGTTCGGCATGGGCATCGACCGGGCGCTGATGTTCCGCACCGGGGTGAGCGACATGCGCGACATGATCGAGGGCGACGTGCGCTTCGACGCACAGTTCGGGATGGAGATCTGATGCGGGTTCCCGTCGACTGGCTGCGTGAGTACGTCGCGGTCCCGCCGGATGCCGACGGTGAGGCCATCGCTGCCTCGCTCGTCGCCGTCGGGCTCGAGGAGGAGGGGCTGCACACCGGCGGTGTGACCGGGCCGCTCGTCGTCGGTCGGGTGCTCAGCAAGAACGCCCGAGCCGCAGAAGAACGGCAAGACGATCAACTGGTGCACGGTCGACGTCGGCGACGCCAACGGCACCGGTGAGCCCCAGGGCGTCGTCTGCGGTGCCCACAACTTCGACGTGGGCGACCTCGTCGTCGTCATCCTCCCCGGCGGCGTGCTCACCACGCCCCAGGGGCCGCTCACCGTCAGCGCCCGCAAGACCTACGGCCACGTCTCGGCCGGCATGATCTGCTCCGAGCGCGAGCTCGGCATCGGCGACGACCACGACGGCATCCTCGTGCTGACGCGCAAGTTCGGGGACGACCCCGACACCCTCGAGCGCCTGACTCCCGGGCACCGACGCGATCCCGCTGCTCGGGCTCGACCGCGAGACCGTCGAGGTCAACGTCACGCCCGACCGCGGCTACTGCTTCTCGGTGCGCGGCATCGCCCGCGAGTACTCGCACGCCACCGGCGCCGACGTTCACCGACCCGGCGCTGGCGCTCGCGGATGCCGCGCCGCCGGCCACCGAGGGCGGCTTCCCCGTCGAGCTGCGCGACGAGGCGCCGATCCGCGGCCGCGACGGGCTGCGACCGCTACGTCGCGCGCATCGTGCGCGGCATCGACGTCACCGCACCCACCCCGCGGTGGATGGCCGTGCGCCTCACCGAGGCGGGCATGCGTCCGATCTCGCTGCCGGTCGACGTCACCAACTACGTCATGCTCGGCCTGGGCCAGCCGCTGCACGCCTTCGACCTCGACACCCTGCAGGCGCCGATCGTCGTGCGCCGCGCGCGGCCCGGCGAGCGGCTCACCACCCTCGACGACGTCGAGCGCGGGCCCTCGACCCGGGCGACCTGCTCATCACCGACTCCGGCGGCGAGCGGGCCGTCGCGATCGCCGGCGTCATGGGCGGCGCCGAGACCGAGGTGAGCGGCGACGACCCGCGACGTGCTCATCGAGGCGGCGCACTTCGAGCCGGTCACGATCGCGCGCTCGGCCCGCCGGCACAAGCTGCCGAGCGAGGCGTCGCGCCGGTTCGAGCGCGGGGTCGACCCGGCCCTCGCGGCCGCCGCGGCCCAGCTGGCGGTCGACCTGCTCGTCGAGCACGGGGGAGGGGTGGCCGACCCCGACGTCACCGACGTGGGCACGCCGGCCGAGCCGGCCCCGGTCACCATGGACGTCGACTTCCCGTCGAAGATCGTGGGCATCGTCTACCTCGAGAGCGAGGTGATCTCCGTGCTCGACGCCATCGGCTGCTCGGTCACCCGTGACGGCCACCTGCTCACGGTCACCCCGCCCACCTGGCGCCCCGACCTCACCACCGCCGAGGACCTCGTCGAGGAGGTCGCCCGCATCCACGGCTACGAGCGCATCCCCTCGGTCATCCCCACGCCCCCGGGCGGCGCCGGCCTCACCCACGCCCAGCGGGTGCGGCGGCTGGTCGCCGACGTCCTGGCCGGCCAGGGACTCTCGCGAGATCTGGAGCGCGCCGTTCGTCGGCGCCGACCGCTACGCCGCCCTCGGGCTCGACGTCGACGCCGAGGTCGCGCGCACCGTGCGCCTGGCCAACCCGCTGTCCGACGAGCAGCCGCTGATGCGCACCCGGCTGCTGGCGACGATGGTCGACGCCTTGCGCCGCAACGTCGCCCGCGGGGCCCGCGACGTCGGGCTCTTCGAGCTCGGTCTGGTCGTGGCGCTCGACGGGCCGCAGCGCTCGGCCCCACCGAGGACGTCGGCATCCACCCGTCCGACGAGACGCTGGCCGCCATCCGCGCTGCCGTTCCGCCTCAGCCGCGACACGTCGGGCTGCTGCTCGCCGGCGACCGGGTGCGCGCCGGCTGGTGGGGCGACGGCCGCCCGGTCGACGTCGCCGACGCCGTCGAGCTCGCGCGCACCGTCGGCGAAGCCCTCGGCCTCGCGCTCGAGGTGACCGCCGATGCCGTCGCCCCCCTTCCACCCCGGCCGCTGCGCCCGCGTGGCACTGGCCGACGGCACCCTCGTCGGCCACGTCGGCGAGCTGCACCCCAAGGTCGTCGCGGCGCTCGGGCTGCCGGCCCGCACCGTCGGCGGCGAGCTCGACCTCGACGTGCTGACCGTGGCGTCGGAGGCGACCGTGCAGGCCCGCACGCTCACCACCTTCCCGATGGCCCAGAGCGACGTCGCCGTCGTCGTCGACGAGTCGGTGCCCGCGGATGCCGTGCAGCGCTCGCTGCGCGACGGTGCCGGTCCCGACCTCGAGGCGCTCACGCTGTTCGACGTCTACCGCGGCGACCAGGTGGGGGAGGGACGCAAGTCCCTGGCCTACCGGCTCACCTTCCGCGCGCCCGACCGCACGTTGACCACCGACGAGGTGAGCGCCCTGCGCGACACCGCGCTCCGGTCGGCAGCGGACGCCGTCGGCGCGGTGCAGCGGGCGTGAGCACCCCCGCCGAGGTGCCGGTCGACGACGAGGGCGAGGTCGCGCCGGAACCGGCCTCGCAGGACGGCCGCGGTGGCCACCTCGTGGCCGTCGTGACCGGCGCCTCGCGCGGCATCGGCCGGTTCGTGGCCGACGCCCTTGAGGATGCCGGGTACGCCGTCGAGCGCGGGTCGAGCGCCGTCGCTCCGGTCACCGACCGGGAGGCCCTGACCGCGTGGGTCGACGACGTCGTGGAGCGGCACGGTCGCATCGACGTGCTCGTCAACAACGCCGGGGTCATCGACACCGAAGTCGACCTGTTCGCGTCCGACCCCGAGCAGTGGTGGCACACCCAGGAGGTCAACGTCCTCGGGGCCTACCTGATGACCTGGCTCGTGGCCCCGCACATGCTGGCCTCAGGTGGTGGGCGCATCGTCAACGTCAACAGCGGGGCGGCCCGCCGGTCGGGCGCCGACGCGAGCGCCTACAACGTCAGCAAGACCGCGCTGGCGCGGGTCACCGGCTCGACGCACCTCGCGGGGTGGGCGCGCGGCATCCGGGCCTTCGACCTGATGCCCGGGCGTGGTGCGCACCGACATGACCACGGGGATGGACGCCCACGCCGGGCGCAGCGAGTGGACCGACCCGGCCGAGGTCACCGACCTGGTGCTGGCGCTGGTCTCGGGCGAGCTCGACGCGTGGTCGGGGCGGTTCGTGCGGGCCGGCATCGACTCGGTCGCTTCGCTGAAGGCCCGGGCGGAGGCCGGCCTGGCGCCGGACGAGCGCACCCTCGCGCTCGTCCTCGGCGACCCGGACCCCCTCACCTGAGCGCGACCTGTCCGCCAATTTCCCACCGTGGCGGGGCCGGGAAGATCCGCACGAAGGGTGGGAAATTCGCAATAGTCCTCGGCGTCCCTGGCGGGCCGGTCCGTTCACGGACGAAAATTGGGGTGGTGTCCGGTTCTCGTTGACGTCGTTCTTCCTTGGCCTTGAGGTCGAGCAATAGTCGGGCGCTGGGAGCCAGGGTATGGGTCCTTCATTGTTGCCGTGGCATGTCCTGCTGGCTGTCGGCCGAGCGTGCTCAGCACGCGGACTAGCGTGGCTGTCCTGCCCGCTGACTCCTACGAGCACCGGATGCCGCTGGATGAACGCGGTTCTTGGAGAGGCGGTGTGTGATGGAACCCGTTGTCGATGAGGTCGTTCTGGTCGAGCGGGTCGCGGGGATCGATATCGGCAAGGCCGAGGTGGTGGCCTGTGTCAGAGTCCCGGACCCGGGCGGTCGCGCCTCACGCGCTCAGGAGGTGCGCGCGTTCTCGACCCTGACCTCGGGGTTGCAGCAGTGCGCTGACTGGCTCCATGACTGGGCCGTGACGCGGGTCGTGATGGAGTCGACAGGGGACTACTGGAAGGCGCCGTTCTGGTTGCTCGAGGCCGCCGGGTTCGAGACGTGGCTGGTCAACGCCCGCGACGTCAAGCACCTGCCGGGACGTGCGAAGACGGACAAGATTGATGCGGTGTGGCTGTGCAAGCTCGCCGAGCGCGGCATGCTGCGCCCCAGCTTCGTCCCGCCGCTTCAGATCCGTCAGCTACGCCAACTGACCCGGTACCGGGCCAACCTGGTGCATGACCGCACCCGGGAGAAGAATCGGGTTGAGAAGGTCCTGGACCAGACCGGGGTCAAGCTCTCGGTGGTGATCAGTGACCTGTTCGGGGTCTCCGGGCGGGACATGCTCGCGGCCCTGATCCGCGGGGAACGTGACCCGCAGGTGCTCGCTGACCTGGCCCGAGGGCGGATGCGAGCCAAGAACGACGCCCTGGTGCAGGCGCTGCACGGGCTGTTCTTCACCGAGCACGACGCGTTTGTGTTGTCCCGGATGCTGGCCCGTATCGACGCCATCACCGCGGACATCACCGCCGTCGAGGAACGCATCGATGAGCTGATCACCCCTTTCGGTGAGGCGGTGACCCGGCTGTGCACCATCCCTGGCGTCGGGCCAAGCACCGCGATCGCGATCCTCGCCGAGACCGGCCTGGACATGAGCCGCTTCCCCACCCCGCAGCACCTGGCCTCCTGGGCCAAGGTCTCACCCCTGGCCAACGAGTCCGCGGGCAAGACCCGCGGCTCCCGATCGACCGGCAAGGGCAACAGGTACCTCGCTGAAGCCTTGGGAAACGCGGTGCTCAGCTGTTGCCGCACCGAGACCTTCCTTGGCGCACGCTACCGGCGCCTAGTAAAACGACGCGGCAAGAGCAGGGCCCTCGTCGCCGTCAGCCGATCCATGCTGATCGCCGTCTGGTACATCCTCTCCCAGCCCGACACGACCTACCTCGACCTCGGACCTGAGCACTACGACCGCACCCGAAACCACGACCGAGCACTCCGCAACGCCATCCAACGACTCAACGCACTCGGCTACCGGGTAACCCTCGAGGCAGCCTGAACCCGGCCCCCGTGGTCACCATATTTTCTGACTA
>CAWHYJ010000014.1:0-32231 GCA_963833495.1 uncultured Actinomycetota bacterium | reverse complement strand
CCCACCGCCTCGGCTCCCGCGGTGCTCCGCAAGCCCCGGGCCTCGGGCCCCGATCGCGGCGGCTCGCCGCTGGTGTGGTTCGTCGCCCTGATCGTCGTCGCGGTCACCCTCGGGCCGGTGCTGTACGCCGTGCTCGGGGGCTTCCGCACCAACGCCCAGCTGGCCGAGTCGCCGGCCGGGCTACCCAACCCGTGGGTGCTCGAGAACTACCAGCGGGTGCTCACCAGCGCGAGCTTCTGGCGCTACGCCCTGAACTCGACGGTGGTCGCGCTGGTGACCACGGTGGTGGCGGTCGTGTTCGGGCTGATGGCGGCCTATCCCGCTGGCGCGCTACCGGTTCCGCTGGCGCGAGCCGCTCTACATGGTGTTCGTGCTGGGGCTGCTGTTCCCGGCGACGGTCGCGATCATCCCGCTGTTCATCATCATCACCCGCCAGCTGCACCTCGGGAACACGTGGTGGGGGGTCGCGCTGCCGCAGGCCGCCTTCGCGCTGCCGGTGACGATCATCATCCTGCGGCCGTTCCTCATGGCGATCCCCAACGAGCTCGAGGAGGCCGCGTTCATCGACGGCGCCTCGCGCATCCAGGTCTTCTGGCGGGTCATCGTGCCGCTCTCCGGCCCCGGGGTCGTGACAGTCGGGGTGCTCGCCTTCGTCGCCTCGTGGAACGCCTACCTGCTGCCCTTGCTCCTGCTGCAGGGTGACATGAAGACGCTGCCCCTCGGGGTCGCCGACTTCTCCTCGCAGTACTCCTCCGACACCGCGGGGGTGTTCGCCTTCACCACCCTCGCGATGATCCCGGCCCTGGTCTTCTTCCTCGCGATGCAGCGCCGGATCGTCAACGGCCTGCAGGGTGCGGTGAAGGGATGAGCACCCGCGCCCAGGCGACCACCGCACCCTCGACCACCGAACCCCCCAAGGACCGGACCGTGACCACGACCCAGCCCGCCACCACGACCCAGCCCGCCACCGCGACCGCTGCCGACGCACCGGACGGCTCCGGGACAACCCGGGTGGTCGACCTTCTCCACCGAATGACGTTGGAAGAGAAGCTCGCCCAGCTCGTCGGCTACTGGGACAAGGGTGACGGCGAGGCGGTCGCCCCCCTGCAGGGGGAGTTCGCCGAGGCCGCTGGTCTCGACGAGGCCAGCCGGCACGGGCTGGGGCACCTGACCCGGCCGTACGGCACGCGACCGGTCGACCCGGTCGAGCGAGCCCGTTGGTTGTGGGAGTGGCAGCGCCGGCTGGTCACCGGCACCCGGCTCGGCATCCCCGCCCTGGTGCACGAGGAGTGCCTCACCGGCCTGGCCGCCTGGACCGCCGCCACCTTCCCCACCCCGCTGGCCTGGGGGGCGGCCTTCGACCCCGAGCTGGTCGAGGAGATGGGCGCCCTGATCGGGGCCTCGATGCGCACGCTCGGCATCCACCAGGGCCTGGCCCCGGTGCTCGACGTCGTGCGCGACCCGCGCTGGGGCCGCGTCGAGGAGTGCATCGCCGAGGACCCCTACCTCGTGGGCACCGTCGGCGCTTCCTACGTGCGCGGGCTGCAGTCGACCGGTGTGCATGCCACGCTCAAGCACTTCGTCGGCTACTCGGCGTCGCAGGCCGGGCGCAACTTCGCTCCGGTGCACGCCGGCCCGCGCGAGCTCGCCGACGTGCTGCTCGTGCCGTTCGAGATGGCGGTGCTCGATGCCGGGGCGCGGTCGGTCATGCACTCCTACGCCGAGATCGACGGGCTGCCCGTCGCCGCCGACCCCGACCTGCTCACCGGGGTGCTGCGCGAGCAGCTGGGGCTTCGACGGCACGGTCGTCGCCGACTACTTCGGGGTGTCCTTCCTGCACCTGCTGCACCACGTGGCGGCCGACCTGGGTGAGGCGGCCGCACTGGCGCTCGCCGCCGGTGTCGACATCGAGCTGCCCACCGGCGACGCCTACCTCGCGCCGCTCGCCGCCGCCGTGCGCGACGGCCGGGTCGACGAGGCGCTGGTCGACCGCGCGGTGCTGCGCGCCCTGGCTCAGAAGGAGGAGCTCGGGCTGCTCGACGCCACCTTCGAGGAGGCGCCGCCGGAGCACGTCGAGCTCGACGGGCCGCAGCACCGCGAGGTGGCCGCCCGGCTGGCGGAGGAGTCGGTGGTGCTCCTGGCCAACGACGGCATCCTCCCGCTCGAGCGCCCCGACACGGTGGCCGTCGTCGGCCCCAATGCCGACCGCATCGAGGCGCTCTTCGGCTGCTACTCGTTCGTCAACCACGTCATCCCGCAGCACCCGGGCACCACGGTCGGCATCGCCGTGCCGACCGTGCGCGAGGCGCTCGCCGGTGAGTGGCCGAGCGCCCGGCTGAGCGTGGCGCTCGGGTGCGGCGTCGACGACGGCGACGTCAACGGCATCCCGGATGCCGTTGCCGCCGCGGAGCGCTCGGAGGTCGCCGTCGTGGTCGTCGGCGACCAGTCCGGGCTCTTCGGGCGGGGGACCGTCGGGGAGGGGTGTGACCGCGACGACCTCGAGCTGCCCGGCGTTCAGCGGCGACTGGTGGAGGCCGTGCTCGACACGGGCACACCGGTGGTGCTCGTGCTGCTCACCGGCCGGCCGTATGCCGTCGGTTGGGCGCTCGACCGCTGTGCGGCCGTCGTGCAGGCGTTCTTCCCCGGCGAGGAGGGCGCTGCGGCGGTGGCCGGCGTGCTGTCCGGGCGGGTCAACCCCTCGGGGCGGCTGCCGGTGAGCCTGCCCAGGTCGGTCGGCGCGCAGCCCTACACCTACCTCCACCCCGCACTGGGGGGCGACGGCGACGTCACCAACCTCTCGACCGCCCCGGCCCTGCCGTTCGGGTACGGGCTGTCCTACACCTCGTTCCGGCGTGAGCTGGTAGAGGTGCGGGCCACCACGACGTGCGAGCCGGTGGTCGCCCGAGTTCGGTTGACCAACACCGGATCCCGGGCGGGTGCCGACGTCGTGCAGCTGTACGGCCGCGACGTCGTCGGCTCCCTCACCCGCCCGGTGGCCCAGCTGTTGGGCTTCCGGAGGGTGCACCTCGAGCGCGGGTGCGTCGGCCGAGGTCACCTTCACGGTGCCGCCCGCGCGGCTGGCCTTCACCGACCGCTCCGGTCGGCGGGTCGTCGAGCCCGGCGCGCTGCAGGTGTGGGCCGGGGCGAGCGTCGACGACCGGGCCGACGTCGTGTCGGTCGAGCTCTCCGGCGACGTCCACGGCGTCACGCCGGCGCACGAGCGATGGACCACGACCCGAGAGGCGCACACCGCTCCGACATCGATATCGAACCGCCGCAGTGGCCCGGCGCCCGCCCGGTAGTCTCGCCCCGTGACGACTGCCGGACGCGTGCGGATGGAGGACGTCGCCCGCGCGGCGGGGGTGTCCGTGGCGACGGTGTCCAAGGTCGTCAACCAGCGCTACGGCGTGGCCCAGAGCACGATGGACAAGGTCACCGAGGTGATCGAGTCGCTCGGCTACGAGGCGAGCCTGGGGGCCCGCAGCCTGCGCAGCCACCGCACCAACGTCATCGGCGTGCTCGTCGCCGAGTTCGAGCCGTTCAGCACCGAGCTGCTCAAGGGCGTCTCGAGCGCGATCGACGAGACCGGCTACGAGCTGCTCGCCTACTCCGGTGGGCACCACGGCCGGTCGGTGGGGTGGGAACGCCGGTCGCTGAGCCGGCTCGGCGGCACGCTGATCGACGGCGCCATCCTCGTCACGCCCACGGTGGTCTCCGCTCCGGCAGAGATCCCGGTTGTGGCGGTCGACCCGCACACCGGCCCCGCCGGCTTCCCCACGGTCGACGCCGACAACGCCGCAGGTGCGGTGGCCGCCACCGAGCACCTGCTCGGCCTGGGGCACCGACGCATCGCGCTGCTCGGAGGTCGCGAGGACCTGGAGTCGGCGCGGCTGCGCGAGCAGGGCTTCCGCGAGGCGATGGCCGCCGCCGGCGTGCCGGTCGACCCCGAGCTGGTGCGCGTGGGCGGCTACCGGCCCGAGAGCGCCAGCGCCCCGGCCCGCGAGCTGCTCACCCTGCTCGACCGCCCGACGGCGGTCTTCGCCGCCAACGACATCTCCGCGATCCGCACCATCGAGGTGGCCCACGAGCTCGGGCTGCGCGTGCCTGAGGACGTCTCGGTCGTCGGCTTCGACAACGTGCCCGAGTCGGTGCTCTGCGACCCGAGCCTGACGACGGTCGCCCAGCCACTGCACGACATCGGCGCCACCGCGGTGCGGATGCTCGTCGAGCTGCTCGCCGGGCGCGAGCCGACGCCGGGCCACGTGTGCCTGCCGACCCGGCTCGTGGTGCGCGACTCCACCGGACCCGCGCCGGCATCCTGACCGCCGTCGAGCGACGGCCGGCCGCTACCCGACGCAAGGGAAGGAGACGGACGTGACCACTAGGGTCGGGCCGGTGGGCTCCACGAGCGACGACGGCGAGACGGTCGGCACCAACTGGGCGGGCAACTACACCTACCGGGCCGCGCGGCTCGTGAGACCGCGCTCGGTCGACGAGCTGTGCGAGGTGGTGGCGGCATCCACGGCGGTGCGGGCGCTCGGGTCGCGGCACTCGTTCTCCGACCTCACCGACACCACGGGCACCCTCGTCGACCTTGCCGGCCTGCCGGCCGACGTGCGCGTGGATGCCGGCGGCACCGGTGCCGCCGCGGTGGTCTCGGTGGGTGGTGGCACCCGGTACGCCGAGCTGGCGACCTCCTTGCATGAGCGGGGGTGGGCCCTCGGGGCGATGGCCTCGCTGCCGCACATCTCGGTGGCCGGCGCCGTTGCCACCGGCACGCACGGGTCGGGGGACCGGGTGCGATCGCTGGCGGCGGCGGTGCGGGCCCTGGAGGTGGTCGGCCCCGACGGCAGCGTGCGCCGGGTCGAGCGAGGGTCCGCGGACTTCGACGGGTCGGTGGTCGCTCTGGGAGCGCTCGGCATCGTGAGCCGGCTCGAGCTCGACGCCGAGGCGGGGTACGAGATCAGCCAGGAGGTGCGCACCGGGCTGACCTGGCGGGTGCTGGAGGACCGCTTCGACGACATCACGTCGGCGGCGTACAGCGTCAGCGTCTTCACCCGGTCGTGGGAAGACGTCGACCAGCTCTGGCTCAAGCACCGCGTGGGGCTGGAGCGCGGCACCGACGGGTTCGGAACCGTGGCGGCGCCGGGCACGCTGCACATGATCCCCGGGGGGTCGGAGCAGGCGGTCACGGCCCAGGGCGGCGTGGCCGGGCCGTGGCTGCACCGGCTCCCGCACTTCCGCACCGAGTTCACGCCGAGCAACGGCGAGGAGCTGCAGAGCGAGTACTTCGTTCCCCGCGAGATGGCCCTCGAGGCCGTCGCGCGGCTGCGCCGGCTCGCGCCGTCGTTCGCCCCGCTACTGCTCGTGAGCGAGCTGCGCACCATCGCGGCCGACGAGCTGTGGCTCAGTGGCGCCCAGGGGCGCGACACGGTCGCGCTGCACTTCACCTGGCTGCGCGACGAGGTCGCCGTGCGCCGCGCCGTGCGCACGATCGAGGAGGTGCTGGTGCCGCTGGGTGGCCGACCGCACTGGGGCAAGGTGTTCGAGATGGATGCCGGCGCACTCGCCGAGGCGTTCCCCCGGCTGGCCGACTTCCGCGCGCTGCGCGACCGCATCGACCCGCAGCGGGTGTTCGGTAACGCCTTCGTCGACCGGGTCCTCGGCGGGGAGTGAGCGCGGCGCTCGACGTGCTCGTCCGGCATCCCGAGCCGGTGTGGCACCGCACCGGTTGCCGCGCGCCGCCCGGGAGAGGCGCGCCGGCGGCCCTACTGTGACCCGTATGGAGGTCACGACCCCTGCGGTGCTGCCGGTCGCACCCTCCGGGGACCGGTCCTTCCGGCGGCGGACCTGGATCGTCGTCGGGGTGCTGCTGCTGGTGCTGTTCCTGGCCTTCGTCGTGCGGCAGGGTGCCTCGACCCTCTACTACGTGCTGATGGCGTGGTTCGTCGCGCTCGCCATGGAGCCGGCGGTCGCCGCCCTGGCCCGGCGGATGAAGCGTGGTCTGGCGACCGGGGTGGTGATGATCGCGCTGGCGCTCGGGCTCACCGCCTTCGTGCTGGCCTTCGGAAAGCTCTTCGTCGACCAGGTGAGCAGCTTCATCGCGGCCCTGCCCGAGATCGCTGCCAGCGCCCTCGCGTGGTTCAACCAGGTGACCGGCTCCAGCTTCACCTTCGACACCATCCTCGACCGCCTCGGCATCACGCCGGCCGACATCGCGGGGTACGCCGACGACGTCGCCTTCGGGGTGCTCAACGTCGTCGCCTCGATCCTGTCGGGCTTCTTCGGCATGTTCATCCTCGTCTTCTTCGTCTACTACGTGTCGGCGGGGATGCCGGCTCTGCGCCGGTGGATCGCCCGCCGCCTGCGCCCCGACCTGCAGGTGCCCTTCCTCGCCGCGTGGGACCTCACCAAGATCAAGGTGGGCGGCTACATCGCGGCGCGGGTCGTGCTGGCGGCGATCAACTCGTTCCTCAGCGGCATCGTCTTCGCCCTGATCGGGCTGCCCTACTGGCTGCCGCTCGCCCTGTGGACCGGGCTCGTCGCCCAGTTCGTGCCCAACGTCGGCACCTACATCTCGATCGCGCTGCCGGTGGTCGTCGGCCTCACCTCGGGCGACCCCATCCTCGGCGTCTACGTGCTCATCTGGGGCATC
This sequence comes from uncultured Actinomycetota bacterium, assembly GCA_963833495.1. Lineage (GTDB taxonomy): Bacteria > Actinomycetota > Actinomycetes > Actinomycetales > Dermatophilaceae > Fodinibacter. The sequence continues at coordinate 25,576 of CAWHYJ010000014.1, read as the reverse complement.
GCCTACCAGCAGGTCGAGAACGTCACCATCGAGCCGCGCATCTCGGCCCGCGCCGTCGACCTGCACCCGGCAGTGTCGTTCGGCGCGGCGCTGCTCGGCGCCCAGCTGTTCGGCCTCTCGGGAGCCCTGCTCGGCGTGCCGGTCGCAGCCACGGCCATGGCGCTGCTCGAGATCTACAAGCGGCGCTACGAGCTCACCGACGCCACCGAGGCCCGGGTGGCCGAGCTGGTCGCCCCCAGCGCCGAGCGAGCCTGGGGCGACAAGGACGACGACGAGGGTCCGTATGCCGGGCCGTCGGCACCGTTGCGTGCCGGCCTCGCCGCCCCCGCCGGTGCGGACCCGCCCGAGGCACCCGGGGCGCACCAGGCCCCCGACCGGCCGGCAGCGGGCGACGACCACCCCGACGGCAAGGAGCCGACATGACCTCACGACCGCGCCGGATCGGCGGCATCGTGCTGCTCGTCCTGGCCGCCCTGCTCGTGCCCGTTGCCGTCATCGCCACCTGGACGTCACGCACGGTCACCGACACCGACGCGTTCGTCGCCCGGGTCACCCCGGTGGCGTCGTCGCCGGAGGTGCAGGCGCTCGTGGAGCAGGAGATGACCGCCCAGGTGACCCAGGCGATCGACACGCGGGTCGCGCCGAAGGTCACCGGCGCCATCGACGAGCTGGCTGCCCCCGACCTCGTCAAAGGACTGCTGCGCGACCTTGCGGGCAGCCTCGGGGGCGCGGTCGAGGCGCGCACGGCATCCATCGTCGCGAAGGTCGTGGAGGCACCCGAGTTCGCCACGGCGTTCGAGGAGGCCACCCGCACCGCCCACAAGGACCTCGTGGCGACCCTCGACGGCGACGCCACGAACAACGGCGCCGTCGTCACGCAGGGCGACACGGTGAGCATCAAGCTGGCGACGGTCGGCAACGCCGTGCGGGCCCAGCTCGTCGCCGCCGGCTTCAGCTTCGTCGACCGGCTGCCGACGCTCGAGGCGTCGGTGCCGATCGCCACCGTCGAGCAGCTGGAGACCTGGCAGGGCTACTACCAGGTGCTCAAGGTGCTCGTGTGGCTCGGGCCGCTGCTCGTCATCGCGTTCGCCGCGGCCGGCGCGTGGCTGGTGCGAGACCTCGCCCTGGCCGGGGCGTGGTTCGCCGGCGCGGCCCTGGTCGCCCTGGTCGTCACGGTCCTGGGCGTGCGAGCCGCGGTGTCGAGTGGCGCGCAGCGGCTGCCCGACCCGGTCGCCGCCGACGCCGCGCGGGCGGTGGTGGCGACGTTCGGCGACACGCTCGTGCGCAACGCGACGGTCGTCGGTGTCCTGCTCGCCGTCGGCCTGGCCGTGGCGACCTGGTTCCTCGTGCAGCGCGGGCGTGCCCCGCTGGCAGCCGACGAGGCGCTCGGCTGAGCGGCTGAGCCCCCGTCACCCGTCCGGCCCGGTCGCCCGCACCGCTCAGGAAAGGCTGGCCTCGGCCGGCAGCTGCGGCGGCTTCTCGACCCGCGGCTCCAGCTCGTCGCGCACGATGACGTCCGCGTAGACGTACACCGCGTTGAGCGCCACCAGCGGCACGAACAGCGCGTACACGATGCCGGCGACGGCGTTGCTCACCGCGAACGGCAACGAGGTGCCGAGGATGAGGACGGTGCCGAGCAGCGGCCCGATCGCGAGCACGAGGGCGTTGGTCAGGGCCACGAGCACGACCACCTTGACCCAGCGGCGCCGCACGAGGTGCGCGCTGCGGCGCGCGGCCACCCATCCCCACTGCCGCTCGAAGAGCACCACCGGGGTGATGAGCAGGCTGAGGACGAGCAGCACCAGGGCGACGGGGATGAGGACGACCGTCAGGGTGAGCAGCACCAGGACGACCCCGATGGCGAGCTGGGTGAGCAGCAGGGGGACCGCCCGCCGCAGCGCCCCGGCGTACGCCCGCCGCGGGCCGACCTCGCGGCCCTCGTCGATCTCGCGGGCGGCGAACATCGCGGCCGCCTGCCCGACCGAGAGCGTGGCCGGGGCGAGGGCGACGAGCACGAGCCCGACGCCGAGGACGAGCACCCGGGACAGGGTCGCGTCGCCGTCGAGCGACTCGGCGAAGGACGTCATCCACACCGTGGCGACGCCGGGCAGGACGGTCGCGACGGCGATCGGGGCGCCGATGCCGACGAAGAGCAGGACCCGGCGCAGGTACATCCGCCAGACCGCAGCGATCACCTGACCGGTGCTGCGCCGTCGGACCAGACGCAGCGGCGCGGAGGGACGCCAGGTCGTGCGGCGCACGAGCCACGACACGAGCAGGGCGAGCGCCACGAGACCCACCGCCGCGACGGCGAGGTTGTTCATCGCCAGCCGCAGCGCGTCGGAGCCGGTGGCGACGATGCCGCAGAACGAGCTGGTCGCCTGCGTGCCGAACAGGCCGCTCACCGGCACGGCGTACGCGGTGGAGACGCCCTCGTCCTCGGTCCACGTGAGGGGGTGGGTCCACTGGTCCTTGGTGTTGGGGCCGGTCGGGCCGTTGTAGAAGCTCGCCTCGCGCTGGCCCCAGCGCCCGGTGAAGTCCAGCCACGGGTAGGCGGCACCGACGGCCGCAGGGTCGGACGGCACGAGCTCGACGGCGGGTCGCACGTCGGTGGTCGGGCCGCGGCTGTCATCGCAGCCGAACCCCTGCTGGCCCGAGCGGCCGAGGAACAGGGCGGCGTCGTAGTAGTTGGCGTGCGACCCCGCGGCCGGGTGCACCACCGGGTGGGTGCCGTCGACGACCTCGAGCTTCAGGTGGCCCCACGGTGCCACCTCGACGCCCTCGTGCTGGCTGTAGCCGACCCGGGTCGGCTCCTGCTCGAGCGCGGTCGCCGCGTCGGACGCGGCGAACTCGAGCTGCACCATCTCCCAGTCGCTCTCGTGCTTGTTGTTGAAGTCGTTGAAGGGGTAGTACAGCCAGTACTGCAGGGCCAGCCCGGGGCGGCCCTCCTCGGTGACGACCCGCGCGTAGGTCGTGGGCGTCGACCCCTGGGTCTGCTCGTCGGCCCACTCCTCGTAGGAGCACCCTGGGTTGAGCGGGCTGCCGGGGAAGTCGAGGTGGTAGCCGGTCAGGCCCTTGCCCAGGTCGGCCGCCCCGGGAGCGATCTGCACCAGGTCGTCGGTGTCCCAGGGGCCGCGCAGCGCGACGGTGTCGTTGCCCAGGAGGCTGTCGACGTCGGTGGGCACGAACGGCTCGCCCGGCCCGCAGGCCACCTTCTGCTCGACCAGCCGCACCACCGGCGCGTACTTCTCGGCGAGCGCCTGCTCGTCGGCGGCGGATGCCGGGCCCGCGGAGACACGTGCGGGTGCGGCGCTCGCGGCCACCGGGGCTGCCAGGAGTGCGCCGAGCGCGAGGAGCAGGGCCGCGACGGGTGCGCGCAGCAACCCATGGGATCGCCCGGAACGACGACGCACCGCGGTCTCCTTCGCTGGTGGGACATAACGGGTCCGGCAAGCCTACTCGGGGCGCGGTGGCGCGCGCCCGGCGTTGCGCCGACGCGCCGCGAGAGCCCGCTCATTACTCGCGAGTCACCACGAGATGGTGACAGGCTCGGGAACCGGCGGCGACGACCTCGCCCCCGAGACGACAAGCACAGACGACACGCACACCGGACACCCGGGAGGACCACCGATGTTCCAGCGCATCGCCATCGTCAACCGCGGAGAGGCCGCGATGCGGCTGATCCACGCGGTGCGTGACCTCAACGCACAGGCCGGTCCCGGCGGACACCGCATCGAGACGGTCGCGCTGCACACGGAGGCCGAGCGGTCGGCGATGTTCGTGCGCGAGGCCGACGCGGCCTACGACCTCGGGCCGGCATCCCAGCGCCCCTACCTCGACCACGCGGTGCTCGAGCGTGCGCTGCGCGAGACAGGGGCGGATGCCGCGTGGGTCGGCTGGGGCTTCGTGGCCGAGGACCCCACCTTCGCCGAGCTCTGCGAGCGCGTGGGGGTCACCTTCATCGGGCCCAGCCCTGAGGCGATGCGCCGCCTCGGGGACAAGATCGGCTCGAAGCTGATCGCCGAGGAGGTCGGCGTCCCGGTGGCCCCGTGGAGCCGTGGCGGGGTCGACACCCTCGATGACGCCATCGCCGCGGCGGCCCGGATCGGCTACCCGCTCATGCTCAAGGCCACCGCGGGGGGCGGTGGGCGCGGCATCCGCAAGGTGGAGTCCGACGCCGAGCTCGCCGACGCCTACGAGCGCACCCGCGACGAGGCGCAGCGCGCGTTCGGCTCCGGCGTGGTCTTCCTCGAGAAGCTGGTCACCGGGGCCCGGCACGTCGAGGTGCAGGTCATCGCCGACGGCCAGGGCTCGGCGTGGGCGATCGGGGTGCGCGACTGCTCGGTGCAGCGCCGCAACCAGAAGGTCATCGAGGAGTCGTCCTCACCCGTGCTCGACGTCGCGCAGACCGGCGAGCTGAAGGCCTCGGCCGAGCGGCTCGCCATCGCGGTCGGGTATGCCGGTGCCGGCACCGTCGAGTTCCTCTACCATCCGCGCGACCGCTTCCTCGCCTTCCTCGAGGTCAACACCCGGCTGCAGGTCGAGCACCCCATCACCGAGGTGGTCACCGGTACCGACCTGGTGCGGCTGCAGATCCACGTGGCCTCTGGCGGCAAGCTGACGGGGCACCGGCCCGACGAGGTCGGTCACGCCGTCGAGGCCCGGCTCAACGCCGAGGACCCCGATCGCGACTTCGCCCCGGCGCCGGGTCGCATCGTGCACCTCGAGCTGCCGGCCGGGCCCGGCATCCGGGTCGACACCGGTGTGGCCGAGGGCGACTCGATCCCGGCCGACTTCGACTCGATGATCGCGAAGATCATCGCGCACGGCCGCGACCGCGACGAGGCGCTCGCCCGCCTGCGCCGTGCCATGCGCGAGACGACCGTCGTGATCGAGGGTGGGGCGACCAACAAGTCCTTCATCCTCGACCTGCTCGACCAGCCGGAGGTCGTCGACGGGTCGGCCGACACCGGCTGGATCGACCGGGTGCGTGGTGAGGGCCGGCTGGTCGCCGCCGAGCACTCCGGCGTGGCGCTGGTCGTGGCCGGCATCGAGGCCTACGAGGAGGCCGAGGCGGTCGAGCACACCCGGCTGCTCGAGACCGCCCGCGGCGGCCGCCCGCAGGTGCAGCACGACGTGGGGCGCGCGATCGACCTCAAGCTGCGTGGCACGTCGTACAAGGTCACCGTCTACCGCACCGGGCCGGCCCGCTTCCGGGTGTCGGTGGCCGAGCCGACCGGGCAGGTGTCGACGGTCGAGGCCGATCTCGAGCGGATCAGCCCCTTCGCCAGCCGGGTCACCGTGGGCGGGCGCACCCACCGCCTGGTCACTGCCTCGCACGGCCCGGTGCAGCTCGTCGAGGTCGACGGGGTGACCCACCGGGTGAGCCGCGACGAGGGCGGCATCCTGCGTTCTCCCGCACCGGCACTCGTGGTGGCCACGCCGCTCGCGGTGGGTGACGAGGTGGCCGCGGGGGCGCCGGTGCTCGTGCTCGAGAGCATGAAGATGGAAACCGTGCTGCCGGCGCCCTTCGACGCGCGGCTCAAGGAGCTGCACGTGGCCACCGGCAGCCAGGTCGAGACGGGCGCTGCGCTGGCCCGGCTGGAGCCCACCGGCGGGGCGGTGGAGGCGTCGTCGGCGGCGGCCGCAGACGCGCCCGACCTCGACCTGCCCGAGGACGTCGTCAACGGCGACGTCGCCAAGCGGGCCGCCCGCGCCCGCGCCGACCTGTCGGCGATGCTGCTGGGCTACGACCTCGACCCCGGTCACGAGACGCGCACCCTGGCCGGCTACCTCGCGGCCCGCGACGAGCTGGCCGCGAGCGGCCGCTCACCGGTCACCGACGAGATGGACCTGCTCACCGTCTTCGCCGACTTCGCCGAGCTGAGCCGCAACCGGCCGGTCGGCGAGGAGGCGCACATCGAGAACCGCGTGCACAGCCCCCGCGAGCACTTCCACACCTACCTGCAGACCCTCGACCCCGAGCGTGGTGGCCTGCCTGCCGACTTCGTCGGGCGGCTCGAGCGCGTGCTCGGCCACTACGGCGTCACCGGCGTCGAGCGCAGCGAGGAGCTCGAGGGCGCGGTGTTCCGCGTCTTCCTCGCCCAGCAGCGCTCGGCGCCCGAGGTGTCGATGGCCACCTCGATCCTGCAGCGCTGGCTCGTCGAGCCGGCCCCCGGGGCCGAGGTCGACGCCGCTGCCCGTGAGCTGCTCGACCGCCTCGTGTCGGCCACCCAGCTGCGCTTCCCCATCGTCGGCGACCTCGCCCGCAGCGTGCGGTTCCGCTGGTTCGACCAGCCGCTCGTCGACGCCGACCGGGCCTCGGTGCTGGGGTCGGTGGGCGACGAGCTCGACCAGATCGACGCCCTGCCCGACGGCCCCGAGCGCACCGCTCGGCTCGACGCGCTGGCCGCCATCCCCGAGCGCATCGTGCGGTTCCTCGGGGAGCGGCTGCGCATGGCCGTGCCCGAGCGCGAGCCGATGCTCGCGGTGCTCATCAAGCGGCACTACCGCGAGTACGCCCTGCACGACCTGCGCGAGGTCACCGTCGACGGCCGGGCCGTCGCGACGGCCGACTACCGGCTCGACGGCCGCGACTCGCACCTGGTGAGCACCACCGCGACGATCGACGAGCTGGCCGACGGCACCGAGCTGTCCGCGCTGCTCGCGCGGCTGGTCGGTGAGGCTCCGGCCGGCGACCAGCCCGTCGTCGACCTCTACGTGCACTGGGGCGACCTGCCGAACGACCAGGAGGAGGCCTCCGCCTTCCTCGCCGAGCGGTTGGCGCGGATGCCGTTCGCGGCCCGGGTGCGCCGCGCCGCGGTGGGCGTCGTGCCCGACGACGACCGCGAGGTCGGCTACTTCACCTTCCGCCCGCAGCCGGACGGCTCGATGGAGGAGGACCGGCCGGTGCGCGACGTGCACCCGATGGTCGGCCGCCGGCTCAACCTGTGGCGGCTGCGCGACTTCGAGCTCAGCCGGCTCGAGGCGCCCGAGGACGTCCTGCTGCTGCACGCCGTTGCGGCCGGCAACCCGCAGGACCAGCGGCTGGTGGCGCTGGCCCAGGTGCGCCAGCTCGTCGTGGTGCGCGACGAGACCGGCAAGGTCACCGCGCTGCCGCACATCGAGCGGGCCCTGGCCAACTGCCTCGAGGCCATCCGCCGGGCCCGGGCCACGCTCGGCGCCGGGGCGCGGCTCGACACCAACCACGTCTGGCTGCACATCTGGCCCCCGGTCTCGGCCGACCTCGACCAGCTGACGGCCCTGCAGGGCAAGGTCGCCCCGATGACGGCCGGTGCCGGCATCGAGGAGGTGCGCATCGAAGGGGCGATCCAGGGCGAGGCCGGGCACACCGTGCCGATCTGTGCGCGGTTCTCCTACCAGCCGGGCTCCGGGGTCACCTTCACCGTCGACTCGCCGGCCACGACCCGGGTCGCGCCGCTCGACGGCTACGCCGAGAAGGTGGTGCGGGCGCGCCGGCGCGGGCTGGTCTACCCCTACGAGCTGGTGGCGATGGTCGCCGGTGCCGGTGGCTCGGTGCAGGAGCTCGACCTCGACGATGCCGGCCGGCTGGTGCCCGTCGACCGGCCCTACGGCGAGAACACGGCCGGGCTGATCTGCGGGCTCGTCACCACCCCGACCCCCCTGCACCCCGAGGGCGTGAGCCGGGTGCTGCTCTGCGGCGACCCGCTGCGCGCGCTGGGTGCTGTGGCCGAGCCCGAGTGCGCCCGGGTCATCGCGGCGCTCGACCTCGCGGAGGAGCGGGGCCTGCCGGTGGAGTGGTTCGCGCTGTCGGCCGGGGCGCGCATCTCGATGGACTCCGGCACCGAGAACATGGACTGGGTCGCCAAGGCCCTCAAGCGGATCATCGAGTTCACCCAGGCGGGGCACGAGATCAACGTCGTCGTCGCCGGCATCAACGTCGGCGCCCAGCCCTACTGGAACGCCGAGGCGACGATGCTGATGCACACCAAGGGCATCCTCGTGATGACCCCCGACTCAGCGATGGTGCTCACCGGCAAGCAGTCGCTCGACTTCTCCGGTGGCGTCTCGGCCGAGGACAACTTCGGCATCGGCGGCTACGACCGGGTGATGGGCCCCAACGGTCAGGCGCAGTACTGGGCCAAGGACCTCGTCGACGCCTACGGCATCCTGCTCGCGCACTACGAGAACACCTGGGTCGCACCGGGCGAGGGCGGCCCGCGACGGGCACCGACCACCGACCCGCACGACCGCGACGTCACGCCCTACCCGCACACGCTCGCGGGCAGCGACTTCACCACGGTCGGCGACATCTTCTCGCCGGCGACCAACGCCGACCGCAAGAAGGCGTTCGACATCCGCACCCTGATGCGGGCGGTCGCCGACCAGGACCACGGCATCCTCGAGCGGTGGGCCGGCATGGCCGATGCCGAGACGGCAGTCGTGTTCGATGCCCGCATCGGCGGGATCCCGGTGTGCCTGTTGGGGATCGAGAGCAAGACCGTGCCGAGGCGCGGTGTGCCGCCGACCGACGGCCCCGACGTCTACACGGCCGGCACGCTCTTCCCTCGCTCGTCGAAGAAGGCCGCCCGGGCGATCAACGCGGCCAGCGGCAACCGCCCGCTGGTCGTGCTCGCCAACCTGTCGGGCTTCGACGGCTCACCCGACTCGATGCGCGCGCTGCAGCTCGAGTACGGCGCCGAGATCGGCCGGGCTGTCGTCAACTTCGACGGGCCGATCGTGTTCGTCGTGGTCTCGCGCTACCACGGTGGCGCGTTCGTCGTGTTCTCCAAGGCCCTCAACCCGCGGATGACGGTGCTCGCCGTCGAGGGCTCGTTCGCCTCGGTCATCGGCGGGGCCCCGGCCGCCGCGGTCGTCTTCGCCCGCGATGTCGACGCCCGAACCGCGGCCGACCCCCGCGTCGCCGACCTGCAGCACCGGGTGGGGGAGGCCAACGGAGCCGAGCGCGCCGCCCTGGCAACCGAGCTGGCGTCGGTGCGCACAGCGGTGCGGGCCGAGATGCTCGGGAAGGTGGCGTCCGAGTTCGACCGGGTGCACGACATCCACCGGGCGGTCGAGGTGGGGTCGGTCGACGCCGTCATCTCGGCGGAGGAGATCCGGCCGCGGATCATCGCCGCCATCGAGGCCACCGCCACCCCCTGAGCCCCATCACATCGCGGCGAGTGCGGAAGTGGCTGCCAGGGCAACCACTTCCGCACTCGCGGCGGGTCAGCGGCCGGGTCAGCGGACGACCTTGACGTTGAACTGCGCCGTGCCCAGCGCGCCCATCAGCCGCAGCCAGATCGGCAGGTACATCTCGGTGCCGCGTGCGGTCTCGATGCCGCCGAGGTCGACGACGTCGTCGTGGCCGAACGACGTGAGGATGCCGGCGACGGTCGCCTTCGCGTCGGCGTCCTCGCCCGACACGAACACCGTGCTGCTCGCGCCGAGGGACTGCGGGTGCACCATCAGGTCGGCGGTGAGGGTGTTGAGCGCCTTGACCACCCGGGCCTGCGGGAAGGCCCGCTGCACCTGCTCGCCGAGCGAGTCGGTGTTGCTCACCGAGAGGGTGGGCGGGAAGCCTCTGGAGAAGTCGAGCGGGTTGGAGATGTCGAGCAACGGCTTGCCCGCCAGGGCGTCGGCGCCGGCGAGGCCGAGCACCTCGAGGCTGGCTCCGCCCGAGGTCGCCAGGACGACGAGGTCGGCGGCCGCGGCGGCGTCGGCGTGGGTCGCCAGGGCCACGCCATCGTGGTCGGCGTGCCACGCGGCGAAGGGCGGGGTGCCCATGGCGTCGGGCTCGGTACGTGCCGAGGTGGCCTGCGGGTCTCGGGTGCCGACGGTGACGGTGTGGCCCAGCCCGGAGAGCCGGCCCGCGAGGGCGCGGCCGACGGTACCGGTGCCGAGGACGGCGATCTTCATGGCTGCTCCTTGGGTGAGGGAGGGGTGGTAGACAGGTCTGTCTACGGCGGAGTGGACGCTAGCAGACAGGTCTGTCTAGTATCAACCGCATGACCCCCCGGACCGCTCGTGAGCGCATCCTCGGCACGGCGTTCCGGCTCTTCTACGCCCACGGCATCCGCGCCGTCGGGGTCGACCGGATCATCGCCGAGTCGGGCGTGGCCAAGGCGACGTTCTACAAGTGGTTCCCCGCCAAGGACGACCTCGTGGTGGCCTACCTCGACAAGGTCGACGGCATCTGGAGCGGGCAGCTGCACGACGCCGCCACGGCCGCCGGGCCCGACCCGGCCGCCGAGCTGGTCGGGCTGTTCGACGCGCTGGGGACCGCCTGCCGACGGGACGGTTACCGCGGCTGCGCCTTCCTCAACGCGGCCGCCGAGGCGGTGCCGGGCACGCCGGTGCACGACCGCACGGTCGCGCACAAGACGGCGGTGCTCGAATGGGTCACCGGGCTGGCCGCGGATGCCGGGGCGCCCGACCCGCGTGGACTGGCCCGCTCGCTCACCCTCCTGCTCGACGGCGGCCTGGCGAGCGGCGCGCTCGACGCCGACCCGGAGGCTGCGGCGTGGGCGGCCCAGTCGGCCCGCGTCCTGGTCGAGGCTGCGGTCGGTGGTGGGCGCCCGGCATCCGCCTAGGTCGGCGGCCCAACCCTCGCGGACGTGCTGCACCTCGTGGGGGAGGAGGGGGCCACACCGTGGAACTCGCTGACCGGTCGGGGACAGGTCAGCGGGCGTGACGTCGACTGCGTCTCGGCACCGTGGGTCGTGCGGTTCCACGACACGTATGCCGGTGACGCCAAGGACCGCGCCGACGTGCGGGCGGTGAGCGACCGCTTCGGCCTCGATGTGCCTGAGCAGTATCGGTGAGCCGAGAACGGTTGCGCTGCATGGCGACTCAGTCGGCAACGGTGCGGCCGAGCGGGTAGGTCCGCACGAGTCGCCAGCGCCCGGCCCCCGTGGCCGGCGGGGGCCCGCTCCACAGCTCGACCGCGGTGACCTCCTGGCGGAACGGCAGGTGTCCTTCGACCTCGGCCGCGGCCCACTGCAAGGTCGTCAGGTCGTGGCCATGGCCGACGGTCAGGTGGGGGATGACGTGGGCGATCGTCCCGCCGTAGGGCGGGTGCTCGGGGAACTCGCGGGCCACTGCATCGATGAGGGCGGAGACGCGCTCGACCCCGGTCAGCTCGACGTAGACCACCTCGTCGCCGAACCATGCCGTGCGCGCGCCGACGAGCGTGAAGGACGGCAGGGCTGCGAAGAGCCGGCCGAGCCGGTCGTGGTCGGCGTTGCTGAGCCGGTCGACCGGACGGAACGGATAGGTGACCGTGACGTGGGCCGGCACCCCCACTCCGGCGGCCAGGTCGAGCCGCGCCCGCCAGGCGCCGACGGCCGGCTCCGCGGCCGGGCACCCCACCAGCAGCGCCGACTCCGCCGGTTCCACGTCCCCCACGCACACAGCCAACTCCTCGCGTGCCCCTCGCGCCACCGGGCTCGACTCCTTCGCGCGCGTGGGAGGCTGGCCGGGTGACCACCGTGGGGCTCGTGCTCGCCGCCGGGGCCGGCCGCCGGATGGGCGGGCCGAAGGCCCTCGTGCGGCTCACCGACGGCGGACCGACCCTCGTCGAGACCGCCGTCGCCCGCGTCCTCGCGGGAGGGTGCGACACCGTCGTCGTCGTCGTGGGCGCCGCCGGTCATGCCGTCGCGGCGCTCGTCGACGGGGTCGAGGTCGTGCACGCGCAGGACTGGGACGAGGGGATGGGAGCGTCGCTGCGGGCCGGACTGACCCACCTCGAGGGCGGCGAGGCCGACCTCGCGCTGGTCACCCTCGTCGACCTGCCCGACGTCACCGCCGAGGTCGTCGAGCGCGTGCTGACCACCGCCGAGCCGGGGGGGCGAGCGGCACTGGCGCGGGCGGCATACGCAGGCGTCCCGGGGCACCCGGTGGCCATCGGTCGCGAGCACTGGGCGGCCGTCATCACCTCCGCCCACGGTGACCGCGGCGCCCGCGACCACCTGCGCGCCACTCCTCACCGCCTCGTCGAGTGCGGGGACCTCGCCACGGGGCGTGACCTCGACACCGCCGGCGACCTCGACGACCTGCGCCGGGGATGATGGCGCCGTGACCGACCGTGAGCGCCGCTGGCCGAGCAGTGTCTACGGCGCCGGGCACGACCCCGACCCGAGGTTCTCGCTCGCCAACGAGCGCACGTTCCTCGCCTGGATCCGCACGGCCCTCGCCCTGGTCGCCAGCGCCGCGGCCGTCGACGCCCTGCCGCTGCCGCTGCCCGACACGGTGCAGCACCTGCTCGCCGGGCTGCTGGCCCTGGCCGGCCTGCTCACCGCGGGAGCGGCGTGGCGCGGCTGGGCCCGCACCGAGCGGGCGATGCGAGAGGGGTCCAGCCTGCCGAGCAACCCCGCGATGCTGGTCGTGCTGGTGGCCGTCGCCGTGGCGGCAGTCGTGCTGGGCGTCGCCGGCTTCGCCGGTGGCTGACCGCCCGGATGCCGGGTGGTCGCCACCCGCGTCCGACACCACCGCCCCGCAGGAGCGCACTGCCCTGGCGTGGCGGCGCACCGGCCTGGCCCTGCTCGTCGGGGCACTGACGATCGGCCGGCTCACCCTCGACACGCTCGGTCCCGTGGTGGTGCTGCCCACCGTGGCCGCGGCCACCGTCGCCGGCTGGGTGCTCGTCGAGGCGCTGCGGTCGCGTCGGATGGCCCGCGCCCACCCCGAGCAACCGGCGTTCTCGGTGCTGGCCGACGGCCGCCTGCCGGTCGTCGTCGCCGGCCTGGTCGGCGGGCTGGCCCTCGGCGAGCTCCTCGCCGCGGTCGCCGCCCTGCTCTGACGTTCGGAGTGGGGGCACGGCACCCGGGGTGAGCGTCCGCTTCCGCATCGGCACGTCGTCAGGGATGCTGGCGCCATGGACCCGCGGACGACGTTCGGCACGGCGAACGACCTGACCGACGCACTCGGCGCCACCGGCTACCTCGCCGACGACGCCCTCGCCACCATCACCTGGCTCTCGCTGCGGCTCGGCCGGCCCCTGCTGATGGAGGGGGAGCCGGGCACCGGCAAGACCGCCCTGGCCGAGGCGCTCGCCGAGACCATGGACCTGCCGCTGATCCGGCTGCAGTGCTACGAGGGCATCGACGCCACCCAGGCCCTGTACGACTGGGACTTCCCCCGCCAGATCCTGCACGTGCGGGCGCTCGAGGCGGTCGAGGGTGCGGCGCGCGACGTGCGCGAGGTCGAGCAGGGCCTGTTCGACGAGCGGTTCCTCATCGCCCGCCCGGTGCTGCGAGCCCTGCGCGACGCCCCCGCCGTGCTGCTCATCGACGAGGTCGACCGGGCCGACGACGAGTTCGAGGCGTTCCTGCTCGAGGTGCTCTCGACCTGGCAGGTGACCATCCCCGAGCTCGGCACCGTCACGGCATCCGTGCCCCCGGTCGTCGTGCTCACCTCGAACCGCACCCGCGAGCTGCACGACGCGCTCAAGCGGCGTTGCCTCTACCACTGGCTGGAGCACCCCGGCATCCAGCGCGAGCTCGCCATCGTCGCCAGCCGCGCGCCCGAGGTGTCGGCCGCGCTGGCCGAGCAGGTGGTGCGGGCCGTGCACGGGATCCGGGCCGACCGCGAGATGCTCAAGCCGCCCGGCGTCGCCGAGACCCTCGACTGGGCCCGCGCCCTGCACGAGCTCGGCACCCGCGAGCTCGACACCGAGACGGCGGCGGCCACGCTCGGGGTGGCGGTGAAGTACCGCGAGGATGCCGAGCGGGTCAAGAAGGCGCTCGACGTGATGCTCACCCGATGACGGCCACCGCCACGACCAAGCCGCCCGAGGAGCTGCTCCTCGGCTTCGCCCGCGCCCTGCGCGCGGCCGGGGTGGCCGTCACCGCCGACCGCGAGCGCACCTACCTGGAGGCGGTCGCGGCGGTCGGCCTCGACGACCAGCCGGCGGTCTACTACGCGGGCCGCGCGACACTGTGCGCCTCGCCGGCCGACCTCGAGCGGCACGACCTGGTCTACACCGCGTGGTTCAGCGGCCAGCGGGCCGGGATGAAGGACCGCCCCCCACTGCCCAACGTCGTGCCCCAGGCCGGCCTCGGAGTCAACGAGAGTCCGACGACCCAGGGCGACGACTCGGATGTCGTTCACGCACAGGCCAGCTCGACGGAGGTGCTGCGGCACCGGGACGTCGCCACCCTCACCCGCCGCGAGCGCGAGTCGCTGGCAGCCCTGTTCGGGGCACTCCGGCCGCGGGCGCCGCGCCGGCGCGCGCACCGCTACACGGCATCCCGGCGTGGTGCGGTCGACGCTCGCGCCACCCTGCGCTCGACGCTGCGCCGGATGGGGGAGCCGGGCGAGGTGCGCTGGCGCCGACGCGGCACCCGGGCCCGCAAGGTCGTTCTGCTGGTGGACGTCTCGGGGTCGATGAGCGGCTACGCCGACGCGCTCATCCGGCTCGCGCACGCCTACTGCGTCGCCGGTGTGCCGGTGGAGGTCTTCACGCTCGGCACCCGGCTCACCCAGATCACCCGGCCCCTGCACCAGCGCGACCCCGACCGCGCCATCGTGGCCGCCGGCGAGGCCATTCCCGACTGGTCGGGCGGCACCCGGCTGGCCGAGGGCGTCAAGGTCTTCCTCGACCGCTGGGGGCGGCGTGGGATGGCGCGCGGCGCGGTCGTCGTGGTGTTCAGCGACGGGTGGGAGCGCGACCAGCCCGAGGCGCTGGGGGAGCAGGTGCGCCGGCTCCGGGCCGTCGCCCACCGGGTCGTGTGGGTGAACCCGCACCGGGGTCGGGCGGGGTACGAACCGGTGCAGGGGGGCATCATGGCGGTGCTGCCCCACGTCGACCACTTCGTCGCGGGGCACTCCCTGGCGGCGTTCGAGGAGCTGACGGAGGTGGTCGCCCGTGCGTGACGTGCTGCCCGAGCTGATGCAGTGGTGGCGGGCCGGAGAGGCGGTCGGCGTCGGCACCGTGGTCGCCACGTTCCGCTCCGCACCCCGACCGGCCGGTGCCTCGATGCTCGTCGGCCCGGGGGGCGAGGCCGTGGGGTCGGTCTCCGGCGGGTGCGTCGAGGGAGCGGTCTACGAGCTGGGCCAGGAGGTCGTGGCGTCCGGCGCTCCGGTGCTGCAGCGGTACGGCGTCTCGGACGACGACGCGTTCGCGGTGGGGCTCACCTGCGGCGGCATCCTCGACGTCTTCGTCGAGACGGTGTCCCAAGAGACCTTCCCGGAGCTCGGATCGGTGTCGGACGACATCGAGGCGGGGCGCCCGGTGGCCGTCGCCACGGTCATCGACCACCCCGACCCTGCCTGGGTCGGCCGGCGCCTCGTCGTGCGCCCCGAGGACGCGGTCGGTGCCGACGGCCTCGAGCGGATGCCGGCCGGCTCGCTCGGCAGCCCCCGCGCCGACGCGGCGGTCGCCGACGACGCCCGCGGGCTGCTGGCCGCCGGGCGCACCGAGACGCTGACGTACGGCCCCGACGGTGAGCGCCGCGGCGAGGGGTTGCGGGTGTTCGTCGCGGCCTACGCCCCCCGCCCGCGGATGTTCGTGTTCGGCGCCATCGACTTCGCGGCGGCGGTCGCCCACGTGGGCAGCTTCCTCGGCTACCGGGTGACGGTGTGCGACGCACGCCCGGTGTTCGCCACGGCCTCGCGCTTCCCGGCGGCCGACGAGGTGGTCGTGGAGTGGCCGCACCGCTACCTGGCCGCGGAGGTCGAGGCCGGCCGGGTCGACGAGCGGGCCGTGGTCTGCGTGCTCACCCACGACCCCAAGTTCGACGTCCCCCTCCTCGAGGTGGCGCTGCGGATGCCGTCGGTCGCCTACGTCGGCGCGATGGGCTCGCGACGCACCCACGAGGACCGGATCGAGCGGCTGCGCGAGGCCGGCATCACCGATGCCGAGCTGGCGCGGCTGTCCTCGCCGATCGGGCTGGACCTCGGTGCGCGCACCCCGGAGGAGACCGCCGTGTCGATCGCGGCCGAGATCGTCGCGCTGCAGTGGGGCGGCGGCGGCCAGCGCCTCCAGGAGACCGCCGGGGCGATCCACCACCACGCCGCCGACCTTTCCTGACGGGAAAGGTCGCTGGCCTGCAGTTTCCTGTGGATGTCGGTCACCCTCTTGTGGCGGGGGTCACTTCAGGTGAGGATCACGAACACATCACGGTCCTCACTGCCGAAGGAGTCAACGATGACTCGGGTCAACGTCACCGTCGATGGAGTCCTGTGCTCCGACGACATCGAACCCCGCACGCTGCTCGTCCAGTACCTGCGCGAAACGGTCGGGAAGGTGGGGACCGTCATCGGCTGCGACACGAGCAACTGCGGCGCCTGCACCGTGCACCTCGACGGGCGGAGCGTGAAGTCGTGCAACGTGCTGGCCGTCCAGGCCGACGGGCACGAGGTCACCACGATCGAGGGGATCGCCTCGGGCGGTGAGCTGCACCCGATGCAGCAGGCCTTCCACGACAACCACGCGCTGCAGTGCGGTTACTGCACCCCAGGCATGATCATGCAGGCCATCGACGTGCTCAACGAGAACCCGAACCCCTCCGAGGAGGAGATCAGGGTCGGTCTCGAGGGCAACCTGTGCCGCTGTACCGGCTACCACAACATCGTCAAGGCCGTGTCGGCCTGTGCCAGCACGATGGCCGAGGCCGGCGGAGCCGCCCGGGACGAGTCGGTCGCCACCGCGGGGAGCGTGGCCTGATGACCGCCGTCGACGACCGTCCCACCGCCGAGATCGGCCAGGCCCGCAAGCGCAAGGAGGACCAGCGGCTGATCACCGGTCGCACCCGCTGGACCGACAACATCCAGCTGCCCGGCATGCTGCACCTCGCCATGGTGCGCAGCCCGTTCGCGCACGCCCGGATCAGCGCCATCGACACCAGCGAGGCCACCTCGGCCCCCGGGGTCATCGCCGTCCTGACCGGCAAGGACCTCGAGGGCGTGCAGGGTGTCAACATCAACGCCTGGCCGATCACCCCCGACCAGGTCGCCCCGACCCACCTGCCGGTCGTCATCGACCACGTCGCCTGCGCCGGCGAGATCGTCGCCGTCGTCGCGGCCCGCACGCAGCGCGAGGCGCGCGACGCCGCCGAGCGGGTCGATGTCGACTACGACGAGCTTCCCGCCGTGCTCGACCTCAAGGAGGCCGCGGCCGACACGGTGCTGGCCCACCCCGACCTCGGCACCAACAAGTCGGCGTTCTGGAAGCTCGACTCCGCGGAGGCGGGCACCGGCGGCGACGTCGACGAGGCCATCGCCAAGGCGCGCGTCGACGGCATCGTCATCGAGCGCGAGTACCGCCAGCAGCGGCTCGTGCCCGCGTTCATGGAGCCGCGCTCCACGGTCGTCGACCCCACCAGCGAGCAGATGACCGTGTGGTCGGCCACCCAGGCGCCGCACATCCTGCGCTTCGCCATCGCCGCGACGATGGGCATCCCCGAGTCCAAGGTGCGGGTCATCGCCCCCGACGTCGGCGGCGGCTTCGGCGGCAAGCTGCAGACCACGCCCGAGGAGTTCGCCACGATCGCCGTCGCCCGGAAGCTGAGCCGGCCCTGCAAGTACACCGAGACGCGCTCGGAGTCGATGGTGTCCGCGCACCACGGCCGCGACCAGTGGCAGAAGCTGACCCTGTCGGCCGAGAAGGACGGCACGGTCACCGGGTTCAAGGTCGAGCTGCTCGCCGACATGGGCGCCTACGTCGCGCTCGTCGGCGGTGGCGTGCCGGTGCTGGGCGCGTGGATGTTCAACTCCATCTACAAGTTCCCGGCCTACCAGTTCAACTGCCAGACGGTGCTCACCAACAAGACCTGGGTCGACGCCTACCGCGGCGCCGGCCGGCCCGAGGCCACCTTCGCCATCGAGCGGATCATGGACGAGCTCGCCGCCGAGGTCGGGGTCGACCCGCTCGAGGTGCGGGCCAAGAACTGGATCACGCACGAGGAGTTCCCGTTCACCACGGTGGCCGGCATGACCTACGACTCCGGCAACTACGAGGCCGCCACCGCCAAGGCGGTCGAGCTCTTCGGCTACGACGAGCTGCGGGCCGAGCAGAAGCGGCGTCGCGACAGCAACGACACGGTGCAGCTCGGCATCGGCGTCTCGACCTTCACCGAGATGTGCGGCCTGGCCCCGTCCCGGGTGCTCGGCTCACTGAGCTACGGCGCCGGCGGCTGGGAGCACGCCAGCATCCGGATGCTGGCCACCGGCACCGTCGAGGTGCTCACCGGCACCTCCCCGCACGGGCAGGGGCACGAGACGGCATGGAGCCAGATCGTCGCCGACCGCCTGGGCGTGCCGTTCGAGAGCGTCGAGGTGCTGCACGGCGACACCTCGATCGTCAGCAAGGGCATGGACACCTACGGCTCCCGCTCGCTCGTCGTCGGTGGTGAGGCCCTGGTGCTGGCGGCCGACAAGGTGATCGAGAAGGCCAAGGTCTTCGCGGCGCACCTGCTCGAGGCCAGCGTCGACGACCTCGAGTTCTCCGGCGGTCGCTTCACGGTCAAGGGCACCGACAAGGGCATCGGCATCACCGACATCGCCCTCGCGACGTTCGCGGCGCACAACCTGCCCGACGGTGCCGAGCCGAGCATCGACGCCGACGCCACCTACGACCCGGTCAACTTCTCCTTCCCCCACGGCACCCACCTGTGCGCCATGGAGGTCGACACCGAGACCGGCGCGACCACGATGCGCAAGTACGTGTGCGTCGACGACATCGGCAAGATCATCAACCCGCTCATCGTCGAGGGCCAGGTGCACGGCGGGCTCGTGCAGGGCATCGCGCAGGCCCTGTGGGAGGGAGCCGAGTACGACGACCAGGGCACCCTGGTCACCGGTTCCTTCGTCGACTACACCCTGCCGACGGCTGCCGACACGATCAGCTTCGTCACCGACCACACCACCTCGCCGTCCACCACCAACACCCTCGGCACCAAGGGCGTGGGCGAGGCCGGCACCATCGCCTCCACCCCCGCGGTCGTCAACGCCATCGTGGATGCCGTGCGGCACCTCGGCGTCGAGGACGTCCAGATGCCGTGCACGCCCGAGCGGGTCTGGAAGGCCATCCAGTCCGCCGGGTCGGAACACCACCACGCCCACGAGTCCGCACACGAGCACTCGCACGGCCATGGCGACCGCGAGGGCTCGGCCCAGCCGCACTTCTCGGAGCATGCGCCCAACCAGGACCCCTCAGCCGGCTCTACGGACGGAGCAGACCAGTGATCCCCGCGGCATTCGACTACCTCGCCCCCACCACCGTCGACGAGGCCCTCGCGGCGCTCGCCGCCGGCGGCGACGACGCCAAGGTGATGGGTGGCGGCCAGTCGCTGCTGCCCATCCTGCGGATGCGCCTCAACGCGCCGGACACCCTGATCGACCTCGGTCGCATCGAGGCGCTGCGCGGCATCCGCGACGCTGGAGACCACCTGGCCATCGGTGCGATGACGCCCTACAGCGACCTGCTCGCCAGCGACCTCGTGCACGAGCACGCGTCGCTGCTCGCGAAGGCGGTCGCCGAGGTCGCCGACCCGCAGATCCGCCACCGCGGCACCATCGGCGGCGCCTTGGTGCACGCCGACCCCGCCGGTGACGTGGGGGCCCCGGTCCTCGCACTGGATGCCGAGCTGGTCATCGCCGGCGCCGGCGGCGAGCGCACGGTGCCGGCATCCGAGTTCTTCCACGACCTGTTCGAGACGTCGGTCGCCGAGGGCGAGCTGCTGACCGAGGTGCGCATCCCGAAGCACACCGGCTGGGCCTCGCACTACGAGAAGTTCGTGCGGGTGTCGCACCAGTGGTCGATCGTCGCGATCGCCGTGGCGCTCAAGGCCGACAGCGGCACCATCAGCGAGGCCCGCATCGGACTGACCAACATGGGCAACACCCCGCTGCGGGCCCGTGCCGTCGAGCAGGCCCTGGTCGGCCGGTCCGCCGCCGACCTCGGCGACGCCTGCGATGCGGTGACCGACGGCACCAACCCGCCGAGCGACCTCAACGGTGACGCCGACTACCGTCGCCACCTCGCGCGG
This sequence comes from uncultured Actinomycetota bacterium, assembly GCA_963833495.1. Lineage (GTDB taxonomy): Bacteria > Actinomycetota > Actinomycetes > Actinomycetales > Dermatophilaceae > Fodinibacter. Next base: position 5,606 of record CAWHYJ010000014.1, on the reverse strand, counting down.
GTGCTCACCCGTCGCGCCGTTCTCACTGCCCTCGGAGGCTGACTCGCGCATGGAGCTGACGCACGACTTCACCGTCCCGGCGAGTATCGACGACGCCTGGGCCACGTTCATGGACCTCGGGCGGGTGGGCAGCTGCTTCCCCGGTGCGACGGTCACCTCCGTGGACGAGTCCGGGTTCGCCGGCACGGTGAAAGTGAAGCTCGGCCCGATCGCCCTGCAGTACGCCGGCACCGGGCAGTTCCTCGAGCGCGACGACGCGGGGCACCGGGCCGTCATCGAGGCCAAGGGCAAGGACAAGCGGGGCAACGGCACCGCCGGCGCCACCGTGACCGTGCAGCTCGCACCCTCCGGTGAGGGCACCCGCATCGACGTCACCACCGACCTGTCGGTCACCGGCAAGCCGGCGCAGTTCGGGCGCGGCGTGATGCAGGACGTCAGCGACAAGCTGCTCCAGCAGTTCGTCGCGTGCATCGAGGGCCAGTTCGCCGCTGACGAGCCGGCCGGAGACGACGCCACGACGGGTGCCGGTGACGCGGCCGCCGCTTCGGCCGGGTCCGCCGCCGGGACGACAGGTGCCTCTGCCGGGTCGTCGGGCCTGTCGGCCGTGGCTCCGGCGGCCGAGAACGCCGGGGCGGCCACGGCCCCACTCGCCCCGCCCGCCCCTCGGCCGCTGCGCCCGGCGCCCCCGGTCGACGACTCGATCGACCTCGGAGCGACGGTGCTGCCGGTGCTCGTGAAGAGCTACGCGCCCTACGGCGTGGCGGCCCTGGCCGGGCTGCTGCTCGGCTGGCTGATCGGCCGCCGCCGCTCCTGACCCGGCAACGAGTCGGGGAGGTCGCCCTTCCGCCGACGTGGGTGAAATCTGCCGTCCAGGCGACGGTTGTCACCCACGTTTCGCGGGGGAGGGCGGTCGTTCGGTCAGCGGTGGGCGGCGCCGTCGAGGGCGTGGATCTCGTTGCCGACCCGGCGGGCGTCGGCGTCGTACCGGGTCCAGGTCCAGGTGGTGCGAGCCCCGTGCTCGCGCCGCTCGCGCCGGTTGGTGCGCTCCATCAGGTAGGCCACGGGGGCCACGAGGCCGCCGATGGCGGCGAGGGTGAGGATCGTCTCGAGGGTGCTGTTCGTGTCCATGGCACGAGTTTGCTGCTGCACCACTTCCTGCCACGAGTGGCGGAAAAGACGTAGTACGTCAATTATCTGCCATACTGGCCGACATGCCGTTGAGGTCCGTCGCCGTGCTGCTCCAGGAACCCGTCGCGCTGTTCGAGTACGGCGTGCTGGCCGAAGTGTTCGGCATCGACCGCACGGACGAGGGCGTGCCGACGTTCGACTACCGGGTCTGTGCCGAGACACCTGGCCCGCTCGACGCCCAGAACGGCACTACGGTCACCGCCGCCTTTGGCCTCGAGGCCGCCGCGGATGCCGACCTCGTGGCAGTCCCTGCCTCGCCGGCGGCCCGCACCCCGTCACCGGCCGTCGTGCAGGTGCTGCGCGACGCCGTCGACCGCGGTGCCTGGGTGATGTCGGTGTGCTCAGGGGCGTTCACCCTGGGAGCGGCCGGCATCCTCGACGGGCGCGAGTGCACCACCCATTGGCGGCACGCCGCCGAGCTCGCCGCCGCCACCCCGCTCGCCCGGGTCGACCCCGACGTCCTCTACGTGCGCGACGGCACCGTCATCACCAGTGCCGGCACCGCGGCCGGCATCGACGCCGCCCTCTACCTCGTACGCACCGAGCTGGGCAGCGCCGTCGCCACGGCGATCGCGCGCCGGATGGTCGTGCCGCCGCACCGTGACGGCGGGCAGCGCCAGTTCATCGACCGCCCGGTGCCCACGACCACGGCCGAGAGCCTCGGGCCGGTGCTCGAGTGGATGCTCGACCACCTCGACGAGGCGTTCACCGTCGACGACCTGGCCCGACGGTCGGCGATGTCGTCGCGCACCTTCGCCCGTCGCTTCGTGGCCGAGACCGGCACCACGCCACACCAGTGGGCCACCGACCAGCGGGTGCTGCGTGCGCGCCGGCTGCTCGAGGACACCGACCTGCCGGTCGAGGCCGTGGCCCGCGACGCCGGCTTCGGGTCGGCCGCGCTGCTGCGCCACCACTTCACCCGCTGCACCGGCATCACGCCCACCGCGTTCCGCACCCAGCGGCGCCTGCCCGCCTGACCTGCGCACCTTCACACGATCTCCACACGGTGCCCCCACGGGCCACACCGGCCCGGTCCTACGCTCGCAGCATGACCGAGGGGAGGACCACCACCACCGCCTCCCGCATCCTCGTGGTCGAGGACGAGCCGCTGATCAACCAGGCCGTCACCGACCGGCTGCGGGCCGAGGGCTTCGTCGTCGAGCAGGCCCACGACGGACCCGGCGCGGTCGCCGCGTTCGAGCGGCACGCCCCCGACCTCGTGGTGCTCGACCTGATGCTCCCGGGCTTCGACGGGCTGGAGGTCTGCCGCCGCATCCAGGCCAGCCGCCCGGTGCCCGTGCTGATGCTCACCGCCCGCGACGACGAGACGGACCTTCTCGTCGGCCTGGCCGTCGGCGCCGACGACTACGTCACCAAGCCGTTCTCGATGCGCGAGGTGGTGGCCCGCATCCGGGCCCTGCTGCGGCGGGTGGAGCGGGCCGCCGCGCTCACGGCATCCGGCGCGCCGCACACCGACATCGGCGGGCTCACCATCGACGGCGCCACCCGCCGGGTCACCGTGCGCGGCACCGAGGTGCACCTGACGCCGCTCGAGTTCGACCTGCTCGGTGCGCTCGCCGCAGAGCCGGGCAGTGTGCGCAGCCGCGACGTGCTGATGCGAGAGGTGTGGGGCTGGGCCGACGCCTCCGGCACCCGAACCCTCGACAGCCACGTCAAGGCCCTGCGCGCCAAGATCGGCGCCGACCGGGTGCGCACCGTGCACGGCGTCGGCTACGCCCTCGAGGTGGCCCCGTGAACACCGACCGACCGCTCGACGGCGTCGCCTCGATCAAGGTCAAGCTCGGCCTGCTCGTCGGGGCCAGCGTGGTCGTCGCCGTGGTCGTCGCCGGGGTCGGCGAGGTGGCCGAGGTGCCGTGGTGGATGAGCGTGCCGGTGACCGTCGCGGCGGCGCTGGCGGTGACCCAGTGGCTGGCGCGGGGGATGACCTCGCCGCTGCGCGAGATGACCGTCGCAGCGCGCCGGATGGCGTCGGGTGACTACGCCCAGCGGGTCACGGCGACCTCCACCGACGAGGTCGGCACGCTGGGGCGGGCGTTCAACGCGATGGCCGCCGACCTCGCCGCCGCCGACCTGCAGCGCCGCCAGCTGGTGGCCACCGTGTCGCACGAGCTGCGCACCCCGCTGACCGCCCAGCGCGCTCTGCTCGAGAACCTCGTCGACGGTGTGGTGTCGCCGGACGACGATGCGCTGCGCGCTGCGCTGACCCAGTCCGAACGGCTCAGCGCGCTGGTCGGCGACCTGCTCGACCTCTCGCGCATCGACGCCGGAGCAGCCCCGCTGGCCCTGCAGGAGGTGCGGGTGGCCGACCTGCTGCGGGCCGGCGTGGCCGAGGCGCAGGTCGGTGGGCGGTCGGTGGCCGTCCGGCACGAGACCGACCCGGCCGACCTCACCGTCAACGCCGACCCGGGCCGCCTCGCCCAGCTGGTGGCCAACCTCGTCGACAACGCCGTGCGGCACAGTCCGCCGCAGGGTGAGGTGCGGGTCAGCGCCCGCGCGGTCGACGACGACACGTGGTGGCTCGAGGTGTGCGACGACGGCCCCGGCATCCCGGCCGAGCAGCTCGAGCGGGTCTTCGACCGGTTCGGCTCGGGCACCGACTCCGGCGGCGGCACCGGCCTCGGTCTGGCGATCGCGAGCTGGGTCTGCGAGCTGCACGGCGGCACCATCACCGCCCTGCCGACCCCCATCGGAAGCTCCGGCGCCCACCTGCGCGCCATCCTGCCCCGGCGCGCCCGCGCCGGCCGGCCCACCCACCTCCAGGAGGACAGGACCGTGCCCACGAGTACGACGCCCACCAGCCCGACGCCTCCAACACCGCCCCCACCCCCGGCACGGCGGCCGTCGGCCCCAGCCGCGGCACCCCGCCCCGCGGGACCGGCGGGCGGTGGCTTCTCGATCGACTCGCTCTGGCCCGAGAAGGGCGTGCCGGTGCAGCCGCTCGCGGTGCTGGTGGCGCTCGGCATCGGCGCCTGGGCGGCCCTGACCTGGCCGGAGCGGAACGTCGGCCTGGCGTTCACCCTCACCCTGCTCGCCGCCGGCCTGCTCATGTGGGTCGTCGCCCGGCACCGGCGCAACCCGTGGACCATCGGCTGCGCCGTGCTCGCCGCGCTGCTCGCCTCGACGGCCATGATCCGGGATGCCGGCGGCGTCGTGCCGCTCATGGTGCTCGTCGGCGTCGTGGTCGCCGCAGCCGGCACCACGCTGGCCCGCACCCTGCTCTCCGTGCCGGCGAGCGTCGCGGCGTGGCCGGCATCCGCCCTGCGTGGCCTGCCCCTGCTCGGCCGCACCATCACCGCCACGACCAAGGTGTCGAAGCTCTGGCCGGTGCTGCGCACCATCGGGTTGTCGCTGGTCGCGCTGGCCCTGTTCGGTGGCCTGTTCGCCTCCGGTGACGCGTTGTTCGGGTCGTGGGCCAAGGCGCTCGTCCCCGACCTCGGCTGGGACACCATCGTCGCGCGCACCTTCGTGCTCGTGCTGGTCGCCGGCGTCGCCCTGACCGGGGCCTACCTGGCGATCAACCCGCCACCGGTCGCCGACCTCGCGCTGCCGGAGGGGCGCAAGGCCGGCCACCGCTGGGAGTGGGGGGTGCCGGTCGGCGTCGTCGTCGCACTGTTCGTCGGGTTCCTCGTGGCGCAGGCCGCCGCCATGTGGGGCGGGCACGACTACCTCCAGCGCACCACCGGGCTGACCTATGCCGAGTACGTGCACCAAGGGTTCGGCCAGCTCACCGTCGCGACCTTCCTCACCGTGGTGGTGGTGGGCCTGACGATGCGCCGCGCCGCCCGTGACACCGCGCGCGACCGGCTGCTGCTCCGCCTCCTGCTCGGCGCCCTGTGCGTGCTCACCCTGGCGGTCGTCGCCAGTGCGTTGTACCGGATGTCGCTGTACCAGGAGGCGTTCGGCTACACGGTGCTGCGCGTCTTCGTCGACGGGTTCGAGCTGTGGCTGGGGCTGGTGATCGTCTTCCTGCTCGTCGGCCTCATCCGGCTGTCCGGCTGGTGGGTGCCGCGGGCCGTGCTCGTCTCCGCCGCCGTCTTCGCGCTCGGCTTCGCCGCCATGAACCCCGACGCCTGGGTCGCCGGCCGCAACATCGACCGCTTCGATGCCGGCCAGCCGCTCGACACCCTCTACCTGTCGACCCTGTCGTCCGACGCGACGCCGACGATCATCGACGGGCTCCCGGCCGAGGTCGCCTCCTGCGTCACCCAGGGGCCGGTCGGCGCACCGTTCAAGGCCGAGGACTGGCTCTCGTGGAACCTGGGTCGCCAGCGCGCGACGACGGCCAAGGAGCAACTGGCCGCCACCGGTGCCACCGCGACGGACGCCACGTGCTCAGCGGTGCTGACCGACCAGTACCGGCCCTGACGCCCGGGCGCCCGTGCTCGGCGGAAACCGGC
>CAWHYJ010000013.1:0-116731 GCA_963833495.1 uncultured Actinomycetota bacterium | reverse complement strand
CGACCGGGACGACCGGCACCGGCTACTTCACCGCGTGGAACGGGAACCCCGCCGTCATCCCCAGCACCTCCACGCTGAACTTCACCAAGGGCAAGACGGTCCCCAACATGGCGATCGTGCCGACCTCGGCGTGCGGCGCCGACTGCGGCGTCGGCTTCGAGACCCTTCCGATCATCGGCGTGCGCAACCTCTCCAACGGCAACGCGCACGTCATCGTCGACCTCGTCGGGGTCTACGACGACAACACGCTCGACGGGATGTGGCGCTTCCGCCCGCTCACGAGCCCGACCCGCATCGTCAACACCAAGACCGGCCAGGGCATCGCGGCCGCGCTCAAGCCCGGGCAGACCGCCACCGTCAACAACACCGCCGGGGTGACGACGTTCAACTCGATGGCGCTGGTCACCAACACCACGGCCAACAAGCCCACGAGCAACACGGTGCTGACGCTGTGGAACGCCGACATCCCCCAGCCCGCGGTCAGCAACCTCAACCCCGCGCTGGGGCAGCTGGTGTCGAACATGACGATCACCGACCTCGGCCTCAACTACAACTTCAAGGTCCGCAACGCGTCCGGCACGACCAACCTCGTGCTCGACGTCGCCGGCACCATGGAGACCTACCCGGCCGCTGGCCGACCCCGGCGCCGCGGCAGCCCTGCGGGCCGACGGGGCTCGCGGCCCTGCGCAAGGACTCGTCGGTGCGGGCGACCGGCAACCCCAGGGCGAAGGCCCGCGCTGCACGGCACCCCGTACCGCAGCACGGCGCAGCACCGCTGAACGCAGGCGCTACGCGACGGCGGGCGCCAGGGCATTCGCCCTGGCGCCCGCCGTCGTCTGCGGAGGGTGGGGCAGTCAGACCTTCGGCTGCTGCTGGGTGATGCAGTGGATGCCGCCCCGCGCGCGAACAGCGGGCGCGCGTCGACGCCGACGACCCGGCGCCCGGCATACGCCCGCTCGAGCACGGCGAGCGAGCCGGCGTCCTGCGGGTCGTCGTAGGTGCAGGCCACCACGCCGTCGTTCACGACGAGGTGGTTGATGTAGGACCAGTCGACCGGGCCCTCGTCGTCCTCGAGGGTGGTCGGCGCGGGCACCCGCACGACCTCGAGCGGCTCCCCCCGGGCGTCGCGCGCCACCGACAGCAGGGCCTCGAGCTCGACCGACACCTCGTGGTCGGGGTGGGCCGGGTCGCCCTGCCAGTGCAGCAGCACCACGCCCGGTGACGCGAACGTCGCCACGATGTCGACGTGTCCGCGGGTGCCGAACTCGTCGTAGTCGCGGGTCAGCCCGCGCGGCAGCCAGATGCAGGTGGTCGCGCCGATGGTGCGGGCCAGCTCGGCCTCGACGTCGGCCCGCCCGAGGCCCGGGTTGCGGCCGGGGTCGAGCTGAACGGTCTCGGTGAGCAGCACGGTGCCCAGGCCGTCGACGTGGATGCCGCCGCCCTCGTTCACGAGGTCCGACAGCACCCGCGTGGCCCCTGCCCGGGCGGCGACGAAGGACGCGACCCGAGTGTCCTGGTCCCAGGTGGCCCAGGACTGCGCACCCCAGCCGTTGAACACCCAGTCGACGGCACCGAGCGATCCGTCGGGGCCGAGCACGAAGGTCGGCCCGATGTCGCGCATCCACGCGTCGTCGAGCGCCGTGGTCACGACGTCGATGTGGTCACCGAGCACGTCGCGCGCCAGCATCTCGTCGGTGGGGTCGACCACCACCGTCACCGGCTCGAAGTGCGCCACCGCCCGCGCCACCGCCGCCCAGGTGCCACGGGCCTCCTCGGCATCCGCCTCGGTGTCGCCGAGCGTGTAGCCGGCCGACGGCCACGCCATCCAGGTGCGCTCGTGCGGGGTCCACTCGGCCGGCATCCGCCAGCCCTCGGGTGACGGCACCGCTCAGCCCTCCCGCTGGTGCTCGGGGCGGGTGGGCTCGGTGAGGGACGCGTAGGAGTCTGGGCGCCGGGTGGACAGGAAGGGGAACAGCTCGATCCAGTCCCGTCCCTGGGCCAGGTCGAGGTCGGCGACGAGCACCGCGGCCTCGTCGCGGGGCGCCTGCACGAGCACCCGGCCGTAGGGGTCGGCGATGAACGACGACCCGTAGAAGGTGATCAGCCCCTCGGTGCCGTAGCGGTTGGGCACCACCACGAACAGCCCGTTGGCGATGGCGTGCCCGACGATGGTGTGCTGCCACAGCGGCTGGGTGTCGAAGTCGGGGTGGTCGGGCTCGCTCCCGATCGCGGTCGGGTAGACCAGCACCTGCGCCCCGGCCAGGCCGTAGGCGCGCGCGACCTCGGGGAACCACTCGTCCCAGCAGGTCGGCATCCCCAGGCGCAGCCCCGGGTCGGCGAGGTCGTAGACCGGGTAGGCGTCGGTGGGCGGGCCCTGGCGGAAGTACTTGTCCTCGTAGTAGCCGGCGGTCACCGGGATGTGCGTCTTGCGGGTGCGCGCCACCACCTCGCCGCTCGGCGCCACGAGGACGGCCGTGTTGAACCCGAGGCCGTCGTCGGTGCCGTCGGGAGCCGGGGCGCGCTCGAAGAGGGAGGCGTGCACCAGCACCCCGGATGCCGCGGCCGCCTCGCGCGCGAACGTCACCGTGGGCCCGTCGTCGAGCGACTCGGCCGTCGCGTCGGGGCGGCCCTGCGGGAGCGCGTCGGCGGGGTAGCGCGACAGGGTGAGCTCGGGGAGGAAGACGATGCGCGCACCGGCGTCGGCGGCCGTGCGGATGCCGTCGAGGAGGCTCGCGCGCAGCCGGTCGGCGTCGGCGTCCCAGGCGTGCTGGACCAGGCCGACCCGGACGGGCGGCGTGGTGGGCTCGTGGACGCGGGCGAGCGAGGTGGGCACCTCAGCGGCGGTGATCAGGCGCATGCGGGCCAGTATGCCGGTGGTGTGGGAGGTGGGTACCACGGCATACCATCCCCGCATGCGCCTGTCCCGGTTCTGGGTCCTCGCCGAGGACGAGTTCGGTGCTGCCTACGCGCACTCGCTCGCCGGCTCCACGCACATGGCGGCCCTCGGTGGCCGCACCGCGCAGGAGGCCCTCGACGCCGGGGTGCCGCCGCGCGAGGTCTGGATCGCCCTGTGCGACGCGATGGACGTGCCCGAGAACCGCCGGCACGGCCTGGACAAGCCGGCCCGAAACTGACGGGCGCGCTGTCCGGGGGCTCGACTAGGGTCCCTCCGGTGGGCGACGAGATCCTGCTCCGGGCGCGGGGGCTGACCAAGCGGTTCGGCGACTTCACGGCGGTCGACGGCATCGACGTCGAGGTGCGCCGGGGCGAGGCGTTCGGCTTCCTCGGGCCGAACGGCGCGGGCAAGTCGTCGACGATGCGGATGGTCGGCTGTGTCTCGCCGGTCACCGAGGGCGAGCTGAGCATCCTGGGCCTCGACCCGGCATCCGACGGGCCGGCGATCCGGGCCCGGCTGGGGGTCTGCCCGCAGCACGACATCCTCGACGAGGACCTCTCGGTCGAGGAGAACCTGTGGGTCTACGGCCGGTTCTTCGGGCTCAGCCGGCACGAGGTGCGCCGGCGCGCCGACGACCTCCTCGAGTTCGCGCAGCTCACCGAGCGCCGGCACGACCGGGTCGAGCCGCTGTCCGGCGGCATGAAGCGGCGGCTCACCATCGCCCGCAGCCTGATGAACGACCCCGAGGTGCTGCTGCTCGACGAGCCCACCACCGGCCTCGACCCGCAGGCGCGACACGTGTTGTGGGACAGGCTGTTCCGGCTCAAGCGCGAGGGCGTCACGCTCATCATCACCACGCACTACATGGACGAGGCCGAGCAGCTCTGCGACCGGCTGGTCGTCATGGACCACGGTCGGATCGTCGCCGAGGGCAGCCCGCGCGCACTCATCGCCGAGCACTCCACCCGTGAGGTGCTCGAGCTGCGGTTCGACCCCGACGAGCAGGAGCAGCACGTCGACGCCGTCACCGGGGTGGGGGAGCGCCTCGAGGTGCTGCCCGACCGGATCCTCGTCTACGCCCACGACGGCGACGCGGCGCTCGCCACGGTGCACTCGCGCGGGGTCCAGCCGCTGTCGTCGCTGGTGCGCCGCTCCACGCTCGAGGACGTCTTCCTCCACCTCACCGGCCGCAGCCTGGTCGACTGATGACGACCACGGCACCCGGGAGCATCACCGCGGGCACCCCGAGCGGGCGCCTCGGCTTCGGCGCGCGCCGGCCGACGACCTCGGTCGAGCGGCTCGGGGCGGTGATGGCGCACCACTTCCTGGTCTACCGGCGCACGTGGCGCGGCTCGATCATCAGCCGGTTCCTGTCGCCGCTGTTCTTCCTGCTCTCCATGGGCCTGGGGCTGGGGACCCTGGTCGACTCCAGCGCCGGTGGGGTCGACGGGGTGCCCTACCTGCAGTACGTCGTGCCCGGCATCCTCGCGATGCAGGCGATGCTGACCGCCTTCGGTGAGTCCACCTACGCGGTCATGGGCTACATCAAGTGGAACCAGATGTACGCCGCCATGCTCGCGACGCCGCTGCGCGTGGTCGAGGTTCTCGGCGGCCACCTGGGCATCGTGGCCTTCCACCTGTTCACCGGCGCCGTGATCTTCGTGCTCGTCGCGGCGCTCTTCGGCGCCTTCGCCTCGTGGTGGGTGCTGCTGGCCGTGCCCGTCGCCGTACTCACCGGGCTGGCCTTCGCGGTTCCCACCTTCGCCCTGTCCGCCTGGCTCGACAACGACAACGGCTTCAGCATCCTCTTCCGGTTCGTCGTCACCCCGCTGATGCTGTTCTCCGGCACCTTCTTCCCCATCGACCAGCTGCCGGTGTGGATGCAGCCGATCGCCTGGGTCACGCCCCTGTGGCACGGGGTCGAGCTGTCCCGCGACGCCGCCACCGGCACACCGCCCGGGGCGCTGGGGGCGGTGCACCTGGCCGTGCTGCTGGTCTACGTCGCGGTGGGCTGGGTGCTCGCCCGCCGCTCGTTCACCCGGAGGCTGGTCTCGTGAGCGCGCTGCCCGGGGCCACCCGCGCGGCGCGGCTGCTGCCGTTCCCCGCGGGGCTGGGGCTCGCCCGCCACGTGGTCGGGCGCAACATGACGGCGTTCCGGCGGGCCTGGCTGCTGCTGCTCAGCGGGTTCGTCGAGCCGGTCTTCTACCTGTTCTCGATCGGGGTGGGGCTGGGGGCGCTGGTCGGCGACATCACGACCGACGGTGGGAAGACCGTCCCCTACGCCGCGTTCGTGGCGCCGGCACTGCTCGCCTCGTCGGCGATGAACGGCGCCATCGCCGACAGCACCTACAACGTGTTCTTCAAGCTGAAGTACCAGCACCTCTACGACGCGATGCTCGCCACCCCGCTCGGGCCGCGCGACGTCGCCGTCGGCGAGATCACCTGGTCGCTGATGCGGGGCGCCCTCTACTCGGGGATGTTCCTCGTCGTCGCTGTGGTCGCCGGTCTCGTGGAGTCGTGGTGGGCGCTGCTCGCGCTCCCCGCGGCCGTGCTCATCGGCCTGGCGTTCGGGGCTGTCGGCATGTTCGCCACCACCTTCATGACGAGCTGGCAGCACTTCGACTACGTCACGCTGGCGATCCAGCCGATGTTCCTGTTCTCCGCCACGTTCTTCCCGCTGTCGACGTACCCCGAGTCGCTGCAGTGGGTGGTGGCCGCGACGCCGCTCTACCAGGGCGTCGCGCTCGAGCGCGGGCTGATGCTCGGCGAGGTGGGGTGGCCGCTGCTCGGCAACGTGGCCTACCTCGCCGTGCTGGGGGTGCTCGGCGTCGTCGGGGCGTCCCGCCGGATCGGGAAGCTGCTGCTCACCTGAGTGAGACCAGTGGGTCAGGGTTCGGGCGACCGCGGGGGGACCACGGCACGGCGGTCCGGGATCGGGTCGGTCGACCACAAGTGCGGCGTGATGTCGACGGTCACCGTCGTCCCCACAGCGGGCGACACGGCGCCGGCCCTGAGCTGCGGCCCGATGCTGCGCGGTTCGGCTGACGCCAAGGCATCGGCTCTCGGGGCGCGCTGACCCTCGACAGGGGGTCGACGCGGCCGCGGTGGCGACGGAGACTGGCTGGATGACCAGTCCCCGGCCGGCCACGCTGGCACTCGATCGCGGTCTGCCGGGCTACGTCACCGACGGCGGCCTCGAGACCGACCTGGTCTTCCACCACGGTGTCGAGCTGGCGCACTTCGCCGCGTTTCCCCTGCTCATCGACCCCAAGGGCCGCGAGCTGCTCGTCAACTACTACTCGCAGTACGCGCAGATCGCGGCGGCGGCCGGGGCCGGGCTGTTCCTCGAGACGCCCACGTGGCGGGCGAGCTCCGACTGGGGCGCCCGGCTGGGCGTCGGTGCCGATGGGCTGGTCGGGGTCAACACCGATGCCGTGCGGCTGCTGGCCGAGCTGGGGGAGCGGTACTCCGACGAGGTGCCCGAGGTCGTGGTGGCCGGGATGGTCGGCCCGCGAGGGGACGGCTACGTCGTCGGCGAGGTGATGGACCCCTGGGAGGCTCGCGACTACCACCTGGCGCAGGTCCGGGCGTTCGCCGAGGCCGGGGCGCAGCTGGTGACCTCGCTGACGTTGACCACCGTGAACGAGGGGATCGGGGTGACCCTGGCCGCCGGTGAGGCCGGCCTGCCGGTGTCGGTCGGGTTCACCGTCGAGACCGACGGCCGGCTGCCCGACGGCACGGCGCTACGGGCAGCGGTCGAGGCGGTCGACGACGTCGCGCCCCCCGACTGGTTCGTGGTCAACTGCGCGCACCCCTCGCACGTGGCCCGGGCCGTGGCGGACGCCGGGCCGTGGCTGGAGCGGATCGGTGGCACCCGGGTGAACGCCTCGACCCTCAGCCACGCCGAGCTCGAGGCCGCGGAAGGGCTCGACGACGGCGACCCGGCGGTGCTCGGCAGCGAGCAGGCGGCGCTGGCGGCATCATTGCCGGGGCTGCACGTCGTCGGTGGCTGCTGCGGCACCGATGCCCGCCACGTCGCGGCCATGTGGGGTGTCTCCGCGTCGGCTGCCTAGTGGTTCAGCAGGACATCTCGACACGCCCGGCGTGTCGCGCGGCGATCCGCCACGTCGAACAGGTGTTCGGCTAGGGTCGTCCACAGGTGGCGCTTCCGACAGCACTCGTCCACAGGCCCAACGGCAGTCCGTGACCGATGTCGGTGCCGCCACCTAGCGTCTGACCAGACCTCGCGACGAGACCGACGGCGAGAGTGGTCGCCGGTGGGCGCGCTCGCTGCACGACAGGAAGAACAGGTGCGACATGGCTGGTCCCAACGGCTCCCGCGGGAGCGTCCTCACCCCCAACCCCCTCGCTGCTGCCCCCGGCGGTGAGCGCGACAAGGCCCTGGCCTCGGTCATGGCCCAGATCGAGAAGCAGCACGGCAAGGGCGCTGTCATGCGCCTCGGCGACGACGTGCGGCCCCCCATCGAGGTCATCCCGACCGGCTCGATCGCCCTCGACGTCGCTCTCGGCATCGGCGGCCTGCCCCGCGGCCGCGTCGTCGAGATCTACGGTCCGGAGAGCTCGGGCAAGACCACCGTCGCGCTGCACGCGGTGGCCAACGCCCAGAAGGCCGGGGGCATCGCGGCGTTCATCGATGCCGAGCACGCGCTCGACCCCGAGTACGCCAAGGCCCTCGGCGTCGACACCGACGCGCTCCTGGTCTCCCAGCCCGACACGGGGGAGCAGGCCCTCGAGATCGCCGACATGCTGATCCGCTCGGGCGCGCTCGACATCATCGTCATCGACTCGGTCGCGGCGCTGGTGCCCCGGGCCGAGATCGAGGGCGAGATGGGCGACAGCCACGTGGGCCTGCAGGCCCGGCTGATGTCGCAGGCGCTGCGCAAGATCACCGGCGCCCTCAGCACCACCGGCACCACCGCGATCTTCATCAACCAGCTGCGCGAGAAGATCGGCGTCATGTTCGGCTCGCCCGAGACCACCACCGGTGGCAAGGCGCTGAAGTTCTACGCCTCGGTCCGCCTCGACGTGCGGCGCATCGAGACCCTCAAGGACGGCACCGACGCGGTCGGCAACCGCACCCGCTGCAAGGTCGTCAAGAACAAGGTGAGCCCGCCGTTCAAGCAGGCCGAGTTCGACATCATCTACGGCCAGGGCATCTCCCGCGAGGGCGGCCTGATCGACATGGGTGTCGAGCAGGGCTTCGTGCGCAAGGCCGGCGCCTGGTACACCATGGACGGCGACCAGCTCGGCCAGGGCAAGGAGAACGCCCGGTCGTTCCTCAAGGACAACCCCGAGCTCGCCGACGAGCTCGAGAAGAACATCAAGGACAAGCTCGGCATCGGGGTTCCGCGCCCCGAGATCGCGGCCGTGCCCGAGATCCCGGTCGAGTTCTGAGCCCACCCGGGCTGTTCAGGATGCCGTTCGCCGACTCGTCGACCCCGCCGCCCGCATGGGCGGTGGGGTCGACGGCGGTGGGTTCGCCCGACATCCCGGCCGAGGAGTCTTCGAGGCGGGTGTCGGGGCGTCGTGACCGCGGCGCGCCGCCGCCGGACCCGGAGGCCGACCCACGCACCCGGGGCAGCGAGCCCGACCCCTACGACTGGGCCCGCCAGATCGTGCTGCGCCAGCTCACCGCGGCGCCGCGAAGCCGGTCACAGCTCGAGCAGGCACTGCGTCGCAAGGACTGCCCCGACGACGTCGCCGCCGCCGTGCTCGACCGGATGGAGGAGGTCGGGCTGGTCGACGACACCGCCTACGCCGGGATGCTGGTGCGGTCGCAGCAGGCCGGCCGCGGGCTGGCCCGGCGCGCCCTGGCCCAGGAGCTGCGCCGCAAGGGGGTCGACGACGAGACCGCGCAGGCGGCGCTCGACGAGGTCGGCCCGCACGACGAGGAGGACCGCGCCCGTGAGCTGGTTGCGAAGAAGATGCGTTCGATGAGCGGTCTCGAGCCGCTCGTGCAGACCCGGCGGCTGGCCGGGATGCTCGCCCGCAAGGGCTACCCGTCCGAGCTGTCGATGCGCGTGGTGCGCGAGGCGGTCCGTGAGGCGCCGGAGCACCAGCGCGACTGACCTCCCAGACCCGGCAGCGTCAGAACGCGTGCACGGGTCGCTGGTCCGGGGGCAGCGAGTCGGTGGGCACGATCTGCTTGCCGTAGGGCACCAGCGAGACCGGGATGAGCTTGAGGTTCGCGACGGCGAGCGGGATGCCGATGATCGTGATCGCCTGGGCCACCGCCGTCGTGAGGTGCAGCAGGGCGAGCCACCAGCCGGCCAGGATGATCCACACGACGTTGAGGACCGCCGCACCGGCGCCGGCGCCCTCCTTGGGCACGACCGCCCGACCGAACGGCCACAGGGCGTAGCTCGCCATCCGGAAGGACGCCACCCCGAGCGGGATGGTGACGATGAGGATGCAGAAGACCACCCCGGCCAGCGCGTAGCCCAGGGCGAGCCAGAGCCCGCCGAAGACGAACCAGATGATGTTGAGCAGGGTGCGCACGAGGGGTTCTCTTTCGCTGACGGCGGACGCTCCCAATGCTGCCACCAGTTGAGTTCGCGGGGATGCGCCGGTCCGTCGGACCGCAGCAGCATCCCCGGACCGGGACGGCATCCGGCGAAACCTGCCGGGAACATTGGTGGAATGACAGGTTCACGCGATGGCCATAGGTTCGTCACGTGAGCGAGCAGACCGACCCCGAGGCAGCGGGAAGCCTGTTCGACTCCTACACCCTGGGTGCGGCGTGGGACGAGATGCTGGCCGAGTCCGGCGCCCCCCGCACCGCCTACAAGCCGGTCTTCCACACGCTGCGGGCGATGAACGCCGGCACCCTCAAGGAGCGGGCCGACACCCTGGCCCGGTCCTACCTGGACCAGGGGGTCACCTTCGACTACGCCGGCGAGGAGCGGCCCTTCCCGCTCGATGCGGTGCCGCGGGTGATCTCGGCGCACGAGTGGCAGGTCATCGAGTCCGGTGTGGTGCAACGGGTCACGGCCCTGGAGTCCTTCCTCGACGACATCTACTCCCGCGAGGGAGAGATCCCGCGCGCGGTGCACGAGGGCATCATCCCGTGGCGGCTGATCGCCAGCTCGAAGCACTACCACCGGGCCGTGATGGGCATCCGGCCCACCAACGGGGTGCGGGTGCACGTCGCCGGCGTCGACCTGATCCGCGACGAGCAGGGCACCTTCCGGGTGCTCGAGGACAACGTGCGGGTGCCGTCCGGCGTCAGCTACGTCATCGCCAACCGCCGGGCGATGGCCAACGTCTTCCCCGAGGCCTTCGCCACGATGCGGATCCGACCGGTGCACGACTACCCGCGGATGCTGCTCGCCGCCCTGCGGGCCTCGGCGCCGGACGGCGCCAGTGACCCCACCGTCGTCGTGCTCACCCCCGGCGTCTTCAACTCGGCCTACTTCGAGCACGCCCTGCTGGCCCGGATGATGGGCGTCGAGCTCGTCGAGGGCCGCGACCTGGTGTGCGTGGGCGGGCAGGTGCGGATGCGCACCACCACCGGCGACAAGCCGGTCGACGTCATCTACCGCCGGGTCGACGACGAGTTCCTCGACCCGGTGCACTTCCGGGGCGACTCGGTGCTCGGCGTCGCCGGCCTGGTCTCGGCCATGCGCAGCGGTCGGGTGACCGTCGCGAACGCCGTGGGCAACGGCGTGGCCGACGACAAGCTGATCTACTCCTACCTGCCCGAGCTGACCCGGTTCTACCTCGACGAGGACCCCATCCTGGGCAACGTCGACACCTTCCGGTGCGAGCAGGCCTCCGCCCTGCAGCACGTGCTCGACCACCTCGACGAGATGGTCGTCAAGCCGGTCGACGGCTCCGGCGGCAAGGGCCTGGTCGTCTGCAACACGGCCGACGGCCCGACCCTCGACAAGGTGCGCAAGCAGCTCACCGCCGACCCGCGCGGGTGGATCGCCCAGCCCGTCGTGCAGCTGTCGACCGTCCCCACGTTCATCGACGGCAATCTCCCACGAGTGGCAGGTGATCGAGTCCGGTGTCGTGCAGCGGGTCACGGCCCTGGAGTCGTTCCTCGACGACATCTACTCGCGCGAGGGCGAGATCCCGCGCGCGGTGCACGAGGGCATCATCCCGTGGCGCCTGATCGCCAGCTCGAAGCACTACCACCGCGCCGTGATGGGGATCCGGCCCACCAACGGGGTGCGGGTGCACGTCGCGGGCGTCGACCTGATCCGCGACGAGCAGGGCACCTTCCGGGTGCTCGAGGACAACGTGCGGGTGCCGAGCGGCGTCAGCTACGTCATCGCCAACCGCCGGGCGATGGCCAACGTCTTCCCCGAGGCCTTCGCCACGATGCGGATCCGCCCGGTGCACGACTACCCGCGGATGCTGCTGGCCGCCCTGCGCGCCTCCGCCCCCGACGGCGCCAGCGACCCGACCGTGGTCGTGCTCACCCCCGGAGTCTTCAACTCGGCCTACTTCGAGCACGCCCTGCTGGCCCGGATGATGGGCGTCGAGCTGGTCGAGGGCCGCGACCTGGTGTGCGTGGGCGGGCAGGTGCGGATGCGCACCACCACCGGTGACAAGCCGGTCGACGTCATCTACCGCCGGGTCGACGACGAGTTCCTCGACCCGGTGCACTTCCGCGGTGACTCGGTGCTCGGCGTCGCGGGCCTGGTCTCGGCCATGCGCAGCGGCCGGGTGACGGTCGCCAACGCGGTGGGCAACGGGGTGGCCGACGACAAGCTGATCTACTCCTACCTGCCCGAGCTGACCCGGTTCTACCTCGACGAGGACCCGATCCTGGGCAACGTCGACACCTTCCGCTGCGAGCAGCCCTCCGCCCTGCAGCACGTGCTCGACCACCTCGAGGAGATGGTCGTCAAGCCGGTCGACGGCTCCGGCGGCAAGGGCCTGGTCGTCTGCAACACGGCCGACGGCCCGACGCTGGACAAGGTGCGAAAGCAGCTCTCCGCCGACCCACGCGGGTGGATCGCCCAGCCCGTCGTGCAGCTGTCGACCGTCCCCACCTTCATCGACGGCAAGCTCGCCCCGCGCCACGTCGACCTGCGCCCGTTCGCGGTCAACGACGGCGAGCGGGTGCGGGTGCTGCCCGGCGGCCTCACCCGGGTGGCCCTGCCCGAGGGCGAGCTGGTCGTCAACTCCAGCCAGGGGGGCGGCTCCAAGGACACCTGGGTGCTGTCCGACCGGCGCCCCGCCGGCAACGCGCCGAGCCGGCTGCCCGACAACCGCGAGGTGGTCGTCATGAGCGCGCCCACGGCATCCCACGAGGACAGCATGCGCGAGCAGCAGCAACAGCAGCAGCAGACCACGGGCGCCCGACGGCCCGGGAGCGACCCGTGCTGAGCCGGATCGCCGAGTCGCTGTTCTGGATCGGCCGCTACACCGAGCGCGCCGACGGCACCGCCCGCATCGTCGACGTGCTGCGCCTGCAGCTGCTCGAGGACCCCGGCGCCGACGAGCACATCGCGGCGCGCACCGTGCTCTCGGTGATCATGGGGATGCCGTTCGAGGGCGACGTGGGGTTCGCCGACGTCAGCGCAGCCCTGGTCTTCGACCGCTCCAACGCCAGCTCGATCACCGGGGCGTGGTTCGCGGCCCGCGAGAACGCCCGCCGCGCCCGCGAGACCCTCTCGACCGAGCTGTGGGAGGGCATCAACACCACCTGGCACCGGTGGCACGGCTTCGGCCGCACCGTCGCCACCGAGCGGCACCTGTCGTGGGTGCGCGAGCGCGCGGCGCTCGTCAGCGGCATCGCCGACTCGACGATGTCGCACGACGAGGCGTGGGACTTCCTCGTGCTGGGTCGCAGCCTCGAGCGGGCCGACATGACCGCCCGGCTCGTCGCCACCGGCGGACTGCCGCGCGGCGGGGCACCGTGGTCGGTGGTGCTCTCCAGCTGCGGTGCGCAACAGGCGTTCATGCGCAGCCAGCGTGGGCTGCTCAGCGACGACCGGGCCGCCGCCTTCCTCGTGCTCGACCGCGAGTTCCCCCGGTCGGTGCTGTTCGCACTGTCCGAGGCCGAGCGCCGGCTCGACGCCCTGGCGCCGCAGCAGGAGCGGATCGGGGTCCCCGACGAGGCCCGGCGGCAGCTGGGTCGCATCCGCACCTCGCTCGAGTACCGGGCCACCTCCGACGTCATCGCCGACCTGCCCGCGCAGATGCAGCGGGTGCAGGGCGCCGTGATGGCCAGCTCGCAGGCCGTCGCCAAGCGCTACTTCCAGTCCGGCCCGCTGCAGACCTGGACCAAGGACGGGGTGTTCTGAGGTGCGGCGCTGGCGCATCGTGCACACGACCTCCCTGGCCTACGACGGCCGGGTACGGGCCGCGCACAACGAGCTGCGGATGACGCCGCTCAACGAGCCGGGCCAGACCACCCTGGAGAACCGCATCCGGATCCGGCCGATGACCTGGAGCCACGTCTACCGCGACCACTGGGGCACCCACGTCATGGCGATGGAGAGCCTGGCCGATCACGAGCGGCTCGACATCGAGGCGATCTCGACGGTCGAGCGCACCCCCGTCGAGCGACACGAGCCGTCGCTGGGGTGGGCCGCCGTGCGCGACCCGGCGGTGCAGGACCGCAGCTACGAGTGGCTGATGCTGTCGGCGCGCACCCGGCCCGGGCGCGGCATCAAGGACCTGGCGGATGCCGTGCGCGGACTGCCGACGCCGCGCGCCGCTGCCGAGGAGCTCAGTTCACTGGTGCGTGCAGAGATGAAGTACCAGCCCGGTGCCACCGGGGTGCACAGCCGCGGCGAGGACGCCTGGGCCGAGCGGTCGGGTGTCTGCCAGGACTTCGCCCACATCACCGTCGGGGCGCTGCGCAGCCTCGGGGTGCCGGCCCGTTACGTCTCCGGTTACCTCGTCCCCAGAAAGGACTCGGCCGTCGGCGACACGAGCAAGGGTGAGAGCCACGCCTGGGTCGAGTTCTGGGACGACGGCTGGATCGGCGTCGACCCGACCAACGGAACCGAGGTCGGGCGCGACCACGTCGTCGTCGCCCGCGGGCGTGACTACGAGGACGTGCCGCCGTTCAAGGGCATCTACTCGGGCCGCGCCAAGGCGTCGCTCGAGGTCGTCGTGGCGATCACCCGGCTGGCCTGACCCGCACCGCGTGGTGCCCGTCGCGGGCCACGTGCCGCCGGGCGTGGGCGATGGCGTCGGGCGTGTGCTCGAAGACGTGGTGCAGCCCGGTGAGGTGCTGGTGGATGCCGGTGGCCTCCAGCCGCGGCACGAAGCGGGCCGGCATCCCCGAGAGCAGCACCGTGACACCGCGGGACTCGAGCGCGCGCACCGTGTCGGCCAGCACCGCGGCTCCGGTGGCGTCGAGGGTCGTGACGTGCGCCATCCGCAGGATCGCCACCTTGACGTTGCTGACCTCGGTGAGCTCGAGCAGGGCGGTGTGCGCGCCGCCGAAGAACAGTGGTCCCTCGAGCCGGTAGGCGACGATCTGCTCGTCGAGCAGGGCGCGCTCCTCGGCGGCGTGGTCGTCGCTCCACCCCTCCGAGGAGTCGGCGTCGCGGGAGCCGTCGACGTCGGCCAGCGTCTCCTCGCGGAGCGCGGTGGTGTTCGCCAGCTGGCGCAGGGCCAAGGCACCGGCGGTGACGATGCCGAGCACGACCGCGGTGGCGAGGTCGAGCACCACGGTGGCCAGGAAGGTCAGGGCGAGCACGAAGGCGTCGCTGCGAGACGCACGCACCAGCGCTCTCAGGCTGGACACCTCGACCATCCGGATGGCGGTGGCGATGAGCACCCCGGCCAGTGCCGCCAGGGGGATCCACCCGACAACGGGCGCCAGGGCGAGCACGACGAGCAGGAGCACGAGCGAGTGCACGACTGCGGCCAGGCGCGACCGGGCTCCGGAGCGCACGTTCACCGCAGTCCGCGCGATCGCGGCCGTGGCGGGGATGCCGCCGAGCAGCGGGGACGCCAAGTTGGCCAGGCCCTGCCCGAACAGCTCGCGGTCGGGGTCGTGGCGCGTCGACACACTCATCGCGTCGGCGACGGTGGCCGAGAGCAGGCTCTCCAGCGCGGCGAGGGCCGCCACCGCCACGGCAGGTGCGACGAGCACCCGCAGCTCGCTCCACGTCACCGACGGCACGGTGAGGGTGAAGAGCTGCGAGGGCAGGGCTCCGATGGTGGCCACCGGCAGGTGGGCGACCTTGGTGATGACCGTGGCCGCCACCACCGCGATCAGCGCCACCGGCACCGCGGGGCGCCACCGGGAGCCGAGCAGGATCACCACGGCCACGCCAGCGCTCAGGGCCAGGGCGGCCAGGTCTGGGGCCGAGAACCAGTCGACCACGGCGCCCACGGCTGACACGACGACGTGGCCGTGCGACGCGGTGGTGCCGAGAGCCGACGGCACCTGCTGCAGCGCGATCAGCGCGGCGATGCCGAGCGTGAACCCCTCGATGACGGGCAGCGGGATGAACCGCACGTAGCGCCCCGCTCCGGCCAGCGCCATCGCGACGAGGAACAACCCCGCCATCAGCCCGACCACGACCACGCCGCTGGCCCCGTGCTCGGCGACGATGGGCACCAGCACCACCGTCATCGCGCCCGTCGGACCGGACACCTGCACGTGGCTGCCGCCGAACACGGCCGCCACGACCCCGGCGACGACCGCCGTCACGAGGCCGGCCGTGGCACCGAGCCCCGACGCGATGCCGAAGGCCAGGGCGAGGGGGAGCGCGACGACCCCCACGGTCACCCCGGCGACCAGGTCTGCGCGGGGGGAGTGCAGCATCGCCCGCAGGTCACGGCGGCGCGGGCGCACGGCATCGAGCCGGGTGCGCAGCAGCCGCGGCACCTCGCGCGCCGGTCGGGGCGGTGCTCACCGGTGCCCTGGGGTCGGTGCCTGGTCGGGCGTGATGTCGTCGACGAGCCCGCCCTGGTCGGCGTTCTGTGTCTCGAGGATGGCGCGGGCGCTGGCGAGCAGGTCCTTCACGGCGGGCAGGGCCAGGGAGTAGACCACCTCGCCGCCCTCACGACGCTGGGTGACCAGCCCGGCGAGGCGCAGCACGGCCAGCTGGTGGGAGAGGTTCGGCGCCTCGACGTGGATGTTGGCGCGCAGGTCGTGCACCGGCCGGTCGTGCTCGGACAGCAGCTCGAGCACCCGGATGCGCACCGGGTGGGCGATGGTGCGGAAGAACGCGGCCTTGGCCTGGTAGAGGGGGACGGGCATGTCAGAGTTCCTTGCAGAGTTGCATAACTCTGCAAGTATGCACCCTCCGCTCAGTCGGAGCCGGTGGCTCCGTGGCAGACGGCCTCCACGTTGATGCCGTCGGGGTCGGCGACGAATGCCCCGTAGTAGCCGGGGTGGTACTCGGGGTACTCGCCCGGTGGCCGGAGGGTGGTGGCCCCAGCTGCGACCGCGGCCTCGTAGAAGGCGACCGACGCCGCGAGGTCGGTGACCGGCAGGTTGAGGTGGTCGATGAGGGATCCGGAGAAGTCGGGCACGGGGCTCCTTCGTCGGTGGAGACGGCGCGGCCCCGGGGCCTTCGACCCTGCCAGCGCCCTCCGACATCGGGCCGGCCGCCGAGACCCCGGGGCCGGGATTCCGCTCGCGACGGGATCGGCTCGTACCCTTGGTGGCGCCATGACTACCGCGAAGACCTATGACGTGCGCACCCACGGGTGCCAGATGAACGTGCACGACTCCGAGCGCCTGGCGGGGCTGCTCGAGACCGCCGGCTACGTCGACCTCGCGAGCATCCCCGCCGCCCAGCGCCCCGCCGTCGCGGACGTCGTCGTCTTCAACACCTGCGCCGTGCGTGAGAACGCCGACAACAAGCTCTACGGCAACCTGGGCCAGCTGCGCCCGGCGAAGACGGCGAACCCCGACCTGCAGATCGCGGTCGGCGGCTGCATGGCCCAGAAGGACCGCGAGACCATCGTCAAGCGCGCCCCCTGGGTCGACGTCGTCTTCGGCACCCACAACATCGGCAGCCTCCCCGCCCTGCTCGACCGGGCTCGGCACAACAAGCGAGCCGAGGTCGAGATCCTCGAGTCGCTCGAGACCTTCCCCTCGACCCTGCCCACCCGTCGCGACTCCGCCTTCGCCGGCTGGGTGTCGATCTCGGTGGGCTGCAACAACACCTGCACCTTCTGCATCGTGCCGAGCCTGCGCGGCAAGGAGCAGGACCGCCGCCCGGGCGAGATCCTCGCCGAGGTCGAGGCGCTCGTCGCCCAGGGCGTCGTCGAGGTCACCCTGCTCGGCCAGAACGTCAACACCTACGGCGTCGAGTTCGGCGACAAGCTCGCGTTCGGCAAGCTGCTGCGCGCCTGCGGTGAGGTCGAGGGCCTGGAGCGGGTGCGATTCACCAGCCCGCACCCGGCGGCGTTCACCGACGACGTCATCGCGGCGATGGCGCAGACCTCGAACGTCATGCCGAGCCTGCACATGCCGCTGCAGTCCGGCTCCGACCGGGTGCTCAAGGCCATGCGCCGCTCCTACCGCAGCGAGAAGTTCCTCGGCATCATCGACAAGGTGCGGACCGCCATCCCCGACGCCGCCATCACCACCGACCTGATCGTCGGCTTCCCGGGCGAGACCGAGGCCGACTTCACCGAGACCCTGCGCGTGGTCGAAGCCTCGCGGTTCTCGAGCGCCTTCACCTTCCAGTACTCCATCCGGGCGGGCACGCCCGCCGCGACGATGCCCGACCAGGTGCCCAAGGCCGTGGTGCAGGAGCGCTTCGACCGGCTCATCGAGCTGCAGGAGCGGGTCAGCTGGGCCGAGAACCGCACCGTCGAGGGCCGCGAGGTCGAGGTGCTCGTCGCCCCCGGCGAGGGCCGCAAGGACGGCGCCACGGCGCGGCTGTCCGGGCGGGCCCGCGACAACCGGCTCGTGCACTTCGCGGTGCCCGACGGCGCCGAGCGCCCGCGCCCCGGCGACGTCGTCACCGTCGGCGTCACCTACGGCGCCCCGCACCACCTGGTGGCCGACAGCGGGGTGCGGGGTGGGGCGTATGCCGTGCGCCGCACCCGCGGCGGCGACGCCTGGGCCGCCCTGCAGGATGCCCCGGTGCCCGGCAAGCCGGCCGTGTCGCTCGGCATGCCCTCGGTCGGCCGACCACCGACCTCGGCCGTCTCGGCCCCCGCCTGCTCGGCCTGACCCGCCCGAACTGCCCGACCTGCCGCGACGACGGCCGAGGCCCCCGACCTGGTGGTCGGGGGCCTCGGTTGCGTCTTCGGAGGCTCAGGGCTCGCCGATGGCCCCGTCGGCCTTCACCTGCGCCTGGTCGACCTGTTCGGCGTACTTGCCACCAGTCGTGCTGTCGACGGCATCGCCGCCGCGCTCGATGGCCTGGTCGCTGAACTGCTCGACCTGGTCGGGGTGGTCTGCGGCCAGCCCTGAAAGCTTCTCCTTGGCGCTGTCAAAGAAACTCACGCGGCCTCCTCTCGCTCGGGGACAGGGGCTCCCACTGGGGGAGTCCCTCCAGTAGACGTCAGGATCGGCGCGGGCGCCACCCCTTTGCCACGGTCAGCTGGTCGGGTCGAGCCAGCTGTGCACCAGCGGCACGACGGAGGCGCCCTCGCCGCTGGCCGAGGCGACCCGCTTCATCGACCCGGCCCGGATGTCGCCCGCCGCGAAGACGCCCGGCACGGTGGTCTCGAGGTTGGCCGGCGGGAGCCCGTCGACCCAGTGCGACGTGGGGATGTCGCGACCGGTCAGCACGAAGCCGCGCGCGTCGCGGGCGAGAACCGGCGGCAGCCAGTCGCAGCGCGGCTCGGCGCCGAGCAGGAGGAACAGCCCGCGGCACTCGCGCCGGCTCACCTCGCCAGTCGTGGTGTCGCGCACGCCGATCCACTCCAGGCGCCCCTCGCCGCCGCCGTCGACGACCTCGGAGCAGGGCAGCACGGTGATCCGCGGGTTGTAGGCGATCTCGCCGATCAGGTACGACGACATGGTCGCCTCGAGCCCTTCGCGCCGCACCAGGATGGTGACCGACTGCGCGAACTTCGCCAGGTGGATGGCGGCCTGGCCGGCGGAGTTGCCGCCGCCCACGACGACCACGTCATAGCCCTCCAGCTCGCGGGCCGCGCTCATCGCGCTGCCGTAGTAGACGCCGAGGCCGACGAGCGCCTCGACCGACGGCACCCCCAGCTTGCGGTACGTCACGCCGGCCGACACGACGACGGCGCGGGCCCGCACGTCCCCGCCGTCGGTGTGCAGCACGAACGGCTCGCCGTCGGTGCCGACCTCGAGCTCGGTGACCGACCACCCGGTGAAGAAGCGCGTGCCGAACCGGATCGCCTGGTTGCGGGCCCGCTGGGCCAGCCGCATCCCAGAGATGCCGCGCGGGAAGCCGAGGTAGTTGCGGATCATCGACGACGTGCCGGCCTGGCCACCCACCGCCTCCGACTCCAGCACCACGGTGCTCAACCCCTCCGACGACGCGTAGACCGCGGCGGCGAGCCCGGCGGGACCTGCGCCCACGACGGCGATGTCGACCACGGCATCCAGCTCGATGTCGGTGGGGGTGCCGAAGGAGCGCACCGCGACGTCTCGCACGCTGGTGGGCGAGAAGATCTCGCGGTCGACGGCCTCGACCAGGGGGAACACCGGTGTGCCACCGGCCCGTTCGATGACGTCGCGGCCCTGCTCGCTGTCGGGGGAGTAGGTGCGGTTCGGCATCCCCATCCGGTCGAGGAAGTCGCGGATCGCCTGGGTGAGGGCGTCCGGCGCCGGGGTGACGATCCGAACGGTGTCGACCTCGGGGGCCGCGACGGTCGAGCCCCAGTCGGACAGCAGCTCGCACACCGCGGTGTGGAACTCCTCGTCGCGCACGCCGCGCGGCATCAGCAGGAAGGCGTCGTACTTGCCCTTGGCGAGCCCGCCGCGCAGGGCCGGGGCATCGGCGAGGAAGTGCGACCAGTGCGCCGCGACGAGCCGGCGCGAGGTGGGAACCACCGTGCGCCAGAGCGCGAACGCCTCGAGCACGTGGTAGCCGGGCAGCTGCGACTCGGAGACGAACATGGCGACCTGGCCGCCGTCGGCCACGACCCGGCGGGCCACCTGCTCGGCCTCCTCGACGGAGGTTGTCGTCAGCACGTCGTAGTCGCGCGCGTAGCGCCCGAACTCGTCGGTGAGGAAGTCGGCGTGCTCGGGGGCCACGAGGACGATGGCGGGGTTCATCGCACGATCGTAGGAGCGGGTGGCCCCTGGCGTCGCCGTCGGGTGCAGGCGGCGGCTCTGCCAGAATCTCCCGCATGGCCATCCGACCCGTCGTCATCACCGGGGAACCGGTCCTGCACCGCCGCGCCCAGCCCGTCGAGGTCATCGACGACGGCATCCGCGAGCTCGTCGCCGACATGTTCGACACCATGGATGCCGCGCGCGGCGTCGGCCTGGCCGCCCCCCAGGTGGGGGTGGGCCTGCGGATCTTCACCTGGCAGCTCACCAACGACGACGGCATCCCACCGCGTGGCGTCGTGATCAACCCCTACCTCACCTCGGCCAAGCCCATCGTGGGCGAGCCCGACCCGCACGAAGAGGTCGAGGGGTGCCTGTCGGTGCCGGGCGAGTCCTACCCGCTGCGCCGTGGCGAGGCGGCCACGCTCACCGGGCTGGCGCTCGACGGCAGCGACCTGCGCTACGAGGCCACCGGCTGGTTCGCCCGGATGCTGCAGCACGAGTACGACCACCTCAACGGGTTCCTCTACGTCGACCGGCTCACCGGCAAGTGGTCGCGCAAGGCGCGCAAGGCCGTCAAGGGCCACGGCTGGGGCGTGCCGGGCCTGGCCTGGATGCCGGGTGAGGACCGCGACCCGTTCGGCCACGACGACGAGACCCCCGAGGACGAGCGCAGCGACTGATGGACGCGTCCTGGCCGGGAGACGCGGCAGTGCACGTCCCGCCGACCGAGGGGCTCGACCTCGTGGTCGCCGTCGTGGGCCCGACCGCCACCGGGAAGTCCGACCTGGCAATCGCGATCGCGCTGCGGCTGGGCGGAGAGGTCGTCGGCGCCGACGCCTCGCAGCTCTACCGCGGGATGGACATCGGCACGGCGAAGGTGCCCGAGGCCGAGCGTGACGGGGTGCCGCACCACCAGCTCGACGTGCTGGACGTCACCCAGGAGGCCAGCGTCGCGGCGTACCAGCGCGACGCCCGGGGCGACATCGAGTCAGTGCTCGCCCGCGGACGGCTTCCTGTGGTCGCGGGCGGGTCCGGGCTCTACGTGCGGGCGGCGCTCGACCGGCTCGAGATCCCGCCGACCGACCCGGTGGTCCGGGCCGCCCTCCAGCAGCGACTGGACGACGAGGGCGTGGCACCGCTGCTGGCCGAGCTGCGCGGGCTCGACCCGGTGGCCGCCGACGCGATCGAGCCGAACAACGGCCGCCGCGTCGTGCGGGCGCTGGAGGTCATCGCCCTGACCGGCCGCCCGTTCAGCGCCACCATGCCGACCCGGGAGTTCGTGCGGCCGACCGTGCTCGTCGGGCTGCGCACCGACCGTGAGGCGCTCGACACCAGGATCGACCGTCGTGCCCAGCGGATGTTCGACGCGGGCCTGGTCGAGGAGACCCGAGCACTGGTCGACCTCGGCCTGCGCGAGGGACGAACGGCGAGCCGGGCCGTCGGCTACGCCCAGGCGCTCGCCGTCATCGACGGCACCATGAGCACCGCGGATGCCGTGGCCGACACCGCGCTGCGCACCCGCCGGCTGGTGCGCCGCCAGGAGTCCTGGTTCGGCGCCGACCCGAGGGTGACCTGGTTCGACCCGTTCGAGCACGGCCCTGACGAGCTGCGCGAGCGGGTTCTGGAGCACGTCGAGCGGGCCGCGTGGTCGGTGCGCCGTCCGAACAGGGACAATGAGCCGCATGGCTGACCGGCTCACCTTCACCAAGGGACACGGCACGCAGAACGACTTCGTGCTCGTGCCCGACCTCGACGGCGCCCTCGGCCTCACCGCCGCCCACGCGGCCGCCCTGGCCGACCGGCGCGCCGGCATCGGCGGCGACGGCGTCATCCGGGTGCTGCCGGCCGACCTCGCCGACGAGCCGGCCGTGCGCGCCCAGGCCGGGGCCGCGCGGTGGTTCATGGACTACCGCAACGCCGATGGCAGCCTGTCCGAGATGTGCGGCAACGGCACGCGCGTCTTCGCGGCCTACCTGCGCCGCGAGCGGCTCGAGACGGCCGACGAGTTCGCCATCGCCACCCGGGCGGGCGTGAAGCACGTGCGCGTCGACGGTGACGGGTTCGCGGTCGACCTCGGGCCGTGGCGCCTCACCGACCCCGAGACCGCCGAGCGCGACGGCTTCGACGCCCTGGTGCACCTCGACGATGACGGCGACCCCTGCTCGGCCCTGCGCGTCGACCTCGGCAACCCGCACACCGTCGTGGCGCTGCCCGAGGCCGTCGACCTCGACGGCCTCGACCTGGCCCGCGCCCCGCAGGTGCGCCCCGAGCCCCCGCACGGCACCAACGTCGAGATCGTGCGCCCGATGGGCCCGGGGCACGTCGCGATGCGCGTGTACGAGCGCGGCGTCGGCGAGACCCGGTCGTGCGGCACCGGAGCCTGCGCGGCCGCCATCGCCACCAGCTTCTGGGCCGGCAGCCTCGACACCGGCGCCACCTGGCTGGTCGACGTACCCGGCGGCCGGCTCACCGTGCGCCTGCTGCCCGACCACGGCGTCGAGCTGGCCGGGCCGGCCGTGCTCGTGGCCGACGGCACCATCGACCTCGCAGCCCTCAGCGCAGCAGTTCCGACCTGACCTCGCGGCCGACGAACTCGACGAAGCCCTCGAGGTCCGGCTCGTCCTCGGTGGGCTGGAACACCACGCTCGTGACGCCGATCTGCACGAGCCGGCGCACGGCATCCGCCACGGTCGCCGCATCACCGGCCACGCCCCGGCCGAGGGCGCCGTCGACGCGGCCCCACCGGCGCAGCTCGTCGGCGAGCCGCTGCTCGGCCCCCGGCCCGGTCGCGGCCATGAGGTGCGTGACGACCGGCATCCGGCCCCCGGCTGCGCCGCGACCCGCGATCCAGCCGGCCTGCGCGGCGGCGACCGCGTCGGCGAGCTCGGCATCCGAGGTCACCGACCCGATGACGATGCCGTCGCCGACCCGCCCGGCCAGCTCGAGCGTGCGCGGGCCGCTGCCGCCCACGAGCAGCGGGGTGCCCGGTTCCGGCGGCCAGTCCAGCCGCACCCGGTCGAGCGTGACGTAGCGCCCGGAGACGCTGACCTCCGCGCCGTCGAGCAGCAGGCGCAGCGCCTCGGCGTACTCGCGCAGCAGGGTCAGCGGTGAGGCGGCGCGGGCGCCGACCTGGCCCATCCAGTCCTGCACGCCGTGCCCGATGCCGGGCAGCAGGCGGCCGGGGAAGAGCCGGTGCAGCGTGGCGAGCTCCATCGCCAGCAGCGCGACGTTGCGCAGCGGCACCGGGGCCAGGCCGATGGCGACTCGCACCCGCTCGGTCCAGGCCAGCGCCGCACCCGCCGCGGCGATGGAGGACTCCTTGAAGCAGTCCTCCCACAGCCACAGCTCGTCGAGGTGCCGGTCGGCCGCCATCGCGAGCGGGCGGAGCGCCTCGGGCGGGAGCGTCGGCACGAGCACGACGCCGAGTGCGGGGGCGGTGGTCTCGGTCATGGCTGCCTCACCTCGAGCACCCGGAACCCCTTGCTCGAGGTCAGCCGGGTGCACGGCATCGCGAGCTCTGTCTGGATCCACCTCTGCAGGCTGTCCGAGCCCAGGTTGCGCTGCACGACCAGGTGGGCGACGCCGCCCGGCGCCAGCCGCGGCAGCCAGGTGCGCAGCAGCTCGTGGAGCACGGCCTTACCGACCCGGATCGGGGGGTTGGACCAGATCAGGTCGAACCGCAGGTCATCGGGGATGCCGTCCGCGGTCGTCGCGCGCACGCCGTCGAGCCCCAGCGCGGCCGCGGTGCGGCGGGTGAGGTCGAGCGCCCGCTCGTTGACGTCGAGCGCCCACACCGTCGCGGCGGGGGAGCGCAGGGCGAGGCTGAGCGCGATCGGGCCCCAGCCGCAGCCGAGGTCGAGGAAGGTGCCGGTCGGGGGCGGCTCGGGCGCCTCGTCGAGCAGCACCGCGGTGCCCTTGTCGAGGCCGCCGGGGGAGAAGATGCCCGGCGCCACCTCGACCTCGACCGCGCGCCCGGCGAGGCGCACGGTGGTGCGCCGTCGCTCGTCGGCGCTGGCCGGGGCGGCCGTGAAGTAGTGGTCGGGCGTCTCCATCGCGAGCACACGCTACCGAGCAGTGGAAGAAACCGTTGGCCGCGGGGCGTTGCGCGGTGAGACCCTAGGGGGAACATGACTGCGAAGAACATCCTTTCCGGGCGGGCCGAGGCGCTCGCCGACGACACTTCACTCGACACTGGGACACTCAACGACTCGGGCTTCGTGCTCGACGACGAGATCTCCTTCGACGGCGACCAGCTCGACCGCGAGGAGCGCGCCTCGCTGCGCCGCGTCGCCGGGCTGTCCACCGAGCTCGAGGACGTCACCGAGGTCGAGTACCGCCAGCTGCGCCTCGAGCGGGTGGTGCTGGCCGCCGTCTGGAGCGAGGGCACGGCCGACGACGCCGAGAACTCGATGCGTGAGCTCGCCGCGCTCGCCGAGACGGCCGGCTCCGAGGTGCTCGCCGGCGTCGTGCAGCGCCGGTCGAACCCCGACCCCGCCACCTACCTCGGCAAGGGCAAGGCCGTCGAGCTGCGCGACATCGTCATCGCCGAGGGCGCCGACACCGTGGTCTGCGACACCGAGCTCGCGCCCAGCCAGCGCCGCGCGCTCGAGGACGTCGTCAAGGTCAAGGTCATCGACCGCACCGCGCTGATCCTGGACATCTTCGCCCAGCACGCGAAGTCCCGAGAGGGCAAGGCGCAGGTCGAGCTGGCCCAGCTGCAGTACCTCCTGCCGCGCCTGCGTGGCTGGGGTGAGTCGATGTCGCGCCAGGCCGGTGGCCAGGCGGCGGGTGGCCAGGGCATGGGCTCGCGCGGCCCCGGTGAGACCAAGATCGAGCTCGACCGCCGCCGGATCAACACCCGCATCGCCAAGCTGCGGCGTGAGATCAAGGAGATGAAGACGGTCCGCGACACCAAGCGCGGCAGCCGCAAGGCCAACGCGGTGCCGAGCGTCGCCATCGCCGGCTACACCAACGCCGGCAAGTCCTCCATCCTCAACCGGCTCACCGGCGCGGGGGTGCTCGTCGAGAACCAGCTGTTCGCCACCCTCGACCCCACTGTGCGCCGCTCGGAGACCCCCGACGGTCGCGTCTACACGCTCGTCGACACCGTCGGCTTCGTGCGCGCGCTGCCGCACCAGCTCGTCGAGGCCTTCCGGTCCACGCTCGAGGAGGTCGCCGAGGCCGACCTGCTGCTGCACGTCGTCGACGGCTCGCACCCCGACCCCGAGGGCCAGATCTCGGCCGTGCGCAGCGTGCTCGCCGACGTCGACGCCACCGACGTGCGCGAGGTCATCGTCATCAACAAGGCCGACCTGGCCGACCCCGAGGTCATCGACCGGCTGCGCCGGCACGAGAAGCACTCGATCGTGGTCTCCGCACGCACCGGTGAGGGGCTCGACGAGCTGCGTGCCCTCATCGCCGACGAGCTGCCCCAGCCCGACATCGACGTCGAGGTGCTCGTGCCCTACGACCGCGGCGACCTGGTCAGCCGTATCCACGAGACCGGCGAGGTGCTCGCGAGCGAGCACGTCGCCGACGGCACCCGGCTCACTGCCCGGGTGACGCCGGACCTCGCGGGCGACCTCACGGCATACGCCGTCTGAGCCGGCGCGGGGCACGGACGCGCGCAGGGTTGGACAGCTCGCGCAGACTCCCTGAGGTGCTACCCCCGCCGGTACCCTCGCGACGTGCACAAGGCGCCCCGTGAGCTCACCACGAACCGGCTGACCCTGCGGCCACCCGGTCGGGGCGACCGGTCGCTGTGGGTCGCCCTGCACCGCGACCCGGCGCTGTACGAGCACGCGGTGTTCGCGATGCCGGAGCGCGACGAGGCGGACCGGTGGTTCACCGAGTGCCTCGAGCGCTGGGAGAGCGACGGCTTCGACTACGGCGTCGTCGAGGAGACCAACACGCGCACCGGCATCGGCGTCGGAGGGCTGCGGCACAAGAACCTCGACGGGGAGCAGGTGCTCAACCTCTACTACCGCCTCGCCGGCGCCGTGCACGGGCGCGGGCTCGCGTCCGAGGCGGCCCGCTCCTGGACCGCGCACGCCCTGGAGTGGCTGCCGGACCTTCCGGTCATCGCGCGCAGCCGCCCGACGAACCTCGCGTCGGTGCGCACCGCGCTCGCGGCGGGCCTGCAGGAGGTGCGGATGCCGGGGGCCGGGGGCGACGCGCCGGCCGCCTGGACGGTGCTTCGGGCGCCCCGGTTCGAGGCCCGCACCGAGTTCGACGTGCAGACCCGTGAGTCGCTGCTCGACCTCTGGTGCGCGGTGAACGATGCCGGGGGAGCCGTGGGTTTCCTGCCCGGTGCGCCCCGGGAGCAGGTCGCCCGGGCTCTCTCGGCGCACGAGGAGGGGATGGCCGAGGGCACCACCACCGGTGTGCTCCTGCGCGCGCCGGACCAGCGGGTGGTGGCCGCAGGGTTCTGGGCGGCTGACCGCAACGCGCTGCTCGGGCACACGCGCACGGCATACCGGATCATGACCCACCCCGAGCTGCGCGGGCGCAACCTCGGGCGGCTGCTGATGGCGGCGATGCACCGGGTGGCGCGGGAGCAGAACGTCGAGGTGGCCGTACTCGCCGTGCGCAGCGGGTTGGGGTCGACGCGGTTCTACGAGGGCTGCGGCTACGTCGAGGTGGGGCGGGTGCCCGGCGTCATCCGGGTGGCCTCCGGCGACGACCGCGACAGCGTGGTGATGGCCCGGCGGCTGGACGGCGCCCCGATGGTCGCCGACGGCCGCGCCTGACCCCTGAGAAAGCTGTGGTCAGCTCAGGCCGACCACGCGGCCGTCGTCGTCGACGTCGATGCGGTGCGCGGCCGGCACCTTGGGCAGCCCCGGCATCGTCATGATCTCGCCGGTGACGAGCACGACGAACCCGGCCCCGGCGGCCAGGCGCACCTCGCGCACGGTGACCGTGTGTCCGCGCGGCGCACCGCGCTGCGAGGCGTCGGTCGAGAACGACGACTGGGTCTTGGCCATGCAGATCGGCAGGTGCCCGTAGCCGGCGGCCTCGATCTGGTCGAGGCGGCGCCGCGCCTTGGGCTCGAAGGCGACGCGGGCCGCGCCGTAGACCTTGGTCGCCACCGCCTCGGCCTTCTTCTCCAGCGAGAGGTGGTCGTCGTAGACGAAGCGCAGGTCGCTCTTGCCCTCGCGCACGGCCTCGACCACGCCGCGGGCCAGCGCCTCGGCCCCGACGCCGCCGTCGCGCACGTGGGTGGCCGGGTAGGCCCGCACCCCTTCGTGCGAGCACATCCGCACGACGAGGTCGACCTCGGCGTCGGTGTCGCTCGGGAAGCGGTTGACCGCGACCACCGGGGTGAGCCCGTAGACGCCGCGCACGTTCTCGAGGTGGCGGCGCAGGTTCGTCATGCCGGCGCCGACGGCGGCGAGGTCCTCGCGGTCGACCTCGGCCACGGGCACGCCGCCGTGGAACTTCAGGGCGCGGATCGTCGCGACCACGACCGCGACCTCGGGGCGCAGGCCGCTGGCCCGGCACTTGATGTCGACGAACTTCTCCGCGCCGAGGTCGGCCCCGAACCCGGCCTCGGTGATGACCCAGTCGCCCAGCTTGAGGGCGGCCCGGGTGGCCATCACCGAGTTGCAGCCGTGGGCGATGTTCGCGAACGGGCCGCCGTGGATGAAGGCCGGCGTGTGCTCGAGCGTCTGGACCAGGTTGGGGGCGAGGGCGTCGCGCAGCAGCACGGTCATCGCGCCGTCGGCCTCCAGGTCGCGGGCGGTGACCTGCTCCTTGCCGCGGGTGTAGCCGACGACGATGTCGCCGAGCCGGCGCTTGAGGTCCTTGAGCGAGACGGCGAGGCAGAGGATCGCCATCACCTCGGAGGCCACGACGATGTCGAAGCCGTCCTCGCGGGGCACCCCGTTGGTGACGCCACCGAGGCCGACGACGATGCCGCGCAGGGCCCGGTCGTTGAGGTCGACCACGCGCTTCCAGGTGACCGTGCGCGGGTCGATGTCGAGGGCATTGCCCTGGTGCAGGTGGTTGTCGAGCATTGCGGAGAGCAGGTTGTTGGCCGCCGCGATGGCGGCGAAGTCACCCGTGAACGCCAGGTTGATGTCGACCATCGGCACCACCTGGCTGTAGCCGCCGCCGGCGGCGCCGCCCTTGATGCCGAACACCGGCCCCATCGACGGCTCACGCAGGGCCACGATGCTCTTCTCGCCGAGGCGGCGCAGGGCGTCGGCCAGGCCGACCGAGGTGGTCGTCTTGCCCTCGCCCGCCGGGGTGGGGGACATCGCGGTGACGAGCACCAGGTGCCCGTCGGGGCGGTCCTCCAGCGTGCGCAGGTAGGGCAGCGAGACCTTGGCCTTGGTGTGGCCGTACGGGACGAGTGCCTCGGCGGGGATGCCGAGGTCGTCACGCGCGAGGTCGACGACTGGGGTGATGTCGGCCGCCTCGGCGATCTCGATGTCGGACGGGAACGGGACCGGTGCGTCGACGTCGATGCTCACGCGCCCCATCGTGGCACCACTGGCCCCCGGGAACCGGCAATTCCGGGGACGCGCACCTGTGGAGGGCCGGACGCGAGGGGTGCGCACACGGCATACCCTGCTCTGGTGCCAACCCTCGACGAGCTCCTCCACGCCGCGGTCGGCGGGGTCGGTGGCACCGAGCGCAGGGGGCAGGTCGAGATGGCGCACGCCGTCGCCGACGCCATCGACGGCAAGGGTCACCTGCTCGTGCAGGCCGGCACCGGCACCGGCAAGTCGCTGGCCTACCTGGTCCCCGCGGTGCGGCACGCCATGGACACCGGCACCCCCACGGTCGTGGCCACCGCCACGCTGGCGCTGCAGGCCCAGATCGTCGACCGCGACATGCCGCGCCTGGCCGAGTCGCTCGAGCCGCTGCTCGGGCGGCGCCCGACCTACGCGCTGGTCAAGGGACGGCGCAACTACCTGTGCGCGCACAAGCTCGAGGGCGGCTTCCCCGACGACGACGTCGACACGCTGATGTCCGTCGGAGCGGTCGACCAGCAGGCCTCACGGCTCGGTGCCGAGGTCGTGCGGCTGCGCGACTGGGCCGAGGTCACCGAGTCGGGCGACCGTGACGAGCTGGTGCCGGGGGTGTCGGAGCGCGCCTGGCGGCAGGTCTCGGTGTCGGCCCACGAGTGCCTGGGGGGCCGCTGCCCGATGGTGTCGGAGTGCTTCGTCGAGCGCTCTCGGGAGGCGGCGCGCGACGTCGACGTCATCGTCACCAACCACTCGTTCATGGCCATCGACGCCTTCGAGGGTCGGCAGATGCTGCCCGAGCACGACGTGCTCGTCGTCGACGAGGGGCACGAGCTCGTCGACCGGGTCACCTCCACGATCACCGACGAGGTGACGCCCGGGATGGTGCGCGCCGCGGCCAAGCGGGCGGGGCGGCAGGCCGACTCGAGCTCGACGATGGACGAGGCCGCCGACCTGCTCGAGTCGGTGCTCGAGCCGGCCCCCGAGGGGCGGCTGACCGGCGTCCCCGACTCGTTGGCGATGGCGCTGGGCCGGGTGCGCGACACCGCCCGCGCCGTGCAGAGCGAGCTCAAGCCACAGCAGGGCGAGGAGCCCGACGGTGGGCGCCAGGTCGCTCGCGCCGCCGTCGACGAGGTCTTCGAGAACGCCTCGCGCATCCTCGAGGAGCGCGAGCTCGACGTCGTCTGGCTCAACCGCGACCCGCGGCGGGGGCCGGTGCTGCGGGTGGCGCCGATGAGCGTGGCGATGCTGGTGCGCGACAAGGTGTTCAGCGAGCGCACCGTCGTGCTGACCTCGGCGACGCTGGAGCTGGGCGGGTCGTTCGATGCCGTCGCGGGCACCATCGGGCTGCGTGGCGAGGGGGCGCCGGCCTGGCGCGGGCTCGACGTCGGCAGCCCGTTCGCGTACCCCGAGCAGGGCATCGCCTACGTGGCGAAGCACCTCCCGGCGCCCGGACGGGACGGCCTGGCCACCCAGACGCTCGACGAGATCGAGGCGTTGGTGCGGGCCGCTGGTGGGCGAACGCTGGGACTGTTCTCGTCGATGCGCGCCGCCAAGGAGGCCACCGAGGCGATGCGCGAGCGGTTCGCCGACAAGCAGGGTGAGATCGCGTTCCTCTGCCAGGGCGAGGACCAGATCAGCACGCTCGTGCGCCAGTTCGCCCGCGACCCGCGCACCTGCCTGTTCGGCACGCTGTCGCTGTGGCAGGGCGTCGACGTGCCCGGCTCGTCGTGCCAGCTCGTCATCATCGACCGCATCCCGTTCCCGCGGCCCGACGACCCGCTCGCCTCGGCGCGCTCGCAGGCCATCGCCCGCATGGGCGGCAACGGCTTCATGGCGGTGTCGGCCACCCACGCGGCACTGCGGTTGGCCCAGGGCGCCGGCCGGCTCATCCGCCGCGCCGACGACCGCGGTGTCGTCGCCTTCCTCGACAACCGGATGATGACCGCCCGCTACGCCGGGTTCCTGCAGCGCTCGCTGCCTCCGTTCTGGCCCACCGCCGACCGGGCGATGGTGCTGGCCGCGTTGAAGCGCCTCGACGAGACGGCCGAGCCCCCCCAGCCGGTGGCCGAGCCGGCACTGCGTGGGCTGACCGGCGCCGTCGCGGCACCGGTCGGCGACACCGACCGCGGCGTGGATGCCGCGACACCGGTGCCCGTCGAGCGTCCGGTCGCCGAGGACCCGCCACCGCCGGAGTCCTCGCGCACCGCCGTCACCCACGGCCACGCGTGGACCGAGCAGGAGGACGAGGAGCTGCGCGACGGCATCGAGCTGGGGCTCACCCTCGACGAGCTCGCCGAGTCGATGGAGCTGCCCGTCGAGGCCGTCTCGGCGCGCCTGGGTGGGCTCGGCCTCGAGGCCGGCACCGGCCCGACCCTCACCTTCGAGTAGATGGGTTCCACCCGCGCAGCACCCCGCCGTCGTGTCAGGGTGCGGAGGTGGTCATGAGGCGGTCGCAGCCTGCTGAGGGGTACGAGGCGTTCGTGCGTGCCAGCACGGTGCCGCTGCTGCGCGTCGCGTGGCTGCTCACCGGCGACTCCCACGACGCGCAGGACCTCGTGCAGGAGACGCACGTGCGGATGGCGAGCCGCTGGGGCTCGATCACCCGGCACGACGGCGACCCCACGGCGTACGCGCGCACGGTGCTGCACCGCATCCACATCGACCAGTGGCGCCGGCGGCAGCGGCGGCCCGAGCGGCTGGTCGAGGCCGCGCCGGATTCCGGGGTCGCCGACGGCACGGATGCCGCAGCCCTGCGCCTCGCGCTCACCGACGCCCTGGCCCGGCTCACCCCGAAGCAGCGCTCGGTGCTCGTGCTGCGCTTCGGTCCGACGGCACGCTGTGGCTGACGGTCGACGTGTTTGCCTCAGGCCCCGAGGGGTCGGCACCTGCGCAGTGGCTCGTCGGGTACGACCTGCCCTCCCTGAGGCGCGTTGGCCTGGACGGCCGCCCCGCGGTGACATCGGTGCCGCCCGAACTGCACGAGCAGGACGTGATGGGGCAGCAGTGGCACCGGACCACTCCGCTCTCGAACGGGCGCGAGCAGCCGCCTCAGTTCACACCCGTGGGGCGCCCCGACGACCACCTCGTCGTCATAGACCCGTCGGCCGATGTGCAGCAGGTGATCTGGGCGAAGGATGCCATCGACGGGTCACCGTCGTGGGCCCTGTTCGGCACTTCGACGCTCTCCCTCTTCTGGTGGTGGAAGGAGATCGCGCTCGCCGCCCTCGCCGTCGCTGCACTGCGGTGGTGGCTGGTCCGCCGGCGACGGCGCGCCGAGAGCCTTCGGGCCGCGCGGGTTCGGGTCTGAGCCTGGGTGACGAGGTGGACACGCAGAAGTTCGCGCAGCACGCGCTTATTGGTGCGTGCCGGCCGAGCTTCTGCGTTCGGGTCGCTCAGGCGTGGGCGCGCTCGAGGGTGTGCAGCCAGGCGTCGACCTGGTGGGGTGAGGTGAAGCGCAGGACCGGCGGCCCACCGGCATCCGCGGACCAGGCCGCGATGGCCGCGTGCTTGGTGGGAAAGGAGCGGAAGTGCCACGCGACGATCGAGTCGGTGGAGAAGGTGCGACGCCACGACTCGGTGTTGCCGCCGCAGAACTCCTGCTGCATGCGCACCCGCCGCCAGGTGCGGCGCACCAGCCGGGCCAGGCTCACCCGGCGGGGGTGGTCGAGCGCGATCAGCAGGTCGAGCCGGGGCACCCAGCCCGGGCGCCACATCAGGTCGTCGACCGGCACCAGGGGAGCGCCGGTCAGCGTGGTGAGCCGGGCCCCGAGGGTCGACATTCCCGAGCCGGTCACCCCGTGCACGGCGATGCGGGGGTGGCGGCGCAGGTCCGGGGGAGGGTCGACGAGCACCGGGGACTCCTAGGCGCGGGACCTCGGCTGTCCGCCCCTCGTGGCAGAGTGACCGCCATGTCGGACCAGGTCGCGGTGCACCACCGGGTGCCGCCCTACGTGCTGGTGTCCGGGCCCGAGTCGCTGCTCGCCGAGCGTGGCGTCGCGCAGACCCTCGACGACCTCAGGGTGACCGAGCCCGAGCTCGAGGTGATCCGGCTCTACGCCGCCGCGTACACCGCCGGTGAGCTCACGTTGCACGCCAGCCCCTCGCTGTTCGGCGGCGCCAAGTGCATCGTCGTGCACGACCTCGACGAGGCCGACGACGAGCTGCAGGCCGACCTGCTCGCCGCGCTCGCGGGCGAGCCCGAGCCCGACCTCACCCTCGTCGTGCTGCACAAGGGCGGCTCGCGCGGCAAGAAGGTGCTCGACACGGTGAAGGGGTCCGGTGCCCGGGTCATCGACGCGCCCGCGATCAAGACCGACCGCGACAAGGCCGACTTCGCGGCGCACGAGTTCCGGGCGGCCCGCCGCAAGGCCACCGGCGAGGCCGTGCACGCCCTGGTCGAGGCGGTGGGCAAGGACGTCCGCGAGCTCGCCTCGGCCTGCCAGCAGCTCATCGACGACACCACGGGCGTCATCGACGAGCAGGTCGTGCTCACCTACCACGGGGGCAAGGTCGAGGCGACCGGCTTCCGGGTGGCCGACGCCGCCATGGCCGGTGACACCGGCGAGGCGCTGCGCCTGCTGCGGCACGCCATCGCCGTCGGGGTCGACCCGGTGCCGATCGTGGCGGTGCTGGCCCAGCAGGCGCGCCAGCTGATCAAGGTCGGCTCGGCCGGCCGTGGGCGCTCGGCCGACCTGGCCCGCGACCTCGGCATGGCACCGTGGCAGGTCGACAAGGCCCGCCGGGCGCTGGGCGGCTGGACCGCCGACGCCCTCGCCACCTGCGTCACCGCCATCGCCGCGGCCGACTTCGAGGTCAAGGGCGGCGGGCGCGACCCGGTCTACGCCGTGGAGCGGTGCGTACTCACCATCACCAACCAGCACGCCCGCAACCGCAGCTGAGGCGTCGGGCGGCGCGGCAAGGCCGGATGCCGGCCCACCGGCATCCGGCGTTTTGGTGCGGTGACCGCCCCGCTGGTAACTTTGGTCCTTGCGTGCGCGCTTGAGGTCGTGCGCGCAACGCAGCACCACCCAGCGCAGGTCAACCACGGATGTCCCCACGTCCGGTCCCGACCCGCGACTGCCGCCCTCTAACGGCATACCGACCCCAGAGAAAGCATCTACACGTGGCAAACATCAAGTCCCAGCTCAAGCGGATCAAGACGAACCGCCTGGCGACCGAGCGCAACAAGGCGATCAAGTCGGAGTTCAAGACCGCGATCCGCAAGTTCCGCGACGCCGCCGACTCCGGCAACGCCGACGAGGCGAAGGTTGCCCTCGCGGTGGCCTCCACCAAGCTCGACAAGGCCGTGAGCAAGGGCGTCATCCACAAGAACCAGGCCGCGAACAAGAAGTCCTCGATGGCCAAGAAGGCCGCCGGTCTCTGACCGTCCGCGACCCCGACGGGGCCCGTCACCGACTCCGGTGACGGGCCCCGTCGCTGTCCTCCCCGAAGCCCGACCGCGGGTGCTCAGCGGTGCAGGTCGGCCACCGCGCGGGCGACGGCCTCGAACTGGGGGCGGGGGAGCACCGCGCCCTCGCGACGCACGGCCTTGGGGTCGACCCGCACGACACGGTCGACCCGCACCTCGCTGGGGCGGCGCTGGCGGTCCCAGGCGCCCGACCCGATGTCGACCCAGCGGGGCCGACCGGCGCCCCTCGGGTACCCGTCGTGGTCCTTGCTGGTGAGCTGCAGGGCGAGCAGCCAGCGCCCGTCCCGGCCGACGAGCAGCACCGGGCGGTCCTTGCCCTGACGGTGGTCCTCCTCGAACGGCACCCAGGTCCAGACGATCTCACCCGGGTCGGGCCGGCCGTCGGGCTTGGGGGAGTAGGCGGGCACCAGGCGCCCGGTGAAGTCGCCGGGATAGCCACTGGGGGTTGCCGGCGTCGGTGCCGTCGAGCGCCCGGTGAGCCAGCGCCGCACCGCGGCGGTGGCGCTGCGCAGCAGACCGGGACGGCGGGGGGTCGAGGGGTCGGGAGCAGCCACCCGAGGAGCCTATTGCGACGAGACGGGCACCGGCTCCGGTGCGTCGAGGGGGTGGGCGAGCTCGTCCTGCGGCAGGCGCGCCCACAGGATGGCCACCACCGCCACGACGAGCGGCACGATGCCGGCGACCGCGAAGGTGGCCTGCAGCCCGATCAGGTCGGCCACCGGCCCGGCCAGCGCCATCGACACCGGCATCAGCGAGACCGACACGAAGAAGTCGAGCGAGGCGACCCGCCCGAGCAGGGCCGGCGGCACCCGGCGCTGGAGCAGCGTGCCCCAGATGACCATCGGTGCGGCGAAGACCGCGCCCATGACGAACGCACACGCCACCACGACCCAGATCGACGTCGTCACCCCGATGACGAGGAACGGCAGGCAGGCCGCGCCCCAGCCGAGGTTCATCAGCGTCAGGTAGCGGCGCGGCATCCGCACCGAGGCCATGAACAGTGACCCCACCGCGCCCCCGAGGCCGAAGCCGGCCAGCACGTAGGCGTGGTCGCGCGGGCCGCCGCCGAGCTCGTCCTTGACGAGGAAGGGGATGAGCACCTCGAGCGGGCCCATCATCACCAGCACCATGAGCGAGGCGAACAGCAGGGTCGCGAGCAGCCACGGCGTGCGCACCATGTAGACGAAACCCTCGCGCATGTCGTGCAGCGCCGTGCGCACGGGATGGGCCAGGTGCTCCTCGTCGAGCGTGCGCCGGATGGGCGTCTGCGGCACCTTCAACAGGGCCAGCACCGTGACCACCGAGCTGCCTGCCGCGACGCCGAAGGCCGTGGACGGGCTGGCCGCCGCCACGACCGCGCCGGCCACGGCCGGGCCCACCGCCTGGCCGATGGTCGGCCGCACCATGCCCTCGAACCCGTTGACCGCCTGCAGCTGCGACTCGGGCACCAGCGCCGGTAGCCACGCGGAGTACGCCGGGTAGTAGAAGGCCATGCCCATGCCGGTGGTGAAGGCGACCGCCGCCAGCAGCCACAGGCTGCCCAGGCCCATGGACGACAGCAGGGCGACCAGCCCCATGCCCAGCACCTCGACGAGGGCCACGGCCACGAGGATGAGCCGCTGCGGCACGCGGTCGGCCACCACCCCGGCGACCAGGGCCGGGAGGAGCACGCCGATAGCGCTGGCGGTGGTGACGAACGACAGGTCGCGCGGGCCCCCACCCAGCGCGATGACCTCCCAGACCAGCGCCACCACCCACACCCCGGCGGCGAACGAGCTGGCCGTCAGCGAGACGGCGAGCCAGCGGTAGGCAGGGGTGCGGAACGGCGTCAGCGCGCGCGGCAACCGCCGGCCGACCTCCTGGTCGCCGGCCGGGTCACGGCGCGTGGCGGAGAGCGGTTCGGTCATCGGTCCAGCATGCGAGGCGCCACCGACAACCCGCTACCGGGTTTCCCTTGTTGGTGCCGAGCCGGGTGACGGCTGGCCGACCGTGGCACGCTTTTCGCCCATGGAGACCCTCGACACCCCCGCCGTCGTCGACCGCTGCGCCGACCTCGTGGCCGAGCGCTTCGTGCTGCCCGAGGTGGGCGCTCGCGCCGCCACCCGGCTGCGCCAGCGCGCCGCCGCGGGCGCCTACGACGCGCTCGACCCCGCCGCCCTGGCCGCGGCGCTCAGCGCCGACCTCCAGGACGTGGCCCATGACCTGCACCTGCGCGTCATCCACCACCCCGACGGCGTGCCACCGACCGAGGACCCGTCGGCGTACGAGGAGTACTGGCGCGAGATGGCGCGCACCACCGCCGGCGGCATGCGCCGGGTCGAGCGGCTCGCCGGCAACGTGGCCCACCTGTCGATCGGCCCGGTGCTCACCCCGGCCGGCCCGTCGTGGGATGCCGTGTCGGCCGCCCTGGCGCTGGTCGCCGACGCCGACGCGCTGGTGCTCGACGTGCGCGAGTGCCGCGGTGGCGACCCCGACACGGTGCAGCTGCTGGTCAGCCATCTCGTCGGCGACGAGCCGGTGCGGCTGGTCGACATCGAGTCCCGGGTCGAGGGCCTGCGCCAGCGCTGGACCCACCCGGTCGACGGCCGGCGGTTCGGCCCGGACAAGCCCCTGGCCGTGCTCAGCTCGGCCGCCACGTTCTCGGGTGGCGAGGAGGTGGCCTTCGACGTGCAGCTGCTCGGCCGCGGCCGGGTCGTGGGGGAGCGCACCCGCGGCGGCGCCAACCCGCGCGAGGGCATCGCGGTGCACCCCGACCTCGAGCTCGCCGTGCCGGTGGCCCGGGCGCTCAGCCCGGTCGACGGCAGCTCCTGGGAAGGCGTGGGGGTGCGGCCCGACGTCGAGTGCCCGCCCGGCGAGGCGCTCGAGCGCGCCCTGGCGCTGCTGCGGGGCGCGTGAACGGCATCCCCGGATCGTGGGAGACTGGGCACAGTGCCCTGAACTCCTCCCACGCAAGGAACCCACCCGCTCGTGTCCCCCCGCGCCCGCATCGCGCTGCAGCCGCACGCCACGCCGCAGGAGGCGATCCGCAACTTCTGCATCATCGCCCACATCGACCACGGCAAGTCGACCCTGGCCGACCGGATGCTGCAGATCACCGGCGTCGTCGACGACCGGTCGATGCGGGCGCAGTACCTCGACCGGATGGACATCGAGCGCGAGCGCGGCATCACGATCAAGAGCCAGGCCGTGCGGATGCCGTGGGACCTCGAGGGCCAGCACCACGTGCTCAACATGATCGACACCCCGGGTCACGTCGACTTCACCTACGAGGTCAGCCGCAGCCTGGCCGCCTGCGAGGGGGCCGTGCTGCTGGTCGACGCGGCGCAGGGCATCGAGGCGCAGACCCTGGCGAACCTCTACCTCGCCATGGAGAACGAGCTCACGATCATCCCGGTGCTCAACAAGATCGACCTGCCGGCGGCCCAGCCCGAGAAGTACGCCGAGGAGCTCGCCAAGCTGATCGGCTGCGAGCCGGAGGACTGCTTCCACGTGTCCGGCAAGACCGGCGTGGGGGTCGAGCCGCTGCTCGACGAGATCGTCCGGCAGATCCCGTCACCGTCCGGTGACGCCAACGCGCCGGCGCGCGCGATGATCTTCGACTCGGTCTACGACACCTACCGCGGCGTGGTCACCTACGTCAGGGTCATCGACGGCAACCTCAACCCGCGCGAGCGGATCATCATGATGTCGACCCGGGCCACCCACGAGCTGCTCGAGATCGGCGTCATCAGCCCGGAGCCGGTGCCGAGCAAGGGCCTGGGCGTCGGTGAGGTCGGCTACCTCATCACCGGCGTGAAGGACGTGCGCCAGAGCCGCGTCGGCGACACGGTCACCAACCTGGGCAAACCGGCATCCACCGCGCTGGGCGGCTACCGCGACCCCAAGCCGATGGTGTTCTCCGGACTGTTCCCCCTCGACGGCTCCGACTACCCCGACCTGCGCGAGGCCCTCGACAAGCTCAAGCTCAACGACGCCGCGCTGGTCTACGAGCCCGAGACCTCGGTGGCCCTGGGCTTCGGGTTCCGGTGCGGCTTCCTGGGCCTGCTGCACCTCGAGATCGTCCGTGAGCGGCTCGAGCGCGAGTTCGACCTCGAGCTGATCTCGACCCAGCCCAACGTCGTCTACGAGGTGGCGATGGACGACGGCACCGAGATCGTCGTGACCAACCCCAGCGAGTTCCCCGGCGGCAAGATCGCGGAGGTGCGCGAGCCCAAGG
This sequence comes from uncultured Actinomycetota bacterium, assembly GCA_963833495.1. Lineage (GTDB taxonomy): Bacteria > Actinomycetota > Actinomycetes > Actinomycetales > Dermatophilaceae > Fodinibacter. Next base: position 78,556 of record CAWHYJ010000013.1, on the reverse strand, counting down.
TGCGCGCCACCATCCTCGCGCCGAGCGAGTTCATCGGCGCGATCATGGAGCTCTGCCAGGGCAAGCGCGGCACCCTGCTCGGCATGGACTACATCTCGGCCGAGCGGGTCGAGATGCGCTACACGCTCCCGCTCGCCGAGGTCGTCTTCGACTTCTTCGACCAGCTCAAGTCGCGCACCCGCGGCTACGCCAGCCTCGACTACGAGCCCGACGGCGACCAGGCCGCCGACCTGGTCAAGGTCGACATCCTGCTGCAGGGCGAGACCGTCGACGCGTTCTCGCGCGATCGTGCACAAGGACAAGGCCTACGGCTACGGCGTGATGATGGCCGGCAAGCTCAAGGAGCTCATCCCGAGGCAGCAGTTCGAGGTGCCGATCCAGGCCGCCGTCGGCGCCCGGGTCATCGCGCGCGAGAACATCCGCGCCATCCGCAAGGACGTCCTCGCCAAGTGCTACGGCGGCGACATCTCCCGCAAGCGCAAGCTGCTCGAGAAGCAGAAGGCCGGCAAGAAGCGGATGAAGAACATCGGCTCGGTCGAGGTGCCGCCCGAGGCGTTCATCGCCGCCCTGACCTCCGACGGCGCCGGGGCCCAGGCGACCAAGAAGTAGCCCTACCCGGTGTCCGGGGCCGGCTCAGCCGTCGAAGACGTCGACCGGGATGGTGGCGGCGAGCGTGGTGCCGCCTGCCTCGCGGGGCTGCAGGGTCAGCGAGCCGCCGAAGTCGAGGAGGTTCTCGCGCAGCAGCTGCAGGCCGACGTGCCCGGGCTCGGGCTCGGAGCCGTGGTCCAGGCCGCGGCCGTTGTCGCTCACCTCGACGTGCACCTCGTCACCCTCGCGCCGCACGGTGATGGCGGCCCGGGTGGCGCCCGAGTGGGTCACGACGTTGCGCAGGCCCTCCTGGAGCACCCGGTAGGCCAGGCGTGAGCTACCCACCGACCAGTCCGGGTCGGTCGGTACGTCGACGTCGACGGCAGTGCCGACCGCCTCAACCCGGGTGGTGAGGTCCTGGGCCGCCTCCGCCAGACCGGGCCCCTCGAGGTCGGGCGGGTGGATGTCCATGATCAGCGAGCGCAGCGCCTCGATGTCGGTGCCGAGCATGGTGTAGGCGTCGGCCACGGTCTGCCGGGCGAGCGACGCGTCGGGCGTCGGCGGCAGCTGGTTCGCGACCAGCGGCATGGCGTACCGCAGGCCGGCGAGGTCCTGCACCACGCCGTCGTGCAGGTCGTGGGCGATGCGCAGCCGTTCCCGGTGCGTGGCCAGCAGCGACCGGCGCAGCACCGTCGCGTGGTGCTCCTGACCCCGTTCCACCCGGCGGGCCAGGTTCGCGGCGAGCGGAACGACCACCAGGAAGTAGACGAGGAGCATGCCCACGGCCAGCGCGAGCAGGGTCACCAGCAGCGTGCGCTGCTGGGCCCGCAGCTGCTGGGTGGTGAGGTAGGCCTCCACCACGAGTGGCGCACCACCGGCATCGACGGTGCCGGCGTACACCTCGAGCAGCTCACCCTCTCCGCGCTCGGGGGTGTCCTCCGCCTTGTTCAGGGCCGACAGCTCCGCCGTGACGTCCTCGGTGCCGAACAGCCGCTCCACGGCGGGGTCGAGGGGGAAGCGCCGGCCGACGACGGCGTCCTCGTCCGACCACAGGACCTTCCCTTCGGGCGTCCACAGCTTCACGTGCTCGATGCCGCCGTGCGCCATCGCGTTGCGCAGCACCGCGCCCAGCCGGCCGAGTGCCTCCTGGTTTCCCTCACGCACCTTCCCGTCGACGAGGGAGCCGGCGATGACGTTGGCCACGGCGGCCCCGCGGAGCCGGGCGTCGTCGATCGCCCACTGCTTGGCGATCCGCTCGCCGACGACCACGGCACCCACCGCGAGCAGGAGCAGCGTGGCCACGCTGAAGGCGACGAAGCGCACCAGGGCCGTGCGGGTGGCCGCCGCGGTGCTGCTGTCGACGGTGGGCCGCCCGTGGTCAGCTCGACTCACGCAGCAGTCCCTTGCGCTTGGCGACCGCGACCGCCTCGAGCTGTGAGTGCGCGTCGAGCTTGCCGAACAGGGCGCCGACGTAGCCACGGCAGGTGTTGCGCGAGATGCCGAGGCGTGCGGCGATGGCGGTGGTGTCCAGGCCCTCGGCGAGCAGGTGCAGCACCTGGTCCTCGCGCGTCGTCAGCATCACCGCCCGCCCGCCCTCCTGCCGTCGCGTGGTGAGCAGCCGGCGCAGCAACGCGGGGTCGACGTTGAACTCGTCCGGGCCGGCGGGCTTCAAGGCGGCGAGCAGGTCCTCGACCGCGCCGTCCTTGGCCAGCAGCGCGCTGGCGCCGGCACTGACCGCCCGGCGCAGGAGCGGCTCGGTGGAGAACGCGGTCAGCACCACCACCCGCAACCCGGGGTGCTTGTGCACCAGCTCGGCGGTCGCGGCGATCCCGTCCTCCGTCCCGATCTGCACGTCCATGACGACGGCGTCCGGCCGCAGGGCGTCGATCATCGAGAACCCGTCCGCGAGGTTGTCGGCGGTGCCGACGCACGCCATCCCGGGGTCCGTGGAGATGACGCGCCGGAGCAGCTCACCGAACATCCGGTGGTCATCGACCACCACAACCGTGACCGGCGAGTCGGTTACCCCCTGCGGGTGGTCGCTCACCCCGACAGTGTGGACCGCGCGGAGCGGGCCTGTCCGCAGGTTGCCGGTAAATGGACGGATCGATCTGTCACGTCGTCGAAGGTCCGGGCGGGTCAGGGCAGGCCGAGGGCCTGCCCGGTCACCTGGGCGAGCGCCCGGTCGACGGTGACGACGTCGACGTCCGGCATCCGGGCCAGGGTGTCGCGCAGCAGCTCGACCAGGCCGTGCACCTCCACGCGGATGGGGATGTCATCGGCACCCACCGACCGCCGGAGGACGCTGACGTAGGACTCGAGGGTCGGCACCGGCGACGCGGGCAGGCGGTCTCCCCAGAGCACGTGCACCAGCCGGTCCTTGGTCACCGGCGCTTCTCCGGCGAGGGCCAGCAGTTCGAGGACCTGGCGCGGCTTGATGCCACCGAGCTGTGATCCCACGACCTCGGTCGTGGTGCTGCGGACCGTGGTGGTCCCGAAGAGCCTGATGTCGAACATCGTCACCTGCCGTGGTCGCTGACCCCGACAGTCGTGGACGGAGCGCAGCGCGCCTGTCCGGCGGTTCCCGGAAGCAGGTGCGTTGCCTCCGTCACGTCGTCGACGGTGGGATCACCGCACGCGGAGGGCCTGCCCGGTCACTTGGGCGAGCGCCCGGTCCACGGACACGACGTCGACTCCCGGCATCCGAGCCAGGGTGTCGCGCAGCAGCTCGACCAGGCCACGCACCTCCACGCGGGTGGGGATGGCGTCCGAACCCGTCGGCGAGTCGTCGGTGAGCACCTGCACGTACAGGGCACGGGTCTGCGGGCCGGGCTCCACCCCGAGCTCCTCGACGAGCCGGCGCCGCAGGTCGAGGAAGGCGCTGAGGGCAGCGGCCCGGCGGCCAGCGGAGGAAAGGGCGCGCATGAGGTCGCGGGTCAGCGCCTCGTCGTAGGGCTCCAGGCCCACTCCGCGCGTGGCGAGCTGCACGGCCTCGTCGTACTCACCCAGGGCGAGGGCCGCGCGCGAGGCGCGACCACAGGCCGTGGCCAGCTCCTGGCGGAACTCGTCGCGCGTCTGGTCCGCCCAGCCGGCCCGCGTCTCGCTGGCCAGCAGCGGCTGCTCGCAGACCCGGAGAGCCTTGCGGGTCAGGACCAACGCCTGCGCGTCGTCGGCGGTGGCGGCCCGGGCCAGCATCGACCGGCACCGCTGCACGTCGACCGTGACGCGCTCGCGGTCGAGGCGGTAGCCCGCCGACGTCGTGATGATGGGGGAGCTGGTGCCCTTGCCGACGCCCATCGAGCGCCGGAGCACGCACACGTAGGACTCGAGGGTCGGCACCGCCGACGCCGGCGGGCTGTCGCCCCAGAGCACCTGGACCAGCCGGTCCTTGGTGACCGGAGCCGCCCCGGCGAGGGCCAGGACCTCGAGGACCTGGCGTGGCTTGATGCCGCCGAGCTGTGATCCCACGACCTCGGTCGTCTTGCTGCGGACCGTCGTGGTCCCGAAAAGCGTGATGTCGAACATGGTCACCCCTGCATGGTGCCCGTCGCGTTCCCCTGCCGGCCCGCGATCTGGGTCAACTTTCGGTCATCGCGCGGATGCCGGGTAGCCGCAGGAAGGGGGTCACCCGACCCTGCACGTGACGGGGCCCGATCGGGTGGTACCGGGGGGGCCGAACGGCTGATCCCGGCGTCGTGCCGGGGTGTCCGGACGCCGCCCGGCACGGTGTCGGCCCCCGGTGGATGCAGGTCCACCGGGGGCCGGTCTCCCTTGTGGCCGGCACCGGCCTGGAGACACAAGGGAGCCAGCCCGGCCTTGGGGAAACCCTGTGCCCTCCAGGGGCGGCTCAGCCGCCGGTCTCCGGGGGCCCGCCGGGTGACCGCTCGGCGATGCCGCGCAGCCTCGCGACGTAGGCGTCCCACCACGCCTCGTCGACGTCGGGGAGGTTGGTCCCCCCTTCGCGCATCCCGCGGGCGCCATCGAGCTGCTCGCGCAGGATGTCGAGCTGGCCGGCGTGCCGGGCCGTCTCCACGGCCATGTGCACCAGCAGGGTGTGCAGGTCGGTGTCAGGGGTGCGCCACCAGGGGACGGTGGCCGGAGCGTCGAGCGGGAGCGGCTCGATCGTCGCGTCGGCGAAGACCGCGACCCTCCGGTAGAGGTCGAGGATCTCAGCGGGTGACTCGTCCTCCGTCGCCCACATGTCGGCGTTGGGCTCGGCGTCGTCGGCCCAGAACGCCATCGGCTCCGGCCACGGCCGCCCCAGGCATGACCCGAAGTACTCCGCCTCCACCCCCGCGAGGTGCTTGACCACGCCCAGCAGGTTGGTGCCCGTGGGGGTCAACGGCATCCGCTGGTCACGCTCGCTGAGCCCCTCGACCTTCCAGAGCACCGTCTCGCGCAGGCCCTGCAGGTACTTCCATGCCGTCGATTTCGCGTCCATCGGTCCAGCCTGTCAGCCGGCAGGGACACTCGACTCCTCGACGGCGGGCGCCTTCACCGGGCCCTCCCGCCACCGCTCGGGGTGCCCGGCGAGCTCGACGATGGCGAGCACGTCACGTGGCCAGACGTCGTCCGAGGTGACGGCGAGGTCGGCGAGCGTCCACCACCGGATGTCGGCGACGGTCAGCTGCTCCTCCTCGGTGTGCGCGGCCGTGTCGACCTCGAAGGCGGGCACCCGCACCACGTAGAACACCTCGACCTGGTCGACGACCTTGTCGCTGTAGCCGTGCACGACGGTGCGGGTGAGCAGTGGCCCGACGAGGTCGGCGCCGGTCACGACCAGCCCGGTCTCCTCCCACAGCTCGCGCACCCCGGCCTCGAGGTCGCTCTCGCCGGGGTCCACGCCACCGCCGGGGGTCATCCACCAGTGCGCCACCGGGTCGAGGCCCAGGTCGGAGTCCTGGAAGAGCAGCATCCGGTCGGCCTCGTCGAGCACGAGCACGCGCACGGCGCGCCGCACGTGGCGGGGCCGGTCCTCCGGAGCGGGAACGACGAATCCGGGCTGGCCGGGGAGCGGGGACGACGACACCGCCACACGCTAACCCGGCCCGCCCTACCGATGGGTAACATCGACGGGTGCCCGACACCTACGCTCTCTACCGGTCGATGTCCGCCAAGCCGCTCGGCAAACAGGCCTTCTCGCTGCTCTTCGCGAGCAAGGCGCCCTACTTCCGCACCGTGCGGCCGCAGGTGCGTGACGTGCGCCCGCACCACGCGGAGCTCAGCATCCGCAAGCGCCGGGCCGTGCAGAACCACATCGGCACCCTGCACGCCATCGCCGTGTGCAACGGGCTGGAGGCAGCGATGGGGCTGCTCGCCGAGGCCACGACGCCGAAGGACCGGCGCTGGATCCCCAAGGGGATGCGGGTGGCCTACCTCGCGAAGTCGACGACCGACCTGCTCTGCGTCGCCGAGACCGAGCCCGCCGACTGGGAGCAGGTCGGCGACGTCCCGGTGCGGGTCAGAGCCGTACGCACCGACGGCGTGGTCGTCGTCGAGGGCATCATCACGATCTACGTCAGCGAGAAGCCGGCTCGGTGAGCCGACGACGCAGCCGCTCGACGTCGGCGTCGCTCCAGCCCTGGGCCACCAGCCAGCCGGCCGCCCCGCCCCAGCCCTCGTCGACGGCGGCGAGGATGGCGCGGATCGAGTCCGCCTGCGGCAGCTGGTCGCTCAGCTTCTGCTTGGCCAGCGCCTCGCCGTAGGCCTCGCGCGGCAGCAGCCGCTGCACGATCCGCTCCAGCCGCTCGCCGGTGAGCACGTAGTCGGCCACGATCTCGTCGTGCGGCACACCGGCGACGTCGAGCGCCATCGCCACCACGGTGCCGGTGCGGTCCTTTCCGGCGGCGCAGTGCACCACGACGGCGCCCTCGGCGTTCGCCACCACCTCGAGGGCGGCGGCCACCGAGTCCGGGCGGCGGGCCAGGTAGCCGAGGTAGTGCTCGGCCCAGAAGGACGCATCGCGCACCGGGTCGTCGCCGCGCCAGGGCAGCGCTCGTGTGCCGACGGCCTCCGCGCTGTCCTCCAGGCCCTGTTCCACCATCAGCGAGTGGTGGTGGTGGGTGAGGCTCTCGACCTGCCGGAGCGGCCCGGGCCCCTCCATGTGCAGCTCGGTGCCGGTGCGAAGGTCGACGACGTCCGTGACGCCCAGCTCCTCGACGAGGTGCTGGACGTCGGTCTCGGTGAGGTCCTGCAGGTTGTCGGAGCGGATCAACCGCCCGGATGCCGTGTGCCCGCCACCGCGCGTCGGCAGGCCCCCGAGGTCCCGCATGTTGACGATGCCGTCGAGCTCGATCCACCGGTCCGTCACCGTGTCATCGTAGGTGGGGGGCCCGGGGGAGAATGGCGCGGTGCCCCGACTGCCCGACGGTGACCCTGCACCGGAGAACGGCGAGCTGCCGTCGCAGGCGCTCGCCACCCTCGCGGGCTCCCGGCTGGGGATGTACGTCCACGTGCCGTTCTGCGCGGTGCGCTGCGGCTACTGCGACTTCAACACCTACACGCTGAGCGAGCTCGGCCCGGGCGCGTCGACCGCCACGTTCGTCGACTCGGCACTGTCCGAGCTCGACCTCGCCGCACGGGTACTCGGCCCCGGGGCCGGGCCGGTCGACACGGTGTTCGTGGGTGGTGGCACGCCCACGCTGCTGCCGGCGGCCGACCTCGTGCGGTGCGTGACCGGCATCCGGGAGCGGTTCGGGCTGGCCCCCGACGCCGAGGTGACGACCGAGGCCAACCCCGACTCGGTCACCGCCGCCGACCTCGAGGTGCTGGCGGCCGGGGGGTTCACCCGGGTGTCGGTCGGGATGCAGTCGGTGGTGCCGCACGTGCTCGCGACGCTCGAGCGCACCCACGACCCGGCCCGGGTGTCGACCGCGGTGGCCGGTGCCCAGGCGGCCGGCCTTGCGACGAGCGTCGACCTCATCTACGGCACGCCCGGCGAGAGCCTCGGCGACTGGCGGGCCAGCCTCGACGCCGCGGTGGCGCTCCATCCCGACCACGTCTCGGCCTACGCGCTGGTCGTCGAGGAGGGCACCAAGCTGGCGGCGCAGGTGCGCCGCGGCGAGGTGGCGATGCCCGAGGGGGACGACGAGGCCGACAAGTACGAGCTGGCGGATACGGTTCTGGCACAGGCCGGTTACGACTGGTACGAGGTGAGCAACTGGTCGCGTGACGCCTCGGGGCGGTGCCGGCACAACGAGGGCTACTGGCGTGGTGACGCCTGGTGGGGCGTCGGCCCGGGCGCGCACAGCCACGTCGGTGGCGTGCGCTGGTGGAACGTGAAGCACCCGCGCAGGTATGCCGCAGCGCTGGCCGAGGGTGCGTCGCCGGCGGCTGGTCGCGAGACGCTGACCGACGAGCAGCGGCACGACGAGGAGGTGCTGCTCGGGGTGCGGTTGCGCGAGGGGCTGCCGGTCGACGTGCTCGACGACGTGGGACGAACGGCGGTGGCCGGGCTGGTGGCCGACGGCCTGGTCGACGGCCGGGCGGCCGTGGGGGACAGGCGGGTGGTGCTCACGCTGCGCGGACGCCTGTTGGCCGACACCGTGGTGCGGCGGCTGCTGGGGGTCTGACACACCGCGACGGCCGCCCAGTTGGGCGGCCGTCGCGGCTCAGGTCACTTGACGATGTTCAGGGTCATCGGCGGGTCCCACCACTCGCCGTTGTTGGCCTTGATGGCCCCGATGAGGTGGACGACGATGGCGTAGATCCCGGCGGCGATGATGAGCGGGATGCCGATGATCAGGCCGATGATCGTGATGCAGAAGATGATGCCGACGATGATGGCGATGCCGGCCGTGATCTGCACGTTGAGGGCGTTGGCCGCGTGACGGTGCACGAACGGGCCGCGGTCCTTGTAGATCAGGTAGATGACCAGGGCGCACACGAAGCCCAGGGTGCCGCCCGGACAGGATGGTGGCGGCGAGCGTGCCGCCGTGGGCGATCGTGCCCCAGGTGCGCTCGTCGGCCGGTGACATCTGGTTGGGCGGGGCGACGGCCGTGCCGGGGGTCGCCCCGGCATAGGCCGGCGGCGGAAGCTGCGGCTGTGCGTAGGGCGGCGGCGGCTGCTGCGCGTACTCCTGCTGGGCGTACTGCGGCTGCTCGTAGGCCGGCGGGGCGGTCGGCGCCTCGGCCGGCGGGGGCGGGGGCGTGGCCGACTCCGCGACGGGCACGAACTCGTTCACCTCGACGTCCGCGGGCTGCGCGGCAGCAGTGGGGTCGCCCGGCGTCTCGTCGGGGCGGGGGGTGGTGTCGCTCATCGGTACTCCTCGATTGGTGGGTCTACGTCAATGAAACACCCGGTTCGGCACCCACCACCGCCGATCCGGGGTGCGGCCGGGGTCGCTCTCAGGGTCGGGTCAGGGCCGACCCCGACCGCCGACCACCGTCAAGGGGGGGATCACCCCACTCGGGGGATTGCCGCGGCCACACCGACCCGGCATCGTGACGACGGACCCGGCATCGTGGCGGGGACGAAGAGGGAGCCAGGGATGACGAGCGTCGACAGCACGACACCACGGCCGGGCGACGTCCTGGTGATCTTCGGCATCACCGGCGACCTGGCGCGGGTGATGACCTTCCGGTCGCTGTACCGGCTCGAGGCGCGCGGCCTGCTCGACTGCCCGATCGTGGGCGTCGCGGTCGACGACTGGAGCATGGAGCAGCTGGTCGACCGGGCCCGCACCTCGATCGCCGCCACCGGCGAGACCATCGACGAGGAGGTGTTCGCGCGGTTCACCGACCGGCTGTCCTACGTGAGCGGCGACTTCGCCGACGATGCGACGTACGGCCGGGTGGCGGAGGCGATGGGGGGTGCCCGCACGCCGGTCTTCTACCTCGAGATCCCACCGTTCCTGTTCGCGAAGGTCGTGGCCGGCATCGCCGGGGCGGGCCTGGGCACCGATGCCCGGTTCGTCATCGAGAAGCCGTTCGGCCACGACCAGCACTCCGCGCGCGCCCTGGCCGACGAGCTGCACCAGTACGTCGACGAGAAGCAGCTGTTCCGCATCGACCACTACCTCGGGAAGATGGGCCTCGAGGAGATCCTGCACCTGCGCTTCGCCAACGCCATCCTCGAGCCGGTGTGGAGCCGCCAGTACCTCGACAGCGTGCAGATCACCATGGCCGAGAGCTTCGGCGTCGACGACCGCGGCAGCTTCTACGACCCGGTGGGGGCGCTGCGCGACGTCGTGGTCAACCACCTGATGCAGCTCGTCGCGGCGGCCGCCATGGAGCCGCCCTCGCGCGGTGACCTGCACACCGTCAAGGAGTCGCAGGTCGCCCTGTTCCGGGCGGTGGAGGAGGCCGACCCGGCCACCTACGTGCGTGGCCAGTACGACGGCTACCAGGACATCAAGGGCGTCGCGCCCGGCTCCACCACCGAGACCTATGCCGCGCTGCGCCTGGACATCGAGAACTGGCGCTGGGCCGGCGTCCCGTTCTTCATCCGCACCGGGAAGCGGCTGCCGGTCACCCAGACCGAGCTGCGGCTGGTCTTCAAGCGTCCGCCGCGGCTGGGGTTCTGGCCCAAGGACCACGACCCCGAGCCAAACCAGCTGGTGGTCAAGATGGATCCGTACACCGGTGTGCGGGTGCAGGTCGACGCCAAGCGCACCGACCTGGGCCGGATCGGCCCGATCGAGCTCGACATGGAGTTCGCCGACGAGGGCGGCGAGGGGGCCACGCCCTACGAGGTGCTGCTGCACGCCGCGCTCGTCGGTGACGGCACGCGGTTCAGCCGCCAGGACGGCATCGAGGAGACCTGGCGCGTCATGCAGCCGCTCATCGACGCGGCCCCGGCGGTCCTGCCCTACGCGCCGGGCAGCTGGGGACCGGAGGCCGGCAACGAGATCACGTCCGCCTTCGGTGGCTGGCACACGCCGTGGGTGCCACGCTGAGCGGTATGGAGCTCGTCGACCGCGTCCGCGACCACCTGCCGACTGCCGAGGAGAAGCGGATGTTCGGCGGCACCGGGTTCATGGTCGACGGCGCCCTCGCCTGCTCGGCGAGCGACCGCGGGCTGCTCGTGCGGGTCGGTGCCGACGCCCAGGCCGCACTGCTGGAGCAGGACGGTGTTGGTCCGATGGTCAAGGGCGGCCGCACGAGCCGCGGGTGGGTGCACGTCGACCCCCACGTCGTCGCCGCCGACGATGCGCTGGGCGAGTGGCTCGACCGGGGAGTGGCGGCCGCGCGCGCCTCGGTCAGCCCGGCGCCGTGACGAAGTCGATCAGCTCCTCGACCCGGCCGAGCAGCTCGGGTTCCAGGTCGGCGTAGGTCTCGACCGAGGCAAGGATGCGCCGCCAGGCGAGCGCGAGGTCGGCCTGGGTCGAGTGCGGCCAGCCGAGGTGCGCGGCGATGCCGACCTTCCACGACGTGCCGCGGGGGATCACCGGCCACGCGTCCATCCCGAGGCGCTGCGGCTTCACCGACTGCCAGACGTCGACGTAGGGGTGGCCCACGACGAGCACGTGCGCGGCATACCGCTGCACGGCCCGCGCCTCCTGCACGACCCGCCACTCCTTGGTGCCCGGCACGAGGTGGTCGACGAGCACGCCCATCCGGCGCCCCGGCCCGGGGGCGACGTCGCGGATCGCGCCCGCGAGGTCGTCGACGCCGTCGAGCATCTCGACCACCACGCCCTCCACCCGCAGGTCGGCACCCCACACCTTCTCGACCAGCTCGGCGTCGTGCTTGCCCTCGACGTAGAGGCGCGAGCCGATGGCCACCCTGGCCCGCTGCCCGGCCACCGCTCGTGAGCCGCTGGCGGTGCGTGCGGATGCCGCCCGCGCCCGTTCCAGCTCGGCGTCCGCCTTGGCGCGTGGGGGAGTGAGGGTGACCGGTGCGCCGTCGACGAGGAAGCCCGGGCCGAGGCGGAAGCCCTTGGTTCGCCCGTGCCGGTCCTCGAGGTGCACCACCCGCACGCCACCAGCCTTCTCGACGCGCACGACGGCGCCCACCCAGCCGGTCTCGACGTCCTCGACCACGGTGCCGGGCTCGGCCGGCAGCTCGACCGAGCGTCCCCGCGGCGGCCGCCGCCAGTCGCCCCCCAGCACGTCGCCGCCGTACCTGTCCGTCACGGCGGGAACGCTACGCGACGCCGAGGGAGGTTCCCGGCATTCGCCTGTGTCGGACCCGGGCCGTTAGAATTGGCACTCGGCGCGCGAGAGTGCCAGCACCCGCGCCCTGCCGTCCGTTCCAGACGTCCCGGAGGTGACCACATGATGAGTGAGGACCGCCGGCTGCGGGTGTTGCGCGCCATCGTCCAGGACTACGTCGAGACCTCCGAGCCGGTCGGCTCCAAGGCGCTGCTCGAGCGCCACCACCTCGGCGTCTCGGCCGCGACCGTGCGCAACGACATGGCCGCGCTCGAGGAGGAGGGGCTGATCGCCGCCCCGCACACCAGCGCCGGGCGGGTGCCCACCGACGCCGGCTACCGCCTGTTCGTCGACCGGCTCTCCGCCGTGAAGCCGATGAGCGCTGCCGAGCAGCGCGCCATCGCCCAGTTCCTCGAGGGGGCCGTCGACCTCGACGACGTCGTCGACCGCACCGTGCGCCTGCTCGCCTCGCTGACCCGGCAGGTCGCCGTCGTGCAGTACCCGTCGCTCGCGCGCTCGTCGGTGCGCCACGTCGAGCTGGTGCCGATCAGCACCGACCGGCTGCTCGTGGTGCTCATCACCACCACCGGCCGGGTCGAGCAGCGCGTCATCGAGGTCGGCACCGACCTGCTCTCCGGCGACGGCGAGGGCATCCTGTCGACGCTGCGCACCGAGCTGAACCGCGCCACCAGCGGGCGCCCGCTCGCCGAGGCGGCCCGCGAGCTGTCGGCGGTGCCCGAGCGGCTCGATCCCGGCGTGCGCGACCTCGTGCGCGCCATCAGCACCGCCCTCGAGGACTCACTGGTCGAGGAGCGCGAGGAGCGCGTCGTGCTCGCCGGCACCGCCAACCTGGCGCGGGTCGGCCCCGACTTCACCATGAGCCTGGGCCCGGTGCTCGAGGCCCTCGAGGAGCACGTCGTGCTGCTCAAGCTGCTCGGCACCGTCGCCGAGCAGGGCGGCAGCATCGCCGTGCGCATCGGCCACGAGAACCCGTATGCCGGGCTGCAGACCACGTCGATGGTCACCTCGGGCTACGGCGCGGGCTCCGACCTTGTCGCAGGACTTGGCGTCGTCGGCCCGACCCGGATGGACTACCCCACGACGATGGCGTCCGTGCGCGCCGTCGCGACCTACGTCTCGCGAATCCTCGCGGAGTAAAGGACCTTCCCACCTGTGAACGACTACTACGCCGACCTCGGGGTCGCCCGCGACGCCACCGCGGAGGACATCAAGCGCGCCTACCGCAAGTCGGCCCGCCGCTACCACCCCGACGTCAACCCGGGCCCCGAGGCCGAGGAGCAGTTCAAGAGGCTCTCCCAGGCCTACGACGTGCTGTCCGACCCCGACAAGAAGCAGGCCTACGACCACGGCTCCGACCCCTACGGCTCGGGCGCCGCCGGGTTCGGCCAGGGCTTCTCGTTCAGCGACATCATGGATGCCTTCTTCGGCGGCCAGGCCGGCACGGCGGGGCGCGGGCCGCGCTCGCGCACGACCCGCGGCCAGGACGCCCTCGTGCGGCTCGACATCGACCTCGGGGATGCCGTCTTCGGCGCGCAGAAGGACCTCACCATCGACACCGCGGTGGCCTGCTCCACGTGCCACGGGGCGGGGATGCAGCCGGGCACCTCCACGCGCACCTGCGACGTCTGCGCCGGCCGGGGCGAGATCCAGCAGGTGCAGCGCAGCTTCCTGGGCCAGGTGATGACCACCCGTCCGTGCATGACCTGCCAGGGCTTCGGCCAGATCATCACCGACCCCTGCTACGAGTGCTCGGGTGACGGCCGGGTGCGCACCCGGCGCACGCTCACCCTCAAGGTGCCCCCGGGTGTCGACACCGGCACGCGCATCCAGCTCACCGGTGAGGGCGAGGTCGGGCACGGGGCGGGGCCGGCCGGTGACCTCTACGTCGAGGTGGCCGTCAACCGGCATCCCACCTTCCAGCGGCGCGGCGACGACCTGCACGCCACCATCGAGGTGCCGATGACCGCCGCGGCGCTCGGCGCGACGGTGCCCATGGAGACCTTCGACGGCCCGCGCGACCTCGACGTGCGCCGCGGTACCCAGTCGGGCGACTCCATCACCCTGCGCGGGCTCGGGGTCACCCACCTGCGGGGCAACGGTCGCGGCGACCTGGTCGTGCACACCATGGTGCAGACACCCACCCGGCTCGACCCCGCCCAGGAGGCACTCCTGCGCCAGCTGGCCACCGCCCGCGGCGAGGAACGCCCCGAGGGGCGCATCGCCAACCCGGCCGAGGGCTCGATCTTCGGCAAGCTGCGCGACGCCTTCAAGGCGCGATGACCCTGCCGCTGCACCTCCTGGCCCCCGACGCCCTGGCGGGGCGCGGGGTCGGCGACGTCGTCGTGCTCGACGGCCCCGAGGGCCGGCACGCCGCCACCGTGCGGCGCACCCGGGTGGGGGAGCACCTGCTGCTCACCGACGGCGCGGGGCTGCGGGTCGAGGGCGAGGTCATGGCCGTGGGGGCCGGAACGCTCGACCTGCGGGTGGTCTCGATCGGCCGCGACCCCGAGCAGGCGCCCCGGTTCGTGCTGGTGCAGGCGCTCGCCAAGAACGACCGCGACGACCAGGCGGTCGAGGCCGCCACCGAGTGCGGGGTCGACGAGGTGGTGCCGTGGCAGGCATCCCGCAGCGTCGTGCAGTGGCGCGGCGAGCGCGGCGAGAAGGCCCGGCGCAAGTGGGATGCCGTGTTGCTGGCCGCCACCAAGCAGTCGCGCCGCACCCGGCGTCCGGTGCTCGCGCCCACGGCCAGCACGGCCGACATCGCCGCGCGGGTGCGCGGGTCGGCGGCCGCGTTCGTCCTGCACGAGGACGCCACCGTTCCGCTCGCCGGCGTCACCCTGCCGGATGCCGGTGACGTGCTGGTCGTCGTCGGGCCCGAGGGTGGCATCTCGCCCGACGAGCTCGCCGCCCTCGAGGAGGCCGGGGCGATGGTCGTGCGCCTCGGCAGCACCGTGCTGCGCTCGTCGAGCGCCGGGCCTGCCGCGCTGGCGGTGCTCAGCGCGATGTCACGCTGGCGCTGACCGACCCTCGAGCGTGGTCAGGTCGCGCTCCGCGAAGCGCAGGTGCTCGACGTGCTCGCGCACCACGACGCTGAGGCACTCCAGCACGGTGAACGACTCCTCTCCCCAGTCCGGGGCGAGCACGGCGGTGCGCACCTCGAACAGGTCGGCGTCGGCGACGCCCTCGAGCACGGTGGTGAACCGCCGCCGGCGGTCCTGCTGCAGGGCCGCGACCTCGACGAACGGCGCGCGAGCGGTGAGGGTCAGGCCCATCTCCGCGGCACCGGCATCCGTGCTGTCGGTGGGGGGCACGCCGAGGGGGTGGAAGCTCCGCGGCTCGTCGCTCAGCATCCGCCCCACCCAGATGTCGTCGGCGAAGACCAGGTGGCGCAGGGTCTCGAGGAACGACCACTCGCCGTCGACCCGCTCGTGCAGCAGCTCCTCCGGCAGGGTCGCCGCGTGCGTGACCGCGTCGTTCCACAGCGCGTCGACCTGCGCCCAGGCCCGGCGCACCTCGTCGATCGTGCGCATCTCGCGCACCAGCACCCGCTCGGGATAGCGGCTGTCGAGCTCGGCCCGCACGTACGCGGTGACCTCGACGTCGTCGACCCACACCCGGCCCACGCCCTCGTGCCCCGACAGGTGCACGTCGTCGACCACGGACGCCACGATGCGCAGGCCGGTGACGTCGGAGTCGCGGATGGTGGCACCGGACAGGTCGACCTCGCGCAACGAGGCACCGGACAGGTCGACGCGCCGGAAGGTGGCGCCCCGGAAGGCGTCGGTGTCGAGGTGCTCGGTCGTCATCGGGGGATCGCGGTCGTCATCGGGGAATCGTGACAGACGGCGACCATCGGTATGGCTAGATTCGGGGGTATGAGCCCGAGCCCCAGCCAGGACTGCCTCTTCTGCCGCATCGTCTCCGGAGACATCCCGGCGCAGGTGGTGGCGGAGAGCGAGCACTCGCTGGCCTTTCGCGACATCGAGCCCGCCGCGCCCAGCCACGTCCTCGTCGTGCCGCGCCGGCACGTGCCCGACCTCGCCGGCCTCGCCACGGCATCCGCCGACGAGCTCGCGGATGCCGTGACGCTCGCCGCGCAGGTGGCCTCCGCCGACGGCCTGCCGGGCTACCGGCTGGTCGCCAACACCGGCGAGGCGGCCCAGCAGAGCGTCTTCCACGCCCACCTGCACGTCATCGGCGGCCGCACCCT
The DNA here is from genome assembly GCA_963833495.1 of uncultured Actinomycetota bacterium. GTDB lineage: Bacteria > Actinomycetota > Actinomycetes > Actinomycetales > Dermatophilaceae > Fodinibacter. The sequence continues at coordinate 62,644 of CAWHYJ010000013.1, read as the reverse complement.
GAGCTGGCCTCCCGGGTGAGGTCGGCATTCTCGTGTGCTCGAGGTCGGTGGGGCCTCGTAGACTCTTCCCACGATGACTGACGCCCATACCGCCCCGCCCGCGGCCGACGACCCGGCCGCCGGCCAGACCCACCCCCACGTCCGCCAGCACACCGTGGTCGTCCCCGACGACGTCGACATGGTCACGCTCCTCGGCCCGCGCGACGAGCTGCTGCGCACCATGGAGCGCCAGTTCCCCAAGGTCGGCATCCACGTGCGTGGCAACGAGTTCACCGTGTCCGGCCCCAGCGCCGAGGTCGCGCTCGTCGAGCGGCTGATCGACGAGCTGCTCGACGTGCTCGAGGGTGGCCAGCCGCTCAACCGCGACGCCGTCGAGCGCTCGATCCAGATGCTGCGCGCCCAGACCGTCGAGCGACCCGCCGACGTGCTGACCATGAACATCGTCAGCAACCGCGGGCGCACCATCCGGCCCAAGACGCTGGGCCAGAAGCGCTACGTCGACGCCATCGACGAGAACACCATCGTGTTCGGCATCGGGCCGGCCGGCACCGGCAAGACCTACCTCGCCATGGCCAAGGCCGTGGCGGCGCTGCAGGCCAAGCAGGTCAACCGCATCATCCTCACCCGGCCGGCCGTCGAGGCGGGCGAGCGGCTCGGCTTCCTGCCCGGCACCCTCAACGACAAGATCGACCCCTACCTGCGCCCGCTCTACGACGCGCTGCACGACATGGTCGACCCCGAGTCGATCCCGCGGCTGCTGGCGGCCGGCACCATCGAGGTCGCCCCGCTGGCCTTCATGCGTGGCCGCTCGCTGAACGGCGCGTTCATCATCCTCGACGAGGCCCAGAACACCTCGCCCGAGCAGATGAAGATGTTCCTCACCCGGCTCGGTTTCGGCTCGAAGATGGTCGTCACCGGCGACGTCACCCAGGTCGACCTCCCGGGGGGTGTGACCAGCGGGCTGCGCGTGGTGAAGGAGATCCTCACCGACCTCGACGACGTGCACTTCGCCGAGCTCACCGCCGTCGACGTCGTGCGGCACCGCCTCGTCGGCGCCATCGTCGACGCCTACGGCCGCTGGGACGAGAAGCAGCCGAGGGGCCCCCGCCGATGAGCATCGACGTGCTCAACGAGACCGAGTTCCGGCTCGACGAGCTCGAGCTGGTGGCGTGCGCCCGTTATGTCATGGCCCAGATGCGGGTGCACCCGAAGGCCGACCTGTGCCTGCGCCTGGTCGACGAGCCCGCGATGGAGACCCTGCACGTGCAGTGGATGGACCTGCCAGGGCCCACCGACGTCATGAGCTTTCCGATGGACGAGCTGCGGCCCGGCCGTGAGGGATCCGAGCCCCAGGAGGGCGTGCTCGGCGACATCGTGCTCTGCCCGAGCGTCGCCCAGCGGCAGGCCCAGGAGGCCGGCCACGCGACCGAGGAGGAGCTGCTCCTGCTCACGACGCACGGCATCCTGCACCTGCTGGGCTACGACCACGCGGAGGCCGAGGAGGAGAAGGAGATGTTCGAGCTGCAGCGTCAGCTGCTGCTCACCTTCCTCGCCACCCGCGGTCGCCCCAGCGCCTGACCGGCCGGGCCCCACCATGACCGGACTCGTCACGGCGGCGGTGCTCGCCACCCTCGTCGCCTTCCTGATCTCCACCGCGGAGGCCGCCTTCTCGAGGATGTCGCGCACCCGCGCCCACGAGCTGCTCGAGGAGGGCCGACCCGGCTCCACCGCGCTCGTGAAGGTCGTCGGCGACACCGCGGCCTACCTGTCGGTGCTGTCGTTCCTTCGGGTCATCGCCGAGTCGACGGTGGCCGTGATGGTCACCCTGGCCGTCGTCGACCGGGTCGAGGGCACCTGGCAGCCGTTCCTCGTGGCCATCGCGATCATGGCCCTGATCTCCTTCGCCGTCGTCGGTGTCTCGCCGGGAACCCTTGGCGCACAACACAGCTCGCGAGTGGCCTTGGCCGCTGCGCCGACGGCGGTGTGGCTGCGGCGGCTGCTCGGGCCGTTCAGCCGGCTGCTCATCGCCCTCACCAACGCCGTCACGCCGGGGAAGGGCTTCCGCGACGGCCCGTTCGAGAGCGAGAGCGAGCTGCGCGACCTCGTCGACCTGGCTCGCGACTCGGCCCTCATCGAGGCGGGGGAGCGCGAGATGATCCACTCCGTCTTCGAGCTCGGCGACACCCTCGCCCGTGAGGTGATGGTGCCGCGCACCGACATGGTCTCGATCGACGACGACCGGGTCTGCCGGCAGGCGATGACGCTGTTCCTGCGGTCGGGCTTCTCGCGGATCCCGGTGCTGGGCAAGGACGTCGACGACGTTGTCGGCTTGCTCTACCTCAAGGACGTCATCCGGCGGCTCAACGCCGACCCCGAGGCCGGCGCGGTGCCGGTGCGCGAGCTCATGCGGCCGATGCCGTTCGTGCCCGAGAGCAAGCCGGTCGACGACCTGCTGCGCGAGATGCAGCGCGACCAGACCCACTTCGCGGTTGTCGTCGACGAGTACGGCGGCACCGCGGGCCTGGTCACCATCGAGGACATCCTCGAGGAGATCGTCGGTGAGATCACCGACGAGTACGACCGCGAGGCCCCCGAGGTCGAGGACCTCGGCGACGGCCGGCTGCGCGTCGCCGCCACGCTGCACATCGACGACCTGGCGGAGCTGTTCGACGTCACGCTCGACGACGACGAGGTCGACACGGTGGGCGGCCTGATCGGCAAGACCATCGGTCGGGTGCCCATCCTCGGCTCGACCTGCGAGGTGGCAGGGTTGCGCCTGACCGCCGAACGGATGTCGGGTCGCCGGCACCGGATCGCGACCGTGGTCGTCGAGCGTGTCGAGCCGGCGCAGGGTGCGCCGGAGATGGAGGAGCGAGCCGGATGAGCGAGCACGGGTCGGGGTACGTCGCGGGCTTCGCGTGCCTCATCGGGCGGCCGAACGCCGGCAAGTCGACGCTGACCAACGCGCTGGTCGGCAGCAAGGTCGCCATCACGTCGAGCAAGCCGCAGACGACGCGACACACCATCCGCGGCATCGTCACCGGGCCTGCGAGCCAGCTGATCCTCGTCGACACGCCGGGGCTGCACAAGCCGCGCACGCTGCTCGGGCAGCGGCTCAACGACCTGGTCCGCGAGACCCTGCTCGAGGTCGACGTCATCGGCTTCTGCCTGCCCGCCGACCAGCGGATCGGGCCCGGTGACCAGTTCATCGCCCGCGAGCTCGCCGAGCTCAAGCGTGGCAAGAGCACGCCGGTGGTCGCGCTGGCGACCAAGTCCGACAAGGTCGACCGGAAGCGGATGGCGGAGCACCTCATCGCCATCGACCAGCTGGGTGACTGGGCGGCCATCGTGCCGTGCTCGGCCACCCGCGGCGACCAGGTCGAGGAGGTCGCGTCGGTGCTGGCCGAGCACCTGCCGCCCTCGCCGGGGCCGCTCTACCCCGACGACGTGCTCACCGACGAGCCCGAGCTGGTGATGATCGCCGAGCTCGTGCGCGAGGCGGCACTGGAGGGGGTGCGCGACGAGCTGCCGCACAGCCTGGCGGTGGTCGTCGAGGAGATCGTGCCGCGGGAGGGTCGCAGCGAGGGCAAGCCGCTGCTCGACGTGCGGGTCAACGTGTTCGTCGAGCGCGACTCGCAGAAGGCGATCGTCATCGGCCGTGGGGGGTCACGCCTGCGCGAGGTGGGCACCAACGCGCGCGCCGGCATCGAGGAGCTGCTCGGCCAGCGGGTGCACCTCGACCTGCACGTCAAGGTGGCCAAGGACTGGCAGCGCGACCCCAAGCAGCTCGGCCGGCTCGGCTTCTAGAGCGGGGTGCCGCAGATGCGCGCGATGGTGTGCGCCCGGTTGCTCGCGCCGAGCCGCCGACCGATCTCACGCACCTCGTTGGACACCGTGCGTTCGGAGACCCCGAGCGCGCGGCTGATCACGCGGTCCGACGCACCGTCCGCGAGCAACCAGCAGATCTCGAGCATCCGCGGCGTGAGCGGCGGTTCTTCACCCTCCGGCACCGCCGGCCGAGCCGCCGACCACACCGCCTCGTAGGCGCGAACCGCCCGGGTCACGAGGTCCGGGTCCGATGACGTCCACATGGTGTCGCCGTCCCGACCGGCCAGCACGATGTCGCGGGAGTCCATGATGATGAGCTGGAACGGCACCGTGCCCACTCGGACCTTGGGGTGGCGGCTCGAGAGGATGGTGCACTGGGGGAGGCTGGCGGGGTTCACCACCATGCGCGACGTCACCCCACGCTGGCGCGCGGCTTCGTCCAGGTGGCGGCCGTCGCGCAAGGCATAGAACGACACGCGGCGGTGCATGTTCCACACGGTCGAGCGGGTCTGTCCGGCCAGGACGGCCATGGCGCGGCCGGACTCTGCCTTCATGCCCAGGTATCGCAGCGAGGGGTCGCGCCCGGCCATCAGTGACTGCGTCAGGGTGAGGAACGCGACGTACTCGTCGGGCAGGTCGGCCGGCTCGGGCGCGCAGGTGACAGGCTCGGCGGGTGCGACGGACGAGCCACCGCACCACGCGGTCCGGTCGGACCGCCATCGGCACGGACCCGTCGAACCCGGGGGCGGCGCGTCCGTGCCGACGTGGCTGCCGCGCGGTCGGTGGCGTGGCTTCGTCGGCTGCCCGCGTCCATGATGGTGGGGTGAGGTCGCGCCGGTTCCGTTGCAGCGGCGGGCTCGTCACGGCATCCGTGGTCGTGCTCGTGCTCGGCGGCTGCTCGGTGGGTGGCGAGGCCGGTCCGACGGCGCGACCGTCGGCGAGCGACCAGGTTGCGCTGGACCAGGCGCTGCGCGCTGCCGCCTGGGCGAACGACGCTCCGACCGCGCGCCAGCTGGTGGAGCAAGGAGCGGACGTCGACGCCAAGGACGAGACGCAGCAGTCGGCCTACCTGATCGCGACGAGCGAGGGGTACCTCGACCTGCTCGAGCTCGCCCTGGCCTCCGGCGCCGATGTCGACGCCAAGGACTCGTGGAACGGCACCGGGCTGATCCGGGCCGCCGAGCGGGGACACCACCTCGTGGTCGGGCGGTTGTTGCGGGCCGGGATCGACAAGGACCACGTCAACCGGATCGGGTACCAGGCGGTGCACGAGGCCGTGTGGTTCGGGGCGGATGCGCCCGACGAGCTGGCGACGGTGCAGGTGCTCGTGGCGGGCGGGGTGGAGCTGGGGCGGCCGTCGGTGACGGAGGGCCTGACGCCTGTGCAGATGGCGCGCGAGCGGGGCTACCGCACCCTGCTGCGCGTGCTGAGCGCTGCCGAGGGTCATCGTTCGTCCTCCGAACCGGATGCCGCGCTGCTGGCGGCGGCCGCGGCCGGGGATGCGGATGCCGTGGCGTTGGCGCTCCGCGACGGGGCTCGGCTTGAGACTCGCGACTCGTCCGGGCGGACGGCGCTGCTGCTGGCGTCCGCGGGGGACCACATCGAGGCGGCGCGGGTGCTGGTGGCGATGGGGGCCGACCCGGACGCCCTCGACGACCAGCACGACACGCCGTGGCTGGTCACTGGTGTCACGGGGAGCGTGGAGATGCTGGAGGTGCTGCTGCCGGCGTCGCCCGACCTCGGGGTGGTCAACCGGTTCGGTGGGGTGTCGGTGATCCCCGCGAGCGAGCGGGGGCACGTCGAGTACGTGCGGCGGGTCGTGCAGACCGGGATCGACGTCGACCACGTGAACTCGCTGGGGTGGACCGCGCTGCTCGAGGCGGTGATCCTCGGCGACGGGGGAGCGCGGCACCAGGAGATCGTGCGGGTCCTGCTCGCTGCCGGTGCCGATGCTTCGATCGGCGACCGCGACGGGGTGACGGCGCTGGAGCATGCGGAGCGGCTCGGGTTCGGCGAGGTTGCGGCGATCCTGCGGGCGGCTGGCTGAGCGGCTCGCTTTCGCGCGTTGCCGGGTATCGCCTGGTGTCGCCGGGGCTTGCTGGGGACTTCCCCGGGCAGGTTGCCTCCTTCTCACGGGTCTGGTTGTCCACAGGCTGCGTTGCAGTCAGTGGTTGTCCACAGGTGGCGGTCACGGTCGGGTGACGGTCGGTGGACATGCGTACGATTACTGCATGGACCGGGAAGTGGTGGAGGGGCGGGTCGTGGGCCCGGGTTCGGCGGTGCCGGGCCGCTTTTCGGATGTCGTGAGGCCGCCGGCCGCGGTCGGCGGCCCATCGGTCACGGGAGACGTGCTGGTTGTTGGGGCAATGCCGACCGCGGGAGAGTCGCCTGTTGGGGTGGTGGACTCGTTTCGGGCGTGGTTGGCCAGCGTGGATGCCGACGCGCTCAGCGAGCGGGAGCGGGTGGATCTGGTCGCCAGTCTCGAGCGGGTCAAGGGCGCCTCGTCGGCGGTGCAGGCGCGGGCGACGGATGTGTTGCGGTGTTCGCGGGAGGTGGTGGCGCCGCAGGATGTCGCTCGTTCGGTGGGGTCGGTGGTGGCGTTGGCGCGGCGGGAGTCGCCCACGTTGGGGGACCGGTTCGTGGGGTTGTCGCGGGCGTTGGTGCACGAGATGCCGCAGCTGATGGCTGCGCTGAGTGCCGGTGAGTGCGGTGAGCGGGTCGCGGTGGCAGTCGTGCAGGCGACGGCGACGTTGAGCGTGCAGGACCGTGCCGAGGTCGACCGGCGGCTTGGGCCGGTGATCGCCCGGTTGGGGGTGCGGCAGGCCGGCGGGGCGGCGGCCCGGGTCGCGGCGGAGCTGGATGCTGCGTCGGTGGTGGCGCGGATGGAGGCGGCGGTCAAGAGCCGGCGGGTGAGTGTGCGGCCGGCGCCGGACGGGATGGCGTACCTGACCGTGCTCGGGCCGCTCAAGGACGTGGTCGGGGCGCATGTCGCGGTGCAGGCCCGCGCGCGCGGTGTGGTCGGTGGTCAGTGCCCGGAGGAGGGCCCGGCCGGTCGTGGGGTGGGTGCGGTCGCGGCGGATACGGCGTTGCGGTTGTTGTCGGGGCGGGCGGTGGGTCAGCTGCAGCCGGTGGAGGTGCACCTGGTGATGACCGACCGGGCCCTGCTCGGCACCGGCGACGGCGGCCGGTCACCCTTTGAGCCGGCCCGGATCCCCGGCCACGGCAGCGTGCCGGCCCCGGTGGCTCGGGCCTGGCTGCGCGAAGGCCTCGAGGACCCACCGCCGCCCGCGACCGCCTGCGGCCGATGCCTCACCGGCAACCGGGCCTGAGCCGGCTTCGGCGACCGGCACGGCGCTGCAGCTGCCGCCGGCTGCTCGGGTGTGGGTGCGCCGGTTGTACACGACTCCGGAGGGTCGGGACCTGGTGGCGATGGACTCGCGGCGTCGGGTGTTCGGGGGGATGCTGCGGCGGATGCTGGTGCTGCGTGATGACGTGTGCACCACTGCGTGGTGCCAGGCGCCGATCGTGCACGCCGACCACGCCAGGCCGGTGCGCGAGCACAGCGCGACCTCGTTCGTGGAGGGCAACGGCAAGTGCACCCGGTGCAACTACGGCAAGGAAGCGCCCGGCTGGCGAACCCGCGTGATCCTCACACGGCCCGGCGTCGACGAGCCGCCACCTGAGCGCACCGGCCCCCGCGGTGACGAGGCGCGGGCGAGGCGGGTGGTGCGGGTGACCACCCCGCTCGGGCACTCCTACGACGCCGAACCACCGCCCCTGCTCGGCTGGGGCAGCCAGAGCTTTCCATCGGCCACCGCTGGGCGGTCGGGCGGCCCCGCGCCTGTCCAGCGGCGCAAGCCGGCGTTGCGGCGCGCGCGGACGCTCAGCAGCTCCCTGACGCCGACACGATCACGGCCGACACGACGACCACGCCTGACCAGCCACCTCGAACGACAGCTCTGCCGCTACCTGACCTGACCCGTCCAGAACGCCACGCCGTGGTAGCCCGCGCCGGGACCCATGCGCCCGCATCGTGAGCCCGGCGGCCGGCATCCGGACCGCTCTCTAGACTGGTCGGCATGCGAATCGGAGTCTTCGGCGCCACCGGCCAGGTCGGCAATGTCATGCGCACCCTGCTCTTCGAGCGGAACTTCCCGGTCGACGAGATCCGGTACTTCGCCTCGGCGCGCTCGGCCGGCACCACCCTGCCGTGGGGCGACGACGAGATCGTCGTCGAGGACACGGCCACCGCGGACTTCTCCGGGCTCGACATCGCGCTGTTCTCCAACGGCGGGTCGACCTCGAAGATCTGGGCGCCGCGCGTGGCCGAGGCCGGTGCGGTCGTCGTCGACAACTCCAGCGCCTGGCGCAAGGATCCCGAGGTGCCGCTCGTGGTGTCCGAGGTCAACCCCGAGGACCTCGACGACATCCCCAAGGGCATCGTCGCCAACCCCAACTGCACGACGATGGCCGCGATGCCGGTGCTCAAGCCGCTGCACGACCTCGCCGGCCTGGTGCGCCTGCACGTCAGCAGCTACCAGGCGGTCTCGGGTTCCGGAGGCGTCGGCCTGGTCGAGCTCGACACCCAGCTCCGCGGCGGCTACGCCTCGGGCGACCCCAAGGACCTCGCCCTCGACGGTTCGGCGCTCGACCTGCCCGACCCGCAGATCTATGCCGTGCCGGTCGGCTTCAACGTCGTGCCGCTGGCCGGGTCCATCGTCGACGACGGCTCGCTCGAGACCGACGAGGAGCAGAAGCTGCGCAACGAGTCGCGCAAGATCCTGCACATCCCCGGCCTACGGGTGTCGGGCACCTGCGTGCGGGTCCCCGTCTTCTCGGGTCACAGCCTGGCGATCTCCGCGGAGTTCGACCACGACGTCAGCCCCGCCGACGCCCTCGAGGTGCTCGGCCGGGCGCCCGGCGTCATCGTCACCGACGTCCCTAACCCCCTGCAGGCCACCGGCCGCGACGAGGTCTTCGTCGGGCGGGTCCGCGCCGACCAGGCCGCGCCGGAGGGCAAGGGCCTGAACCTGTTCGTCGTCGGTGACAACCTGCGCAAGGGCGCCGCCCTCAACGCCGTACAGGTCGCCGAAGAGCTGCTCAAGCGCCGCTGACCAGCTAGCGCACCGCCCGCCAGACCGACTCCTGCGAGCTGGCCCCGGCATCCCACCGTGCGATCCACGGCCCGGTGCCCTCGCTCGGGTCGAGCACGCCCTCCTCGAGCCAGGTGAGGTCACCGGCGAGCACCGACGCGGCCAGCTTGCGGTCGGTGTCGTCCGAGTTGGTCCACAGCTCGTCGAACAGCACGTCGACCCGCATCCGCGCCTGCCGGCAGAAGGCGTCCGCCAGCCGCTGCGCCGACCGTCCCCGCTCGGGGTCGTCGGCCAGCAGCATCTCGGCACGCACGCACGCGGCCGCCATCGCGAACAGCTCGGCCCCGATGTCGACGACCCGTCCCAGGAACCGCTGGTGGTGCTCCATCGCGGCCTGCCAGCGCGACATCCCGTAGAACGTCTGGCGCGCGAGGCGGCGCGACGACCGCTCGACGTAGCGCAGGTGCCGCGCCAGCGGGCCGAACTCCCCGAACGAGGTCGGCACCGACCCGGCCCCCGTCACCAGCTGCGGCAGCCACTTCGCGTAGAAGCCGCTCGCTCCCGCGGCCGCGCGGGCCTTGGCCGACAGGTCGGCGTCGGCCGAGGCCAGGTCGCCGGCCGCCTTGAGGTGCTCGTCGACGGCCTCCCGGGCGATGAGCAGGTGCATGATCTCGCTCGAGCCCTCGAAGATCCGGTTGATCCGCACGTCGCGCAGCTGCTGCTCGGCCGGCACCGCGCGCTCGCCACGAGCCGCCAACGATGCCGCCGACTCGTAGCCCCGGCCCCCGCGGATCTGAACCAGCTCGTCGGCGATCAGCCACGCCATCTCGCTCGCCCACAGCTTTGCCAGCGCCGCCTCGATCCGGATGTCGGTCTCACCGGCATCGGCCATCGCACTGGTCAGCTCGACGACCGACTCCATGGCGTACGCGGTGGCTGCGATGAACGCGATCTTCCCGGCCACTGCCTCGTGCTGCCCCACCGGCCGCCCCCACTGCACCCGCTCGGCCGACCACTCGCGTGCGATCTTCAGCGACCACTTGCCGGTGGCCGAGCACATCGCCGGGATCGACAGCCGCCCGGCGTTGAGCGTGGTCAGGGCGATCTTGAGCCCCTCGCCCTCGCGACCCAGCCGGTTCTCGACCGGCACCCGCACCTGGTGCAGCCGGGTGAGCCCGTTCTCGATGCCGCGTAGCCCCATGAAGCCGTTGCGCCGCTCGACCGTGATGCCCGGCGCGTCACCCTCGACGACGAACGCCGTGATGCCGCCCCGCCCGCCGGCATGCTTCGGCACCCGCGCCATCACGACCAGCAGCTCGGCCACGACCCCGTTGGTGGTCCACAGCTTCACGCCGTCGAGCAGGTAGGCGCTGCCGTCGTCGGTGAGCACCGCGGTGCTCTCCATCCGCGCAGGGTCGGACCCGACGTCGGGCTCGGTGAGCAGGAACGCCGAGATCGCTCCCGCCGCGCACCGCGGCAGGAACCGCGACTTCTGCTCCGGCGTGCCGACCAGCTTGACCGGCTCGGGCACGCCGATCGACTGGTGCGCCGACAGCATCGCCCCGAAGGCCGGGTGCACCGAGCCGATCAGCATCAGGGCCCGGCCGTAGGAGCGCATCGTCAGCCCCAGCCCGCCGTACTCGACCGGGATCTTCATGCCGAACGCCCCGATGTCGGCCAGCGCCTTGATGTCCGCGTCGGGGATCCGCGCCTCGCGCTCGATCCGCGCCCCGTCGATGCCGGCGCAGACCTCCCGAAGCCGGGCGAGAAACGCCTCGCCACGTGCCTCGTCGTCGGCATCCGGGCGGGGATGGGGGTGTACCAGGCCCAGGTCGAAGCGGCCGAGGTAGAGCTCCTTCGCGAACGACGGCTTGCTCCACCCGCTCTCGCGCGCCTGTTCAGCGACGGCGCGCGCCTCCCGCTCGGAGACCCGCGGTGCCTCGCCACCGGTCGGTTCGTCGGTGTGCGTGGTCCCCGTGCTCGCGCTCATCGTGGCTCCTCAGAAGGTCGGTGTTCCACACTCTCACCTCCCGCCCTAGAGTGGCGCCATGGCCACCGAGGACGAGTTCCATGCCGCTGCTGCCTACGTCAACTCGCTCGTGATCGACCCGGGCAACGAGACCAAGCTGCGGCTCTACGCGCTCTACAAGCAGGCGTCCGAGGGTGATGTCACCGGCAAGCGGCCCGGGTTCACGAGCCCGGTCGGCCGCGCCAAGTACGACGCCTGGGCCGAGGCGAAGGGAATGAGCGTCGACGACGCCCGCGACGAGTACGTCACCCTGGTCGGCACCCTGCGCACCTGACCGCTCAGACGTCGGTCACCAGGTGCGTCCAGACCTGGGTGACCTCCATCCCGACCTTGAGGTAGAGGTCGAGCGCACCGGTGCGTGAGTCGGTCGACAGCTCGCTACGCGTGGCGCCGCGCTCGCGCGCCCGGTCGAAGGCGTCGGCGAGCAGCGCCTGGGCCAGCCCCTTCCCGCGGTGCGAGCGATGGACGGCCAGCTGGTCGACGAACCCGACCCCCTGGCTGTCGAGGATGGTGAACGATGCCCCCACGACCACCCCGTCGTGCTCGACGATCCCCAGCTGCCAGGGCTGCGCCCCGGGGCGGCGCACGGTGGTGGCCGCCCAGTCCTCGAAGGTCGCGCGCCGCCGCCCCTCCCACTCGTCGAACGCGTCCTGGATGACGACGTAGGCCGTCTGCACACGCTGCGCCGTGTCGCCCGTCGCGATCGCGTACCCGTCCGGGAGGGACCGCCGCGGCACCTCCCGCCCCTCGGGCAGCTCGAGCACCCACGACGTGTGCCCCAGCCGGTAGCCACGGCCACGCAGGAAGCGCTGGGGGAGCGACCCGTCCGGTGCCACCTGCCCGACCCGAGACGAGCCGAGCGACGCCGCCCGCTGCTCGGTCCACGCCGCGAGCCAGGACCCGATGCCGCGCCCCCGCTGGCCCGGCAGCACGGCGGCCTCGGCGCGCGTCCCACCGGTGGTCACCTCGGCGGCTGCGACCAGCCGGCCGCCCTCGAGCACCCCGATGCTGTCGCTCGCGAGGTCGAAGCTGGGCCGCGCCCAGTCGCCCGCGATGTCCTCGGGCGCGAGCGCGAGGTGCCCGGAGTCCTCGAGCTCTGCGGCGGAGTAGACGGCGAACGCCGCGTCGAGGTCGTCGAGTGTGAGCGGGCGCGCGGTCAGGCTCGCAGGCAGTTCGGTGGTCACGAGCACCAAGGGTGGCGCACGGACGCCCCTGACCGCATCCGGGTTGTCGGTGGTAGAACCAGCAGCATGCGTCTCCACGACATCCCCCGCCACCAGCTCACCTTCGGGCCCAGCCCGCTGCAGCACCTGCCCCGGCTCAGCGAGCACCTCGGCGGCGCCCAGGTGTGGGCCAAGCGCGAGGACGTCAACTGCGGCCTGGCGTTCGGCGGCAACAAGATCCGCAAGCTCGAGTACATCGTCCCCGACGTGCTCGCCAGCGGCGCCGACACCCTGGTCTCGATCGGCGGCTACCAGTCGAACCACACCCGGCAGGTGGCCGCCGTTGCGGCGCACCTCGGGCTGAAGTGCCGTCTGGTGCAGGAGAAGTGGGTGCCCTGGGACGACCCGGTCAACGACAAGGTGGGCAACATCCAACTCTCGCGGATGATGGGAGCCGACTCGCGCTTCGACCCGCACGGGTTCGACATCGGCATCCGCGACTCGTGGAAGGACGCCCTGCGCGAGGTCGAGGAGAGCGGCGGCACTCCCTACCCCATCCCCGCAGGTGCGAGCGAACACCCCCTCGGGGGAGTCGGTTTCGCCAACTACGCCTTCGAGCTCGCCGAGCAGGAGAAGGTGCTCGGCGTGCACTTCGACACCATCGTCGTCTGCACGGTCACCTGTTCGACCCATGCCGGGATGGTCGCCGGGTTCGCCGCGCTCGAGGACGTCACCGGAGTCAAGCGACGCGTCATCGGCATCGACGCCTCCGCCACGCTCGACACGACCCGGGCCCAGCTCGAGCGGATCGCCCGGCACACCGCCGAGGTCATCGAGCTCGGCCGCGACCTGCGCGACGACGAGTTCACCCTGCTGCCCGACTGGGCCGGTGACCTCTACGGCGTGCCGGTCGACTCCACCATGGAGGCGATGCGCCTGGGCGCCGAGCTCGAGGCGATGATCACCGACCCCGTCTACGAAGGGAAGTCGCTGGCGGGGCTCGTCGACCTGGTGCGCTCCGCCGACATCGCCAGGGACTCGACGGTGCTCTACGCGCACCTCGGCGGCCAGCCCGCGCTCAACGCCTACCACTCGCTGTGGCCGGCCTCGTGAACCGCCCGGATGCCGTGACGCCGCCGGTCGCGCTCGTCCGTCGCCCCGGGCCGAGACTGGCCGAAGGCATCGTCACCCACATCGACCGCAGCCCGCTCGACCTCGACCTCGCCCGCCAGCAGTGGCAGCGATACGTGGACGCGCTGGCCCGCAACGGCTGGCAGGTCGTGGAGGTCGAGCCCGCCGACGACCACCCCGACGCGGTGTTCGTCGAGGACCCGGTAGTGGTGCACGGCGACCTCGCGGTCATCGCCCGCTCCGGCGCCCCCGAGCGGCGCGGCGAGGCCGCCGGCGTCGAGCGGGCCGTGCGCGACCTCGGCCTGCGCGTCGCCCACATCGAGGCACCCGGCACCCTCGATGGGGGAGACGTGCTGCGCGCCGGGGGCACCGCCTACGTCGGGCTCGGCGGGCGAACGAACGGCGTCGGCATCCAACAGCTCGCAACACACCTGCGCGAGTTCGGAGTTCGGGTGCAAGCCGTGCCGGTGGAGCGGGCGCTGCACTTGAAGTCGGCGTGCACCGCCCTGCCCGACGGCACGGTGGTCGGCTGGGGCCCGGTCGTCGACGACAAGGAGGCGTTCCCCGCGTACGAGGACGTGCCCGAGGAGGGCGGTGCCCACGTCGTGCACCTCGCCCCTGACCACTTGCTGATGGCGACCAGCGCGCCACGAACCGCCGCCTCCTACCGCGACCGCGGCTACACCGTCACCGAGGTCGACGTGTCGGAGTTCGAGAAGCTCGAGGGCTGCGTCACCTGCCTCTCGGTGCGGGTTCGGGGCTGAGCCGGTGGCCGACCACGTGCTCGACGACGTCGCATGGCACGCCCTCACCGGCCCGCACGCCGCCCTCGCCGAGACCACCACCGACGGCGCGGCGCGTCGCTACCGCGACGAGATCGCCCCGTTCTGCGGCGTCGAGCACCTCGACGCCGCGGGCTGGGCGGCGCTGGCCGAGCTCGTCGGCCCCCGCGGCACCGCCGTCTTCCTGCGCGGCGAGGTCGAGCCGGCCCCGCCCGGTTGGCGCGAGCTGCTCCGCGAGCCTGCCACCCAGTACGTCGCCGGCGACCTCACCGAGCTCCCGACGAAGGCGAGGCGCGAGGTCGTGGAGCTCACGGCATCCGACTCGCCCGACATGGTGGCGCTCGCGTCGGCGACCGAGCCGGGACCGTTCGGCCCGAACAGCCACCTCACCGGGCGCTGGTTCGGCATCCGCCGCGAGGGCCGGCTCGTGGCCATGGCGGGGGAGCGGATGCGGGTCCTGGGCTTCGGCGAGGTCTCGGGGGTCTGCGTCGACCCGGCGGTACGCGGCGAGGGCCTGGGCGCGGTCGTGACGCTCGCCGCGGCACACGGCATCCGGGAGCGTGGCGACACCCCGATGCTGCACGTGCGCGACGGCAACGACGGCGCCCACCGCCTCTACCGACGCGTCGGCTTCGAGGTGCGCCGCGCCGTCACCGTGGCCGTGCTGCGTCCCGCATCGTGACCTTCGGCGGCCCCGGGGTTGGCGCGGTGCCGGTCGCGTGGGACGCTGGGGGCGTGCTTCACGGACACCTCCTCCTTCGCTGCCGCGGCGGGGCCTGAATCGGCCGCCCCTCGTCGCGGAGCTTCTGCTGCACCGGCTGAACCCCGACGAAGTGTGAAGGAAGCAGACCAGTGATCCACCCCCAGCAGCCCTCGGGCATGCCGACCCAGAAGTACGTGCCGTTCCAGGAGCAGCTCGAGGTCCACGTGCCAGACCGCACCTGGCCAGACCAGGTGATGACCAAGGCCCCACGCTGGTGCGCGGTCGACCTGCGCGACGGGAACCAGGCCCTCATCGACCCGATGGACGCCGAGCGCAAGATGCGCATGTTCAAGCTGCTCGTGCGGATGGGCTACAAGGAGATCGAGGTCGGGTTCCCCAGCGCCAGCCAGACCGACTTCGACTTCTGCCGCGACCTGATCGACGGCGGGCACATCCCTGACGACGTCACGATCCAGGTGCTCACCCAGTGTCGTGACCACCTCATCGAGCGCACCTTCGACGCCATCCGCGGCTCGAAGCAGGCGATCGTGCACTTCTACAACTCGACCTCGGTGCTGCAGCGCCGCGTCGTGTTCGGGATGAGCGAGGAGGGCATCATCGACATCGCCCTCCAGGGCGCCCGGCTGTGCAGGAAGCTCGAGGAGACCATCCCCGAGACCGACGTCTACTACGAGTACTCGCCCGAGTCGTACACCGGCACCGAGCTCGAGTTCGCGGTGCGCATCTGCAACGAGGTGATCGCGGTCATCGACCCGACGCCCGACCACAAGATGATCGTCAACCTCCCGGCGACCGTGGAGATGGCGACTCCCAACGTCTACGCCGACTCCATCGAGTGGATGGTGCGCCACCTCGACCGCCGCGAGTCCGTCGTCGTGAGCCTGCACCCGCACAACGACCGCGGCGAGGGCGTGGCCGCAGCCGAGCTCGGCTTCCTGGCCGGTGCCGACCGCATCGAGGGCTGCCTGTTCGGCAACGGCGAGCGCACCGGCAACGTCTGCCTCGTGACCCTGGGCATGAACCTGTTCAGCCAGGGCATCGACCCGCAGATCAACTTCTCCGACATGGCCGAGATCCGGCGCACCGTCGAGTACTGCAACCAGCTGCCCGTGCACGAACGGCACCCGTGGGGCGGCGACCTCGTCTACACGGCCTTCTCCGGCTCGCACCAGGACGCCATCAAGAAGGGCCTGGAGGACATGGACCGGCGCAGCACGGCGGCCGGCACCGACGTCGACCACATCGACTGGGGCGTGCCCTACCTGCCGATCGACCCGCACGACATCGGCCGCTCCTACGAGGCCGTCGTACGGGTCAACTCCCAGTCCGGCAAGGGCGGCGTGTCGTACCTGCTCAAGGCCGAGCACGGGCTCGACCTGCCGCGCCGGCTCCAGGTCGAGTTCAGCCACGTCGTGCAGCGCCGCACCGACTCCGAGGGCGGCGAGCTGTCGGCAGCACAGATCTGGCAGATGTTCGCCGACGAGTACCTGCACGCCGACGAGCCCGGCGACCGCTGGGGGCGCTTCGCCCCGGTGCGCTCGACGCTGACCGGCGCCGACGACGGCATGGACCACATCGACTCCACGATCACCGACTTCGGCAAGGAGGTCGCGATCTCCGGCACCGGCAACGGCCCCATCGCCGCCTTCATCCAGGCGCTCGCACCGCTCGGGGTCGACGTGCGCGTGCTCGACTACCACGAGCACGCCCTGTCGGCCGGTGGCGACGCCCGCGCCGCCGCCTACGTCGAGTGCGCCGTGGGAGAGCGGGTGCTGTGGGGCGTCGGCCTGCACGAGTCGATCGTCAAGGCCTCGCTGCGCGCGATCATGTCGGCGGTCAACCGCGCCGAGCGCGACGCGGTGGTCCCCGCCTGAGCGACGTGGCGGCCCTGCTTGCGGTGACGACGGTGCGACGGCGCCAGACCGCCGAGCGGGTGCGGGCCGCGGCCGGCGAGAATGTCGTGGCGCTCGCCACCCGCGTGGAGGCCGGCGGCCCGGCCCTCTACGCCGCCAAGACGGCGGAACTGCGGGGATGGCATGTCTGGCCGTGACCGGTGAGGGCGCGACGCCGCTCGCCGCCGTGGTGCGGGGCGACTGCGCGTCGGCCGGCGTCCAGCCGTCGACCTCGCCGGCCACGGGTTCGAGCTGCCCGTGGCCACGGTGCTGCTCGCCCGGCCGACGGGTGAGCGGGCCGTGGTCTCTCGCGGCGCCCTCGGCCCGGGTGCCGGTGCCGCGCCGCCCGCGGGTGGCCTCGGTCACCTGCTCGACGGCGTCCGGGCCCTGCTGGTCGCGGCCACCACCGCGGTGTCGCGGTGCCGCTGGCGGCCGCGGCGCGCGGTCGCGGCAGCCCCGGGTGAGCGGCACCGGGTCTCGTGACGTGGCCGGCGAGGTGTTCCGCCGTGCTCGGTGGCGAGGAGGAATGCGCCCACCTCTGTCTCCCGCGAGCCGTTCCCGTCGGCGTCGAACGGTGCGACGGGTCGACCGAGCCGGTGGCGACGTCGAGCCAGGCCGCGAGCAGGTTGGCGTCGAACGTCGCGCGTGCCGGCGCCCTGGGCCGGGCCGAGCACCGCCACGGCGTCGGCGGCGGTGGTGAGGGGGCGAGGCTCCGCGAACACGCTGCTGAGGGTGCGGGCCGTGGCGAGCAGGCAGGGCTGGTCGGCGGCGCCCACCGACGCGACTGCCCTCGGTAGGCGGCGGACCACCAGTGCGCCGCGTGCCGGACCCGCTGCCGTGCCACCAGTGGGTGCCCGCCGCGGTGAGGGTGGCGGTCGGCGCGACGTTCGACCACCGGGCGGTGAGGGTGAGTGCGCGCGAGGCGCCCCCGGCATCCGTCGCGGTGATGGTGACGGGCAGCGTCGTGTCGTCCCCGCGGGTTGCGGTCCACGACCACGTGCCGCGGCCCAGGGTGACCGTGCCGGCGGTCGCCGTGGCGCAGACCGGCGGCCCGGCCGCGCCGTCGGTCCAGGTGCCCACCAGCGTCAGCGCGCTGCCTTCGGGGGCCACGGCCGGCCCGCCGCTCAGCGCGAGCCGGGGGCCGGTGCTCACCGCGATGGCGCTCATGACGTCGATCCGGCGGGTGGTGACGCGGGCAGCGTTAGAGGCATAGGTGACCCGCTTCCCGCTGGACCGCAGGTCGTCGACCAGGCGCACAACCGGTCGGTTCGGCGTGTGCTGGCGCAGCGGCGCCAAGGCACCGGCGACGTGCGGGGCAGCCATCGAGGTGCCGTTCCAGGTGGCCCAGGAGTCGTCGGGCACGCTGAAGGGGGCGACGGCATCGCGGTCAGTGGTGGCCCCGAAGGTGACGGCACCGGAGATGCAGCCGGGTTTGGAGGAAGGCGCGGGCTGCGGCGGCGCGACTCATCGCTGCGTCCTTCCTGACGGGCTCGCCAGTGCGCCTGTGCACTGGCGAGCCTGCCACCCGTCGCCGAGCGGCGCCGGGAATCAGCAGCGGTGTGCTGCGATCGTCATCCCAGCTTGGTGATCCGGTTCGCCGGCCCGGGAGCGATCGGCCCGGTTCCGAGGTAGCTGGTCAGCGAGTCGACGTCGAAGCCAGGGGCGTAGACCGGGTTCGTGCCCACGGTGAGGTTGGTGAACCCGTCGCCTCCGGCCGCGAGGAAGTCGTTCATGGTGATGTTGTAGGACCCGGCCGGGTCGATCGGCGCGCCGTTCACGCGCAGGTCGGTGACCCGGTCGCCGAGCGGCCTGGTGGTGGTGCTGTAGGTGACGGCGGCCGACACCTGCAGGATGCGGTTCGTCGTCTGCCCGGCGAAGCCGGCGAACTGCTGCTCGAGCACCGCCTTGACCTGCGCCCCGGTGTAGGTGCGGGTCACGACCAGGTTGTTGAACGGCTGCACCGTGAACGCCTCGCCGTAGGTGACCTGCCCGGGCGCCTCACCGCCGCTCGGGGCGAAGACCAGCGAGGACCGGATGCCGCCCGGGTTCATGATCGCGAAGCTCGGGGCCGCCGGGGTGGAGTAGGCCACCATGCCGTCGGCGATCACGTCGCCCAGCGGGCTCTCGCCGTTCGCCGCGTTGTCCCTGGTGATGTCCGCGGTGATGCTGCCGACCACCTTGTCGGCCAGCGGGGCCACAGCGCCGCGGTACTTGTCGGCGATCACCTTGGCGGCGGGGTCGATCAGCGCGGGGTTGCGCACGAAGCTCACGTTCGGCGGGGTGCCGGTGGACTGCCAGGTGCCGTCGGCGTTGCGTATGCCGTTCTCGACGATGTTGTTGGTCGCGGACGCCGAGACGAAGCGGCCGGTGTGGGTGCTCAGGCTGAAGGCGACGTCGGTGACCAGGCGCCCGAAGGAGCCGGCGCTGGTGACGAGCGTGGACTCACCCGCCGAGTCGGGCAGGTCGCAGACGTAGGGCTGGTGGGTGTGGCCGCTGATGACCACCCCGTAGGCCGGGTCGAGGCCGTGCACGATGTCGACCACCGGGCCGCTGAAGCCGTTGCAGGCGGCCGGCGTGTTGTTGGGGAGCGCCTGGCTGCCGCCCTCGTGCAGCAGCAGCACGATGGCGTTGACGCCCTTGCGCCTGAGCTCCTTGGCGTACTTGTTCGCCGTCTGCACCTCGTCGAGGAAGTTGACGCTCTGGATGCCGTTGGGGTTGACGATGCTCGGCGTGCCCTCGAGGGTCATGCCGACGAAGCCGACCTTGACGTCACCGACCTTGCGGATCTTGTAGGGCGGCAGGATCGGCTTGCCGTTGCTCTTGCGCACCACGTTGGCGGCGAGCATCGGGTAGTCGGCGCCGGCGAAGCCGTCGCCGTCCTGGCAGCCGTCGGTGGGGTGGCAGCCGCCGTTCTGCAGGCGCAGCAGCTCGTCGACGCCCTCGTCGAACTCGTGGTTGCCGACGCTGGTGACGTCGAGGCCAAGGGAGTTCATCTCCTCGACGGTGGGCTCGTCGTGGAAGGCCGCGCTGACCAGTGGTGAGGCGCCGACCAGGTCGCCGGCCGCCACGGTGTAGACGTACTTCGAGGTCTTCTTCGCCTCGGCGCGCAGCGCCTTGACCCAGTGCGCGAGGTACTCCACGCCGCCGGCCGGAACGGGCCCGCTGGTCGTGGCGACCACTCCGCCGCTCCCTGCCGGCGGGTCGATGTTGCCGTGGAAGTCGTTGAAGGCCAACAGGGTTCCCGAGACGGTTCGCGCTTGGTGGTGCCCGTGCGAGGGGTGCCGATCGTGCCCTGCCGTGGCATCTGCGGATGCGGTGGGCAGGGCGGCGGTGAGGCATGCGAGGCCGGCGACCGCGACGCCGGCGACGACCCGCCTGGTGGAAACGGACATGGGAGTACCTCTCGTGGACGACGACGGGCTAGCCCGAGGCTCCACCGTCAGTGCCCGTCCCGCAACCGGAGGCGGGAGTGCCCACCCGCTCGTCGCGGCGGTGTCGTCTCAGCGCACCCCGGCAGTGCGGAACTGCACGGAGATCCGCGGCCCGACCGGCTTGGCGGTCTTGGGCACGCAGTGGTCCCAGGTGCGCTGGCAGGAGCCGCCCATGACGACCAGGTCGCCGTGGCCGGCGGGCACCTTGACCGAGGTTCCCCCACCGCGGGGGCGCAGCACGAGGTCGCGCGGTGCACCGACCGAGAGGATCGCGACCATGGTGTCGGAGTCGCGCGAGCGGCCGATCCGGTCACCGTGCCAGGCCACCGAGTCGTGCCCGTCGCGGTAGAGACACAGCCCGGCCGTCGTGAACGGCTCGCCGAGCTCGTCGGCGTAGTAGGCGCACAGGGCGTCGCGCGCTTCGTCGAGGGCCGGATGGGGGAGCGGCTCGCGCTCGCCGTAGAACCGCAGCAGGCGGGGGACGTCGACGACCGAGTCGTACATCTGTCGTCGCTCGGCCTGCCAGGGCACCTCGCGGCGCAGCGCGGCGTACAGCCGGTCGGCGCCCCCGACGAAGCCGGTCATCACGTCGACCCAGGCACCGTGGCTGAGGTGCGTGCGGCGCACCCCGCGCAGCGGGTACACGACGACCTCGTCGGACAGGTCGAGCAGCGACCCCTGTAGTTCGGTCACCACGTCAGCGTAGACAGCAATCGAACACGTGTCCAGCGAACGAAGCCACCAACCTTGCAGACCGCTTGTGCACGGCATCCGGATGCCGTGGGCTGGGGGGATGAGCGCCCACCCCCTGCCCGGACTCGTCGTCGCGGTCGTCGGTGAGGTGGCCGACGCGGGCCTCGGGGACCGGGTGGTCGCTGCCGCCGTCGAGCGGCACGGCCACCTCGACGGGCTGGTCAACGCGGCGGGCGTGGTGGCGTTCGGGGCGCTGCTCGACACCGGCGACGAGGTGCTCGAGGAGCTCTTCCTCACCAACGTGCTCGGCCCGCTGTTCCTGCTGCGTCGCGTCGTGCCGGCGCTCGCCGAGCGCCGTGGGTTCGTGGTGCAGCTCAGTGCCGTGGTGGCCGAGACCCCCCTGCCCGGGATGGCGGCCTACGCGGCGAGCAAGGCGGCGCTCACCGCGGCAGACCGGGCGCTGGCGCGCGAGCTGCGCCGGGCCGGGGTCGACGTCATCGACGTGCGGCCCCCGCACACCGAGACCGGCCTGGCCGGGCGCCCGCTCGCCGGCACCGCGCCGAGGCTGGCTCGCGGGCTCGACCCGGAGGTCGTCGTGGGCTGCGTCCTCGACGCGATCGAGCAGGGTGCCACCGAGCTCGCGTCGACCGACTTCGCCTGAGCCGGCGGTCAGTCGTCCGCGGGGCTCGGGCTCGTCGTCGAAGGTGATCGCCAGCGACGAACCGTAGGCCCCAAGCCGTGGACGTGCAGCTCCAGCCCCGCTGGTACGCGACGACGTGCGTGACACGGACCACGACGTCCTCCCCGCGGTGAACCTCCGCCGCGACCCAGCGGTATGGGGTTTGATCGCCGGGTGACCACGGACCTCGTCGACCTGCCGGCGCTGCGGGCGTTCTTCGTGGCGCACGCCGTTCCGGGGCTCGACGAGGTCGACGCCCTCGACGACGGCTCCACCCGGCACCGGCGGTTCGTCCCAGCCATGCGCGGGCGCAGCCTCCTCACCGTGACGCTGCCCCCGGGCGCCGTCGGCATCCCGGACGTCGTTGCCGACGGTCCACCGGATGCCGTCGACGCGGCCACCGCTGTCGGCCGCCGGTGGCTCGGTCTCGACGCCGACCCGGCGCCCGGTGTCGCAGCCCTCGCGGACGACCCGGTGCTCGGGGCGCTGGTCAGGGCCCGACCGCACCTGCGGGTTCCCGGCAGCACCGACCCGTTCGAGACCGCCGTGCTCGTGGTGCTCGGCCAGCACGTCTCGCTCGCGGCGGGGAGGGTCTTCGCCGCCCGCCTCGTCGCCGCCTACGGCACAGATCCGGGAGTCGGGTGCTCAGCCGGTCGCCGGGGCAGCCACCTGAGCACCCAACTCGAAGGACTGCGCTCGTTCCCGAGCCCAGAGGTGCTCGCCGCCCTCGACCCGGTCGACCTGCAGCACAGCGTCGGCATCACCGGCGCTCGCGCCCGCACGGTCGTCGCGATGGGCGAGGCCGTCTCCGAAGGCACCCTGCGGTTCGACCCGACCGACCACAGGCTCACCCGGGCCATGCTGCTCGCCCTTCCGGGCGTCGGGCCGTGGACCGCCGACCTGGTGGCCCTGCGTGCCCTGCGCGACCCCGACGTGTTCCTCCCCGGCGACCTCGTGCTGCGCAAGGCGCTCGGTGGGGTGACCGCGCGACAGGCCGCGACGGCATCCGAGGCATGGCGTCCCCACCGCTCACTCGCCGTGCTCCACCTGTGGACCCACCACGCCATCGACCCACCCTCGTGAGCACCAGCTCGCCGAGCGGTCGGCGGCCCGGCATCCCGCCGATTGCGCGGGAAGCACCGACAATGGTGCGGTGCCCCTCTACCGCGACGAGGCGATCGTCCTGCGCACCCAGAAGCTGGGTGAGGCCGACCGCATCGTCACCCTCCTCACCCGACGCCTGGGCAAGGTGCGCGCGGTCGGCAAGGGGGTGCGCCGCACCAAGTCGCGCTTCGGCAGCCGGCTCGAGCCCGCGATGCACGTCGACATCCAGTGCTACGAGGGACGCAGCCTCGACACGGTGACCCAGATCGAGACGCTCGACCCGTGGGGCGACGCGATCGCCCGCGACTACCCGAGCTACACCACGGCGACAGCCGTGCTCGAGACCTGTGACCGGCTCACCGAGGAGCGCGAACCCGCCCTGCAGCAGTACCTCCTGCTCGCCGGGGCGCTGCGCTCGCTCGCCGGCCGGGAGCACGACCCGAACCTCGTGCTCGACGCCTACCTGCTGCGAGCGCTGGCGGTCGCCGGCTGGGCGCCGAGCTTCTCCGACTGCGCGAAGTGCGGTGCGCCCGGCCCCCACCGCGGCTTCCACGTGGTGGCCGGTGGTGCGGTCTGCCCGGCGTGCCGCCCACCCGGCTCCGCCGCGCCCGCCCCCGAGACCTTCCTGCTCCTCAGTGCCCTGCTGGCCGGTGACTGGGCGGTGGCCGACGCGTCGGACCCGCAGCACCGGCGGGAGGGCAGCGGCCTGACCGCGGCGTTCCTGCAGTGGCACCTCGAACGCGGCATCCGCAGCCTCCGTATGGTGGAGCGGTGAGCGTGCGGAGCCCCTACCCGCCGCCCTTCGGGCACCCCAGCGGGGCCCGGCCCCCCGCCATCGCGGTCGACAAGCTGCCCCGCCACGTCGCCGTCGTCATGGACGGAAACGGCCGCTGGGCCAACCAGCGCGGCCTGCCGCGCACCAGTGGGCACGAGGCTGGAGAAGCCGCGCTGCTCGACGTCGTCGCCGGCGCCATCGAGGTGGGGGTCACCCACCTGTCGGCCTACGCGTTCTCGACCGAGAACTGGAAGCGCAGCCCCGACGAGGTCAAGTTCCTCATGGGCTTCAACCGCGACGTCATCCGCCGCCGCCGCGACCAGCTGCACGAGTGGGGCGTGCGCATGCGCTGGGTCGGTCGGCGCCCGCGGCTGTGGGGCTCGGTGATCAAGGAGCTCGAGGTCGCCCAGGAGCTCACCCGCAACAACACCGGTCTCACCCTCTACTTCTGCGTCAACTACGGCGGCCGGGCCGAGATCGGGGATGCCGTTCAGCGGCTCGCCGAGGACGTCGCCCGCGGCCGGCTCAAGCCGCGCTCGGTCGACGAGAAGACCGTGGCCCGCTACCTGCCCGAGCCGGACATGCCCGACGTCGACCTGTTCGTGCGCAGCTCGGGGGAGCAGCGCACCAGCAACTTCCTGCTCTGGCAGAGCGCCTACGCCGAGATGGTCTTCCAGGACCGGCTCTGGCCCGACTACGACCGGCGCGACCTGTGGGCCGCCATCCAGTCCTACGTCGACCGCGAGCGACGTTATGGCGGTGCGGTCGACGCTCCGACGGCATAGGGCGGCAGCGGCCGCTAGCGTCGCTCCATGGCCGAGCGAGTCGTCGAGCTGTTCCCCGAGGTGGCGCGCGTGGCGGCCGACCTCATCCGTCACCCGTCGGTCTCCGAACGATGGGCGCACGAGAGCGCCTGCGCCGGGATGACGGTCGGTGGCCTGGCGAACCACCTCGCCGGCCAGGCCGCGAACGTCGTGCTGCTCTTTGCCGCGGCCCCGCACGACGAGCCGCCGATCACGGTGCTCGAGCACTACCGCCGGGCCGCCTGGGTGCACACCGGCCTGGACAGCGAGGCGAACGTCGGCGTGCGCGCCTCTGCCGACGAGTACGCCGCATCCGGGCCGGCCGACCTGGGGGAGCGGGTGGCTGCCGACCTCGCGGCCCTGCCGGCGACGCTCGCGCCGCTGCTTGCCGGCGAGCGGCACCCCGACACGGTCCTCATCCCGTGGCAGGGCTGGTCGCTGTCGAGTGCCGACTTCGTCCTGACCCGTGCGATGGAGGTGCTCGTGCACGCCGACGACCTCGCGGCCAGCGTCGGCGTAGAGACCCCGGTGTTTCCCGATGAGGCGGCGGATGCCGTGCTCGCCCTCCTCGCGTCCGTCGCCGCCGAACGGCACGGCCAGGGTGCGGTGTTGCGCGCCCTCAGCCGGCCGCAGCGGGCACCGGAGTCGGTGTCGGCGTTCTGAGCCTCAGGCTCGCCCGGCCGAGCAGTCCGGGCAGAGCCCGTCCATCTCGACGGTGTGCCGCACGTGCGTGAAGCCGTGCGCCGCGGCCACCGCCTCGGCCCAGCGCTCCACGGCATCCCCGGTCACCTCGACCGCGAGGCCGCACGACCGGCACACGACGTGGTGGTGGTGGTCGGTCGAGCAGGAGCGGTAGACGGCCTCGCCCTCGGGGGTTCGGATGACGTCGACCTCGCCGTCGGTGGCCATCGCCTGGAGGTTGCGGTACACCGTCGCGAGGCCGACCCGGGTGCCCGACCCGGCGAGGGCGGCGTGGATCTCCTGGGCGGAGCGGAACTCCGCCGAGCCGGTGAGGGCCTGCGCTATGGCCGCCCGCTGGCGGGTCGGCCGGCGCTCGCCCGAGAGCTGGTCGGTCATCGCGACTCCACCTCCGCGTGCTGGCCGTGCTCGTCGTAGTGCTCCTCGTGGGCGGCGTGCCGGTGGCCGTCGTGCAGGTAGTCGACGTGGTCGCCGTGCTCGACCGTGGGGTGCCCGCAGTCGGGGCCGTGCTCGTGGTCGTGCCGCTCGGAGCGGGCGTGCGCCGCGCGACGGGCCCGCGCGGTCAGGGCCGCACCGGTGCTCGCCACGAGGAAGGCGGCCACCGCCAGCAGCACGATCGTCCCGCCCGAGGGCGTCTCGGCGTAGTAGGAGACCACGACGCCCCCGACGCTGCAGGCGACGCCGATGCCGACCGCCCACCACAGTGCCGACCGGAAGCTGCGCGCGAACAGCTGCGAGGTGGCGTTGGGCAGGATCATCAGCGCGCTGATCAGCAGCAGCCCGACGATGCGCATCGACACCACCACGGTCACCGCGGTGAGAACCGCGAGCACGACGTTGTAGCCGAGCACCGGCATCCCGAGGGCGCGGGCGTACTCCTCGTCGTTGGCCACGGCGAAGAAGCGCGGGCGCAGCACCAGCGTGGTCGCGAGGACCACGGCCGCGAGCACCGCGAACACGATGATGTCGCCGGTGGTCGTGGTGAGGATGGCCCCGAACAGGTAGCTGGTGAGCGTGGCGGGGGTGCCGGCGCTGGACCGGGCGATCAGCACCACGCCCAGGGCGATGCCGCCGTAGAACATCACGGCGAGCGCGGTGTCACCGCTGGTGCGGCCGGAGGCGCGGATCAGCTCGATGGCGACCGCGGCGAGCACCGCGGCGACCAGGGCGGTGAGCACGGGGGCCGAGTTGGTGAGCACCCCGACGGCGACGCCGGCCAGGGCGACGTGACCCATGCCGTCGCCGATGAGCGACATCCGCCGCTGCACGAGGAAGACCCCGACGAGCGGCGCGGCGAAGCCGGCCAGCAGGGCGGCCAGGAGGGCCTGGCGCATGAAGTCGAGCGCGAGCAGGTCGTTCACGGCGACACCTTCCGAGGGGCCGGGTCGAGGGGCGCGGCGCCGATGACGTGGCCGGCGCGCGCCGCCCGGTCGTCGTGGTGGTGGCCCGAGCCGGCGGAGTGCCCGCCGACGTGGGTGGCGTACGCGGCGGGGTCGCCGTCGAAGTCGACGTGGCCGGAGTCCAGGCACACGATGCGGCTCACGACGCCCTCGAGCGCTGACAGCTCGTGGGTGACGATGAGCATGGAGGTGCCGCGGTCGGCGAGCCGCTGCAGCACGGCGGCGAGCGCCTCCTGGCTGGCATGGTCGACGCCGGCGGTCGGCTCGTCCATGACGAGCAGCTCCGGGCGCCCGGCCAGCGCCCGGGCGATCAGCACCCGGCGCTGCTGCCCGCCCGACAGGGCCGCCACCTCCTCGCTGGCCCGATCGCCGAGGCCGACGTCGGCGATCGCCTCGCGGACGATCGCGCGGTCGCTGCGGGACGCAGGCTTCCACCAGGGGCGGTGCGGCAGCCGGCCCACCTCGACGATCTCGGTGACGGTGGCCCGCACGGACGCCGACAGCGAGTGCCGCTGCGGCACGTAGCCGATGCGGGTGTGCTCGGTGAACCGCTCCCGCGGGGTGCCGAAGAGCTCGACGTCGCCTCCCTGCGCGGTGGTGAGCCCGAGGATGCCGCGCACGAGCGTGGACTTGCCCGACCCGTTGGGCCCGAGCAGGGCCACGACCTCGCCCTGGTGCAGCTCGAGGTCGGCGTTGGAGACCACCCGTCGGTCGGCGTAGCCGAAGGACGCGCCGTGGAGGCGCACGAGGGGGACGAGGTCGGTCATCGGCACTCCTGTCCGGTGCGCAGCGTGGCGAGGTTCGCGCGCATCACCTCGAGGTAGTCGCGTCCCTTGGACGCGTCGGTGATCCCCTCGAGCGGGTCGAGCACCGCGACCCGGGCACCGGCCTCGCGGGCGACGGTCTCCGCGAGGGCGGGGGAGACCAGGCTCTCGGAGTAGACCGTGGAGACCCCGGCCTCGCGCACGTGGGCGCTGAGGTCGCGCAGGGTCGCGGCGTCGGGCTCGATGTCGGGGCTCACGCCGGCGACCCCCTCCTGGTGCAGGTCGTAGCGGTCGGCGAGGTAGCCGAAGGCGGCGTGGCCGGTGACGAGCTCACGGGTGCGGCACCGCGCGAGGCCGGTGCGGAACTCGGCGTCGAGCCGGTCGAGATCGGCGACGAGCGCTGCGGCGTTGTCGCGGTAGTCGGCGGCGTTCGCGGGGTCGCGCCGGGCGAGGTCGTCACCCAGGGCGGTCGCGACGTCGGCGAGCCGGGTCGGGTCGAGCCAGAAGTGCGGGTCCTTGGCGGTCAGGCGGGCAGCCGGCGCGACGTCGAACCCGGCATCCGACGCCTGGGTGCGCACGGCCTGGTCGACCGCCGGCTGGAAGCCGGCCAGGTAGACGACGGCCTTCGCCTGAGCGAGCGAGCCCACCGCCTTGGGGGTCAGCTCGAGGTCGTGCGGCTCGACGCCCGGCTTGGTCAGCCCGGTCACCCGGACGTGCTCGCCACCGACCTGCTCGGCCACGAACTGCAACGGGTAGAAGGCGGCCGAGACCGGCATCCGCCCGTCGTCCCCGGCCTTTCCGGCGTGCGCCGACGTGCAGCCCGACCCGAGCAGCACCACGAGGGCGGCGACCAGGAGGGCGGGCTTCATGACAACGATTCTCATTCGAAGTGAGAATCATTGTCAAATGGCGATGGCGTCAGCCGCGCGGGGCCACCTGGGTGACGAGGATGGCGACCATGATCGCGACGACGGCCAGCCGCATCAGCCGCTCTGCCCCGCTGAGCCGCGGCCAGGCGAGAACCAGGATCCACAGCAGCACCGCGATGACGAGGACCAGCAGCAGCCAGGCCGGGGACGGCAGCAGGATGCCGGCGAAGGTCAGCACCAGGATGCCGAGGAAGGGCACGAAGCGCGGCAGGCTGCTGAGGTAGGTCACCGCAGGCAGGCTGGCGCGCTCGAGGGACTCGCGGAGGGGGGACACGGGCACGAAGTCTAGTTGCGGCGACCGGTCACCCCGACGTCGCCTCGACCATCCCGAGGCAGAACCGCGAGATCGCCGCCCCCTCGCCGTGGAGCCCGGCGACGGAGGCGGGCACGATCTCGCGCTCCACCTCGGGCAGGGTCCCGGCGGGTCGCCGGCCGGGTGCACGTCGCCGTCGAGCAGCTGGCCAGGTCGAAGCCGAGGCACTGCCGGCCCCAGAAGCCGTAGTCGATGAGGGTGATGTCGTCGGAGCCGGTCGTGCGGAGCAGGTTGTTGGGGCACGCGTCGCCGTGCGCGACGGTGAGTGGCCCCGCCTCGAGCTCGCCGACCCGGGCGAGCTCGGCCACCTCGGCGCTGCCGGCCAGCCGGCCCAGGAGGTGGGCCGCATGGGCGAAGTCCGCGTGCCCCGATGGCGTTCGTCCAGGTCCAGCGCGGGGAGCCAGATGGCTGCCGAGGCCTCGTCGCGGAAGGCGACGTGCAGGGCCACCGGCATCGTGAGCCCGCGGGCCAGCCGGCGGAGCAGGTCGTCACCCGCGCTCGTCGCAACCGGGCACCTCGCCGAGACGCTCGCCGTCGCCGACCGTCGGGTCCGGCTCGTGAGCCGGACTCCCGACGGGGATGCCGTGCTCGTCCGCACCGCCGCGCTGATGGCTTCGCTCGAGGACGACTGGCGTACGGCGGTCGGGCCCCGCCGCCACGCCACCTTCCGCAGCGTGCTCGAGGAGCTGTCCGCCGCCGGAACCGGTTCGGCCGTGGGGTCACCCCCCGGATAGCCTTGCCGACATGGCCGCCCCCACCTCCGTCGTCGACACCGTCGTCTCCCTCTGCAAGCGTCGCGGGTTCGTGTTCCCGTGCGGTGAGATCTACGGCGGCACGCGCTCGGCGTGGGACTACGGCCCGCTCGGCGTCGAGCTCAAGGAGAACATCAAGCGGCAGTGGTGGCGCTCGATGGTGACCGCCCGTGAGGACGTCGTGGGCCTGGACTCCTCGATCATCCTGCCGCGCCAGACCTGGGTCGCATCGGGCCACGTCGGCGAGTTCACCGACCCGCTGACCGAGTGCCAGAGCTGCCACAAGCGCTTCCGCGTCGACCACATGCAGGAGGCCGTCGCCGACCGTGAGGCCAAGAAGGGCAAGGAGGTCGACCCCGACTCGGTGCAGCTCGCCGACATCGCCTGCCCCAACTGCGGCACCCGCGGCCAGTGGACCGAGCCGCGCAACTTCAACATGATGCTCAAGACCTACCTCGGCGTCATCGAGGACGAGTCCGGGCTGCACTACCTGCGGCCCGAGACCGCCCAGGGCATCTTCATCAACTTCCTCAACGTCAGCCAGGCCTCGCGCAAGAAGCCGCCGTTCGGCATCGCCCAGACCGGCAAGAGCTTCCGCAACGAGATCACCCCCGGCAACTTCATCTTCCGCACGCGCGAGTTCGAGCAGATGGAGATGGAGTTCTTCGTCAAGCCCGGCGAGGACGAGCAGTGGCACGAGTACTGGATCGCCGAGCGCACCCGCTGGTACACCGACCTCGGCATCAACCCCGACAACCTGCGGCACTACGAGCACCCGCAGGAGAAGCTCTCGCACTACTCCAAGCGCACCGTCGACATCGAGTACCGCTTCAACTTCACCGGGAGCGAGTGGGGCGAGCTCGAGGGCATCGCCAACCGCACTGACTTCGACCTCAAGACGCACAGCGAGCACTCGGGCACCGACCTGGTCGTACTTCGACCAGGCCAGCGGCGAGAAGTACACGCCCTACGTCATCGAGCCCGCGGCCGGCCTCTCGCGCAGCCTGATGACCTTCCTCGTCGACGCCTACACCGAGGACGAGGCCCCCAACACCAAGGGCGGCGTCGACAAGCGCGTCGTACTGCGCCTCGACCCGCGCCTGGCGCCGGTCAAGGCCGCGGTGCTGCCGCTGTCGCGCAACGCCGACCTCTCGCCCAAGGCGCGTGACCTCGCGGCCACCCTGCGCCGCAACTGGAACGTCGAGTTCGACGATGCCGGCGCCATCGGCCGCCGCTACCGCCGCCAGGACGAGATCGGCACGCCGTTCTGCATCACCGTCGACTTCGAGACCCTCGACGACCAGGCGGTCACCATCCGCGAGCGTGACTCGATGTCGCAGGAGCGGGTGTCGCTCGACCAGGTCGAAGGGTGGATGGCGCAGCGACTCGTCGGCGCGTAGCCCCGCCGCACCTCACTGCTGGGGGCCGTAGCGCTCCCAGACCCCCTCGGCCTCCTCGCCGCGCCCGGCGCGTTCGAGGGCGCGCGCCAGCGCTCCGGCGACGTCCACCCGGGTCGGCGCCAGCTCGTCGCTGTCCAGCTCGCCGAGCGAGGCCCGCAGCCGCGGCTCGGCATCGTCCAACCGGTCGACCTCGGCGAGCATCATGCCCGCCTCGGCCCGCAGCACGAGCTCGAACTCGTGCCCGACCAAGGCCTCGGCCCTCGCCATCCGCTCCACGGCGGCGTCGACCTCGCCGTGCTGCGCGAGCAGGTGGGCCCCCTGGCGCAGCACATACGGCTCCAGCACCTCGCCGTCGAACTCGTCCTCGCCCAAACCCAGCTCGGCCGCGAGCGCCTCGGCAGCGGGGATGGCGGCATCGAGGTCGGCAAGGCCGGTGATCAGGTCGGTCGTGTCGGCGGTCAGGGCCGCCCGTGAGCGCAGCGCCTCGACGTACAGCCCCACGGTGCCCGAGCGCTGCGCCTGGTCGACGGCCTCGTCGAAGAGACCGGCAGCAGCAACGGTGTCCCCGGCATCCCACGCGGCGTTGCCAGCGCACCACCGGGTGTGGCCGGCCTCGCGAAGGCGGTCCTGGGCCTGGAACGAGTCGGATGCCGTGGTGTAGGCGGTGCTGGCACCCGACCAGAGGCCGAGGGCCACGAGGGCGTTGCCGAGGGCCCACCCCGCCGGCCCGACCAGCGCCGGCTGGTACTCGCGCAGCACCGGCAGCGCCGCGTCGAGCAGCTCGGCGGCCTCGGCGGGGCGGCCGGTCTCCACGTAGGCCAGGCCGAGGAGCCGCTGCCCCAGCGCGAGGAGCACGGGGTCACGGTCCCTCGTCGCGGCGGCCACGAGGTCGGCGGCGGGGCCCTCGAGCTCGGCCCACGCCTCCTGCTCCACCCGCACGTCGCAGAGGTCGACGAGCTCTGCCAGCCGCGCGCGTCGGGGCACCCCGCGCACCGAGCGCGCCCGCTCCAGGAGGTACGCGGCGACGTCGAGGTCACCGGTGCTCCGGGCGATCCGGGCCCGGCCGTCGAGGGCGATCGACGCCAACACGGGGATGCCGGATACCTCCGGTTCCATCGCCTCGAGCATCGCGGCGGCGGTGTCCGGATCGACGGGCGCGGTCGCCATGGCCTGCTCGATGCCGCACAGCAGGCGGCGCTCGGTCAGGCCGGCGCGACCGTACGCCGCTCCCGCCCGAGCCAGGTGGCTGGCCGGGTCGTCGCTCCCGCCGAACCAGGCGAACCGGCGCCACAGCGCGCCGGCCTCCTCGTCGGCGCCGTCCGACTCCAGCCGCTCGGCGCACGCCCGGGCGCGAGCGCTCGCGCCCTCGGCCTCCTCCTGGCTCTCGGCCTCCACGACGTCGAGCAGCGCGACCTCGCCCTCCGCGCGGGTGGCACCGGCGGTGTCGTCGGCGTGGTGCGCCGCCTCCAGAGCAGCGGCCAGGAGGGCGCGCTGCCGGCCGGGAGGACCGGCATCCTGGGCTGCCGTGCGGTCGAGCAGGGAGACCGCCGACCACGCCTCCGGCGTCGTCACCGGGAGGATGCCGTCGCGGTCGCGCAGCCAGGCCTCCACCTGCGGCTCGAGGTCGGCGCCCGCCTTCGCGAGGCCCTCGCGAACCGCTCGGGCCCGGTCGAGCACCCGGGTCGTCGGTGGCACCACCCGGCCGTCAGCGCCCTCGGGTGGTGTCGAGGGCAACCGGGTGGGAGGGAGCGTGGGCTCGCGCGACACCCGGGTCGGGTCGAGGGCGGCGGCCAGCGCCGACGACGTGACGGTGGATCCGTGCTCCTCGTCGAGGGCTGCGGCGATCTCACCCGCCACCCGGGACGCGTCGCCGGCCACCTCGTCGACCGGCCGGCCCCCGACGGTCTCCGGCGCCACCCCGGCGGCCGCGGCCTGCTCGAGCACGAAGGCGGCCGTGGCCGCGAACCACATCCGGTCGCTCGGGGTGCGGAGCTCGGCAAACCAGCCGAGGCGGGGAACCAGCAGGTCGACAGCGCGCTCGGCGTTCCCGATCCGCACCAGCACGCGCAGGCAGGCCGCCACCGTCCCCGATGCCTGTGGGTCGTCCTGGGCCAGCTGCCACGCCTGCCGCATCGACAGCACTGCACCGTCGAGGTCGCCCCGGTCGAGCAGGGCCTCCGCGTCGGTGCCGGGGCCTGGCTCGGACTCCTGGTCCCGATCCGTCATGCGCTGATCCAAACAGAAGCCGAGCGCCGGGGCAGACGTTTCGGCCATCCGGATCGTGACCTGCCCGCACCTTCCGCCCGGTGGCCACCCGTTGAGACAGTGGGGGAGACGTCGGCGGGCACGAGGAGGTGAGCCGGATGGACGACGCGCGCGAGCCGCAGGCGCCGTGGCCCGACGACGAGTTCGTCGACTATGCCCAGGCGCGCCAGCACACCCTGCTGCGAGCGGCCTACCTCGTGACCGGCGACCTCCACCTCGCCGAGCGGCTGGTGCGGGCCGCGCTGGTGCAGCTCGGCCGCCAGTGGTCGCGGGTGCGTGAGGAGCAGCCCGACCTGTACGTGCGCCGCCTCCTCTACCGCGACGCGGTCGCCTCCTGGCGCGGGCGGCCGCCCGAGGCGATCCCGACCGGCGCCGCGTGGGACGACCCCGACGAGCCGTGGGACGCCGACGTGGTCGAGCGCCGCCGCG
Source organism: uncultured Actinomycetota bacterium (assembly GCA_963833495.1). Classification (GTDB taxonomy): domain Bacteria; phylum Actinomycetota; class Actinomycetes; order Actinomycetales; family Dermatophilaceae; genus Fodinibacter. The sequence continues at coordinate 29,566 of CAWHYJ010000013.1, read as the reverse complement.
AGGTGCTGCGGGCGCTGGACGCCCTCACACCCCGGCAGCGGGCGGTGGTCGTGCTGCGCTGGTTCGAGGAGCGCGGCGAGGGAGACGTCGCGCAGGTGCTCGGCTGCAGTGTCGCGACCGCGCACGCGGAAGGCGTCGAGGCGCTGGGCCGGCTGCGCGACGCCCTGCCGCGGGCCGACATCGGCACCGGGGGCCCGCGATGACGGCCGACCTGCGCGAGCTGCTCGAGCTGGCCAGCGACGACGTGCCCGACCTGGAGCTCGCCGCACCGGCGTGGGACGAGGCCCGCCGCCGGAACCGGGCGGTCGTGCGCCGCAGCGCGCTGGCCGTCGGTGGGCTCGCGGCCGCCGGTGCGCTGGGCTTCGTGCTGCGCGACGAGGACTCGCCACCCGTGCCGGCCCCGACGGCGGCAGCGACGGTGGCAGCGGACGGCCGGATGCCGACGGCCCGGGTCGACGGCGTCACCGTGTTCCTCGCTCCCTCCCCGCCCGACGAGGCGCTGCTGCCGCGCTACCCGGACGCGGTCCGGCTGCAGATCCCGCGCCACCTCGGGCCGGCCGACCCCGCGATCCGGGCCGAACTTGGCCCCGGGGGCGGCGTGGCCGGGCCGCTGCGGGCCGTGTACCTCGTCGTGAGCGCCGGGGGCGGCTACCACCCGGTCTTCTTCGCGCCGGACGCGCCGTTCCAGGTGGAGCTGCCGGCGGTGCGGATCAGCCTGTGGGAGGGAGTGCAGTCGCTGCTCGGCCCCCGGTCGGTCTCCGACGACCGGCACCGGGTCGTCATCCCGCAGCCGGGGCGCCTGGTGGTGATCGACGCCAGGGACGGCTCGGCGACGAGCATCGAGGTCCCCGACCCCACCCTCGTCCTGGCGGGCTGGGCGCGCGACCGCACCACCCTGGTCGCGCGGGGGCGCGACGACGGCTGGCTCGTCGTGCCCGAGACCGGCGCGGTGACCCGGGCCGCGCGTGCGGTCAACCCCGACTGGGCCGACCTCGCGCAGGGCGAAGCCGGCGCCGGGGGCGCGCGGTTGCGCACCTTCTCCGGGTCCGGCCTGCTCACCGGCACCAAGGCCCTGCTCGGCCCGCCCGTCGTCCCGAACACGGCATCGGTCTCCAACACCGAGGGCTGGGTGGCCGGGGGCGCCTTCCTGCCCGGTGCCTACCAGCGCGCGCTCGAGCGGTCGCAGGGACTGGTGGCCGTGCACTCGGACCTCCCCCCGACCCCGCGGGTGCTCGCCGCGACCACCGGCCCGCTGGTGCCCAAGGCGTCCTACCGGGCGCTGGGCTGGGGTCCACAGGATGCCGTGCTGTTCGAGTCCCGTTCGGAGAGAGCGGGTTTCCAGGGCATGGTGCGACGGGTGCTCGCGTGGGACGTCAACGAGGGACTGCTCTACCAGGTCGCCGACGTCGACCGGGCCGCCGCGGCGCCCGGTGAGTTCTCGGGCACCTACACGCTCTGATCCCCGGTCGCGACGGGCCGGGTGGGGTCCTCGATCCACTCGCTCCACGACCCGACGTAGGGGATGGCGTCGATGCCGGCGGTGTGCAGGGCCAGGGCGAGCTGGGCCGCAGTGACGCCTGAGCCGCACGTCGTGCCGACCGGGGTGTCGCGGTGCACCCCGACCGCCGCGGCCCGGAGCCGCACCTCGTCCGGGGGCAGGAAGCAGCCGTCGGGGCCGAGCAGGTCGGTCATCGGCAGGTTCACCGAGCCGGGCACGTGGCCCGCCACCCGGTCGATCGGCTCGACCTCGCCGCGGTAGCGCTCCGGGGCGCGCGCGTCGAGCAGCATCCCGTGCCGTGCCATGTCCACCGCTGCGCCTGCGTCGAGCACCGGCACCGAGCCCGGTCGCACGGTGAGGTCGCCGGGAGCCGGGGTGGACACCTCGTCGGTGACCGGCATCCCGGCCCGTTGCCAGGCGGCCAGGCCACCGTCGAGCACGCGCACCTGCGGGTGCCCCGCCCAGCGCAGCACCCACCAGGCGCGCCCCGACGCGAGCGACGTGGCCTGGTCGTAGACGACCACCTCGTCGTCGTCACCCACGCCGCACGCGCGCAGCGCCTCCTGCAGCACGGCAGGGTCGGGCAGCGGATGCCGGCCACTCGCCCCCGGCGCCCCGGCGAGCGCCGCGTCGAGGTCGAGGTGCGGTGCCCCGGGCACGTGCGCCGCGGCATACAGCTCGAGGCCGGGCGTGCCGCGCAGGTTGTACTGCACGTCGAGTACGCGCACCTCGCCGCGCGACAGCAGGGTGGCGAGCTCGTCGGGGGTCACCAGGGCGCTCATCGGGCCATCCAACCACCGGGGCCGCAGTGCCCTGCGGAAGGATGTCGGGTGTGGCATCCCCCGTGCGACTCGTCCTGCTCCACGGCTCCCAGCTGAGCGGAGCGCAGTGGTCGCGCTATGCCGCGCTGCTCGGGCCCGACGTCGACCTGGTGCTGCCCGACCTGCCGGCGCACGGCACTCGCCGCGGCGAGGTGTTCACCTGGGAGGGGGCGCTCGCGGTCATCACCGAGGCGGTGGAGGGCGGGGATGCCGGGGTGCCGGTCGTGCTCGCCGGGCACAGCCTGGGCGGCTACCTCGCGATGGCCTGGGCGGCGGAGCACCCGCACCGGCTTGCCGGGCTCGCGCTGCTGGGGGCGTCGGCGGTGCCGGCCGGACCGGGGGCGGCGCTCTACCGGGCGATCGCCCGGGTCGAGTCCCGGCTGGGGGTCGACCGGATGTCGCGCGCCATGGACCGCGAGTTCGACGCCCTGCTGCCCCCCGAGCTCGCGGCGGTGATCAAGGAGGCGGGCTACGGCTTCGACGGCATCCCGGCTGCGTGGGCGGGTGTCATGGGCCTGTGCCGGCCCGAGATGCTCGCCGAGGTCACCGCGCCGGTGCTGCTCGTCAACGGTCAGCTCGACCAGCTGCGCGTCGACGCGCGGCGCTTCGCCCGGTCCGCCCGGTCGGCCCGCTGGGTGCGCGTCGTCACGGTGCCGCGCGGGCTGCACGTCTTCCCGCTGACCCACCCGAACGAGACGGCGGCCGCCCTGTGGGAGCTGCTCAGCGCAGCGCGTGCTCCGGCGGGATCATGACCGCCCCACCCACCGGCGGCACGTGCGCCGTGGCGTCGCTCCACTCGGGGAGCACCTCGACGAACCGGTGACCGGGGTCGGTCGTCCAGTCCAGCTGCGACGTGGGCCAGCCCGACGGGTGCAGCGTGCCGTAGTGGATGGGGATGACGTGCCGGGCGCCGGAGCGCGCGGTGGCGTCGGCCGCCTGGACCGGCCCCATGTGGCCGGGGGACAGGCGCGGGCCCCAGCCGCCGACCGGCAGCAGGGCGAGGTCGACCCGGGCACCGGCCAGCTCGGGCAGCCGGGCCATGTCGGGGTGCAGCGAGGTGTCACCGGCGAACCAGACGACGACACCGCCGCCGCGCAGCAGCATGCCGGTGGCGCCGTTGGGGCGGTGCGGCATCGGGCGGGCCTCGTGGTCGGCCCGCACCAGCATCACGTCGACCCCGGGGCCGACCGGGTGCCAGCCGTCGGTGAAGGCCTCGCCGGACTCGAGCTCGTGCTTGTCGAGCCATGGGAGGTTGGTGGGGTCGGTGACGACCGGCACGTGGCCCAGGCGGCGCAGCGAGGGCAGGTCGGCGTGGTCGTGGTGCAGGTGGCTGAGCAGCACGACGTCGACGTCGTCCACGTGCTGCTGCACCGGCAGGTCGCGGCGCCGGCGCAGCGGGCCGAGGCGACGGCGCAGGAGCGGGTCGGTGAGGATGCGCAGCCCGCCGAGCTCGAGCAGCACGGTCGAGTGACCGACCCACGTGGCGCGCACACCGTCGGTGCCCCAGGGGCCTCCGGACCGCTGCGATGCCACGGCACCACCCTAGTCGGGGGAGAATGGGGCACCATGTCCGCCCTCACCGCCACCGCCATCGCCGCCCCCGCCTCGCCTCCGGCGTGCCGTCCGGTGCTGCCGCCGCTGCACATCGGGCGGCACGTCGTCGAGTCACCCGTGGTGCTCGCCCCGATGGCCGGCATCACCAACCGGGCCTTCCGGCGGCTGTGCCGCGAGTACGGCAGCGCGGGGCTCGAGGCCGGCGGCGCCTCGGGGGCGACCAGCCTCTACGTCTCCGAGATGGTCACCACCCGGGCCCTGGTCGAGCGCACGCCCGAGACGATGCGGCTCATCTCGCACGACCCCGGCGAGAACCCGCGCTCGGTGCAGCTGTACTCCGTCGACCCGGTCACCGCGGGGCAGGCTGCCCGAATCCTGGTGACCGAGGACCGCGCCGACCACATCGACCTCAACTTCGGTTGCCCGGTGCCCAAGGTCACCCGCAAGGGCGGTGGCGCGGCGCTGCCGTGGAAGACCGACCTGTTCCGCGGCATCGTCGCAGCCGTGGTGCGCGAGGCGTCGCCCTACGACATCCCCGTCACGGTGAAGATGCGGGTCGGCATCGACGCCGACCACGTCACCTACCTGGATGCCGGGCGGATCGCCGAGGGCGAGGGCGTCGCGGCGGTCGCGCTGCACGGGCGCACCGCGGCCCAGGCGTACTCGGGGCAGGCCGACTGGTCGGCGATCGCCCGGCTCAAGGAGGCCGTCACGTCGATCCCGGTGCTCGGCAACGGCGACATCTGGTCGGCCGAGGACGCCCTGGAGATGGTGCGGCAGACCGGGTGCGACGGGGTCGTCGTCGGGCGGGGCTGCCTCGGGCGGCCGTGGCTGTTCACCGACCTCGCCGCCGCGTTCGCCGGGTCCTCGGCGCGCGTGCAGCCGGGGCTGCGCGAGGTGACGGCCACGCTGCGGCGGCACACGGCATACCTCGTCGACTTCTACGACGGCGACGAGGGCCGCGCCTGCCGCGACATCCGCAAGCACATCGCCTGGTACCTCAAGGGCTTCCCGGCCGGCTCGACGGTGCGCCACCAGCTCGCCCTGGTCGACAGCCTGCAAGCGCTCGACGACCTCATCGGCACCCTCGACCTCGACGCACCGTGGCCGGGCGAGGCCGCCGAAGGCCAGCGCGGCCGGGCTGGGTCGCCCCGGGTGGTGGCCCTGCCCGAGAACTGGCTCCGCTCACGCGAGCTCGACGCTGCGCAGCGCGCGCAGGTCGCCCACGCCGAGCTCAGCGTCTCCGGGGGCTGAGCGCGGCGCCGAGCGGGAGCGATAGCGGCCCGGTCTGCAGCCACGGCACGTCGGCGAAGAGGTTGAGGCCCGAGCCGTGCACGAGGAGCCGGGCACCGTCGACGGTGTAGTGCCACGACAACCCGGAGCCGGGCCACGTGTGCCCCTCCCACCAGGCGCTCCGCAGCGCCACCCCCAGCCAGGAGGCCGCCACGGACAGCGTCCTGCGGTCGACCTGAGTGGCCGGCACCCTAGGGATCCGGCCGGCGCGCCCGCCGGGGTTCGAGGCCGCCTACGGCTGCGGGGTGTCCTGCGGTTCGGAGGTGTCGCGCGGTCGGTCGTCCCTACCGAACACCCCCACCGAGATCCAGGCCAGCGCCACGAGGACCCCGCCGATCGCCGCGTAGCCCTTCGGGGCCTCGTCGAACACCGCGAAGCTGGCGCCGTAGAGCATGGTGATGGCCAGGGCGATGAAGCTGAGGTGTCTGCGGTTCATATCGGGAAGTCTAGGAACGGAACCCGGCGGGCGGGTCCACCGAACAGGGGACCGGGCCGTCCTCCGCCCGGTGCGTGCTCGGTGCCTTCCGGGTGTCGCAGGGCGCCGCTAGCGTGGGCGCATGGCAGCGCGCATCGGCACCCCCGGCGGCACTCCCGAGCGGCCCGCGATCTTCTTCGCGGATGCCGCGGAGTTCAGTCGCTGGCTCGCGGCGCACCACGACACCGAGACCGAGCTCTGGATGGGCTTCTACCGCAAGGGCCACCCGCAGGCCGGCCTCACCTGGGAGGAGGCGGTCCGGGAAGCCCTGTGCTGGGGCTGGATCGACAGCATGGCGCAGGGCATCGACGAGCACCGTCGCCGCCAACGGTGGACCCCGCGCAAGCCCAGCAGCAACTGGTCGACGATCAACATCAACGCCGTCGCCGAGCTCACCGCGCAGGGCCGGATGCAGCCCAGCGGCTTGGCCGCGTTCGAGCGCCGCCGGGAAGACCGCTCCGGCATCTACGCCTACGAGAACCGCGAGCGGGAGCTGCCCGAGCACTACGCCGCGCAGCTCGCCGCAGACCCGGCCGCCACCGCCTTCTGGGAGGTCGCCACCCCCAGCTACCGCAAGCTCGCCACCAACTGGGTGGTCACGGCCAAGCAGGAGAAGACCCGCGACTCCCGGATGGCCCAGCTCGTCGACGACTGCGCAAACGGGCGGCTGATCCCGAGCCAGCGCTACGGCATCGAGCCGAAGTGGGTCCAGCGGGCGGCAGCGGCGGCGGAGGCGGCCCGCCTAGGGTGAGCGGGTGACCTACACCGAGGCCGACCGCGAGCGCTGGGTCGCCGAGGACCCCGCTCACAAGCGGGCCGACCGCGACGACTTCGCCCGCGACCGGGCCCGGCTCGTGCACTCGGCGAGCCTGCGCCGCCTCTCCGCCAAGACCCAGGTGGTGCAGCCGTCCAGCGACGACTTCGTGCGCAACCGGCTCACCCACTCCCTCGAGGTCGCCCAGATCGGCCGCGAGTTCGGCGCGGCGCTGGGCTGCAGCGCCGACCTGGTCGACACCGCGTGCCTCGCGCACGACCTCGGCCACCCACCCTTCGGGCACAACGGGGAGACCGCGCTCGATGCCGTCGCGGCCGGCATCGGCGGCTTCGAGGGCAACGCCCAGACCCTGCGCATCCTGACCCGGCTCGAGCCCAAGCGCGCCCACCCCGACGGCCGTCCCGCCGGGCTCAACCTGACCCGCGCCAGCCTGGATGCCGCGACGAAGTACCCGTGGCGGCGGGGTCGGGGCCCGCACCCCACGATGAAGTTCGGCGTCTACGACGACGACCTCGAGGTCTTCGACTGGTTCCGCGCCGGCGCGCCCGAAGCGCGTCGCTCGGTCGAGGCCGAGGTCATGGACTGGTCCGACGACGTCGCCTACTCGGTGCACGACGTCGAGGATGCCGTGGCGTCCGGTTGGCTCGACCCGCGCCTCCTGCACGAGCGCACCGACGTCGAGGCGGTGCTCGCGGTGGCAGGGGAGGTCTACGAGCCCGGGCTGACCCCCGGCGAGCTGGCCGAGGCCCTGGAGCGGCTGCTGGCCACCGGGGCCGTGCCCGACACCTACGACGGCTCGCGCCCGGCCCTCGCGGCGCTCAAGGACATGACGTCCCGCCTCATCGGCCGCTTCGTCGTGGCCGTCGAGCAGGCCACTCGGGCTGAGCACGGGCCCGGGCCGCTGACCCGGCACGGCGGGCGGCTCGTCGTGCCCCGCGAGGCCCGAGCCGAGTGCGCCGTGCTCAAGGCCGTGGCCGCCCACTACGTCATGCACGCCGCCGAGCGGGTGGCGCTGCACGTGCGCCAGCGCGAGGTGGTGGCCGAGCTCGTCGCAGCCTTCGAGGCCGACCCCGACCGGCTCGACCCCGACCTGCGCCACGACTGGGACGCCGCCGGCTCCGATGCCGCCGCCCTGCGGGTGCTCGTCGACCAGGTGGCTTCGCTCACCGACGTGCGCGCGCTCGACCTGCACCGACACTGGTGCCGCCCGGCGACGACCTAGACTCGCGCACAGTCGAGGGGCAGCCGAACGAGCCGGGAAGGAGGGTCAGTGGCGGGTCGGATCCGAGCCGAGGACATCGCAACGGTCAAGGAGCGCACGTCCATCGAGGACGTCGTGCGCGACCACGTGACCCTGCGCCCGGCCGGCGTGGGATCGCTCAAGGGCCTGTGCCCGTTCCACGACGAGAAGACCCCGAGCTTCACGGTGCGCCCGACGGTCGGCAGCTACCACTGCTTCGGCTGCGGCGAGGGTGGCGACGTCATCTCGTTCGTGCAGAAGGTCGAGCACCTCACCTTCACCGAGTCCATCGAGCGGCTCGCGGCCAAGCTCGGCATCGAGCTGCGCTACGAGGAGGGCGGGGGTCCGCGCGAGGGCGGCATGAGCCTGGGCAAGCGCTCGCGGCTCATCGAGGCCCACCGGGTGGCCCAGGAGTTCTACGCGAGCATCCTGCTCGACACCGGCAAGCCCGACGCCCGCGTCGGCCGCGACTTCCTGCGCGAGCGCGGCTTCGACGGGGCGGCCGCCGAGCGGTTCGGCATCGGGTTCGCGCCCCAAGGTGGTGAGGCGCTCAGCCGCCACCTGCGCGAGCGCGGCTTCAGCGAGGACGAGATGGTCACCGGCGGGCTGTCCGGGCGGGGCAGCCGCGGTCTCTACGACCGGTTCCGCGGCCGGCTGGTCTGGCCGATCCGCGACACCACCGGCGACACCGTCGGCTTCGGCGCCCGGCGCCTGTTCGACGACGACCGGATCGCCGCGAAGTACCTCAACACCTCCGAGACGCCGATCTACAAGAAGTCGCAGGTGCTCTACGGCCTCGACGCCGCGAAGAAGGCGATCTCGACCGAGCGCCGCGCCATCGTGGTCGAGGGCTACACCGACGTGATGGCCGCGCACCTGTCCGGCGTCGAGGGTGCGGTCGCCACCTGTGGCACGGCCTTCGGCGTCGACCACATCAAGATCCTGCGCCGCATCATGCGCGACGAGACCGACGGCCCCCAGGCCCGCGTCATCTTCACCTTCGACGGCGACGCCGCCGGCCAGAAGGCCGCGATGAAGGCGTTCGGCGAGGACCAGCGCTGGGCTGCGCAGTCGTTCGTGGCGGTCGCCCCCGACGGCATGGACCCCTGCGAGCTGCGCATCGCCAAGGGGGATGCCGCGGTGCGCGCCCTCGTCGACGACGCCGTGCCGATGTTCGAGTTCGCCGTGCGCACCACCATCCGCCGCTTCGACCTCGACACCGCCGAGGGCCGGGTCGAGGCGATGAAGGCGGTGGCCCCGATCATCGGCTCGATCCGCGACACCAGCCTGCGCCCCGAGTACACCCGCACCGTGTCGGGCTGGCTCGGCATCGAGGTCGAGCAGATGGCCGCCGAGGTCAAGAAGGCCGGTCGGGTGCGCCACGACGACGCCGTCGACACCTCGCGCCGGCCGGCTGGCACCGACGACGTGCCCGAGCCGGCTCCCGGTGAGGCGGCCCCCCTGCCGGTGCCCGACCTGCGCGACCCGGTGGTCTTCACCGAGCGCCAGCTGCTCCAGGCGCTCATCCAGTACCCCAGCCAGTTCACCGACGAGGCCGTCGACTCGCTGCGGCCCGAGGCGTTCGTGGCGCCCGCGCACCGGGCCGTGCTCGACGGCATCCGCATCGCCGCCCCCACCGCCCGCAAGGCCTCGACCGCGGCCTGGGTGGCGGCGGTCGGGGAGGCGGCCCCGCTCGCCGTGCGCAGCCTGGTGTCGGAGCTGTCCGTCGCCCCGCTGCCGACCCGCTTCGACTCCTCGTCCGGCCTGCCGCCGCAGCGCTACCTCGACTCGCTCGTCGTGGGGGTGCGTGACGCCCAGCTCGGGCGGCTCATCGCCGACGCGATGGCCTCGGTGCGTCGCGTGCAGAACGACCCCGACTCCGACCCCGCCGACCTCCGGGAGCGCACCATGGCCCTGCACCGCCTCGAGCTCGAGCGCGTCGCCCTGCGCGAACGGCTCTCGTCGTGAAGCTCGAGTGGTCGAGCCTGCGCCGCCCCGCCGTGCCCGCCGACGTCGCCGCAGCCATCGAGCCCGAGGAGCACGAGAAGCTGCTGGCGTGGGCGGTCGAGGACGGCAGCGGCGTCACCGTCGTCGCCGGTCGACACCGCCTGTACGCCGTGGCGCCCGGCCCCGACGGCCTCACCGTCACGCTGTCGCGGCAGTGGCACCTCGTGGATGCCGGCCTGTGGAGCGGCGAGGACGGCTCGCTGCGCGTCACCTGGGTCGACGGCGAGCGGCCCGCGCGGTTCGTGCTCCCCGACCCGCAGTCGCTGCCCGAGACGTTGCGCGAGCGGGTACAGGCCTCGGTGGTGCTCTCCGAAGCCATCGACCTGGGCAACCGGCGCACCGCCCGGGTCGTCGTGCGCGAGGATCTCACCACCCGCAACCTGCTCAGCCAGGTGCTGCTCGGGCCTGGGGTGCGCAGTACCGATCCGGGGGTCTCCGAGCAGGTGCAGGCCGGCCTGGCGCGGGTGCGCGAGCAGGTGGGCCTGAGCTGAGCGCGCCCCATGCCCGCCCGTTTTCGGACATGGGTGCTCCCTTTGCTATCGTTGCCGGGCGCTGCTGCGGCGATCCCGCGGCAGGCTTTCCCCTGTAGCTCAATTGGCAGAGCAGCCGACTGTTAATCGGCAGGTTGTTGGTTCGAGTCCAACCGGGGGAGCACCCAAAGAAACCCCTGAACTGCGGAAACGCCAGTACGGGGGTTTCTTTCCTCGGATGCAGCGACTATGCGTCGTTCACCCTTGGCGCTCCTCACCCGAGAGCAAGGCACCACGACCCTCTTCGCCGCGAGTCGGCATTCCACTGGGCGGCATCAGTCCTTCGCGCTCCGGGTCGGTCCAGCCGCGGCGCGCTGAGGGGATCGAAGTGGTCAGTCCGGAAGGCGGCGCATCTCGACGACGGACAGCCCCAGGTCGGCGAACCGCGCGAGCAGGGTGGCGACGTCGGAGTAGTGCCGTGACGCACCCTACCTAGTCATCCGCAGCGGGCGGGCCGGCCGCTGCAGGGGGTGGCTAGGGTCAGGGTGAGTCGAAGGAGTTCCCATGACCACGCAGCTCTCGCCCCCACCCTTTACGGCCAGCGACTACAGGGCCCGGATGGAGCGCGCGGTTGCCGACGCCGTCGAAGCCGGCCTTGACGGAGGGATCTTGGTGACGCCGGGACCAGACTTGGTGTGGCTCACCGGTTACCAGCCCACGGCCATCACCGAGCGCCTCACCCTGCTGGTGCTGCGGCCCGACCACGAGCCGACCCTCTTGGCCCCGCTGCTCGAGCGCCCGGATGCCGAGGCCGCGGCTGGTGCCGCCGCCCTCACCATCCGGGAGTGGACGGACGGGTCCGACCCGTACGCCGTGGCCGGCGGTCTCCTCGCCCCGGCCGAGCGCTACGGCGTCTCCGACTCGGCGTGGGCGATGCATCTCCTCGGTCTCCAAGAGTTGCTCCCCGCCACGCGCTACACAGCGATGACCCAGTGCCTCCCGATGCTGCGAGCGGTGAAGGACGACGCCGAGCTCGCGAGGCTGGCGGCGGCCGGCGCGGCGGCCGACTCGGCGTTCCTCGAGGTCGTCCGGCTGCGCTTCGCCGGCCGGCGCGAGACCGAGGTCGCGGCCGACCTCGCAGGGCTGCTGCGCGAGTTCGGGCACGAGCAGGTCGACTTCACGGTCGTGGGGTCGGGCCCGAACGGCGCCAACCCGCACCATGAGGCCGGCGAGCGAGTCATCGAGGTGGGCGACGCCGTGGTCCTAGACTTCGGGGGGCTGCTCAACGGCTACGGCTCCGACACCACGCGCACAGTCAGCGTGGGTGAGCCCAGCGCCGAGCTCGTGCGGGTGCACGGCATCGTCCGTGACGCCCAGCAGGCCGCATTCGAGGCGGTCCGACCGGGCGTCGCCTGCCAGGAGATCGACCGGGTCGCACGCGGCGTCATCACCGACGCCGGGTACGGTGAGCAGTTCATCCACCGCACCGGCCACGGCATCGGGGTGACCACCCACGAGCCCCCCTACATGGTGGAGGGCGAGTCACAGCCCCTGGAGCCCGGGATGTGCTTCTCCATCGAACCCGGCATCTACCTGAGCGGGCGCTTCGGCGTTCGGATCGAGGACATCGTCACCGTGACGACCGACGGCGGGCACCGGTTCAACAGAACCGATCACCGCCTTGCGGTCGTGGCGTAGAGCGCGGCTCACCCGGCGCGGGTGATCTTGCGGCGACAGGACGGTCCTAGCGTTCGCGGTACGGGTTGATACCGCTGCGACGGGAGCTGATCGCCATGAGGGAATCGCAACGTCGGCGCAGGAGGCTCGTGCCCGCGTTGCCCCGCTGAACGCACCTCGGGTGTGGTTCCGGTTCGGCGCGTCGAGCCATGAGCGCCGCTGACGTGCCGGCGAGCCCGGCTCGCGATACGGCGCGCACGCGCCCAGCGGCGGCGTACATCACCTGGGTCGCGCTGGCGCTGATGACCACGAGCTCGGTGGCGAGCCTTCGGTCTGCGCCCACGATGGCCGTCTACGGCCTGGCTGCGGTGTTCCTCTACATCGTGCCGGCCATCGTCTTCCTGCTGCCGACCTCGCTGGTCTCCGCCGAGCTCGCCTCGGGCTGGGACGGCGGCGTCTACAACTGGGTCTCGCAGGGCATCTCCAAGCCGATGGGCTTCCTGGCGGTGTGGTGCCAGTTCGCGATGACGATCTTCTACTACCCCACGCTGTTGGGGTTCGTTGCCAGCACGCTCGCGTACGTCATCAACCCCGAGCTCGCCAGCAGCGGCGTGTGGACTGCGATCGTGATCGTCGTCGTCTACTGGTCGGGGGTCTGGGTCTCCTCCCGCGGCACCAAGGGCATTGCCGGACTGGCCAGCGGTGGCCTGATCATCGGCACGCTGATCCCCGGGGTCATCCTCGTCACGCTCGGGGTTGTGTTCCTCGGGCAGGGCAACGAGTCGGCGGCCCCGATGGATGCCGCCCACATCCTGCCCGAGTGGGCCGGCCTGGCCAGCCTCGTGCTCATCGTCAACAACTTCCTCGCCTACTCCGGTATGGAGATGAACGCGGTTCACGTGTCGTCGCTGCGCAACCCGGCCAAGGAGTTCGCGAAGTCGATGTTCCTGGCGATGGGGCTGGTGCTGGCCATCTTCATCCTCCCGGCCCTGGCCATCAGCTGGTTCGTCCCGGCCGAGCAGCTGTCCCTGACCGCCGGCATCATGCAGGCGTTCGAAGCGGTGTTCGCCCAGTTCGGCATCGAGTGGCTGACACCCATCATCGGCATCATGCTCGTCACCGCCTCGGTCGGTGGCATGCTGACCTGGCTCGCCGGCCCATCCAAGGGGCTGCTGCTCATCTCGCGGCAGGAGGGTTACCTTCCACCCTTCCTGCAGAAGCTCAACAAGAACGGCGTGCAGCAGAACATCCTGGTCACCCAGGGCGTCATCACCACCTTCATCGCTCTCGGGTACGCCCTGATCCCCTCGGTGTCCAGTGCGTACTGGATCTTCTCCGTGATCACCACGCAGGTCTACCTGATCATGTACCTGCTGATGTTCGTCGCGGCCGTCCGGTTGCGCCGCAGCCAGCCCGACCACCCGCGCGGGTTCCGCGCCCCGATCCTGGTCTCGCTGTGCGGTGTCGGCTTCACGGCATCCTTGGCCGCACTGCTGATCGGCTTCATCCCACCGTCGCAGTTCAGCGAGGGCAACGCCGGGGTGTACGTCCTCATCGTCGCGGGCGGCGCCCTGGGCCTCGGGCTGCTCGTGCCGTTCCTGTTCTACCGATCGCGCAAGCCGTCCTGGAAGCAGCCCGACGAGGCGCAGCCCACGCAGGAGGTGAGCCAGTCATGACGACCAACCTCGAGACCCAGACCGACCAGGAGCGACGCTCCCTCTACATCGGGTTGGGCGTCGTCGTCGCGGTGCTGATGGCCGTGGGGCTGCTCACTTTCAAGGCGGCTTCGACCACCGAACAGGCCGAAACCAAGGCCGCTCAGCTGATCACCGAGCTGGATAACGCCGGTGCCAACTCCCCGTCCAGCGAGGTGCTGGTGAAGCTGCTCGGCGACGACGGCGGCGCGGTCTGCGCCGACCCCAACAGCGCGCTCACCAAGGCCACCCTGCTGGCTCAGATGACCACCGGCACCGGAGGAGTGGGACAACGCCCGATCATTTCCGCCGGCCGGGTCGTCCAGGGTGAGCTGCTCATCCTCAAGGTCTACTGCCCAGAGGAGCTGGCCGACTTCCAGGACTTCGTCGACGACCTCAAGCTCGACGACAACGTCGCTGGGTAGCTGACCATGACGCTCGGCTCCGACCTCACGATCCGGATCGACGCCCTGATGCCTCTGGCTCGCGAAGAGCTCACCGAGCTCGTCGCGCTGCGGTCGGTCGCCGACCCGCGACAGTTTCCGCCGGAAGAGTGCGAGCGGGCAGCGCAGTGGGTGCTCGACCGCTTCGCGGCGGTCGGGTTCGACGACGCCCGCCTGGTCGAAACCGCCGACGGCAGCATGGCTGTGGTGGGTTCTCGCGCGTGCGGGAACCCCGACGCACCGACAGTGCTGCTGTACGCGCACTACGACGTCCAACCCCCCCTCGATGAAGACGCTTGGCACACACCGCCATTCGAGCTGACCGAGGTCGACGGCCGCTGGTACGGCCGCGGGACCGCGGACTGCAAGGGCAACATCCTGATGCACCTGACCGCCCTACGCGCCTTGGGTGCCGATATGCCCGTCAACCTCAAGCTCGTCGTCGAAGGCTCGGAGGAGCAAGGCACCGGGGGCCTCGAGGCCTTCGTCGAGCAGAACCCCGACCTGCTACGGGCCGACACGATCCTCGTGTGCGACACCGGCAACGCCGCCGTCGGCAGGCCCGCGGCCACAATCAGCCTGCGAGGGATGGTCAACGTCGTCGTGAGCGTCGAGGCCCTCGGCTCCGAGCTTCACTCCGGCATGTTCGGCGGTGCGGCCCCTGACGCCCTTGCGGCCCTGATCGCCATGCTCGCCACGCTGCGTGACGCCCACGGGAACACCACGATCGCCGGGCTGGACAACACCCAGACCTGGGCCGGCGCCGCCTACCCACCCGACCAGTTCCAGTCGGATGCCGGCGTCGTCGGCAGCGCCCAGCTGCTCGGCGACGGCACCGTCTCCGACATGCTCTGGGCCCGACCCGCCCTGACCGTGCTCGGCATCGACTGCCCGCCGGTGGTCGGCTCAGCCTCCGCCATCGTGCCCCGGGCCGCGGCTCGGCTGAACCTCCGCATCCCACCGGGCACGACCCTCGAGGGGGCCCAGACCGCGCTCACCGAGCACCTGTCGGCGGCGACGCCCTGGGGCCTCACGACCACCGTCGAGCCCGAGGCCGCCGGCTCGCCGTTCCGCGCAACGGTCGACGGGCCGGCGTACGCCGCCATGTCCGCCGCGATGGAGGAGGCCTTCGGCGTCCCGATGGCCACCCTCGGCCAAGGTGGATCCATCCCCCTGTGCAACGTCTTCGCGGACACCTACCCCGACGCCGAGATCATCCTGATCGGGGTCGAGGAGCCTCGAGCCATGATCCACGCCCCCAACGAGAGCGTCGACCCCCGCGAGATCGCGTCGATGGCCCTAGCCGAGGCCCTCTTCCTGCTGCGGTACCCCCAGAAGACCGACGTCAGGTAGACCAGAGAGCCCGACAATGAGCGGCGCCGCATGGGCCGCGACCCACCACCGGAAAGAAACACCAAAATCCGACGACACACCGACCGACGTGGCCGCCAGGAGTGACGGCTCGCGCACGCTTTTCGTCGCCGACTTCAGCGACACCACCACGGCTGGGAGGCGTACGAGGCGCTGAAGTCACTCGAGGACGGTCGGCACTTCGCCATTGACGGCGCCGTCGTCGTCGTCGTCACACTGACGGCAGGCGTGAGATCCGGAAGGCGACCGACCACTCGACCAAGAAGGGTTTGAAGTGGAAGGCGGAGCCGCGCTGGGCAAGGCCCACCAGCTGCACGACAAGATCGACTTGGAGGAGGACCTCTCCGACGCGCTCCACTGGCGGGACACCACGGCCGGGCGCCCCCGGAACGCGCCGTGTGACACTCCCCGGCGGTGCCTCCTACTCGTCCGCACTCAGGGCCGGGCGGCTGGTGACGTCGCCTCCAAGGACATCCGCGCGATCGCGGATGAGGTCGAGAACAGCTGACCGGCACCCGCGCCCCAGAGCCCGGCACGGCCCGCGCCGTGGGTCCGTGCCGGTTCCGTCTGTCCCGATGCAAGCGCATCGAGGTCATGGCGACCACTCTTCATGAAGGTGTTCCGGACCGGTTGGCAGTCGACCTGGAACGCTGCGGCGCAGGTGACGTGCGCCCAACCAACGCGAAGCGTTGGAGGAGCGGGCCTCAGCCGAGAGCCCTCGGAGACCCGGCCGCGCCGCGTATCGCGCGCCGACCCCAGCGGTCGAGGCAGTACGTGAGCGCCTCCTCGACGTCGAGCTCTCGGGTGGTGTTTCCGAGCCGCACGAACAGGGCCGCATCATGACCTTCTGAGCCGTGCACGAAGGCGGGTCGCCGTGCAGCGGGCGCGGTGACGAGGCAAACCTGGTGACCATTGGTCGCGTCGAACTCGACCCGCAGGTCCTTCGTGGCGATTGTCCCGAGGGACTTTGTCAGCATGTCCCGCAGCCACAGCTCGAAGCGGTCCCGGTCGGGTGCCTTCAGGAGCGTGTAATCGTCCTCGATACCGACGATCGAACCGTCGTCGGCGACCCCGATCAGCAGGACGCCACCTTCTGCGTTAAGGAAGCCAGCGACCGTCTTGGCGACCGCGTGCTCCAGGCGCTCGTCGCGCTTGCCGGAGTACCGGTTGTAGCGAGCGGATGACTTGAACTCGACCTTGGCCGACTCGCCCGCACGCACGAGGGCCTCGACGCTCCCGCGAACCTCCCGCCGCCGGGCGCTCACGCGCTCCATGACCAGCAGCACGATCGTCGTCCCGAGCACCGCGGCCAGGCCCGCAAGCCAGGGTCGCGGACCGCCGGGCACGAGACCGCCGATCAGGGTTCCCACCACGGCGCCGAGCAGACCGGCCACGACCGAGTCAGACCAACTGAGACGAACCCGGCTGCGCAGCAGGGCACGCCCGGCAGCACCCAAGACGACTCCGACGCCGAGCGCGGACACCAGCACCCAGGTCGCGTCGCTCACGGACCCAACGCTGCCCTATGCGAAGCCTCGGCGCCAGCAGGTCGGCGGGCATCCGGCGCTGCGCGATCAGGCCGAAGACTTGGTCACGAGACCGGACGCCGCTCCGGTGCCGCCTACCGCGAGCGGAGATTCTGCGGGAGGTGACGGGAGAACGTGGCCAATCGAGTCCACCAGAGGCCAATCCGGGTCGTGACAGAAGGGGACATCCGCCCTCGTGCTCGACCTGATGTCCTTCCGGGCCGTCATCGCGAGATCCGCCACCAGCACCGAGGCCGTGCGCTCGTCCCCAATGCGGGTCGTTTCCGTTGGTGGAGGGCCGGCCTGGGAGAGCGTCCTCGTACCAGCGGAGGACCGCCGTCGGGGTGATCTCGTCAAGCGGGAGGTCCCCAAGGGTCGGAAGCAGGTACTTGTCGAGCCAGATCCGGTAGCCGCGACGGGTGGACTCCTGCAAAGGGCCGTTCTTGGTTCGACGCGTCCGGAGCCAGGTTACGGAGAACTCAGCGAAAGTGACGACGGCATCGCGCTCTGCCCGTACCCGTTCGGCCACGGCGTGTTCGTCGAGGGTGGCCCACGCTGCGCCCTCGGCATTGAGCCGCCGCTCTGCGTCGCGGGCCCTTGCTCGTGCTTGGGGCCGACGGTCAGGCCCTCGGGTCGAGGTTCTGCACGTTGTCGCCCGCGAGCCCGGTGCTCGCCATCGCGCCCGACCCGCCCGGTGCGCCCGGCATCGCGTTGGT
Organism: uncultured Actinomycetota bacterium; assembly: GCA_963833495.1. Classification (GTDB taxonomy): domain Bacteria; phylum Actinomycetota; class Actinomycetes; order Actinomycetales; family Dermatophilaceae; genus Fodinibacter. Next base: position 12,006 of record CAWHYJ010000013.1, on the reverse strand, counting down.
GATGGTGCCGCCCGCCGCGCGACCGCGCCGGTTGATGCGGCGCTCCACCCGCCCGGCCAGCACGGTGAGTCCGTAGTTGATGACGATGAAGATGAGCGCCACGACGACGTAGGCGGGGATGACGGCCGCGTAGGCAGTGCCGGCGTCACCGCCTTGTGCCAGGAGCTCGCGGTAGGTGATCGCGGTCCCCAGCGCGCTGTCCTTGAGGATGACGACCAGCTGGCCGACCAGCGCCGGCAGCATCGCGGTGAGGGCCTGAGGCAGCTGGATGGACCGCAGCACCTGTCCGCGACTGAGCCCCACCGAGAGCCCGGCTTCGGACTGGCCGCGAGGCAGCTGGTGCACGCCCGAGCGCACCAGCTCGGCGATGACCGAGCCGTTGTAGAGCGTGAGCCCCGTGACCACCGCGTAGAACGCGTTGAAGTCGACGCCGAAGACGTTGTTGACCGTGTAGACGCCGAAGACGAAGTACATCATCAGCAGCACGGGCACCGCCCGGAAGAACTCGACGACGGTGCCGCAGAACCAGCGCACCGGGGCGAGGTGAGAGAGCCGGCCCATACCGAACACCAGGCCGAAGATGAGCGCGAGCACGATGGAGACCGCCGCCGCCTCGAGGGTCTTCACGATGCCGGGCACCAGGTACTGCGTCCACACATCGCTCGTGAACACGAACCGCGACCACATCACCGCGTCGAGCTGACCGGACTGCCCCAGCTTCCAGAGCACCAGGGCCAGGCCGCCGAGGCCGATGAGGACGCCGAGGAACGTCAGCAGGCGATAGCGGGCGCGCGCCCGTGGACCGGGCGCGTCGAAGAGCACGGATGCCGCGCTCATCGCTTCACCGCCAGGCGTCGGGACAGGCTCGTGAAGAACAGGCCGACCGGCAGCGTCAGGATGACGAACCCGATGGCGAACACCAGGAACACCGTGACGCTGGCGGTCTCGTTCTCGATGATCGTCTTCATCAGCAGGGAGGCCTCGGCCACGCCGATGATGGACGCGACCGTGGTGTTCTTCGTCAGGGCGATCAGCACCGAGCCGAGGGGGGCGATCGCGCCACGGAAGGCCTGCGGCATGATCACCTCGCGCATCGTCTGGCCGAAGGTGAGGCCGATGGCGCGCGCCGCCTCGGCCTGGCCGCGGTCGACGGTGTTGACCCCTGACCGCACCGCCTCGCAGACGAAGGCCGCGTGGTAGACGGAGAGCCCGACGATCGCCCAGCGGATCGCGTTGTCGCGCACCGAGGTCGGGGAGTCGTTCGGGGCCAGCGGTATCTGGAGCTGGTACAGGATGCCTAGCACGCAGAACAGCAGGATGAGGGTCAGCGGGGTGTTGCGCACCGTGTTGACGTAGAACGCTCCGAGGCCGCGCAGCACCCCCACTGGCGACACCCGCATCACCGCGAGGATCGTGCCGATCACGAGCGAGCCGATGGCGGCGAAGAAGGTGAGGTAGATCGTCATCCAGAACGCGGCGAGGACGTCGTACTTCTCGAGGATCTCGGCCATGAGGGCGCCTTCCGGTCAGGGGGACGACGGGATGCCGCCCGCCCGCGTGGGCGGACGGCATCCGGGGTGGTGGAACGTCAGGAGCAGGCGGCGGGCGTCGGCGGGTTGCCGGTGCCGGGCTTGTAGCCGGCCGGGCCGAGGTTGGCGTCGAGGGCCTTCTGCCACGAGCCGTCGGAGATCATCTTGGTGATCGCGGCGTTGACCTTCTCGCAGGTGGCGGTGTCGCCCTTCTTCAGGCCGATGCCGTACTTCTCTTCGGAGAAGGGCTTGCCGACCACCTTGAACTTGCCCGCGTACTCGGGCTGGGACGCGAAGCCGGCGAGGATGGTGTCGTCGGTGGTGAGGGCGTCGACCCCCTTGTTGGCCAGGGCGGGCAGGCACTGGGAGTAGGTCGCGAACTCCTGCAGCTGCACACCGGGGTAGGCGTCCTTGACCTTCTGGGCCGAGGTCGACCCGGTGACCGAGCAGAGCTTCTTGCCCTTCAGGGTGTCCGGGCCGGTGATGGAGGTGTCGTCGGCGCGCACCAGGAGGTCCTGGCCGGCGATGAAGTACGGGCCGGCGAAGGAGACCTTCTCCTTGCGGGCGTCGGTGATCGAGTAGGTCGCGACGACCATGTCGACCTGACCGGTCGAGAGCAGCGTCTCGCGCTGCGCGCTGGGGGCCTGGACCCAGGTGATGTTCGCGGCGTCGGTGCCGAGCTCCTTGGCGACGTACTTGGCGACGTCGACGTCGAAGCCGGTGTACTCCGAGCCCTTCTTCAGCCCGAGGCCGGGCTGGTCGAACTTGATGCCGACCTTCAGGCCGCCGGCCCCGGCGCTGCCGGACGCCGTGCTGTCGGATCCGGTGTCCCCGGCGTCCGAGCCGCAGGCGGTGAGTGCCAGGGTGATCGCGGCGGCTGCTGCCGCAGCCCCCATTCGTCGAGTACTCATCGGTGGTTCCTATCTGGTGGTGCGGCGGATGCCGGGTGCCCCGCCGGCTGCTGTGGATGTGGTGGTTCAGTGGCTGAGGATCTTCCCCAGGAAGTCCTTGGCCCGGTCGCTGCGCGGGTTGGTGAAGAACTCCTCGGGCGTCGCTTCCTCGACGATCTGGCCGTCGGACATGAAGACGACGCGGTTCGCGGCCCGCCGGGCGAACCCCATCTCGTGGGTGACGACGACCATGGTCATGCCGCTGCCGGCCAGCTCGATCATCACATCGAGGACTTCGGTGATCATCTCCGGGTCCAGCGCCGAGGTCGGCTCGTCGAAGAGCATCACCTTGGGGTCCATGGCCAGTGATCGGGCGATGGCCACCCGCTGCTGCTGGCCACCGGAGAGCTGGGCGGGGTACTTCTGCGCCTGGGCAGCGACCCCGACCCGCTCGAGCAGCTCCATCGCGCGCTTCTCGGCCGCCGCCTTGCCGACCTTGCGCACCTTGACCGGGCCGAGCGTGACGTTCTCGAGGATCGTCTTGTGCGCGAACAGGTTGAACGACTGGAAGACCATGCCGACGTCGGCGCGCAGCTGGGCGAGCTCCTTGCCCTCCTCGGGCAGCTGCTTGCCGTCGATCGTGATGGTGCCCGACTCGATCGTCTCCAGCCGGTTGATCGCCCGGCACAGCGTCGACTTGCCCGAGCCGGACGGTCCGATGACGACCACGACCTCGCCGGTGCCCACGGTGAGGTCGATGTCCTGCAGCACGTGCAGCTCACCGAAGTGCTTGTTGACGTCCGTCAGGACGACCAGGGGCTCGGTCATGCTGGCAACCTAGCCACGAACAGGCCCCCGCGCCTAGTGAGGACGCAGGCGGAACCAGTGCGTGACCGAACCGAGACGTTCAGGCCACCCACATCTTGCGTACCCGTTCGGTGACGGTCCACACGGTGCGCTCCCCGGCGTGCAGCCGGACCGCGACCCCTGGAGCGAGGTCGATGCGCTCCCCGTGCTCGAACGTCACGTACCCGGCACCGGAGAGCACGACGAAGACCTCGTCGACCTCGGTGTCGCGGGCCGTGCCCTCGGCCATCTCCCACAGCCCGACCTGCGTGCGCCCCAGGGTGTCGAGGGTGAGCGCCGCGGCGGTGGGGGATCCGGCGACGACCTCCCCGGTCGGCAGGGGCTCGTGGTCGAGCGGGGCGATGGTGACGTCGGGGCTGAGCAGGCGCATGGCCGCATCCTCGCACCCGGCACAATGGCGCCATGACTGCCGACCCCGCGGCCGTGCGGGCCTCGCTCGCCGACGCGACACCCGACGTGTTCTGGACCGACCGGCCCGAGCGCCCCTCGCCGCGCGCGGCGCTCACCGGCTCGGGGCACCGCGCCGACCTGGTCGTCGTGGGCGGCGGCTTCACCGGGCTGTGGGCCGCGATCCAGGCCAAGGAGGACGACCCGTCGCGCGACGTCGTCGTGCTCGAGCGCGGGCGGTTCGGTGTCGCGGCATCCGGTCGCAACGGCGGCTTCGTCGCCTCTTCGCTGACCCACGGCCTGGCGCAGGGGCTGGCCTGCTGGCCCGACGAGGTGGGCGCCCTCGAGCGGCTGGCCGACGAGAACCGCGCCGGGTTCGAGGCGACCCTCACGACCTACGGCATCGATGCCGACTACCACGTGCCGGGCGAGATCACGATGGCACTCAGCGAGCACCAGGTCGCGGCGGTGCACGAGGGCTACGAGCTGCACCGGGCACACGGAGTCGACGCCACCCTGCTGGATGCCGCGCAGGCGCGCGCCCGCGTCGACTCGCCGCGCTACCTGGCCGGGTGGGTGGACCCCACGGTCGGGCTCGTCGACCCCGGCAAGCTGGTGTGGGGGTTGGCCGCCGCGGCCGAGCGGCTCGGGGTGCGGCTGCACGAGGACACCGGCGTGACGGCGTTCGACCGCGAGGACGGCGGCGTGGTCGTGCGCACCGAGTGGGGGAGCCTGCGCGCCGACCGGGTCGTGCTCGGCACCGGCGCCTTCCGCGGCCCGCTGAAGCGCCTCGCGCTCTACACGCTGCCCGTCTACGACCACGTGCTGATGTCCGAGCCGCTGTCGCCGGCCCAGCTGGATGCCGTGGGCTGGCGCGGGCGCGAGGGCCTCACCGACGCGGGCAACCAGTTCCACTACTACCGGCGCACGCTCGACGACCGGGTGCTCTTCGGCGGCTACGACGCCAACTACCACTTCCCCGGGAAGATCGACCCCCGCCTGGAGCAGTCGGCGTCGCACGACCTGCTGGCCGAGCACTTCTTCGACATCTTCCCCCAGCTCGCCGGAGTGCGGTTCACCCACCGCTGGGCCGGAGTCATCGACACCACCTCGCGCTTCACCCCGGTGTTCGGCACCGCGCTCGGCGGCCGGCTGTCCTACGCCGTCGGCTACACCGGGCTCGGGGTCGCCTCGACCCGCTTCGGTGCCCGCGTCGCCCTCGACCTCGTCGACGGCCGCGACACCGAGGTGACCCGCTTGGCCATGGTGCGGCGCAAGCCGATGCCGTTCCCACCGGAGCCGATCCGCTTCGCCGCGGTGCGCGCGACGCGCGCGAGCCTGGCCGCCGAGGACCGCACCGGGCGGCGCAACCTGTGGCTGCGCGGGCTGGATGCCGCGGGGGTCGGCTTCGACAGCTGAACCCGGGGCGGCAACGCCTCGGCTCGCCGCCAGCGGGTGTCCGGTGCTCGTCACGCCGGTGAGGTCACCGCGGCGTACACCATCCAGCCGGCGCCGGGCCCGGTCTGCGGTCAGGGCACGTTCACCTTCGGCCACACCCGCCCCTAGGTCACGGCGCCGGTGCTCACCCGGCGAAGTGCTTGACCAGGCCGCCGGTGTTGTTGGCGACCAGGCCCTTGATGGTGCGGCTGCGGATGAAGCCGGGCAGCGGCAGGTTGTGGCTGATGGTCAGGCTGAAGGTGACCTCGGTGCGGGTGGCGTCGAGCGCTCGGAGCACGTACTCGGCATCCTGACCGGTCTGCATCCGGCCCTCGATGAGGTGCCACGACAGGCCGGTGGGGCCGTGCTCGTAGCCGATGGTGTAGCGGTCGGTGCCCACGGCAGTGGATGCCGCGACGGCTGCGGTCAGCGGCAGGCCGTCGTCGCCCCGGGTCAGCACCTCCACCTCCTTGATGTCCGACACCCAGTGGGGGGTGTCCTCGACGTCGCGCAGGTGCTCGAGCACCATGTCGAGCGGCGCCGCGACGACGACGGTGGCGCTGGCGGTGTCGGTGGGCATGGTGACCTCCCGGTCAGACGGCGGCGGCGAGCCGCACGAGGGTGTCCATCTCGTCGTCGAACGCGTGCACGAGCTTCTCGGGGTCCGTGACCACCGCGGCATCCGCCTTGAAGCCGACCCGCACGACGCCGTCGTAGCTGAAGATGCACACGCCCAGGGTCTGCGGTCCCGAGCCGGGCACCCAGCCGAGGATGCCGTTGATGCGCGTGCCGGCGAGGTAGCGAGCGGTGCGCGGCCCGGCGACGTTCGTGGTGACCCCGATGGCCTTGGCGGCGAAGAAGTCGATGACGTGCTTGGCCACGGCGGTGTTGGTCAGGCCGATCGCGGTGATCAGGCCGAAGGTGAGCACGGCCTCGGGGGAGTGCTTGATCGAGTCCATCCGGCGCTTGGCCTCGGCGAGGCGCTGGAACGGGGCCAGGCGCGAGGTCGGCAGCGGCAGCATCACCAGCGCGAACTTGTTGCCGAGCTCACGGGGGAGCGGTTCGCCCGGGGTGCGCACGTTGACCGGCACCATCGTCGACAGGTCCGCCGGGTCGCCGCCGCGGTCGCTCACGTAGTGGCTGATCGCGGCGGACACGGCTCCCACGAGCACGTCGTTGACCGTGGCACCGGCCGTGCGGCCGACCAGCTTGATGTCGTCGAGCGGTCGGGGCTGCGACCAGACCGCGCGCTTCGCCACTCCGGGCGGGGCGACGATCAGCGACGGCGGGTTGTGCGAGAGCAGCAGCTTGTCGGCGATCTGGCCGGTCTGCCAGGCCGTGCTGAGCGCCTCGACGGCGTTCGACGGGTGCAGCGCCGCGGGCAGCTCGGCGGCCAGCTTCATGGCCTCGCGCAGGCCGGCGGAGACCGGCCGGGTGACCGGGCGGGCGAGCCGTCCGGCGAGCTCGAGGAGGGAGGTGGGTGGGGGCTCGGGGTGCTGGGTGGCGGCGGCATGCGGCGGCACGTCGGACTCCGTGAGGTCGCCGTCGTGGTGCTCGTCGGTGAGCGAGAGCAGCACCTCGGCCAGGGCCATGCCGTCGGCCAGGGCGTGGTGGAAGCGGGAGACGACGACCGAGCCGCCCTCGTACCCGTCGATGAGGTAGAAGTGCCAGAGCGGCAGGCTGCGGTCGAGGGGCTCCTGCATCTTCTGCTCGACGAACGCCTGCAGCGCGGTCTCGTCGGCCGGCTCGGGCAGCTCGGCGTGGTGCACGTGGTTGTCGAGCGAGAAGTCCTCGTGGTCGGCCCAGTGCGGCATCCCGAACGGGCTGGACGCCTCCTCCACCACCTGGTGGAAGACGGGGTAGCGGTCGACGAGGCGGTGCTGCAGCACCGCGCGCAGCCGGTCCCAGTCCATCGGCGTGTCGAGGGTCATGATGCCCTCGATGACCATGAGGTTGTCGGGGCTGTCCATGCTCAGCCAGATGGCATCGACCGCGCCCATGGCACGTCGTCCAGTCATCGGATCACCCCTTCGGTGGTCGAGCCCAGCCTGTCACCCGTCGGGTCGGTGGTGGTGGTGCTGTCGGCGGGATCACCCTCCGTGGGCGAGGGTGGCGTCCGGCGCGGCATGACCACCGTCACCACGGGGGTGCCCACCGGAGCCGGGTGATCACGCGAGAATGTCCCCGTGAGCACCCCGGTGGCCCGCGCACGCCCCCAGCCCGTCGACCTGACGAGGTTCGCCTGGTTGTCCATCGGGGCCGCGCTGCTGACCATCGCGCTGAAGACCTTTGCCTGGTGGATCACCGGGTCCGTCGGCCTCCTCTCGGATGCCGCCGAGTCGCTGGTCAACCTGGTCGCCGCGATCGTGGCCCTGGTGGCCCTGACGGTCGCCATCCGGCCGCCGGACAAGAACCACCACTTCGGGCACAGCAAGGCCGAGTACTTCTCGGCGGCGACCGAAGGCGTGATGATCTTCGTCGCCGCGGCCGTCATCCTCTTCACTGCGGTGCAGCGCTTCCTGAACCCCCAGCCCCTCGAGAACGTCGGGGTCGGGCTGGCGGTGTCCGTCGCGGCATCCGTGGTGAACGGCGGGGTCGCGCTGGTGCTGCTGCGCGCCGGTGCGCGGTACCGGTCCATCACCCTCGTCGCCGACGGCAAGCACCTGATGACGGACGTCTGGACCTCGGTGGGCGTCGTGGTGGGCGTGCTGCTCGTCTGGGTGACCGGCTGGGAGCGGCTCGACCCGGTCGTGGCCTTCGCGGTCGGGCTCAACATCCTGGTCACCGGGTCCCGGCTGATCCGCGGCGCGTCGGCCGGCCTGATGGACGTCAGCCTGCCCAAGGAGGACAACGAGCTGATCCGCACGGTGCTGGGCCGCTTCACCTCCGCGGAGGTCTCGTGGCACCGGCTGCTGACCCGGGAGGCCGGCAACCGCCGCTTCATGCAGTTCGACCTGCTCGTGCCGGGCGAGTGGACGGTGCAGCGCGGCCATGACCTGGTCGAGGACATCACCGACGCCCTGGTCGCGGAGTTCCCCGACATCGACGTGCTGTGCCACATCGAGCCTGCCGAGGACCCCCGCTCCTACGAGGACTCGATGCCGTGACTCGGGTGTGAGGAACCCTCGACCAGCAGCGACGTCCAGCTGAGCGACGTGCCGCCCAGGCCGATCACGGTCACCACGACGACGGAAATGAGGGCGAGCGCCGCGACGTGGCGTGAGTAGCCGCTCCTGTGGCGCGCGTTCTTCACCCGTCGGAGCAGCACGACCGCGAGGACCAGCGTGACCATCTCGAGCACGCAAGCGGCGATGTCGGCCATGCCGATCGCCTCGGGCACGCCCGGCTCCGGTCCGAAGGGGAGCCCGCTGCTGCGCGACCACAGCCAGAGCAGGAGGGGCCCTGCGGAGGCCGCCGCCGCTGCCAGGAGTGCCGGTACCCGCACGCGAGGGGCGAACAGGAGACATCCGGCGATGACGAGCTCGGCGGCGGTGAGCAGCAGGAAGAAGGAGCCTGCGGCCGACCACTCGGTGAGGTGCTCGGGCACGACTGCTGCGTGGATGACGGCAGCGCCGACCAGACCGGCGACCAGCAGCGTGCGCAGGGTGTCGTCGCGGTCAGGGTTACGCGAACCGGCAGGCCGGGGAGTGCTGACTCTGAGGCGGCCGCCGAAGGCGGCAACGGCCCAGGCCACCAGGACGAGGTTCGTGACCAGCAGGATGAGGGTGCCCCACCCGAAGGACCGCATCTGCAGCCAGTAGGTGGCCGCCTCCTGGGTTGCCACGCAGGCGCCGCTGCAGGACTGCCGCATCGTCCCCATCAGGTGGTTCTGGTCGATCTCCAGGCGGTAGTCGTAGAAGGTGCTGGCGGCGAGCACCGCCACCCCCGCCAGGGTCGCGGACGTGGTGACCAGGAGTCCGGTCAGCAGTACCTGCTTCGGTCGGTGCCCGGACGGCCCGAACCAGTGCAGCGCCAGGGTCAGGGCGCCGAGCACGGCCAGCACGAAGAGCGGGAGGCTGAGCGCCGACTCGCGCACCCAGCTCAGGAACGGTGTCTGGGTCCGCTCGATGGCGCCGACGGCTTCGCGCAGCGAGACGACCCAGAACGTGTCGGCGAGGGCCAGCACCACGGCCAGCGGCAGCACCGTGCGCCACGGCACGCCGGCCGGCGCCGGGGCGGGAAGTACCCGCTCCTCGACGCCGACGGCGGCGATGTCGGTGGACATCAGGTGATCTCCCAGCCGAACATCATGGCGTGGTCCTCGTGGGCCAGGTTGTGGCAGTGCGCCACGTAGGGGCCGGTGAAGTCTCGGAAGCCGCGGTAGACGATGACCTCCTCGCCCGGGTCCAGGGCCACCAGGTCCTCGCGGGAGACGTCATCGGGGTGCCCAGGACTGCCCTTGGTGACGTCCTTGCCGTTGCGCATGACGGTGCGGTGCTCCTCCATGTGCAGGTGGAAGGGGTGCACCCAGCCGCCACCGCCGTTGCGGATCTCCCAGAGGTTGAAGCTGTTCTTCTTCTGCTGGGCGAGCGGGGTGTTACCGGCCGGGTTCTTCAGGCTGGTGGCCACGGTCGCCGGCTCGAAGGACTTGCCGTTGATCAGCCACTCGACCTCGCCGGCTCCACTCCCGCGCTGCACCTCGAAGACCAGCCGGTTGTCCATCAGGGTCTGCCAGTTCGACGGCAGCGGCGGGACGGGGCGCATGGCCTTGGGGATCCGGCTGTTGTCCGGGGCGTCGTCGCCGATGACGAACTTCAGCACCGGCACCTTGTAGTTGGGGTCGGGGGAGAAGCGCGAGGAGGCGGCCCACATCCGGCCGTTCGGCATCTTCATCGTGTTGGTGAGGTAGATGACGTCGCCCTTGGTGGTGGGCGTGCCGTCCTGGTAGCGGGTGAAGTCGATGATGACCTCGCGGCGCTTGGCCGGCCACAGCTCGAAGTTGTCGCGGGGGATCGGCACGGGCAGCAGCCCGCCGTCCGAGGCGATCTGGGTGAACTTCATGCACTTCTGGCCGTCCGGGATGCGGTACTGGCCCTCGAGCTCGTCGCCGCCGTAGCCCAGTGACACCGCGGTCTTCGGGCCCTGCGTCGAGCTCATCAGCTGGAAGTCGTAGATGCGGGCGACCGAGGCGTCGAGGAAGCGGAAGCGGTACTTGCGCCGCTTGACCTCCAGCACCGGGTATGCCGTGCCGTTGACCGTGAAGATGTCGCCGACGAAGCCGTGGTTGGGGAAGTGCTTGTAGAACGTCTTGCCCCACCACTCCGGGTGGGTGGACGGGTTCTTCGCGGCCGGGAAGTCCACGTCGTGGATGTCCTTGTGCACCGTGACGCCGTCGTCGAGCCGGCAGTCGTAGAACGCCAGCGGGATGTCGTAGTCGACGTCGAAGGAGCCGTCGGCGTGGTTGGTCCGGACTCCCGGGAGCCGCAGCCCCTGGCGCTCGTCGCCCATGTCGAAGCCACCCGAGGTGCCCGGCATGGGCTTCGGGTCGTAGATCGGGTAGAGCCCGACCATGCCCTTGTAGACGTTGGAGCCGGTGTGGTCCATGCGGTGGTCGTGGAACCAGAAGAAGCTCTGCTTCTCGCGGTCGTCGCCGCCCGCCGGCCAGTTGAGGTACATCTGGTCGACCCACTGGCCGGTGCGGAAGCCGGTGTGCTGCGGCCCGTAGCGCATCGTGTAGTGCGGGTTGCCGTCGCTCTCCGGTGCGGTGTGCCCGTTGTGCAGGTGGGTCAAGAACGACCAATCGGGGGAACCGAAGTCCTGGCGGTCCAGGTTCGCCGGGTTCTCGTCGAGCTTGTTGATGAACCGGACCACCGCAGGCTTGCCGTACTCGGCGTTGATCATCGGGCCGGGGAACGTGCCGTTGAAGCCGTAGATGGTGCTCTTCGGCAGGGTCCGCTGCGTGCCCGCCGCGTAGGTGTTGCCGGCCGCGTCGAAGGACACGGTGGGCTTGCCGTTGTTGTCGATCGGAAGCACGGGCGACGTGGTGAACGCGTGCTCGTCCACCTTGACGTCGATCTTGTAGACGATCGGGTCGGGGTAGGAGTTCAGCGTGGTGCTCCAGGGCGTCTGGCCCGGCCAGAGCTGGTGCTGCTGGTTACCCAGTGAGTTCTGTTGTCCGACTCCCGGTCCGGGCGGCTGTGCCCAGGCCTTGTAGGTGGCCGAAGCCTCCGGACGAAGCGCCTTGGGCACCACGAGCGGGTCCTTGAACGGCGCGAGGATCAGCGGGCTGGTCGGGAAGGCCTCGATGTAGAACAACGAGTCGCCGAGCCCGGTGCCAGAGGCACCGAAGGCGCCGTCGGGCGTGAGCAGCCCCTTCTTCTCGAGGAACGGGGCACCGATCGTGGCGCCGGTGAGTGCCACTCCGACGCCACCGGCAGCGCCCAACCGCAACATGTTGCGCCGGGACAGTCCCTCGCTCTGTGTGATCTCTTCGGACATGCTGTCGCCTCCTGCTGTTAACCAGCCCCCTGCGGCTGGCCTCCTGGTAACAGGAATACGGGCACGACCTTTGGAGAACCTTGCGGTCGTCCAACCTCGACACCATCCGTGCAGGTGGGGGCGGTCGGGCCGCACGGGCCGAGCGGAGCGACCCGGCGTCAGGGGCCGGCGCGGCGACGGCAGCGCCAGTGCCTGACGAGGACGAGGAGGCGCCACACGAACAGCCCGACGACGGTCGCGTCGACGATGATGTCCCACAGCCCGATCTGCACGTCGGGCTCCCAGGCCCGGTCTCCGACGCGCACCCCGTCCAGGCGGTCGCCGACGGTGGCCGGCCGGTCCTGCCAGGCGACCTGCGAAGTCACCGTGCCGTCTCGATCGGTGAAGGTGCCGACGGGGATGCCGCCGCCGCGCGCCGGTCGGAGACCCTCGACGACCATGACGCCGGGCTGCCCGTT
>CAWHYJ010000012.1:0-200981 GCA_963833495.1 uncultured Actinomycetota bacterium | reverse complement strand
ATGCCGCGCAGCGTCTCGGCGGCGACGCTCGCATGGGGGGCGAGCAGCCGGGCCGCCGGCGCCGGGGGCAGGCAGACGAGCACGGCATCGGCCTCGAGAACCTCCGGCGCGGGGACCGAGCCGAGCACCAGCCGCCAGCCGGTGGCCGTGCGGTGCAGCTCGCGGACGACCGCACCGGTGCGCAGCGTGGCGCCGCGCCGGGCGACCTCGTCGGCGACGAGCTCGGGCAGCCGGCCGACCCCGCCGGACACCCCGATGAAGGGTGGCCGGGGCGCCTGCGGTGACGCGCCTCCCGGCTGCGGTGCCGAGGGCGCCGCCGGCGCGGCCACCAGGCTCTCCCCACGGGTCGCGCGGGCCCACAGCACCGGCATCGTCGCCTGCATCGACAGCCGACGGGCGTGGCCGGCGTAGACCCCGCCGAGCAGCGGCTCGACGAGCCGGTCGACGACCGCGGGTCCCAGCCGGGTCGCGACGTAGTCACCGACCGAGACGTCCTCGTCCAGCGCGCCACCGGGCCACGGCTGCTCGTCGGCCAGTCGCGCCACCTCGTCGTCGGTGAGGATGCCGCGGGCCGACTCGGGGTCGCTCGGCACCCCCATCAGGGTGGCGCGGGGCAGCGGTCGCAGCGCACCCCGGCTCCACACCGAGGCCGCGGTGGTCGCGGGGGTGACCAGCTCGGCATCCGCGCCGATCCGGGCCACCAGCTCGACGGCCTCGGGGCGCAGGGCCAGCACCGACTCGGCGCCGACGTCGACGAGGTGCCCACCGACCTGCTCGCGGCGCAGCTTGCCACCAAGGCGGTCGCTGCCCTCGAGCACGGTCACCTGTGCCGAGGGCAGCTCCTCGAGCACGGCCAGCGCGGCCGAGAGGCCGGCGATGCCGCCGCCCACGACGACGACGCGGGACCGGGTGGGCGCGGCCGGGACAGACATGTCGGCAAGCCTCTCACGCGCGGCCGGACCCTCGACGTCCCGCCCGGTCACACCGGCAGGGCCCGGCGTGGACGACGCCGGGCCCTGCTGCGGTGGTGTCGGTCAGCTGCTGACCGAGTGGCCGTGGTCGTGGGCCAGGCCGCCCCCGCCCGCGCTCCACGACTCCTGCGGCCCGGCGGGCGCCGGCAGCTTCAGGCCGCCCGGCACCGGCTTGCCGGTGACGCCGTTGACGGCCTGCGTCGAGTACGAGTAGGCGAGCACGGCCAGGGCGATGGCGTCGATGTTGACGTCGAGCGCCTCGAGGTTGACGTTGGCGATGGTGTCGCAGGCCTGGTGGTAGCAGTGGTCGAACGCCACCCCTGCCTGACCGCCCCAGATGGCCTGCTGCTGCGCGTTCTTGATCTCCTCGGCGCCGGTGAAGAGGCCACCGGCCGGGATGCCGTTGATGATGAACGCCTGGTAGTCGCTGCGTCCGCTGAACTCGGCGTCGTCGTAGGGGCGACCCACCTTGGTGAAGTAGCTCTCGAAGAGGTCCTCGATCGCCACCGACCCGTCCGGCTGGCTCAGACCATTGACGTACTCGGTCGACCCGATCAGCCCGGCCTCCTCCGCGCCCCACCACGCAAGGCGCACGGTGTTCTGGGGCTTGTTCTTCGCCATGTTCTGCGCGACCTCGAGCAGCGACGCCGAGCCGGAGCCGTTGTCGTTGATGCCCGGGCCCGCCTGCACCGAGTCGAGGTGCGCGCCCGCCATCACGACGTTGTCGTCGTTGACGCCCGGAAGCTCGGCGATGACGTTCTTCTGCGGGCGCTGCTCCGGAGCCGGCACGAAGATCTTCGCGGTCGAGCCGGCAGCGGCCAGCGCGACACCCTGCTGGTAGCTCGCGCCCACCACGGGGATGCGGACGACGTTCGGCCCGCCGAGGGTGCCCACGATGAGGTCCTGACGGTCCGCGGTGTCGAGGTTGCCCTGGTTGAAGATGATGACGCCGGCAGCCCCCGCGGCCTGGGCGTTGAGGGCCTTGACGTCGAAATTGCAGCCGCCGCGCTGGATGAGCGCGATGGTGCCGGCGGGGAAGCCTGCGAAGTCGGCGGCCTGGCACCCGCTGGTGCTGGTGTTGCCGAGCCCGAGCTGCAGGTCGACCGGCGTCACGGCGGCGGTCAGGTTGCCCGGACCGCTGCCGGTGAACGGGCCGGTGGGGTTGGTGGCGTTGACCGGGGTGAGCTGCTGGAGGGTCGCGGGACCGACGTAGGTGAACGGGAACTCGTCGATGCTCACCTGCCACCCGGCGTCGCGGAGGGTCTTGACGACGTAGTCGACGCTGGCCTCGTAGCCCGGGGTGCCGGCGGCACGCGTGCCGCCGTTCGCGTCGGCGATGGCCTGCAGAGCCTGGAGGTGCTCGACGGCACCGGCGGCACGCACGCACTCGAGCAGTGCCTGGACCGTGGTGTTGGTGCGGTTCTCGCAGCCCGCGCGCCCCGAAAGGGGTTTCGTGACAGACCTTTCGACACCGCAACCGGAGTGGCCGCGACCGCATCGCCGCCCACTCGTGACCCGAACGAGACCCGTTCGCGGGAACCGCGCCCTGAGGCTGGGCGCCTGAGCGCCAGCATCCACGACGAAGGAGTCCCCATGCGCGTCCCGGCCCGTCCCACCTCCCGGCTCACCTCCGCGGTTGCCGCCCTCGCGATCGGCATGGGGCTGGTGGCCCTGTCCGGATGCAGCGCAGACGACTCCGCAGCATCCTCGGACTCGGCCGTGGCCGGCGCGGGCAGCAGCGACAGCTCCGGGCCCGCCGCCGACGGCTCGGCGAAGCGGGAGGGGGCCGCCGTCGTCGGCGCCCCCGACTCGGCCGCGAAGCCCGCCGACGCCGCGACCGCCGTCACCGCCGCGGCCTACGACCGCAAGCTCGCGCGCCGCGCCGACATCTCGATCACCGTCGCCGACGTCGACGTCGCTGCCAGCAAGGTTCGGGCCATCGCGGCATCCGCCCACGGACTGGTGACCGCGGAGGCGATCTCGAGCGAGCCCGACGTCGCCGCGACTGGTGGCTTCAGCACCATCACGATCTCGGTGCCCACCGCCGACCTCGACGCCACCCTCGACCAGCTGGCCAAGCTCGGGGAGGTGCACTCCCGCAACGCGAGCACCGACGACGTGACCGCGCAGTACGTCGACACCGAGGCGCGGGTCAAGACGATGCAGTCCAGCGTCGACCGGGTGCGCGCGCTGATGAGCCAGGCCACCAAGCTCGGCGACGTGGTCGCGCTCGAGGCCGAGCTGTCCCGCCGCCAGGCCGACCTCGAGGCCACCCAGAGCCAGCTCGCCGCGCTCAAGGACTCGGTGGCGCTGTCGCCCGTGGAGGTGCGGCTGAGCACCGACGAGCAGGTGCTGCAGGAGGCGGACGACAGCACCGGGTTCCTCGCCGGGCTCAAGGCCGGCTGGAGCGCCTTCACCGGGTCGGTCACGGTGCTGCTCACGGCGCTGGGGGCGGTGCTCCCGTTCGCCGTGGTCGCAGCCCTGGTGCTGGTCCCGCTGCTGGTGTGGCTGCGGCGGCGCGGTACTCGTACGCCGGCGCCGGCACAGCCCGTGGTGCAGCCGCCGGCCGCCTGAGCCGACGGGCGGGGTCAGTCCTGCCGGCTGACCCAGTCGAGGAGGAGCCGGAGGAATGCCTCCGGCTCCTCCATCGACGGCAGGTGGGCCGCGTCGGGGCGGTCGACGCGGCGCACCGATCGCAGGCCCGCCTCGAGGGCGTCCGCGGCCAGGTGCACGATGTCGAGGTCGTGGCGGCCGACGACGAGCAGCACCGGTGCGCCGACGTCTCCGAGCCGCTCGACGGCCGGAGGGTCCATCTCGACCTCGTCGAGGTCGGGGTCCGCCCATGCTGCGTCGATCTCGAACGCCCGGCGCTGCATCGTCCGCACGGCTGTGACGATCTCGGGAGCGACGTCGGCGAGGGTGCGACCCTCCCCCACCACCCAGGTCACGATGTCGGCCTCGACCGCGGCGTCAAGGTCACCGCGCCCCATCGCCTCGTTCTCCGCGGCCGCGAAGGCGGCGAACGCCGCCGTTCGTTCGGTGAGCAGGCTCCCCCCGGGAGGGGCGAGCAGCAGTGAGCGCACGGCATCCGGCCGGGTGAGGGCGACCTCGACCGCCACCCCGGCACCGAGCGAGGACGCCACGAGGTGGCACACGGGGACACCGAGGTGGTCGAGGGTGTCGAGCACGTCGGTGACCGGGTCGACGGCGCCGGCGGGTGGCCGGTCGGACTCGCCGAAGCCGCGCAGGTCGAGGCGCACGGTATCGCGCACCGCGGTCAGGGCCGCCCACTGCGGGTCCCACATCCGGCGGTCGGCCACGCCGGCGTGAAGGAGGACGACGGGAGCACCGGATGGTGGTCCGGCGCGGTCGTACGCGATGCCGGACGGCGACAGGGGCTCAGGCACTGGACTCCCGGGGGGGTGGGGTCTGGACCACCCGAGTCAACGCGCACCCGATCCGTGGGGCAACCGGTTATGCCGGCCGCACCCGTCGCCTCCCGGTGGGCCGCCGCGGCGCACCTCGAGAGTCGTTGGCTTATACACAGAGCCCAATGTTTTCACAAGGGCTGTCCAACACCGTGATGAACTTCACAATCTAACGCAGGGGTGTGTGATGAACAGGTTCACGGGCAGATCTCACGGCCGCACCACCGCACGAGCAGCCGAGGTGGCTGCCCGTGACACGGCCGGCAGTCGCCGGCAGCCCGGGCGGGCCGTCTGGTTCCGTCGGGTGGCAGCGGCGGCCGCCTTCGTCATCCCGGTGGCGATGGTGGCCACCCCGGTCACCGCGCAGGCGGTCGCGCCCCCCGGCAACGGGTTCGTGGTCACCGCCGGTGACCTGTCGTTCATCCTCAAGCAGATCAAGATCGCCGAGCGGCACTCGGCGACGTTCACGGCGTCCAACCCGTGCGGGACCCTCGTGGGCCCGGCCTCCGACCAGATCCCGGACGCGCTGACCTCGTACGGCCTGCGCACGGTGGATGGCTCGTGCAACAACCTCTTCCCCGGACGCGAGAAGTTCGCGGCCGCCGACCAGCCCTTCCCGCGGCTGGCCCCCGCGAAGTTCCGGGACGCCGAGCCGATCACGCCGTCGTTGCCGGTGGGACCCGCTCGGCCCGACGAGCTACAAGCAGAAGCTCGCCAACAACGTCGTCATCGACTCCGAGCCGAGGACGGTCAGCAACCTCGTCGTCGACCAGACGTCCACCAACCCGGCCGCGGTCGCGGCTGCCGGCGCCCCCGTGCGCAGCCAGCAGAACCCGGGGCTGTTCCCCTGCACCACGGACCCTGACCCCACCGCGGTCACGCCGGTCGCTGGGGTGCCGGAGGGCTGCGTCCCGTCGCACCAGACGATGTTCATTCCCAACGTGACCACTGACGTCGGCCTCTCGCCGCCGTACAACTCGATGTTCACCTTCTTCGGGCAGTTCTTCGACCACGGCGTCGACCAGACCGTCAAGAGCGGAGGCACCGTCTTCGTGCCGCTCAAGGCCGACGACCCGCTGGTCACCCTCGGCCCGGACGGCAAGCCCGGCACCGGCGACGAGGTGCCCCCGAGCCAGGCCTTCATGGTGCTGACCCGTGCGCAGAACCAGCCCGGCCCCGACAAGGTGCTCGGGACGGCCGACGACATCACCGACTCGAACAACACCGACTCGCCCTGGGTCGACCAGAGCCAGACCTACACGTCGCACTCGTCCCACCAGGTGTTCCTGCGCGAGTACTCCCTCGTGGCGGGCAAGCCCGTCTCCACCGGGAAGTTCCTCGGCGGCCTGCCCGCAGGGCAGACCTACCCGGGGTCGCCCGACGGCCTGGACGGCATCTCCACCTGGGCAGCAGTGAAGAAGCAGGCAGCCGAGAAGCTGGGCCTGCGCCTCACCGACCGCGACGTGACCAACATCCCGATGCTGGCCACCGACCCGTACGGCAACTTCCTCCCCGGGCCGGCACGTGGCCTGCCGCAGTACGTGACCGCCACCGGGCTCCTCGAGGGCAACATCGCGGCGCCCGTCGCGGTCCCCGCCAACGTGAACTACTTCGACACGCCGTTCCTGACCGACATCGCGCACAACGCCGACCCGTCACCGGTCGACACCGACCACGACCCGGCCACCCCGCCGGTGCCTCCCGCTCCTGACCTGGACAACACCCCGTCCGCCGACTTCGCCCACCAGCCGGCCGGCACCTACGACGACGAGATGCTCAACGCGCACTTCGCCTGTGGTGACGGCCGCTGCAACGAGAACATCGCACTGTCGACCATCCACCAGATCTTCCACTCCGAGCACAACCGCCTGGTGGACGACATCACGAAGACCCTGAACGACCCGGCCAACGCCGACCTGCTCACGGCCTTCCAGGCTCCGCACCAGGTGGGCGGCGCCGGCCCCGACGTCAGCTACGGCTTCGGTGGGCGCCTCTTCCAGGCGGCCCGCTTCGTCACCGAGATGGAGTACCAGCACCTGGTCTTCGAGGAGTTCGGCCGCAAGATGGTGCCGGCGATCCGGCCCTTCCACGTCTACTCCCCGGACATCAACCCGGCCATCGACGCCGAGTTCGCCCACGCCGTCTACCGCTTCGGCCACTCGATGCTCGACGACGACGTGGCACGCAGTGACACCAAGGCGGACGGGTCGAGGCTCGACAACAGCGTGCCGCTGCTGACGGCGTTCCTGAACCCACCCGAGTTCTTCGACAACAAGGTCGATCCGACACACCCGGTGTACACGCCGATGGAGGCGGCAGGAGCGATCGTCATGGGCTCCTCCGACCAGGTCGGCAACGAGCTCGACGAGTTCGTGACGGAGACCCTGCGCAACAACCTGCTGGGCCTGCCGCTCGACCTGCCCACCCTGAACATGACCCGTGCCCGTGACGCCGGCGTGCCCAGGCTCAACGAGTTCCGGCGCTCGGTGTTCGCGGCCACCAACGACTCGCAGCTCATCCCGTACACCAGCTGGTCCGACTTCGGCCAGCACCTCAAGCACCCCGAGTCGCTGGTCAACTTCGTGGCGGCGTACGGCCGGCACCCGAGCATCACCAGCGCGACGACGCTCAAGGCGAAGCGGGATGCCGCACGCGCCATCGTCGACCCGCGGCCGGCATCGGCCGGGCCCGACGGCATCGTCGGAAACGCCGACGACATCCCTGCGGACGTCCAGCCGGGCGACGCAGCGGAGTTCATGTTCAGCTCACCGGGCAGTGCCTGGGCGAGCAACGCGACCGGCACCACCACGGGCGTGGATGACGTGGACCTGTGGGTGGGTGGCCTCGCCGAGGTCACGAACCTGTTCGGCGGCCTGCTGGGCTCCACCTTCAACTACGTCTTCCAGACGCAGCTGGAGAAGCTGCAGGACGGCGACCGGCTCTACTACCTGGCCCGCACGCCCGGCATGAACCTGCGCACCCAGCTCGAGGGCAACTCGTTCTCCGAGATGATCCAGCGCAACACCGACGGCGCGAACAGCCTCAAGGCTGACGCGTTCGCCACCGCCGACTGCAAGTTCCAGCTGGCGAAGATCACGCCGTACAGCGGCCTGCCGACCAGCTCGCTGCCGGCGCACGCACCGATCACGTCGGCCGGTGCGGTCAACGACGACCCGAGCACCACTGACTGCGACGAGAACCAGCTGTTGGTGCGCTCACCGGACGGCACGATCGCGTACCGTCAGCGCAACGCCATCGACCCGACCGGCATCAACGGCCAGTCCGTCTACAACGGAACCCCCGCGGCCGACCGGGTCAACGGCGGCAACGACAACGACACCTTCTGGGGTGGCGCCGGGAACGACGTCATCGACGGCCAGGGTGGCGACGACATCGCCCTCGGTGGCGAGGGTGACGACATCATCACCGACCTCGACGGTGCCGACGTGCCCAAGGGCGGTCCCGGGAACGACGCCATCGACGCCGGTCCCGGAGACGACATCCCGATGGGCAACGAGGGCCAGGACTTCATCAACGCCGGCGCCAACGACAACGAGACCTTCGCCGGTCCCGGCAACGACTTCGTCATCGCCGGACAGGGTGCGGACGCGGTCTTCGGCGACGGTGGCGACGACTGGATCGAGGGTGGCTCGGGGCAGGACCTGCTCCAGGGCGACCACGGGGCTCCGTTCTTCGACGACCCCGCCGAGACGGCTCCGGGCAACGACATCTTCGTCGGCCAGGTCGGCGAGAACGACTACGACGCCGAGGGTGGCGACGACGTGATGTCCCAGAACGCCGCAGTCGACCGCAACGCCGGCGCCGGCGGGTTCGACTGGGCGATCCACCAGTACGACACCGTGCCCGCCGTCGACGACATGATGATCAACAACAACCTGGGCGGCCTGCCGATCCAGCTGGTGGTCAACCGCGACCGCTGGCAGGAGACCGAGGCCGACTCCGGTGGTCCGCTCGACGACAGCATCAAGGGCACCGACGGTGTCCTGGCCACCCCGCGGCTGATCGACGCCCGCACCGGCGGCTTCTCCGGATGCGACGCCATCGACCAGGCAGGGGCGGCCCGGGTCAACGGGCTGTCGGCCATCCTGCCGCCGGTCGCGCAGTGGCAGGGCACCGCGGCCGCGGTCGCCGCCCTGTCCGCGTCCGGCAGCTGCCCGCTCACCGGCCCGGTCTGGGGCGAGGGCGACATCCTCCTCGGCGGAGGCGGCAGCGACACGCTCGAGGGTCGCGCCGGCGACGAGATCATCGACGGCGACCGGTACCTCACCACGCGGATCAGCTACCGCACCAACCCCGCTGACCCTGCTACCCAGACCGGGACGACCGACCTGATGGAGAACGCGGCGATCCCCGCCACCACCACGAACCCGTGGGGACCGGGAACCACCGGCATGACCCTCCAGCAGGCCGTCTTCGCCGGCATCGCCCACCCGGGCAACCTGGTTGCGGTGCGCGAGATCTTCGACTGCGCCGGCCGACGCGGCTGCTGTGGACACCGCGGTGTTCTCGGGAGTGTCGTCGAGCTACACGATCACTCCGCACGCTGACGGCAGTCTCACGGTCGACAGCAACGGTGGCGCTGATGGTGTCGACACCGTGCGCAACATCGAGCAGCTGAGGTTCAGCGACACCACCCAGCCGGTGGTGGCCGCACCCAACGCCTCGCTCACTCCGGCCACCGACCTGGCGTTCGCCAACCAGAACACCGGGACGACCTCGACGGCTCAGGCCATCACGGTCAGCAACACCGGGACCCTGCCGCTGGTGGTGTCCGGTGTGACGGTGACCGGGACCGACGCGGCCTCGTTCACCGCGACCCCGGTCGCCGGGTGCGCCTCGATCGCGCCGGGTGCCTCGTGCGCTGTCAACGTCACCTTCGCGCCGACCACGGCCGGCCCGAAGGCGGCCACGGTCACCATCAGCGACAACGCCCCCGGCAGCCCGCACACCGTGCGCCTGACCGGCACCGGCGTCGCCGTCGCGACCGTCCCGGGTGCACCCACCAACGTCCTGGCAGTGCGCGCCAACGCCTCGGCGAACGTGCGGTGGACGGCACCGTTGAGCAACGGCGGGTCGCCCATCACCGGGTACTTGGTGCGGGTGCTCGACGCGGCCGGCACCCAGGTCGGCGCGCTGCGCCCGGCCGCCGCCATCGCCAACACCCTGGTGGTCACCGGCCTGACCAACGGCCAGGCCTACCGGTTCTCGGTCAGCGCGACCAACGCCGTCGGAACCGGTGCCGCCTCGGCACTGTCGGCCGCGGTCACCCCCGCGACCGTCCCCGGTGCCCCCACGGGCGTGAACGCCACCCGCGGCAACGCCTCGGCCACCGTGCGGTGGACCGCACCGGCCAGCAACGGCGGGTCGGCCATCACCGGCTACTCGGTGCGCGTGATCAACGCGGCCGGCACCCAGGTCGGCGCGCTGCGCCCGGCCGCAGCCGCAGCGAGAAGCCTGGTCGTCACCGGGCTGACCAACGGCCAGGCCTACCGGTTCTCGGTCACCGCCACCAACGCCGTCGGAACCGGTGCCGCCTCGGCACTGTCCGCCGCGGTCACCCCGGCCACGGTCCCCGGCGCACCCGTGATCGGCACCGCCACCGCCGGTGTCGCCGGCGGCACGATCAACGCCACCGCCCGATGGACGCCGCCAGCATCCACCGGCGGATCCGCAATCACCGGCTACCGGGTCACCGCGCTGCGGATGAGCGCCGCCGGGGCCGTGCTCGCCACCACCACCTCGGCCGTGCAACCCAGCACGGCGCGGTCGCTCGTCATGACAGTGCCCGTGGCCGGCAACTACCGGTTCACCGTCGTGGCCATCAACGCAGTCGGCACCGGCGCCAGCCTCCGCCCGGTCCAACCAGGTGGCCGGCCGGTAAACCGGCCGACACCGGGCCGGAGGGTGGTGGCCGTGTGGTCACCACCCTCCGGCTGCGCCTGCGCCTGCGGGTGGCGACGCGGCGGCGTCACCGGGCGGAGGCCTCGTGCACCAGCTCGACGACGCGGGTCAGCACGTCGGGGTCGGTGTCGGGGAGCACCCCGTGGCCGAGGTTGAACAGGTGCCCCGGCGCCGCCCGGCCCTCCTCGACGATGGCCCGCACGCGCCGCTCCAGCGGCTCCCACGGCGCGAAGAGCAGGGCCGGGTCGAGGTTGCCCTGCACGGCGTAGCGGCCGCCGAGCCGGGCCAGCGCATCGGTGAGCGAGACGCGGTAGTCGACACCGACGACGTCGGCGCCGGCCTCCCCCATCAGCGCGAGCAGCTCGCCGGTGCCCACGCCGAAGTGGATGCGCGGCACGTCGAGGTCGGCGACCGCGGCGAGCGCGGTGGCGGAGTGCGGCTGCACGGATGCCGTGTAGTCGGCGCGGCTGAGCACGCCGGCCCACGAGTCGAACAGCTGCACCACGGAGGCACCGGCCTGCGCCTGCACGCGCAGGAAGGCACCGGAGATCTGGGCGAGCTGCGCGCACAGGTCGTGCCACAGCTGCGGGTCGCCCTGCATCAGGGCCTTGGTGTGCTCGTGGTTCTTCGACGGCCCGCCCTCGACGAGGTAGGACGCGAGGGTGAACGGGGCGCCGGCGAAGCCGATCAAGGGGGTGGCCCCGAGCTCGGCGGTGAGCAGGCGCACCGACTCGGTGATGTCGGGGACGTCGTCGGGCGTGAGGTCGCGCAGCTGGGTGAGGTCGGCGCGGGTGCGGATCGGGCGGGCGACGACCGGGCCGACACCGGCGACGATGTCGAGGTCGACGCCGATCGCAGACAGCGGGACGACGATGTCGGAGAAGAAGATTGCCGCGTCGACCCCGTGGCGGCGCACCGGCTGGAGGGTGATCTCGGTGACGAGGTCGGGCCGTCGGCACGACTCGAGCATGCCGACACCCTCGCGCACCGCGCGGTACTCCGGCAGCGAGCGCCCGGCCTGGCGCATGAACCACACCGGGGTGTGCGGCACGGGCTTCTGTCGGGCCGCGCGCACCAGGGGCGAGTCGGCGGTCGCGGCGCGCGCGGCATCCCCGGGGGTGGTCGGGTGCGTGCTGGGGCCGGCGGCGGCCGCGGTCTCAGGTTCCGTGGTGTCAGGGGTGGTCACGAGGCGACATCCTCCCACTCCCGGCCCCGCTCACCGACTAGGCGTCTAGAGCGCGGTGAGGGCCGCGCCACCGACGGCGAGGGCCACGCCGACCTGCTGAACCCGCTTGAGCCGCTCGTCGAGCAGGAAGCGCGCCCAGATGATCGTGACGACCGGGTACAGCGAGCCGAGCACCGAGGCGATGCTCACCTGGCCCCGGGACGACGCGAACGCGAACAGGCCGTTCGCGACGAGGTCGCCGCAGCCGATGGCGAGCAGGGCCGGCGTCTCTCGGGCGGTGACCCCGCCGGCGGTGCGGAGCACCAGGCCCACCACCACGAGGATGGTCACCGACGTCAGCCGCATGCCCCACAGGGTGAGCAGGGTCGACTCGCGCGCCCCGCGGTCGAGGCAGAACAGGGCCAGCCCGAAGCCGAGCGCGGCGCAGCCGGCCAGGATCACCGGTCGCGGCGAGACGTCGCCGCTCAGCTCGGGCCCGGACGCCAGGGTGACCCCGACGATGGCGACGAGCATGCCGACCCAGGCCCAGGGTGAGGGGGTGTCGCCGGTCGCGACGCCCAGCACGACCGGCACGACCACCCCGAGCGCGGCGATCGGGGCGACCACCCCCATCGTGCCGGCGGACAGGGCCGAGTAGAAGCAGACCAGCCCGGCCATGCCGGTGAGCCCGGCGGCCACCGCCCACGGCGGCCAGCCCGACCAGGTGACGGTGTCCCACCGGATCGCCACCACGACCGAGATGACGAGCAGCGCCAGCCCCTGCGTCCACCCGACGACCGCCACGGCGGGATGCCGTCGCGAGGCCACCCCGGCGAAGAAGTCGGAGGTGCCCCAGGCCAGGGAGGAGGCCAGGGCCAGCACGCTCAGCACCGACGCAGCCTAGCCATGCCGCGTCCGCGTTTCGGCGTGGCCCCGTGCCGGGAGGGCCGCCACCGCTTACATTGACGTGGTGTCCAGCCGCACCGTGACAGGTCGCGAGTCACCCGAGTTCGCCCGGGCCCTCGAGGACCTCCATCGCGCCCGCCTGCGCCCCGAGATCCGTCTCACCGAGGTGCCGGCCCCGCAGCGCATCGCGCCGTATGCCGTCGCGCTCACCGCCGACGTCGTCGACCCCCGCGACACCGACGACGACCTGGCCTCGGGCCGCTTCGTCCTCCTGCACGACCCCAGCGCCCCCGAGCCGTGGGGCGGCGAGTGGCGGGCCGTCACCTTCGCCCGCGCCGAGCTCGAGCCCGAGCTGGCCACCGACCCGCTGCTCGGTGAGGTGGGGTGGAGCTGGCTGGTCGACGCCCTGGCGGGCCGCGGTGTCGGCTACGTCGCCGAGGCGGGCACGGTGACCCGCGTGGTGTCGCAGAGCTTCGCCGCGCTGGCCGACCGGCCGGCCAGCGTCGAGATGGAGGTGCGCGCCTCGTGGACCCCCCTCGGCCCGGAGGTCGGTGACCACCTCCTCGCCTGGTCCGACCTGCTGTGCACCATCGCCGGCCTTCCCCCGCTGCCCGAGGGCGTGGTCGCCCTTCCCGGACCTCGGCGCTGAATGGGTTCCGAGACAACGGTTCCCGCCACCGAGGACGCCTCTGCGCCGACGGTGGTGCCGCTGAACGAACCCGCTGACGGGGTCCCCGTCGTCGTCGAGACCGAGCGCGGGCTGGCCCGCGCCGCCGCGGCGGTGGCCGCCGGCGAGGGGCCGGTTGCGATCGACGCCGAGCGGGCCTCGGGTTACCGCTACGGCCAGCGGGCCTACCTCGTGCAGGTGCGTCGCGAGGGTGCCGGCACCTGGCTCATCGACCCGGTCGGCTGCCCCGACCTGAGCCCGCTCGACGAGGCCATCGGTGCGGCCGAGTGGATCCTGCACGCCGCCACCCAGGACCTCGCGTGCCTGGCCGAGGTGGGCCTGCGACCGCGCCAGCTGTTCGACACCGAGCTCGCCGGTCGCATCCTGGGGCTTCCTCGGGTGGGTCTCGCCGCGGTGGTCGAGCACTACCTCGGGCTCAGCCTGGCCAAGGAGCACTCCGCGGTCGACTGGTCGACCCGGCCGCTGCCCGAGCCGTGGCTGCGCTACGCCGCGCTCGACGTCGAGGTGCTCAGCGAGCTGCGCAACCTGATGGGCGTCGACCTCGCCGCCCAGGGCAAGTCGGAGTGGGCGCGCCAGGAGTTCACCTCGCTGCTGACCTGGGCCCCCACCGAGCGGGTCGACCCGTGGCGGCGCACCTCGGGCATGAACACGCTGCGCTCGCGCCGGTCGGTCGCCATCGTGCGCGAGCTCTGGTACGCCCGCGACGACATCGCCCGCGACCGCGACACCTCGATCGGCCGGGTGCTGCCCGATGCCGCGCTCGTCGAGATCGCCAAGGCGGTGCCGAGCACCCCCGCCGACCTGCCGCGGGGGCACCGGGCCATCGCCCGCTACGGACGCCAGTGGGTCGAGGCGGTGCGCCGGGCGCTCGAGATCCCCGAGGACGACCTGCCGCCGCGCACGCTGCCCTCCGACGGGCCCCCACCACCGCGGGTGTGGGCCGAGAAGAACCCGCTGGCCGCCGACCGGCTCGGCGCCACCAGGGCCGCGCTCACCGCGTTCGCGCAGGAGCACGTCATCCCGGTCGAGAACGTCTGCTCCCCCGACCCCCTGCGCCGGGTCGTGTGGCAGCCGCCCACCGAGCCCGACGAGGCCGCCTTCACCCGGGCGCTGCTCGACCAGGGCTGCCGGCCGTGGCAGGCCGAGATCGTGGCCCCGATGCTGGTGGCGGCGTTCGAGCAGTTCCCCGACCCGCAGTAGTCCCCCGGCCCTCGCCGGCGCGGTCGGGCAGACTGACGCGGTGCTCCTGACCATCTCGACGACCCACCAGCCGGCGACCGACCTGGGGTACCTGCTGCACAAGCACCCCGACCGGGTGCAGCAGTTCTCGCAGTCCTTCGGCGTCGCGACCGTCTTCTACCCGGTCGCGACCGCGGAGCGCTGCACCGTCGCCCTGCTGCTCGAGGTCGACCCGGTGCGGCTGGCCCGCTCGCGCGCCACGGGCCTGCCCGACTTCAGCCTGGGCGTGCACCGGCGGCGCGAGGGCCGCTACACCTTCCACGACCTCGACACCACTCCCCTGGCCCCGCTGCGCGAGCGGTGGGTCCGCCCCGACGAGAGGACCGGACCATGCGGATCACCCTGACGAGCGTCTTCGTCGACGACCAGGCCAAGGCGCTGGACTTCTACACCCGCGTGCTCGGCTTCGAGAAGAAGCACGACGTGCCGCTGGGCGAGTTCGCCTGGCTCACCGTGGTCAGCCCCGACGCGCCCGACGGTGTCGAGCTCCTGCTCGAACCCGACCAGCACCCCGCCGCCCGGACGTTCAAGGACGCGCTGGTCGCCGACGGCATCCCGTTCACCGCGTTCACGGTCGACGACGTCGAGGCCGAGCACGCCCGGCTGAGCGGCCTGGGCGTCACGTTCACCCAGCCCCCGGCGTCGATGGGTCCGGTGACCACGGCGGTCTTCGACGACACCTGCGGCAACCTGCTCCAGATCCAGTCGACCCCGGCGTGACGCCTCTCACCCCTCCCGCCCCAAGGCACTAAGCGTCCGCTTAGTACGGTGGACCCCTCAGGCCCGGGGGACCGGGCCCATCCCACCCCACCCACCCGGGAGGCCCTTCGTGCCACGCGAGCTCCAGGACGTCGTCTTCGTCGACGGTGTCCGCACCCCGTTCGGCAAGGCCGGCGAGAAGGGCATGTACGCCCAGACCCGCGCCGACGACCTCGTCATCAAGTGCATCCGCGAGCTGCTGCGGCGACACCCCGAGCTGCCCAAGGACCGGGTCGAGGAGGTGGCCATCGCCGCGACGACCCAGATCGGCGACCAGGGCCTGACCCTCGGCCGGCTGGCGGCGCTGCTCTCCGGGCTGCCGAACACCACGCCGGGCTACTCGATCGACCGGATGTGCGCCGGTGCGATGACCGCCGTCACGACCATCGCCTCGTCGATCGGCGTCGGCGCGATCGACGTCGCCGTCGCCGGCGGCGTCGAGCACATGGGCCGCCACCCGATGGGTGAGGGCATCGACCCCAACCCGCGGATCATCTCCGAGCGGGTCGTCGACGAGTCGGCCCTGGTGATGGGCAAGACCGCCGAGAACCTGCACGACCGCTTCCCGCACCTGACCAAGGCGCGGTGCGACGCGTATGCCGTGGCGAGCCAGCAGCAAGCTGGCCGCCGCCTACGCCGCGGGCCTGGTGCAGCGCGACCTGGTGCCCGTCGCCACCCGGCACGTCGACAAGGGCTGGGGGCTGGCGACCGCCGACGAGCCGCCGCGCCCCGGCACCACGCTCGACGAGCTCGCCGCTCTCAAGACGCCGTTCCGCGCCCACGGCAACGTCACCGCCGGCAACGCCGCCGGGCTCAACGACGGCGCGACCGCCTGCATCCTCGCGTCGGCGTCCGCCGCTGACGAGCTGGGCCTGCCGGTGCGCATGCGCCTGGTGTCGTACGCGTTCGTCGGTGTCGAGCCCGAGGTCATGGGCATCGGGCCGGTGCCCGCGACGGAGAAGGCGCTGCGCAAGGCCGGCCTCACCATCGACGACATCGGCCTGTTCGAGCTCAACGAGGCGTTCGCCGTGCAGGTCATCGCCTTCCTCGACCACTTCGGCATCGCCGACGACGACGAGCGGGTCAACCCCTGGGGCGGCGCCATCGCCACCGGGCACCCGCTCGCCTCCTCCGGCGTGCGCCTGATGAGCCAGCTGGCCCGCCACTTCGAGGACCACCCCGAGGTGCGCTACGGCCTGACCGCGATGTGCATCGGCATCGGGATGGGCGGCTGCGTCATCTGGGAGAACCCCCACCACGCCGACTACGGCCAGGAGGCCTGAGCCATGACGACGACCACCACCACCCCGGTCACCGCCCCCGGCATGCCCGACGAGGTCGTGACCCGCACCCCGGTGCAGGACGTCGCGCTCCCCGGCGGCGCCGGCATCCTCGCGCTGGTCACGCTCGACAACGGGCACGACCACACCCGCCCCAACACCTTCGGCCCGCAGACCATCGCCGGGCTGCAGGCCACCGTCGACGGGCTGCGCACCCGCGCCGAGGCCGGCGAGATCGTGGCCGTCGGCATCACCGGCAAGCCGTTCGTCTTCGCCGTCGGCGCCGACCTCTCGGGCGTCCCCTACGTCACGCAGCGCGAGCAGGCGCTGGCCATCGCGCGCGCCGGCCACGCGGCCTTCGCGTCGATCATGGACCTGCCGGTGCCGACCTTCGCCTTCGTCAACGGTGCGGCCATGGGCGGCGGCGTCGAGATCGCGCTCGCGTGCGACTACCGCACGGTGTCCTACGGCGTGCCGGCCGTCGCCCTGCCCGAGACCTTCCTCGGCCTGGTGCCCGGCTGGGGCGGCTGCTTCATGCTGCCGAACCTGATCGGTGCCGCTGACGCCCTCACGGTCATCATCGAGAACCCGTTGTCGCAGAACAAGATGCTCAAGGCAAAGGAGGTCGCGGCCCTCGGCGTCGCCGACGTGCTGCTCGAGCCGGCCGACTTCCTCGAGGACTCGCTGCGCTGGGCCGCCGCCGTCGTCGCCGGTGCCGTCACCGTGCAGCGCCAGGACGTCGACACCGACGAGGCCACCTGGGATGCCGCGTGCGATGCCGCCCGCAAGGTCGTGCTCGCCAAGACCGGCGGGCGCGCGCCCGGTGCGCTGCGCGCCGTCGAGCTGGTGCGGGCCGCCCGCACCGCGGCCCGCGACGAGGCCTTCGCTGCCGAGGATGCTGCGCTCGGCGACCTGATCATGACCGACGAGCTGCGGGCCGGCCTCTACGCGTTCGACCTCGTGCAGAAGCGGGCGAAGCGCCCGGCCGGTGCGCCGGACAAGTCGCTGGCGCGCCCGGTCACCAAGGTCGGCATCGTCGGCGCCGGCCTGATGGCCAGCCAGCTCGCCCTGCTCTTCGCCCGCCGGCTGAACGTGCCGGTCGTGCTGACCGACCTCGACGAGGAGCGGGTGGCCAAGGGCGTCGGCTGGGTGCACGGCGAGATCGCGGGCCTGCTGGCCAAGCGTCGCCTCTCCCCCGACAAGGCGTCCTTCCTCACCGGCCTGGTCACCGGGTCGACGACCAAGGACGGCTTCGCCGACGCGGACTTCGTCATCGAGGCCGTCTTCGAGGAGATGTCCGTCAAGCAGCAGGTGTTCGCCGAGGTCGAGGCGGTCGTCTCGGCCGAGTGCGTGCTGGCGACGAACACCTCGTCGCTGTCGATCACCGAGATGGCCAGCGGGCTGCAGCACCCCGAGCGGGTCGTCGGCTTCCACTTCTTCAACCCGGTCGCCGTGATGCCGCTGCTCGAGATCATCCCGGGCGAGGCCACCGACGACGCGGCCCTGGCCACGGCGTTCGCGACCGGCCGCACCCTGGGCAAGACGACGATCCGGGTCAAGGACTCGGCATCCTTCGTCGTCAACCGGCTGCTCGGCCGCTTCATGGGCGAGTTCTCGCGGATCGTCGACGAGGGCACCCCGGTGCCCACCGCCGACCGGGCCGTCGCGGGCCTGGCCCCGATGCCGCCGTTCGTGCTGCTCGGCCTGGTCGGGCCCGCCATCGCGCTGCACAACAGCGAGACGCTGCACCGCGCCTTCGGCGACCGCTACTACGTCTCGCCGAGCCTGGGCCGCCTGGTCGAGGCCGGCAAGCGTGGCTACTACGCGATGGTCGACGGCCGCCCGGTGCCCGACCCGGAGGTGCTGGCCATGGCCGAGCAGCCGGAGCACCCGGTCGAGCTGACCGTCGAGCAGGCGCGTGAGCGCATCCTCGGCGTGCTGGCCGAGGAGGTCGGGCTGATGCTGTCCGAGGGCGTCGTCGCGGCGCCGATGGACATCGACCTGGCCATGATCACCGGTGCCGGCTTCCAGTTCTGGAACGGCGGGCTGTGCCCGCTGCTGGACCGCGAGGGCGTCTCCGAGCGGGTGCTGGGCCGGCGCCTGCTGCCCGCCGGAGTGGCCAGCGTCCCGGTCTGACGCCGGGCGTGACCGACGTCCCGCCCCCGAACAGCCCTCCGGACGGCGGGGCGTCCATCCCATATATCTCACAGGTGATATACCCTCGTGCGGTGACTGTCACCACAACGTCCGACACCTACCTGACCCGGATCGGCACGCTGATCCGGGACGCCCGACGCCATCAGGGCCTGACGCAGAGCGAGCTGGCCGACCTGCTCGGCACCAGCCAGAGTGCCGTCGCCCGCATCGAGCAGGGCAAGCAGAACCTCTCGCTCGAGATGCTCGCCCGGGTCGGCGAGAAGCTCGACAGCGAGTTCGTCTCGCTGGGCCACAGCGGGCCGCAGCACCTGCGGATCGTCGGCGGGCGCAAGCTGTCCGGGTCGATCCCGGTCAAGACCAGCAAGAACGCCGCGGTCGCCCTGCTGTGCGCCAGCCTGTTGAACAAGGGCCGCACCACGCTGCGCAGCCTGGCCCGCATCGAGGAGGTCAACCGGATCATCGAGGTGCTCACCTCGATCGGGGTCCGGGTGCGCTGGCTGCCCGACAGCAACGACCTCGAGATCACGCCCCCGGCCCGCCTCGACCTCGCCGGCATCGACGTCGATGCCGCGCGCCGCACCCGCACCGTCATCATGTTCCTCGGCCCGCTGCTGCACGAGCAGTCCCGCTTCGAGCTGCCCTATGCCGGCGGCTGCGACCTCGGCACCCGCACGGTCGAGCCGCACCTGTCCGCCCTGAAGGCCTTCGGCCTCGACGTGCGCCGCGACCCACGGGTTCTACGCGGCCACCGTCGAGCCCGGCCGCCAGCCCACCCGCGCCATCGTGCTGACCGAGCGCGGCGACACGGTCACCGAGAACGTGCTGCTCGCCGCGGCCCGCCACCCGGGGCAGACCATCATCCGCAACGCCTCCCCCAACTACATGGTCCAGGACCTGTGCTTCTTCCTGCAGGCGCTCGGCGTCCAGATCGACGGCATCGGCACCACCACGCTCACCGTCACCGGGGTGCGCGAGATCGACATGGACATCGAGTACTACCCCTCCGAGGACCCGATCGAGGCGATGAGCCTGATCGCTGCGGCCGTCGTCACCGAGTCGACGATCACCATCGAGCGGGTGCCGATCGAGTTCCTCGAGATCGAGCTGGCGACCCTGGAGGAGATGGGGCTGAAGTTCGACATCACCGACGGAGTACAAGGCCAAGAACGGCCACACCCGGCTGCTCGACCTCACCATCCACCCCGGGCCGCTCAAGGCGCCCGGTCGACAAGATCGCCCCGATGCCGTTCCCGGGCCTGAACATCGACAACCTGCCGTTCTTCGCCCTCATCGCGGCGTGCGCCGACGGCACGACGATGATCCACGACTGGGTCTACGAGAACCGCGCCATCTACCTCACCGAGCTGACCAAGGTCGGCGGCCAGGTGCAGCTGCTCGACCCGCACCGGGTGATGATCACCGGCCCCACGCCCAAGTGGCGCGCCGCCGAGGTGATGTGCCCGCCGGCCCTGCGCCCGGGCGTGGTCATCCTGCTCGCGATGCTCGCCGCTCCAGGCACCTCGGTGCTGCGCAACGTCTACGTCATCAACCGCGGCTACGAGGACCTCGCCGAGCGGCTCAACGCCCTCGGCGCGACGATCGAGACCTTCCGCGACATCTGAGCGGGCCGCACCGGCGCGATCTGCCCGCTCACCGACCGCCCCGGCTGGTAGGACTGGTGGCGAGGTGATGACACGCGTGACCCCGCCCCGCGACGACCCGGCGCAGACCCGGTCCGGACGCCACCGGCCACCCGCACGTGCGCGGGTGGCCGCGGTGGCGCCGCCGCCCGGGCACCCGCCGCTGCCGGGCGTCGCCCTGGTCACCTACGTGGTGCTCACCTTCACGTTCTCGTGGCTGTGGTGGGTGCCGATGGCGGTGCGCGGCCAGGTCACCCGCCCCGGCGAGGGCTGGCCGACGCACCTGCCCGGGCTCCTGGGCCCGGCCTTCGCCGCCGATCGTCGTCGTGCTCGGCTGGCACGGCACCACCGGCCTGCTCGAGCTCGGCCACCGTGCCGTGCGCTGGCGCGGTGTCGGCCGGTGGTGGTGGTCGGTGCCCGGCATCCTCGCGCTGGGTGCCGTCGGTCTCGCCGTCTCGGCGGTCGCCGGCGCACCCCGTCGACCTCGGCGGCCTGGCGGAGTACAGCGGCGCCCCGGTCGTCTCGGCGGTGGTGCTCGTTCGGCTACGTGCTGCATCGTCAACGGCTACGGCGAGGAGCTCGGCTGGCGGGGCCTGCTCGCCGACGGCCTGGTCGACCGGGTCGGCGAGGTGCGTGCCGCGCTGCTGGTCACCGTGGTGTGGGCCACGTGGCACCTGCCGCTGTTCTGGGTGGTCGAGGGTTTCCGCTCGATGGGCTGGGCCACCATCGGCTGGGTGCTCGGCCTGCTCGCCGGGTCGGTGGTGCTGACCCGGCTCTACGTCGGGTCGGGGCGCAGCGTGCTGCTGGTGGCCCTGTGGCACACCGCGTTCAACTTCACCACCGCCACCACCGCGACGCAGGGGCTCTCGGCGGCGATCACCTCGACCGCCGTCGTCGTCGCGGCCGTCGTCGTGCTCGTGCGGGCCGGGCGTCGTGAGCGTGCCGAGCAGCTGCCGCCCGCGCGGCCGCTGCAGCCGCGCGTCGCGCTCGGCTGGCCGGCGAGACGACGGCCGAGGCGTCCGTCGAGCCGGCCGCCGACTGACGACAGGTGCGGCCCCCAAGCGTGTGCCCCGACCACATAGGGCACGGCACCGCCGGTTCGTAGCGTTCTCGCCATGCGCGTCCTCGTCACCGGTGCCGCCAGCGGCATCGGAGCAGCCATCGTCCGTCGCTTCGTCGTCGACGGGGCCGACGTGTGCGCCCTCGACCTCGACGCGGCGGCGCTCGACGGCATGCGCACTGCCCTCAAGGACGACGGCCTGGATGCCGGCCGCGTCGAGCCGCTCGTCGCGGACCTCTCGCGCGCCGACGCCACCGACGAGCTGCCCACCGACGTCGACGTGCTGGTCAACAACGCCGGCCTGCAGCACGTGGCACCGGTGCACGAGTTCCCGCCCGACACCTTCGAGCACATCCACCGGGTCATGCTGCTGGCCCCGTTCCGGTTGGCGCGGCACGTGCTCCCCCACATGTACGACCGAGGATGGGGCCGCGTGGTCAACGTCTCGAGCGTGCACGGCCTGCGGGCCAGTCCCTTCAAGTCGGCCTACGTCAGCGCCAAGCACGGGCTCGAGGGGCTGAGCAAGGTGATCGCGCTGGAAGGTGCCGAGCACGGTGTGACGAGCAACTGCATCAACCCGGCCTACGTGCGCACACCGCTGGTGGAACGGCAGATCGCCGACCAGGCCAAGGCGCACGGCATCCCCGAGTCGGAGGTCGCTCGAGACCATCATGCTGGCGCCGGCCGCCCGCAAACGGCTCATCGAGCCCGCCGAGGTCGCGGCCTTCGCCGCCTTCCTGTGCACGCCCGATGCCGACTCCGTCACCGGTGCGTCCCTCACCATGGATGGTGGCTGGACCGCCCACTGACCGGATGCCGTGGGGTCGGTTCCCTGACGTCCTCTCCGCGACTGCGTCGCGACCAGTTCGCGACCGCGCGAGCCCTGACGGCGACCGGGTCGCGACTGCCGTCCTCGAGCGTGGGTACTGGCCGGCACCCCGGCGACCGGGATCACTCGCGGGGCCAAGATGAGGCTCACCACGCCCCACGTCACCACGCCTCACATCACCACGTCCCTCGTCGCGTGCGCGGCGCTTGCTGTCGGCGCGCTCAGCGCCATTGCCGGCACCGCTGCCGGGCAGCAGCTTCCCCGGTCGCCCGTCGCGAGCTCGTCGGTGACCACTGACGTCAGCCCCGGAGACCTGCGCGTCTGGGAGTCCACCCATGCAGAACACCGGACTCGCTTCGCGGATCCTCCCGGGAGACGTCCGGGTCTGAGAACTGAGGCACTGCCCGGCGCACTGAGCGCCCGGGCCACTGCCGGTCGGCGTGTGCGTCAACCGTGCCAGGGCAAGCCAACGGACCCTGGTGCGTCAGCGGCGTCAGCGGCGTCAGCGACAGTCAGGTGGGGCGGAGGGTGAGGACCTGTGCCAGCGTTCCCACCGGGCCGCGGTGGTCGTGAAGGACGCTGCTGGTCAGGCCGACACCGTCGCCGCCGAAGGTGACGGTCGTGTCGAAGCCCACCCACTCTCCGTGCGGTTGGTCGAACAGGTGGGCGGTCAGGTCGACGTTGGGGAAGGTGACCTCGTCGGGCCGGGCGCGCACACTCATCCCGTTGGCGATGTCGAACAGGCCGACCGCCCGCGCCAGGGCACTGGTCGGTTCGCCCGCCAGCAGGGGCACCGGGGTGCGGACCCAGAACGCTGCCCTGCCCGGCTCCAGCTCGGTGCGGCGCACCTCGGCAGAGGCGATGAAGCCGCCCGGCCACAGGGACGAGGCGTCCCACGGCGGCATGTCCTGCGCGCCTGGGATGGTGAGCAGGGCTGACCCGCGCAGGGTCGTGGTGTCGCGACGCTGCAGGAGCCACGCCCGTGCCAGCACGGCGGCTCGCCCGCCGTGCGTGAGGCGGGCCTCGACCAGCTCGATGGTGCGGCCCGGCCGGATCACCGTGACCGTCGTGGCCACCTCGTCGATCGGCAGGGTGCCCAGGATGTCGAAGGACAGCCGGGCCACCGCCACGTCGTCACCGCGCCGGGCGTCCCGGTCGCTCTCGATGAGGTGGACCAGCAGCCCGAGCGCCGGCGCGATGTGCTGCTCGTGCGGGCTCCAGCCACCCCCGACGTGCTCGCTCGGCCGGAACGTTGCTGTCCCGGTGCGGTGGAAGTAGGCCACGGTCCTCCTGTCCCGACGGGCGTTGGTCGTCAAGTGCCTCGTGGTCACGCGTCGGTCACGTGCCGGCCCCTGGGGTCCGTCACGCCGTCGCGCCATGAGTGGTGCGGTGCGTAGCCCAGGAGATCGCGAGCCTTGTCGATGCAGTAGAAGGTCTCGTCACGCCCCATCCGGCGACTCACCGGCACCCCGGCGTAGAAACGGGCCAGAACCTCGTCGGTCGTCTCGGCCACGGACAGGTCCGCGTTGGCGACGTTGAAGACCTCGTAGCCCAGCCCGTCGACCTCCAGGCACCGTTGCACCAGCTGGCTGAGGTCGCGGGTGTCGATGTAGGCGAAGATGTTGCGCCGCCTCAGTGACGGGTCCGCGAGGAAGTCCGGGAACAGCCCGGCGTACTCGTGCGGCTCGATGACGTTGTTGATCCGTAGCCCGTACACGTCGGCGCCGGTGCGGGCCTGGAAGGAGCGCGCCGTCACCTCGTTGGCCACCTTCGACATGGCGTAGGAGTCCTCGGGGACCGTCGGGTGCTCCTCGTCCACCGGTAGGTACTGTGGCCGGCGCTCGCCCTGGGCGAAACAGATCCCGTAGGTCGTCTCCGAGGAGGCGAACACGATCTTCCGGACGCCCAACCGCGTCGCGGCCTCGAGGACGTTGTAGGTACTGAGCACGTTCGTCGCGTAGGTCGTTGCATCAGGTCGGAGCAGGATCGCCGGCACGGCAGCGAAGTGCACCACCGCGTCATAGCCGGGCTTCTCGGCCAGCTCCAGCTCCTCCATCCGGGCCAGACCGGCCATCGCCGAGTAGACCTGTCCGGCATCGGTGAGGTCGGTGGTCAGGTCCGCCACGGCCGGGTTCTGCAACGGAACGAGGTCGGCGTTGGTGACGTCGTGGCCGCGCTCAGCAAGGTGCGACGCGACGTGCCTTCCGGCCTTGCCGCTGCCGCCGGTGAAGAAGATGCGCATGGGTCGATCCAACCACTGCGGGTCTTCTCGTTCCCTCGGGGGCAGCGGGGCAGCGGATGCCGTGGGGCCGGGTCAGGCGCGGCGCGCCACCCAGAGCTCCTCGGCGGGCCAGCGGCTCGCCCACTGCGGCGTGACGATCTCGTAGAAGGGGTGGTCGGCGCGGTCGGTGGGCGCGAAGACCTCGTGCAACGCCTCCACGGCGAACCCGCTGCGCCGCAGCAGCCGCACCCAGTCGCCGTGCGACGGGTGGAACTCCACGCCGCCACCGGACCACTGCACCCGGTAGGCCTCGTCGTAGCCGCGCACCAGCCGCTCCCCCGCCACCCCCTCGTCGGGCGGCACGCACAGGGCGGACAGGTGGCTGTTGGTGAGGAACACCAGACGGCCGCCCGGGCGCAGCACTCGCGCGGCCTCGGGCAGCCAGCGCTCGGGGTCGCCCCAGGCCGCGGCGCCGTGCTCGCTGACGACGAGGTCGACGCACGCATCCGCCAACGGCAGTCGCTCGATGTCGCACTGGAGCAACGGGAACGACGGCCCGACGCTGCGCTGCAGCCGGCGCGCGGTCGCGAGCTGCTCGCCCGACAGGTCCACCGCGACCGGTCGGGCACCGAGTCGCGCCAGCCAGGCCGAGACGTATGCCGTGCCCGCCGCCAGCTCGAGCACGTCGAGCCCGCGGCACCTCACCGAGCACCCCGAGCTCGCGCTCGGGCACCGCGAACAGGCCCCACACGGCATCCGCGCGCTCCCACATGGCGTCGGCGGCTGCATCCGTGAAGCGTTCGTTGACCACCGTCCACAGCGCCCGGTTGAGGGCCACCTCGTCGGCGCGGGAGTCGGTCACGCGGCCCAGCCTAGGCCGACCGGGGCAGCCGCCGGATCAGGCCTTGCGGCGGCGGCGGCGGCCGGGCCGCGGCGGCGCGGGCGATGAGGTCGCGGGCCGTGCCCCAGATGCCGTGGCGGAAGAGCAGCACGATGACGATGAAGATCGTGCCGGTGACGATGCCGACGCCGTTGAAGCCGCTCGAGGCCATCCGGTCCTCGAGGAGCACGACGACTGCCGCGCCGATCGGGCCGCCCCAGAAGGTGCCGATGCCGCCGAGCACGGTGACGAGCACGACCTTGCCGGAGGTGGTCCAGGACAGCTCCTGCAGCGACGCGAACCCGTGGCTGGCGGCGAACACCCCGCCCGCCAGGCCGGCGACCCCGGCCGAGATGACGAAGGCCATGATCTTGTAGCGGTCGACGTCGTAGCCCAGCGCCCGGGCACGGGCCGGGTTGTCGCGCACCGCGACCAGCACGCGGCCGAACGGCGAGTGCACCACCCGCCAGGCGATGGCGATGCCGATGAGCACGATGGGAGCGGCGGCGTAGTAGAAGTAGAACGGGTCGGTCTCGACGCCGGTCAGCCCGAAGAACGACTTCGGGATGCCCTGGAGGCCGTCCTCGCCGCCGGTCACGGACCGCCACTGGTTGGCCAGGAAGTAGAGCATCTGAGCGAACGCCAGGGTGACCATCGCGAAGTAGATGCCGGTGCGGCGCACGGCCAGGTAGCCGGTCGGCACCGCGAGCACCATGGCGACGACGGCCCCGGCGAGGACCGCGATGGGGAACGGCAGCCCGGAGTGGATGGCGACCAGGCCCGTGGCGTAGGCCGACGCGCCCCAGAAGGCCGCGTGCCCGAACGACAGCAGCCCGGTGAAGCCGAGCAGCAGGTCGACCGAGATCGCGAACAGGCCCCACGCGAGGATGTCCATCGCCACCGGCGGGTAGACCAGCCACGGCAGCGCGACGACCACCGCGAGGCCGACGAGCAGCATCGCGGCGCGCACGAGCGGGCGCTCGGCCAGCCGCACCGGCTCGGCCGGAAGGTCGACGTGCTGCGAGCGGGTCAGCTGGTCGGTGCTCATGCGGTGTCCTCACGTCCGAAGAGCCCTGCCGGCCGCACCAGGATCACGGCGGCCATCAGGACGAAGATCAGCACCTGCGCGAGCGCCGGCACGTACGCCTGGCCGTAGGCCTCGACGAGACCCACGAGGAACCCGGCGACGACGGCGCCCATGATCGAGCCGAGGCCGCCGATGACCACCACGGCGAACAGGATGATCACGAAGTTCGAGCCCATGTCGGCGGTGACGGCCCGGAACGGAGCGGCCAGCACCCCCGCGAGACCGGCCAGCGCGATGCCGAAGCCGAACACCGGTGTGACCCAACGCCCCACGTTGATGCCGAGGGCGCGGGTGCGCTCGGCATCCTCGGTGGCGGCGCGCACGATCATCCCGACCCGGGTGCGGGTGATGGCCACCCACACCAGCAGGCAGACCAGCAGGGAGAACGTCGCCGCGAAGACCTGGTAGGTCGACAGGCTCACCCCGGCCACGTCGATCCGGCCCGGCCAGCAGCGGGGGCGGCTCGTACGGCATCCCGCTGACGCCGTAGCGGCGCTTGACCAGGTCGACGAGCACCAGCGTCAGGCCGAAGGTGAGCAGGAAGTTGTAGAGCGGGTCGAGCGCCACCAGCCAGTGCACCAGGGCCCGCTCGATGAACACCCCGAAGGCGAACATCACGACCGGGATGATCGCCAGCGCCGCCCAGAACCCGATGCCGAGCTCGTTCAGCAGCAGCGCCGTGCCGACGGCGCCGAGCATGTAGCAGGCACCGTGGCTGAAGTTGACGACGCCGAGCACGCCGAAGATCACCGCCAGGCCCAGGGCCGCGAGGGCGTAGAAGCCACCCGCGGCCAGGCCCTGGAGCGTGTACTGGATGAGGGGACCCATGGGTCAGGACATCGTGCAGGAGCCGTCGACCGGCTTGAACGCCTCGGCGGCCGGGATGGTCTTGACGACCTTCTGCAGGTCCCACTCCTCCTTGACCTCGTCCTTGGACTTGACCTCGTTGAGGTAGACGTCGTGGATGACGCGGTGGTCCTCCTTGCGGATCTCACCGTTGCGCAGGAAGAGGTCGTCGATCTTCTTGCCCTCGAGGTCGGCGACGACCTTGTCGGCGTCGTCGGTGCCGGTCGCCTGCACCGCCTCGAGGTAGTTCATCGCCGCGGAGTAGTTGCGCGGCGTGGGCGAAGCGTCGGCCGGATCTTGGTCTTGGCCATGAACCGGTCGGCGAAGGCGCGGTTCTGGTCGTCGAAGTTCCAGTACCAGGCGTCGGTGAACTGGGTGCCCTCGAACTGGTCGACGCCGAGCGAGTGGATGTCGGTGATGAAGAGCAGTCCGACGGCGAGGGTGGTCTTGCCCTTGAGGCCGGACTGGTTGAACTGCTTGACGAAGTTGATCAGGTCGCCGCCGGCGTGCATCGACGCCGATCACGTCGGGCGTCGTCGGACGACGCCTTGGTGATGATACGTGGCGAAGTTGTCGTTGGGGAACGGCGTGGGGATCGTCTGCCCGATCGCTGCCGCCGGCCTTGGTGACCTGGTCGGTGAACGACTTCTGCATGTCCTGGCCGAAGGCGTAGTCGGGGTAGACGAGGTTCCACCTCTTGCCGCCGCCTGGGTGACCGCTGGCACCCGTGCCGTGGGCCAGCATCCAGGTGTCGTAGGCGTAGTGGAACGTGTACTTGTTGCACTGGCGCGCCGCTGAGCGCGGTCGACCCGGCGGTGATGTCGATGTGCAGCTTCTTCTTCGCCTTGGCGACGCCGGCGACCGCCAGGGCGGCCGAGGAGGTCGGCACGTCGAGGATGATGTCGGCCTTCTGCCGGTCGTACATCTCCTGCGGCCTTGGTGTTGGCGATGTCGGGCTTGTTCTGGTGGTCGGCGGTGACGACCTCGACGGTCTTGGCGACCGCCTTGTCGCCGTACTTCGTCTTGTAGTCCTCGACGCCATCTCGACGGCCACCTTGCTGTTCGGGCCGGAGAGCGTCCTTGTAGACGCCGGACTGGTCGTTGAGCACCCCGAGGACGACCTTGTCGTCGGTCAGGGCGCCACCGCCGGCAGCGGGACCACCTCCACCGCAGGCGGCCAGGAGGAGCCCGGCGCCCACGGCGCCGGCGGTGAGGGTGAGGGACGTGCTGCGGGTCATGCGGTCTCCCAGGGTGCGGTGGTGCGGTGGACGGGTGGTAGGTCGGTCGTGGTCGCTGGATGCCGGGGCGCCCGGTCGGGTGGGCACCTCACATCCCGAGGTGGTCGAGCAGCTCGGTGCGGCGGGCCCGGAACTCGTCGTTGTCGAGCGACTCGACGACCCGGCCCTGCGCGAGGAGGTGGTGGCGGTCTGCGACGGTGGCCGCGAAGGTGACGTTCTGCTCGACGAGGAGCACCGAGGTGCCGTGCGCCTTGATGGTGCGGATGATCTCGCCGATGCGCTGCACGATGACCGGCGCCAGGCCCTCGCTCGGCTCGTCGAGGAGCAGCAGGGTGGCGCCGCTGCGCAGCACCCGAGCCATGGCGAGCATCTGCTGCTCGCCACCGGACAGCCGGGTGCCCGGGAAGTCGGCGCGCTCGCGCAGCACGGGGAACTCGTCGTAGACCTGCTCGAGCGACCAGGCGGTGTCCGGGCTGGTCACCGGTGGGAGCAGGAGGTTCTCCTTGACCGACAACGAGGCGTAGATGCCGCGGTCGTCGGGCACCCAGCCCAGGCCGCGGCGGGCCCGGGCGTCGGGGTTGAGCCGGGTCACCTCGGTGCCGTCGAGCTCGACGGTGCCTCTGGTGTGCTTGTGCAGGCCCATGAGCGCCCGCAGCAGGGTGGTCTTGCCGGCGCCGTTGCGCCCCACGAGGGTGACCACCTCGCCGTGCCCGACGGTGAGGTCGACCTCGCGCAGCGCCTGCGCCTCGCCGTACCAGGCGGACAGCCCCCGGACCTCGAGGCGGATGCCGGTCTCAGCCATGGTGCTCGCCCCCGTCGGTGCCCAGGTAGGCCGTGATGACGCGCTCGTCGGTGCGCACCTGCTCGTAGGGCCCCTCCGCGAGCACGGCACCGGACTGCAGCACGGTCACCCGGTCGGCCAGCGACCCGACTACGTGCATGTTGTGGTCGACCAGCACGACGGTGCGTCCGCTCGCGACCCGCTTGACCAGCGCGATGGTGCGGTCGACGTCCTCCACGCCCATCCCGGCGGTCGGCTCGTCGAGCAGCAGCAGCCGCGGGTCGAGCGCCAACGCGAGGGCGAGCTCGAGGGCGCGCTTCTGTCCGTACGCGAGCGAACCGGCCAGCACCCCCGCGCGGTCGGCGAGCCCCACCTGCTCGAGCAGGTCCATGGCCCGGGGCCGGAAGCGGCGCAGCTGCCGGTTCGACCGCCAGAACCGGTAGCCGAGGCCGGTCGGTGAGGCCAGGGCCAGCTCGACGTGGTCGACGAGGGACATCTGGTCGAACAGGCTGGTGATCTGGAACGAGCGGGCGACCCCCAGGTGCACGATCTGCTCCGAGCTGAGCCCGGTGATGTCGCGCTCGCCGAGGTGGATCGTGCCCGAGGTGGGCGTGAGGAACCCGGTGAGCAGGTTGAACAGCGTGGTCTTGCCGGCGCCGTTGGGGCCGACCAGGGCGTGCACGCTGCCTTCGGCGACGTCGAGGTCGACCGCCTGCACCGCGGTGAACCCGCGGAACTCCTTGGTGAGCGCCCGGGTGCGCAGGAGCGCGGTCGTGGGCGCCGCGCCCTGCGGCGCCGGTGCTGCCTGCGTGCTGCTCTGCACGGACTGCCTCCACGGTCATCGGTGTCTGCTCGGAGTCGAACAGAGCGAGACACTAGGGGCCGATCACCCGCCGATGGGTGTCGTGTGCCGACACATCCCTCTCCAATCATTGGGCCCGGCCCACACGTGCCCTCGGTCTACGCTGAGCGCCATGGCGACGACGGTGCCCCGCACGACGGTGACCCAGGAGGCGCGGCTGCTCGAGCTGCTCGCGACCGGTGCCTCGGCCGCGGACATCGCGGCGGTCGACGCCGACCCCGTGCTGCGCGACCTCGCGCTGCAGGTGCGGGCCGTCACCGACCTGCGTCGCCGCCGCGAGCAGGAGCTCGAGGCCCTCGTCGAGACCGCCCAGGACCTCGCCACCATGGACGACCCGGCCCTGGTGCTGGAGGCGATCGTGCTTCGGGCCCGCACCCTGCTCGGCACCGACCTGGCCTACCTGACCCTCTACGACGAGGAGGCCGGCGACACCTTCATGCGGGCGACGTCCGGGTCGATCTCGAGCACCTTCCAGCAGGTGCGCCTCGAGCTGGGAGCCGGCCTCGGCGGGCTGGTCGCCTCGACCCACCGGCCGTACTGGACCAGCGACTACTTCGCCGACGACCGGTTCCGGCACACCTCCCCCATCGACACCGCCGTGGGCGACGAGGGCATCGTGGGCATCTGCGGCACACCGCTGCTCGTCAAGGACGAGTTCGTCGGGGTGCTCTTCGCCGCCAACCGGTCGGCACGGACCTTCACCCCGGACGAGGTCGCCCTGCTCGGCTCGCTGGCGGCGCTCGCCGCGGTGTCGCTGGTGCAGGTGGGGGCGCTCGACACGGTGCGCCGCCACACCGAGGGGCTCGAGCGGGCCGCCGCGGCGCACGACCGGTTCGCCGGCATCGTGCTGCGTGGCGGCGGGGTCGGTGAGATCACCGAGGCCCTGCACAGCCTGCTCGGCGTCTGGGTCGTGCTCGTCGACGACGAGGGCGTCGAGCGCAGCGCCGCCGGCCCGGTGCCCGACGTGCCCAGCCAGGCGGCCGGGTCGGCCGCGGCCACCGGCCGACGGCATCCGTACGCCGTCGACGCACCCCTGGACACGGCCGGTCGGCTGATCCGCACCGGCGACCGGTGGGTCGTGCCCGTCTCGGCCGTCGACCTGCCGCTCGGCCAGCTCGTCGTGGGCGGCCCGCCCGGTCTCGACGACGCCGACCGGCGCACCGTCGAGCGCGCGGCCGTCGTCACCGCACTCGTGCTGCTCGGGGAGCGCCAGCGCGCCGACGCCCAGCTGCAGGTGCGCACCGACCTGGTCGCCGACCTCCTCTCGGGGCGCGCCGACGTGCGCGCCGCCACCGACGCCGCCCGCACCCTGGGTGTCGACCTGCGCCTGCCCTGCTGCGTGCTCGTCGCCACCGCGCCGGATGCCGCCACCTCGCGCCGCTCGCTCGTGATGTCGGTGACGGCCGCGCTCGGCGGTGCGGCCCTGGTCGCCGAGCACCGCGGGGAGGTGGTCGCGATCGTGCAGCGCGACGACCCGTCAGCGGCGGCGGCCGAGCTGGCCCACCGGATCTCGGCCACCAGCCGGCTCACGGTCGGCGGCTCCGGGCCGGTGGCCGGCCCCCGGGCACTCCCGGACGCCTACCGCGAGGCGCGGCGCACGGCATCCGCGCTGGCGGCACTGGGCCGCACCGGGTCCGGCGGCAGTGCGGCCGACCTCGGCTTCGCCGGGCTCATCGTCGGGTCCGATCCCGAGGTGCGCGACTACGTGCGCTCGGTGCTCGGCCCCCTGCTCGACTACGACACCCAGCGCG
Source organism: uncultured Actinomycetota bacterium (assembly GCA_963833495.1). Taxonomy (GTDB): domain Bacteria; phylum Actinomycetota; class Actinomycetes; order Actinomycetales; family Dermatophilaceae; genus Fodinibacter. The sequence continues at coordinate 169,271 of CAWHYJ010000012.1, read as the reverse complement.
GCGCCGACCTGGTGCGCACCACCGAGGCGTACTTCCATGCCGGGTCGAGCCCGCGGCACGCGGCGACCGAGCTGCACGTGCACGTCAACACGGTGGCCCAGCGACTGCACCGCATCGGTGAGCTGCTCGGCAGCGACTGGCAGGACCCGCGGCGGGCCCTGCAGCTCCAGCTCGCGCTGCACCTGCGCCACCTCACCGGCTGAGCACGGCCTCCTGCACCCGGCGCTCGTCGTCGTCGGTCAGGCCGGCGCGGCGCGGCTCGGTGCGCACCTCCTCGAAGGCGAGGGTGTCGCGCAGCGTCTCCGCGAGCGGTCGGGTGACCAGCCCGGCGGCGCGGGCCCGGGCGGTGTCGAGCGTGGCGAACCCCCGCCAGTCGACGTCGTCGATCCACAGCGGCAGGGATGCCAGGCCCATCCAGGCACCGATGCCGAGCTCGGCCAGCACCTCGCGCCCCACCGGCAGCGGCTCGGCGTGCGACCCGGCCACCTCTGCAGCGACCCCCAGCACCTCACCCAGGGGCGTGGTGGGGCCGGTGGCGTTGAAGGTGCCGTCGAGCCGGTTCTCTGCGACGGTCACCAGCCACGCCGCGAGGTCGCGCACGTCGATGATCGCGCACGGGAAGTCGGGCTCGTCGGGCACCACGACCCGCTCACCCACCGGGTGGGCGAACCGCCACGGCCAGTAGCCGGTGCGGCCGGACCAGTCGCCGGGGCCGCCGATCAGGCCCGAGCGCACAATGGTGGCCGTGCCGCCGGCGTCGCGAACTGCGTTCTCGCAGGCCACCTTCGCCTCGCCGTAGACCTCCATGTCGGTCATCAGGTCGCCGTCGAGCGGGCCGCGCAGTGGTGAGTCCTCCCTCTGCTCGACCGCGTCGAAGTGCGCGTAGACGTTGCCGGTCGACACCAGCACCCGATGCCGTGCCGCGACGTCACGGACCGTGCGGCGCGCATGGCCCGGATGCCGGGTCACGTCGACGACGGCGTCCCACGTCTCGCCGGCGACGGCATCCAGACCGTTCTCGACGTCGCGGTCGGCGGTCACGAACGTGGCACCGGGCGGCGGGTCGGCGCTCCCTCGCGCCAGGCAGGTGACGTCGTGGCCACGCCGCAGCGCCTCCTGCGCCACCGTGCGACCGAGCCACGCCGTTCCCCCGAGCACCAGCATCCTCATCGGCCCAGCCAACCCGGCTGCGGGGGTCCGGGTCCAGCGGTTTCGCTCCGGGCGTAGCCGTCAAACGCCACGTCACACGGCATCTCGATGGAGTGCTGCCACCGGGCGGCGACGAGCGCCGCACGGACACCGAGAGGACACCCACTCATGGCACTGTTCATGGACTCCCACACCATCGAGGGCGGCGTCGCCGCGAGCGACGTGGCCGCCGCGCACGAGGCCGACCTGGCGACGCAGGGCCCCCACGGGGTCAGCTACCTGCGCTACTGGGTCGACGAGGGCGCCGGCAGGATCTTCTGCCTCGTCGAGGCACCGGACGCCGAGGCCGCCAACACCGTGCACCGCGAGGCCCACGGCCTGGTGGCTGACGAGATCTTCAGCGTCAGCGAGCACAGCTGATCCCGATGTCGACGACCCGGGCACACGGTCCCCGGCCGGGCGGCGCACCCGCCGCCCGGCCGGGCTGTGCCACCCTGACCGGATGACGCTCCGCTCCCCCGACGACGGGCGGCGGGCCGGCGCTGCCCCCCTGGTGGTGCGGCTGCTCGGCCGGCCGTGCCTCGCGGGCACCGGTGCCGAGCCCTACCGGATGCGCAGCCGCAAGAGCTGGGCGCTGCTCGCCTACCTGCTGCTCACCGAGCGGCCCACCGGCCGTGGCCGGCTCGCCGAGCTGCTCTTCGCGGAGGCGGACGACCCACTGCGGGCACTGCGCTGGAGCCTGGCGGAGATCCGCCGGGCGCTGGGCGAGCACGGCTGCATCGAGGGCGACCCGGTGGTGCTGACCCTCGACGACGACGTGCAGGTCGACGCCCTGGTGCTCCTGCACGGCGCCTGGGCCGACGCGATGGACGTGGCGGGGCCCGGGGGCGAGCTGCTCGACGGGCCGGTGGTGCGCGCCGCCCCGGGCTTCGAGTCGTGGCTGCTCTCGGAGCGCCGGCGGCTCGCGTCCGCGGCCGAGGCGGTGCTGCACGAGGCCGCCCTCGGGCTGCTGGCCCGGGGCGAGCTCGACCGGGCCCGCGGCTTCGCGGTGCGCGCGGCGGCGATGAGCCCGCTCGACGAGAACCACCAGGCGCTGGTCATCCGGCTGTACCGCCTCAGCGGCGACGAGGCAGGCCGCCGAGCGCCAGTACCAGGCCTTCGCCCGGCTGCTCGACGACGAGCTCGGGGTGCGGCCCGGCGCCGCGGTCGAGGCGGCCCGGCACGAGCGGGCGCGCACGGTCGTCGGCGTGGCCACCGACCGCGCGGTCGAGGCCGTCGTCGAGGCCGGCGCGGCCGCCATCGCCGCGGGGGCGACCGACCCCGGCATCGCCTCCCTGCGCAGCGCCGTGCCGCTCGCCGACGTGACCGGCGTGGCCCGGTTGCGGGTGCGCTCCCGCCTGGCGCTGGCCGAGGCGCTCATCCACGCGGTGCGCGGCCAGGACGAGGAGGGCCAGGCACACCTGCACGAGGTCGACCGCCTCGCGCTGCAGGACGGCGACCTGGCCGTGGTCGCCCAGGCGCGTGCCGAGCTGGGCTACGTCGACTTCCTGCGCGCCCGCTACGACCGTGCCGAGCGCTGGCTCACCGACGCCGTCGACCTCGCCCGGTCCTCGCCCGCGGTGCTGGCCAAGGCCACGAGCTACCTCGGCTCGGTGCACAGCGACCGCGCCGCCTACCCGCAGGCGGTCGACCTGCTCGAGCGGTCGGTACGGGTGGCCCGGGAGGCCGGCGACCCCCGTCGCGAGGCGTACGCGCTGTCGATGCACGGCCGGGTCGACCTGCTCTGCGGGCGCCTCGACGACGCGGCGGCCCGGCTCGCGGAGTCGGTCGCCCTGGCCGAGCGTGCGCACTGGCTGTCGTTCCTGCCCTGGCCCGAGGCGCTGCAGGGCGAGCTGCACCTCGCCCGGCAGGAGCCCGAGGTGGCCGCGCAGGTGCTCGAGCGGGCCTTCGCCCGGGCCTGCCAGCTCGGCGACCCGTGCTGGGAGGGGATGGCGGCTCGCGGGCTGGCCCTGGTGGCCGAGTCGGGCGGCCGCACCGAGCTGGCCTTCGACACCCTCCTCGACGCTCGCACCCGCAGCAGCCGGGTCACCGACCCCTACGTCTGGCTCGACGCCCACATCCTCGATGCCCTGTGCACGCTGGGCCGGCGGCACGCCCATCCGCAGACCGCGCACTGGGCCGTGGCCATGCGCGAGCTGGCCGCGCGCACCGGGATGCGCGAGCTCACCGTCCGCGCGTTGCTGCACTCGGCGGCTTTGGGGGATGCCGGTGACGCCGCGGCCGCAGAGCTGCTCGCCGCCGACGTCGACACCGAGGTGCTGCACGCCCTGGTGCACCTGGGCTGACGCGACGGCTCCGTTCCTGCGCACCCGGGGCGAAAACCGGTCGACGCGCGTGCCCCTGCTGGGTGAGGCTGTCGGCCCATGACGAGCAGCGACCTGTGGGACGAGGCGGCCGCCCAGCGGTACGACGACGCGTCGGCGGCGATGTTCGCCCCCGAGGTGGTGTCACCGGCGGTCGACGTGCTCGCCCGGCTCGCCGGCCAGGGGCGCGCGCTGGAGCTGGCCATCGGCACCGGCCGGCTGGCAGTGCCGCTGCACGCCCGCGGGGTGCCCGTGGCCGGCGTCGAGCTGTCCGAGCCGATGGTGGCGCAGCTGCGCCGCAAGGTCGGTGAGGATGCCGTTCCCGTGGTGGTCGGCGACATGGCCACCGCGCGGGTGCCCGGCGCGTTCGCGCTGGTCTACCTGGTGTTCAACACCATCGGCAACCTTCGCACCCAGGCGGAGCAGGTGGCGTGCTTCCGCAACGCCGCGCAGCACCTCGCACCGGGCGGCCGGTTCGTGGTCGAGGTGGGCGTGCCCGACCTTCGCCGGCTGCCACCGGGCCAGGTGGCCGTGCCCTTCGACGTCGGCGACGCCCACACCGGGTTCGACACCTACGACGACCTGGTCGCCCAGCAGGCGACGTCGCACCACTACTCACGCGAGCCCGACGGCTCGATCCGCTACGGCGTGCACCACTTCCGCTACGTCTGGCCCGCCGAGTGCGACCTGATGGCCCAGCTCGCCGGGCTCGAGCTCGAGCAGCGCACGGCCGACTGGCGCGGCAGCCCCTTCACCTCCGACAGCCCCGGCCACGTCTCGGTCTGGCGCAAGCCCTGAGCGCGGGCCCGCGGGCGGTCCTGCCGTGGGTACCGTGAACCGGGCTCAGGTTTCCGGTCCGACGATGTCGCATCCGGCGGTCGCCCTTCGTGGGGTAAGTACACGCGGTCCACAGGGTCCGCCCGAGCAGAAGGAGCAGTCGTGGCCGAGTACCTCATCTATTTCAACCAGCAGTGGGTGGGCGAGCACACGCCGGAGTGGTTCCGCAGCCGCGGACCGCTCGCCGCAGCGGTCGTCGAGGAGATGAAGGCCGCCGGGGTGTACGTGTTCGCCGGGGGCCTCGAGGAGGGCGCCCCGGTCCACAGCGCCGACGCCACCAGCGGATCGGTGCTGGTGACCGACGGCCCCTACGTCGAGACCAAGGAGTTCCTCGGCGGGTTGACGGTGGTCGACGTGGCCGACGACGAGGCCGCGACGATGTGGGCCGGCCGGCTCGCTGAGGGCTGCGGCTGGCCGCAGGAGGTCCGCCGCTTCGGGAGCATGCCCCCGGCGGACTGACCGGGCCGTCGAGGGCTCGTCGAACGAACCCGTCGGCCGGCGCCGGATGCGCAGTCGGGTCAGGCGGTGAGCGGCTCGCTCAGTCCAGGCGGGCGCGCAGCCGGCTCGCGACGGCATCCGGCGTGAGGCCGATGCGGTCGAGCAGCTGGCCGCGCGACCCGTGCTGGAGGAACTCCTTGGGGATGCCGAGCTGGTCCAGCGGCGTCGCGAGCCCGGCGTCGCGCAGGGCGAGCTCGACCTGCGAGCCGACGCCGCCGACCACGACGTTGTCCTCGACGACCGCGACCCGGCGGGCCGCACGCGCCAGCGGGACCAGGTCGTCGCTGACCGGCAGCGCCCAGACCGGGTCGACGACGCGCACGCGCACGCCCTCGGCGCTGAGCTTCTCGGCCGCGGTGAGCGCCGTGGCGGCCATCGACCCGATGCCGACGAGCAGCAGGTCGACGTCACCGTCGTCGGGCTCGGCGAGGACGTCGAGGGTGCCGACGGTGCGCACGGCCTCGATAGGGGCGGCCACCGGGCCCTTCGGGAACCGGACCACCGACGGGGCGTCGGCGATGTCGACCGCGGCCCGCACCGCGAGCGCCACCTGCTGGGCGTCGCGCGGGGCCGCGAGGTGCAGGCCGGGCACCACGCCGCTGATCGTCATGTCCCACATGCCGTGGTGCGAGGCGCCGTCGGGGCCGGTGATGCCTGACCGGTCGAGCACCACGGTGACGCCGGCCCGGTGCATCGCGCAGTCCATGAGCAGCTGGTCGAACGCGCGGTTGAGGAAGGTGGCGTAGACGGCCACGACCGGGTGCAGCCCGGTGAAGGCCAGCCCGGCCGCCATGGTGAGCGCGTGCTGCTCGGCGATGCCGACGTCGAAGGTGCGCTCGGGGAAGTGCCCGCAGAAGTCCTTGAGCCCGACCGGGATCATCATCGCGGCCGTGACGGCGACGACGTCGGGGCGGCGCTCGCCGATGCGCACCATCTCGTCGCTGAACTCGTCGGTCCAGCTGCGACCGGCGATCTCGAGCGGCAGCCCGGTCTCGGGGTTGATCACGCCGACGGCGTGGAACTGGTCGGCCTCGTCGGTGATGGCCGGGTCGTAGCCCCGGCCCTTCTGGGTGAGCACGTGCACCAGCACCGGCCCCCCGAAGGCCCGGGCCTTGCGCAGGGCCGTCTCGATGGCGTGCTCGTCGTGGCCGTCGACCGGGCCGACGTACTTCAGGCCGAGGTCCTCGAACAGGCCCTGCGGGGCGACGATGTCCTTGATGCCCTTCTTCATCCCGTGCAGCGTCTCGTACATCGCACCGCCGACGACGGGGGTGCGCGCGAGGGTGTGCTTGCCCCAGTCGAGGAAGCGCTCGTAGCCGCGGGTCGTGCGCAGCGTCGCGAGGTGGTCGGCGAGCCCGCCGCGGGTGGGGGCGTAGGAGCGCTCGTTGTCGTTGACGACGATGACCAGCGGCAGGTCGGGCTCGGCGGCGATGTTGTTCAGCGCCTCCCAGGCCATGCCGCCGGTGAGGGCGCCGTCACCGATGACCGCGACCGTTTGGCGGTCGGGCTCGCCGCCCACGACCCGTCCGGCGGCGATGCCGTGGGCCCACGACAGCGAGCTCGACGCGTGGGAGTTCTCGACGACGTCGTGCTCGGACTCGGCGCGGCTGGGGTAGCCGGACAGCCCGCCCTGGGTGCGCAGCCCGGTGAAGTCGTGCCGGCCGGTGAGCAGCTTGTGCACGTAGGACTGGTGCCCGGTGTCGAACACCACGGTGTCGCGCGGCGAGTCGAAGACCCGGTGGATGGCGATGGTGAGCTCGACGACGCCCAGGTTGGGCCCGAGGTGGCCGCCGGTGCGCGAGACCTGCTCGATGAGGAACCGCCGGATCTCCTGCGCGAGGACCGGGACCTGGTCCGGGCTCAGGGACCTCAGGTCGTCGGGGCCGTCGATGCGCTCGAGCAGGCTCACCGCTGCCTACCTCCCAGGTCGTGTCTGGCGTACGAAACCACCCGAGTCTAGGCGCACGGGGTCACCCACCCGAACCGAACAGCTGTCCCTCCACCCGTTCTCCACAGGACCTGCACCGGCATCTGCGCCCTCGGGCGATCGGTGGGCTCCCCGACGACAGGCGCCACCGCCGCTCTACTCCATGGCGCGGCTACGGAAACGCTCCAGCTCCGAGACGGGTAGCCGCGAGCCGGCGACGTCGAGCAGCATGACGACGTCCTGCGTGCGCCGGTCCAGCCGGACGGCGAGCACCGACGCCATGTCGGCGACGATGGCGGTCGCGAGGCGTTCGTGGCGAGCGAGGCGCCCCGGGACGTCATCGGCACCCCACGTGATCATCCGCACCGCCGAGCTGGCCCGGGCGGTGGCCGTGCGACTCGCGGACGGCACGAAGACCGAGACCTCCCCGAGAACCGACCCCGGCCGAGGGTCGCGAGAACCCGGCCCTGCCGGACCACCTCGACGCGTCCCTCGAGGATGGCGGACACCCCACCTGTCGGATCGCCCTCCTCGAACAGGGTCGAGCCGGCCACCGCTTCGGTGAGCGAGGTCTCTGCCTCGAGCTGGCCGAGGTCGTCGTCGACGACGAGTCGGAAGGGGCACACGCCTCGGATCCCTGCTGGTCGCTCCACACTCAAGAGCGCTTCTCCGTGTGTCGATGGGATGGTCGAGGTCGAACCTCGAACCGAGAAACGGGTCGTCCTCCATCACGGTAGACCACCTCGGGCCCCGTGCCCTGTGCCTGTTAACGTCACCTGAGAGTGCCCTGAGCCCGGGACCCTGTCGGAGACCCAGGAGTGGGCCGAAGGAGGCCGGGATGGGCGCAGTGGGGTCCGGGTTCGTCGAGCGTGCGTCGTGGCTGCTGCGACTGCCCCTCGAGACCCCGACCATCGCGTACGACGACGCGCAGACCGGCTGCACGCTCTGGTTGAAGCTCGACCATCTCCTGCCGAGCGGCTGCACCAAGGATCGGATGGCGACGAGCATCGTCGCGCACGCGATCGCGTCGGGTGAGGTCTCCCCGTCCACCGTGGTCGTCGAGGCATCGAGCGGGTCGACCTCGATCGCCCTGAGCATGGTGTGCGCCACCGTCGGCGTGCGGTTCCGGGCGTACATGCCCAAGACGGTCAGCGGGGAGCGCGTCCTGATGATCCGCCGACTCGGCGGGGACGTCGTGCTCACGCCCGCCGAGGAGGGCATGGGCGGAGCCGTCGCCGCACTGCTGTCCGACTCGCGCACGCAGGCCGGCCTGTTCGCCGCTCGGCAGTTCGAGAACCCCCGCAACGTCTTCGCCCACCGGCACTCGACCGGACCCGAGCTGATCCAGCAGGTCGGCGGTCGCCTCGACGGCTTCGTCGCCGGTGTCGGTACCGGCGGCACGCTGATGGGGGTGGCGCATGCCCTTCGCGACCACGGCCACGACACCACCGTCGCGCAGGCCATGCCGACCACGACATTGACGGAGCAGGGCGACCCCGAGGTCGTCGGCGGGATCCCGGGCGTGGTCGACGGCATGAGCCGCCTGATGGACCCCGAGGCCGTCGGCCTGGCGGATCCGGTGCTCGTGCCGGAGAGGGAGGCGTTGGCCACCGCCCGGGAGTTCGGTCGTCGCGGACTGGGCGTCGGCCCGTCGAGCGGGCTGAACATCGCGGCGGCGCGGCGACTCGCCGCCCGGCTCGGCCCGGGACACCACGTCGCCACCGTGCTGCCGGATCGGATGGAGCGGTACTTCTCGACGGCGTTGTTCCACGACGTGGCGGCGGAGCTCTAGCAGGGCCGTCCCGACACCCCGGGCACGGCCGCCGACTACCCCTCGAGGAGGGAGGAGTCGAGCTCACGCTCGGGCAGGACCTGGATGAAGTACTCGGCGCCGAACATCTCGCGCAGGATGCGCTCGGGGAACATGTCGGCGTCGATCGGGTACTGGGAGCGGTGCGCCGCCGTGGCCCGGATCTTGTGGCCGACAAAGGCGGACACGTCGATGCAGGCGCTCACCCTGGGGTCGATCCGGTCCCCCGAGGGCATCGACCTGGTGAGCGAGGGCTGCGCCTGGTCCCCACGCCCCTCGAAGGAGTCGGGCGTCGCGAGGAACGTCAGGCTCGTGACGTCGTCGACCGCGACCACGTGCGCGTTTCGGGGCCGGCCGGTGGCGATGCCCACCTCGCCGACGAACTCTCCGGGCCCCGACCGGTCGACCACCGCCACCTGACCGTCCTCGCCCTCCCGCCGGATCTCCACCTGCCCTGACAGCAGGAAGTACATGGCCGTCGCCGGCTCGCCCTGTTCGAGCAGGTAGGAGCCGGAGGGGAACCAGTCCACCCTGACGAAGTCGGCGGCGTAACCGAGCGCCGTCGCTTCGCGCGAGAACACCGTCAGCGCGCGCACGAAGTCCTGGGTGCCCGTGAAGCGGTTCGTCAGCTCGACGACCCACTCCGCGAGCCGGTCCCGGAGCAGCATCCTGCTTCGCGGCAGGTGGCAGTGGAAGAGCCGGACCGGCCGGGCGGCTCGCAGCTCGTAACAGGCCCGGGTGACCGCTGCCCCGACGGCCACGTGGTCCGGATGTCCGGAGAACCCGTCGGGGCCGAAGGTGATGACCACGTCGGGCTCGACCTCGCGCAGCAGCTGCGATACGACGGCCAGCAGCTGCCGGCCGTCGATCGACGCGAGGCCGCCGTCGGGAAGGCTCAGGCACCGTGTGCTCGTCAGCCCGAGCTCGGCTCCGGCCGCCGCGAGCTCCTGCTCCCGCACCGTCGGCAACGTCGAGCGGGTCGCCGCGTTGGCGTCGCGGATCTGTCCGGTTCCGCCCTTGGTCATCGACACCACCCTGACGTCCGCACCGGCGTTCGCGTACTTGGCGAACGTGCCCCCGGCGCACAGGGTCTCGTCGTCGGGGTGGGCGAAGATCCCCAACACACGGACCGGCTGCCGATCCGTTGCGTTCGGTGAGGTGTCGTGAGCCACGCTGACCATCGTTCCTGCTCGTAGGTAGTCACGAGCCCGTGGTTCGGCCACGGGCCCAGGGCGCGTCGCGGCTTCCTCGCCGGCGAGGGAGCGGCACCGACGTGCCGGGGAGGAACGTGACCCCGATGGCGAGCGTAGTCGGCGGATCGGCGCCACGAGCAGGACGCCCAGGTGCAGCACCGGCACGCGGCGGACAGCGAACCAGTGCAGCCACCTCGCCCTGGCCCCGTCCGCGGGGACCTCTTCAGCCGGTGTGGTTCACCTCCGCGAGCCGGTAGACCGGGGTGTCGAGGCCCTCGTAGCGCGCCTTGAGCTGCAGGGCGAGGTAGAGCGAGTAGTGGCGCGACTGGTGCAGGTTGCCGCCGTGCATCCACAGGTTGGGCACCTGGGTGGGCTTCCACATGTTGCGCTGCTCGCCCTCCCACGGCCCGGGGTCCTTCGTGGTGTCCGAGCCCAAACCCCAGCACTTGCCGAGCCGGTCGGCGGTCTCCTGGTCGATCAGGTCGGCCACCCAGCCGTTCATCGAGTTGTAGCCGGTGGCGAACACGACCACGTCGGCCGGCAGCTCGGTGCCGTCGGTGAGCACGACGGCATCCTCGGTGAGGTGGTCGACCTGGCCGTGGACGAGCGTGACGTCGCCGTTCGCCACGAGGTCGGCGGCCCCCACGTCGATGTAGTAGCCCGACCCGCGGCGCAGGTACTTCATGAACAGGCCCGAGCCGTCGTCGCCCCAGTCGAGCCAGAACCCGGCGCGCTCGAGCCGGTCGTAGAAGTCCTTGTCGACCTCGGCCATCTTCTCGTAGGCGGGGATCTGGAACTCGTGCAGGATGCGGTAGGGCAGCGACGCGAAGATCAGGTCGGCCTTCTCGGTCGTGACACCCGCGGCGAGCGCCCGCTCCGAGTAGAGGTCGCCCAGCCCGTACTCCATCAGGCTGTCGCTCTTGACGATGTGCGTCGAGCTGCGCTGCACCATCGTCACGTCGACGTCGTTCTCCCACAGCGCTCCACAGATGTCGAAGGCGCTGTTGTTGCTGCCGATGACGACCGCGCGCTTGCCGCGGTAGGCGTCCGGGCCCGGGTGGCGCGAGGAGTGGTGCACGTCGCCGCGGAAGACGTCGAGGCCGGCGACGTCCGGCATCCGCGGCTTGCCGCTCATGCCGGTGGCGAAGACGATCTGGGTGGGGCGCAGGGTGAGGGGCTGGCCCTCGCGCTCGACCTCGACGGTCCACTCCCCCGTCTCGTCCGACCAGGTCGCCGACGAGGCCACCGTGTCGGACCAGTAGGGCACCTCCATGACCTTGACGTACGACTCGAGCCAGTCGCCGATCTTGTCCTTGGGGGCGAAGACCGGCCAGTTGTCGGGGAACTTCAGGTAGGGCAGGTGGTCGTACCAGACCGGGTCGTGCAGGCAGAGCGACTTGTAGCGGTTGCGCCACTGGTCGCCCGGGCCGTGGGTGCTTGTCGATGACCAGGCTCGGCACCCCCAGCTGGCGCAGCCGGGCACCCAGGCCGATGCCGCCCTGGCCGCCGCCGATGACGAGCACGTAGGGCTGCGTCGTCGAGCCCAGGCTCTCGGCCTCGGCCTGGCGGCGCTCCTTCCACGTCGCGCGACCCTTGTCGGCGCCGTGCTCGGCGCCGCGCGGCCGCCGGTCGCGCTTCGGCTCCTCGAAGCCCTTCAGCTCGTCGAGCGTGGTGAGGAAGGTCCACGCGCGGTCGGCGCCGTCCTCCTCCTTCAGGCGCAGCAGCCCGGTGCCGCGGCCGACGGCCGTCTCGAAGGTGAACCACGCGGTGACCACGCCGCCGTCCTCGGTGGGCGGCTCGCTCGTCGCGAAGCCGGACGGGCTGGTGCTCTCGAGGGTCGCGGTGAGCAGGTCGCGCACGCCCTCGGGGTGCTCGACCGTGGTGAGGTTCCACGAGAACGAGACCAGGTCGCGCCACCAGCTCTGCGCGGCGAACATCGCGGCGGCCCGGTCGACGTCGCGGGCGGTCAGGGCCTCCTCGAAGGCGGACAGCCAGGCGTCGGCGCGCTCCGGGGCCGACGCGGCATCAGCGGCGGGTCGCTCGAGGGTCTCGGTCATGGCGCGCTCCTTGCTGGGCCCGGCGGGACGACGTCGACCCGCGCACCGGGTCAGCACACCGCGTGCGGGCCGCGCGCGGGAAGGGTTGCACGACGTTGCACGGCGGCCCGACCGCCGGGCGGCCCGCTCGCACCCCGGTCGTGCAGGTGCCCGGCCGCGGAGCCGGGGCTACCCTGACCGGAACGTCACCCCGACCACCCGGGGTGGGAGGAGTCGACGATGACGCCGCACGCGGGCAACGCCGTGGCCCCCGGCACCGACCTGGGCCAGCACGCCCGGGCCCTGCAGCGGGTGCACGACGCCGTGATGGGCGGCGCCGAGCCCCCGGCACGGCCCCGCGCCCTGGTGTCGCGGTCGTGGTCGCGGGTGCTGTCGCTCGGCCTGGACCCCACCCGCGCCAACGCGCGCGACCCGCTGCCGTGGGCCGAGGTCGAGCGGCGCCGCCGGGCCTCGCCGCTCGCCCTGGTCGTCGACGAGATCCGGGCCGTGCTCACCTCGGTGGCCGACGCCTCGCGGTTCATCGTGGTCGTCACCGACGCCGACGGCACGATCCTGTGGCGCGAGGGCTCGGCAGGCGTGCTGCGCCGGGCCGACGCCCTCGGGTTCACCGAGGGCGCCACCTGGACCGAGGACCACGTCGGCACCAACGCCATCGGCACCGCACTCGCGGAACAGGCTCCCGTGCAGCTGTTCTCGGCCGAGCACTTCGAGGAGGGTCAGCACCCGTGGTACTGCACGGCATCCCCGGTGCACGACCCGCGCACCGGCGCCCTGCTCGGCATCGTCGACGTCAGCGGGCCGGCGCTGACCCTGCACCCGGCGCTGGTCGCCCTCGTCGACACCGCCACCAAGCTGGCCGAGGCGCGGCTGTGGCGGCACCACGAGCAGGCCCTGGGCCGGCTGCGCCGCTCGGCCGAGCACGTGCTCGCGACGACCACCGGGCCGCTGCTGCTCGTCGACGACGACGGCTGGGTCGCCCACCACGCCGGCGTGCTGGTGCGCGACCGGATCGCCGCGCCGCGCGCCGACCGCCCGGTCACCGTGCCCGGGCTGGGGCTGTGCGTGCCCGAACGCCTCGGCGAGGGCTGGCTGGTGCGCCCCGACCAGCGCGCGGTGCGGCTCACCGCCCGGCTGCGCACCGTCGACGGCCAGGGCGTGCTCGAGGTGTCGGGAGCGTCGGATGCCGGTGGTGGCTGGCGCGCCTCGCTCACCCCCCGCCACGCCGCCATCCTGCGGCTGCTCGCGCACGCCGCGCCCGACGGGCTGTCGGCGGCCCGGCTGAGCCGGGCCCTGTTCGGCGACGACGAGCACGTGGTGACGGTGCGGGCCGAGGTGAGCCGGCTGCGGCGGGTGGTCGGCGCGATCGTCGGCACGGCCCCCTACCGGGTCGCCGACGGCGTGCGGCTGGTCTGTGACGAGTGAGGATCGTGAGGACTGAGAACCGGCGAGGACTGAGCACCGGCTAGAGCTTCGGCACGAAGTCGAGCCCGCGCAGCGCGTCGAGCAACAGGCCGGCGGCCCGGCGCGCCGAGAGCAGACGCACCCCCTCGCACTCGAGGTCGGCGAGCACCTGGGCGACGCCCTCGGGCCCGATGTCGTCGACGAGGTCGACGCGCACCTCGCGGTAGGCCGAGCGCATCGCGTCGAGCTGGGCGTCGAGGTGGCGCACCGTGAACCACGCCAGGGCGACCGGATGCCGTCGCCAGGCCGGGTAGAGCCGGTAGTCGGGCGGGCAGTGGTCGAGCAGCCAGGCACTGGCCCGGTGGTCCCAGCCGCGCTCGCCCGGCGGCGGGACGCCGGGCGGCCAGCCGGGCGGCCCGCCGACCGACGCTCGCCCCGGACGCCGACCGGCGACCGGCGGGCGACCCGGGGGTGCCGGTGCGCAGCGGAGGTCCGCCGGGCACCGATGAGTCGAACACGTGTTCGACTGTACGCGGGTCGCCGGCCGCCGGACAGCCCGTCAGCGAACCTCCCACCGGACCGGTAGGAGTTGGTACCGCATCGTGGACCGGCCGTTCAGGAATAATCGCGCGTTATACATTTGATAAGAGATCAGCACGACTTTCTGCCTGTGGGGAGCCATGACCACACCGACGACCGAGACCTCCACCGGGACGGGCGCTGCGCCCGCCGCGGGCCGGGCGCTCCAACGGTCAGTGGGCGCTCGACGGCCGCGAGCCGCTCAACGCCAACGAGGCGTGGAAGCAGGAGGACGGCGGCCTGAACGTCCGCGAGCGGATCGAGCAGGTCTACAGCAAGGAGGGGTTCGCCTCCATCCCGCCGCAGGACCTCAGCGGCCGCTTCCGCTGGTGGGGGCTGTACACCCAGCGCAAGCCCGGCATCGACGGCGGCCGCACCGCGCAGCTCGACGACACCGAGCTGTCCGACGAGTACTTCATGCTCCGGGTGCGCCTCGACGGTGGCGCCCTGACCCTGGCCCAGCTGCGGGTGCTCGCCGACCTCAGCCACGACTTCGCCCGCGGCACCGCCGACATCAGCGACCGGCAGAACATCCAGTACCACTGGATCCGCGTCGAGGACGTGCCCGAGGTCTGGCGCCGCCTCGAGGCGGTCGGCCTGCAGACCACCGAGGCGTGCGGCGACACCCCCCGCGTCATCCTGGGCAGCCCGCTGGCCGGCATCGCGGCCGACGAGCTGCTCGACCCCACCGCGACCATCGACGAGATCACCCGCCGGTTCATCGGCGACCCCGAGCTCGCCAACCTGCCGCGCAAGTTCAAGTCGGCGATCACCGGGCACCCGAGCCTCGACGTCGTGCACGAGATCAACGACATCTCGCTGGTCGGCGTCGTGCACCCCGAGCTGGGCGTCGGCTACGACCTGTGGGTCGGCGGAGGACTGTCCACGGCACCGCGACTGGCCGAGCGGCTCGGCGTGTTCGTCACGCCCGAGCAGGCGCCCGACGTGTGGCTCGGGGTCATCTCGATCTTCCGCGACTACGGCTACCGCCGCCTGCGCACCAAGGCGCGCCTGAAGTTCCTCATGGCCGAGTGGGGGCCCGAGAAGTTCCGCCAGGTGCTCGAGACCGAGTACCTCGGCCACGCCCTGCCCGACGGGCCTCCCCCGGCACCCCCGGCCGGCCCCGGAGACCACGTCGGCGTGCACCGGCAGAAGGACGGCAACTCCTACGTGGGCGCCGCCCCGGTCGTCGGCCGGATCAGTGGCGACGTGCTCACCGGGCTCGCCGACCTGATGGCCGCCGCCGGCACCGACCGGGTGCGCCTCACCCCGCACCAGAAGCTGGTCGTGCTCGACGTGCCGCCGGCTGCGGTCGACGACCTCGTCGCCGGGCTCGAGCGCATCGGCCTGTCGGTGTCCCCCAGCCCGTTCCGTCGCCACACCATGGCGTGCACCGGCATCGAGTTCTGCAAGCTCGCCATCGTCGAGACCAAGGCCACCGCCGCCACGGCCATCGCCGAGCTCGAGCGCCGCCTCGCCGACGTCACCGACGCGATCGACACCCCGGTCACGCTCAACGTCAACGGCTGCCCCAACTCCTGCGCCCGCATCCAGGTCGCCGACATCGGCCTGAAGGGCATGATCGTCACGACCGACGGCGAGCAGGAGCCGGGCTTCCAGGTGCACCTCGGCGGCGGGCTGGCCTCCGCCGACCGCGACGAGGCCGGCCTCGGCCGCACCGTGCGCGGCCTGAAGGTCACCGCCGCCGAGCTGCCCGACCTCGTCGAGCGCCTCGTGCGCCGCTGGCTCGACCAGCGCGGGGCCGGCGAGACGTTCTCCACCTGGGCCCACCGCGTCGACGAGGAGGAGCTGCTCCGATGACCAGCACCCACATCCCTGCACCCACCGTCCGCCCCGCGGGCCCCCCCGCCCGGCGCAGCACCGACGAGCTGCGAGCACTGGCCGAGGCCGGCGCGCGCGAGCTCGGCCCTGACGCCACGGCCGACGAGGTCGCCGCCTGGGCGGCCCGCACCTTCCCCGGCACGCTCGCTGTCGCGTGCAGCATGGCGGATGCCGTGCTGCCGGCGGTCGTCGCGAACGCCGCCCCCGGCGTCGACGTGCTGTTCCTCGACACCGGCTACCACTTCGCCGAGACCTACGGCACCCGGGCGCAGGTGGCCCACGAGCTCGACGTGACCATCGTCGACGTGCTGCCGAAGCTCACCGTCGCCGAGCAGGATGCCGAGTACGGCCCGCGCCTCTACGAGCGCGACCCGGCCGCCTGCTGCCGGATGCGCAAGGTCGAGCCGCTGAAGGCGGCGCTGGGCGGCTACGAGGCGTGGGTCACCGGCATCCGGCGTGACGAGGGCCCGACCCGGGCCGACACCCCGCTGGTCACCTTCGACGAGCAGTTCGGGCTGGTCAAGCTCAACCCGCTCGCCGCCTGGACCTTCGACGAGGTCGTCGACTACGCCAACGACCACCGTGTGCCGGTCAACCTCCTTCTCTCCGACGGCTACCCGTCGATCGGCTGCGAGCCCTGCACCCAGCGGGTCGCGCCCGGCGACGACCCCCGCGCCGGCCGCTGGGCCGGGTTCGCCAAGACCGAGTGCGGGCTGCACCCGTGAGTGATCCCCACGAAGTCCTTCCCCCCGCTTCGCTCCTCCAGATACTTCGCGAGGACCCCTCATGACAGCCGTTGCCGCTGTGACCACCACCGACACCCTGACCGAGGCGCTGCCCGTGACGACCCACGTGACCACCGACCTGCCCCCCGAGGCGCCGGCCGACCTGCCCGTGCTGAGCCAGCTCGACGTGCTCGAGAGCGAGGCGATGCTCGTCATCCGCGAGATCACCGCCGAGCTCGAGCGCCCGGTGCTGCTCTTCAGCGGCGGCAAGGACTCCGTGGTCATGCTCCACGTCGCGGCGAAGGCGTTCTGGCCGGCCCCGATCCCGTTCCCCGTGCTACACGTCGACACCGGCCACAACTTCCCCGAGGTGCTCGCCTACCGCGACGCCACCGTCGAGCGGCTCGGGCTGCGCCTCGAGGTCGCCTCGGTGCAGGACTGGATCGACGACGGACGGCTGCGCGAGCGGGCCGACGGCACCCGCAACCCCCTGCAGACCCAGCCCCTGCTCGAGGCCATCGCCGTGCACCGCTTCGACGGGGTGTTCGGCGGCGGCCGGCGCGACGAGGAGAAGGCCCGCGCCAAGGAGCGCGTCGTCAGCCTGCGCGACGACTTCGGCCAGTGGGACCCCAAGAACCAGCGGCCCGAGCTGTGGAACATCTTCAACCCGCGGCACCGCATCGGCGAGCACGTGCGGGTCTTCCCGCTGTCGAACTGGACCGAGCTCGACGTCTGGCGCTACATCGAGCGCGAGGGCATCGAGCTGCCCGGCCTCTACTACGCGCACGAGCGCGAGGTGTTCGAGCGCGACGGCATGCTGCTGGCCGTCGGCCCGGTGTCGCAGCCGCGCGCCGACGAGACCGTGGCCACCCGCCGGGTGCGCTACCGCACCGTCGGCGACATGTCGTGCACCGGAGCGGTCGAGAGCGACGCGGCAAAGGTGGGCGACGTGGTCACCGAGGTGGCCGCCTCGACGCTGACCGAGCGCGGGGCCACCCGTGCCGACGACCGGATCTCCGAGGCCGCCATGGAGGACCGCAAGAAGGAGGGCTACTTCTGATGCACCTCATGCAGTTGTCCGTTTGCACCTCACTCCAATACGTCCCGGGGGCCCCGCAATGAGCACTCTGCTGCGCCTCGCGACCGCCGGGTCGGTCGACGACGGCAAGTCCACCCTCGTCGGCCGCCTGCTGCACGACTCGAAGTCCGTTCTCGCCGACCAGCTCGACGCCGTCGAGCGGGTCAGCCGCGACCGTGGGCTCGCCTCCGCCGACCTCGCGCTGCTCACCGACGGCCTGCGCGCCGAGCGCGAGCAGGGCATCACCATCGACGTCGCCTACCGCTACTTCGCCACGGCCCAGCGCTCCTTCGTGCTGGCCGACTGCCCGGGCCACGTGCAGTACACCCGCAACACCGTCACCGGCTCGTCCACCGCCGACGCCCTGGTGCTGCTCGTCGACGCCCGCAAGGGCGTGCTCGAGCAGACCCGCCGCCACCTCGCCGTCGCGGCCCTGATGCGCGTGCCGCACGTGGTCATCGCGGTGAACAAGATCGACCTGGTCGAGCACAGTGAAGACGTCTTCCGCACGGTCGCCGCCGACGTGCGCGCGATCGCGGCCCAGCTCGGCATCCCGCACGCCCACGCGATCCCGGTCTCGGCCCTGGTCGGTGACAACGTCGTCGACCGCTCGGCGAACACGCCCTGGTACGACGGGCCCCTCGCTGCTCGAGCTGCTCGAGACCCTCCCGCCCGACACCGACCCGGTGCACGAGTCGTTCCGGATGCCGGTGCAGGTCGTGATCCGCCCCCAGGGCGCCGCCCGGTCCCCCGAGCACGTGGAGTACCGCGGGTATGCCGGCCAGCTCGCCTCCGGCTCGGTGCGGGTGGGCGACGAGGTCGTCGTGCTGCCCTCGGGCTCCCGCACCACCGTGGCCGGCATCGACCTCGGGGAGCGCTCGCTCGATGTCGCCGTCGCCCCGCAGTCGGTGTCGATCCGGCTCGCCGACGACGTCGACGTGAGCCGGGGCGACCTCCTCGCCGCGGCCGCCGACCCGGTGCCGCTGCGCCAGGAGGTCACCGCGCTCGCCTGCTGGCTGGGCGACGACGCCCTGCGGCCCGGCGCCCGCCTGCTCGTCAAGCACGGGTCGCGCACCGTGCTGGCCATGGTGCGCTCCATCGACGGCCGGCTCGACCTCGACGCCCTGCGGCTGGCACCCACCGACCGGCTCGAGCTCAACGACATCGGCCGGGTCACGGTGCGCTTCGCCTCGCCGCTGCCCGTCGAGTCCTACTCCACCTCGCGCCGCGGTGGCGCGTTCCTCCTCGTCGACCCCGACGACGGGCGCACCCTCGCCGCCGCCATGGCGGATGCCGTGGCGCCCGGAGAGCACCCCCAGTGACGCTGCCCGTCGGGGTCGACCTCACCGGGCGCCGGGCCCTCGTGGTCGGTGGCGCGCCCGTCGTCGTCGACGCAGCCCGGGCGCTGGTCGGTGCGGGCGCGCGCCTCGACGTGGTCTCGCCGTGGCTGTGCGAGGAGCTCGAGGAGCTGGCCCTCAGCGGCGAGCTGACCTGGGCCGCACGGGACTACGCCGGTGCCACCGACCTCGACGACGCCTGGTTCGTGGTGGTCGGGTCGGGCGACGCGGCGGTGGACGACGCCGTGCGCGCCGACGCCCTCGCGGTGCGGGTCTGGTGCGTCGACGCCACCAGGAACGGGGTCGGCACCGCCAGCCTCCCGGCCACCGCACGGCTCTCCACTCCCGACGGTGCCCTGACCCTGGCCACCCACTCGTCCGCCGACCCGGTGCTGGCCGCCGACGTCACCCGGGCCGTCGACACGCTGCTCGCTCAGGGCGCGCTCGACCTGCGCCGCCGCTCGGCGCGTCCGGGCACCGGCTGGGTCGCCCTCGTCGGCGGAGGACCCGGCGCCGACGGGCTGCTCACCACTCGGGCCCGCGAGCTGATCGCCTCCGCTGACGTGGTGGTGCTCGACCGGCTGGCCCCCCGCGCCGTCGTCGACCGGCTGCCCGCCACGGTGCGGGTCGTCGACGTCGGGAAGGCTCCCGGCCGGCACGCCCTGGCCCAGGACGCCATCAACGACCTGCTCGTCGAGGAGGCGCTCGCCGGGCGGGCCGTCGTGCGGCTCAAGGGCGGCGACCCCTACGTGCTCGGCCGCGGCGGCGAGGAGCGGCTGGCGTGCGAGGCACACGGCATCCGGGTCGAGGTGGTGCCGGGCGTGACCAGCGCCGTCGCGGTGCCGGCCGCGGCCGGCATCCCGGTCACCCACCGCGGTGTGGCGCGCGGGTTCACCGTGGTCACCGGCCACGACGAGCTGCCCGCGGTGCCGCCGGGCACCGACCACACCGTGCTGCTGCTCATGGGAGTCGGCCGCCTGGCCCGCTCGGCCCGCTCACTGCTGGATGCCGGCCGCCCGGCGTCGTGCCCCGTCGCGGTCATCGAGCGCGGGTTCGCCCCCGACCAGCGGGTCACCTTCGGCACCCTGGGCGACATCGCCGAGCGCGCGGCCGCCGCCGGGGTCGAGAACCCCGCCGTGGTCGTCGTCGGCGACGTGGTGCGCCTCAGCCCCCACTTCCCCGGCTGACCGGCGCCGACAGGTCCGGCAGCGTCGGCCAGCGCCCGCTCGCCCAGGCCGGCCAGGACGCGAAGCCCGGCGGTGGCGGTGGCACGGGTCCGTTCTCGAGCTCGGTGGCGCTGGGCGGCTCGATGGAGGCCAGGAACCGGTCGTGGTCGGCGTCGGTCATCTCGAACGTGGTGTGCGGGGCCTCGAGCCACCGGGCCGTGGCACGACGCCGGCGCTCCTCCTCAACCGTGTGCACGTACACGAGCGAGAAGTCGGCACCGGCCGACTCGGCGATGACCCGGATGGCGTAGCGCTCGTCGGGCGACCAGCAGCCGAAGTCGAGGATCACGCCGGCTCCGCTGCGCAGCACCTCGTGGGCCACCCACACCATCCGCCCTTCGAGGATGTCGCGCCGTCCTTCTGCGTCACTGCTGCCGAACAGGGGGGCCATCCACTCGTCGGGTGTCAGGCGCAGGATGCCGTGCGCCGCGGCCAGCTCCTTGGCCCGGGTGGTCTTGCCGACGCCGGGCAACCCGACGGTGAGGAACAGGGTCGGTCGCGGCTGCACGGCATCCACTCTGCTCGTCGGCGGCGGCCCGCGGCAACCGGATTCGCAGCCGGGCGACCGTCCCCCGCCCGACGGCGAACGGCCGCACCCTGCTCGGGTGCGGCCGTTCGAGGGTGCGGCGTCGTCAGGAGACGAGCGAGCGCAGGACGTACTGCAGGATGCCGCCGTTGCGGTAGTAGTCGGCCTCACCGGGCGTGTCGATGCGCACGACGCCCTCGAAGCTCGACTCCGAGCCGTCCTCGGCGGTGACGGTGACCGTGACGGTCCTCGGGATGCCGCCCTCGTTGAGCGCCTCGACGCCGGTGAACGAGAACGTCTCGGTGCCGGTGAGCCCGAGCGACTCGGCGTTCTGGCCGGCGGGGTACTGCAGCGGCAGCACGCCCATGCCGATCAGGTTCGAGCGGTGGATGCGCTCGTAGGACTCGGCGATGACGGCGCGCACGCCCAGCAGCGCGGTGCCCTTGGCGGCCCAGTCGCGCGAGGACCCGGAGCCGTACTCCTTGCCGGCCAGGATCACGAGCGGGATGCCGGCCTCCTGGTAGGCGGCCGACGCGTCGTAGATCGAGCTCTGCTCCCCGCCCGCGAGGAAGTTGCGGGTGAAGCCGCCCTCGACGCCGTCGAGCAGCAGGTTCTTCAACCGGATGTTCGCGAACGTGCCGCGGATCATCACCTCGTGGTTGCCGCGTCGCGAGCCGTAGGAGTTGAAGTCCTTGCGCTCCACGCCGTGGTCGGCGAGGTACTGGCCCGCCGGGCTGTCGGCCTTGATCGAGCCGGCCGGGCTGATGTGGTCGGTCGTGACCGAGTCACCCAGCTTGGCCAGCACCCGGGCCCCGGTGATGTCGGTGACCGGCGAGGGCTCGAGCTGCATGCCGTCGAAGTACGGGGGCTTGCGCACGTAGGTGGAGTCGGCATCCCAGTCGAAGGTGCTTCCCTCGGGCGTGGGCAGCGACTGCCAGCGCTCGTCACCGGCGAAGACGTCGGCGTAGTCGGTGGTGAACAGCTCCTGGCTGATCGCCTGCTGGATGGTGGCCTCGACGTCGACCGGGGCGGGCCAGATGTCCTTCAGGAAGACCGGCTCGCCGTCGGTGGCGGTGCCGAGCGGCTCGGTGTCGAAGTCGAAGTCCATCGTGCCGGCCAGCGCGTAGGCGATGACCAGCGGCGGGCTCGCGAGGTAGTTCATCTTCACGTCGGGGTTGATGCGGCCCTCGAAGTTGCGGTTGCCCGAGAGCACCGACACCACGGCGAGGTCGTTGTCGTTGATCGCTGTGCTGATCTCGTCGTTGAGCGGGCCGGAGTTGCCGATGCACGTGGTGCAGCCGTAGCCGACGAGGTGGAAGCCGAGCTTCTCGAGGTAGGGCCACATGCCGGCCTTCTCGTAGTAGCCGGTGACGACCTTCGAGCCCGGCGCCATCGAGGTCTTGACCCAGGGCGCGACGGACAGCCCCTTCTCGACGGCGTTCTTGGCGAGCATGGCCGCGGCCATCATCACCGAGGGGTTGGAGGTGTTGGTGCACGAGGTGATCGAGGCGATCGACACGATGCCGTGGTCGATCTCGAAGGTGTTGCCCTCGGGGGTGGTGACCGACACCTTGCGCGACGGGCGACCGTTGCCGTCACCCTCATCGGCCGGGCGGTCCCCACCGTTGGTGCCGTCAGTGCTGCCCTGCGGCGTGGGGTCGCTGGCCGGGAAGCTCGACGCCACCCCGGCATCGCCCTCGCGGTGCGACACGTAGGTGGGCAGCACCTTGCGGAACGCCTCCTTCGCGTCGGCGACGACGATGCGGTCCTGGGGGCGCTTCGGGCCGGCGATCGACGGCACGACGGTGGAGAGGTCGAGCTCGAGGTACTCGCTGTAGCGCGACTCGGGCTGGTCGGGGCCGGCCTTGAGCCACATCCCCTGCTCCTTGGCGTACGCCTCGACGAGCGCGACGGACTCGGCGGAGCGACCGGTGAGGCGCAGGTAGTCGAGCGTCACCTCGTCGATGGGGAAGATGGCGCAGGTGGAGCCGAACTCGGGGCTCATGTTGCCGATCGTGGCGCGGTTGGCCAGCGGCACGGCGGAGACGCCCTCGCCGTAGAACTCGACGAACTTGCCGACGACGCCGTGCTTGCGCAGCATCTCGGTGATGGTGAGCACCACGTCGGTCGCGGTGGCGCCGGACGGGATCGAGCCGGACAGCTTGAAGCCGACGACCCGCGGGATGAGCATCGACACGGGCTGGCCGAGCATGGCCGCCTCGGCCTCGATGCCGCCGACGCCCCAGCCGAGCACGCCCAGGCCGTTGACCATGGTGGTGTGGCTGTCGGTGCCGACGCAGGTGTCGGGGTAGGCGACGCCGTCGCGGACCATGACGGTGCGCGCGAGGTGCTCGATGTTGACCTGGTGCACGATGCCGGTGCCCGGGGGGACGACCTTGAAGTCGTCGAACGCGGTCTGGCCCCAGCGCAGGAACTTGTAGCGCTCCTCGTTGCGCTCGTACTCGATGGCGACGTTGCGCTCGAAGGCGTCGGCGCGGCCGAAGACGTCGATGATCACCGAGTGGTCGATGACCAGCTCGGCCGGGGCGAGCGGGTTGATCTTGGTGGCGTCGCCGCCGAGCTCGGCCACCGCCTCGCGCATCGTGGCGAGGTCGACGACGCACGGCACGCCGGTGAAGTCCTGCATGATCACGCGGGCCGGGGTGAACTGGATCTCGGTGTCGGGGTCGGCGTTCTCGTCCCAGCCGCCGAGGGCGCGGATGTGGTCGGCGGTGATGTTGGCGCCGTCCTCGGTGCGCAGCAGGTTCTCGAGGAGCACCTTGAGGCTGTAGGGCAGCGACTCGCTGCCCTCGACCGCGGCGAGGCGGTAGATCTCGTAGCTGTGCTCACCCACCTCGAGCGTGCCGTGGGCGTCGAAGCTGTTCGTGCTGGCCACCAGGGCTCCCTTCAGATCGTGCGTCGTCGCGCGATTCCGGAATTTATCTTGACGTCAAGATATCTAACCACACGAGGTTGGTCCCGTCGAGCCTATGCCGCCTCGTGGCGCCCCGCGAGAGCGGCATCAGGGCGGGGATCTCAGGCCGGCTCGAAGCGGGCGACGCACTCGACGTGGTGGGTCATCGGGAAGGCGTCGAAGGCGCGCAGGCCGGCCAGCCGGTAGCCCGTGGTCGGCGAGGTATGCCGTGTCGCGCGCGAGTGCTGCCGGGTCGCACGCGACGTAGACGACGACCCGCGGGCGCAGGGCCGCGATCTCGGCGCAGACCCCGCGGCCGGCGCCGGTGCGCGGTGGGTCGAGCACGACGACGTCGGCAGCGCGTCGGCATCAGGGCGGACCGTGACGGCTTGCGCGGGCGGCTCCCCCGCTGCTTGGCGCTGCCCCGCCGGGCGGGCGCGCCACCCCGAAGGCGTCGTCGACCCGGGCGGTCAGCACGGCCACGCCGGGCTGGTCGGCGAGGTTGTCCCGGGCGTGCTCGGTGGCGCCGGGGTCGGACTCGACGGCGACGACCTGGCCCGTCGGGCCCGACGGCGACGGCCAGCGCCGCCGCGAACAGCCCTACCCCGGCATACAGGTCGAGCGCTCGCTCCCCCGGCCGCGGGCGGCGCGGCATCCATGACCGCCTCGACGAAGGTGCGGGCGGCGCCCGGGTGCACCTGCCAGAAGCCGCGCGCCGACACGGCCAGCTCGCCCTGCACCGTCTGCCGGCCGCCGTCGGGTGCGGACCAGCTGGCCGCCACCTGCTCGTGCACGACGGGCACGACGGCGCCCTCCGGCAGCGGCAGGACCACGGCGAGCGGCTCCCCCACCGACGGGGCCACCGCGTCGACGGCCTCGACCCCGGGCCACCGGCCCTCGGTGACGCGCAGCAGGTCGATGCCGGGGGCGGCGATCCGGCAGTGGTCGATGGCGACGACGTCGTGCGAACGGTGCCGGCGCAACCCGGCCCGGCCCGTCGGCATCCACGGCGAACTCGACGCGGGTGCGCCAGTCGAGCCCGTCGGTGTCCCCGGGAACCGGTTCGCACCTCCACGTCGACCTCGAGGTGGGCCAGCCGCGACATCTGCTCGCGCACGACGTCGGCCTTCAGCGTGCGCTGGCGAGCCAGCGAGACGTGCTGGAGGTCGCAGCCGCCGCACAGCCCGGGCCCGGCGAACGGGCACGGCGGCACCACGCGGTCGGGCGAGGGCGTACGCACCGCGACGGCATCGGCGCGCACGAAGCGCTCGCCGGCGCCCGTCTCGGTGACCCGGGCCAGCACCCGCTCGCCGGGGATCGTGTGCCGCACGAAGAGCACCTGACCCTCGTGCCGGGCGATGCAGTGGCCGCCGTGGGCGATCGCGGTGACGTCGACCTCGACCTCGTCGCCGACCGTCAGGCCGGCTCGCGGGTGCTCGGTCATCAGCCCTCGCCGCGGCGCACGTCGCCGGCGACCGGGCCGTCCATCCGCTCCTCCGCACCCTGCGACGAGGCGAGCTGCCAGGGCACCGACGAGACCATGACCCCGGGGGTGAAGAGCAGCCGGGTGCGCAGCCGCAGCGCGCTCTGGTTGTGCAGGATCTGCTCGTACCAGTGCCCGACGACGTACTGGGGGATGTAGACCACCACGAGGTCGCGCGGGTTGCCCGAGCGGATCGACTTGACGTAGTCGACGACCGGTCGGGTGATCTCGCGGTAGGGGCTGTCGAGCGCCTTGAGCGGCACCGGGATGTCGCGCCGGTCCCACTCGGCCTGCAGCGCCTTGGTCTCGTCGGGGTCGACGTCGACGGTGAGCGCCTCGAGGATGGAGGGCCGCGTGGCGCGGGCGTAGGCCAGCGCGCGAAGCGTCGGCTTGTGGATCTTCGCCACCAGCACGATGGCGTGCACGCGCGAGGGCAGCAGCTGTTGCTTGGTGTCGCCCTCGTTGACCGCGAGCTCGTCGCGCACCTGGTCGTAGTGGCGGCGGATGCGCGTCATCACGAGGAAGATGACGGCCATCGCCGCGACGGCGTAGCCGGCGCCGTGGATGAACTTGGTCAGCAGCACGACGACGAGGACGACGCCGGACATCACGGCGCCGATCGCGTTGATGACCCGGCTGCGCACCATGTGCGACCGCACCTGCGGGTTGCGCTCCAGGGTCAGGTGCCGGGTCCAGTGCCGCACCATGCCGATCTGGGACAGGGTGAACGACACGAAGACGCCGACGATGTACAGCTGGATGAGGCTGGTGACCTCGGCGTTGTAGATGACGATCAGCGCGGCTGCCGTCGTGGCCAGGATGATGATGCCGTTCGAGAACGCGAGCCGGTCGCCGCGGGTGTGCAGCTGGCGCGGGAGGAAGCCGTCGCGGGCGAGGATCGAGCCGAGCACCGGGAAGCCGTTGAACGCCGTGTTCGCGGCGAGGATGAGGATCAGCCCGGTGACGATGGACACGAGCACCACGCCGGCCGGGAAGCCGGAGAACACGGCCTTCGACACCTGCCCGATCACGGTGTCCTGCACGTAGGTCGGGCCGACCGGAACGCCGTCGCGCAGGAGCTGCTTCGCCGGATCGTCAGCGATCTTCACGCCGGTCCACCGGGACAGCGCCATCATCGAGACGAGCATGGTGACCGAGATGACGCCCATCAGCAGCAGCGTCGTGGCGGCGTTCTTGCTCTTGGGCTTCTGGAACGCGGGCACGCCGTTGCTGATCGCCTCGACGCCGGTCAGGGCCGCACAGCCCGAGGAGAACGCGCGCAGCATCAGGAAGGCCAGCGCGAGGCCGCCGATCGCCTCGTACCCCGACTCGGGGATCAGGGTGAGGGGTCCGCTCTCCGCGAGCGGCAGCTCCCCGCGCGCGCGACGGTAGAAGCCGAAGATCGCCATCCCGATGACGCTGATCATGAACAGGTAGGTAGGCACGGCGAACGCGGCACCGGACTCACGCACTCCGCGCAGGTTCATCGCGGTGAGGGTCGCAACGATGATGACCGCGACGATCGCCTCCTTGCCGCGCAGGAAGTCGAAGGCGGATGCCGCGTTCTGCACGCCCGCCGACACCGACACCGCGACGGTGAGCACGTAGTCGACGAGCAGCGCGCTGGCCACGCCGAGCCCGGCCCGCGGGCCGAGGTTGACGCTGGCCACCTCGTAGTCGCCACCGCCGGAGGGGTATGCGTGCACGTTCTGGCGGTAGCTCATGATCACGATGCCCATGACGACGATGACCGCGAGGGCGATCTTCCACGAGTGGGTCAGCGCCAGGGCGCCACCCCCGAGCCCCAACGTCAGCAGGATCTCGTCGGGTGCGTAGGCCACCGACGACAGGGCGTCACTCGCGAAGACGGGTAGGGCCAGCTTCTTCGGCAGGAGCGTCTCGCCGAGGCGGTCGCTGCGCATCGCGCGGCCGAGGATCACACGCTTGACGACACGTCCTGGTGAAGACACGACAGACACTGTATGCCGCGTGTTCGCCGCTGACGCACGGCTTGCGGGACAGTCTCACCGAGCCCCTGACGTCGGTGTAGCGTCGGCACCGTGCACTTCGTCATCATGGGCTGCGGCCGCGTCGGCGCGGCCCTCGCCCGGGCCATCGAGCACGCGGGCCACGAGGTCGCCGTCATCGACCAGGTCGAGTCGTCGTTCCGTCGGCTGGGCACCACGTTCGAGGGGCGCACCGTCACCGGGGTCGGTTTCGACCGGGACACCCTGCGGGCGGCCGGCATCGACCACGCCTACGCCTTTGCGGCGGTCTCGAGCGGTGACAACTCCAACATCCTCGCCGCGCGGGTCGCGCGCGAGAAGTACGGCGTCGAACACGTCGTGGCGCGCATCTACGACCCTGGTCGCGCCGAGATCTACCAGCGGCTCGGCATCCCCACCGTCGCCACGGTGAAGTGGACCAGCGACCAGATGCTGCGCCGGCTGCTCCCCCAGGGCCACGTGCCCGAGTTCACCGACCCGTCCGGAAAGATCGTCATCGCCGAGATGCCGGTGTCGTCGGGCTGGATCGGGCACCGGATGGCCGACCTCGAGGCGGCCACCGGTGGTCGGCTCGCCTACCTCACCCGGTTGGGCGACGGGATGATCCCGGGGCCGGACACGGTCTACCAGGAGGGCGACCTCATCCACATCGCGCTCAAGCGCCAGGACCTCGCCGTCGCGGAGCGCGTGCTGGACGCGCCGCCGCCGGCGCACTGACTCCGAAAGGCCATCCCCCATGCGCGTCGTCATCGCCGGAGCCGGCAGTGTCGGGCGGTCCATCGCCCGCGAGCTGCTGCGCAACGGCCACCACGTGCTGCTCATCGACCGCGACGCCAACGGTGAGCGGGTGCAGAAGGTGCCCGACGCCAGCTGGCTGCAGGCCGACGCGTGCGAGATCGAGGCACTCTCCGAGGCGGGACTGGCCGAGTGCGACGTGGTCGTCGCGGCCACGGGTGACGACAAGGTCAACCTGGTGCTGTCGCTGCTGGCCAAGACGGAGTTCGGCGTACCCCGCACCGTCGCCCGGGTGAACAACCCGAAGAACGAGTGGATGTTCGACGAGGCGTGGGGCGTCGACGTCGCCGTCTCGACCCCGCGGCTGATGACGGCCCTGGTCGAGGAGGCCGTGAGCGTCGGCGACCTGGTGCGGATCTTCGAGTTCCAGCAGGGCAAGGCGATGATGGTCGAGATGACGTTGCCGGTCGGCAGCCCGTACTCCGGGTCGCGCGTCGGGGACGTGCCGTGGCCGGGCAACACGGTGCTCACCGGCATCATCCGCGAGGGGCACCCCATCGCGCCGAGCCGCGACGACGCCCTCGAGCCGCTCGACGAGCTGCTGTTCGTCACCACGCCCGACGTCGAGGCCGAGCTGGAGTCCCTGCTCAGCCCCGGCCAGCGGCACAAGCGCGACACCGACAACGCCGACGACGACGACAACTGAGGGCTGTCGGGCCGGCGCCCGACGGCGTTCTCGGGCGAGGGCTCACGGCGCTCACGTCGGCATCGGCGTACTGTCGACGTGACGGGGCCGTCCAGGTTCCCCCACGCTGGGAGCAGCTCATGGCCGACAAGTCCCCCCGACAGAGCATGTCGAAGAAGCCGAGCAAGTCGATCAAGGAGAAGCGGGCCGAGAAGCACGCCAAGGCCACGGCGAAGAACCACATCGACCTCGGCCACAAGTAGCACTAGTCGGGCGCACTCAGCGCCACAGCCGCCCCGCTCGAGCCGTCGACGACGGCCCGGTTGCCCAGTGGCGCCCGGAGGGTGACGACGGCGTGGTCCAGGCAGTCTCCTGATCCGTCGAGGATGCCGGGCCGGTCGATGAACGCCGTGAGCCGCACCCGGGTTCGCGACTCCTCGACCTCGACCCTGGGCTGCGCGTTGCAGCTCTCGATGCCGACGTCGAGCGTGGGTGACCCGCTCTCGCCGGATACTGCACCCAGGCCCGTTCGCTCCTCCCCCACGCCCATGAGCAGCACGAGCAAGCCTGCCGCCGAGGTCGCCCAGAGCAGCCGCGTGCGGCGCCTGCCCTGACCGTCGTCCGCCGCCACTCGCCGCACGCTAGCCGTCCGTGGTCACGTCCAGGTCACGCGGTGCCACCGGCTGGGCCGCCGAGGCGGGGACGGCACCCGTAGTCTCGTGCCATGACGGAGGCACCGCGGTCCACGTACGTGCTCATCGACGGCGAGAACATCGACGCCACCCTGGGCACCTCGATCCTCGGCCGGCGGCCCCGCCCCGAGGAGCGGCCGAGGTGGGAGCGCCTGCTGCAGTTCGCCCGGGAGCGTTGGGACCAGCCGGCGCAGGGTCTGTTCTTCCTCGCGGCGAACAGCGAGCTGCCGATGACGTTCGTGCAGGCGTTGCTGGCGATCGGCTACCGGCCGATCCCCCTGTCTGGTGGGCCGGGCGAGAAGGTCGTCGACATCGCGATCCAGCGCACCCTGGTGGAGCTGCGTCGCCGTGAGGCCGACGTGATGCTGGTCAGCAACGACGGCGACTTCGTCGAGCAGGTGGGCGACCTCCTCGACGGTCGACGGGTGGGCGTCCTCGGTTTCGTCGAGTTCCGCAACAGCGCGTTCGTGCCGCTGGTCGAGCGCGGGCTGGAGTCGTTCGACCTGGAGTACGACGTGCAGGCCTTCAACGAGCGGCTGCCGCGGGTGCGGATCATCCCGATCGCCGAGTTCGACCCGGCCCAGTTCCTCTAGGCCGGCGACGACTGTCGTTCGACTGCCGCCACGAGGTCGGCCATGTTGTCGACCACCTCGTCGGCGCCGCCCAGGTAGTCGCTTGGGGTCAGGCCGGCGTAGCTGATGACACACATGCCGGCGGCACGGGCTGCCGTCACGCCGGAAGGGCTGTCCTCGACGACCACGCAGGATGCCGGCTGATGCCACGTTGCCGTGCCGCGAAGAGGAAGAGGTCGGGAGCCGGCTTGCCTCGAGCCACCTCGTCCGCAGAGAAGATCCGCCCCTCGAACCGAGGACGTAGGCCGGTGGTGCCGAGCGTCAGCCGCATCCGGTCGTGACTACCGGATGACGCGACACAGGTGTCGTGACCACGTCCCTGGATCTCCTCCACGGCGGCGCGAACACCGGGGACCTCGGTCAGGCCGCTGGTGAACACCTGGGCGTAGGCGGCCTCGCGTTCCTCGGCGAAGTCGTCCGGCACCGACCGCCCGAGGACCCGTTCGATGTTGGCCGTCAGCTCCTCCTCGGTCCGGCCCAGGTGCTGCTCGAGGATCTCGGCTCGGGTGATCGGCCAGCCCAGCTCGCGGATCATCGCAAGGTCGACGTCCTGGGGGTCAGGCAACGGCACCTCTGCTCTCGGGGTGGTGGCCGGCGCCGACGCCGGCGAGGTACGCCTCGTGCCAGGCCAGGTAGGCGGGGTCGTCGTCTCGCCAACCACCGTGGCCGTGCGCGTCCTGCTCGGCCAGGTCGTGCCAGGCGTCGCTGAGCTGGTCGAGGTCGTGCAGGGCCAGCCGTCGGTCGGCCTCGTCGCTGTGGGTGACCGCAGCGACCAGCTCCAGTAGCCGTTGCCGGGTCAGGGGTGGCGGGTCGTGCTCGGCGCGTTGCCGGGCCAGCCATTCCAGCTGCCGGTCGTAGGAGCCTGGGTGCAGGTCCCAGATCACGTACCGGCCCAGCTCATCCGGTGTCGTGCGGACCTGCGCCCACAGTCGCCTGCTGTGCACGAACGTGTGGTGCCGCTGGCACAACAAGGCCGCGTTGTCGACATCCGACAGGCCCCCGTCGGCCCAGTGCAGCACATGGTGCGCCTTCGCCCAGCTCCCCGGTGCCGTGCACCCCGGGAACGTGCACGTCCGGTCCCGGCGCCACAACCGGCGCCGTTGCGCCCGGGTGAACAGGCGCACCACCCGCCCCAGGTCCAGGTCCTCCCCCGCCGAGCCGAGCACGTGCGGGATCAACGCCGCATCACACGCCACCCGACGCAGCACCTCAGGCGAGAGCAGCACCCCCGTCGCGGTCGACCCCACCACCTCACCCGCCCCGGTCAGCTCCTGAAGGTCACTCAGGGCAATGGTCACGTGCAGCGCCGCGCCTGCCCCCGCTGCCCCCTCACCACCCTGCGCGTCCGCGTCGATTGCGCTGGACCGGCGGCACACCTCCGCCAACGCCTCCACCCGCCGCTGCCCCGCCGGGCGCAGATCCCGCGCCCCCGTCTGCTCGTTCGGCACCGGCGCCGACAACGGACCGATCGCCGCCTCCAGCACCGCCGCCTGCTCCGGAGTCACCACCAGCTGGTACTCCGTGACATCCCCCGACGCCACCCACGGCCGCGACAACCGAGCCACCGAAGCCAACCGCTCCTGCAACTGGTCCAACTCCCCCGGTAGGCCGTACCTCGCCAGCATCGCCGGGCGCAGCTTGCGCATCTGACCCGCACCCCACACCGTGCCCAACCCCAACAACCCCTCCACCACCAACGGCAGCGCGTCCGGGTCCAGACGCGGCTCCAACCGGGCCACCTCACCCAACGCGCTCAACGCCAACGACGGGGACACCGACCCGTCCTTCACCCCGGCCCACACCATCCCAACGGCGAGCCCGGGTCCGGCTCCGCCGCGGCATCCGGCGCCAAGCTACCCCGCCGACCGAGCCACGTTCGCGACCTCCATGGCCAGCTTCGCCACCTGACCGGCACCGCCCTGCCGCAACGACGGCGCATGATCCCGCACCCACGCGTGCGCGTTCATCCCCGACTCCGCCACCACACCCCGCCGGACCGCCTCGACCGCGACCTGAGCGCGCACCGCACCCCCCAGCGCAGTCACCGCGTCGACCTCCCCCAGCAGCTCGCCCAGCTCGGCATCCGAGGCCTGCCCCAACACCTCACCCAACCCGGCCAACGCCACCCGAGCAGCAGCCACCGCGGAGCGACGCTCCGCACAGTCCCAACCCCCTGATGGCCATGCTCCATCATAATCGAACATGTGTTCGTTACACAAGCCATCCACAACCCCAGCTCGCCATCAGCAGAAAGCCTCACCTCAGCCATGTTTAGATACAACTGCGGAGGAATCGGCGTGCGCCAAGGGCTTACTGGCCGTGCCCTCACCAGCCACGGCGCCTGTGGCAGCGTGCCGCCAGGAGCGCAGTCCAGGCGTTGACCTGACCTGACCGGAGCCGTCATCACGACCGGGGTCCCCAAGGGCGTCACCGTGGCCGGAGCTGGCGCAACTACTAGCGGGTGCGAGGCCACGCCCGAGTCGGCGCCAGCCCTGACGGGGCGAATCGCTGCCCAGGCGAGGATGAGCCGCGCCACCGGAGCGTCGCCAGCACCGGCCCACTGCACCCCCAAGCATGGGCGGGGCCCGGCGCCGCGGCAGGACACCCTTGGTACGTTGGACTCGAGTTAACCCTCAGCAGAACGGCATCCGGCCGATCGGCGGGAGCGTCAGGCGCTGCCCTCGGCGTCTTCGGACGCCTCGCCAGCCTCCGCCCCCGGACCCTCCCCCGGCTCCAACGGCGTGTGCCCCGACAGCAGCATCCACCCCATCACCGCGAGCGACGCCACCCACAACGGCCAACCGAGCGCGATCTTCGCCACCCCGAGCCACGCCACCTCCGCGGCCAGGTACAGCGGCACCATGATCAGCAACCGCACCGCATAGACGCCGATCAGCACCCAGGTGAGCCGCGTGCACACCCGCACCATCCCGCGGTCGCGCCGCCAGGCGAACGGGTCCTCCTGCGCCCGAGGGTCGCCGGCCCCGACGATGAACCCGATGGCCGGCCACCGGGTCACCACCGACACCAGGGTCAGCGCGAGGAAGGCGGCATTGGTCAGGATGCCGGGCAGGAAGGCGGCCTCGGCCCGCCCCGAGCGCACCGCGAAGAACGCGGCGATCGCGGTGGCGAAGACCGCCCCGGCGACGTGCGAGAGCGAGGAGTGCTGCACGACCCGCACCAGGGCGAGCACCACCGCCACCGCCAGCGCCGCCCCGGCCGCGATCTTGACGTCCTGCTGCCACGTCCAGAAGACGACGAAGACCGCCGTCGGCAGAGCCGTCTCCAGGGACCCGCGCCAGCCACCCAGTGCCGTGGACAGGCGGTGCCGGATGAGCGCCTCGACGGAGTCGGCAGTCGGCGCGGTCAGCACCGCGTCGGGCTCGTCGGTCACTTGGGCACGATCTCGTAGGACGGGTTGAAGATCGTCGGGGTGCCGCGCACCGACGTGACCCGCCCACGCGCCCGGAGGAACACCCCGGGCTCGATGCCGCCGATCATCCGGCGACCGACCCAGATCAGGTTGACCGACCCGTTGCCGTCCCAGACCTCGGCCACCAGTGCCGGCACGCTGCGCCGGGGCGGCAGGGTCACGGTGCGCACCGTGCCACACACGCAGGCCGGATGCCGGAGTGCAAGGGCGGTGAGGTCGTCGCCCCCGGCAGTCTCGGACTGCTCACGCAGCGACTCGGCCTGGTCCTGCGTAGGAGTCTTGGTCAGGTCGTGGAGTCGCTCGCGCAGGCCCATCAGCGCACCTCGGTGATCTCGGGGCCGCGCTGGAACGGGTCGAGGGAGGTGCGCTCCTCCTCGTCCTGCGCGTCCAACGCCGCGGTCTCGGCCTCAGCAGCGGCCTCCGCATCGCGGGGCAGCGCCAAGGGCAGCAGTTCGCGGGGCGCCATCGGGTCGGTGCCGCGGACCACGACGGCCGCCTTGAAGACCTCGACGAGCGGCGCGGCGGCGGCCTCGTCGATGGCGGCGCGGCCGGAGAGCACCCCCCGCAGGAACCAGCGCGGGCCGTCGACCCCGAGGAACGTGGCCGGGGCGAAGACGGTGCGACCGTCGGGGCCGGCGGACGGCATCCGGGTGCGCAGCTCGGCACCCAGCGAGCCGACGTGCTCCTCGGCGGTGCCGCCCGAGGTCTCGACCGCGGCCGCGATCTCCGCGCGGATCTCGTCCCAGAGCGACCCCGAGCGCGGCGCGGCGAAGGCCTGCAGCTGCAGGGCCGAGTCGTCGATGACGGCGGTCGCGGCGTTGACGAGCTGGGTCGCCTGGTCGATCTCGAGGCGCAGCTCCATGCCGGGCACGCCCCGCATCCACAGTGCGCCGAGGTCGACGCGGCCGTCACGGCCGTCGACCTCGGTGACGTCGAACGGGCCGTCGGAGCGGTCGACGAGCAGCGCGGGGGCCTCTTCGGCCTCGGTCACGTCGTCGTCCAGGTCGTCGTGTGCCGGCTCGACGTCCGGGTCGGCGGGGGCCGGTCGGTCGGAGGCCTTGGATCTCTTGAAGATGCTCACGTCTGGGGTCGTCCTCGGTGTGGTCTGGGTGCTGCGGTTTCAGCGGGGGTCGGCGAGGCCGAACCCACCGGTGGATCCGTGACCAGTCTCCCCCCGGGCGCTGTCCGGAAGCGAATCCGAGTCGTCGAAGTCGGCGTGCAGGTAGTGCTGCACCACGAGCTGCGCGATCCGGTCGCCGACGCGCACGGTGAACGGCTCGTTCGGGTCGAGGTTGACCAGGTTGACGAGGATCTCGCCGCGGTAGCCCGAGTCGACGGTTCCCGGGGCGTTGACCACCGTGATGCCGTGCCGTGCCGCCAGTCCCGAGCGCGGGTGCACCAGCCCCACGGTGCCCGGCGGCAACGCGACGGCGATGCCGGTCGGCACCAGCGCTCGCTCCCCCGGCGCGAGCGTCACCTCGGCGACGCTGGTGAGGTCGGCACCGGCATCCCCCTCGGTGCTGTACGCCGGAACGCCCGCGTCCGGGTGCAGTCGGCGGACTGCGACGGGAACGCGGGCGGCGGCGGTCACTGCTGTGTTGCGTGCGTCGAGCGAGCTGCTCAGGCGGCGCACTCCCGGCAGACCAGGACGCCGGACTTCTCGCTGGCGAGCTGGCTGCGGTGGTGCACCAGGAAACACCTGGAGCACGTGAACTCGTCGGCCTGGCGCGGGAGCACCCGCACCGAGAGCTCTTCGCCGGACAGGTCCGCCCCCGGAAGCTCGAAGCCCTCCGCCTGCTCGGTCTCGTCGACGTCGACGCTCGAGGCGCGCTTGTCGACGCGACGGCTCTTGAGCTCCTCGATGGAGTCCTCGGACAGCTCGTCGTCGGTCTTGCGCGGTGCGTCGTAGTCGGTTGCCATGTGCTGTGTCCACCCTTCGTCGTATGACCCGGCCCTGACAACGCACGGATGCCCCCGTTTGTGCCCGCAGGGTTCGCCGTGCGCCGTGATTGTGCACCATCGCGACGCGCGGCGCCACGCGGGGTCCACCGGGTGGTGACTTCGGGGTGTCGTGCAGGGCGCCCCACAGCCCGGTTCCGGATGCCGTGCAGACGCCGAGCGGATACGCCCAGCCGGCATCCGGGTGCGACCCGAGCAACGCCCACGCACCGCCCAGGCAACGCGAACGGGTCAGTCCATCGGCCCCACGTGCCGCGCGGACAGCTCCCGCACGAGCGGGCCGAACACCTCGGCCAGCCCCGGTGCCGCACCCCAGACGAGGTCGCGCGTGGGCACCTCGTCGACCGGGCCGCCGAGCACCGCCCCGGCCTCGCGGGCGACGAGCTCACCGGCCGCGCGGTCCCACGGGTTGAGTGCCGTCTCGTAGTACGCGTCGAGCCGTCCGGCCGCCAGGCCGCACAGGTCGAGGGCCGCGCCCCCGTGCCGGCGGATGTCGCGCACCCGCGGCAACAGGTCGACGAGCAGGGCGGCCTGGCGGGCCCGGGTCGAGGCCGCGTACCCGAACCCGGTGCCGACCAGCGCCATGCCCAGGTCGGTGGCGTCGGTAGCGCGCAGCACCCGCGAATCACTCGCGGTGGTGAGCCGGGCGCCACCGCCGCGGTGCGCGTGGAACAGCTCGCCGGTCTCGGGGTTGAGCACCGCGCCCGCCACGGAGTCCCAGTGGCCGGGCCGGGTGGGGTCGCCGGTGACGACCGCGACCGACACGGCATACGACGGGATGCCGTAGAGGTAGTTGACCGTGCCGTCGATCGGGTCGACCACCCAGGTGAGCCCGCTGGTGCCGGAGGTGCTGCCCTCCTCCTCACCCATGACGGCGTCGTCGGGGCGCTCCTGCGCGAGCAGCCGCAGGATCAGCTCCTGGCTGCGCTGGTCCATCACGGTGACCGGGTCGGTGTCGCTCGACTTCGAGACCACCCGCAGGTCGGCGGGGCGCTCGTCGACGACGAGCCGGCCGGCGGCCTGCGCCACCCGGCAGGCGACCGCCTCGAGCTCGGCCGGGTCGACACCGTCGGGCAGCCCGGATGCCGCCGCCATCAGTCGCTGCCGCAGAGCGCCGGCTTCGCCGCCCGCAGGTTCGGGCAGCAGCCGGGTGCGCAGACCGAGGGGCGCACGTCGCCGGGCAGCCAGGTCTCGGGCACGACAACCTCGCCGCGGGCCTCGGCGGCGCGCTCGAGCAGCAGGTCGACCAGGCCCTCGACGAACACCTCGTCGGTGCCCGGCGTCGGCACCCGCACGAACGGCACCCCCACCCGCGCGGCCGTCTCGGCGGCCTCGGTGTCGAGGTCGTGCACGACCTCCATGTGGTCGGAGATGAAACCGATCGGCGCGCACACCACGGTGAC
Source organism: uncultured Actinomycetota bacterium (assembly GCA_963833495.1). GTDB lineage: Bacteria > Actinomycetota > Actinomycetes > Actinomycetales > Dermatophilaceae > Fodinibacter. The sequence goes on along the minus strand of CAWHYJ010000012.1, from coordinate 132,781 downwards.
GCCGCCCTGTGCCGCGAGCTCCTCGATGCGGTCGTTGACGTCGGGCTCGAGCCACGGCTGGTGGGGCGGGCCGGAGCGCGAGCAGAACACCAGCTCGCTGGGCAGCTCGAGCCCGAGCTCGCGGTTGAGCTCGTCGGTGAGCCGCTGGGCCAGCCGGAGGTGCTGGTCGGAGTAGAGGTTGCCCTCGCCGTCGCCCGGCCCGGAGGTGTCGTCCATCGCGTCCGGCACCGAGTGGGTGACGAACAGCAGGTGCGCGGATGCCGGGTCGGGCAGCGCGCCCACCGACGCGACGAGGGCGCGCAGCCAGGACCGCCCCACCGCGGGGTGCACCGCGTACGGGCGCACCTTGTCGATGACCAGCCCGTCGGCGGCCGGGCCGACCGCGTCGACGGCGGCCGCGAGGTCCTCGCGGTACTGGCGGCAGGACGAGTAGCAGGAGTAGGCACTGGTGAGCAGGGTGACCACCCGGGTCGCGCCGAGGTCGAGTGCCTCGTGCAGCGCGTCGGCGAAGAACGGCTCCGAGTTGCGGTTGCCCCAGAGCAGCGGTGTGGCGATGCCGCGCCGGTCGAGCTCTTCGCGCAGCCGGGCCAGCAGCTCGCGGTTCAGGTCGTTGATCGGGCTGCGGCCGCCGCGGGCGTAGTAGTGCTCGCCCACCGCCTCGAGCCGGGCGTCGGGGATGCCGCGGCCGGCGGTGACCCGGCGCAGGAAGGGCACGACCTCCTCGGGGGCCTCGGGGCCGCCGAAGGAGCCGAGCAGCACGACGTCGTAGGGAGCGAGCGCATCCGCGGCATCAGACATGGGCACAGCGTATGCGGGCATTTCGCGGGCCCACGGCGTGGGATGCCTCACCGGGCCGCCCGGGATGGCACAGTCGTCCCGACGACGAGCAACACCGGGAGCCCGACATGCAGGACCTTCGCCTCATCGGCGTCCACGAGGACGGCCACCACCTCCTGCTCGCTGACGCCGACGGCGGCCGCTACCGCCTCACCCTCGACGAGGCACTGCGAGCCGCGGCCCGCCGCGACCGGCCCCGGCTCGGCCAGCTGCAGATCGAGATCGAGGGGGGTCTGCGGCCGCGCGAGGTGCAGGCGCTGATCCGCCGCGGGCTGTCGGCCGAGGAGGTCGCCGACCGCGCCGGGTGGACCGTCGAGAAGGTGCGCCGCTTCGAGGGGCCGGTGCTGGCCGAGCGCGAACACGTGGCCCAGGTGGCCCAGAAGTGCGCCGTCGGCAGTCGTGGGTCCGGGCCGGTGACCCTCGCGGAGCGCGTGTCCGAGCGGCTTCGCGACCGCGGGGTCGACCGCGACGACGTCGAGTGGGACTCCGCCCGTGACGACGAGGGCGTGTGGCAGCTGTCCCTGACCTTCGCCGCCGGTGGGCGGCAGCGCACCGCCACCTGGCGCTACGAGCCGCTGGGCGGTTCGGTGGCCGCCACCAACGACGAGGCGCGCTGGCTGAGCGAGGAGGCCGCGCCGGGCACGATCCCGACCCCGCACCGGGCCGGTCAGAACGCTGACTCCGACGTCTACGACATCGACGCCGACGGCGGGGTCGACCACGCCGTGCAGCAGCGTGCCCCGCACGAGCCGATCGACCTGATGGCCGCGATGCGCGAGCACTCCACCCGGGGTCGCCGTCGTCGCCGCCCCTCCCCCTCGAGCACGCCGGGCGACGACCGCCCCCGCGCCGACGCGCTGCCCATCGAGGACCTCGCCACCGACGTCTCCGACGCGCCCCCGCCGCCCGCGGCGCGTGGACGCAACCCGGTCTCCGCCCACCTCGACGAGCCGGTCGACGGCCCCGACGCCGAGGAGCTCGTGGGCGGCTGGCCCGAGCACGACGACGACGTCGCCGCACCGGTCGCTGCGGTGACAGAGGGCACAGATGAGGCCGACCAGCCGGATGCCGCCGCAGCGCCCCGGCCGGCGCCCGCGCGCAAGGGCCGCCCGAGCGTGCCGAGCTGGGACGACATCGTCTTCGGCACCCGCGGCGGCGGCTCCGGCTGAGGGGTCGGCCGGTGCTCCTGCGCACCGCCGTCGCCGGCGACCTGCCGGCGCTGCGCGACGTCTTCCGCCGCGCCTCGCTGGGCAACCCGGGCGACGCCGAGATGCTGCTCGCCCACCCCGAGGTGCTCGTGCTGCCCGACACCGAGGTGCTCGCCGGTCACACCCGGGTGGCCGTCCTTGACGACGGCACCATCGCAGGGTTCGCCACCGTGCTCGGCGACGGCCCGGTCCGCGAGCTCGATGACCTCTTCGTCGACCCCGACGCGCAGCGCCGCGGCATCGGCGCCGAGCTGGTGACGGATGCCGTGGCGCGCGCCCGCGCCGGCGGTGCCACCCGCCTCGAGGTGACCGGCAACCCACACGCGGCCCGGTTCTACGCGCAGGTCGGGTTCCAGCGCGACGGTGAGGTGGCCACCGAGCTCGGGCCCGGCATCCGCATGCACCTCGACCTGTCAACCGTCAGGTAGACCCTCAGGGTCGGGGCGGCACCGGGCAGACGTCGAGGTCGAACGGCAGCGTGTCAGGTGAGGGCGAGGCGGCACGGGCGGCCGAGCTGTTCATCCGCCGCATGTAGTGCCGCCGGCAGAGCACCTCGTACTCGACGAGGCCGGTGCTGGCCGCGGCCGTGTCGCCGACGACCACCTGCTCCCCCTCGACCACCATGACGCCGTCGACGATGCGGGCGTTGTGGGTGGCCTTGCGGCCGCACCAGCACAACGCCTCGACCTGGAGCAGCTGCACGCGGTCGGCGAGCTCGATCAGCCGCCGCGAGCCGGGGAAGAGCTCGGTGCGGAAGTCGGCGGTGATGCCGAAGGCGTGCACGTCGATGTCGAGCTCGTCGACGACCCGGGCCAGCTGCTCCACCTGCCCCGGGGTGTAGAACTGCGCCTCGTCACAGATGAGGTAGTCGACGCGGGCCCCGGCGGTGAGCCGCTCGACCACCTCGTCCCAGAAGTCGAGGTCGTCGTCGACCTCGATCGCCGGGGTCGACAGGCCCAGCCGCGAGGACAGCACCGACTCGCCCATCCGGTCGAGCTTGGTGAAGATCAGCCCCTGCCGGCCGCGGACGGCGTTGTTGTGGTCCATCTGGAGGGCAAGGGTCGACTTGCCACAGTCCATCGTTCCCGAGAAGAAGACCAGATCTGCCACGAGGGGACACCCTAGGCGACGTGGGCCGCGGGCACGTGGACCACCGGCACGGCCACCTCGTCGTCGCTCAGCGAGCCGTGCAGGCCGATCAGGGCGAGCAGCTCGGGGCGGGCCCGGCGGGAGTCGACGACGGCGAAGCGGCCGCGCATCGCCACGACGACGTCGCCGATCCGGGCCAGGTTGTCGGGGGCGACCGCCCCGAACCACCCTGCGGCGACGGCCTCCTCGCGAGTGCTGACGATGCCGCGCTCGCCGAGCACCGCGGCCCACGCGGCGTGCACGTCGTCGCGCGCCCCCGGCTCGACGTAGAGCTGGGGAGCCCGGGCCTCGTTGGTGACGTGCCGCAGCCCGGCCGCCAGGAGCGGCTCGTGCGCGACGTCGAGACGTAGCTCGTGCGGGGAGTCGACCATGCCGTGGTCGGCGGTCACCGTGAGCGAGCAGTCGTCGGGAAGCCGTGCGGCGAGCCGGGCGAGCTCGCGGTCGATGCTCTCGAGCTCGTCACCCCACTGCCACGAGTCGCACCCCTGCACGTGGCCGATCTTGTCGAGCTCGCCCCAGTAGAGGTGCACGAGCGCCCGCGGCGCCGACCGCACCGCGGCCAGGGTGGCGTCGACCCGCTGCGGCAGGGTACCCGCGGCGACGAACCGGCCACCTCGGATGGCGGCGTTGGTCAGGCCCGAGCCGTCGAAGTGGGCGGGGCCGACCCGCACCACCTCGACGCCGGCGGCCGCCGCCGCCTCGAAGACCGTCGGGTGCGGCTGCCAGGTGCGCGGGTCGGGGCCGTCCTCCCAGGACAGCTCGTTGAGCAGCCGGTCGGCCCCGGGCACGAGCACCTCGTAACCGAGCAACCCGTGCGCCCCGGCCGCGAGGCCGGTGCCGAAGGTGCCCATGGAGGTGGCGGTGGTGGAGGGGAAGCCGCTGGCCACCCGCAGCGTGGTGCCCAGGTGCGACCGCAGCCAGGGCGCGTGCCCGGCCCGACGCACCAGCAGGTCGTGGCCCAGCCCGTCGACGAGCACCGTGACCGCGCGCCGGGCGGGCGGCAGGTCGAACCCGGACGTGGGCTGACCAGCTCCCCCGCCCCAGGCCACGCCGAGGCTGCGGGCGACGCTCGGCAGCACGTCGGCGAGCGCGGGGCCGGGGCCGACCGGCGGGCTCGCCGACGGGTCGCCGGTGGGCGGCATCGAGGTCTGCTCAGCCCTGGCCGATGGCGGCGGACAGGTCTCGGGCGAAGCCGAGCGCCTGCGAGAGCGCGTCGTCGCCGTCGGCGGCCGCGGAGATGCGCAGGGCGATGTCGTCGCCGGTGATGGTGCCCTCGTAGCCGTGGTCGGCGTCGCACTCGGGGTCGGCACAGGATGCCGGCACCAGGTCGAGGCGCGCCACCGTGCCCCAGCCCAGGGTGAGCGAGAGCTCGCGGCCCAGGCTGCCCGGCACGTAGGTGGACGGGTTCTCGACCACGTGGGTGAGCATCACCCCGCGCACCGCCGACAGCGGGATCGACTCGGTGGTCGCGGTCGCGACGTCCTGCGGTGCGGGCGGCTCGTCGGCGTGGTCGTCGGCGTGGGCGATCAGCAGCCGGGTGGGGGTGAGCACCAGCACGGTGATGTGCCGCCGCACCACGTCGCGGTCGAACGTCGTCTCGAGGTGCACGAGGTGGTTCTCGATGGGCTCGCGAACCAGGGCCGCGGCGACGACGTCGGCGACCAGGGCCGGGTAGTAGCCGGCCTTGACGATGGCGTCGGTGAGGTCCGCGGGCAGGACGGGGGCGTCGGAGGTACTGCTCATGGGCACCATTGTGCCCGTCCCGGCCGCGGGCGCCTCCCCCCGCGGCCGCTACGTCAGGGAGCGGCGCCCCGGGTCGGCCCGGCGCGGTGCCGGCGCCAGCACGATCTCGGCCCCCAGCACCTCGACCCCCGCGGGGTGGGCGTTGACCGGGTTGAGCTTCAGCGAGGCGACCTCGGCGAGGTCGTCGGCGAGCACCGACACCCGGGCGATGAGGTCGGCCAGGGCCGCGCGGTGCACGGGCGTGGCGCCGCGGTGGCCGTGCAGCACCGGGGCGGCCTTCACCGACGAGATGAGCTCGCTCACGGTGACGTCGGTGAGCGGCGGGATGCGGTAGGCGATGTCGTCGAGCAGCTCGGTCGGCATCCCGGCCACGCTGAACCCGATGACCGGGCCGAAGAGGGGGTCCTCGTCGGAGGTGATGACGCACGGCACTCCGGGGGTGGCCATCTTCTGCACGACGAGGCGGTCGGCGTCGAGCGGGGCGAGCCGCTCGGTGAGCGACGCCCACGCGTCGCGCACCGACTCCTCCGTGCGCAGGTCGACCCGTACCGACCCGACGCCGCCCTGGTGCCGCAGCATCGGGGCCGTCGACTTCAGCACGACCGGGTAGCCGACCCGCTCGGCGGCGGCCACCGCCTCGTCGGCCGAGCGCGCCTCCTCCATGTTCCAGACGTCGACGCCGTAGGCCTGCAGCAGTGCCGACGCCTCGTCGTGGGTCAGCCGGCGGCCCTTCGGGTCGACCGAGAGCACGGTGTGCACGACGTCCTCGGCGATGCGCCGGTTGATGCCGGCCGGGGTGACCGGCGTGCCGTGGTCCTTGGCCCGCCACTGCCCGTAGCGGGTGGCCGCTGCGAGTGCGCGCACGGCATCCTCGGGCATGGCGTAGACCGGGATGGCGCGGGTGGAGCCACCGGTGCCGGTCACCGACGCGTGGCCGTCATCGACCCCACGCATGCCGAGGAAGGTTGCGGCACAAGGCTTCTTGGACCCGTCGGCGGCGTCGCGCACCGCCGCGGCGACGTCCTCGTCGTTGGTCACGAGTGGGGGGATGAAGCAGGCCAGCACCGAGTCGACCTTGGGGTCGGCGAAGGCGGCCACGAGCGCGGTGCGGAACTGCGCGGCCGTCGCGTCGGTGTGCAGGGCCACCGGGCCGTGCGACACGGTGAGCCCCCAGCTCGTGCAGGCGTCGGCGGTGAGCGTGCCCAGCGCCGTGGAGTTGCCCACCACGGCCACCCGGTCGCCCGCGGGCAGCGGCTGGTGGGCGACGAGCTGGGCGATGTCGAAGAGCTGGTGCACGTTCTCGACCCGCATCACGCCGGCCTGCTTGAGCATCGCGGAGAACACCTCGGGGCGCGCCTTGGTCTTGCGCACCCGGTGCCCCGGCGGCACGCCGAACGCGGAGACGCCCGACTTCACGACGATGACCGGCTTGATCAGGGCCAGGTTGCGCGCGACGCGCGAGAACTTGCGCGGGTTGCCCATCGACTCCAGGTAGAGGCCGACCGCGGTGGTGGAGTCGTCGTCGATCCAGTACTGCATGAAGTCGTTGCCGGAGACGTCGACCCGGTTTCCGGCCGACCCGAAGGTCGAGATGCCCAGGTTGCGCCGGGCCGCCGATGCGAGCACCGCGATGCCGAGTGCGCCCGACTGCGCGAACAGGCCGAGCTGCCCGTGCGGCGGCAGGGTGGGGGCCAGGGAGGCGTTGAGCCGCACGGTGGGGTCGTTGTTGATCAGGCCGAACGAGTTGGGCCCGACCACCCGCATGCCGGCGGTGCGCGCCCGGCGCAGCAGCTCGGCCTGCAGCCGCTCCCCGGCGCGGCCCTCCTCGGCGAAGCCCGACGAGACGACGAGCAGCGCCTTGACCCCGGCCTCGGCGCACTCGTCGACCACCTCGAGCACCGCGTGGGCCGGCACCGCGATCACCGCGAGGTCGACCTGGCCCGGCACGGCGGCCACCGAGGGGTAGGCCGTGCGGCGGCGCAGGGTGCGCACGTTGGGGTTCACCGGGTGGATGCTGCCGGTGAAGCCGGCCTCGACCAGCCGGTCGAGCAGCTGGCTGCCGATCGAGTTGCGGCGGCGGCTGGCGCCGATCACCGCGATCGTGCGCGGGGTCAGGATGGAGCGCACGCTCAGGGCCTCGGCGCGGTGCTCGCGCGACATCGCCACGGCCTTCGAGGAGTCGGTCGGCTCGATGTCGAACCCCACCTCGACCACGCCGTCCTCGATGTGCCGCTTGACGTCGTAGCCGGCATCCGCGAACACCGAGAGCATCTTGCGGTTCTGCGGCAGCACCTCGGCCGTGAAGCGGGAGATGCCGAACTCCTGGGCGATCGCGGCCAGGTGCTCCAGCAGCACCGAGCCGATGCCCTTGCCCTGGAAGTGGTCGCTGATGTTGAAGGCAACCTCGGCGCTGCGCGCGTCGATCCGGTCGTAGCGCCCGATGCCGATGATCTCCTCGCGCATGGTGGCGACCAGGGCGACCCGGTCGGCGTAGTCGACGTGGGTGAACCGGAACACGTCGGCGTCGCTGAGCTGGCGCAGCGGCGCGAAGAAGCGCAGGTAGATCGACTCGTCGGACTGCGCGGCGTGGAAGCGCCGGATGCCGTCGCCGTCGGCCGGGCGGATCGGCCGCACGTGCGCGACCGTGCCGTCGCGCAGGACGACGTCGGCCTCCCACTCCACGGGGTAGCCCGGTGGGAGCGGCTCGTCCTCCATGGCTCCATCGTGCCACCCCGCGGAAGCGGGGCGTGCCGCCCCACGGTGGGTGGACGTGCGCGGCTCCCGGCGCACCCGGCGGCAGGCACACTGGGGCTCGTGGAGCTCCGCGACGCCGTCCTGCACCGCCGCATGGTGCGCCGTTTCGACCCGGCATCCCCCGTGCCTGCCGAGGTGGTCCGCGACCTGGTGCGGCTGGCCGTGCGTGCCCCGAGCGCCGGGTTCAGCCAGGGGTGGGACTTCGTGGCCCTGCTCGACCCGGCCGACCGGGCCACGTTCTGGGCGGCCGTCGACGACGGCACCCCGCCCGACGCCTGGACGCGCGGCGTCTCCTCGGCGCCGGCCCTGGTGCTCTGCCTCAGCGACCCGGAGACCTACCTCGACCGCTACGCCCAGCCCGACAAGGGCTGGACCGACCGGTCCACCGACCGCTGGCCGGTGCCCTACTGGGACACCGACGTCGCCATGGCGGCGATGGTCCTGCTGCTCGCCGCCGAGGATGCCGGCCTCGGCGCGCTGTTCTTCGGCGTGCCGGTGGAGCAGCGCGACGCGGTCCACGAGGCGCACGGCATCCCCGCCGACCGCCGCATCGTGGGTGTCGTCGCGCTGGGGCGCGAGGTCGAGCGGGTGTCCGGCTCCCCGCTCAGCCGCCGCCGCCGGCCGCTCGACGACGTGCTCCACGTCGGGCGCTTCGGGAACCACGGAGTGTCGTAGGTGATGCGGCAACCGGGTTTGTGAGGATGGGGCCGACCCCCGTCGCGGCGCCGCCGCGCACCTGATCGACCCGGAGCCGAGCCCCACCCGATGGCCAAGCGCAGCAGCACGCCCCCTCCCGCCGACGACTTCACCGAGCGGATCGTCGACATCGACGTCGAGGAGGAGATGCGCAGCGCCTTCCTCGAGTACTCCTACAGCGTCATCTACTCGCGAGCCCTGCCCGACGCGCGTGACGGGATGAAGCCGGTGCAGCGCCGGATCCTCTACGGGATGAGCGAGCTCGGCCTGCGCCCGGACCGTCCGCACGTGAAGTCGAGCCGGGTCGTGGGCGAGGTCATGGGCAAGTACCACCCGCACGGCGACCAGGCGATCTACGACGCCCTGGTGCGGATGGCGCAGCCGTTCACGATGCGCCTGCCGCTGGTCGACGGCCACGGCAACTTCGGCTCGCTCGACGACGGCCCGGCCGCCTCGCGCTACACCGAGGCCCGGATGGCGCCCGCGGCGCTGCTCATGGTCGCCGGCCTCGACGAGGACACCGTCGACTTCGTGCCCAACTACGACGACTCGCTCACCCAGCCGGGCGTGCTGCCGGCCGCCTACCCCAACCTGCTCGTCAACGGCGCCTCCGGCATCGCGGTCGGCATGGCCACCAACATGGCCCCGCACAACCTCGTCGAGGTGATCGGCGCGGCCCGGCACCTGATCGCCCACCCCGACTGCTCGCTCGACGACCTGATGAAGTTCGTGCCCGGCCCCGACCTGCCCGGCGGCGGGCGGATCATCGGGCTCGACGGCATCCGCGACGCCTACCTCAACGGGCGAGGCTCGTTCCGCACCCGCGCCACGGCCCGGGTCGAGAAGCTCACCCCGCGCCGGATGGGCATCGTGGTCACCGAGCTGCCCTACCTGATCGGCCCGGAGAAGGTCATCGAGCGGGTCAAGACCCTGGTGCAGTCCAAGAAGCTGCAGGGCATCAGCGACGTCAAGGACCTCACCGACCGCAAGCACGGCCTGCGGCTGGTCTTCGAGATCAAGAACGGGTTCAACCCCGATGCCGTGCTCGAGCAGCTCTACAAGCTCACCCCGATGGAGGACTCCTTCGGCATCAACAACGTCGCCCTGGTCGACGGCCAGCCCCGCACGCTCGGCCTGAAGGAGCTGCTGCGCACCTACGTCGACTTCCGCATCGGCGTGGTGCGGCGGCGCACCGAGTACCGGCTGCGCCGGCGCCGCGAGCGGCTGCACCTCGTCGAGGGGCTGCTCGTCGCGATCCTCGACATCGACGAGGTCATCCAGCTGATCCGCGGCTCCGACGACACCGCGATGGCCAAGGCCCGGCTGATCTCGGTGTTCGACCTGTCCGAGGCGCAGGCCGACTACATCCTCGAGCTGCAGCTGCGCCGCCTCACCCGGTTCTCGCGCATCGAGCTCGAGACCGAGCGCGACGAGCTGCTGCGCCAGATCGAGGAGCTCGAGGCGATCCTGGCCGACGAGAAGCTGCTGCACCGCACCGTCTCCAGCGAGCTCGCCGACGTCGCCAAGGCCCACGGCACCCCCCGGCGCACCGTGCTGCTCGAGTCGGCCGGCACCCCCGCCTCGGTCGCGACTCCGCTCGAGGTCACCGACGACCCGTGCTGGGTGCTGCTGTCGTCGACCGGCCTGCTCGCCCGCACCTCGAGCGCCGACCCGGTGCCGTCCGAGGGCGGCCGGGCCAAGCACGACGCCGATCATCGGCGCGGTGCGCACCACGGCCCGGGGCGAGTTCGCGCTGGTCACCTCGCGCGGCCGGATGCTGCGGATGTCGGCGCTCGAGCTGCCGACCCTGCCGCCGCTGGGCGGCTCACCGAGCCTGTCGGGCGGGGCGCCGCTGGCGGTCTTCGTCGACCTCCCGGCCGGGGAGGAGCCGCTGACCATCGTGCCCCTCGACGCCACCGGGCCGGGGGTGGCGCTCGGCACGGCATCCGGCGTGGTCAAGCGGGTCACCACCGACTACCCCGGCCGCCCCGAGTGGGAGGTCGTCGCCCTGCGCGACGGCGACAGCGTCGTCGGCGCGGTGGCGCTGCACGACGGCAGCGAGGACCTCGTCTTCGTCACCAGCGACGCCCAGCTGCTCCGCTTCCCCGCCTCGGCGGTGCGGCCACAGGGGCGCACGGCCGGTGGGATGGCCGGCATCCGGCTCTCGCCCGGGGCGTCGGTGACCTTCTTCGGGGCCGTCGACCCGGCCGCGGACAACGTCGTCGTCACCTCGGCCGGCTCCTCCGACGCCCTGCCGGGCACCCAGCCCGGCGCCCTGAAGGTGACGCCGTACGCCGAGTACCCCGCCAAGGGCCGCGGCACGGGTGGCGTTCGGGCACACCGGTTCCTGCGCGGCGAGGACGCCCTGGTGCTCGCCTGGGTCGGCGCCCGGCCGGCCCGCGCCTCCGGCCCGAACGGGGTGCCGCTCGACCTCCCGGAGGCCAACGGCCGGCGCGACGGCTCGGGCACGACCTACCCGGCGGTCATCGCGGGGGTCGGCGCACCGGTGCGCTGAGGCACCCCGAACGGCCGTGTTACTCAATCGTTACCGGCTGTGAGCGCGGGAGCGTTGCGCTGCGTGTGTAAACGCTTTTACGTTGTTCCCGGTTCCCTCATCGCCGAGGCCGGCCACAACCCCGTCTCGGCGCGACCAGTGAAATGGAGGCGGGCAATGGCCCTCTACTCAAAGCGCCGCATTGCGGCGTTGACCGGAGTCCTCGCGGTGGCCCTGACCGCGACGGCCTGCGGAAGCAGTGACGACAGCAGCGGCGGCAGCGCCAGCAGCGGGGCGCAGTCGACGATCGACTGCAAGCCCTACGAGGCGTTCGGCGACCTGAAGGGCAAGACGGTCTCCGTCTACACCTCGATCACCGCGCCGGAGGACGCTCCCCACCAGGCTTCGTACAAGCCGTTCGAGGAGTGCACTGGCGTCACGATCAAGTACGAAGGCTCCAAGGAGTTCGAGGCCCAGCTGCCCGTGCGCGTCAAGGGCGGCAACGCTCCTGACATCGCGTACATCCCGCAGCCGGGTCTGCTCGCCACGATGGTCGCCACCGGCGCCGTCAAGGAGGCCCCGCCGGAGGTCGTCGCCAACGTCGACAAGAACATGCCCGACTGGAAGAACTACGGCACCGTCGACGGCAAGTTCTACGCCGCCCCGCTCGGTGCCAACGTGAAGTCCTTCGTCTGGTACTCGCCGAAGGCGTTCGCCGACAAGGGCTACCAGGTGCCGAAGACGTGGGCCGAGCTGCTCACGCTCTCCGACAAGATCGTCGCCGACAACCCCGGTGGCGACGTCAAGCCCTGGTGTGCAGGTATCGAGTCCGGTGACGCCACCGGCTGGCCGGCCACCGACTGGGTCGAGGACGTCATGCTCCGCACGGCGGGTGCCGAGACCTACGACAAGTGGGTCAAGCACGAGATCCCGTTCAACGACCCCGCTGTCGCCACGGCTCTTGCCGAGGTCGGCAAGATCCTCAAGAACCCCAAGTACGTCAACGGTGGTTACGGTGACGTCAAGACGATCGCGTCCACGTCCTTCCAGGACGGCGGCCTCCCGATCGCCGACGGTTCGAACACCTGCTACATGCACCGTCAGGCGTCGTTCTACGCGGCCAACTGGCCCGAAGGCACCAAGGTCGGCCCCGACGGCGACGTGTGGGCCTTCTACCTGCCGGCCGTCGACGCCAGCACCAAGCCGGTGCTGGGTGGTGGCGAGCTGACCACGGCCTTCGCCGACCGTCCCGAGGTCAAGGCCTTCCAGACCTACCTCTCCTCGACCGAGTGGGCCAACGAGCGGGCGAAGACCTGCGGCTCCGGCGGTTGTGTGACGGCCAACAAGAACGCCGACCCGAACCTGCTGAAGAACCCGGTCGACAAGCTCTCGGCCGAGGCCCTCACGGACAAGGCGGCCACGTTCCGCTTCGACGGTTCGGACCTCATGCCGGGCGCCGTCGGTGCAGGCACCTTCTGGAAGGGAATGGTCAACTGGATCACCGGCCAGGACGACAAGACGACTCTCGACTACATCGAGAACTCGTGGCCGAAGAGCTGACCCCAGCTCAACCCTGACCTGACCCCAGGTCACCCGAACCGGGGTGGGGCGGATGCCCTCCGCCCCACCCCGGTTCTTCCTTTTCCGACTTCACCGGAGGTGAGTCCATGACGTCGAACGTCCTCGTGGGCGTCGCCGGGGCTATCCCCGAGCCGCTCCTGCGCGCCCAGAGCGTTGCTGGCAAGTTCTTCCTGATGTTCTTCGCGATCGCCCTCTTCGCGGCGGTCTTCGGCCTGGTGCTTCTGCTCGCGTCCCTGTTCAAGGGCCGCACCGGTGAGAAGTGGCAAGGTGTGCTGTTCGTCGGCCCGGCGGTGCTGCTGCTCGGGTTCGGCCTGATGTACCCCGCGATCCTCACCATCATCCAGAGCTTCCGCGGCAAGACCGGCGAGGGCTCCTTCACCGTCGACAACTACGTGCAGATGTTCACCGAGCCCGACCTGCTGCTCGTGCTGCGCAACACCGCGATCTGGGTCATCCTCGTGCCGTTCATCGCCACCGGGGTCGGCCTGGTCTACGCGATCCTGATCGACCGGGCCCGCGGCGAGGCGTTCGCCAAGGCGCTGATCTTCCTGCCGATGGCCATCTCGATGGTCGGCGCCAGCATCATCTGGAAGTTCGTCTACCAGTACAAGCAGACCTCCCGCCCGCAGATCGGCCTGCTCAACGCCATCCTCAAGGCGCTCGGCTTCGAGACCCAGCAGTTCCTCATCAACGCACCCCTGAACACCTTCATGCTCATCATCGTCATGGTCTGGATCCAGGCCGGGTTCGCGATGACCGTGCTGTCAGCGGCGATCAAGGCGATCCCTGACGAGATCATCGAGGCCGCCAAGCTCGACGGCGTGCAGACCTTCAAGATGTTCCGGTTCATCACCCTGCCGAGCATCCGCCCCGCCCTCGTCGTCGTCATCACGACGATCGGCATCGGCACGCTGAAGGTCTTCGACATCGTCCGGACGATGACCGGTGGACAGTTCGACACCTCGGTCGTCGCCAACGAGTTCTACAACCAGAGCTTCCGGTTCGACGCCGGTGGTCTCGGAGCGGCGCTCGCGGTGCTGCTGTTCGTCCTCGTCATCCCGATCGTCATCTACAACATCCTCCAGATGCGAAAGGAGGCGTGATCCATGAGCACCCTCGAGCCCGTCGCGTTGCCGGAGAAGGTCTCCCCGGAGATGGAGCACACCACCGACGCCCCGGTGAAGAAGAAGCGGGGCAAGACCGCCGCCGGCGACGCCGCCCGCGCGATCTCCTCGCCGTGGGCCTCCCTGGCCGCGATCGTCATCGCCGTGCTGTGGACCATCCCGACGATCGGCCTGCTGGTCACCTCCTTCCGCAAGCAACGTGACATCAACACCAGCGGCTGGTGGACGTCGTTCTCGGACCCGTCGGCCTACACGCTGGAGAACTACCGGCAGGCGCTGGCCCCCGGCACCTCGGCCAGCCTGAGCCAGTACTTCATCAACACCATCGTCATCACCATCCCGGCGGTGCTGCTGCCGCTGTTCCTGGCCTCTCTCGCGGCATACGCGTTCGCGTGGATGCCGTTCCCGGGCCGGGACGCGCTGTTCGTCGCCGTCTTCGCCCTGCAGATCGTGCCGCTGCAGGTCGCGCTGATCCCGCTGCTCGACCGGTACGTCAAGTTCGGGCTCGGGGCGTCGTACTGGAGCGTGTGGCTGTCGCACACGATCTTCGCGCTACCCCTGGCGACCTTCCTCATCCACAACTTCATGAGAGAGCTACCCGCCGAGCTCATGGAGGCGGCGCGCGTCGACGGCGCGGGGCACGTGACGATCTTCTTCCGGATCCTGCTCCCGCTGCTCACGCCGGCCCTGGCCGCGTTCGGCATCTTCCAGTTCCTGTGGGTCTGGAACGACCTGCTGGTGTCGCTGGTGTTCCTCGGCGGGACGCCCGACGTCGCGCCGATCACCGTGCGAGTCGCGGAGCTGTCGGGTACAAGAGGCAATGCCTGGTACCTGCTGTCGGCCGGAGCGTTCATCTCGATGATCGTGCCGGTGGCCGTCTTCCTGGCCCTGCAGCGGTACTTCGTGCGAGGCCTCCTGGCCGGTGGGTTGAAGGGCTGACGCCCTTCCGAGGGAAGGAATGACAGATCAGCACCATCACCGATGTGGCGCGGGTGGCCGGGGTCTCGGTCGCCACGGTCTCCCGCGCCCTTCGGGGACTTGACCGGGTCTCGCCCGAGACCCGGGAGCGCGTGATGCGGGTGGCGGAGGACCTCCACTACGTGGCCTCCCCCACCGCCACCTCGCTCGCGTCCGGGCGCACCCGCGTCGTCGCCGTGGTGGCACCGTTCCTGACCCGCTGGTTCTTCGCCACCCTGGTCAGCGCCATCGAGAAGAGCCTGCGGGCCCGCGGGCACCACGTCATCCTCTTCGACCTCGAGGACGACAGCTACGACCAGCGCCTCCCCCTGTCGCAGAACATGCTGTGGAAGCGGGTCGACGGCGTCATCACCCTGAACATCCCGATGACCTCGGAAGAGATCGAGCTCGTCGACCGGCTCGGGCTGCCGCTGGTCGCCATCGGCTCACCGGTGCCCGACCGGGCCTGCGTGCGCATCGACGACAAGGCGGCCATGCGCACCGCCGTCGACCACCTGGCGGGCCTGGGGCACACCAGGATCGGCTACATCGGGGCGGTCCCCCAGAACGTCGCCCACATCCAGACCCCTCAGGACCGCCTCGAGGCCTTCCTGGAGGCCGTCGGACGGCTCGGCCTCGAGTGCGACGACGCCTGGGTCCTCGGCTCGGACTGGACCGCCGAGGCCGCCGCCCGCGACAGTGCCGAGCTGCTCGCCCGGCCCGACCACCCGACCGCCATCGTCGCGGCCTCCGACGAGATGGCCATCGGGGTGCGCGAGAGCGCCCGCCGGCTCGGGGTCGCCGTGCCGGCCGACCTGTCGATCATCGGCATCGACGACTTCGTGCTCTCCGGGGTGCTCGGCCTGACCACGGTGCGCCAGGACGTCGCCGGCCAGGGGCACGCTGCCGCCGACCTGTTGCTGCGGGCCCTGCTCGACGACGACGAGTCGAACCAGACGATCGTGCTGCCCACCGAGCTGGTCGTGCGCGAGTCGACCGGTCCGGCCCCCCCGCTGACGTTCAGTTGAGGGTGGAGTCCTCGCTGGCGAGCTCCTCCGGGTCGCGCAGGTAGGTCTTCTTGCCGAAGAAGAACCGGTTCGCGAGCCAGGTCAGGGCCCAGAGCACGACGCCCATGGCGAGCAGCCAGGCCGCGATCGTGTACTGGATGGTGTCTCGCCCGACGATCGGCAGGGTGAAGTAGAAGCAGACCGCGGCCCCGATGAACGGCAGCACGGTGGGCGTGACGAAGTGGGCGCGGTCGATCGGGTCGCGGCGCAGCACCAACACCGCGATGTTGACGATGGTGAACACGCCGAGCAGCAGCAGGGCGGTGGTGCCACCCAGCGCGGGCACGACGTCGCTGTCGCTGGTGCTGACGAAGTAGATCAGGCCGAAGGCGATCGTCGTGGTGAACAGGATCGCGACCCACGGCGTCTGCCGGCCCTTGTGCACCCAGCCCAGGGCCGGGGGCAGCACCTCCTGGCGGGCCATGCCGTAGAGCAGCCGGCTCGCCATCAGCATGTTGATCAGTGCCGAGTTGGCGACGGCGAACATCGCGATGAACGGCATCACCTTGTCGATCGGGAAGTCGGGCAGGCCGGCCGAGACGACCTTGGTCAGCGGGGTGTCGCCCTCGCCGAGCTGGTCGACCGGCACCAGCGCCACCGCGAAGATCGCCACCAGCACGTAGATGAGGCCAGTGATGCCGATGCCGGTGAGCATCATCTTCGGGAAGTTGCGCACCGGGTCCTTGCACTCCTCGGCCATGTTCACGGCATCCTCGAAGCCGACCATCGCGAAGAAGGCGATCGACGTGGCCGCGGTGATGGCGATGAAGACGTTCTTGTCGCCGGAGGTGTCGAACACGGTCACCTGCGAGAAGTCGGCCTTGCCACCGGTGGCGGCGTAGATGCCGACCAGGATGACGAGCAGCAGGCCGGAGATCTCGACGAGCGTGAGCACCACGTTGGCCTTGACGCTCTCACCGACCCCGCGGAAGTTCACCGCCGCGACGAGCACCATGAAGGCCAGCGCGATGCCGAGCACCAGGCCCTTGTTCTCGCTGTCGAGCCCGAACCCGTCGGCGAGGTTGGCCGCGAAGGCGTTCGACGCCGTGGAGGCCGAGGTGATGCCCGAGCACATGACCGTGAAGGCCACGAGGAACGTCACGAAGTGGATGCCGAACGCCTTGTGCGTGTAGAGCGCGGCACCGGCCGCGCGTGGGTACTTGGTGACCAGCTCGAGGTAGCTGAAGGCAGTGACCAAGGCGATCGCGAAGGCCGCGATGAACGGCGCCCATGCCGCTCCCCCGACCTCGCTGGCGACGCGCCCGGTGAGCGCGTAGACCCCCGTGCCGAGGATGTCTCCGACGATGAACAGCAGCAGCAGCTTGGGGCCGATGGCCCGCTTCAGCTCGGTGCGCTCCTCACCCTCGACGTGCTGGTCGGTGGAACTCACGCTGGCGCTCATGGTGCCCTCCCCGGCCCCCGGTGCTGGTACGCCGTGCGGCGTCCCCGCCCACTGTGGACCGGCGTCGCGGTCCGCGACCCCTTTGGGTGCAGAGAAATTCGGCTCAGACGTCGATGCGCTCGCGGTCGAGGGCGTGGGCGGAGTCGATGATGAAGTCCTTGCGGGGGCCGACGTCGCCGCCCATCAGCAGCTCGAACACCCCTGCCGCAGAGTCGAGGTCAGCCGCGGTGACCTTGCGCAGCGTGCGGTGCTGGGGGTCCATCGTGGTCTCGGCGAGCTGGTCGGCATCCATCTCGCCCAGGCCCTTGTAGCGCTGCAGCGGCTTGGTCTTCTTGCCCCGCTTGGTCAGCGACGCCATCAGGCGACGCATCTCGGCCTCGGAGTAGGTGTAGATGACCTCGTTGGCCTTCGACCCGGGGTTGACGACCTCGATGCGGTGCAGCGGCGGCACGGCGGCGTAGACGCGCCCGGCCTCGACGAGCGGGCGCATGTAGCGGAAGAACAGGGTGAGCAGCAGGGTACGGATGTGGGCGCCGTCGACGTCGGCGTCGGTCATGATGATGACCTTGCCGTAGCGGGCCGACTCGAGGTCGAAGGTGCGGCCTGACCCGGCGCCGATGACCTGGATGATGGCGGCGCACTCGGCGTTGCCGAGCATGTCGGTGACCGATGCCTTCTGCACGTTGAGGATCTTGCCGCGGATCGGCAGCAGCGCCTGGTGGTCGCTGCTGCGGGCCAGCTTGGCGGTGCCGAGCGCGCTGTCGCCCTCGACGATGAACAGCTCGGTGCGCTCGACGTCGGTGCTGCGGCAGTCGGCGAGCTTGGCCGGCAGCGTCGAGGACTCCAGCGCGGTCTTGCGGCGCTGGGTCTCCTTGTGCAGCCGCGCGCTGATCCGCGACTTCATCTCGGAGGTGACCTTCTCGAGCAACAGCGCGGCCTGCTGCTTCTCGCCGCGCTTGGTCGAGACCAGCCGCTCGGTGAGCTCCTTCTCGACCACCCGGGCCACGATGGCGCGCACGGCGTTGGTGCCGAGCACCTCCTTGGTCTGCCCCTCGAACTGCGGCTCGGCCAGCCGCACCGTGACCACCGCGGTCAGGCCAGCAAGCGCGTCGTCCTTCTCGAGCTTGTCGGACCCCACCTTGAGCCGGCGCGCGTTGAGCTCGAGCTGGCGGCGCAGCACCTTGAGCAGCGCCTGGTCGAAGCCGGCGAGGTGGGTGCCGCCCTTGGGAGTGGCGATGATGTTGACGAACGAGCTGACCCGGGTGTCGTAGCCGGTGCCCCAGCGCACGGCGACGTCGACGGCGCACTCCCGCTCGACCTCGGTGGGGCTCATGTGCCCCTTCGCGTCGAGCACCGGCACCGTCTCCTTGAAGGTGCCGGTGCCCTGCAGCCGCCACACGTCGGTGACCGGCGGGTCGGGCGCGAGGAACTCGCAGAACTCGGAGATGCCGCCGTCGTGGAGGAAGACCTCTTCGGTGGGCTCCTCGCCGCGCAGGTCGCGGATGACGAGGGTGAGCCCCGGCACCAGGAACGAGGTCTGCCGGGCCCGGGAGACCAGGCCCTCGAGGTCGAACGTGGCGTCGCGCAGGAAGATCTGGGAGTCGGCCCAGTAGCGCACCCGGGTGCCGGTGACGCCGCGGCGGGTGGTGCCGATGACCTCGAGCTCGCTGATGCTGATGTAGGGCGTGAACGGGTGCTCGGGGTCCTTGGCGCCCTTGGCCCCGGCGACGTCGGAGAACACGCCCGGTTCGCCGCGCCGGAAGCTCATGGCGTAGGTCTTCCCACCGCGGTCGACCTCGACGTCGAGGCGCGAGGACAGCGCGTTGACCACCGAGGCGCCTACCCCGTGCAGGCCGCCGGATGCCGTGTAGGAGCCGCCGCCGAACTTCCCGCCCGCGTGCAGCCGGGTGTAGACCAGCTCGACCCCCGTCAGGCCGGTGCGCGGCTCGATGTCGACCGGCACCCCACGGCCGTTGTCGCGGACCTCGACCGAGCCGTCGCCGTGCAGCGTCACCTCGACCCGGTCGCAGTGCCCACCCAGGGCCTCGTCGACCGCGTTGTCGATGATCTCCCACAGGCAGTGCATCAGCCCGCGCGAGTCGGTGGAGCCGATGTACATGCCGGGACGCTTGCGGACCGCCTCGAGCCCCTCGAGGACCTGGAGGTGGTGGGCGGTGTACTCGGACGCGGACTTGGTCGTCGCGGCCTTCTTCGCAGCGGTCGTCGGCACGTGAGGAAGGCTAGTCGCCGGGTGTGACGGCCCTCGACAGGCGCACCGGGAGCCAGCGCTGCCACCCCGGAGGAGGCCTCTCAAGGACGGCCCGCTGAGCGCCGCCTGAAGGTCACGATCCGGACATGACGAGCGCCACATGTCGCACCTTGCACGGGGGGAAGCATCCGCCGTGATTCACTGTTGGAAGCAGCGCCATCCGAAAAGGGTGGGGAAAACGAACACCACGCACACCCCGAGCGAGCCGAGGAGGCCCGACGTGAACGCCGCACTGGCACCGACCCTGACCGCAGCGGACCGTTGCGACCGCTGCAGCGCCCAGGCCTACGTGCGCGCCACGCTTCACGCGGGTGGAGAGCTCCTCTTCTGCGCGCACCACGGCCGCGAGCACATCCCCGCCCTGGAGGGGCTGGCCGACATCCACGACGAGAGCGAGCGGCTCATGGAGCCCAGCTCGGTCGGCGGTAGCCCCGACTGACGTGGAGGCCGGCTCCGACAGCCTCGGCGCGCTCGTCCCTCCACTGCTGATCGTCATCGGTCTGGTCGGAATCGTCGTGCCGGTTCTTCCCGGTCTCGTGCTGGTGCTCGCCGGCGTGCTCGTGTGGGCCCTGATGGAGGGGTCGGCGCTGGGCTGGGGCGTCTTCGCGCTGAGCGCAGCCGTCACGGCCGCCGGCTACGTGCTGCAGTACACCCTGCCCGGGCGCCGCATGCGCGAGCGCGGGGTGAGCTCGTCGACGCTGCTGCTCGCAGTGGTCTTCGGAATCGTCGGGTTCTTCGTCATCCCGGTGGTGGGGGCCATCGTCGGCTTCGTGCTCGGCATCTTCGTCGTCGAGATGGGGCGCAGCCGGAACGGGTCGCAGGCCTGGACCCGCACCAAGCACGCGCTCGTGGCCGTGCTGCACAGCATGGGCATCGAGCTGGCCGCCGGCCTGGTGGTCACGGCGATCTACGTCGTCGGCGTCCTGGCAAGCTGACGCCAAGGAGGCGCCAGGCGGCTCACCAAGGGGCAGCCGCAGTGCTCACCAGTTGTTCTGGCGGCGCTCCCAGCGCTCGTCGAGACGGTTCATGAAGGAGCTCTTGCCCTTCTTGCGGCCGCCCTTGGCGCGCGGGTCGGTGCTTCCGTCGCTGCGCACGACGCCGAGGCGGGCCCGTCTGGGCGGGGTGGCCGCGAAGACGGCGGAGGCCACCATCAGGGCGAAACCCCCGGCGCCGACCCACATCGTGGTGTTGACACCCACGAGCACCAGAGCCAGACCGGCGATGACGCCTACCGCGCCGATCACCCATCGCCGTCGCTGCAACGTGGCCAGCGACCGACCCTGCATCTGCGAGGCGAACTTGGGGTCCTCGGCAGCGAGAGCCTGCTCCATCTGTTCGAGCATCTTCTGCTCGTGCTCTGAGAGGGGCACAGATCCTCCCGTGGTCGGCCCGAGTCGCCCGGTGGGCGGCCCTATGTTGTCCTCTGACCCTCAGGATAGGTCGCGCGGTCGCCTCGCGGAAGCGGATGTGTCACCTTCAATGAGACTGGCTGGTTTCACCGACCCCGATCCGAACCTCGAACGGGCCCGGTCGACGGCCCGGTCGGCGTCGCGCCAGCCGTGCTCGCGCTCGCCGATGACCCCCTGGATGGGCGCCTGGGCGGCGTCGACGAGCTTCTCGAGGCGTACCCCGACCAGCCGGATGCGGGCCCGCTGCAGCCCCAGGGCGTCGAACAGGCCGACGGCGGCCTCGTGGATGGCGCGGCCGCTGTCGGTGGGCTCGCGCAGGGTGCGCGAGCGGGTGATCGTCGTGAAGTCGCTGAACCGCACCCGCAGGGTGACCGTGCGGCCGGTCATGCCGGCGGCCCGCATCCGGGCCGCGGTGCGCTCGCTGAGCGCCAGCAGGCGCCGGTGGATCTCGGCGGCGTCGTCGATGTCGTAGTCGAAGGTCTGGTCGCTGCCGATGCTCTTCTCACGCTGCTCCCGCTCGACCGGCCGGGGGTCGCGCCCCCAGGCCAGCTCGTGCAGGTGGTGGCCGGTGGCGTCGCCCAGGCCGCGCACGAGGGTGGCGAGCGGGGTGTGGGCGATGTCGGCGACGGTGCGCAGGCCCAGGCGCTGCAACGCCTCCTCGGTGCGCTCCCCCACGCCCCACAGCGCCCCGACGGGCAGCTGCTGCACGAACGGCACGACCTCGTCACGGGGCACGACGACCATGCCGTCGGGCTTGGCCAGGCCGGAGGCGAGCTTCGCGACGAACTTGGTCGGTGCCACCCCGACCGAGCAGGTGATGCCCTGCTCGTCGTGCACGGTGTCGCGCACGTGCTGGCCGATGACGGCCGGGCTGCCCATCAGCCGCACCGCGCCGGAGACGTCGAGGAACGCCTCGTCGAGCGAGAGCGGCTCGATGACCGGGGTCACCGAGCGGAAGGTTTCCATGACCGCGGCGGAGATCGCGCTGTAGAGCGCGTGGTCGGGCGGCAGCACGGTGGCCTGCGGGCACAGCCGCCGCGCGCGGGCCATCGGCATCGCCGAGGTGACGCCGAAGCGGCGCGCCTCGTAGGTGGCCGAGAGCACCACGCCGCGGTTGCCGCCGCCGATGATGACCGGGGTCCCGATCAGGTCGGGGTGCGAGAGCAGGGTCGCGGACGCGTAGAAGGCGTCCATGTCGACGTGCAGCACCGTGCAGCCGGTGTCGTCGGGCGGCTCGCTGGAGTCGCGGGTGGGGAGGGCGAACTGTCGACGGCTCATCGGTGGCCCCCGCCGAGGTCAGTCCCGGGTCGCGAGCACGTGCCGCACGCTGCCCAGCTCGCCGAGCAGCGGGTGGTCGGGGTGGTGGCTCGCGACGTCCTCGAGCGCCAGCAGGGCGGCCCGGTCGGCCTCGGAGTCGACCAGGGCCGAGGGGACCAGGTCGCTGAAGATGCGCACGCCGTGGCTCTGCACGGTGGTGAGGCCGTGGGCGCGCAGCTGGGCACGCACCGCCGGCTCGTCGAAGCGACGCGGTGCGGGGTCGTCGTCGCCCCAGCGCCCGTCGGGGCGCTCGAGGATCGCCTGGGCCCGGGCGAACTGCCCGGCCAGGGCCCGGGCCAGGGCGGCGGGGAGGCGCTGCGCCACCACCAGCGAGAGCGTGCCGCCGTCGGCCAGGACGGCGGCGATGTTGGCCAGCGCGGCATCCGGGTCGTCGACGACCTCGAGGGTGCCGTGCAGGCAGACCAGGTCGTAGGCCGGGCGGGCGCCGTCGGCGCCGGCCTCGCCGACGGTGTCGGTGTCGCCCTGCACGGGGTGGATGCGCGGCGAGGTGCCGGTCTCGGCGGCCCGGCGCGCCAGCGACGCCAGGGCGTCGGGGCTGGGGTCGACGACGGTGACGTCGTGGCCGGCCGCCGCCAGTGGCACCGCGGTGCCGCCGGTGCCGCCGCCGAGGTCGAGCACCCGCAGCGGGCGGCCGAGCTCGGCGCTGCGCTCGGCCGCGAGGGTGTCGAGCGCCGCCTGGACGGCGGCCGTGCGCAGCCCGGGCGTGATGCCCGCACGGCGGTGTCGGCCACGCTCGTCGGACACGGCGGGACTCCTTCAGGGTGCGGGGGCGCAGCGGGTGGGTGCGTCGCGACCACCCTAGTGTCCGGAGCTGCCGGGGCTGGCGTGCCACAGCTTGCGCGAGGGCAGCGCGGCGGCCGGGGACTGCGGCACCACCGTGCCGGGGGCGCCCCGACCCGAGCGCGGGTCGGCCCCGGGCGGCTTGATGTCGGCGTACGGCGACTGCTTGAACCCCGAGGCGTGCACGAGCACCCGGCGCCCGGTGCGGGCGTCGCTCTCGCGGGCGGCGGCCTCGGCCGCCTCGGCGCGGGCCACGGCATCCGCCTCGCCCGCGGCGATCGCGGCGTGCACGCGCTCGAGGCCGCCGAGCTGCCAGGCGTCCCACAGCGCCGCGAGCTCCCAGGCACCGGTGGCCCGGATCGACACCCCGCGGTCGCCGGTGCGACGCAGCACCCCGCGCACGAGGAGCAGCCAGGAGTGGAAGACGACTCCGGCGTAGGGGCCCTGCACGTCTTCGAAGAAGGTGCAGTCGGACGGCCCGGTGGAGTCGTCGAGGGTGAGGAAGACCACCCGCCGCCCGGAGCGCACCGGCGGGGTCTGGGTGGCGACCTTGACCCCGGCCACCCACACCTCGCTGCGGCTGCGGGCGCCGAGCAGGTCGCGGCTGCGGGTGACCCCGAGCGCCCGCAGCAGCGGGGCGTAGAACTCGACGACGTGCGCGGAGACGTCGAGGCCGAGCACGTCGAGCTCGGCGCGCACCCGCTCCGGGCCGGTCATCTCGGGCAGCCCGGCCCCGGCACCGAGCTGCGGCCGGTCGCCGAGGTCGAGGGTGAGCTGGGTGGGCTGCTCGGCCGCCGGCACGACCTCGCGGGCCGCCTGCGACTGCGCGGCCGCCCGCTCGCGGACGTCGACCTGCTCCCCCGCCAGCTCGCGGGACGGCGCGATGCTCGGGATGACGAGCCGCCGGCTGCTGCGCGGCGCCGCCCCTCCCCCACGCTCCCAGCGCTCGAGCTCGGCGACGTGCAGCAGCAGGTCGCGCCTGGTGACCCGGCCGCGCCGCCCCAGCCCCCCGCCGCCCATGCCGTGCAGGGCGTCGAACGCGCCGGCGAGCACCAGCCGCTCGGTGACCGGGCGGCTGACGTGGGCGCGGGTCCAGAAGTCGCCGAGGTCGGCGTAGGGCTGCCCGGCGACGATCCGCGCCACCTCGGCGCCGCTGATCCCCTTGACGTCGGCCAGCGAGAGCCGGATGCCGTAGGGCTGGCGGGTGCGCCGCCAGGCCGGCAGCCCGGCGTCCGGGTCGGGCGCGTGGGGGTCGACGGGGTCGGGGTCGCGCGGGTGGGCCTCGGGCGAACCGGCATCCGGGTCCAGGCTCCCGGCATCCGGGGTGTCGACCCGCTCGATGCGGTAGACCTCGCGCGAGGCGTTGACGTCGAGACCGAGCACCGGGATACCGAAGGAGCGGGCGTCGTCGAGCAGCAGCCGCTTGGGGTACATGCCGGGGTCGTGGGTGAGGATGCCGGACAGGAACGCCGCCGGGTGGTGGGTCTTCAGCCACGCCGAGTGGAAGGTGGGCAGCGCGAAGGCCGCGGCGTGCGCCTTGCAGAAGCCGAAGCTCGCGAAGGACTTCAGCACCTCCCAGATCTTGTCGCGGTCGTCGGCGGAGTAGCCGCGCGCCTTCGCGGCGGGCCGCCACCACGCCTCGACGTCGGTCTGGCCCTGCGGGGTGCCCATGCTGCGGCGCACCTCGTCGGCCTGGGCGAGGGTGACCCCGGTGGTCTCGGCGACGATGAGCAGCACCTGCTCGTGGAAGACGACGACGCCCTCGGTCTCCTCGAGCGCCGGGATCAGGCTGGGGTGCAGGAAGCGGCGCTCCGCCCAGCCGTGCCGGCTGTTGAGGAACGGCGTGATCATGTCGGACTTGACCGGGCCGGGCCGGAACAGCGAGATGTCGACGATGAGGTCGTCGAACCGGCTCGGCCCCAGCTTGCCGACGAGCTCGCGCTGCCCGGGGCTCTCGATCTGGAACATGCCCAGGGTGCGCGTGGTGCGGATCAGCTCGTAGGTGGCGGGGTCGTCGTGCGGCACCTGGGCCTCGTCGTCGAGGTCGATGTGCTCGCCCGAGACCCGCGCCACCTCGGCGACGGCGTGCGCCATCGACGACTGCATCCGGATGCCGAGGACGTCGAGCTTGAGGAAGCCGAGGGTCTCGACGTCGTCCTTGTCGAACTGGCTCATCGGGAAGCCGATCCAGCTCGCCTCGACCGGGGTGCGGTCGAGCAGGCCCGAGTTGGACAGCACGACGCCGCACGGGTGCAGGGCGATGTGCCGGGGCAGGCCGTCGAGGGCCTCGACGAGGTCGAAGAAGGCCGCCATCCGGGGGCTGTCGAGGCCGCGGCTGCGCAGCTCGGGCAGGTCGGCGATGGCGTGCCGGGCGTCCTTGGCGCGGATGTGCGGGAAGGCCTTGGCGATCTCGTCGACCTCGGTGGGCGGCAGGCCCAGGGCGGCGCCGACGTCGCGCACGGCGTGGCGCACCTTGTAGGTGTCCATCATCGACACGCAGGTGACCCGCTCGCCGCCGAAGCGCTCGAGCACCGCCTCATAGATCTCGGTGCGCCGGGCCGACTCGACGTCGACGTCGATGTCGGGCAGCTCGGCGCGCAGTGGTGAGCAGAACCGCTCCATGAGCAGGTGGTGGCGGATCGGGTCGACGCCGCTGATGCCGAGCAGGTGGTTGACCAGGCTGCCCGCCCCCGAGCCGCGCGCGGCGACCCGCACGCCACGGGCCCGGATCAGGTCGGTGACCTCGGCGACGGTGAGGAAGTAGGTGGGGTAGCCCAGGGTGTCGATGACACCGAGCTCGTCGTCGAGCCGGGTTCGCACCACCTCGTACTCGGCCTCGCTCGCCCCGGGGTAGCGCCGGCCGACCGCGTCGCGGCAGCGCGCGGTGAGCTCGTGCATCTCGGTGCCGGGGGCGATGCCGAGCACCTCGGCCTCGGGCAGGTGCACCGCGCCGATGCCGAGGTCGTGGCGGGAGTGCTGGGTGCACTCGTCGGCGACCAGGGCGGTCATCGCGACCAGCCGGTCGGCGCGGGAGCGGTCGCCACCGGTGACCTCGAGGGCGCTCGCGTGCATCGTGGCGGTGTCGGCGAGGTGGCCGGCGTCGGTGACCCGGTCGAGGTGGCGCGAGTCGAGCACGACGAGCCGGCGCGCGGCGTCGAGCAGGTCGACGGTGCGCACCTGCTCGGGGCCGACGTGGCGCACGGCGGCGGTGAGCACGGCGGGGATGCCGGCGGCGTCGGCCAGGGCGAGCAGGTGGGCCGCGTGCGAGCGGCACCCGGGGGTGCCCTCCGGCCCACCGTGGTGCACGACCTCGACGGCGAGCCCGTCGCGCGGCAGCAGCGCCCGCCAGGTGGCGAGCAGGTCGCGGGCCCGCTCGCGGCGCCCGGCGAGCACCGCCCGGCCTACGTCGGAGTCGGGGCCGAGCAGCACCAGCAGCCGGCTCGGCTCGGCACCCCCACCCCGGCCCTGCTCCAGCACGTGGGTCGACGGCGTCTGGTGCACCGACGGGCCGGCTTCCTCCTCGACCTCGTGCGACTTGGGTGCGGTTTCGCCGGCCTTCGGGGTGCGAGAACCGTGCCTGAGTCGCACGAAGTCGGGGTCGCTCGGGTGGGACCAGGTGGCGAGCAGGTCGGGACTGGTGACCGGCACGCCCCGCTCGCCGCGCAGGTGGGTCTCGGTGACCAGGCGGCACAGCGCCGCCCAGCCGACCCCGGGAGCGGTGCCGCCACCGCGGCCCCGGGCGAGCACGGTGACCCGCGGCCGCCGGGGATCGACGATGGCGCCTCCGCGCACCGGGGTGCGCGGCCGCGGGCTCGGGCGCCCGGCATCCGGCTCGGATGCCGGCCCGCCTGCGGCACCAGCCCGGCCCGGTCCACCACCCGTACCCGCCCGGCCCGACCCGCCATCGGCACCTGACGCGCGACCGGCACCCAGGCGGTCCCTCCCGCGATCGGCGTGCGCCGGGCCCGGTACGAGCGGCTCGACGGCGAGGTCGACGCCGAGCACCGGCGCGATGCCGGCCCGACCGCACGCCGTGGCGAACCGGACCGCGCCGTAGAGCCCGTCGCGGTCGGTGAGCGCGAGCGCGCCCTGGTCGTGCTCGGCGGCCCGCTCGACGAGGTGCTCGGGCATCGAGGCGCCGTAGCGCATCGAGAACCCCGAGGCGACGTGGAGGTGGGCGAACCCGGCCATGGCGCCCTCAGGCCGAGCGGACGGGGACCAGCCGCCGCGGCCGGTGCACCGACGGCACGCCGAGCCGGTCGGCGGCGAGGTCGACGAAGGTCTCGGCGTCGCGCAGCAGGTCGTCGGCCTCGCGGGCGGTGACCCGCACCAGCCCGGTCTCGACCCCGACCCGCTGCCCGGTGGCGGCGGCGAACCGCTGCGCCCACTCGGTGAGCTCGGGGGCGACCCGGGCGGTGAGCGCCCAGACGTCGTGCGGGCCGTCACCTCGGGAGGCGAGCCCCGCCCCGGGGGTCGTCGCCGAGCGGGCGGCGACGACCGCGGCCCCGGCCCGCAGCGCGGCCAGCGAGGCGGCGAGGTAGCGCGCGGAGGCGGCCGAGGCGGCATACCCGCTGGTGAGCGACTCACGGGCCCGGTCGAGGAGGTCCAAGGTGGTGGCGGCGTGGCTCATCGGGGAACTCCTCGGTCCTGGGGCGGCGGTTGGTGACGATGCGGTGGTCGGTGATGATGCGGTGGTTGGTGTCGGGCAGTGGTTGGTGTCGGGCAGTGGTTGGTGTCGGGCAGTGGTGGGTGTCGCAGGGCGGTGGCGGGACTGCTTCGCGGATGGTGGGTCAGTCGTGGGCTCGCAGCAGCAGCCAGTGGTCGTCGTCGCGGCCGAGGTCGAACACCCCGGCGGCCCCGGACGGTGGGCGGGCCTCGACCCGCCAGACCCGGCGCTGCGGGCTCGGCAGGCCGGGCAGCCCGGGCCCGCTCGGCTGGTCGCCGACCTCGCGCCACCAGGCCCGGCGCTCCTGCCACGAGTCGAGCACGGCGCACACGGTGTAGCGCCGGCCGCGCCAGACGAAGTCGCGCGGCCCGTCGACGGCAGTGCCGGCCCCGACGGCGGGACGGACGACGACGGAGTCGTGGTGACGACGAGCCATGGGGCACCTCCGGTGGGCAGCACGGGATCGCCGACCGGCCCCCGGAGGAAGCCGTCGAGCGACGGACCTATGTGGAATGTCGAACACCTGTTCGACTCCGACACTGTAACCCCGGGTGCCGACACCACGTCAAGCCCGTTGCGCGCGTCCTGTACGACACGCCGGAACAGCTCGAGAACAGCGGGAGGAGCGGAGCGGCGGGATGCCGTGGGCGAGCCGATGGACGGGTCTGGCGGGAGCGCGACCGAGCGCCAGCGAGGGAGTGCGGATGGTCAACGGCCGCACACGGCATCCCACCGCGCAGCGGTCAGGCGAAGCGCGACCCAAGCACGGCGTACCCGAAGTGACCTATTGGTCGATTCCGGTACGGACACCCGTCGCCCGAGTGACCTATTGGTCGATTCCGGTACGGACACCCGTCGCCCGAGTGACCTATTGGTCGATTCCGGTACGGACACCCGTCGCCCGAGTGACCTATTGGTCGATCTCGGTACGGGTCAGGACTGGCGGGGGGTGATCTCGCCCATCGGCCCGAAGCCGGTGACCTCCTCGGCGTCGACGTAGATGATCTGCGGGCGGGCCGAGACGATGTCGGGCATCTCCTGCATGAACCGCGCCACGTGCTCCTGGGCCATGTGTGTGCCCCCGGCCGCGGCGTCGCGGAAGCCCTCGATGCACACGAAGGTGTTCGGCTCGGTGAGGCTGCGCGAGAACTCGAAGAACACGCACCCCGGCTCGGCGCTGACGGCCCTGGCGTACGACGCCGACAGCTCGTCCCACGCGTCGAGCCGGTCCTCGCGGATCGGGAACTTCACGGTGATGAGGATCATCTGCTGCTCTCCTTCGATAGAGGATGCCGGGCGTCAGGGCACGAGGATGGCACGCCCGCGCTGCGCCGCCGTGCCGGTGCTCGACCCGATGACCGGGGCCGTCGAGGGCTGCGTCAACATCACCACGTGGTCGCGCTCCTCGGCCGGCCTGCTGCTCGCGCTCGCGGAGTCGGCCGCGAGCACCACCATCGCCGCCCTCATGCTGGCACGGTCCACCGGCCGCACACCCCGCCCACTCGCGACCGGCGGCGTCTTCCGGGTGCAGCGCGCGCGACTGGAGCCGGCGGCGGGCACTGGGGATGAGCCGCGCGACGCTCTACCGCAAGCTGCGCTACTACGGCATCCGGCGTGTCGGCTGACGGTCGCGGCTCCGGCCGCGTCACTAGGCTGGACGCATGACCCCAGAGCCGGGCGACGCGGCACCGTCGCGCGACCTGTCCGGCCACGCCGGTGTCCGGTCGGTCATGGACACCCTCGCGCTGCACCACATGACCCCCGAGGTGCGCCACCTGCCACTCGCCGTGCGCACGGCGAAGGCCGCCGCCGAGGCGCTGGGCGTCACCCCCGCCGAGATCGCCAACAGCCTCGTCTTCGTCTCGACGACCCACGACGGCGACGTGCAACCGCTGCTCGTGCTCGCCTCCGGCGGCCACCGGGTCGACACCGACAAGGTCGCCGCCCTGGCCGGCTTCGCGAGCATCGAGCAGGCAGACCCGGTGTTCGTGCGCACCCACACCGGGTTCGCGATCGGAGGGGTCGCCCCGGTCGGCCACCCCGAGCACCTGCGCACCATCATCGACGTCACGCTGGGCCGCTACGCCACGGTCTGGGCCGCCGCCGGGCACAGCCACTCGGTGTTCGCGACGACCTACGACGAGCTGATCCGGATCACCGGTGGCCAGCCGATGGACGTCGCCTGACGCCCATGGCGACGCACTGGACGCTGGGCTGCGACGCCGCCGACCCGCAGCGGCTCGCGGCCTTCTGGGCGCAGGCGCTGCGCTACGTGCCCGAACCGGGCTTCGAGGGCCCTGACAACGCCTCGATCATCGACCCACAAGGACGTGGGCCCGCGATCGGCTTCCTCAGCGTGCCGGAGGGCAAGACCGCCAAGAACCGCGTGCACATCGACCTGCGCGTGGCAGGCGAGCCGCCGTGGGACCCCGACGAGCGGGTGCGCCTGGTCCGCGAGCGGGTGGCCGAGCTCGTGGCCGCCGGCGCAACCCAGGTGCGCGAGGAGCACTATGACGGCGGGCTGGGGCACGTGGTCATGCTCGACCCCGAGGGCAACGAGTTCTGCGTCGCCTGACGGGGTTCGACGCGACCGCTCAGCTGACCGCGGCCTTGACCAGTGCCACGACCTGCTTCTCGACCTTCGGGCTCCACGCCAGCATCGCGTACGACGTCGGCCAGAAGTCGCCGTCGTCGAGGTTCGCGGCGTCCTGGAAGCCCAGGGTCGAGAACCGGTACTTGAACTTGCCGGAGTCCTGGAAGAACATGACGACCTTGCCGGCCGCGTTGGCGTAGGCAGGCATGCCGTACCAGGTCTTCGGCTGCAGCTCGGGGGCGGTCGAGGTGATCGCTACGTGCACCCGCTCGGCGAGCGCCCGGTCGTCGGGCGCCATCTTGGCGATCGCCTCCAGGCACAGCTCGAGACCGTCAGCCGCCTTGGCCCCCTTCTTGCCCTCGGCGCGCAGCTCGGCCGCACGCTCCTTCATCGCAGCGCGCTCGGCGGCGCTGAACCCGGTGTCACTCTCGGTGGCGGTCATCGTGCTGTCCTCTCGACGCGGTCGGGCCGGCTCGTCGCGGCCTCCTGCTCCAGCAGGCTAGGGCCAGGACCGACCAGTCCGCTTCTCGGTTCCTGACCGGATGCCGCGACGGACGGACGACACGCAACAGCCCGGATGCCGCCTCGCCGGGCGTGGCGGAGGCGGCCGGCATCCGTGCGTGTCGTCGGCGTGACGCCCCGGCGTACGGTGGGCCACGGCTCCATCCGAGCGCGGTGACAGGGAGTAGGACACGTGACGCGACCGCTGGTGGCGACCAAGCTCTACGCCCCCCGCCCGCGCCGCGGCGTCGTGGTGCGGCCCCGCCTGCTGGACCGGCTGGGCGACGAGGCCCGGCTGACGCTGCTGTCGGCACCGGCGGGGTTCGGCAAGACGACCCTGCTGGCCACGTGGCTCGCCGGTGCCGAGGACGATGACGACCGGCAGGTGGCCTGGCTGTCGCTCGACGCCTCCGACGACGACCCGGTCTCGTTCTGGACCGGGGTCGTGACCGCCCTGCACGGCGCCGTGCCGGAGGTGGGCGAGCGGCCCCTGCAGCTGCTGCGGGCCGCACCACCCGCGACCGACTCGGCCCTCACGACCCTGCTCAACGAGCTCGCGCAGGTGCCCGGCGAGGTGTGGCTGGTGCTCGACGACTACCACCTCGTCGAACAGGCTGCCGTCGCCACGGGGCTCAGCTTCCTGGTCGACCACCTGCCGCCGCAGGTGCACCTCGTCATCAGCACCCGGGCCGACCCCGACCTACCGCTGGCGCGGTGGCGGGTGGGCGGCGAGCTGGTCGAGGTCCGGGCGGCCGACCTGCGGTTCAGCACCGAGGAGGCGGCCGCCTACCTGACGGCCACCGGCATCCGGCTCGGAGCCGAGCAGGCCCGCGCCCTCGCGGAGCGCACCGAGGGCTGGATCGCGGCCCTGCAGCTCGCGGCCATCTCGCTGCAGGGGCGCGCCGACGTCGCCGGCTTCATCGAGGGGTTCGCGGGTGACGACCGCTACGTGTTCGACTACCTCGTCGAGGAGGTGCTCGCCCACCAGCCACCGCCGGTGCGCGACTTCCTGCTGCGCACCGCGGTGCTCGACCGGCTCACCGGGTCGCTGTGCGACGCGGTGGTGGGCCGCGACGACGCCGGCGCGATGCTGCCGACCCTCGAACGCGCCAACCTCTTCCTCATGGCGCTGGACGACCGCCGGGAGTGGTACCGCTACCACCAGCTGTTCGCCGACGTGCTGCGGGCGCGGCTCGGCAGCGAGGATCCCGGGCTGGTGCCACTGCTGCACGGGCGGGCCAGCCGCTGGTTCGAGCAGCACGACCTCCCCGACCAGGCGGTGCAGCACGCGCTCGCGGCCCACGACCACGAACGCGCCGCGACCCTGGTGGAATTGGCCGTTCCGGAGATCCGCCGGCAGCGCCGCGAGGCGGTCGTGGCGGGCTGGCTCGCCGCCCTGCCCGACGACACGGTGCGCAGCAGCCCGGTGCTCAGCGTGTTCTCGGCGGCGCTGTCGGTGGTCGCCGGTGACCTCGAGGCGGTCGGCCCGAGGCTCGACGACGCCGAAGCCGCCCTCGCCGCGGCGGCGGCCCACGGCATCCACCCTTGGCCGGAGACCGACGAGCTGCGGACGCTGCCGTCGACGATCGAGGTCTACCGGGCCTCCCTCGCCCAGGCGGCCGGCGACGTCGAGGGCACTGCCCGGCACGCCCGGCACGCGCTGGACCTCGCCGGCCCTCAGGACCACCTCGCGCGGGGCAGTGCGGCGGGTTTCCTCGGGCTCACCGCGTGGGCCCGCGGCGACGTGCAGGAGGCCCTGGAGACGTTCGGGCAGGCGGTCGCGAGCCTGCGCGCCGCGGGGAACCGCGTCGACGAGCTGAGCGGCACGGTGGTGCTCGCCGACCTGTGGCGGGCCGCCGGGCGGCCGGGCCGGGCCGGCGAGCTGTGCCGTCAGGCCCTGCACCGGGCCGAGGAGCTCGGCGAGCCGGTGGCACGCGCCACCGCCGAGCTGCACGTGGCGCTGGCCGAGCTCGACATCGAGTCCGGCGACCTCGCCAGTGCGCGGCAGCACCTGGCCACCGCCGCCGACCTCGCCAGCGCCGCCGGGCCGACCGAGACCCAGTTCCGCTCGGGGGTCGCCGCCGCTCTGCTGGCTGCCGCCGAGGGCGACCTGTCGGCGGCGGTCGGGCAGCTCGACCGGGCCGGGCAGCTCTACCGCCCCGGGTTCCTGCCCGACGTACGCCCGATCCCGGCCATTCGGGCCCGGATGGAGGTGCGCCGGGGTGCGCTCACCGCGGCAGCCGACTGGGCGCGCGACCGGGGCGTCGGGCTGGACGACCCCGCGCTGTTCCTGCACGAGTACGACCACCTCACCCTGGTGCGCCTGGTGCTGGCCGAGCATCGTGCCGCGGCCGGCGCCCCGGACGTCGTCCGCCTCGACGGTGCCCTGCGCCTGCTCGACCGGCTGCACGAGGCTGCCCGCGCGACGGGCCGGGCCGGCAGCCTGGTCGAGATCCACCTCCTGCGGGCGCTCACCCTCGATGCCGCCGGGCGGCGGCCACCGGCGCTGGCCGAACTGGCCGATGCGCTGACGGCGACCGCCGAGCCAGAGGCCTGCACCCGGCTCTTCCTCGACGAGGGCGCTGCGGCCACCGAGCTGCTGCGCGCGGCGCAGCGCGACCGGGTCGTCGGCCAGCACGCGCGGCACCTGCTCGCCGCCGCGGCCCGGCACGAGGGCGACCCGCGGCAGTGGCGCACGGCCCGGCATCCGGCCGCTGGCCGAGCCGCTCAGCGAACGCGAGCTGCAGGTGCTGCGGCTGCTCGACGGCGAGCTGAGCGGGCCCGACATCGCCCGGGCCCTGTTCATCTCCCCCAACACGCTGCGCACCCACACCAAGCACGTCTTCACCAAGCTCGGCGTCACCAGCCGCCGCGAGGCGGTGGCCCGCGCCCGCGAGCGCGGCCTGCTCGAGCCGTCCACCACCACGGCATCTCACCCAGCCGATCACATCATCGGGTGATGCCGGCGCACCCCGGCCGTTCGTAGGTTCGGACCAGTCCCGCGGCACCGGTCGTGGACACCAGCCTCGGAGGCCGTCATGCAGATCACCACCACGAAGCTCACCCGGGCGGCCGGCCTGGCCGCCGTCGCCGCCGGTGGGCTGTTCGTCGCCGTGCAGGTGAAGCACCCGGAGATCACCCTCGACTTCGTCCAGGGCGCGCAGTGGACGGTGCGCCAGTGCATGAAGGTGTCGATGTCGGTGCTGGCGCTGGCCGGCATCGCCGGGATGTACCTCAGCCAGGTGCGCCGGATGGGCGTGCTCGGACTGGTGGGCTGGCTGTTGTTCAGCCTGGGCTACCTGATGATGCTGTGCGTCGAGATGATCGCCCTGGTGGTCGTGCCGACCATCGCGACGAGCTCACCCGACTACGTCGGCGGCGTGATCGCCGTGGCCACCAACAGCAGCTCGAGCGCCGACCTCGGGTCGTTCACCACGCTCAACCTGGCCGTCGCCGCGGGCTACCTGCTCGGTGGGCTGATCTTCGGCGTCGCCCTGTTCCGAGCCGGGGTCCTGGCCCGCTGGGCCTGCGCCCTGCTCGCGGTCGCCGCCGTCGCGACGATGGCCATCCCGCTGCTGCCGATGGTCAACCAGCGGTTGTTCGCCGTGCCCAACGGCATCGCCCTGATCGGCCTGGGTGTCTCGTTGTGGCGCGAGACGCGCTCTGCGACAGCGGAACCCACGATGAGCAGTGCAGGTGCGCAGCTCGACCCGGCCGGTGCCAAGTGACCCTCAACGCCGCAGCACGCCCCACCCGGTCGGCGCGACCGACCGGGTGGGTGCCGTTCGCCCTCGTCGCGCTCGTGGCCATCCCGGCTGCCGCCGGGACGCTACGCATCGTCGAGCTGGCCGGCGGCCCATTGCTCCTCCCCGCCAACCCGCGGATGACGGCGTCGCCGCTGCCGGTGGTCGTGCACATCGCCTGCGCCGTGCCGTATGCCGTGCTGGGCGCCTTCCAGTTCTCCTCCCGGTTTCGCAGGCGGCACCTGCGCTGGCACCGGCGCACCGGGCGGGTCGTCGTGGCCCTCGGGCTCGCCGTCGCCTTCTCCGGCCTGTGGATGACCGCCTTCTACGCCCGCCAGCCCGGGACCGGCGAGCTGGCCTACCTGCTGCGGCTCGTCTTCGGCTCGGCCCTCGCCGGGTGCCTGGTGCTCGGCGTCTCAGCGATCCGTCGCGGTGAGGTGAGCGCCCACCAGGCATGGATGACGCGCGGCTACGCCATCGCCCTGGCCGCGGGCACCCAGACGTTCACCCTGGCGGTGGGACCGGCGGTGCTCGGCCCCGGCGTGCTGGCCAAGGACCTCAGCCTGGGCGTCGCCTGGCTGGTCAACCTCGCCATCGCCGAGGCGGTCATCCGCCGCGCCGCCGGACGGCGGCCACCGGTGCGGCTGCTCCCGGTGGGCGCACCGTGAACGCCCTGGCGCCCCACCCCGCCCCGGCCGGCTACGTGGTGCGCGTCAGCGGCCACCTCGACCCCCACTGGTCGGCGCACTTCGACGGCCTCACCCTGGCCCACGACGCGGACGGGACAACGATCCTCACCGGCGCCGTCGCCGACCAGGCCGCGCTGCACGGCATCCTCACCCGGGTGCGCGACCTCGGCGTCACGCTCATCTCGGTGACGCCGAGCGCGCCGAGCGGCGCGGCCCCGGAACCCCCCGACTGAACCTGCACATGCGCTTGCACATATATATGCGGTCGCGTACGTTGGCGGGATGCCCCAGCGCGCCGTCCTCGAGGCGATCACCGACCCGACCCGCCGCCGCATCCTCGATGCCGTGCGCGGTGGTGAGCGTTCGGTGAGCGAGCTCGTCGACGCCGTCGGCATGCACCAGCCGGGGGTGTCCCGGCACCTGCGGGTGCTGCGCGAGGCCGGCCTGGTCGAGGTCCGCCGCGACGCCCAGCGCCGCCTCTACCGGCTGCGCGCCGAGCCGCTGCGCGACCTCGACGCATGGCTCGAGCCCTACCGCGCAGAGCTGGCCGGCCGCCTGGACTCCCTCGAGCGCCACCTCGAGCGCACCACCCGTCCGACCCCCCTGAAGGAGCGATCCCCGTGACCGACGACCTCACCACCCGCTACGACGGCCTGCTCGAGCGCACAGCAGCCGGCGGCGTCATCCGCTTCGAACGGCACCTCGCCTATGACGTCCACGACGTGTGGGACGCCATCACCTCCCCGGCCCGGCTGGCCGACTGGTGGCTGCCGTTCGACGCCGACATCACCGTCGACCTGCGCGAGGGCGGCGAGATGGTCTTCGCCGGCCGGGGCGACGGCGAGCCGGTCAGCCTGACCTGCACGATCCTGCGCCTCGAGCCGCCGGTGCTGCTCGAGCACACCCATCCCGCGCCGGGGTCGCGCATGCGCTGGGAGCTCGAGGCCGCCGGCACCGGATGCATCCTGCGGCTCAGCCACGTCGTCCCGGACGTGCAGGAGGCCGTCGACAACTGCTACCTCGTCGGGCTGCAGACCTCCCTCGACCGGCTGGAGCCGTGCCTCGCCGGGCGGCCCGCGCCGTGGGACTGGGACGCCTTCGCCGCGACCCAGGCCCACTACGCCGGTCTCGGGCTCGCCGCACCGGTGGCCGTGTCATGAGCGCCCCTCGCGAGCAGCTGCTGCGCGTGCAGAACTTCATGCTCTCCACCGACGGCTACGGCACCGGCGTGGGCCAGAGCTTCGAGCGGCCCTTCGGCCACGCCGACCCCTCGCAGCTCGCCGCGTGGGCGGGCGCCACGGCGAGCTGGCCCAACCGCACCGACCCGGGCGGATCCCGCGGGCTCGACGACTACTTCACCCGCGACTTCAGCCACAACATCGGCGCCGAGATCATGGGCCGCGGCAAGTTCGGCCCCCAGCAGGGCCCGTGGGAGGACCTGGAGTGGCAGGGGTGGTGGGGTGACGAGCCGCCGTTCCACACCCCGGTATTCGTGCTGACCCACCACGTCCGACCCTCGATCTCGCTGTCCGACACCACCTTCCACTTCATCGACGCCGACCCGCACGAGGCGCTGCGGCAGGCCAGGGCGGCCGCCGACGGCAAGGACGTGCGCCTCGGTGGTGGCGTGTCGACGGTCCGCGAGTTCCTCGATGCCGACCTCGTCGACACCCTGCACGTCGCCGTGGCCCCCGTCGAGATCGGCCGTGGCGGCAAGCTGTGGGACTCCCCCGACG
Source organism: uncultured Actinomycetota bacterium (assembly GCA_963833495.1). GTDB lineage: Bacteria > Actinomycetota > Actinomycetes > Actinomycetales > Dermatophilaceae > Fodinibacter. Next base: position 96,045 of record CAWHYJ010000012.1, on the reverse strand, counting down.
AGCTGCTCGACCGCTTCCACCACGAGCGGGTCCCCAGCCCGACCGGCGTGGTCCACCACCTCTTCTGGCGCCGCTGACGCCGCACCGGTCGGCGGCCGGGTCAGAGCGAGAGGTTCTCGAACACCTCGAGCGTGGCCGTCGACCGGTTCATGGTGATGAAGTGGATGCCGGGCGCCCCCTCGTCGAGCATCCGCTGCCCCAGCTCGGTCGCGATCTGCACCCCGACCGCCCGCACCGCCGCCGGGTCGTCCTTGACGGCCTCGAGGCGTGCGACGACCGCCGGCGGCAGCGGGGTGCCCATCAGCTCGGACATCCGGGTGATCTGCTTGACGTTGGTCACCGGCATCAGGCCCGGGGTGATCGGCAGCGCGCGCCGTGCCGCCACGCGGTCGCGCAACCGCAGGTAGCTGTCGGCGTCGAAGACCATCTGGCTGATGGCGAAGCTCGCCCCGGCATCCGCCTTGCGCACCAGCACCTCGACGTCGTGGTCGAGGCCGGGGCTGTCGGGGTGCACGTCCGGGAAGGCGGCGACCCCGACCGTGAAGTCGCCCAGCGTGCGGATCAGTGCGACGAGCTGGTCGGCGTGGTCGAGCCCTTCGGGGTGCGGGGTCCACTGCCCGCGCACGTTGCCGGGCGGGTCCCCGCGCAGGGCGAGGATGTTGCGCACCCCGGACGCGGCGTACTGGCCCACCACCTGGCGCACCTGGTGCACCGAGGCACCGACGCACGTCAGGTGCGCGAGCGGGGTGAGCGAGGTCTCGTCGGCGATCCGCTTCGTGACCCGCACGGTGCGGTCCTGGGTGGTGCCACCGGCGCCGTAGGTGACCGACACGAACGCGGGGTGCACCCGCTCGAGCTGCCGGATCGCGAGCCAGAGCGCCGCCTCGGACTCGTCGTCCTTGGGCGGGAAGAACTCGAAGCTGATCGATGGCTTGTCCTGCGCCAGGACGCCAGGGATGGACCTGACGAGGTGCTCGGGCCGTCCCCCTCCGCCGTGGTGCGCCATGGCGGTGAGGGTAACCCAGCCCACACGCCGTAGGCTCTGGGCACCCACCATTCGACCCCCGCTGCCCGCGGGACGTGGCAGGAGGTCTCCCGTGCCCAGCCCGCTCGACGGCGTCGACCTGCGACGCCGCGTGCAGGAGTGCCTCGACGCCGAGCTGGCCACCCAGGCCGCAGTGCTCGCCGAGCTGGGCCCCGACGTCGACGACCTGCTCACGGCGGTCGCCGACCTGCTGCGCGGTGGGAAGCGGCTGCGCGCCGCCTTCCTCTACTGGGGGCACCGAGCCGCGGGCCGGTCCGACTCCGACGCGCTGGTGCGGCTGGCGAGCGCGATGGAGCTGTTCCAGGCGGCCGCGCTCATCCACGACGACGTCATGGACGACTCCGACACCCGCCGGGGGATGCCGGCCGCGCACCGTGCCCTCGCGACCCGCCACAGCGCGCGGGGCTGGGCGGGTGACCAGGACCGGTTCGGGCTCGCGGGTGCCGTGCTCGCCGGCAACCTGTGCCTGACCTGGACCGACGCCGTCTACGCCACCTGCGGCCTGCCCGAGGCCGACCTCGAGCGCGGTCGTCGTCTGTTCGACCTCATGCGCACCCAGCTGATGGCCGGCCAGTTCCTCGACGTCGTCGAGTCGATGCGGCCGTGGGAGGGCCTGGCCGACGACGAGCGGGTCGAGCGGGCCGGTCGGGTGATCCGCTACAAGAGCGCCAAGTACACCGTCGAGCACCCGCTGCTCATCGGCGCCACCACCGGCGGGCTCGACACCGCCGGGCTCGAGGCCCTCTCACGCTACGGCCTGGACCTCGGTCGGGCCTTCCAGCTGCGCGACGACCTGCTCGGCGTCTTCGGCGACCCCGAGGAGACCGGCAAGCCGGCCGGCGACGACCTGCGCGAGGGAAAGCGCACCGTGCTGCTGGCCCACGCCCTGGCCGGCACCGACGACTCCGGCCGGGCCCGGGTCGACGCACTGCTCGGACGCCCCGACCTCGACGCGGGCCAGGTCGAGGAGCTGCGCGCCGTCATCGCCGGCTCGGGGGCGGTCACCCGCCTCGAGGGCGAGATCGAGGGCCTCGCGACCTCGGCCCGGGCAGCGCTCGACGGCGCCACCTCGGTCGACGACGCTGCACGGTCGGCCCTGCTCGACCTGGTCGGCATCGCGACGGCCCGCTCTTCCTGACGGGAGCTAGAAGGCCAGCTCCATGGCGCGGCGCCGCACCTCGGTCTTGAAACCGGCCCGGATGGCGTCGAGCGGGGAGCCCGCCACCGGCAGCGTCTCGTCGACGGTGTGCAGCCAGCGCAGGATCTCGGTGTCGGACATCCCGCCGTCGGCCAGCACGGTGAAGGTGCCCTTGAGGGCGTGCAGCGGGCCGTGCTCGTCGACGAAGCCGGCCGGCACCGCGACCACCCGGCGCTCCCCCACCCGGTGGGCGAGCAGCTCGCGGTCCTCGACGAGCTTGCGCACCGACGACAACGGCAGGCCCAGCCGCTCCGCGATGTCGGGGATGGTCAGCCAGGAGCCCACCAGGGCCTCGAGGTCGTCCACGGGCTCGGTTCCGGCATCCTGCGGTGCGTCGCTCACGGTGCACAGGGTGCCACAGCCGGGCGCCGTGGCGGCCTGCGCCCGCCCGGGTGCCGGGTCGCGGGCAGGTCGCCCGCGGATGCCGTGCCAGCGCGCCGGGTGACCAAGGCCACCGCGTTCTCGGTGAACACATCCGGGTCCGCCGGCCGGGACAACGGGCCGGAGCCGAGTCACTCCGGTACCGTGTGTCCCAACAGACACGGCAACCACATCCGTCACGGTTGTCACACATTGGTGCCGAGCCAAGGACAGGTCATGGTCATCTCCGCCCCACCCGCTACGGTCCCCCCCGCCGCCCTCCTGCCCGCAGCCCACGTGGCGGCGGCCAACCCGGCCCCGCACGGGTGGACGACCTACCGCGTTCGCCCGGGCGACACGCTCGTCGGCATCGCCGCCCGGTTCCGCACGACGGTGGGCGCCATCGCGACCCGCAACTCGATCCGCAACCCCCGCGCCCTCATGGTCGGCACCGTCCTGCGCGTGCCACGCACCTCGGCCCCGGCGAAGGCCGCCCCGCGGCCCGGCGCCACCTCGCGGGTCTACGTCGTGCGCAGCGGTGACACGCTCAGCGGCATCGCGACCCGCTTCCGGGTGCCGTTGGCCTCGCTGCTCAAGGCGAACCACCTCTCGGGCCGCTCGTTCATCCAGCCCGGCCAGCGGATCGTCGTGCGGGCCGCCGCCGGCAAGGCCGCCGCCCCTCGCAGCCGACCCTCCACCACTACGACCTACCGGGTGCGGGCCGGCGACACGCTGAGCTCGATCGCCGCCCGCCACCACACGACGATCGGTGCGATCGCCCGCGCCAGCAAGATCTCCAGCCGCGCCCTGATCTACCCCGGCCAGGCGCTGCGCGTGCCGGGCAAGGCCAGGTCGGGATCGGGCAGCGCGGTACCCGACACGTTCGCCGGCCGTACGTACCCCCGGGCCATCGCCGAGGCGGCTGCCCGCAACCGGGCGATCCTGGCCCGCCGCTCGGTGCCGAGCCGCAGCGAGACCAAGGCGATGATCGTGCGGATCGCCCGCCAGCAGGGAGTCGACACCCGCTTGGCGCTGGCCATCGCCTACCAGGAGTCGGGCTGGAACCAGCGGGCCGTCTCCCCCGCCAACGCGGTAGGCGTCATGCAGGTGATCCCCCAGGGCGGCCAGTGGGCGTCGGGCTTGGTCGGGCGCCGGCTCGACCTGCTCAAGACCAGCGACAACATCACCGCCGGAGTGGTCATGCTGCGCTCGCTGGGCCGCTCCACCAACAGCATGGAGAAGACCGTCGCGGCCTACTACCAGGGGCTGGGCGCGCTGCAGAAGCACGGCATGTACAGCGACACCAAGCTGTACGTGCGCAACGTCATGGCCCTGCGCACAACCATGTGATCACGGACGTTGGGTGACGGGTCGGTGTCCGGAACTACGTACACTCCTACGGTGTCATCCACCGGCGACGCGCTCATCGGGCGCACCCTCGACGGGCGCTACCGCGTGCTCCGTCGAATCGCCGACGGGGGGATGGCGACGGTCTACCTGGCCCTCGACGAGCGGCTCGACCGCGAGGTCGCGCTCAAGGTCATGCGCCAGCACCTCACGCACGACGAGAGCTTCGTCACCCGCTTCCGCCGCGAGGCCCGCTCGAGCGCGTCGCTGTCGCACCCCAACGTGGTGGCGGTCTACGACCAGGGCGAGGACGACGGCTGCATCTTCCTGGTGATGGAGTACGTGCCCGGCCAGACCCTGCGCGACGTGCTGCGCGACGAGGGGCTGCTCTCCCCCCGAGCCGCCCTCGACGTGCTCGAGCCGGTGCTCCAGGCACTCGCCGAGGCCCACGCCAAAGGACTCATCCACCGCGACGTCAAGCCCGAGAACGTCATCCTCAACGACAACGGCACGGTCAAGGTTGCCGACTTCGGCCTGGCCCGCGCCGTGACCAGCCAGACCGTCACGAGCACCCAGGGCGTGCTGCTCGGCACGGTCGCCTACCTCGCCCCCGAGCAGGTCGAGCGCGGCATCGCCGACGCGCGCAGCGACGTCTACGCGGCCGGGCTGATGCTCTTCGAGATGCTCACCGGCACCAAGGCGTTCACCGGCGACACCGCCATCCACGTCGCCTACCAGCACGTGCACGGTGGGGTGCCAACCCCCTCGAGCCGGGTCGCCGGGCTCCCGCCCGAGCTCGACGAGCTCGTCGCCGTGGCCACCGCTCGCGACCCCGACGAGCGACCTGCCGACGCCGCCCAGTTCCTCGAGCTGGTGCGTGACGCCCGGGCCACCCTGTCCATCGACGAGCTCGACGCCCGGCCGGCCGGCCGGGCCGCCTCGGTCGCCGCCGCCCAGCCGACCTCGACGGCCACCTTCCCCGTGCAGGGGGTGGGCGCGGCATCCACGGCAGCCGCCGGCGGGGTGGCCACCCGCCCACGCTCCGAGACGGTGGCCATCACCGTGCCACCGCCACCGATCGAGGGTCGGGTGGTGGCCGGCACCGCGCCCCGCGGCCGGCGCCGCTGGTGGCCGGCCGTCGCAGCATCCGTGCTCGTCGCCGCGCTGACCGCGTGGTTCTTCCTGCTCGGACCGGGCGCCACGGCCACCGTGCCGTCGGTGCAGGGCCGCGGCCAGGCCGAGGCGGTGAGCGCGGTGCACCAGGCCGCGCTCGACGCCAAGGTGTCACAGACCTTCAGCGAGACGGTGCCTGCGGGCGTGGTGGTCTCGGCCGACCCCGGGCCGGGCAGCACCCTGCGTCGCGGGGCCGCCGTGGCGCTCGTGGTGTCCAGGGGCCCGGAGCGGTATGCCGTGCCGCCCGTGGTCGGCATGACGCTCGCGGAGGCCACGGCCCGCATCAAGGCCGTCAACCTCAAGGTGGGCAAGGTCAGCAAGGCCTACGACGAGAAGGTTCCCGAGGGGCAGGTGGTCACCGCCAAGCCTGGCCCCGGGGCGAGCCTGAAGAAGCGCACCGCGGTGGCGCTGACCGTGAGCCGGGGACGCCACCCGATCGACGTGCCCGACCTCACCGGCAAGGACGCCACCCGCGCCGCCCGCCAGCTGAGCGGCCTGGGGCTGGAGGTCGACGCCACCGCGCAGCAGAACAGCGACACCGTGCCCAAGGGCGCGGTGATCAGCCAGAGCCCGCGCGACGGCACCGCCTTCCGGGGCGACACGGTCACCCTCGTGGTCTCCAAGGGGCCGGTGCTGGTGGCCGTGCCCAACGTGGTCGGCCAGCAGCTGCAGCAGGCCCGCGCCGCGCTCCAGGCCGCCGGGTTCAAGGTCAAGGTCGAGAAGGCGTTCGGCGGCTTCTTCGGCACGGTGCGGTTCCAGGACCCCGCCGGAGGCGACGCGCCCAAGGGCAGCACCGTCACCGTGACGATCGTCTGACCCGGCCGTGGCCGCCCCGGCCGGGCACGCCCGGCTCGCCACGCTCCTGCTCGTCAGCGTCACGGCGGTGTGGGGATCGACCTTCTTCCTGATCCACGACCTCGTCGAGCACGTGCCGCCTGCCGACTTCCTCGCCGTGCGGTTCGGCATCGCCGCCGTGGTGATGTTCGTGCTGTTCCGGCGCCAGACCCTCGCGCTCACCCGCCGCGAGCTGCGGGTCGGGGTGGTGCTCGGCCTGCTCTACGGGGTCGCACAGGTGCTGCAGACCACCGGGCTGGCGCACACCGACGCGTCGGTGTCGGGCTTCATCACCGGCACCTACGTGGTGCTCACCCCGGTGCTCGGCGCGGTGCTGTTGCACGACCGGATCGGCAAGGTCACCTGGTTCGCCGTGGGCCTGGCGACGCTCGGGCTGGCCCTGCTGTCGCTACAGGGGTTCTCGGTCGGCATCGGTGAGGCGCTGACCCTGCTGTCGGCGATCCTGTACGCCGGGCACATCGTCGCCCTCGGCCGCTGGTCGACCCCGGGCGCGGCCTTCGGGCTGGCCACCGTGCAGGCCGGCGTCATCACGGTCGTCGCGGCGCTCGTGGCCGTGCCCGACGGGCTGACCCTGCCCGCCACGGGGGCGCAGTGGGCATCCCTGCTCTACATGGCCCTGGTGGCCGGCGCGCTGGCGCTGTGGGCGCAGACCTGGGCCCAGGCGCACCTCACCGCCACCCGCGCGGCGATCGTCATGGCCCTCGAGCCGGTCTTCGCGGCGCTCTTCGCGGTCACCCTGGGCGGTGAGAGCCTCACCGGGCGGATGCTGGTCGGCGGCGCCTTGGTGGTGGCGGCGATGTACCTCGTCGAGCTGCGGTCGACGCCGCGCGACCCCGGGGCGTCGGCGGCCGACCAGCCGCCGGTCGAGGCGCTGCACCACGACGTCTAGCGTTGCGGCGGTCTGGACCGAGCGGGTGTCGAGCGCCTCACCCGAGCTCGCGCAGCCGCGGCAGCTCGTGGGCGACCTGCTCGGCGACGGCCACCGGGTCCTCGTCACGCACGATGAGGATGACGTCGGTGACGCCGACGGCGACGTAGGGCTCGACGAGACCCGGCAGCCCGGCCACGTCGTCCGACCCCACCCCGACCTGCACCGACCGGCGGATCTCGCCCCGGTCGCGCCCGACGTCGGCGCAGTGCCGGTCGAGGATCGCCGATGACTCCGCGACCTCCCCCGGCGTGCCCCCGGCCGCGTTCCACACGTCCGCGTACTGCGCGGCGAGCCGCAGCGTGCGGCGCGGGCCGGAGCCGCCGATCCAGATCGGCGGGTGCGGGCGCTGCACCGGCTTGGGCTCGGCGACGGCATCCTGGAGCTGGTAGTGCCGCCCCGCGAAGGTGGTGCGCGGCTGGGTCCACAACCCGAGGATCACCTGGAGGCTCTCCTCGAGGCGGTCGGCCCGGTCGCCTCGGGTGCCGAAGTCGAGCCCGAGCATCGTGTGCTCGTTCTCGGCCCACCCGGCGCCGATGCCGAAGTCGAGCCGCCCGCCGGACAGGTGGTCGACCGTCACCGCCATCTTGGCCAGCACCCCGGGGTGCCGGTAGGTGTTGCCGACCACCGCACAGCCGATCCGGGTGCGGGTGGTGAGCTGGGCCATCGCCGCCAGCATCGTCCAGGTCTCGAAGATCGGCCCGTCGTCGGCGGGGCCCAGCGTCGCGAAGTGGTCCATCACCCAGCAGCTGTCGAACCCGCCGTCGTCGGCGAGGCGCCACAGGTCGCGCAGCTGGTCGATGGTGGCGTTCTGGCTCAGCTTCAGCCCGAAGCGGACGGTGCTCATGTCCTCAGTCCTACCCGATGGCGGGGCTCAGTGACGGGATCCGCGCCTCAGGAGGCGCGCGAGCGCAACAGCGCGGTTGCGGCGTCGACCGCGGCATCCGTGCCGGCGTCGTCGACGTCGAGGTGCCACACGGCGCGCACCCGACCAGGCCCGACGGCATACGTGCGCACGCCGCTCTCGAGCAGCGCGGCGACGAACTCCGGTGCGCCCCAACCCACTGCGCCGACGTCGAGCACGACGATGTTGGTCTCGACGGTGGCGGCGTCGATGGCGGCCGGCGCCGCCTCCGCGCACGCCGCCGCGAAGCGTGCCGCGCGCGCGTGGTCGTCGGCGAGGCGCTCGATGTTGTGGTCGAGGGCGTAGAGCCCGGCGGCGGCGAGGATGCCGACCTGGCGCATACCCGCGCCGTAGCGCTTGCGCCAGATGCGGGCCGCGGCCATCTGCTCGGCCGAGCCGACGAGCACCGAGCCGACCGGCGCCCCCAGTCCCTTCGAGAGGCAGACGCTCACGGTGTCGAACTCGGTGCCGTAGTCGCGCAGCGAGACGCCCGAGGCCACGTGGGCGTTCCACAGCCGGGCGCCGTCGAGGTGCATCGCGACGCCGACGGCCGAGGTTGCCGCGCGCACCTCGCGGATGGCCTCGATCGGCTGCACCGTGCCACCACCGAAGTTGTGGGTGTTCTCGAGCACGACGAGAGCGGTCTCGACCTGGTAGGGCCCCACCCCGGTGGTCACGAGCGAGAGCGGCCCGGCGGGGTCGAGCAGGCCGCGCTCGCTCGGCCAGGAGCGGCTGGTGATGCCGGAGAACACCGCCCCGGCGCCCATCTCGGCCCGCAGCACGTGCGCCTGCTGGTCGGCGACGAGCTCCTGGCCGGGGCCGACGTGCAGCCGCAGCCCGAGCTGGTTGGCCAGCGACCCCGATGGCGAGAACAGCCCGGCCTCGTGGCCGAGCAGGTCGGCGACCCGCTCCTCGAGCGCGCGCACCGTGGGGTCCTCGCCGAACACGTCGTCGCCGACGTGGGCGTGCGCCATCGCCTCGCGCATGGCGGGTGACGGCACGGTCAGGGTGTCGGACAGCAGGTCGGCGAGCACCGGGTCAGTCCTCGTTGAGCATCTCGGCGACGAGGAACGCCAGCTCCAGGCTCTGCTGGTGGTTCAGCCTTGGGTCGCACACCGACTCGTAGCGCAGGTTGAGGTCGGCGTCGAGGATCTTCTCCGAGCCGCCCACGCACTCGGTGACGTCGTTTCCGGTGAGCTCGACGTGGATGCCGCCGGGCACCGTGCCGAGGCCGCGGTGCACCTCGAAGAAGCCCTCGACCTCCTCGACGACGTCGTCGAAGTCGCGGGTCTTGTAGCCCGAGGCCGACTCGTAGGTGTTGCCGTGCATCGGGTCGCACACCCAGGTGACCGGGGCACCGGATGCCGTGACCTTCTCGACGATGGTCGGCAGCGCCTCGCGGATGCGGCCGGACCCCATCCGGGTGATGAAGGTGAGCCGGCCGGGCTCGCGCTCGGGGTCGACCTTGTCGATGATGCGCAGCAGGTCGTCGGTGTCGGCGTTGGCAGAAACCTTGACGCCCACCGGGTTCCGCACCGCGGCCACGAAGTCGATGTGCGCGCCGTCGAGGTCGCGGGTACGCTCCCCCACCCACACGAAGTGTCCGGAGGTGTCGTAGAGGTCGCCGGTGCGCGAGTCGATGCGCGTCATCGGGCGCTCGTAGTCGAGCACGAGCGCCTCGTGCGCCGAGAAGAACTCGGTGGCGCGCATCGCCTCGAAGTCGGCGCCGCAGGCCCGCATGAACTTCATCGCCTTGTCGATGTCCTTCGCCAGGCGCTCGTAGCGCGCGTTGGCGGAGTTGGCGATGAAGCCCTTGTTCCAGTCGTGTACGTGGCGCAGGTCGGCGAAGCCGCCGGTGGTGAACGCGCGGACGAGGTTCAGGGTGGCGCTGCTCGCGTGGTAGGCGTTCACGAGCCGCTGGGGGTCGGGGGTGCGCGAGCCGAGGGTGAACTCGAAGTCGTTGACCATGTCGCCGCGGTAGGCCGGCAGGGTGACGCCCTCGCGGGTCTCGTCGTTGCTCGAGCGCGGCTTGGCGTACTGCCCGGCCATCCGGCCCACCTTGACCACCGGCACGGACGCGCCGTAGGTGAGCACGGCCGCCATCTGCAGGATCGTCTTGACCCGGTCGCGGATGTTGTCGGCCGTCGCCGACGCGAACGTCTCGGCGCAGTCGCCGCCCTGCAGCACGAACGCCTCACCGCGCGAGACGGCGGCGATGCGGTCGCGCAGCACGTCGCACTCACCGGCGAACACCAGCGGGGGGTAGCTCGCGAGCGTGGCCACGGCCGCGTCGAGGGCGGCCCGGTCGGGCCACACCGGCTGCTGGGCGGCCGGCAGCTCGGCACCGGCGGCGAGCCGCTGGCGGGGGTCGGGATCGGTGGTCGTGCTCACGAGGGTCAAGGATAGGTCCCGCACCCATGGACCCCCGGTGTGGCCCGTATGGCGGTATGCCGGGTGGGCCCCGGCTGCTGACGCTCAGCTCGCGCGGCGCTGCGGACCGGCGTCGTCGCCGGTGTCGTCGTCGAGCCCGTCGAGGGCGTCCTCGAGCTCGGATGCCGCGCGGCCCGGCTGGGCGGCCTCGGCGGCCTCCTTGGCCTTGTTCTTCTTCTCGCGGGCGATGCGGTCCTTCATCGCCGTGGCGTACATGTCGACGTACTCCTGGCCCGAGAGCTCCATCAGCGCGTACATGATCTCGTCGGTGATCGAGCGCAGGACGAACCGGTCGCCCTCCATGCCCTCGTAGCGCGAGAAGTCCAGCGGGGTGCCGATCTTCATCCCCACGCGGATCAGGTTGGGGATCTTGGTGCCGGTGGGCTGGGCCTTGTCGGTGTCGATCATGGCAACCGGGATGACCGGCACGCCGGCCTCCAGCGCCATCCGGGCCACGCCGGTCTTTCCCTTGTAGAGGCGGCCGTCGGGGCTGCGGGTGCCCTCGGGGTAGAGGCCGAGCAGCTCGCCGCGGCCGAGCACCTTCAGGCCCGAGCGCAGGGCGGCCTCGCTGGCCCGGCCGCCGGAGCGGTCGACCGGCAGCTGCCCGACGCCCTTGAAGAACGCCGCCGTGAGCCGGCCCTTGATGCCCTCACCGGTGAAGTAGTCGCTCTTGGCGAGGAAGGTCATCCGGCGCGGCACGGCCAGCGGCAGGAAGATCGAGTCGGAGAACGAGAGGTGGTTGCTGGCGAAGATGGCGCCCCCCGTCTCGGGGATGTGCTCGGCGCCCTCGACCCACGGCCGGAAGAGCAGGCGGAGGATCGGCCCGAGGATGACCGTCTTCAACACCCAGTAGAACACCGGACCACCCTTCCTCGCGCGTCGCCCAGACTCTAGTGCACCGGGTCACAGTGCCTGATCCCCAGATCGCCGTGCGAAGATCGTCACCCCACCCCGCAGCACCCGAGGAGACCCCGTGCCCGACCGGCCCGGTGACATGGACGAGCGCGACGTCGAGGCCCGCTTCGCCTCCATCGTCGCGCGCTGGGACGCCCCGGTGGCCGACCCGGCCGGGCTTCCTCACGACGACCCGGCCTCGGCCGAGGCCGACCCTGTCCACACCGACCCGGGAACCGACGGTGGCGCCCCGGTCGACGACGGAACCGAGCCGGATGCCGGCGCGCCCGCCGCGCCGTCGGCCGCCCCCCGCGCCCCCTGGGTCAACCCCTCCCCGCTCGACGTCGTCGTGCCCGCCTCAGCATGGCGCGCCGCCGAGCCTGGGGACCCCGCGACCGAGGAGGCCGTCGCTGCGGCGACCGAGGAGGCGGAGAAGGCGCTCGCCGACGACGACGAGCACTTCGAGCCGCCCGAGGTCGAGCTTCCCCCGCAGGAGGACCTGCACTTCTGGGGTGCCGTCATCGGCCTGGTCGCCGGCCCGCTGATGCTGCTGTGGGTCGTCTTCGCCCGGCCCTCGCACAGCACCCGCTGGTTCGTGGTGTCGATCGTGGTGTCGCTCATCGGTTTCGGGCTGCTCGTGCTGCGCCAGCCGAAGCACCGCGACCCGACCAGCGGCGACAACGGCGCCCGCGTCTGACCCCGAGCCGCGACGTAGCCTCGGTGGATGATCACCGGGGCGCACGTCATCCTCCACAGCACCGACGCCGATGCCGACCGGGAGTTCTTCCGCGACGTGCTGCAGTACCCGTCGGTCGATGCCGGGCACGGGTGGCTGATCTTCGCGCTGCCGCCGGCCGAGCTGGCGGTGCACCCGGCCGGGACGAGCAGCCACGAGCTGTACCTGATGTGCGACGACCTCGACGCCTTCCGCCAGCGGATGGCCGCCCTCGGGGTGCCGTGCGGCGAGCCGACCACGCAGCGGTGGGGCACCATCTCCGCCCTCACCCTCCCCGGCGGCGGCACGCTCGGCGTCTACCAGCCGACCCACCCCTCGCCGATCTCCCAAGCCTGAAGCCCACGAACCGTCGAGGTCCCGCGACACGCTGACGCCCAGTCGGTTCGGTCAGCGCGTCGTGGGACCTCGATCGGATGGCACCGCAGATACTCGGAGCCGTCGTCTTGGTGGGCGTCGGCGTGTTCATGCTCGTCAACGACGAGGCGCGCGCCGACGGGATACAACCGTGGTTCGTGCTCCTCCGGTTCTGCTTCGTGGGCTGGGCGACCTGGCTCTCGGCCCACCTGCTCGCCAGCAAGATCCTCCTCACCCCCGTCCCGGGTGCGATGGAGCCACCTGCTCCGCAGGGGTGGATCGGCGCCGGTGGAGGACATCGAGAGCGTCAAGGCCCGCGGGTGGGCGATGCCAGCCTTGGTGCGTCTGAAGGACGGGCGCCGAATCTGGATCCAGACCACCCCGGCTTCACGGCGTTTCGGGAGGCCGTGCAGCGGGTCAGTCCGGGTGCCCGGGTCTGACCCCTCCGCCGCCCGATCGAGCAGCACGCAGGAGTTCGCCTCACACGCGGAGATTGCTGCGCGCCGACTGAAGTGCCGCGCGCCGCGCCTCAGGGGAGCTCGAGGTCGACCCAGGTCGGGCGGTGGTCGCTGGCCGCCGCGTACACGGCATCCGGGAGCAGCACCTCGCGGTGGGGCAGCACCCGCAGCGGTGGGGAGGCGAACACGACGTCGAGCCGGCGGCGTGGCGCCCGGGCCGGGTAGGTCGGCCGGTCCGGCGACACCAGCCGCAGCCGGTCGGGCACGTCGAGCAGCTGCCAGGCACCCCCGGTGTGGTCCTCGTTGAGGTCCCCGGCGAGCACGAGGGGGCCACGGGCGGCGATCGCCTCGAGGATCCGCTCGGTGTGGGTCACCCGCTCCGGCGCCTTGAGGCTGAGGTGCACCGACACCGCGGTGAGCTCGCCGCCACCCGGCAGGGCCACCCGCACCACGGCGAACCCCCGGGTGCGGTCGGGCCAGCGCACCGGCAGCCGCAGGTGCTCGGAGCCGAGCACGGTCACCCGATCCGAGGTGAGCACCGTCGTGCCCCCGCTCCCCCGGTGCCCGCCGGGCCAGGCCAGCCCGCAGGCGGCGGCGAACCGCGCCACCCGACGCCCACCGAGCAGCCGCCGCGGCACCTCCTGCAGGCACAGCACGTCGGGGTCGACTGCGCGCACCACCCGGGCCGCGAGGCGCGAGTCGTCGAGGAAGTCGCGGGTGTTGTAGCTCGCGACCCGCACGGCCGCCACCGGCGGGCTCAGCCGCTGACGGCGTCGGTGCGGGCCAGATCGGCGGCGCCCACCAGCCCGGCCTCGTTGCCGAGCTCGGCGGCGACGATGCGTGCCTCGGGCCGGTAGCCGCGGCCGGTGAGCTGGCGGCGGAACGCCTCGCGCGCCGGGTCGAGCAGCAGGTCGCCGGCTGCGCTGACGCCGCCACCGATGACGAACGTGCCGGGGTCGAGCGCGGCGGCGAGGTCGGCCATCCCGATGCCGAGCCAGCGGCCGACCTCGGCGAGCAGCTCTCGGGCCAGCGGGTCGCCGTCCTGCGCCGCCTCGGTGACGAGCGGACCGGTGAGGTTCTCGGGGCGGCCCTCGACCCGGTCGAACAGGTCGGACACCACCGGGCTGCCGGCCGACATCAGGCCGCGGGCCTCGCGCACCAGCGCGTTGCCCGAGGCGTACTGCTCCCAGCAGCCCTTGTTGCCGCACTCGCAGCGGATGCCGTCGGGCACGACCTGCATGTGCCCGAACTCGCCGGCGATGCCGAACCGACCGCGGATGACCCGGCCGCCCAGCACGATGCCGCCGCCGATGCCGGTGCCGAGGTTGACCAGCACCAGGTGGCTCTCGCCGCGGCCGGCGCCGAAGCGGTGCTCGGCCCAGACGGCGGCGTTGGCGTCGTTGTCGACGAAGATCGGCAGCGACACCCGCTTCCCGAGCGCCTCGCGCAGGGGCTCGTTGCGCCACGACAGGTGCGGCGCGAAGACCACCGTCGCCCGGTCGGTCGCGACGAACCCGGCGGCCCCGATGCCGACCGCGGCGATCTCGCCGGCGTGGCCCTCGAGCAGCTCGTCGACGACCGAGACGATGGTGTCCTCGACGACGCGGGGACTCGTCGAACGGTGCGGGGTATCGCGCCGGGCGCGGGCCAGCACGGTGCCGTCGGGGTCGACGATGCCACCGGCCACCTTGGTGCCGCCGATGTCGATGCCGATCGCGAGCGAACCATCAGCCACGGGGTGCCTCCAGGGGGTCGTCGGCGTCACTGACCGGGATGGGCCGGCTCGGAGCCGGCCCCGTGCGCCGTGGCCGGCGCCCGGGCGGTGGCGAGGCGCCCGCCGAGGTGCCGGCGGCCGCGCGATCCGGCGCCGTGGCCGGGTGGTCGTGGTCGGATGCCGGGCGGTCGCCTCCCGGGCGGCCGCTCGCGAGGTCGGTGAGCACCGACGCCGCCAGGGTCGCGAGGTCAGCGAGCTTGGCCAGCGTCTCGGGGCTGAGCGAGCGGACCACCGCCGCACCGCGACACAGCGGGCACCAGGTGCAGAACGGGTCGTGGCCGGAGCCGTCCGGGTCGGCAGCCGAGGCCGCAGCCGGCCTCCCGCCCGCGGCCGGGCCCGAGGCTGGAGCCGAACCGGCAGCGGGCGCCGGCCCAGCGGCATCCGGGACGTCGTCGTCAGCGGACCCGCGGGCCGCCGACTCGGCGGCGGTGCGGCGCAGGCTCTCCAGGAGCCGGCCGGCCTCGTCGGCCACCGACCCGACCTGCTCGTCCCAGCGCTCAGCGCCCACTGGCCCACTGCTCCTCGTCACGCTCGAACCGGACCCGCAGCTCACCGCTGCCCACGGCGGCATCGCGCACGATGCACCGCCGCAGCACCGAGGGCAGCGTGACGACACGGCGCTGGCCACCCACCTCGAGCAGCAGGTCGTCCTCGCGGCGGGCCATGCCGACCATGCCGGCCGACACCAGCGGCAGCGGCAGGGTGAGCACGAAGTCGGCGCCGTCGGCCTCGACCCGCATCCGCGGCACGTCGACGTCGTCCATCAGCGGCGGGGCCGGGAGGCCATCGGCGACCGTCGCGGTCGCGAGGTCGTCGAGCGCGTCGGCGCCGATCGGCTCGCCCGCCAGGTAGGGCGCGCAGAGCAGCGGGATGCCGAGGAAGGACTCGCGCACCTGCTCCAGTCCGCTCGCCTGGGCGGT
Organism: uncultured Actinomycetota bacterium; assembly: GCA_963833495.1. Lineage (GTDB taxonomy): Bacteria > Actinomycetota > Actinomycetes > Actinomycetales > Dermatophilaceae > Fodinibacter. The sequence continues at coordinate 80,669 of CAWHYJ010000012.1, read as the reverse complement.
GGTCCATGCCGTGCGCCAGGGGTCGACGTCGCCGGGGAGGGCGGCAGGCAGCACCCGGTTCACGACCACGGCGTCAACCGCGTAGCCGTGCAGGGACAGCGAGGTGAGCACCCGTCGGCTCTCGGCGATGACCACGCGCTCGGGCGTGAGCACGACGCGCACGCTCGCCCGGGGCGAGGTGAGCAGCGCGCGCACGCCGACCATCAGCTCGCGCCAGGCGCGCAGCACGAGCAGCACCTCGGGGCCTGGCACGGGCACGCCGGTGGCGGCCGAGGCGGCCGGGCGCAGCACGGTGAGCAGGCGGCGCTGCGCCGGCAGCAGCCGGTCGAGGTGCCAGCCGAGCACCTCGGGTAGCGCGAGCAGGCGCAGCGTCTCGGCGGTGGGGGCGCAGTCGACGACGACGAGGTCCCAGTCGCCGCTCTCGGCCTGGTGGGCCAGCGCCGCGAGGGCGGTGACCTCCTCGGCGCCGGGCAGCGACGTGAGCTCGTCGGCGACGACGGCGTCGACCCCCATCGCGTCGAGCACCCCGAGCAGGTAGTCGCGCACCACCTGCCAGTCGGCCTCGACGGCGGTGTGCGCGCCGACGGCGAGGGCGTGCAGCCCCGGCTCGACCGGCGTCGTCTCGCGCCAGGTGACGGCGGTGGTGAGCTCGACGTCGAGCGCGTCCCCCAGGCTGTGCGCGGCATCGGTCGACATCACCAGGGTGCGCAGCCCGGTGCGGGCGGCCCGGACGGCAGTCGCCGCGGCGGTGGTCGTCTTGCCGACGCCGCCCTTGCCGGTCACGAGGACGACGCGGGTCATGGCGGGCGTCAGCCCTCTGCGCGCTTCTTGAGCTCGGTCAGGGCGAGGTTGATGATGTGCTTCTCGGCCTTGCGCTTCAGCAGCCCGATCATCGGCATCGTCAGCTCGACCTCGAGGTCGTAGGTGACCTGGGTGCCCTTGGGGGTGCGGGCGAGGGCGTAGGTGCCGTCGAGACCCTTGAGCAGGGTGGCGCGCACCAGGTGCCACGAGACGCTGCCGGTGCCGTCGTCGGCGATGTGGTCCCAGTCGTACTCGAGCACGTAGTGGTCCTTGATCGCCCCGGCGTGCAGGTGGAACTCGACCTGGTCGGCCCAGCCGTCGCCGTCCTCGCTGAGCACCGTGGCCGAGGTGACCTCGTGCGCCCACTCCGGGTACCGCTCGAAGTCGGCGATGACGTCGAGCACGGCGCCGGGCTCGGCGGCGATCTCGACGGAGGACTGCGCGCGGTCGGCCATGGCACGGAGGGTACCCGCCCCGCAGGGTCCTAGAGTTGAGGTGTCCCATGTGCGCCTCACCCCGAAGGAGCCGACCGTGCACGAGAAGTCCACGCCGCTGGTCCTGCCCGAGACCACCCAGGGCAGCCTGGCCGACGTGCCCCGGCGGTGGTCGAGCTCCGAACCGGGACGTGTTGCCTTCTCGGTGCGCTCCGGCGCGGGGTGGACCGACGTCACGTCGGCGACCTTCGCCGCCGACGTCACCGCACTCGCCAAGGGCCTGATCGCCGCCGGCATCGGCCTCGGCGACGCGGTCGCGATCATGAGCCGCACCCGCTACGAGTGGACCGTCGCCGACTTCGCCCTCTGGTCGGCCGGTGCGGTGCCGGTGCCGATCTACGAGACGTCCTCCCCCGACCAGGTCGAGTGGATCCTCGCCGACTCAGGCGCGGTCGGCGTGATCGTCGAGACCGACACCCATCTCGCCTCGGTGGAGCAGGGCCGTCCCCGGCTCCCCGGCCTGCAGCACGTCTGGGTCATCGACCAGGGTGACGTCGACAGCCTCAGCCGCGACGGCGACGACGTCGACGACGCCGAGCTCGACGCGCGCCGCGAGGCGATCGACCGCGACAGCCTCGCCACGATCATCTACACCTCTGGAACCACCGGCCGACCCAAGGGCGTCGAGCTCACCCACGGCAACTTCCTCACCCTGGCCGAGAACACCGCCGAGAAGCTGGCCGCTGTCGTCAAGGCGCAGGGCTCCTCCACGCTGCTCTTCCTCCCGCTGGCGCACGTGTTCGCCCGGTTCATCGAGGTGCTCGCCGTGACGGCCGGGGTGCGCATGGGGCACTCCTCCGACCTCAAGGCGCTGCTCGACGACTTCACCGCGTTCCAGCCCACCTTCATCCTCGCGGTGCCGCGGGTGTTCGAGAAGATCTACAACTCCTCCGAGGCCAAGGCCGAGGCCGGCGGCAAGGGAAGGATCTTCGCGGGCGCCGCGGCCGCCGCGGTGGCGTGGTCGGAGGCGCAGGATGCCGGGAGCGTCCCGTTCAGCCTCAAGGTGCGGCACGCGATCTTCGACAAGCTGGTCTACGGCAAGCTGCGCGAGGCGATGGGCGGCAAGGTGCAGTACGCCGTCTCCGGCGGCGCCCCGCTCGGCACCCGCCTGGGTCACTTCTTCCGCGGCATCGGGGTCACCATCCTCGAGGGCTACGGGCTCACCGAGACCACCGCGCCGGCCACCGTCAACCAGCCCGGTGCGATACGCATCGGCAGCGTCGGCCAGCCGCTCCCCGGCGTCGACGTGCGCATCGGCGACGACGGCGAGATCCTGCTGCGCGGCGTCAACGTCTTCCGGGGCTACCGCGGCAACGACACCGCGACCGCGGAGTCGGTGCGCGACGGCTGGTTCCACACCGGCGACATCGGCGAGCTCGACGACGAGGGCTTCCTGCGCATCACCGGTCGCAAGAAGGAGATCCTGGTGACCGCCGGCGGCAAGAACGTCGCCCCCGCGGTGCTCGAGGACCGGCTGCGCGCGCACCCCCTGGTCAGCCAGTGCATCGTCGTCGGCGACGGCAAGCCGTTCATCGCCGCGCTGATCACCCTCGACGAGGAGATGTACCCGGGCTGGGCCCGCAACCACGGGCTCGACGGCGTGTCGTTCGCCGCGGCCCGCACCGACGAGCGCGTCATCGCGGAAGTGCAGAAGGCCGTCGACGACGCCAACACCGCTGTGTCCAAGGCGGAGTCGATCCGCAAGTTCGCGATCCTCGACTCCGACTTCACCGAGGAGTCCGGCCACCTCACCCCGTCCCTGAAGCTCAAGCGCAACGTCGTGATGCGTGACTTCGAGGACGAGGTCGACGCGCTCTACGGTGGCTGACCCGACCGCGGCCACGACGGCCGCCCCTGCTGCCGCCGCCGGGCCGGCATCCCCCTCGTCCACCGTCGGGCGGCCCACGTCCGGGCCGGTCCCCGCCCTCGTGCTCGGCGCCGCCTGGCTCGCGTGGTTCGGTGTGCTGCAGTGGAGCGTCGTGCGCTTCCGGGTGCCGATCGTGCTCACCCTGACGGTGTGCGCGGCGCTGCTCGGGTGGTGGCTGGCCCGACGGCTGGTGGTGGACGTGCCCCGCTGGCTGGCGCCGGGAGTGGTGGCCGCCTCGGTCGTCATCACCCTCACCGTGCCGTTGTTCAGCTACCTGCGCGGCGGGTGGCTCACGGCATCCCTTGCCGTGCTCGCCACCGGCGGGCTGGGCTGCGCCGTGCTGCTCACCCGGCCCGGGCGCCGCGCCGCGATGGCGGCCTACGCGCTCGCGGTGCTCACCCACACCGTGCTTGCAGTGGTGGCCATCGTCGGCGACAAAGCCCCGAAGATCGACGTCTGGGTGGTCCTGCAGCAGGGTGCCGACGCCCTGGCCCGCGGCGACAACGTCTACACCCAGCAGTGGACCAACTCCCCCGGCGTGCAGGACTTCTTCCCCTACCTGCCCTGGATGGCGGTGCTCACCGCCCCCGGCCGGTGGCTCGCCGGCGACGTGCGGTGGGCCGTGCTGTTCTGGTCGCTGGTGCTCTTCGCCGGGCTCTGGGCGCTGGCGCGCGGGCGGGTGGAGCGCGCGGCGGCGGTGACGGCGGTGCTCGTGCTCGCGCCCGGCACGCTGACCCAGGTCGACCAGGCCTGGACCGAGCCGGTGCTCGCCGCCCTCATCGTGTGGTGGGCCGTGCTGGTGAGGCGCGACCGCGCGTGGTGGGCGATCGTGCCGCTGGCGCTCGCCTGCGCGAGCAAGCAGCACCTCGCGCTGCTGGCGCCGGTGCTCCTGGTGTGGCGGCCGTTCGGGGCGTGGCGCACGCTGGCGACCGGTGCGCTCGCGGCGCTGCTGATGCTGCCATGGGTCGTGGCGGATGCCGGGGCGTTCGTCGGCGACACGGTCACCACGCTGCTCACCTTCCACCCGATCAAGTTCGCCAACACCTGGTACCTCTACGCCCTCAACGAGCACGGCATCACGCTGCCGTTCTGGGTGACCGGGGCCGCGATGGTCGGCGTGGTGGCGATCGCGGCGTATGCCGTGTGGCGGCGCCGGCCGGGCGTCGACGAGCTGCTGCGCTGGCTGGCGCTGGTGCTGGCCGTGGCCAACCTGGTCAACAAGCAGGCGTTCTACAACCAGTTCTGGCTGGTGGGGGCCCTCGTGGTGGCGTCGCTGGCGCTGCCCCAGGGCGAGCCGGCCCCGGTGGAGGACGAGGTCGGCGCCCCAGCGGGCGGCGAGGGCCTCGCCGACCCGGCTCTTTCCCGCGAAGTCAGGAGCACTTCGCGGGGTCAGGATGCGATACGACCCTGAGCCGGCGAAGTGCTCCTGACTTCGCGAAAAGGCTTGGGCTCAGCCGGGATTCGTGACGATCTCGCCCAGCCGGGTGAGCCACCGGTCGGTCAGCTCGGCGCGGCTGGTGCCGAGCACCGACACCAGCGCGGCGTCGGTGGCGGCCTCGGCGTCGGCCGCCGAGCCGGTCGACGCACCCTCCGTGACGAGCCGGCGCAGCGCCGCCTCGCCGTGGTCGCGGGCGATCAGCTCGACCGCCTGCCACGCGGCGAGGTAGGGCACCTCGATGTCACCGGTGGCGGGCTGCAGGTCCGCGACGCTCGGCAGCTCGCGTGGACCGTGGCCGGTGCGCAGCGCCGAGGCGAGCGGGAGCAGCAGCCGGCTCGGGGGCACGTCCGCCCGGGCGTAGCCGACGTGGTCGGCGTACCCCTCGGCCAGCCAGGCGGCCGGGCGCCCGGGCACGGTCGACCGCACCGCGACGTGCGCCAGCTCGTGGGTGAGCACGACGTCGCGCCCGCTCGCGGTGAGCCTGTCGAAGGCCAAGGGGTCGAGCACGATGCGGTCACCGGTGGCGGTGCCAGCCGCGCCGGTCGGGCCCTCGGTCGTGGCCCCGACGGGTGCGGTCCCAGGGGCCGGGATGCGCCCGAGCAGGACGTCGGCCTCGGCCGCAGTCGCCGGGGCGAGCACCAGGACGCGCGCGGGTGCGCCGGGCCACGCCGCCCGGAGCCCGGGCTGCGCGCGGTCGACGACGGCGACGTGCTCGGCGAGCCGGGCGGCCGGGGCCGTGCCGGCCACGACGGCGTGCTCGCCGCGGCTGACCCGAAGTGCCGGCATGGCCACCCAGGGGGCTGTGGCGCCGGTGCCGACCGGTCGCTCCGCCGCGACCTGCCACCCGTCCTCGCCGCGCACCAGGTCGTACTGCAGCCGGGCGACCCGGTCGCCGCGGTCGAGGTCGTCGACCCGGTAGCGCACGTCGGCCTCGGCCGTCGCCCGCAACGGGTCGCTCGGGCTCCGGCTCGCGCTCGGCGCCGCCGTGGCCGCTCCCGTGCCCTGCGGCACTGGCGTTGCGCCGGTGCCCGCTGCGGTCTCGGCGAGATGGACCACCGGGGCCCCGACCTCGAGCCGCGAGACCAGCAGGGCCCGGGCCGCCCGGTAGGAGTCCAGCTGTCGCCGCCCCGAGACGGATGCCGGGTCGGCGACGGTCGCGGCGAACGCCGCCCGGTCCCCTTCGACGACTGCACCGGCACGACGGCGCAGCAGGTCGGACACCGCCGTCGTGAGCAGCACTGGTGGGGTGGTCGGTGCCGACGCCGTCGCCGACCCGAAGGGTGAAGGACCCGGCGGGTCGCCGATGCTGTGCGTGCACCCACCGACCGCCGTCGCGGCGGCCAGTGAGACAAGAAGGAGCGTGACGCCCCACCCGCGCCGGGCACGGCGTCGGCTCGGGGTCGGCGGGCTCGGCACCGGCCCATCGTAGGAAGCCCTGCTGGGAGGTTCCCGGACCGTCACGGCGCCCGACCGATCGACCGGGCACGCGACGAACCCTGATCAGCCGACGGCGCGCCCGCCCTCCGCCACGGGCTCCTCACGCGCCCCGGACCCGGCGAGCACGGCCCGCGCCACCGCTGCGGTCTCGGGCGCGACCAGCCCGGCCTCGACGAGCCGGGTGACGGCCGCGCGCTCCTCGGGGTCGAGGGCGTGCTCGAGCCGCAGCGACGGCGCGGTGAGGTCGAGCAGGACGGGCACCATGCAGTCGCCACAGTGCAGCTCACGCACCGGGCACGTGCGGCACTCGACGGTCAACGTCAGGTCGTGGCTGGGCATCGGCTCTCACCCCTTTCCAGGTGGTTGTCTCCCACGCTAGAGGCGACCACCGACACCCCTGCCGCGACGGCATCCGGAGCACGGCGCGACTGAAGCCGGGAGCGGCTCAGGCAGGTCGCGGCACCGCCGACAGCAGCGACTGGCCGATCCACGTCGGCACGGCCCGCGCCACGTCGCGCGGCGCGTCGACCTCGACCCGCCCCGACCGCAGGGCCTCCCCCCAGCCGCGGTCCCCGCGCCAGATCTCGGTCATCGCCAGCAGCGACGTACGCACGGTCGCCGTCACCTCGAAACCGGGGTCGATGTCGCACACGTCCACCTCGTCACCGCTGACGCAGATCCACCACTGCGAGACCGGCGAGGCGACGTCCTCGAACCGCAGCGCCACTACCGTGCGCTCACGCGGCCAGGACTCCACCGGGATGGTGCGCCGCACGTCCCACAGCAGCAGGCGCGGGTCGAGATCCTCCTCACCGAGGTCGCCCGCCCACCGGGCTCCCCACGTGCCCAGGGCGTCGATGACCGGCCGCAGCTCCAGCCCACGCTCGGTCAGCTCGTACGTGCTGCGCCCGCCAACGACCCGGCGCCGCAGCACCCCGACCCGCTCGAGCCGGCGCAGCCGCTTGGACAGCAGTGCCGGCGACATCTTCGGGTTGCCCCGGCGCAGCTCGTTGAAGTGCCGGCTGCCGAGCAGCAGCTCGCGAACCACGAGCAGGGTCCACCGTTCGTCGAGCACCTCCATCGCCTTGGCGATCGGGCAGAACTGGCCGTAGGTCGACACGGGTCACCACCTCCTGCAGGGCCGTCGCCCGGCCCCGCACCGAACCAGTGCACACCCGGGCGCGACGAGGCGCCAGTACAGATCGTGAACCTCGCGCGCTACAGAACGCGCACTGGATGCCGTCCGCCCACCTCGCGACGCTGGGAGTCCGACCACCACCAGTAGCAGCAGGGAGAACGACATGACCGACACCACGCAGCAGCGACAGACCGACGCCGGCATCCACTACGGAGCGGCGCCGGAGGTCAAGCGCCGGCACCGCGCGATGTGGGCGCTGGGCGACTACCCGGCGGTCGCCGCCGACCTCGTCACCCCGCTCGGTCACGTCCTCGTCGACGCCTGCCGGGTGACCCCCGGCGACCGGCTGCTCGACGTCGCGGCCGGAACCGGCACCGTCGCCATCCCGGCGGCCCGGGCCGGGGCGCGGGTCACGGCATCCGACCTGACCCCCGAGCTGCTGGCCGCGGGCGAGCGCCTGGCCGGCGCCGAGCGGCTCGACGTCACGTGGGACGAGGCCGATGCCGAGTCGCTGCCGTACGCCGACGCCGCCTTCGACGTCACCACCTCGTGCCTCGGCGTGATGTTCGCGCCGTTCCACCAGGCCGCCGCCGACGAGCTGGTGCGGGTGACCCGGCCGGACGGCCGGATCGGCCTGGTCAGCTGGACGCCCGAGGGGTTCATCGGCCAGCTGTTCGCGACGATGGGGCCCTACGCCCCGCCCCCGCCCCCCGGGTCGCAGCCGGCGACGCTGTGGGGGTCGCCGGAGCACGTGCACGAGCTGATGGGCGACCGGGTCGACGACGTCGAGGCCACCCGGGCGAACCTCGTGGTCGACCGGTTCGTCGACGGCGCCGCCTTCCGTGACTACTTCAAGGCCCGCTACGGGCCCACCATCGCCGTCTACGGCTCGCTGGCCGACCAGCCCGAGCGCGTCGCCACCCTGGATGCCGCGCTCGCCGACCTCGGCGACCGGCACCTGGCCGACGGCGTCATGACCTGGGAGTACCTGCTGCTCACCGCACGCCGGCGCTGAGCCCACCACGACGGATGCCGGGACGCCGAGCAGGGGGCGCCCCGGCATCCGTCGTCCTCGCCTGTCCACGGCGATGCCAGCGCGCCTTCGCGGGGGTGTCGGTGCGGGAGCCTACGGTCAGCGACATGACGATGGTGCAGGGCACGTTCGACGATCTGGGCACCCCCCTGTCGTCGGTCACCTTCGTCGTCGTCGACCTCGAGACCACCGGCGGCAGCCCCGCCGAGTGCGGCATCACCGAGATCGGTGCGGTCAAGGTGCGCGGCGGCGAGGTGGTCGGCGAGTTCCAGACCCTGGTCAACCCCGGCGCCGCCATCCCGGCGTTCATCTCGGTGCTCACCGGCATCACCGACTCCATGGTGGCCGGCGCCCCGCGCATCGAGTCGGCCCTACCGGCGTTCCTCGAGTTCGCCGCCGGGTCGGTGCTCGTCGCGCACAACGCCGGCTTCGACATCTCGTTCCTCAAGGCGGCGGCCCGGCGCACCGAGCACGAGTGGCCCGGCTTCGCGGTGCTCGACACCGTGCACCTGGCCCGGCAGCTGGTGCGCCGCGACGAGGTGCCCAACCACCGGCTGGCCTCGCTGGCGCGGCTCTTCCACGCCACGACCACCCCCGACCACCGGGCGCTGCACGACGCCAGGGCCACCGTCGACGTGCTGCACGGCCTGTTCGAGCGGGTCGGCTCGCTGGGCGTGCACTCCCTCGAGGAGCTGCTCGACTACACCGCCCGGGTCACCCCGGCCCGGCGCCGCAAGCGGCACCTCGCCGACGACCTTCCCGACCTGCCGGGGGTCTACCTGTTCAAGGACGGCCAGGGCCGGGTGCTCTACGTCGGCACCTCGGTCTCCATCCGCACCCGGGTGCGGTCCTACTTCACGGCCTCCGAGCACCGCCGCCGGATGGGCGAGATGGTGCGCATCGCCGAGTCCGTGAGCCCCATCGTCTGCGCCACCACCCTCGAGGCCGAGGTGCGCGAGCTGCGGCTCATCGCCGAGCACAAGCCGCGCTACAACCGGCGCTCGCGCCACCCCGAGCGGGCGCTGTGGGTGAAGCTCACCGTCGAGCCGTTCCCCCGCCTGTCGATCGTGCGGCTGGTCGCGCCCGACGGCGCCCGGTATGCCGGGCCGTTCAGCTCCCGCTCCGCCGCCGAGGCCGCGGTGGCCGCCGTGCACGAGGTGCTGCCGCTGCGCCAGTGCCTCGAACGGCTGTCCCCCACCAAGCCCCGGTCCGCGTGCGTGCTCGCCGAGATGGGCCGGTGCGGCGCCCCCTGCACCGGGGCCCAGTCGGTGGCCGACTACGCCGTCGTCGCCGACCGGGCCGTCGAGCTGCTCGTCGGCGACACCCGCGACCTGCTCGACGCCCTGCGCGCCCGGATGACCCACCTGTCCGACGTCGAGCGCTTCGAGGACGCCCAGGTCGTGCGCGAGCGCCTGGTCGCCCTGGTGCGGGGCACCTCCCGCGCGCAGCGGCTCGACCCGCTGGCCCGCATCGCCGAGCTCGTCGCGGCCCGCCGCTCGCTGCTCGGCGGCTGGGAGGTCATCTGCGTGCGGCACGGCCGGCTCGCCGGCAGCACCACCGCACCGCGCGGCGCCGACCCGATGCCCTACATCGCGGCCCTCACGGCCAGCGCGGAGGTCGTGGCGCCGCCGGTGGCCCCGTCCACGGCCGCCACGCCCGAGGAGAGCGAGAAGGTGCTGCGCTGGCTGGAGTCCCCCGGGGTGCGCATCGTCGAGGTCGACGGCGCCTGGACCTGCCCGGTCGGTGGCGCCGCCGCGGTGCGCGCCGAGCTCGAGCCGCTCGAGACCGCCCGGCGCGAGGTCGCCGGCTTCGCCGGGGTCCGCTGACCCGAGCTCGGGCACGGGCGCCACGACCCGGCATCCGGTGTCGGTGCCGCTGCGCGGCGCCCGGCTAGTCTGGGCCGGTGATCACCGCCATCGTCCTCATCACCGCCGACGTCGACCGCATCCCCGAGGTCGCGCAGGAGATCGCCGACCTCGACGGCGTCACGGAGGTCTACTCCGTGGCCGGCGACGCCGACCTGGTCGCGATGGTGCGGGTGCGCCACCACGAGGACCTCGCCGACGTCATCGCCGACCGGCTCAACAAGGTCACCGGTGTCACCGGCACCAACACGCACATCGCGTTCCGCACCTACTCCTCGCACGACCTCGAGGCGGCCTTCAGCCTCGGCCTCGACGGCTGAGCCGCCCGGCGCTCAGCCCGCGTAGGCGGCGGTGGCCTCGACCCACCGGTCGAGCAGCGCCTGCGCGTCGCCGGAGTCGATGGCGGCCTCGGCGCGGTCCATCCCCTCGCGCACCGCGGCGGTGAGCGACACCCGCGACACGGTCGGCTCGCCCAGGCCGGATGCCGTCGCCAGCGCGATGCCGGCGTTGAGCAGCACGGCATCGCGCACCGGGCCCTGCTCCCCCGCGAGCAGGTCGCGCGCCACCCGGGCGTTGTAGGCGGCGTCACCGCCGCGCAGGCTCTCGACCGGGGCGTGATCGAGGCCCACGTCGGTCGGGTCGAGGGTCAGCTGGGTGACGGCGCCGTCACGCACCCACCAGATCGTCGAGGTGGTGGCGAGGGTGAGCTCGTCGAGGCCGTCGTCGCCGCGGAAGACGGATGCCGCCCGGCCGCGGCCCGCGAAGACGCCGGCGATGAGCGGGGCGATCCGGGCATCGGCCACCCCGACCGCGGCGTAGGTCGGCTGCCCCGGGTTGGTCAGTGGGCCGAGGGCGTTGAACACGGTGCCCACGCCGAGACCCGACCGGGCCGCCGCCGCGTGGCGCATCGACGGGTGGAAGGCCGCGGCGAAGCAGAACGTGATGCCCGCCCGGTCGGCGACCTCGGCCACCGCGTCGGGTGCCAGCGTCAGGTCGACACCGAGCTCCTCGAGGACGTCGGCCGAGCCGGAGGACGACGAGGCCGCCCGGTTGCCGTGCTTGACCACCCGCAGCCCGGTGGACGCGAGGACGATGGCTGCCATCGTCGAGATGTTCACCGAGTGCATCCGGTCGCCCCCGGTGCCGACGATGTCGATCGTCTCGCCGGGGACCTCGATGCGGTGGGCGTGCTCGAGCATGACGTCGGCGAGCCCGCGCAGCTCCTCGACCGACTCGCCCTTGGCCCGTAGGGCGACGAGGAACCCGGCGAGCTGCACGGGCGAGGCCTCGCCGCTCATCACCTGGTCCATCGCCCAGCCGGCCTGCTCGGTGCTGAGGTCCTCGCGGCGCAGCAGCGCGGCGAGGAGGTCCGGCCAGGTGAACCCGGCCGGGGTCGAGGTGGTCACGCCGGTCAGCCGACCGCGACCCGAAGGCGCGCCAGGCCAGCGACGGCCTCCGCGACGGCGATCGGGTCGAGCGGGTGCGACACGGCGTCGTCGGCGAGCGACCAGCCGGCCAGCCAGCCGTCCTGGGGGCGGCCGGTGAGCACCAGGATCGGCGGGCACCGGAAGATCTCGTTCTTCAGCTGGCGGCACAGGCCCAGGCCACCGGCCGGGCTCGCCTCGCCGTCGAGCACGACGACGTCGAAGCCGCCGGCATCCATGGCCTCGATGACCGCCTCGGGGGTCGCGCACTCACGCCACGACACGATCTCGACGTCACGCGCCGGGCGCCGCCCGGCGGCCGCCCGCACGGCGTCGCGCGTGGTGATGTCGTCGCTGTAGAGCAGCACCGAGACGCGGTGGACGGCGTCGGTGCTCGAGGCCTGCGCCGGGGTGCCGGCGTCGTGCGAAGAGGTCATGCGGGCATCGTACCGGTGGCCCGTCGCGCAACTTGTCGAGCCTTTCGGGGGGTCACCGAAGCGCCCGTCGGCAGATACGGCCATAATGTCGTCCGTGGCGACTCAGACAGCACCCCAGGCCCGGCCCACCGGGCCCGTTCCCTCGATCCCGGGCCAGGGGCCCGCGACACGCCCCAACCTGGTGGCCGTCGGCACCATGGTGTGGCTGTCGAGCGAGCTGATGTTCTTCGCGGCGCTGTTCGCGTTCTACTTCACGATCCGCGGCCACGAGAGCCAGCTCTGGGAAGAGCGCACCGTCATGCTCAACGTGCCGTTCGCCCTGGCCAACACCATCGTGCTGGTCGTGTCGTCGGTGTGGTGCCAGCTCGGCGTGCTGCAGGCTGAGAAGGGCATCGCCGCCCGCCCGGCCGGCACCTCGCTGCTCAAGGTCTCCGCCTGGGGCATGCGTGAGTGGTACGTCCTCACCTATGCCTTCGGCGCCACCTTCATCGCCGGCCAGATCTACGAGTACGCCCACCTGATCCAGGAGGGCGTGAGCCTGTCCTCCGACGCCTACGGCTCGGTGTTCTACCTCGCCACCGGCTTCCACGGCATGCACGTCACCGGTGGGCTGATCGCGTTCCTCCTCATCATCGGGCGCACCTTCACCACCCGTCACTACTCGCACGCGCAGGCCACCGGCGCGGTCGTCACCTCCTACTACTGGCACTTCGTCGACGTCGTGTGGATCGCCTTGTTCATCATGATCTACGTCCTGAAGTGACCCCAGCCACAGCCGGCCCCGACCCCCGAACCGCACCAGACGACAGGAACGCACCGTGAACTCACTGGCAGCCCGCCGCCGGCACCCGGCGGCGATCGCCGTCCTGCTGATGCTCGGCCTGTTCCTCACCGGCGCCGTCTACGCCGTCGTCGCACCCAAGGAGGCCGACGCCACGACCCAGGCCCTGCCCGCCCAGTCGATCGAGGAGGGCCGCCAGCTGTTCCTGGCCAACTGCGCCTCGTGCCACGGCCAGAACGCCGAGGGCCGGGCGACCGGCAACGGCGACAAGATCGCCGGCCCCGCGCTGGCGGGCGTCGGCGCGGCGGCAGTCGACTTCCAGGTGGGCACCGGCCGGATGCCGTTGTCCGGGCCGATGGTCCAGGCGCCCGGGGGCGAGCCCAAGTTCACCCAGCCGCAGATCGACTCCATGGCGGCCTACATCGCCTCGCTCGCCCCGGGCCCCGCGGTCCCGTCCGACGAGGCCGTCGACCCCAGCAAGGGGAATGCGGCTGCGGGCGGCGAGCTGTTCCGCGTCAACTGCGCGATGTGCCACAACGCCGCCGGTGCCGGCGGCGCCCTCACCCGCGGCAAGTACGCCCCCGCGATCGGTGACATCTCGAACAAGCACATCTACCAGGCCATGATCACCGGCCCGCAGAGCATGCCGGTGTTCAGTGACACCAACCTGTCCTCCGAGAACAAGCGCGACATCATCGCGTTCCTCGACACCATCGACAAGCAGGAGAACCCCGGCGGCATGGCGCTGGGGTCGCTCGGCCCGGTCACCGAGGGGCTCTTCGCCTGGGTCTTCGGGCTCGGCATCCTCGTGGGCTGCGCCGTCTGGCTCGGCTCGAAGTCGGCCTAGCGTCCGCGTCGTCCCCACCCGCACCTCGACGAGAAGATCGGTATCCCGATGAACGAGCAGGACACCACCCACCCCGGCAGCGAGGTGGCACCCCCCTCCGAGCACGGCACCGCCGTGCGGCTCGACCAGGGCCACGTCGTCGGAGACGGTGGCCTCCCCGAGCGGTTCACCAACCCGGGCCTGCCCGAGCACGTCGCGCGGATGGCCGACCTCGACGAGGACGCCGCCCGCCGCGCCGAGAAGCAGGTCGCCACCCTGTTCGGCATCTCGATCCTGGGCACCCTGGCCTTCATCGTCTGCTACTTCGCGATCAGCCTCGAGACCACGATCTTCGTGCCCGGCATCGGCGAGACGAGCGCCTCCAACTTCGCCCTCGGCGTCAGCATGGCCCTGGGCCTGCTCGGCATCGGCTTCGGTGCGGTGCACTGGGCCAAGACGCTGATGCCCGACGAGGAGGTCGTCGAGGAGCGCCACCAGATGCGCGCCACCGACGAGTCGCGCGAGCGGGTCGTCGAGGTGCTCAAGGAGGGTGGCGGGAGCTCTCAGATCACCCGCCGCCCGTTGATCAAGTACACCCTCGGTGGGGCGCTCGGCCTGTTCGCCGTCCCGCTCGTGCTGCAGGTGGCCGGCTCGCTCGGCCCGATGCCGCAGAACAGCCTGTCGCAGACGTTCTGGAACGGCGGCCCGAGCGGCCCCGGCCAGGACCCCACCTTCAAGCCGCTGCGCCTCATGCGCGACCCCGAGAACACCCCCATCAAGGCCGAGGACGTCACCATCGGCTCGGTGTTCCACGTGATGCCGCAGGGCCTGCTCCCCGACCCCGTCACCGGCGACGGTGGCACCCCCAACCTCCTCGAGGAGAAGGCCAAGGCGGCCGTCCTCCTCATGCGCCTCGACGAAGACATCATCAAGTCCCAGAAGCAGCGTGACTGGGGCTACAACGGCATCGTTGCCTACTCCAAGATCTGCACCCACGTCGGATGCCCGGTCGGCCTCTACGAGCAGCAGACGCACCACCTGCTCTGCCCGTGCCACCAGTCAACCTTCGACGTGACGCAGGACGCGAAGGTGATCTTCGGTCCCGCGAAGCGGCCCCTGCCGCAGCTGCAGATTACCGTTGACGACGAGGGATACCTCGTCTCTGCCGCCCCGTTCCAGGAAGCGGTCGGCCCGAGCTTCTGGGAGCGTGGCTGATGAGCACCGACACCACCGCACGTCCCGCGGACGCGCTCCGCGAGGGCGACCGGCCCGTCTCGGCACCTCCGGGTGCCGCCGCCCGCAAGGTCGGCGGCCTCGCCGGCTGGGTCGACGACCGCACCGGCGCCGCCAAGCCGGTCGGCTACCTGATGAAGAAGGTCTTCCCCGACCACTGGTCGTTCATGCTCGGCGAGATCGCGATGTACTCGATGATCATCTGCCTGCTGACCGGGGCGTTCCTGACCTTCTGGTTCGTCCCGAGCGCCGGCCACACGGTCTACGACGGCTCCTACGTGCCGCTGCGCGGGGTCAGCATGTCCGAGGCATACGCCTCGACGCTGAACATCTCCTTCGACATCAAGGGCGGCCTGATCATCCGCCAGATCCACCACTGGGCCGCGCTGATGTTCATCGTCGCCCTGTCGGTGCACATGTTCCGGGTGTTCTTCACCGGGGCCTTCCGCAAGCCGCGCGAGATCAACTGGGTCATCGGCTCGGTGCTCGCCCTGCTCGCCATCATCGAGGGCTTCGCGGGCTACTCGCTGCCCGACGACCTGCTCTCCGGCACCGGCCTGCGGGCCATGGAGGGCTTCGTGCAGACGGCCCCGGTCATCGGCTCCTACCTGGCCTTCATGATCTTCGGCGGCCCGTTCCCCGGCGAGATGATCATCCCCCGGCTCTACAGCGCCCACATCCTGCTGATCCCGGCCGCACTCATCGGGTTGTTCACCGCGCACATCGGGCTGGTCTTCGTGCAGAAGCACACCCAGTTCCCCGGCCCGGGCCGCACCAACGAGAACGTCGTCGGCTTCCCGGTGATGCCGGTCTACGCCGCCAAGGCCGGTGGCTTCTTCTTCATCGTCTTCGGCGTCATCGCGATGATGTCGGCCCTGGTCCAGATCAACCCGATCTGGGCCTACGGTCCCTACGACCCCTCCCCCGTGACCGCGGGCTCGCAGCCCGACTGGTACATGGGCTTCGCCGACGGCGCGCTGCGCCTGCTGCCGGGCTGGCTCGAGGTCTCGGCCTTCGGGTTCACCCTGTCGCTGAACATCGCGCTCGGGGCCCTGGTGCTGCTGCCGCTGGTCTACACCGTGCTCGGCATCTATCCGTTCATCGAACGCTGGGTCACCGGTGACAACCGCGAGCACCACCTGCTCGACCGGCCGCGCAACGCGCCCACGCGCACCGGGCTGGGCATGGCTGCCATCACCGCCTACTCGGTGTTCTGGTTCGCCGCCGGCAACGACATCATGGCGATCAAGCTGGGCCTGTCGATCAACGACATCACCTGGTTCTTCCGCATCGGCCTGTTCGTGCTGCCGCCCATCATGTTCTGGGTGACCAAGCGCATCTGCCTGTCGCTGCAGCGTCGTGACCGCGACACCGTGCTGCACGGCCGCGAGACCGGCACCATCGTCCGCACGCCCGACGGAAGGTACTTCGAGCGGCACGAGACGAGCGCCGAGCTCACCCCCGAGCAGTGGATCCTCGTGCAGCACGAGCCTGTTGCCCCGATCCAGATCGAGAGCAACCTCGACGAGAACGGCGTGGAGCGCAAGGCCCACCGCAAGGACCGCCTGCGGGCCCGGCTCTCACGGTTCTACTTCGCCGACACGGTCAACCCGGTCACGCCCGCCGAGTTCGCCGCCGCCCAGCACCATGGTGTCGAGCACGAGGCGATCGAGCCGTCGGCCTCCGGTGGTGCCCGCCCGATCGAGGCCGACGCGGCCGAGAAGACGGCCGTCGAAGTCGAGTCCGGGGAGCCCGCCGGCCGGCACTGACCAGCCGTCGAGCACGTCGCGTGCCGCGCACCCACCTCGGGTGCGCGGCACGCCGCGTCTCCGCCTCCGGTGGGCCTCGACCGGTCCTCAGCCGTCGGCCAGGAGACGGCCCAGGATGCCGCGCCCGGTCGCCTCGTCGACGTCGACCTCGAGCACCTTGGTCCGTGAGCGCTCCCCGGCCACCAGCGCGACGTGCCGGGGTCGCACCCCGAACGCCTCGGCCACCGCGGCCCGTACCGCGGCCGTAGCAGCGCCGTCGACGGCCCGTGCGCCCACGGACACCCCGAGCACCTCCTCCTCGCCCCAGCGGCCCCCGACGCGCGTCCTGGACGCTCCAGGGCGCACCCGCACTGTCACTCGCACGCGCTCATCGTGCCAGCCGGCCTCCGGGCCTGGCTCAGGAGGTCGGCGGACGCTCCAGCACGAACACCCGCACCCGTCGACCGGTGATCCGCCGGAGGTACTTCGGGTAGCCGATGTAGACCTCTCCCGCCCTGGCCAGGATGTCCTCCCGCTCCCACTCGTCCGCGGGCCGCGCCACCACGGCCAGGGTCACGTCGCGATGCGTCACGGTGGCCCGCGGTTCCGCCTCGAGGTTCAGCACCCAGGTCGGCGTGCTGGTCTGACCGAAGTTCGTCCCGAGCAGCGCGAGCGACTCGCGGAAGGGGATGGCGACCAGCGGCGCGTACCGCGGCTGTCCGCTGCGCCGGCCGGTCGACGTCAGCCCCAGGAGCGGGAGCCCGGCCAGCAGCTCGATCGCCGTGGTGCGTCCCCCGCTGACCCGAGCGAACGCCCGGTCCAGCATCGGCAGGGTGTGGGCGAGCACCCGGGCGCCGGGCGCCGTGGACGCCACGGCCCGCACAGACCGATGCAGCGCGGTGGGGTCGCCGATGCGGTAGTCGAGGTCGGCGGCGAGTCCCATCGCACGACGGTAGCAACCGGGGGACGTCGATCCTTGAGGCCGCGCGCCGCGCGCCGCGCCCGCGACCCACGACCGCCCCCCGCACCGAGACGCCCGGCCCAGCCCGGCGACTGCCCTCGTAAGGTGACGGGATGAGCCTCACCGACCCGCGCGAGCCAGTGGCCCCCACGGGTCCGGAACTGCCCACCAGCACGCCCGAGCAGCAGGGTGTTCCCTCCGACGCGGTGCTGGCGATGGTGCGCCGCTGGGAGCGCAAGGCCACCGAGCCGCACGGCGTGGTGGTCATCCGCCACGGGCACGTGGTTGCCGAAGGAGCGTGGCGGCCCTGGCCGCGCGACGGCATCCGGCTGGTCTACTCGGTGAGCAAGACCTTCCTTGCCATCGCTGCCGCGTTCGCCGAGGCCGAGGGGTTGCTGGCTCGCGACGAGCGCCTGGTCGACGTGTTCCCCGAGGCGGCCGGCGACGCCGGGCCGCGCGCCGCCCGGATCACCGTCGAGCACTGCCTGCGGATGTCGACCGGTCACCACACCGACACCCTGGACAGTTTCGCAGGACAGGGCGAGGAGTCGGTGGCCGTGTTCCTCGGTGCCGAGCCCGAGCAGGAGCCCGGCTCGTGGTTCATGTACCACAACGGCGCCAGCCGGATGCTGGCGCTGGCGGTGCAGCGGCGCACCGGCGAGCGGCTGGTCGACTACCTGCGACCTCGCCTGCTCGACCCCGTCGGTATCCGCGAGGCGGCCTGGACCCGTTGGGCCGGAGCCGATCTCGGCTTCAGCGGCCTGCACATCAGCACCGAGTCGATCGCCCGCCTCGGCCTGCTCCTGCTCCGTGACGGGGCGTGGGAGGGGCGGCAGGTGCTGCCGGACGGCTGGGTTGCGACCGCCACGCAGGCGCTGGCCGACACCACCCACCACCCCGACCCGGTCGACTGGACGGTCGGCTACGGCTACCAGCTGTGGCGCAGCCGCCACGGGTTCCGCGCCGACGGTGCCTACGGCCAGTTCGCCCTCGTGGTGCCCGAGCACGACCTCGTCGTCGCCGTGATGTCGTGCACCGAGACCACCCACGAGGTGCTCGACGCCGTCTGGGACGAGCTGCTCCCCCATCTTCGCGACGTACCGCTCCCGGCCGACCCCGAGGCCAACGCCCGGCTGACCGCCGCGCTCGACACGGCCACGTCCCCGGCATCCGGGTCGACGACCACAGCACCCGCCGCACCCGCGCCCTGGCGGTTCGCGCATACCCGCACGACCGAGCACCCGGCGCTGAGGTCGGTCGAGGTGCGCCCCGGCGAGCACGGCTGGGTGCTCGACATCGACGACGGCGACCCGCTCAGCATCCCGTGCGGTGACGGGCACTGGCCGGATGCCGAGGGGTCACCCTGGGTCGCCAGCGGAGGCTGGGTGGCCCCGGGGGTGTTCGAGGCGACGGTCGTCGCGGTGCAGACGCCGCACTCGCTGGTGCTGCGCTGCGCCGACGGCACGGTGACGGCGCGCTGGCGCGGGGTTCCGCTGCACGGCCCCGCACTGGCCCGGCTGCGGGCACCGTTGGGCTGAGGGAAGCGTGCGGATGGCAGGGTGGTGTCGTGCAGCCAGTGAGCGACGAGCAGTTCGACGCGATCCTCGAGGACGCCCTCGACGAGGTGCCGGGCGAGCTGATGGCCATGCTCGACAACGTCGTCTTCCTCGTCGAGACCGAGCCGACCGGTGACGACCCCGACCTGCTCGGCATCTACGAGGGCACGCCGCTCACCGAGCGGGGCGGCTGGTGGGATTCCGGGTCGCTCCCCGACCGGATCACCGTGTTCCGGGGCCCGCTGCTGCGGATGTGCGAGGACGAGGAGGACCTGCGCGACGAGATCGCCGTGACGGTGGTGCACGAGATCGCCCACCACTTCGGCATCGAGGAGGGCACCCTGCACGACCTCGGCTGGGGCTGACCCGCTGCGCTACAGCGCGTTCTGGCCCTTCCAGTACTCGAAGGTCCAGCCGACCAGCGCCGGGATCGCGAAGAACGCGCCGATGATGAACAGCCACCAGCCGACCGCGAGGCCGGCGAAGCAGACCGCGGCGGCGGCGCCGAGGAACAGCGGCCACCAGCTGTGCGGGCT
The DNA here is from genome assembly GCA_963833495.1 of uncultured Actinomycetota bacterium. Lineage (GTDB taxonomy): Bacteria > Actinomycetota > Actinomycetes > Actinomycetales > Dermatophilaceae > Fodinibacter. The sequence continues at coordinate 61,094 of CAWHYJ010000012.1, read as the reverse complement.
GAAGAAGCCGTACTCGCCCTGGATCTCGTCGACGTCGCCCAACGGGTCGTCGGAGGGGTCGCGCTCGAGGCGACGCCGCGTCATCCAGAGGTACCAGGCGATCATGAACCCGAGCAGGCCGCCGAGGATGAGGCCGATGACGCCGACCCACTCGATGCCGATCTCGGTGGAGTTGGTCCAGAACCCGTAGATGGTCGCCATGGTGAAGGCGAACACTCCGACCAGGGTTCCGATGCGCTCCATGGCCAGCATGCGTCAGTGCTCCTTGTCGGTGTCGACGAACGAGTTGCTGCCCAGGTCGGCTGGGCCGAGCACCGAGACCGACGACTTGCCGTCGGCCCACTGGGCGTCCATCACGCCGGCACCCACCGACTCCGGGTGGTGCAGGTCGAAGGCGGGGCGCTCCGAACGGATCCGCGGGATGCTGTCGAAGTTGTGGCGCGGCGGCGGGCAGGACGTCGCCCACTCCAGCGAGGCGCCGTAGCCCCACGGGTCGTCGACCTCGACCAGGGGCGCGGTGCGCCAGGTCTTCCAGACGTTCATGAAGAACGGGATCATCGAGATCGCGAGGATGACCGAGCCGGCGGTCGAGATGCGGTTGCCGAGGGTGAAGCCGTCCTCGGGCAGGTAGTCGGCGTAGCGCCGGGGCATGCCCTGGATGCCGATCAGGTGCTGCACCAGGAAGGTCGTGTGGAACCCGATGAACAGCAGCCAGAAGTGGATCTTGCCGAGCCGCTCGTCGAGCATCCGCCCGGTGAACTTGGGCCACCAGAAGTAGAACCCGGAGAACATCGCGAAGACGACCGTGCCGAACACGACGTAGTGGAAGTGCGCCACCACGAAGTAGCTGTCGGAGAGCTGGAAGTCGAGCGCCGGGCTGGCGAGGATGACGCCGGTGAGGCCGCCGAAGAGGAAGGTGACCAAGAAGCCGAGCGCCCACAGCAGCGGGGTGTCGAAGGACAGCTTTCCGCCCCACATCGTGCCGACCCAGTTGAAGAACTTCACGCCTGTTGGCACCGCGATCAGCATCGTCATGATCGCGAAGAACGGCAGCAGCACCTGGCCGGTGACGTACATGTGGTGAGCCCAGACGCTGACCGACAGGGCCGCGATGGCGATGGTGGCGTAGACGAGGGTCTTGTAGCCGAAGATCGGCTTGCGCGAGAAGACCGGCAGCACCTCGGAGATGATGCCGAAGAAGGGCAGGGCGATGACGTAGACCTCTGGGTGCCCGAAGAACCAGAAGATGTGTTGCCACAGCATCGGCCCGCCGTTGGCGGGGTCGAACACGTGCGCCCCGAACCGCCGGTCGGCACCGAGCGCGAAGAGCGCGGCGGCCAGGGCCGGGAAGATGAGCAGCACCAGGATCGAGGTGACGAGCACGGTCCAGGTGAAGATCGGCATCCGGAACATCGTCATGCCGGGGGCACGCATGGTGAGGATCGTGGTGATGAAGTTGACCGCGCCGAGGATGGTGCCGAAACCACCCAGGGCCAGGCCGAAGACCCACAGGTCGCCACCGAGCCCGGGGCTGTAGGAGTTGTCGGACAGCGGGGCGTAGGCGAACCAGCCGAAAGCCGCGGCGCCGCCGGGGGTGAGGAAGCCGGCGCCGGCGATGATGCCGCCGAAGAAGTAGGCCCAGTAGGCGAGCATGTTCAGCCGAGGGAAGGCGACGTCGGGCGCGCCGATCTGCAGCGGCATCAGCGCGTTGGCGAACCCGGCGAACAGCGGCGTCGCGAACAGCAGCAGCATGATCGTGCCGTGCATGGTGAACATCTGGTTGTACTGGTCGGGGGTGTCGACGATCTGCAGGCCCGGGCTCGCGAGCTCGGCGCGGATGACCAGCGCCATGATGCCGGCGAGGAGGAACCAGATGAACGAGGTGATGAAGTAGAGGTTGCCGATCACCTTGTGGTCGGTCGTGGTGATCCACTTGACGACCGTGGCGCCCTTGGAGACGCGACGGGTGTAGGTGGGGGCGGACGCGGTCCGCAGCCGCGTGGCGTCGGTGGCGGCGCTCATCGTCAGTTACCTCCGTCGATGCTGTCGGTGACTGCCCGGGCGTCCTTCATCAGCTCTTCGCGGCTCAGCGTGTTGTTGAGCAGGCCGCTCTGGCCGGCAGCGCGCAGGTCGGACAGGTGCTGTTCGTACTCGGTGCGGGAGACGACCTTGACGTTGAAGAGCATGTGCGAGTGGTAGGCACCGCAGAGCTCGGCGCACTTGCCCTTGAAGGTGCCCTCCTGGGTCGGCACGACCTGGAACTTGTTGACCCGTCCCGGGATCATGTCCATCTTCTGCAGGAACGAGGGCACCCAGAAGGAGTGGATGACGTCGCGCGCGGTGAGCACGAACTCGATGCGCTCGCCGACCGGGAGGTACAGGGTGGGGATGGTCTCCTCGGCGCCCGGCTTGCCGGTCATGATCGCCTGCTCGCCGGTCTCGTGGACGTCCTCGGCGACGTAGTTGAAGTCCCAGCTCCACTGCTTGCCGACGACGTTGACCGTGACGTCGGGCTGCTTGGAGGTGTTGACGAGCTCCGACTCGTCACGCGCGGTGTAGTAGAAGAGCACGACGACCATGAAGATCGGGACCACCGTGTAGAGGATCTCGATCGGGATGTTGTAGCGCAGCTGCACGGGCAGCTCGTTGTCGTCCTTCTTGCGGCGGTAGGCCACGACGCACCAGATGATCAGGCCCCACACCAGACACCCCACGGCCAGGGCCGCGATCCACGCGCCGATCCACAGGCTCGTGACGGTCTTGCCGCCCTCGGTGACGGCCGGGGGCAGCCAGCCTGTCGAGGCGTTGCCGCGCAGGTTGCCGGCGGCGCACCCGGTGAGGGCGAGGGCGGACAGCGCACCGACGAGCAGCCCGGCGCCGAGTCGGCGCCGGGATCGGCGGGGCGATGAGAGGTCGTGCAAGCGCACCGCGGATCCTTCGTGTCGAGGGGGTGACGAACAGATGCAAACCCTACTGCACCACCTACCTGGAGGTCAGGCAGGGCGGGGCTACCGTCTAAGCGTGGCGCGCTCCCCCCTCGACTCGCCGGTGGCCGGGCTGCTCGACGCCGCCCGGAGCCCCCTGCACCCCGTGGCCGCGCAGACCCTGGCGGCCGCCCTCGACACGGCGTGGGCCGACCCCACCCGGCTCAACCCGCCGGGTCGCCGTGCCCGAGCGCTGCTCGACACCGCCCGCGAGGTGCTGGCCGAAGCGGTTGGCGTGCGGCCTGACGAGCTGTCGGTGCACCCGAGCCCCGAGGCGGCGCTCGAGCTGGGGCTCACCGGGCTGCGCCACGCCCGCCGCCGCACCGGCACGCGGGTCGTCGTCGGGGCCGCGGAGCGCTCGATCGTGCTGCTCCAGCCCGGGGTCGCGGAGCCGGTGACCGTCGACCGGCTGGGCCGTGTCGACCCCGACGGGTACGCCGTGGCGCTCGCCGGCGGAGACGTCGCCGCCGCGGTGCTCCAGGCCGCGAACGCCGAGGTCGGCACCCGCCAGCCGGTGGCCGAGGTCGACGCCCTCTGTCGCGAGCACGGCATCCCGCTGCTGGTCGACGCGACGGCCTCGCTGGGGCGCGACCCGCACGGCATCCCACCGGGCGCAGGGTCGGTCGTGGTCGCCGACGCCGCGGCCTTCGGCGGTCCCCCGCTGGGCCTGCTCGCCGTGCGCACCGGCACCCGCTGGGGGCTGCCCGGCCCCCGGCGCGAGGCCGAGCACGGCCGCGAGCCCGCTGCGCCGTGGGTGCCCCTGGTGCTCGCGGCGGCCGAGGCCTGGCGGCAGACCGCTGCGGCGGCGGCCACCGAGGAGCCCTCGGCCCGCGCGCTCGTCGACCGGGTGCGGCGGGCGGCGGCTGCCGTGCCCGACGTCGAGCTCGTGGGCGACCCCGACGACCGGCTCCCCCACGTGGTGACGTTCAGCGTGCTCTACGCCGACGGCGAGGTGTTGCTCGACGAGCTCGCCCGGCGCGGCCTGGCGGTGGCGTCGGGCTCGGCGTGCACCTCGAGCGCGCTGCGCCCCAGCCACGTGCTCGCCGCCATGGGCGTGCTGACCCACGGCAACGTGCGGGTGACGCTGCCGCTCGAGGCGGTGTCGCCGACGCGCGCCGACGACGTCGACCGGCTGTGCCGCGAGCTGCCGGATGCCGTCGCCACCGTGCGGCGCCGGCTCGGGACGGCCGACCTGTGAGCGGTTCGGACCCCTCCGGCAGCGAGGGCCGCGGGCGGCGTGGCGGTCGGCCGGTCGTCGACGCGCGGGGGTCACGCTGCCCGGTGCCCGTCATCCGGCTGGCGCGGGCCGCCCTGGGGCTCCCCCCGGGCACCACCGTGGTGCTCCTCGCCGACGACGACGCGGCCTGGTCGGACGTCCCGGCCTGGGCCCGGATGAAGGGGCACACGGTCTCGTTGCACGAGGACGAGGGCTGGACCGAGTACCGCGTGCTGCTCGGCGCGCCGCGCACCGACCGCGGTCAGGCCGACAGCTCGACCTGAGGGGCGAACAGCGCCTCGGCGAGCCGGTCGAGGTACAGCCCGCGCGGCCACTCCTGGGCCCCGAGCCGGCGCAGGTGGTCGGTGGCCCACTGCACGTCGACCAGCCGGCGTGGGTCGCCGTCGGCGTGGAAGCGCTCGACCAGCCCCACCAGCGCGACCTTGGAGGCGTCACGGGCCGAGTGGAACATCGACTCCCCCGCGAACAGGCCGCCGACCGACACGCCGTAGAGGCCACCGACGAGCTCGTCGCCCTGCCACGTCTCGACGCTGTGCGCCCAGCCGAGCTCGTGCAGCCGGCCGTAGGCCCGGGCCACCTCCGCGGTGATCCAGCGGCCCTCGCGCGAGGGGTCGGCACACCGGGCGACCACCTCGTCGAACGCCGTGTCGACCCGCACGTCGGACCGGTCGTACGCCTTGCGCAGCGACCGGCTGACCCGCAGCCCACCGGCGGGGATGACGCCACGCGGGTCGGGCGACCACCACCCCACCGCGCCGGTGCCGTGCGGGCCCAGGCCCATCGGGAACAGGCCGAGGCGGTAGGCCGCGAGCAGGGTGCCGGGCTCCAGGTCGGCACCGGCCGCCACGAGGTCGTCACCGGGGTCGGCGTGGGCGGCGTCGAGCTGCCACGTGCGTGTGCGGCGGCTCGACCGGCGGGTAGTGCATCGGTGTCGAGGTCGTCAGTCGTGGGCGCAGCGCACGAGTGGCGCGATCTCCTGCGCGGCGGTGTCGCCGTAGGCCGCCGCGACGTGGTCGACGAAGGCCTGCCGGGTGATGACGTACTCCTGGGCGCCGTCGGTCTGCAGCACGTGGGCCGCGAGCACCGAGCCGATCTGGCCGCACCGCTCGTAGCCCAGGCCGCCGGCCAGGCCGACGAGGAAGCCCGCCCGGAACGCGTCGCCCACCCCGGTGGGGTCGACCCGCTCGACGTCGCCGGCGATCGGCACGTGGATGGGGTCCTGGCCCTTGGTGCGGATGTCGGCGCCGTCCTTGCCGCGGGTGATGACCCGGGTGGTGACCCGGTCGTCGATCTCGGCCTGGCTCCATCCGGTCTTGGTCTCGGTCAGGTGCGACTCGTACTCGTTGGTGAAGAGGTAGTCGGCGCCGTCGATGAGCTTGCGGATGAACGGGCCGTCGGCGAACGCCAGCTGCTGGGACGGGTCGGCGATGAACGGGATGCCGCGGCTGCGGCACTCGTCGGTGTGGCGCAGCATCGCCTCGGGGTCGTCGGCGCCGATGAGCACCAGGTCGAGGTTCCACTTGTCGTGGATCGGGCCGAGCTCGATCATCCGCGCCTCGGACATCGCCCCGGCGTAGAACGTCGCGATCTGCGCCATCGTGTCGTCGGTGGTGCAGACGAAGCGCGCCGTGTGCTTGGACTGCGAGATGTGCACGTGGTCGGTGATGACGCCGTGCCGGCTCAGCCAGCTGCGGTAGTCGGCGAAGTCCTCGCCGGCGGCACCGATGAGGATCGGCCGCGCCCCCAGCACGCCCATGCCGAAGCAGATGTTGCCGGCCACCCCACCCCGCCGGATCTCGAGGCTGTCGGCGAGGAAGCTCACCGAGATCTTGTCGAGCTGCTCGACGACGAGGGAGTCCGAGAAGCTGCCCCGGAAGGTCATGAGGTGGTCGGTCGCGATGGACCCGGTGACGGCGATCTGCACGGGGACGAACCTACCCCGCCCGGGCCGGGCCCGTCGGCCCCCGGACGCCGAGAGGGCCCGTGCCGGTGGCACGGGCCCTCTCGTGGCGGTGGCGTCAGCTGAAGCTGTCGCCGCAGGCGCAGGAGCTGCCTGCGTTGGGGTTGTCGATGGTGAAGCCCTGCTTCTCGATGGTGTCGGCGAAGTCGATCGTCGCGCCGTCGAGGTAGGGCGCGCTCATCCGGTCGATGACGACCTCGACACCGTCGAAGTCGCGCACGAGGTCACCGTCGAGGGTGCGCTCGTCGAAGTAGAGCTGGTAGATGAGGCCGGAGCAGCCGCCCGGCTGCACGCCGACCCGCAGGCGCAGGTCGTCGCGGCCCTCCTGCGCGAGCAGTGACTGCACCTTGCCCGCGGCGACGTCGGTGAGGACGACACCGTGTGCAGGGGCCTCGGTGGCCGGGCTCTGCGGGGTCGGGGCCTCGGTGGTCTGGAGCTGGTCGCTCATGGATGCACTCCCTGTGCTGGCGGTGGCCTGAGGATCGGCCCGGTCGCGGTGGTCAACCCGCGTGGGGCTGCCGGTGTTCCCGGGGTCGTAACAGGATACGTCGCCTGACCGACATCACCGACTTCCCGCCTCCCCGCAGGCCGCCTCAACGTTCTCGCCCGATGCCGGTAACTTCGCCTTCGCCAGGGAACGGTTCCTTTGCGAACCTGAACCTTCCCGCATCGGGCGAGAAAGTTGGGATGCCGGTCAGCGGGGTGGGGACCAGGTGCGCGCCACCCGCGCGGTGCGGTCGGCCAGGGTCGTGACCGGGTCGGCGACCATCGCCTCGATCCCGGACCGGCTGTCGGCGACCGCGTAGGTGCCGGCCAGGCCCAGGGTCATCGTCTCGCGGCGGCCGACCAGGCACTCACCGGCGACCAGCACGGTGGGCCGCCCGGTCTCGAGCGTGGCGGCGGCGACCCCGGCGACGACCGACCCGCGCAGGGTGCTCCAGTCGACCCGGCCGGCGCCGGTGACGACCAGGTCGCTGCGCGCCGCGGCGATGCCGAAGCCGGTCTCACGTAGTACCTCGGCCACCCCGCCCACCCGCCGGGCCCCCAGGGCGAGCAGCCCGTAGCCCAGGCCACCGGCGGCACCGGCGCCGGCCTCGCGGTCGAGCCGGCGCGGCATCCCGCTGAGCAGCTCGACGGGCGGAGAGGGCAGCGAGCGGCCCACGATGTCGGTGAAGTGACCCAGCGCCCCCTCGAGCGCCTGGGCGAGCTCGGGCGACGCCCCCTTGCGCGGCGACTCGACCGCGCTGGTGCCCTGCAGGCCGAGCAGCGGGGTGTCGTCGTCGGTCGCGAGCACGATCTCGACCCCGGCCAGGCGTGCGACGACATCGCCCAGGCCGGGCAGCGCGTCGTCGGGGGCGCCGGCCAGGGCGAGGCCGCCGCGGGCGAGCACCGCCGCCGGCCCGGCGCCCAGGGCCGCGAGCATGCCGGCGCCGGCGTCGTTCGTTGCGCTGCCCCCGACGCCCACCACGACCTTGCTCGCGCCCTGCTCGACGGCGACCTCGAGCAGCTGCCCGACACCCCAGGTGCTGGTGAGCCCCGGGTCGCGCTCGTCGGCGCCGAGCAGGTGCAGGCCGCTCGCCTGCGAGGCCTCGACGTAGGCGGTGCGCCGGCCGTCGCGCTCGACCAGCAGCACCGCGGCGGGCACCTCGCGGCCGAGCGCGTCGCTGACCGTCGTCGCGACGGTGAGGCCACCGAGGGCCTGTGCCAGCACGTCGAGGAAGCCCGGGCCGCCGTCGGACAGCGGCAGCAGCTCGACCTCGTCGTGTGGTGCACCCTGCGCCCAGCCCTGCGCCATCGCCGTGGCCGCCTGGACGGGGCCGAGGGTCGAGCCGAAGGAGTCCGGGGCGATGAGGACGCGCACGCGGTGAGGCTATCGGTGTCTCGCGCCGTCGGCCCGCCCGTCCTCGACTTCGTGCGACCTGGGTGCGGTTCTGCGGCGACCGAGCGGCCGAAACCGCACCCACGTCGCACGAGGTCGGATGAGGTGGCGCGAGCGGAGCGTGACCTCGGGGAGGCGGGCACACGGCATACGATCGGAGGCGTGACGACGACCACCGGCGGTCCTGCGCCCGCACCCCTTCCGCTGCTCGTGCTCGGCCGCGGCCGAGACCTCGCCAGCGAGCGAGGGGTCGAGTGCCCCGGCGACCTGCCCGCCCCCTCCGACCCCGACCTCGTCGAGCGCGCCCGCGCCGCCAAGGCGGCGCTGGGCGAGCGGGTGTTCGTGCTCGGCCACCACTACCAGCGCGACGAGGTCATCGAGTTCGCCGACGTCACGGGTGACTCCTTCAAGCTGGCCAAGGAGGCCGCGGCCCGGCCGGATGCCGAGTGGGTCGTCTTCTGCGGCGTGCACTTCATGGCCGAGTCGGCCGACATCCTCACCGCCGACACCCAGACCGTGGTGCTGCCCGACCTCGCCGCCGGCTGCTCGATGGCCGACATGGCCGCCATCGACCAGGTCGAGGAGTGCTGGGACGAGCTGGTCGAGGCCGGCGTCGCCGACGTCACGGTGCCGGTCACCTACATGAACTCCTCCGCGGCGATCAAGGCGTTCACCGGGCGGCACGGCGGCACCATCTGCACGTCGTCCAACGCGAAGACCGCCCTCACCTGGGCGCTCGACCGGGCCGGCGAGGGCGGCAAGGTGCTCTTCCTGCCCGACCAGCACCTGGGCCGCAACACCTACGCCCGCGACCTCGGCCGACCGCTCGACGACTGTGTCGTCTGGGACCCGCACCGCCCGATGGGTGGCCTCACCCCCGAGCAGCTGCGCGACGCCACCATGATCCTGTGGCGGGGGCACTGCTCGGTGCACGGGCGCTTCTCGGTCGAGGCCGTCGAGGCGGCGCGCCGCGAGATCCCCGACGTGAGGGTGATCGTGCACCCCGAGTGCCGTCACGAGGTCGTCGAGCTGGCCGACGAGGTCGGCTCCACCGAGAAGATCATCGCGACCATAGCGGCCGCTCCCCCGGGCACGGCGTGGGCGGTCGGCACCGAGCTCAACCTCGTGCAGCGCCTGGCGAGGCAGTTCCCCGAGCAGCGCATCGCCTTCCTCGAGAAGAACGTCTGCTACTGCTCCACGATGAACCGCATCGACCTGCCGCACCTGGTCTGGGCGCTCGAGTCGCTCGTCGACGGCCGCGTCGTCAACCCGATCCGCGTCGACCCGCAGGTGGCCGTGCAGGCCCGGGTCGCGCTCGACCAGATGCTCGCCCTGCCGGGCGAGACCGCCAAGGACTGACCACCCCAGCGGATGCCGGGTACGCCTCTCGCGCTCCCTGCCGGTCCCGATCTCGGCGGCCCCAGGACGTCCCCGCGGAGTCAGGTGCCCACGAGCCCGTCGGCGCCGACGTGCGGGTTGTGCGCCGTCGGCACTCGCTCACCCTCCGGCGGCGGGCCGGGCGGGGTGCCGTCGCCGAACGGGCTTCCGCCGAGCGCCTCCCGGCCGTGCGCCTCCATCCCGGGTCGAGGCCGCCGGGGTCGAGGTCGAAGGTCCAGGAGTCGGCGTCGTGGGTGGGGCCGCACAGCCCCATCGACAGCACCGGCTCGAGCCCGAGCAGCCGCCGCACGATGATCGACCGGTTGGCCCACGGGCAGGCGCGGGCCACGACCAGCCGGTAGCGGCCCGGCTCGACCGGCCACTCGTGCTCACCGGCGCCGTCGGCCGTGATCCGGTCCTCGATGTAGGTGGTGTCGCGGTCGAACGACTCCTCGACGTAGGACCCCTCGGTCATCGCGCCTCCCGTTTCAGCGCGGCAGGGCGCCGAGCCGGGCGAGGAGCACGGCCTCGGCCGTGCAGACCCGCTCGAACTCGCCGAGGTGCAGCGACTCGTTGGCGCCGTGCGCCCGGGCGTCGGGGTCCTCGACCCCGGTGACGAGGATCGCGGCATCCGGGAACTGCTCGGCGAACGCCGCGACGAACGGGATCGACCCGCCCACGCCGATGTCGACCGGCTCGACACCCCAGGCATCGGCGAAGGCGGCGCGGGCCTGGTCGTAGACCGGCCCCTGCGCGTCGGCGGAGAACCCGAGGCCGCGGTCGTCGAGCGTCACCTCGACCTTCGCGCCCCACGGGGTGTGCGCCACGAGGTGGTCCCGCAGCAGGGCGAAGGCGTCCATGTCGTGCTCGTCGGGGGCCAGCCGCATCGAGATCTTCGCGGCAGCGGTCGGCACCAGCGTGTTCGACGAGGTCGCGACGGTGGGGGCGTCGATGCCGATCGTGGTGATCGACGGCTTGGTCCAGATCCGCGAGAGCAGCGAGCCGCTGCCGATCGTCGAGACCCCGTCGAGCAGGCCCGACTCCTCACGAAGCCGGGCCTCGTCGTAGTCGAGGTCGGCGGCCACTCCCGACTTCAGGCCCTGCACCGTGACCTCGCCGTCGTCGTCGTGCAGGCTCGCGAGCGTCCTGACCAGCGCCGTGAGCGCGTCGGGGACCGCCCCGCCGAACATGCCCGAGTGGATGCCGTGGTCGAGCGTCGTCACGGTGACCACCACCCGGATCATCCCGCGCAGGGTCGTGGTGAGCGCCGGCTCGCCGATCGCCCAGTTGGTGGAGTCGGCAAGCACGATGGCGTCGGCCCGCAGCTTCTCGCCGTGCCGCTCGAGGATGGTGGGCAGCGAGTCGGAGCCGATCTCCTCCTCGCCCTCGACGAAGACGGTGACCCCGACCGGCAGCGCCCCCGCGTGCGCCCGCAGCGCCGCCACGTGCGCCATGATGCCGGCCTTGTCGTCGGCAGCGCCGCGCCCGTAGAGCCGCCCTTCGCGCTCGGTGGGCTCGAACGGCGCGCTGTCCCACAGGGCGTCGTCGCCCGGGGGCTGCACGTCGTGGTGGGCGTAGAGCATGACGGTGCGCGACCCGGGCGGCCCGTCGACGTGCCCGATGACGGCAGGGCGGCCACCCTCGCGCACGATCTCGACGTCGAGACCCTCGGCGCGCAGCAGGGCGGCCGTTGCCTCGGCGCTCGCCTCCACGTGTGCCTGGTCGAAGGCGTCGAGGCTCACGCTGGGGATGCGGGTGAGCGCCTCGAGGTCGGCACGCACGGCCGGCATCAGGGCGGCGACCCGGTCACGGAGGGCGGAGATCTGGTCGGGAGTCAGCACGTCGGTCACGGCGCCGACCCTACCGACGGGCGCGGCCCGCGGCGGGACGGGCGTGCACGGCATCCGCGCCCGACCACTTACAGTGGAGGCGTGTTCGGACGCAGCAAGACCACCCACGACGAGCTCGTCGACGACCTCCACCCGCAGCGCGACGGGGCCAAGAACCGGCCCACGCCCAAGCGCAAGGACCAGGAGGCCGCCCGCCGCCAGCCCCTGGTCGTCGCCGACCGCAAGCAGGCCAAGCAGCTCGACAAGGCCCGCCGCAACGAGCAGCTCGCGAAGACCCGCCAGGCGATGATCAGCGGCGACGACGCCGGCCTGCCCACGCGCGACAAGGGCCCGGTGCGCCGCTACATGCGCGACTACATCGACGCCCGGTGGAACCTCGCCGAGTTCATGCTGCCGGTGATGCTGATCGTGCTGGCGCTGAGCTTCGTGCGGCCCGGGGGTGCCGCCAGCGCGCTCCTTTTCCTCGTCACGATCCTCACCTACTCGGTGCTGCTCGTGGCCATCGGTGACACCCTGTGGATGCACCGCAGCCTGAAGAAGCGCGTGCGGGCCAAGTTCGGCGACGACGCCGCATCCGCCAAGGGCAACGGCATGTATGCCGCGATGCGCGCCTTCCAGATGCGCCGTTCCCGGATGCCGCGCCCGCAGGTCAAGCGCGGCCAGTACCCCAGCTGACCGCAGCGCCCGGGCACCGGGCGTCAGCCACCGCGCCGGGCTGTCAGGCCGGGGCCTCCAGGCTCATCGGCCCGTAGACCTTCTGGCCGTCACGCAGCAGGGTCACCGCCGCGACCCCGGCCGCAGACAGGTCGTGCCACACCTCGCCGAACCACGACTCGGCATCCGACTGGGTAGGGAAGGCCGTCTCGCCCAGCCCGGCTCCCGGCATCGGGGCGCCGTCGGGGCCCTCGTAGGCCCAGGTCCACTGCTCGCTCACTTCTCGCGCACCCCCACCTCGACGAACGGGGGCTTCGACACCGTCGCGGCGACGTCGCGTCCGCGCACGTCGACGACCACCTCGTCGCCCAGGGTCACCGACCGGTCGAGCAGCGCCAGCGCGATGCCCTGCTTGCGGGTGGGCGAGAAGGTGCCCGAGGTGACCTCGCCGACGACCGCGCCGGTGGCGTCCTTGACCGCACAGTGCGAGCGGGGGATGCCCCGGCCGGTCACCACGAGCCCGCGCATCAGCCGCGACTGCTTGGCGGCGCGCTCGGCGGTGAGGGCGTCGCGGCCCCAGAACTGCGGCTTGTCCCAGCCGACCGCCCAGGCGGCGCCGGCCATGACCGGGGTGATGTCGAGCGAGAGGTCGTTGCCGTGCAGGGGGTAGCCCATCTCGGTGCGCAGCGTGTCGCGGGCGCCCAGACCGGCGGGCAGCCCGCCCTCGGCCGCCACTGCGGCGGCGAGGGCGTCCCAGACCGAGCCGGCGACGTCCCACGGCGGCACGATCTCGTAGCCGCGCTCCCCCGTGTAGCCGGTGCGGCAGACGATGACCGGGAGCCCCTCCCAGTCGGTCTCGACGAAGCTCATGTAGTCGTGGTCGACCGGGAAGCCGAGCCCGCGCAGCACCTCGTCGGAGCGCGGGCCCTGCACCGCGATGACGCCGTACGCGTCATGCAGGTTCTCGACGGTGATGCCCTCGGGCGCGGCGGCCGCGAGCAGCTCGACGACCTTCGCCGTGTTGGCGGCGTTCGGGATGAGGAAGACGTCGTCGTCGGAGCGCAGGTACTGGATGAGGTCGTCGACGACCCCGCCGGTCTCGGTGCAGCACATCGTGTACTGCGCCTGCCCGGGGCCGATCCGGCGCAGGTCGTTGGTCAGGCAGGCGTTGACGAAGTCGGCCGCGCCGGGGCCGGAGACCCGCGCCTTGCCCAGGTGCGAGACGTCGAAGATGCCGACCCGCTCGCGCACCGCGGTGTGCTCGGCGACCACACCACCGCCGGGATACTCGATGGGCATCGACCAGCCCCCGAAGTCGGCCATCTTCGCGTTCAGCGCGACGTGCCGGTCGTGGAGGGGTGAGTGCAGCAGCTCGGTCATGGTTGGCACGTTACCCGCCTTGGAGCCCACGCTCCGTGCGGTCGATAGTCTGCCCGCATGACCACTCTGGCCCTCACGACCCGCCCCCCCGCCGAGCTCGCCGTCGACACCCTCGTCGTCGGCTCCGTCCGAACCCCCGACGGCGCCGACCTCGCGACCGGCCACCACCTGCCGCGCAAGGCCGTGGTGCACCTGCAGGCGGTGCTGTCCGACGTCGAGGCCACCGGCAAGGCCGACGAGGTGGTGCGCGTCGTGGCGGTGCCCGGCGTCAAGGCCACCTCGGTGGTGGTCACCGGGCTGGGCGACGGCACGTCGCGCCGCTCGGGCTACCCGCACACCGCGCTGCGGGCAGCCGCCGGTGCGGCGCTGCGGTCGGTGCGCGGCAAGCGCACCGTCGCCGTGGCGCTGCCGACACCCGACCTCGAGAGCCTGTCGGCCGTCGCCGACGGCGCCTACGCGGGGTGCTACTCCTACGACAAGTCCGCGCCCCTGGGCGTGCGGCGCGGCACCGGCATCCGGTCGTCGGTCAAGGCTGCGGCGAACGGCGCCGGCCCGCGGGTCATGGTGGTCTCCGGGGCCGGCCAGGGCAAGGCAGCCAAGGATGCCGTCACCCGCGCCGCCGTGCTCGGCGCGGCCCGCGACTGGGCCCGCGACCTGGTGAACACCCCGCCGAACTACCTGTTCCCGCAGTCGTTCGCCGACAACGTCAAGAAGCGCGCGGCCGCGTCCCCCGCGAAGGTCACCGTGTCGGTGCTCGACGACAAGGCGCTGGTCAAGGGCGGCTTCGGCGGCATCGTCGGCGTCGGCCAGGGCTCGGTCAACCCGCCGCGCATCGTGACCATGTCGTACGCCCCTGCCACGCCCACGGCATCCGTGGCGCTGGTCGGCAAGGGCATCACCTTCGACTCCGGCGGCCTGAACATCAAGCCGTCGACCGGCATGGTCACGATGAAGTGCGACATGGCCGGTGCCGCGGCCGTGGCCGCCACCGTGCTCGCCGCGGCCGAGCTCGGGCTGCCGGTGGCCGTCACCGGCTACCTCTGCCTGGCCGAGAACATGCCGAGCGGCACGGCGCAGCGGCCCAGCGACGTGGTCGTCATGCGCAACGGCACCAGCGTCGAGATCCTCGACACCGACGCCGAGGGCCGGATGGTGCTCGGCGACGGCCTGTGCCTGGCCAGCGAGAAGCACCCTGACTGGGTGGTCGACATCGCCACCCTCACCGGCGCGCAGGTCGTGGCGCTCGGCACCGACATCGCCGGCGTGATGGCCAACGACGACGCCTTCCGTGGGCGGGTCGTCGACGCCGCCGGCGCCGCCGGCGAGGGCGCCTGGCCGATGCCGCTGCCGGTCGAGATGCGCGCCAAGCTCGACACCCCCACCGCCGACATCGCCCACAAGGGCGACCGCGACGGCGGCATGCTCACCGCCGGGCTGTTCCTCAAGGAGTTCGTGGGCGAGGGCATCCCGTGGGCCCACGTCGACATCGCCGGGCCGGCGTTCAACGACAAGGGCCCGAAGGGTCACCACCCCAAGGGCGGCACCGGCTTCGGCGTCGGCACCCTGCTCACCCTGGTCGAGTCCTCCGCCCCCTGAGGCCCCGCGACTTCTTGCGGATCTCCCACGGCCTGACCCTCCCCTCTCCCCGACTTCTTGCGGATCTCCCACCTCGTGGTGCCCCTCTGGGGTGGGAAATCCGCAATGGGTCGGAAGTGGGGCGACACACGGATGCCGCGCCTCCGCACTGAGGGGGTGGCGCGGCATCCGCCGTGGTCGGGGCGGGTCAGCCGCCGCTCTTGCGGCGGAACATCTGCTGCGTCGCGCTGGCCTCGGGTCCGTGGGCGTGAGTCGACCTTCGTGTGCTCGCTGTGGTCGGAGACGTCGGCGCCCCCGTGCGACTTCTTCGCGTCCAGCGCCGCGCGGAACTTCGCCTTCACCTCGTCGTCGACCGCGGGACGCGGCTTCTTCGGGGCTGACATGGTGGTTCCTTCCGTCGGCTGGCAGGTCCCCTCCACCCTCGCAGACGCAGCGGGCCCGCTCCACCTCTTTGCCCGGTGCTGCTGGGCCCGGCACCGAGCAAGGCAGCGGTCAGCGGCCCTTGGGCTTGCGCTGGCGGGCGGTCCACTGGCGCATCCGCGCCGGGTAGCCGGTGAGGTTGACGTCGTAGACCGGGATGTCGAACGAGCGCGCCACGTCGAAGGCGACCGGGCGCGAGGGCAGCGCGCGCCGGGTCCACTCGCCGTCGTGGGCGATGAGCACCACCGTGGTCGCGGTGATGTTGGTGGCCGGCTCCACATAGGCCTCCACCCCTCGCCGGGTGGCGACGAAGTCCGCGAAGTGCGCCTGGGCGCTCGCGAGGTCTCCCCCACCGTGTGGGGCCTGCTTCGCGCGACCGCGTCTCCACCACGCCATGCGCAGAGGATAGGGCGTGGGCCTTGGCGCCCCGGACGACCACCCCCGTCCCGATGTGTGCGCGGGGTGTGTGGGGAGCCGCCCCGGAGTGACAAGATGCAGGGCAGCGTCCGGTCGGCCCACCCCGTCGCCGGCGCCCACCACCCGCCACCCGCCACAGCAAGGGAGCAGCCCCGGATGCCGGCCACTGCCGAGACCACCCATGACGTCGTCGTCCTCGGGGGAGGCAGCGGGGGCTACGCCTGCGCGCTGCGCGCCGCCGAGCTGGGGATGAGCGTCGCGCTCGTCGAGAAGGACCTGCTGGGGGGCACCTGCCTGCACCGCGGCTGCATCCCCACCAAGGCGCTGCTGCACGCGGCCGAGGTGGCCGACTCCGCGCGCGAGGCGTCGCGGTTCGGCGTGCGGGCGACGCTCGAGGGCGTCGACCTGCCGGCCGTCACCACATACCGCGAGGGTGTCGTGAGCCGGCTGTACAAGGGACTGCAGGGCTTGGTGAAGTCACGAGCGGTCGACTTCGTGCAAGGCGAGGGGCGGCTCGAGGGCGAGCGCACCGTCGTCGTGGGCGACCGACGCCTGGTCGGCAAGCATGTCGTGCTCGCCACCGGCTCCTACGCGCGCACCCTGCCCGGGCTGGAGATCGGTGGGCCCGTCGTCACCAGTGACGGGGCGCTCGCACTGGATGCCGTGCCCGCGCGCGTCGTCGTGCTCGGCGGCGGCGTGATCGGGGTCGAGTTCGCTTCCGTCATGCGCTCGTTCGGCGCCGAGGTCACCATCGTCGAGGCGCTCCCGCGGCTGGTCGCCGCCGAGGACCCCGCCGTGAGCACGGCGCTGGAGCGCGCGTTCCGCAAGCGCGGCATCGCCTTCCGCACCGGGGTGCGGTTCGAGTCCGCGACGGTCGACGGGGATGCCGTGACCGTGCGCCTCGAGGGCGGCGACGAGCTGGCGGCCGACCTGCTCCTCGTCGCGGTGGGCCGCGGCCCGGTCACCGACGGCCTGGGCTACGAGGAGGCCGGCGTCACCCTCGACCGCGGATTCGTCGTCACCGACGAGCGCTGCCGCACCTCGGTCGACGGGGTCTACGCCGTGGGCGACATCGTGCCCGGCCTGCAGCTGGCCCACCGGGGCTTCGCCCAGGGCATCTTCGTGGCCGAAGACATCGCCGGGCTGCGCCCGGCGCCGATCGTCGAGTCCGGCATCCCGCGGGTCACCTACTGCGAGCCCGAGGTCGCGTCGGTGGGGCTCACCGAGGAGCAGGCCCGCGAGGCGCACGGCGAGGTCGAGACCTACGAGTACAACCTCGGCGGCAACGGCAAGTCGCAGATCCTGCGCACCGCCGGCTTCGTGAAGCTGGTGCGGGTCAAGGACGGCCCAGTCGTCGGGGTGCACATGGTCGGCTCGCGGATGGGCGAGCAGATCGGCGAGGCCCAGCTGATCGTCAACTGGGAGGCACACGCCGAGGACGTCGCCGCCCTCGTGCACGCCCACCCGACCCAGAACGAGGCGCTCGGCGAAGCCCACCTGGCGCTCGCCGGGAAACCGCTCCACGCTCACAACTAGAGTGATGTCCGCCACCGCCCACGAAGGAGAATTGTCCCGATGTCAGAACGCGTGAAGATGCCTGCGCTCGGCGAGTCCGTCACCGAAGGGACCGTGACGCGCTGGCTCAAGGGGGTCGGCGACACCGTCGAGGTCGACGAGCCGCTGCTCGAGGTCTCGACCGACAAGGTCGACACCGAGATCCCCTCGCCGGTGGCCGGCACGCTGCAGGAGATCCTCGTCCAGGAGGACGACACGGTGCCGGTCGGCGCCGACCTCGCGGTCATCGGTGACGGTGCGGCCCCGGCGGGTGGCGACTCCGGTGGTGAGCAGTCCGGTGCGCAGGGTTCCGGCCCGAGCGACGAGGTCTCCGACCAGTCCGACGGCGACGCGGTGGCGCAGGCCGGCGACGAGGGTGGTCAGGAGCCGGCCGAGCCCCAGGCTGCGCCGCAGCCCCAGCCCGAGCCGCAGGAGCAGCCGGCCGCCGCGCCGGCCCCCACGGCGTCCGGCGACTCGGGCGCGTCCGCCGCGACGGCACCACGGTGAAGATGCCGGCGCTCGGCGAGTCCGTCACCGAGGGCACCGTCACCCGGTGGCTGAAGCAGGAGGGTGACGAGGTGGCCGTCGACGAGCCCCTCCTCGAGGTCTCGACCGACAAGGTCGACACCGAGATCCCCTCGCCCGTGGGCGGCACGCTGACCAAGATCCTGGTCCAGGAGGACGACACGGTGCCGGTGGGCGCCGACCTCGCGATCGTCGGCGGGTCCGGCGGTGGCGGCGGGCAGTCCGCGCCCGAGCCGGCCGCCGAGCCCGAGCCGGCTGCGCAGGTCGAGCAGCCCGAGGCGACCTCGCCGGCGCAGGAGGACTCCGCGCCCGAGGCCGCTCCCCCGGCCCCGCAGGCCGGGTCCGCGCCGGCACAGCAGGAGGCCTCTGCCCCGGCCGAGGCGCCGGCCCAGCAGGAGGCGCCGGCCCAGGCCGTTCCCGACACGGCGGCCGCCGAGGCCGACGGCGCCGGCAGCGCACCCCAGGAGTCCGGCGCACCGTCGGGCGACGGGGAGCGCGACGCCGCCGCCTACGTCACCCCGCTGGTGCGCAAGCTGGCCGCCGACCACGGCATCGACCTGTCCACGGTGAGCGGCACCGGCATCGGTGGCCGCATCCGCAAGCAGGACGTGCTCGCCGCCGCGGAGGCCGCCAAGGCGCCCGAGCCGGAGCCCGCCGCGGCACCGGCCGCCCAGGCTCCGGCGGCTGCCGCCAAGGCTCCCGCGGCAGCCCCGTCGGAGGGTTCGAAGCGTGGCACGACCGAGAAGATGTCGCGCCTTCGCAAGACGATCGCGCGCCGGATGGTCGAGTCACTGCAGGTCTCGGCTCAGCTCACCACCGTCGTCGAGGTCGACGTCACCCGCATCTCGCGGCTGCGCGACCGGGCCAAGGGCGACTTCGCCCAGCGTGAGGGCACCAAGCTCAGCTTCCTGCCGTTCTTCGCGCTGGCCGCCGTCGAGGCCCTCAAGGCCCACCCCACCGTCAACGCGAGCATCGACGGCGACGAGGTCACCTACTACGGCGCCGAGCACCTGGGCATCGCGGTCGACACCGAGAAGGGCCTGCTGGTGCCCGTGCTGAAGAACGCCGGCGACCTCAACATCGCGGGCCTGGCCCGCGGCATCGCCGACGTCGCGGAGCGCACTCGCAGCAACAAGATCATGCCCGACGACCTGGCCGGCGGAACCTTCACGATCACCAACACCGGTTCTCGCGGAGCGCTGTTCGACACCCCGATCATCAACCAGCCGCAGGTCGCGATCCTGGGCACGGGGTCGGTCGTGAAGCGGCCGATCGTGGTCAGCAGCGACGAAGGCGAGACGATCGCCATCCGGTCGATGGTCTACCTCGCGCTGTCCTACGACCACCGCATCGTCGACGGCGCGGATGCCGCCCGCTTCCTCACCACGATGAAGCAGCGACTCGAGGAAGGCGCCTTCGAGGCCGACCTCGGTCTCTGACCGGCCGGCCCGGAGGACACCGCCATGAGCCGCATCGTCGTCACCGGGTCCTCGGGCCTGATCGGTACACCGCTCGTCGCCGCGCTGCGCCAGCGCGGCGACGAGGTGGTCCGCCTGGTCCGTCGCCAACCTCGCGCGGCCGACGAGGTGCAGTGGGACCCCACCAGCCGCACCCTCGACCCGCGCACGCTCGACGGCGTCGACGGCGTCGTGCACCTGGCCGGTGCCGGGGTCGGCGACAAGCGCTGGACGCCCGCGTACAAGCACGAGATCCTCGCCTCGCGGGTCGACAGCACGCACGCCGTGGCGACGGCGGTCGCCGCCGCCGACCACCCCGTGCGGCTCGTGTCCGGTTCTGCCGTGGGCTACTACGGCGACCGAGGTGACGAGGAGCTCACCGAGGGGAGCACACCCGGCAACGACTTCCTCAGCGACGTCGTGATCGCCTGGGAGGGCGCCACCCAGCCCGCGGTGGATGCCGGGGCATCGGTCGTGCTGCTGCGCACCGGAATCGTGATGGCGCCCGAGGGCGGTGCGATGAAGCCGATGCTGCGGCTGGCGCGGTTCGGCGCCGGTGGGGCGCTGGGGTCGGGACGGCAGTTCATGCCCTGGATCACCCTGCCCGACGAGGTCGGCGCGATCCTGCACCTGCTCGACCACCCCGAGATCACCGGCCCGGTCAACCTCACCGCCTCGAAGCCGGCGCGGCAGAAGGACATCGCCAAGGCCCTGGGCGCGGCGCTGCACCGCCCAGCCGTGCTGCCGGCGCCGGCGTTCGCCATGCGTGCCGTGCTCGGCGAGTTCGCCATGGAGGTGCTGGGCGGCCAGCGGATCGTAGGGGACGCACTCCGCGACAGCGGGTACCAGCTGATCCACGGCGACCTCGACACCGCCGTCCGCTGGCTAGTCTCCTGAGTCCTCGCCCCGCCATGGCCGACCTGTCGATGCACGAGGGGATGCCCTTCGACGAGGAGGCCACTCCCTCACCCGTGTCCACGGGCGAGCTGCCACAGCTCGAGGAGGTCCGCGACATCGTCGCGGAGGCGTACGAGCGCTACCGCTCGAACACCGACGGGACCGTGGCCGACTACATCCCGGTGCTTGCGCAGGCCTCACCGGACTGGTTCGGCATCTCCGTGGTCGGCTCCCGGGGCCGGTCCTTCGAGATCGGCGACGTCGAGACGGCGTTCTCGATCCAGAGCGTCTCCAAGCCGTTCGTGTTCGCGCTGGTGTGCGAGGCGATCGGCTACCCCGAGGCGCGGCAACGGCTTGGCGTCAACAGCACCGGCTTCCCGTTCGACTCGCTGATGGCCGTCGAGCTCAACGCCGACCGCACCATGAACCCGCTCGTCAACGCCGGAGCGATGGCCACTACGAGCCTGGTGCCGGGCGACACGGCGGACGAGAAGTGGGACCGGTTGCGCGACGGGCTGTCGCGCTTCGCCGGGCGCGAGCTGCAGGTCAACGAGGAGGTCTACGCCTCGGAGTCGGCCACGAACCTGCGCAACCAGGGCATCGCCCACCTCCTCGAGAGCTACGGGCGGCTCTACTTCGACCCGGACGAGGCGACCGACGTCTACACCCGGCAGTGCTCGCTGGAGGTGACCGTGCACGACCTGGCGGTGATGGCCGCCACCCTGTCCAACGGCGGGGTCAACCCGGTGACCGGTGAGGTGGTCGTGCTGCCCGGGGTGTGCCGCCGCGTGCTCGCCGTGATGGCCACCGCCGGCCTCTACGAGCTGTCGGGCGACTGGCTGTACGAGATCGGGATGCCGGGCAAGAGCGGCGTCAGCGGCGGCATCGTCACGGTGTCGCCGGGCAAGGGCGGCCTGGCCACCTTCTCGCCACCCCTGGATGCCGCGGGCAACAGCGTGCGCGGCCAGCTGGTGACCAAGTTCCTCGCCGAGCGGCTCGGGCTGAACCTGTTCGCCTCGCAGGCGGCGTCGCGAGGCTGACCTCGGGACCCGGCCCAGCAGTGCTTACCCGGGCAGGCGGACCGCGGACGGAAATGCCTGCACCGAGTGCTGTCATGACACGGGGCGCAGGTCGGCCATCCGCCAGCCGACGTCGGTGCGGACCAGGTCGACGAGCACCGGGAGGCCGGCCACGGCAGGTCTCGAGGTCGAGCCCGTGGCGCCGGTGATCGTGTAGGCCTCCGCGTCGACCCTGGCCCTGAGCACCGCGCGGTGCGCGGTCGCCGAGACGACGGACACGTCTGCGACGGTGTAGCGAAGACCCGTGTAACGCAGCCCGGTTCGCTCGACCTCTGCCACGTCGGCGGCATCACGGGCTGCCAGTGCGGAACCTTGCGCGTCGGCGGCGTGCAGCATGGCCGGGGATGCATCCCGCCACGCCGCGGCCCGCGCGTCGGCGAGCACCGTGAGCAGCTCGCTCGCCCGGGCGGTCGGTGCCCGGGCGTCCGTGCGGGGGTCGGTTCCGGCGGCCGCCGAGGTGCTGCCGCCGCGGGCCGGGGTGGGCGTGGAGGCGCTGGTCGAGCCACCGGAGGGTGTCGACGCGGCGCCGACGGCCGGGCCGGCGTCGAGGCCGGGTCGTGCCTGGGCGGTGTCACCGGCCCGCCCGAGCACCGCGGTGCCGAGCACGACGAGCGAGAGCAGCACCAGGCACAGCAGTGCCGAGAGCGCAGCGGCCCTCGCCACCCGCGGCATCCGCACCCTGCGCTGCGCGGACACCGGCACCGGCACCTTCCCGGCGGCGGGTGCCGTGGCCGGACGCGGCCGGGCAACCGGACCCCAGCCGCGGTGCACGACCCCACTACCGTGCCGACCGGACCGCACCGGACGCTGAGGCTTGGTGTGCTCGTCCGGTTGTCGCGGCGACCGGACGTTGACCGGTGCCAGCAACCGCGCCCTTCCCTGGCGGACGGCGCCGGCTGGATCGGGCAGAGCGGGGTGGGCGCCGCCTCGAGGTGACCACCAGGGTCGGCGCCGCCTCGAAGCGCCGGCCGGCGGACGGCCTGCTGCCGCCCGCAGCCGGTAGGTCACCGCGCTGACCTCGTCGTCACCGTGCACCAGGCGCAGGGGCTCCGGCTCTGCAGCAGCGAACAGCAGCCAGGCCAGCTCGTGGGCGCCCGGCCGGTCGCGTGGCTCGGCACTGATCGCCGTGGCCAGCGCGCTGACCACCGGGTCGGAGCCTTCGCCGGCCAGGCACACCTCCGACAGCTCAGGCCGCAGGCCGGGTGGACCCGGCACGGTGCCGGTGAGGCAGAGCCAGCCCAGGGCCCCCAGGGCGTAGACGTCGGAGGCGGGAGACGGATCGGCCCCGAGCAGCACCTCGGGTGCGACGTAGCCGTCGGTGCCCCAGACTCCGGGCGAGACGTCGCCCACGACGTGGCCCAGCCCCAGGTCGGCGAGCATTGGGCGTCCGTCGAGGTCGAGCAGCACGTTGCCCGGAGAGACGTCGCCGTGCACCACCCCGAGGTCGTGCAGCCGCCCCAGAGCGGAGGCCACCGGCGCCAGCACGGTGACCACCTCACCAGGTGACAGGTGGCCACGAGCCCGGACCAGCGCGTCGAGCGCTCCGCCGAGCAGGTGCGGCATGACCACCGCCACCCGGCCGTCGGGCAGCGGCACACAGGCCTCGACCGGCACCACGTGCACGCTCGCGGCCCGGGCCGAGACGGTGGCCTCGCGCGATGCCACCTCGAGAGCGTCGAGCTCGGCCCGCACCACCTTGACCGCGACCCGCCGACCACCGTCGAGCGCCACCCCGGCCCACACCTCGCTGGTGCCACCGCGCCCCAGCAGTGCGCCCAGCTCGTACCCGGGCACCGGCGGCGCGGGATCGGCAGGAAGTCCAGGCAGGTCCTCGCCTACCTCGCCGTCAGACGCCGACCCGCCCGCATCGTCACCCGCCGGGTGCCACCCCACTGTCGTCACGGCATCCCCCGAATCACCCATGACCACACTCTGCCGCGGCCGGAGAATGAGGCCGCCGAGTTATCCACAGGCCCTTAGGGTGGGCGCCATGCCTGCCGACGCCCCCACGATCCTGGCCACCTCCGGTGGCTACCGCTCCGGACGCCGCACCCGGCTGGAGTTCGACGCCCTGGTGCACCATGCCGTCGACCTGTCCGGCGCCACCGGCCGCCGGCCGCGGCTCACCTTCGTGGGCACGGCATCCGGCGACCCTGGCTTCGGCAACTACTGGGCCCACGAGGCGGGGCGGGTGGCGGGGTTCGACGTCACCTGCCTCGACCTGTTCCCGATGCCCAACCTCGACGACGTGCCCGGGCACCTGCTGGAGGCCGACGTCGTGTGGGTCCAGGGCGGGTCCGTCGCCAACCTGCTCGCCGTGTGGGACGTGCACGACCTGCGCCCGGCGATGCGCGCGGCGTGGGAGGCCGGCGTCGTGCTCAGCGGTGTGTCGGCCGGCTCGATCTGCTGGTACGTCGGCGGCACCACCGACTCCTTCGGGCCCGAGCTGCGGGCGGTGACCAACGGGCTGGGCCTGCTCCCCTACGGCAGCGGCGTCCACTACGACTCCGAGGAGGCCCGCCGGCCCACCGTGCACCGGCTGGTCGCCGACGGCACCCTGCCCGAGACGCACTGCACCGACGACGGTGTCGGCCTGGTCTACCGCGGCACCGAGCTGGTCGAGGCGGTCAGCGAGGCGGACGGCAAGGCCGCGTTCATCGTCACCCGCGACCCGAGGGGCGACGACGGGGTGCGCGAGGAACGCATCGAGCCCCGCCGGCTCCCCTCCCCCTGAAGGTCCCCCGACTCATTGCGGATCTCCCACCGTCGGCCGGGGCGCCGAGGGTGGGAGATCCGCAAGAAGTCGCGATCGATGGGTGGGAGATCCGCAATGAGTCGGGTCAGCGAGCGCGGGTATGACCGCGTCAGTGTGCGGGGGTCTCCACGGTCACGACGCGGCCCTCGGTGGCCGAGAGGCGGGCGGCGTCGATCACCGCGAGGGTGTGCACGGCATCCCACGGGTCCACCGGCATCGCGGCCTGCGGGTCGTCAGAGGCCAGCGCCGCAGCCACCGCGCGGTAGAGGTCGGCCTGCCCCGTCGCCGCCCGCTCCACCGGCTCTCGGGAGTCGCCCCGGTAGAGCCAACCGCTGTGCGCGGCATCGGCGTCGGCCTGGCCGTTCCACACGTGCACCTCGCCGGTGAAGTCGGCCATCACGTAGGCCGCCTGCGTGCCGAGCAGCCGCACCCGCGGGCCCGGCGCCCCGGACAGCGAGGTCGCCCCGAGGTGCGACACCACCCCGCCGGCGTGCCGGCAGACGAGGAACGCGTCGTCCTCGGCGGGGGTGCTGCGGGCGTCCACGGTTGCGAAAACCGTTGTGACAGAACCGAACAGCTGCACGGCGGCATCGATGAGGTGGCTGTGCAGGTCGAGCAGGATGCCGCCGCCCTCGCTCGGGCTGGCGTTCTCCCGCCAGCGGTCCTTGGGCACCGGCCGCCACCGCTCCCAGCGCATCTCGTACCGGAACGGCTCTCCCACCAGCCCCTCGGCCACCACCCGCGCCACCGTCGCCTGCTCGGCGTCGTAGCGCCGGTTCTGGAAGACGCTGAGCGGGACCCCGGATGCCGCGGCATACCGCACGACGTCGGCTGCCGAGGCCGCGTCGACCGCCAACGGCTTGTCGACCACGCACGGCACCCCGGCATCCACTACCGCCCGGACCTGCTCGGCGTGCCCGCCGCTCGGGGTCGCCAGCACCACGAGGTCGAGCCCGGGCACCGCGAGCAGCTCGTCGAGCCCGGGAACCACCTCGACCCCGGGGATGTCGTCGCGGGCCGCCGCGGCCCGCTCCGGGCTGCGTGTCGACACCGCCACCACCTCGCAGTCCGCCTCGGCAAGGAGAGGGGCGTGGATGTCCCGCCCGGCGAACCCGTAACCAGCCAGCGCGACGCGTGTCATGCGCGACAGCCTAGGGGCGCGCTCAGGGCGCGACCGGCTCGCGCTCCTCGGCCTCCCGGGCCTCGCCCCCTCGCGCCTCACGGTCAGCCGGCAGGTGCCGCGGCCACCAGATCGGCGGCCCGATGTCGTACGCGGACGCGGGCACGAGCAGCGAGCGCACCACGAAGGTGTCGAGCAGCACGCCGAAACCGACGATGAAGGCGATCTGCACCAGGAACACCAGGGGCAGCACCGCCAGCGCCGAGAAGGTCGCCGCGAGCACGATGCCCGCGCTCGTGATCACACCGCCGGTGACCGCCAGGCCGACCAGGATGCCGGGCCTGGTCCCCCGCGTCTTGGACTCCTCACGCACCCGGGTCATCAGGAAGATCGAGTAGTCGATGCCGAGCGCCACGAGGAAGACGAAACCGTAGAGCACGATCGACGGATCGCTGCTGGCGAACCCGAACAGGTGCTGGAAGACCAGTGCGGAGATGCCGATGGTCGCCGCGAACGACACCACGTTGGCGGCCACGAGCAGCAGCGGCGCGACCAGCGAGCGGAGCAGCAGTGACAGCACCAGGAAGATGACGAGCAGGATCGTCGGCACGATGACCCGCAGGTCGCGCCCGCTCGCCGTGTGCACGTCGAGGTTGGTCGCGGCGTTCCCGCCGACCAGGGCGTCGGTGCTGACGGCATCGAGGTCGGAACGCAGCCGGTTGACGGTGTCCTCGGCCTCGACGCTGTCGGAGGCGGCCTTGGTCGTGGCCTGCACCAGCACCATGCCGTCGACGACCTTCGGCGGCACCGGCGGCTGGCCGGGCTGCGGCGGCACCAGCCCGATGAAGGCGCTGTCGATGCCGGGGTCCTTGGTGACGACCGCGAGGGCGGCCTCCGCATCGGCCTGCGGCACGATGATCTGCACCGGCGTCGCGGAGCCGGCCGGGAAGTGCTCGCCGATGACGCGCTGCGCGATGATCGAGTCGGTGTCGTTGAGGAACGTCTCGTCGATGGTGGCCCCGTCGGCCTTGAAGGTGGGCGCGAACGCCGCCGCGACGAGCAGCACGGCCAAGGTGATGACCCAGGTGCGCCGTGGGTGCCGGCCGACCAGGTTGGCCACCCGGCCCCAGATGCCCTTGGTGCCGACGACGTCCTCGGCGTGCACGTGGTCGAGCTTGGGCGCGAACGGCCAGAACACCTGGCGCCCGAACAGCAGCAGGACCGCGGGCAGGAAGGTGAGCGAGGCCAGCAGCGCACCGGCGATGCCGAGCGCTCCGACCGGGCCCAGCCCGGAGGTGCTGCGCAGCTCGGCGAGCAGCAGGCAGAGCAGCCCGAGGATGACGGTCGCGGCCGACGCGACGATCGGCTCGACCGAGCCCCGCCAGGCGCGCTTGAGCGCGACCCACGAGTTCGGCTGGTCGTGCAGCTCCTCCTTGAAGCGGCTGACGAGCAGCAGGGCGTAGTCGGTGGAGGCGCCCACGACGAGGATGAACAGGATGCCCTGCGACTGGCCCGACAGCGTGATCACGTCGTTGAGCGCGAGCTGGTAGACCACCAACGAGGCTGCGCTGAGGCCGAACACCGCGCTGAGCAGCACCGCGAACGGCAGGATCGGGCTGCGGTAGACGATGAGCAGGATGACCAGCACCACGAGCAGGGCGACGCCGAGAAGGATGCCGTCGATGCCCGCGAACGCCGCCGCGAAGTCGGCGATCAGGCCGCCGGGGCCGCCCACGTAGCCGTTCAGGCCCTGGGGCACGAGCGTCTTCTCGATCTCGGCGCGCATCGCCTCGGCGCCCTCGACGAGGGCGGAGGTGTCACCGCTCGCCTCGGTGCCCTTCGTGGCGTCGAGGGGCACCGCGACCAGGGCGGCCTTGCCGTCTTGCGAGGGGACCGGCACGATCGGCTGTCCCGCGACGAGGTAGTCGCCCAGGGTCTTGCCCTCACCCATCGCGGGCAGCGCGAGGCCGGGCACCGAAGCGGCGAACGCCCCGACCGCCTGGAGGTCCTCGGGAGTCAGCGCGGCACCGTCCTCGCGCTCGACGACCACGAGGTAGGGCAGCGTGTCGCTGTCGTTGAAGGTGGCGACGGCGTTGCTGACGAGGGTGGACTCGGCGCTCTTGGGCAGGAAGGTGGAGTTGTCGTTGCTCTGGACGCCGGCGAGCTTGCCCTGGGCGCTGCCGCCCGCGCCACCGATGAGGAGCCAGACCAGCACCACCAGGAGCGCTCCCCAGATGGCCATGCGGGGGCGGCGCGCGCTGGCGCGGGCGTCGTCAGGTGAGGCGTCGGGCTCCGTGCTCATGGGCCGAAGCCTAGGGTTCGGGTCCGACGGGGCACAGCCCGGTCTCGGCGCGGCGCCGCGTACCGTGGGTCCATGCGTTTCGTGCACCTCGGCTTCGCGCCCGACCTCGTCGACTACGAGCAGGGCTGGCAGACCCAGCGCGAGGTGCACGCCCAGGTGGTCGACGGCATCCTGCCCGACACCACACTGCTGCTCGAGCACGCCGCGGTCTACACCGCGGGCAAGCGCACCGAGCCGCACGAGCGGCCCACCGACGGCACCCCGGTCATCGACGTCGACCGCGGCGGCAAGATCACCTGGCACGGCCCGGGCCAGCTGGTCGGCTACCCGATCGTGCGGCTCACCCAGGTGCCCATCGACGTCGTCGCCCACGTGCGGCGGCTCGAGGACGTCATGATGCGGGTCTGCCGCGACTTCGGCGTCGAGACGGTGCGGGTCGAGGGCCGCAGCGGGGTGTGGGTGCTCGCGGACGACCGCGGCCCCGACCGCAAGCTCGGCGCGATCGGCGTGCGGGTCAGCCGCCGGGTCACGATGCACGGGTTCGCCCTCAACTGCGACGCCGACCTGTCGTGGGCCGACGCGATCATCCCCTGCGGCATCGCCGATGCCGGCGTCTCGTCCCTGACCCGCGAAGCCGCTCGACCGATCAGCGTGCAGGACGTGCTGCCGTACGCCGAGAAGCACCTCACCGACGTCCTGGGCTGAGCACACCCGGCATCCCCAGCGCCCTCCCATCTCGCTGTCGCAGGATTCGGGCCTGTCGCACGCCCGGCGTAGGCTGTCGCGGGTGACTGTCGCACCCGAGGGACGCCGCATGCTGAGGGTCGAGGCGCGCAATGCGCAGACCCCGATCGAGCGCAAGCCGGAGTGGATCCGCACCACCGCGAAGATGGGCCCGGAGTTCACCCAGATCTCCGCCATGGTCAAGGGCGAGGGCCTGCACACCGTGTGCCAGGAGGCCGGCTGCCCCAACATCTTCGAGTGCTGGGAGGACCGCGAGGCCACCTTCCTCATCGGCGGCGACACCTGCACCCGGCGCTGCGACTTCTGCGACATCGCCACCGGTCGCCCGCAGGCCCTCGACCTCGACGAGCCCCGCCGGGTCGCCGAGTCGGTGCGCACCATGGGCCTGCGCTACTCCACCGTGACCGGCGTCGCTCGTGACGACCAGCCCGACGGTGCCGCCGGCCTCTACGCCGAGACGATCCGCCAGATCCACGCGCTCAACCCGAACACCGGCGTCGAGATCCTCCCTCCCGACTTCGGCGCCGTGCCCGAGCTCGTCGGCCAGGTGTTCGACGCCCGCCCCGAGGTGTTCGCGCACAACCTCGAGACGGTGCCGCGCATCTTCAAGCGGATCCGCCCTGCCTTCACCTACGACAAGTCGCTGCGCGTGCTCACCATGGCGCGCGACGCCGAGCTGGTCACCAAGAGCAACCTCATCCTCGGCATGGGCGAGGAGGACTCCGAGATCGAGGAGGCCATCCGCGACCTGCACGACGCGGGCTGCGACATCCTCACCATCACCCAGTACCTCCGCCCCTCCCCCAAGCACCACCCGATCGACCGGTGGGTCAGGCCGGAGGAGTTCGTGCACTGGTCCGACGTCGCGACCGACCTGGGGTTCAAGGGCGTCATGGCCGGCCCGCTGGTGCGCAGCTCCTACCGTGCCGGGCGGCTCTGGGCGACCGCGATGACCCGCTGGGGCCGTCCCATCCCCGAGCACCTGTCGCACCTCGCCGCCGCCACGGCAGACCCGGCCCGCCAGGAGGCGGCGTCGTTGGTCGCCCGCGCGGCAAGCACCGTATCCTGATCCCCCCGGCCCGCGGCACCTCGCGGGCACTGCCCCACTGATCCAGGAGCACGACCTCCCGTGTCCGACCAGCCCGAAGCCAAGACCGGCCGCATCGCCCAGATCCGCCAGGCCTACACGGCCATCAAGAACCTCGACCCCAAGCTCGGGTGGTGGATGCTCGGTGCCGCACTCGCGGCGGCGGCCGTCGTCATCGGCATCGGGGCCCTCTTCGGCGGGTTCTGGGTCTGGTACGCCGTGATCATGGCCATCCCGACGGCGCTTCTCGCCGCCGTCGTCGTGATGAACCGCCGCGGCAACACCGCCATGTACCGGGCCCTCGAGGGCCAGCCGGGCGCCGCCGGGGCCACCCTCACCGGGCTCGGCAAGCGCGGCTGGTACGCCGGCCAGGAGCCGGTCGCCATCGAGGGTGCCCGGGGCACCCGGCCCAGCGACATGGTGGATGCCGCGATGGTCTTCCGGGCACTGGGCCGCCCCGGCATCGTGCTGATCGGCGAGGGACCCACGGCCCGGGTCACCAAGCTGCTCAAGCAGGAGGAGAAGAAGGTCAGCCGGGTGGCCCCCGGCGTGCCGGTGCACCTGTGGGTGGTCGGCGAGGGTGAGGGTCAGGTGCCGATCAAGAAGGTCTCCGGCAGGCTGACCCGGATGAAGCCGGTGCTCACCAAGGAGGAGACCTCGGTGGTCAACAAGCGCCTGAAGTCGCTCGGCGGCATGCGGCCCCCCATCCCCAAGGGCATCGACCCCACCCGCGCCCGCGTCGACCGCAAGGCGATGCGCGGCAAGTGACCCCTAGGGGCGCACGATGCGGGTTCCGGCGGCGACGTCGTGGAACCCGCGCCCGTCGCGTGAGGTGAGCACCGCGGGCAGCACGAGGCACAGCAGCAGCGTGCGGATGACGACCTGCAGCGCGAACGCGCCGGGCCGCACCTTCCACACCTGCAGCCCGAACAGCCGGTGCCCGACGGTGGCTCCCCCGGTGAGCGCGAGCAGCAGCACGGTGTAGACCGCGAACACCCCGAGCGGAATGAGGGCAGGCGCCCCCCCGCTCGTGGTGTCGATGCGCAGCCCCAGCACCACGATGAGCTGGGCGATGACCCAGTCGACGAACAGGGCACCGAAGCGGCGCAGGAAGGTGGGCGTCTCGGGGCCGGCGGCCGCGTCGTCGGAGGCGGGCGGCATCCCGGGGTCGGTGGGTGCGGGGTCGGCGGGCGCTGGCACCTCGACACTGTATGCCGCGTGCTCGCCACCGCGGTCGGCGGCCGGGCTCGCGACGGGACCGGAGAAGGCGTCACCACGTCTCACCTGGCGTCCGCCCCTCGGGCGGCTCATCTCACGTACCGATACGGTGGGCTGCGTTACACCGGCGAAACACGTGGGTCACGGTCGGGAAACCGCTCCTCCCTAGTGTCGTCGTAAAGCCCCAGGGCTGGCTCCCCCATAGCCCCTTGTCCCGCACCAGGAGGTTCAATTCGTGTCCAGCTCTGCTGAGGACGGTTTCAAGCAGCTCACTTCCCCGGAGGAGGTGCTC
The DNA here is from genome assembly GCA_963833495.1 of uncultured Actinomycetota bacterium. GTDB lineage: Bacteria > Actinomycetota > Actinomycetes > Actinomycetales > Dermatophilaceae > Fodinibacter. Next base: position 30,310 of record CAWHYJ010000012.1, on the reverse strand, counting down.
GACTACATCAAGGACCAGGACGTCAAGTTCGTCGACATCCGGTTCTGCGACCTGCCGGGCGTCATGCAGCACTTCAACGTGCCCGCGCAGACGGTCGACATCGACTTCTTCACCAACGGCCAGATGTTCGACGGCTCGTCGATCCGCGGCTTCCAGGCGATCCACGAGTCCGACATGAAGCTCGTGCCCGACCCGAAGAGCGCCTACCTCGACCCCTTCCGGGCCGAGAAGACGCTCATCATGAACTTCTCGATCGTCGACCCGTTCACCGGTGAGCCCTACAGCCGCGACCCGCGCAACATCGCGGCCAAGGCCGAGGCCTACCTCGCCTCCACCGGCATCGCCGACACCGCCTACTTCGGCGCCGAGGCCGAGTTCTACGTCTTCGACGACGTGCGCTTCGAGACCAAGCAGAACGCCAGCTACTACTACATCGACTCCGTCGAGGCGGCCTGGAACACCGGCCGCGCCGAGGAGGGTGGCAACCGCGGCTACAAGACCCGCTACAAGGGTGGTTACTTCCCCGTGCCGCCGGTCGACCACTTCGCCGACACCCGCGACAAGATCTGCCTCAACCTGGCCGACGTCGGCCTGGCGGTCGAGCGCAGCCACCACGAGGTGGGCACCGCCGGCCAGCAGGAGATCAACTACCGCTTCAACACGCTGCTGCAGAGCGGCGACGACATGATGAAGTTCAAGTACGTCGTCAAGAACACCGTGTGGGCGCAGGGCAAGACCGCCACCTTCATGCCGAAGCCGATCTTCGGCGACAACGGCTCGGGCATGCACACCCACCAGTCGCTGTGGAAGAACGGCGAGCCGCTCTTCTACGACGAGCGCGGCTACGGCGGCCTGTCCGACCTGGCCCGCTGGTACATCGGCGGCCTGCTCAAGCACGCCCCGGCGCTGCTCGCCTTCACCAACCCGACGGTGAACTCCTACCACCGCCTGGTTCCCGGTTACGAGGCCCCGGTCAACCTGGTGTACTCCGCCCGCAACCGCTCCGCCTGCGTACGCATCCCGATCGCCGGCGACAGCCCCAAGGCCAAGCGCATCGAGTTCCGCATCCCGGACCCGAGCTCGAACCCCTACCTGTGCTTCGCGGCGCAGCTGATGGCGGGCCTGGACGGCATCAAGAACCGCATCGAGCCCCCGGAGCCGGTCGACAAGGACCTCTACGAGCTTCCCCCGGAGGAGCACGAGGCCATCGCCCAGGTGCCCGGCTCGCTGCCCGAGGTGCTGCTCGCCCTCGAGGCCGACCACGAGTTCCTGCTCGAGGGTGACGTCTTCACGACCGACCTCATCGAGACCTGGATCGAGTGGAAGCGCAAGAACGAGGTCGACCCGATCCGCTTCCGACCGCACCCGCACGAGTTCGAGATGTACTTCGACATCTGAGCCCCGCACCCCGTCTGAACTGCGCTTTCATCGGATCACCTGCGCTCTGGTCCGCAGATGGTCCGCAACTCGTGGGAGACAGCGAGTCCGTCCGTGCTGCCAGCACCGCCCCAACGGCAGCGCGGGCGGACTCGTCTGCGTCGGGCCAGATGCGCCCGTAGGCGTTGAGCGTCGTCGTCGCGCTCGCATGCCGCAGCCGGCGCTGCACGACCTTCACGTCGGCCCCCGAGCCGATGAGCAGGCTCGCGAAGCAGTGCCGCAGGTCGTGGAAGCGGAAACCCTCTGGCAGGCCCTCCACGCGCGCCCGGGCGGCCCGCATGCGCGCTCGAGAGCCCAGGGCGACGACGGCCGGCCGATCTCGTCCGTGACCCTCTCGCGCGCAAGACCTGCGTGTCCCTCGGAATCCGAGTGGGTGGGGGATGCGGGGGCGCCCCGGCGGGCGTGGCGCGTCCCGGGGAGGCCTGCCCCTCGACCCGGGACGCGAGGCCCAGCCGCTCGGGGGGGACGGATCGACTGTGCCACAACAAGGGTTGCACCCGAGGCCCTGCCGGGCGGGCGTCTGTGATGCGCTGAACACTGGGCAGGTCCCGGGACCGGTGCAGGGCCGGCCCCGGGACGCTCGCTGCCACGGTGAGCTTGACACCCCACCCTGGGCCCCCGGCCACTGACAATCGTCACCCCCGAAGCCAAGGCGTGCAAGCCGAGGCTGTCGGCCGCCGAACCCTCGCACCCCCTGCACGGAGCGAGGGTTCGGCAGCCTAACCAGGCCCTCTCCGACGGATCGGTCGGACCCCTCAGTCGCCTTACGCAACGCGCGGCGCCGGCAACATCCGTCTATTGCAGCGCAGAGAAGGCGCCCGTGCGGCCGGTTTCACGAGATTCGGTGGCCTCACGTTTGGCCCCGCACGTCAACGGGAACGAATGGCCAGAGCGACCGCCCCGGCCGGATGGTCTTGACCAGACAGACCCCGGGGCGGTCGCTCACAACGGGCGGACGGGCCAAGGCCGACGTGCGCATGGCGCCACCGAGGGAAGAGGGATCGCGTGGCCGAAGTAGTCAGCGTGGCAGGACACGAGGACGGGGCCGTGCACCACCCGACAGAGGGCGTGGCCCACGACCTCACGGTGAGGCTCACCGGGCAGTTGCAGCAGGGGGTCCAGGCCTTCCAGCGGCTGCAGCACGACTATCGGGCCCACGAGGACCGCTGGCCCCTGACAGAGGGGCCGCACGACCGCAACCAGCGCGGCGACGCCCTCACCATGGGGCGGGTGCCGGACGCGCGGCGCGGGCAGGCGCTCGAGGCGCTTGACCAGGCGCTAGCAGCCCTCCAGAGCCGCTGGGCCACCGCGCCGCACGCGCGCTGAGGATCGCTGCCGCGTACGCGCGCGCTTGCTCGAGGCTGAGTTCGTTGGCGTCCGCCGGCATGAAGGTCAACCCGTCCTCGTTGGTGGCCATGACGTCGAGGGACCAGCCTTCGCCCTCGACGTGCAGGGAGCACAGCGACGTGTCTTCGTCCGGGTCCAGTGCGAAGTAGGTCAGGTGGTCGTTGCACCATTCGGGGCAGTCCGTGGGCGCCTCGACACGCCCTGCGAGCCCTCGCAGGTCTTGGAAGATCATCTCCGGCACGTCGACGAAGTCCTCGCGGTCGATGTTGTCGGCGTCGCGCCTGGCCCACACCACGGCGGACTCTTCGCGGAGCACCTGTAGCTGGTGCGGGATCTCTGGGGAGGCTATGGACACGGTCGTTCTCCTTCTACTCAGGGATCGGTCCAGGCCCTGATCGGTGTTCACGCGCCGGCCGGGGCCGCTCTTCGGTTCTACGCTCCGCCACCGACTGGCGACGTTGGTTCGGGGATGTGACGGGGTCGTCAGTCCGCAAATAGTCCGCAGGATGCTCGCAGATCGGCACCGACCGCCAACGGTCACGCTGGGAAAAGCCGCAGGTCCGAGGCCTAAGCCACCGGTAGAACAACGGTTGCCACCTGTGCGGGGAGAGGAGGAGATGTACTTCGACATCTGACCGGCCGGGCCGCATCCGGCCCAGACCTTCAGCGCCACGAGACCCCCACCGGAGACACCTCCGGCGGGGGTTTCGTCGTGCCGCTGCCACCGGGCCGGAGGCGTCGATCACAGAGCAGTCCGCCGGAGCAGGAAGCAGTGCCACGCTCGACATACGGTGCGCCCACTCATCCCCCCGAGTGGGTTTACCCAGCGTCCCGGGTCGAGGCCTCACGGCCTCCCCGGGGCGTGCCACCTGTCACAGGGGCTCGACAGGGCCGCTATGACAGCCTCATCCGGCTGGGCATCGGTGACCACGACCAGGTTGTCGGTGGAGCGCACGACCTGGGCGTAGCGCCGCAGCTCGTGGTTGAGCGCGAGCCGTGTCTCGCCGGCCCGCTCGCGCTGCCGGTGGAAGCGGGTGTAGAGGAGCCCGCCCAGCCCCAGGAAGCACAGCACCGCCACGAAGGTGCCGACCAGTTCGTGGAGCAGCACGTGGGCGCGCTGCACGAGGTCCTGGGTGGCCGCATTGGTCTGCCCCAGCTTGCCTTGCGGTTGCTCTCGCCGTCGGAGACCAGCCGGTTGTAACCCTTCTCCATCTCCACGAGGGTGGTGAGCACCTGCTCGCGCTCCGCGGCGGCATACTTCCCGGAGCCGAGCGACGGGAGCACCAGCGGCTCTACCGAGAGCGACCACCGCTCGGCGAGCCTGCGGGACTGGTCGAGCAGCGCCTGGGTTCCCGGGTCTGCAGCTGGTAGGACAGTGAGCCGTCCTGCACGCGCTGGGTGACCAGGTCCTTCTGCAGATCCAAGCTGGCCTTCCTTCTACATGAAGAGGGGTGCGTCGTCGCACCCGTGTTCCCCCACTGTCGACGTGCTGGTTCTGCGCGAACTGTGGTGTGCCTCAAGGACAGTTCACGATGACGTCGCGTGCCACCGTCGTCGTGCGACGACCAGGAGGCCCAGGGCGACGAACACGATCAGCACCCGGGCGCCGACGACGGTCACGGATGCCGGTGCGGAGCCGGCAGCGGCCGGCTCACCGGCGCTCGTGACGACCGGGGCGCCGCGGCCGGCTGCGGCGAGGGCGGCGGGCGAGCCGCCACGTGGCGGTGTGGGCCCACTCGTCGTGGCGGCGTCCGCGGTCGCCGCGAGGGCGGCGCAGTGCGCCGTCGAGGTGACCGCCCGCACGACCGACCGGCCCCGGGGCAGCACATCGTCGACGGTCACCGCCAGCAGCTCGCGGATCGGGACATGCAGCCGCAGCGACCGGGTCTCCCCCGGGCCGAGCACGACGTCGTCGCCGGGCAGGTGGAAGCGCAGCCGCGTGCTGCTGCGGGCGTTGTCCAGGAGGACTGGCACCGAGACGTCGTGGCAGTCGACCACCCCGAACATCGCCCGCGGGTCGAGCACCACCCAGCCGCAGGCCTGCCGGTTCAGCCGCGCCACCGTGCCCCGGCCGTCGACGCTGACCTCCACGGCGGTCCAGCTGTCGGCGACGATAGGGACGTCGGCGTGGGCGACGGCACCGGCAGCCACGACGACCGCCGCGGTGGCCACGAGGCCGGCGGGGTCGTCGAGCGCCCAGCGGAACCGCGTGGGCGCGCGTGACGTGCGGTTGTCGAGCAGCACCCCCAGCTTCAGGGCGGCGCAGTCACTGGGGCCGAAGATGGCCCCGGGAGCGTTGCCGCAGGAGCTCTGCCAGTTCGCGTCGCGGCCGCCGGGGAGGTGCACGGTCACGGTGGTGCGGGCGTCGTTCCGCACCGGCATCTCGACCAGCCGGGTCGCCCCGGCGGCCACGTCGATGTCCACCCGGCCGTCCCGGCCCGAGTAGGGCGCGCGCTGCGGGCGGACGAACCGGGCGGTGTAGCTGAAGCGCACGGCGCGCGACGAGCCCGAGTTGTCCAGCCTGAGCCCCACCCGCAACCGGGCGCAGTCGAACGTGCCCAGCTCGGCCACGGCCGCCATGTCCGACCTGGCCGACGCGGCACTGGCTGCCCTCGCCGACCCGGCACGGTCGGGCACGGGGTAGTCCACGGCACTCGCGGGCGGCGCCAGGGCGAGCAGCAGGCACACCAGCACGGACCAGCACGCCGCTCGGACCCGTCGACGCGCCCCTGCGTTCATTGCTCACCACCGTCGTTGGGCTCGGCCCGGCCTACCAGACCCCCATCGTCCTCCCGCGCGCCACGGGCGGCAATCACCCGGCATCCGAGGCGAAGGTCCCCGCAGGTCAGGCCTGCGACGCCGACCTGTCGTCGTCGAGCAGGCCACCGACTCGCGCGACGAGCTCGTCGATGTCGAACGGCTTCTGCAGGAAGTCGGTACGGGCTCCGGGCACCTCGAGGTCGAGGTCGTCAGGAGCACTGCCCGACACGAAGAGCACCCGCAGGCCGGGTCGGTCGGCCGCTACCTGCCGGGCGAGGTCGGCGCCGTTGCCTCCGGGGATCGCCACGTCGGTGACGACCAGGTCGAAGTCGGCCGCCTCGCACGCGGCCCGCGCCGCCTGTGCGTTCTCGGCGGAAGTGATGTGGTGGCCCGCCGCGGCGAGCACCCGCGTCAGCAGGACGCGCAGCGCCGCGAAGTCCTCGACGACGAGGATGGCGGCACCCTCTCCCCCAGCGCCCGTGGCCGGCTCGGTCATTCACGGCCTCCACGGTCGGAGCCGCTGTCCTCGCGCAAGCGCCCTCGGGACACCTCGTCGAGCAGGCCGAGCACGACCTCGACGTCGAGCGGCTTGGTGATGAAACGGTCGGCGCCGGCGTGCACGAGCCGGGTCGCGAGGCCCGGGGAGGCGTCGGCGCTGAGGACCACCACGGGGATGTCCTTGGTGTCGTCCCGCCGCTTCAGGGCCAGCAGCACCTCGCCGCCGAACTGGTCGGGCAGGTGCAGGTCGAGCAGCACGAGGTCGGGGTGGTGGGTCTGGGCCAGCTCGACGCCCAGTCGACCCAACGACGCGTGGATCATCGTCCAGCCCGGCCGCAGTGCGAGGAGGTGCTCGACCACCTGGACGTTGGGCTCGTTGTCCTCGATGTAGAGCAGGGTGGCCGTGACCGGGTCGGCGCACCCGTCCTGGCCGACGCCGGAGCGGGCGATCGCGGCGGCGGCCGACTGGGCCTGCGGCTCGGGGGCGCCCGCCCGGGCGGGCAGAGTGACCGTGAAGGTGGCCCCCTGCCCCGGGGTGGAGCTGATGCCCAGGCTCCCGCCCATCAGCTCGGCGAGCGAGCGGGTCAGCGGCAGGCCGATGCCGGCACCCTCGACCGAGGTGCTCTCGGCGCCCAACCGGTCGAAGGGCTCGAAGAGGCGTCGGTGCAGCTCGGGCGCGATGCCGGGCCCCTCGTCGCGGACGCTGAGCCGCACCACGTCGGCGTCGAGCACCCAGCTGACCCAGACGTGGCCACCGTCCTTGTTGTACTTGATGGCGTTGGACAGCACGTTGAGCAGGATCTGCCTGACCCGTTGGCGGTCGGCCAGCACCAGCACGTCTGCGGCGCCCGCCGCCGGCAACAACGTCACGTTCCCGGCCAGGGCGAGGGGCGCCATCAGCTGCAGGGTCTCGTCGACCAGCGCCGCCAGGTGGATCGGTTCCAGGCTCAGCGACATCTCGCCCGACTCGATGCGCGAGATGTCGAGCACGTCGTTGATGAGCTCGAGCAGGTGCTGACCACCGGTGAGCACGTACGACACCGACTCCGCGTGCTCGGTGCCCGCCAGCTGCCGGCTGAGCAGCTGGCCGAAGCCCAGGACGGCGTTCAGCGGGGTGCGCAGCTCGTGGCTCATCCGCGACAGGAAGTGGTTCTTGGAGTCGTTGGCCGCGCGGGCCGCGGCCTCTGCCTCGCGCAGCGCCTCCGCCACGAGCACCCGGGCCGTGACGTCCTCCATCGTGATCACTGTGCGCTGCGGCGGCCCGTCGGGCACCTGCACCGGCGTGGCGACCACGTGCACCCAGAGCACCTGGCCGTCGGAGGAGATCAGGCGGTGCTCGGACTGCGCCGGGAGCCCTTGAAGCGCGTCGACCAGGAAGCCCTCCTCCACCGCCGTGCGGTCGTCGGGGTGCACGAGCGAGAGCACGAGGGCGCGGTCGCCGTCGGTCGCGGCCTGGCCGCCGACCCCGATCAGGTGCTCGGCCTTGGGGCTCACGTAGAGGTAGGCGAGTGGGTGCAGCTGCAGCAGCATGAAGACCAGGTCGACGCTCTCGGCAATCTGGCGAAGGCGCGCCTCGCTCTCCGCGGATGCCGCCTCGAGGGCCCGCTCCTTGGTGACGTCGCGGATCGCTGCGATCACCCACCCCGGCTCGCCCGCGAGCCAGGGCACCAGGCTGACCTCGACCGGGATCTCGGACCCGTCGCGGTGCCGGGCGACCAGGGCCAGCCCGGAGCCCATCGAACGCACCCGCGGCTGGGCGTTGAAGTCGGCCCGGTGGCGCACGTGGCGAGCCCGCAGGGCCTGAGGAAGCAGCGCCTCGACCTCGGCACCGAGCAGCTCGTCACGGTCGTAGCCGAACAGCGCACCCACCCGCTCGTTGAGCTGGGCGATCCGGCCACTGGGCTCGACGCAGACGAGGGCGTCGGGGGCCGCCTCCAGCAAGGCCGCCAGGCGACGGTCGAACAGGCTGTCAGCCGGTTCGCTCGAGGGCGAGGAAGGTTGCGGCAGTGCCATCTCGTCCTCCCCTTGGGGCGGGGCCGCGTGGTGCCGGACGTCGCCCAGCCGCAGCCTGAGCCTCACCGTACGCCCTCGCACCCCGTGCGCGCCGACGGTTCGATGTGCCTGCCGGGTCGGGCGTGCGTGTGGTACGACTGAGCCGAGACGGCGTGACGGCGGTCCCGGGCGCCAGGAACGGCAGGGTGACGGTGGAGCCGGATGACGACGGGCAGCGCGAGCGCGACGCACCCGTTCCCGCTGGCGTCATCGAGGTCGACGCCAGCGGTCAGATCGAGGGGGTCGACCCGGGGGCCGAGCAGCTCTTCGGGTGGCCGGCGCAGGACCTGGTCGGCTGCCCGATCGACGTGCTCGTCGCCGACCGCGTCACCGATCTCGGCCCGCGCCCGGCCGGCGTCGACCTGGTGCTGTCCGCCCGTCGGCGCGGGGGACCGCCGTTCCCTGCGGAGGTCCGGCTGGGTCCGGCCGCTGGTGACGACTCGGGGCAACGGGTCACGCTGACGATCCGCGAACGCACACCGCCGCCCGAAAGTGAGCCCCCGGCCGACCGGCCGGCACCAGGGGCCGGTCAGCAGGCCATGCCGCCGGCCGCCGAGACGGTCGAGCTCTCCGCCATCGCGCACGACCTGAACAACATCATCAGCGTCATGCTGATCTACAGCGAGCTCATCGAACGCGCGGTGAAGGGCCGCTCGATGGATGAGTACCTCGCCCAGATCCGCGCGGCGGCCGAGCACGGAGCGGAGCTGACCGGCCGGCTCAGGCAGGTGGCGCACCAGCCCGCCAAGGACCCGACGGTCGCCTCGGTCGCCGCCGAGCCGACGTCCCCACGCCTCGACGAGGACGTGCTGTACCGGGCCATCCACCGCTACCTCGGCCGAGATCCCAGCGCGGGATCCGTCGGCGTCGTGGTCGTCGACGACCACCGCCTGTTCGCCGAGGGGCTGACCCGGCTGCTCGATGTCGAGGACGACATCGAGGTGCTGGGCACCGGCGCCACGGGGCGCGAGGCGGTGACCCTGGTGGAACGCCTGCGGCCGCGCGTACTGCTGCTCGACTTCGACATGCCCGAGGGCAACGGCGTGGTCACGGCGACCGAGATCAAGGCGCGATGGCCCGAGACGATGATCGTGATGATCTCGGGGTCCACCGACGACAGCCTGCTGCTGCGGGCGATCGACGCTGGCTGCTCCGGCTACCTCACCAAGGACCGCGCCGCCTCCGACGTGGCCAGCGCCGTGCGCACGGTGGCTGCCGGCGAGGCCCTGCTCTCGCCCGCCGCCATGGCCCGGCTGCTCCCCCGGCTGCCGAAGTCCAACCGCGGGATGGGGTCGGACCTCACCGATCGCCAGCTCGAGGTGTTGGCGATGCTGGCCCGAGGAGCCACGAACAAGACCGTCGCCCTCGCGTTCTCGTGCAGCCCCGAGGCTGCCCGCGACGAGATCAACGGGGTCATCAGCACGCTGGGGGCCCACTCGACGCTGGAGGCGGTGGCGACCGCCATCCGCGAGGGCGTCATCGAGTACAACTCTCCGTTCTGAGCAGGCCCCGCCCGGCGCTCGGGGTGAACGAGCTGCCCACCGTCGCCTAGCCTCCCTCCATGGGGTCCGACCCCCGCCGCCTCGACGGGCTGCGCGCCGACGAACAGGTCGCGGCCCGCCTCGTCGAGCGCGCGACGGGCGCGACCGCGCGAGCCCACGACGTCGGCCGCCGCCAGGGTGCCTACGACGTGCACCTCACCTACCCGAGCGGGCGCACCGCCGCCCTCGAGGTCACCACGCACGCGGGCACGGCTGCCCGCAACGGGTTGGCCCTGCTCGGTCGGGACCGGTTGTCCCGCACCGGCACCCGGCCGCGGCCGGACGACGTGGCGCCACCTGCGGACCCCGTCCTCACCGCCCTGCCCGATGCCGTCAGCGACCTGCTCGCCGAGCCGCACGTGGCGCGGCGGGCCGCCAAGGTGGCCGGGGCCGGCCGGGTCGACGAGCGGCACCTGTTCGTCGGAGTCGCCGAGGGCGGCCTGCCCCAGCCGCTCTACGAGCGGTTGAGCGCCCCGCTGGGCGGGCTACCCACGGACCCGCCGGTGGTGCCCGACGGACTCACCCACCTGTGGCTGAGCACCGAGTGGCGCGGGTCACCACTGCTCGGGTGGGACCGCGCCGGGGGGTGGGTGGCCCACCAGGTCTGACGCGGGGCCGATGCGAGCGCCGACTCAGAACCCGCCGAAGTCACCGCCCCCGAAGTCGCCCCCACCGAAGTCGCCGCCGCCGAAGTCACCTCCACCGCCGCCACCCCAGTCTCCGCCGGCGTCGGTGCCCGACGTGTCCGCGGCATAGCCGGCGTCCCCGCCGGCGTCGCCGGAGCCTGCGTCTGCCGCGTCGCCCCCGGCGTCGGTGCCGCCGTCGCCCGAGTCCGTCCCCGCATCCCCACCGGTGTCACCGGCGTCCTGAGCCTCCGGGCTGTCGCCGTACCCGTCGAAGAGCATGTTGGCGACAGCCGAGCCGACGACCACGCCGGCAATCGTCCCCATCATCGAGCCGGCGAACATCCCGCCCATCCCCATGCCTCCCCCGCCCGAGCCGCGCGAGAAGGCGTTCTGCAAGGTGCCCGGCTGGCGCATCTCGGCACGGGTGGCGGCGCGCGCCAGGTCGGCCGGCTCGGCCGAGGTGCCCGCCTCGCCGGGGGATGCCGTGGCCAGCTCGCGCAGCAGCTCCTGGCGCTGCTCGGGTGTCAGCTTCGCGAACGCCTCGGCGTGCAGGGCCTCGAGCTGCTCGGGCGGGGCCGTGCGCAGCAGGTAGCGGTAGCGCGCGACGGCTCGCTCCTCCTCGCTGCCCGGCGGTCGGGCTGGAGTCGCCGGCGAGCGCAGGTTCCCCGCGTCTCCCCACCCGACGGGCTGCTGGTTGCTCGGCGGTGTGCGGCCCAGGAGCCGGTCGAGAAAGCCCATCGCTGTTGTCCCCTGTCGTCGGTGCTCCCGGGTGTGGGAGGCGTCACTGGCCCAAGGGTGTCACCCCGCCGTCTCGTTCCGGACCTTGGGAACCGACGAGCCGGCCCGGCACCGTCCGAGGCGATGACCCGCCGGCGCGCGACGCGCCGCCGGACGGCGCCCCGGCGTCCACTCCTGGCTCTTGCATTGAGTGAGGGCCGCGGTGCAAAATTGAGTCACAACCACTCAAGTAACCGGGGCTACCGCCCCTCGATCCCACAAGGAGGACCTCATGGCCACAGCATTCGACCCCTTCCGCGACCTCGACCGGATGCTCGGCAGTACCCTGCGCACGCCTGCCTCCGCCGCGATGCCGATGGACCTCTACCGCTCCGGCGACCGTTTCGTCGCGCAGGTCGACCTGCCCGGCGTGGACCCGGCATCCATCGACGTCGACGTCGAGGACCGCACGCTCACCATCCGGGCCGAGCGCCGGGAGCACGCCGCGCGCGACGCACAGTGGCTCTCGCACGAGCGGCCCACCGGCACCTTCGCCCGCCAGCTCACCCTCGGCCACGGCGTCGCCTCGTCGCGGATCGAGGCGGAGTACTCCGACGGCGTGCTGACCCTCACCATCCCGGTGGCCGAGGAGGCCAAGCCACGCAAGATCGCGGTCAGCCACACCGGTGGCCACCAGACCATCACGAGCGAGGCCGAGACGGAGCAGCCGGTCGCGTCCTGACCGACCTCGGCTGAGGAGACGGCCCGCCGGGTGGTCCCGGCGGGCCGTGCCGTGTCCGCCCTCCTCGGGCCACGGCGCCGGCAGAGCCCCTCCTGAACGGGTGTCCCGGGTGCGCGAGAATCGCGGCATGACGACCCCACGCGACGCCCTCATCACCGAGCTGGTCGACGCCGGCCGCCACCTCGTCGAGCGCGGGCTGGTGCAGGCGAGCGGTGGCAACCTGTCGGTGCGGCTGCCCGGCACCGACCGCTTCCTGGTCACGGGCACCGGCGCCTGGCTGGACCGGCTGACATCAGCCGACTTCGCCGAGCTCACCCTCGACGGGGAGCCGGTCGGCGCCGGGCCGCGCCCGTCGGTGGAGTGGAAGCTGCACCAGCGCACGTATGCCGTGCGCCCGGATGCCGCCTGCATCGTGCACCTGCACCCCCAGCACGTGCTGCTCGTCGACATGCTCGGGATGCCGCTGCGGTTCACGACGCTCGACCACCAGTACTACCTCGGCAGCGCCGGCCGGGTGCCCTTCCACCCCTCCGGTTCACAGGAGATCGCCGACGCCGCCGCCGAGGCGGCCCGCGACCACGACGCGGTGGTGCTGGCACATCACGGGTGCTCGACGCTCGGCGACACCGTGTCGATGGCCCTGCGCCGGGCGCTGAACCTCGAGGAGGCCGCGACGATGACCTACCGGCTGCTGCTCGCGGGCGACCGGACCTCGGACTTCCCGCAGCAGTGGAAGGGCAACATCATCAGCGCGTGACCGCGAGGCTGACCAGGGCCACCAGCCACGACACGAACGAGCCGACGAGGAAGTACTCGGTGACCGCGTCGATGCCCACGCCGTCGACACTCGTGCGGTCGTCGCGCTTCGCCTGCAGCTCGGGAAAGCGGATCAGGCCCTTGGCCGCGATGACCAGCCCGGCAGCGGTGAGCTGGCCGGCCAGCCCCAGGCCGATGATGAGCACGCGCTCCATGGGCCCGAGCAGCCGCCCACCGCGCAGCTGGTCGGAGGGCTGCGGGTCGCTGCTGGTGCGCATGGGGAGCACAGGGCGCATCGCCCCGACGCCGAGCAGCACGAGCCGCACGACGACGTTGGCGGTGGCCAGGTTGACCAGCAGCAGGCCGACGACGAGCAGCACCTGCGCGGGCGGCGCCTGCGGGTCGACGAGCGGCAGGTCGGCCCACCGCAGCCAGCGGCCGAACAGGCCGCCGGCCGGTGACGCCCACCCGCTGAGCCCGACGAGCCAGCCGGCCCCCACGGCCAGGGCCGCCAGGGCCCGCCAGTTGCCGCCACCGGTGGCCACCGCCTCGGCGGACCACCACACCCACAGCACCAGCGGCACCAGTGAGGCAGCCAGGCACACCAGGTCGATGGGCGCGGTCAGGGCGGTCAGGGCCGCGAGCACCGCCACCGCGACGGCCCCGGACCCCATGGCGACTCGCAGCGCGGTGGTGCTCGTGCCGGCCGCGGCGCGCACCAGGTCGGCGAGCCCGACCCCGACGAGCCAGACGGCCAGCCAGCTCACGCCAGGCCCCGCAGGAGGTCCTCGGCGGCGAGGACCGCGCCGATGCCGTCGGCGCGCACCCGCTGCGACACCGCCGACGCGCTGATGCCCTCGAGCCCGGCCAGCTCGCTCTGGGTGGTGTGCGGATCCATGAGCCCCCTCAACAGTCGGACCGATCGCTGTGACAGTGAGCCAACCAGATGGTCCCGACAGAGCAGTGCCGCGTTGACGGCATCGGCGTCGGCGCCGTGCCCCGGTCCGTCCGCCGCCGAGGCGCCCGAGAGCTCCGGAGCCGGCCGGTAGGCGGTGCGCAGGTGCCGGGTGGCGGCCCGAGCTGCGGCCTGCTCCACCTCCTCGATGGCGGCCCGGGCGGCCCACCATCCGGGGCCGTCCTCGATGCCGCGCTCGGCGTCGAGCAGCTGCACCGGCCCCCGGCCGATACCGACGCGCACGTCCGCGGAGGGCAACAGCTCCAGACGCACCCGCAGGGCGGCCTCGATCGCCGCGCCGAGGGTGTCGTAGGCGCCCTGGAACTCGTCGCCCACCGTGATCCGCAGCTCGGTGACCGCCGGGACGGCGGCGTTGACGCTCACCAGCGCCTTGTCCACCGCCCGGTGCAGGGCCCGCCGGTTGGGCGCGCCGCGCGAGCCCACGAGGTCGCCGATGACGACGCACCGTGAAGCCTGATCCTTCATTCCGTTCATCTGAAGATCATACCTTCATCTGTCGTGAATGAAGATATCCACTTACAACAGAACTCAGCCGAACGCCCGCAGGTCGGTCCCGGTGCGGGGCTCGGCCACGCCGCGCTGGGTCGCCACGGCATCCACGAGCCGAGCCGGCGTCACGTCGAAGGCCGGGTTGAACCCCCGGGACGCCTCGGGCGCCAGCCGCACGCCACCCAGCACGGTGACCTCTTCGCCGGCCCGCTCCTCGATCTCGATGTGCGAGCCGTCAGCCATCGACAGGTCCACGGTCGACCACGGCGCCGCCACCATGAACGGGATGCCGGCGTCGCGGCAGGCGAGCGCCACCCCCAGGGTGCCGATCTTGTTCGCGGCATCACCGTTGGCAGCGATCCGGTCGGCTCCCACGACGGCGAGGTCGACCAGACCCCGCAGGATCGTCGACGCGGCGGCGCCGTCGACCTGCACCAGGTGGGGGATGCCGTCCGCAGCCAGCTCGAAGGCCGTGAGCCGCGCGCCCTGCAGCAGCGGGCGGGTCTCGTCGGCGTACACCAGCTCGAGCCGGTCGCGGGCGTGCAGCTCGCGGACCACCCCGAGGGCGGTACCCCACGCTGACGTCGCGAGGGAACCCGTGTTGCAGTGGGTGAGCACCCGCAGCCGCGGGCGGTCGATGCGAGCCAGCAGCCAGTCGGCGCCGAGCCGTGACAGCTCGCGGTTGGCGGCCTCGTCCTCGACAGCGACCCGGCGCGCGGCGGCCAGCACGGCATGGCGCCCCTGGCCCATCAGCGGCCGCACCTGGTCGACCCCCCACGCGAGGTTGACCGCGGTCGGGCGGGCGTGGCGCACCCGGTCGACCGCCGACTGCACGTGGGCGTCGGCCCAGCCCTCGCGGGCACCCTCGTCCATCGCGAGCACGACCCCCAGTGCACCCGCCACTCCGAGGGCGGGGGCACCGCGAACGGCCAGCTCGGCGATGGCCACGACGAGCTCTTCGGTGGTGTCGATCTCGCGGTGCTCGGTGGTGCCCGGCAGCAGGGTCTGGTCGAGGAGACGCACCGCTCCACGGCCGTCGCGGCCCCCGGTGTCGTCCCACGCGATGGCGATCAGCGTCATGGTCGGCAGCCTATGTCTCGCCGCGCGCTCCGCTCACCCCTCCACCCCTGCTCGCCGACCCAGAGCCCCCACGCGTGCTCCCCCACTCCTTGCGGATCCTCCACCCCATCCGGTCGAGACGCCCTGTGCCCGTTGCTCTTCCGCACGGGCTCACGCTGAGGTGGGCGGGCGGCTCAGCGCGCGAGCCGCCCGGCATCGGGCTAGGTTCCCCTGCATGACCTCGGACCCCCGTGACCGCCGCCGGCTCACCTCCCGCCGCAGCGTCCGCACCGCCGCCGTCCTGCTCACCGTCTCGGTCGTCGCCACGACGGCCGCCCTGACCGCCGGCAGCGCGGCCGGCGACGAGCCGACCGTGCTCACGCCGATCGGCGGCGGCTACGAGACCTCCACCCTGGCCGGCTTCTCCCGAGCGGCCGCCGAGGGCGCGAGCGGCTCGACCGTGGACCTCGTCGTGGTCCCGTCGGCCTACGGCGACTCCGCCAAGGAGCGCGCCGCCAACCTGACCCTGGCGCAGCAGCGCACCGACCAGCTGGACGCGGCGTGCGACGCCGCAGTACCCGCGCCCTTCACCGGGTGCACCGCCACCCTGGCCGTGCTGCTGAACCGGGCCGACGCGATGGACCCCGCCAACGCCGCCGCGCTCGCGGCACCGTCCACCGACGCCATCTACGTGCTGGGCGGTGACCAGGGCCTCGCGATGCAGGTGCTCGCCGCGTCCCCCGCGGAGGCCGCCATCACCGCGGCCGTTCGCCGGGGGGTCGCCCTGGGTGGCACCAGCGCCGGGGCGGCCGTGCAGTCGCGCACCATGATCAACGGCTACACCGGCTCGCTCGATGCCCCCGACGGCCTGCGCCAGGGCTCCACGCTGGTGTGGTGGGGAGACGACGCCGACCTCGAGCGCGGCCTCGACGTCGGCTCGACCCGAGCGATCTTCGACCAGCACTTCTACCAGCGGGGTCGCTTCGGCCGTACCCTCTCCACGCTCGCGACGGCCGACGAGCGCTTCGGCGGGGCGAGCCCGGTCGGCGTCGGCGTCGACTACGCCACCGGCATCCGGGACACCGGCGACACCGTGCTCTCCGACCTGTTCGGGGAGAGCTCGGCCGCACTGGTCGACCTCGAGACGCTCGGCACCACCCACTCCTGGGTCGGCAACCCGGCCACCCTCTCCGCCCGGCGGGTGCTGACCCACCTGATGACCGACGACACCACCTACGACCTGTCGACCCGCACCTTCGCGCGCGGCGGCAGCGTGGTCCCGGCACCGACCGGCGAGGCGTGGGCGCCCCCGGCATCCCCCTCGCGCGTCGACGGCACGGTGTTCCTCGGCGGCGGCGTGCTCGACACCGGCGTCATCGACGATGTGGTCACCGCCGCCCGCGCGGTGAGCCCAGCGAAACAGGCCCGGCTCGTGGTGCTCGGCGGCGGCGCCGGCTCCAGCAGCCTGGTCAACGCCTACGGCCAGGCCGTCAAGAAGGCCGGCTGGGCCGGGAGCGTCACCACCGTCGTCGCCGGCAGCAAGGGCTGGTCGACCAAGTCCCTCGCGGGAGCGACCGCGGTCGTGCTCGTCGCCGAGGACCCGGCCGCGTTGGCCTCGACGATGGCCGACCCCGCCTTCCGGGATGCCGTCACGACCGCCGTGCGCACGACGCCCGTCGTCCTGGCCGACGGTGCGATGACCGCCGTGCTCGGCTCCCGCTGGTCGGCCAAGGCCAACGCGCCGGAGACCGACCTCGACGCGATCGAGGCGGAGGGCGTCGCCGCCTTCCGGGCCGATGACGCCCAGTGGCTAGCCTGGCCTCGGCCTCGTGCCGGCGACCCTCGTGCCGCACCTCGCCGACGACTACCGCTGGGGTCGGCTCTACGCCGGCGTCACCGCCGCGCCTGGTGAGCTCGCCGTCGGGATCACCGCCGGCTCCGCCGTCGTGCTGCGCCCGTCCGGTGCAGCGGTCAGGGGCCGCTCGGTCGTGGTGGCCGACGGGCGCCAGGGGGCCTTCTGGACCGGGAGCAACGGTGCTATGGGCGCGAGCGGGGTCGTTCTCGACGTGTTCGGAGACCGCGAGCCGCTACGCCGCTGACCCCGTCCACGACTCCTTGCGGAATGCCCACCCAGTAGCCCTGATTCCGGGCCGTCCACGGTGGGTGATTCGCAATCAGTCGCGAGCTCGACGGCGGCGCGCCGTGTGACGGCGACCCTTGCGCGGCGACCCCGAAAGTGCCACGGTCGGGGTGTGGGGACCACCGATCCCCACGACGACGGCCGACGTCAGAGCTGACGCCCTGGCGAGCCCGCCGCCGCGACACTCTCGTGAATCGGAGGATGCTGAGATGACCCAGTCACGAGTCGTCGTCGGGGTCGACGGGTCTCCACTGTCCATGGCCGCAGTCACGAGGGCCGCCCAGGTCGCCAGCGCCCGCGGGTTCAGCCTCCACGTGCTGCACGCCTTCGCCCCCGACCTGCCGATGCTCGGCTTCGGTGAGCTCAGCGACGGTTCGGCGATGGTGTCGAGCCACGCCAAACGCCTCGTCGCCGACGGGGTGGCCCGCGCGCACTCGGTCGACCCCGACCTCACCGTGACCACCGGCATCCGCGACGGCTACGCGAGCCAGGCCCTCGTCGACGCCTCGCGCTCCGCCGCCCTCGTGGTGGTCGGGGCCATGGGGCACGGCGTGTTCAGCCGCACCAGCGTGGGCGCGGTGGCCATGCAGGTCATCACGCACGCCCGGTGCCCCGTGCTCGTGGTGGGCCACGAGACCGCCGGTGGCTCGCCCGCCAGCGGCCGGGTGGTCGTCGGTGTCGACGGGTCCAAGCCGTCGCTGCGCGCCCTCGCCGTCGCCTTCGACGAGGCCGCCCGCACCGGTGGCACGGTCGACGTGCTGCACGCCTGGGAGGCGCACAGCGCGAGCGACCCGACCCTGTCGACCACCTCCAGCTGGAGCACCTACGAGGCCAACCTCGAGCAGATCGTCGAGTCGGCCATCGCCACCCGTCGTGCCGACCACCCCGACGTGAAGGTCGACTACGAGGTGGTGCGTTCCGAGCCCGTCCAGGCGCTGGTCGACCGCTCCGAGGGTGCGTCCATGCTCGTCGTGGGCAGCCGCGGCGCCGGGGGCTTCGCGGGCCTGCACGTCGGCTCGACCGCGCTGCGCCTGATCAGCCGGGTGCACTGCCCCCTGCTGATGACCCGCTGACCCCAACTTTCCCGCCCGGTGCGGGGAAGTTGAGACAGCCCGGGTCAGATGCGGTCGGTGGCTCCCAGCTGGTCGAGCACGAACGCCCACTCCCACGCGATCTGCTCCCACGCGGCATACCGCCCGCTGCGTCCGCCGTGGCCCGCTGCCAGCTCGGTGCGCAGGAGCACCGGGCGGTCGAGCGGGTCGCTGGTGACGGTCTCGCGGAGCCGCGCCACCCACTTGGCCGGTTCGGTGACGTAGACCCGGGTGTCGTGCAGGCTCGAGGTCGCGAGCACCGCCGGGTAGTCGACCGCCCGCACGTTCTCGTAGGGCGCGTAGGCGCGCATCGCGGCATACACCTCGGGGTCGGCGAGCGGGTTGCCCCACTCCTCCCACTCCCCCACGGTGAGCGGCAGGTCGGGCTGCAGCATCGTCGTCAGGGCGTCGACGAACGGCACGGCGGCGTGTGCCACCCGGAACCGCTCGGGTGCGAGGTTCAGCACCGCACCCACCAACAGCCCTCCGGCAGAACCACCTTCGAGCCCGATCCGCTCGGGTGAAACCCACCCCGACGCCAGCAGGTGGTCGACGGCAGCGAGGGTGTCGGTGAAGGTGTTGGGCTTCGCGAGCAGCTTGCCGTCGTCGTACCAGCGCCGCCCCATCTCGCCGCCACCGCGCACGTGCGCCACGGCGTACACGAGCCCGCGGTCGAGCAGGCTGAGCCGCGCCACGGAGAAGTAGGGGTCCGAGGAGATCTCGTAGGAGCCGTACGCGGTGACCACCCCGGGGTTGGTGCCGTCGGCCTCGACCTCGACGCGCCGCACCACCGAGACCGGCACCAGGGTGCCGTCCGTTGCCGTGGCCCACTCGCGGTGCTCGGCGTAGTTCGCGGCGTCGAAGTCGCCGAGCACCGGCTGGCGCTTCAGCATGGTGCGCTCGCGGCTGGCCAGGTCGACGTCGAGCACGGTGCGTGGGGTGGCCCACGACTCGACGACGACCTGGATGGCGCGCTGGGCCGGCTCGGGGTTGTCGCCCAGGCCGATCGAGTGCACCGGCTGGTCGACCGCGACGTCCCACGGCTCGCCGTGGCCCGAGGGCGAGCCCGGTTCGCGGGGCAGCACCCGAAGCGCCGTGAGGCCGCCGGTGCGCAGGCTCAGCACCGTGGCGTCGTCGAAGGCGTCGACGGCCACGAACCGCTCGCCCTCGCCCGAGCCCAGCCAGGGCACCCACTGCTCCGCGCTGCTCGCGTCCAACGGCGCCCACGCGAGGTCGGCATCCGGCGTGTCGGTGTTGTGCACGATCAGGAAGCGGTCGGCGGCGGGCTCGACGTCGTACTCGACCCCCTCGCGGCGCGGCGCCAGCACCCGCCACCCGGCATCCGGGTCGTCGGCGTCGAGCACGTGCACCTCGGAGGTCGTCTTGGACCCCAGCCCCAGCAGCAGCCAGCGCTCGTCGCGGCTGGAGGCCACGCCCATCCAGAACCGCTCGTCGTCCTCCTGGTGCACCAGCACGTCGTCGGCCGGGTCGCCACCCACCTCGTGCCGCCACAGCTGGAACGGCCGCCAGGCGTCGTCGAGCCGGGTGTAGAACGCGAACTGCCCGTCGCGGCTCAGCTCGACGCCGTACCCGATGCCGGTCACCGAGGTGTCGAGCACCTCGCCGGTGGCGATGTCGCGGATGGTGAGGTCGAAGCGCTCGTCACCCGCGGTGTCGACGGCGAAGGCGACCAGCCGGTGGTCCGCACTGACGGTGAGCGCCCCGAGCGAGAAGAACTCGCTGTCGCCGGCCTCGACGTTGCCGTCGACGACGACCTGCTCACCGGGCACGCTCTCGGCCTCGGGGTCCGGCCGCACCAACGGGTCGGTGAGCGGTGAGCGCACCTGGGCGGCGTACTGGCGGCCCTCCACGGTACGGGCGTAGTACCACCACGGCCCGCTCGCGACCGGCACGGACAGGTCGGTCTCCTTCACCCGCGAGCGGATCTCCTCGACGATCGCGGTGCGCAGCGGCCCGAGGTGCTCGGTGCGGGCCTCGGCGTAGGCGTTCTCCGCCTCGAGGTGGGCCAGCAGGGCAGGGTCCTCGAGGTCGCGCATCCAGGCGAACGGGTCCTCGACCCGGTCGCCGTGGTGCTCGCGGACGTGCTCTCGGCGTGGTGCGGTCGGTGGGGTGGGGCTCGGCATGGCGTCACTGTATGCCGGGCAGCGCGCCGGACTGCACGGGACGCCACGAGGGCCGCACCCCGGTGGGGTACGGCCCTCGTGCCGGCTGGCGCCCGCGGTCGGTCAGAGACCGGAGACGCGGTCGGCCGGGGACTTCAGGTGCGGGTTGGCCTCGAAGTAGGCCACCAGGTTGCCGAGGTCCTCCGACCCGCCGAGGAGGTTGGTGCCGGCGGTGAAGGCCTTGAAGTCGTCACCACCGTTGGCGAGGAAGTTGATCGTCGCCACCCGGTACGTCGACGTCAGGCTCATCGGCGCACCGTTGAGCGTGAGCGACCCTGGGACGACCCGGCTGCCCGCCGGACGGCTGGCGTCCCAGGTGTAGGAGAACCCGTTCGAGACACCGAGCGCCAGCGCGTCGCGGCCCGTTGAGCGACCGGGGATGAACTGCTGCTCGAGGACGTTGACGATCTGCTGTCCGGTGAGGTCCATGGTGGTGAGCAGGTTGCCGAACGGTGCGACCGCGTAGGCCTCCTTGTAGGTGATCTGCCCGGGACCCTCGAGGCCCGACGGGGCGTAGCGCAGGCTGGCCCGCACCCCACCGATGTTCATGAAGGCGATCTGCGCACCACCGTTGGCCGGTGCCTTGGTGCCCCACAGGATCGAGTCGGCGACGAGGTCACCCATCGGGGTCTCGATGCCGCGGTTGCCGTTGCTGTCACCGAGGATGTCCTCGTCGTTGCTGCCGACGACCCGGTTGCCCAGAGCACCGGACAGGGAGTTCCACTTGGCGATGATGGCGGTCTGCGCCGCGTCCTTGGCCACCGCACGGCTCACGAGGTGGTTGGTGGCGGTGGAGCGGTCGCGCATCACCTCGCCGCTGCGGGTGTTGATGACCAGGTCGGTCTCGGTGACCACCTGGCCGTAGGACGCCGCGCTCGTCACGAGCCGCGGGTTGCCGGCCGGGTCGGGGATGTGGCACACGTAGGGCTGGTGGGTGTGGCCGGTGATGATCGCGTCGACCTCGGGCGTCATGGTCTTGGCGATGGTGAGGATCGGGTCGGAGACCCCGACGCACTGCTGGTAGTTGCCGGCATTGACGCCACCCTCGTGCAGGAGCACCACGATCGACTTCACGCCCTGCTTCTTCAGCGCCTGCGCCTGGGCGTTCGCCGTCTGCACCTCGTCCTTGAACTCGACGTCGGCCACGCCGGCCGGGTCGACCAGGCTGGGGGTGCCCTCGAGCGTCATCCCGATGAAGCCGACCTTGGTGCCGCCGACCGACTTGACCCAGGTGCCGGGCAGCAGTGTCCCGGAGCCGTCCTTCTTCACGACGTTGGCCGCGAGCCACGGGAAGTCAGCGCCGCCGTACTTGGCGTCGGGGAAGTAGCAGCCGTCGACCGGGTGGCAGCCGCCCTTCTGCATGCGCAGCAGCTCGGCGGTGCCCTCGTCGAACTCGTGGTTGCCCACGCTGCTGACGTCCAGGCGCATCGCGTTGAGCGACTCCACCGACGGCTCGTCGTGGAACAGGCCGGACAGGAAGGGCGAGCCGCCGATGAGGTCGCCCGCCGCCACCGTGAGCGAGGCGCCCCTCGGCCCGGTGGCCCGCAGGCCCTTCAGGGTGGTGGCGAGGTACTCCGCGCCGCCCACCGGTGTCTGGCTCGGGTCGAGGGTCGTGCTCAGCGGCGGGTCGCTCGCCTCGAGGTGGCCGTGGTAGTCGTTGAACGACAGCAGCTGCACCGTCGTCAGGTTGGGGTTGCCCTTGGTGGGGGCCGCCCCGGCCACGCCGGGCGTGACGGTGACGAGGGCGGCGACGGCGGCCGCCGCCATACCGGCGCCGACCAGGCGCCGATGGGTTGTTGTCATGGTTGCTCCTTGTGGGGTGAAAGGCGCGCCCAATCTAAGCGGCGCTCGGCGCCCTGACGGGGTTGCGTGACAACCGAAGTCGACCGTTCACCCAACGTGTGCGCGCTGGCATCCAGCCATCACCCGCACGACGCCGGATGCCGTGTGCGCGGGACACGCTCCCCGGCATCCGGGGTCAGACGAGGCAGCGTGGGCCGAGCAGCACCTTGAGGTCGCCGAAGAGCGCCTCGGTGGCGTTGACCCGGTAGGCCGGGTCGAGGCGGATCTCGACCGAGCGCCCGGGCTTGACCAGCTTCAGGTGCACCTCGGTGGTGCCCGGGTGGTTGGTGAGCACCGTCTTGAGCTCCTCGACCCGCTGCGCGGTGGCCCGGGCGGTCTCCATCGTCACCACCACCGGCCCGCGCGGCCCGTCACTGACGTCGGGCAGGGTGAGCTCCTGGGCGTAGATCGACACCGTGTCGTCGCGCCGGTTGACCTTGCCACGCACGACCGCGACGGTGTCCTGCTGCAGCATCGGGCCGACGGTCATGTAGGCGCTCGGGAAGAACAGGCACTCGATCGCGCCGGCGAGGTCCTCGACCGTGGCGATCGCCCACAGGTCGCCCTTCTTGGTGCGCTTGACCTGCAGGCCGGTGATCAGCCCGGCGATCGTGACCATCGAACCCTCGGGCTTGCCGGCGTCGTCACTGGTCAGCGCCGCGATCGGGGTGTCGGCGTGGGCCGAGAGCACGTGCTCGACACCGAACAGCGGGTGGTCGGAGACGTAGAGCCCGAGCATCTCGCGCTCGAAGGACAGCAGCGTCGCCTTGTCCCACTCGACGCCCGGCACGGCGGTCAGGCCCATCAGGTCGCTGCCGGAGTCGCCCGCCGAGTCGTCGCCGAACGACCCGAACAGGCTGTCCTGGCCGATGGCCTCCTGGCGCTTGACCGCGACGAACGCGTCGACGTACTCCTCGTGCACCCGGATCAGGCCCATCCGGGTCTCGGCCAGCCCGTCGAAGGCACCCCCCTTGATGAGCGACTCGATGGTGCGCTTGTTGCAGACCACGGCCGGCACCTTGGACATGAAGTCGCGGAACGAGGTGAAGCGCCCCTTCTCCTCACGGGCGGCGACGATGGCCTCGACGACGTTGTGCCCGACGTTGCGGATGGCCTGCATCCCGAACCGGATGTCGGTGCCGACGGCCGCGAACTGCCCGATCGAGTCGTTGACGTCGGGAGGGAGCACCTTGATGCCCATGTGCCGGCACTCGCCGAGGTAGAGCGCCGACTTGTCCTTGTCGTCGCCGACCGAGGTCAGCAGGGCGGCCATGTACTCGGCCGGGTAGTTGGCCTTGAGGTAGGCGGTCCAGTAGGACACCAGGCCGTAGGCGGCGGTGTGCGCCTTGTTGAACGCGTAGTCGGAGAAGGGGACCAGCACGCCCCACAGCGCGGCGATCGACGCCTCGTTGAAGCCCTTGGCCTTCATCCCCTCGGAGAACGGGACGTACTCGGCATCGAGCACCGACTTCTTCTTCTTGCCCATCGCGCGCCGCAGCAGGTCGGCGTTGCCGAGGGTGTAGCCGGCGAGCTTCTGGGCGATCTCCATGACCTGCTCCTGGTAGATCACCAGGCCGTGGGTCGTGCCCAGGATCGGGCCGAGCGCCTCGATCATCTCGGGCTGCAGCTTGCCCTCGAGCTGCGGGTCGAGCGGCACCGGCGCCTGCTTGCCGTTCTTGCGCAGCGCGAAGTTGGTGTGCGCGTTGACCCCCATCGGGCCGGGGCGGTAGAGCGCGAGCGCCGCCGAGATGTCCTCGAAGTTGTCGGGCTGCATCAGCTTGAGCAGGGTGCGCATGCCGCCGCCGTCGAGCTGGAAGACGCCGAGCGTGTCGCCACGGGCCAGCAGGTCGTAGGTGGCCTGGTCGGTCATGTCCTTGCTCAGGGCGTCGAGGTCGATGTCCTCGCCCCGGTTGCTCTTCACGTTGGCGATGGCGTCGTCGAGGATCGTGAGGTTGCGCAGCCCCAGGAAGTCCATCTTGACCAGGCCGAGCGCCTCACAGCTCGGGTAGTCGAACTGGGTGATGACCTGGCCGTCCTGCAGCCGCCGCATGATCGGGATGACGTCGACGAGCGGCTCGCTGCTCATGATGACGCCGGCCGCGTGCACCCCCCACTGGCGCTTGAGCCCCTCGAGGCCCTTGGCGGTCTCGACGACCTCCTGCAGGTGCGGCTCGGACGCGACCAGGTCGCGGAACTCCTTGCCCTCGCCGTAGCGCGGGTAGGTGGGGTCGTAGATGCCCGACAGCGGCACGCCCTTACCCATGACGTCGGGCGGCATCGCCTTGGTGAGCTGCTCCCCCACCGCGAACGGGTGGCCCATGACCCGGGCGGCGTCCTTGACCGCCTGCTTGGCCTTGATGGTTCCGTAGGTGACGATCTGGGCGACCCGGTCGCTGCCGTACTTCTCGGTGACGTAGCGGATGACCTCGCCGCGCCGGCGCTCGTCGAAGTCGACGTCGAAGTCGGGCAGCGAGGGGCGCTCGGGGTTGAGGAACCGCTCGAAGATCAGGCCGTGCGGGATGGGGTCGAGGTCGGTGATCTTCATCGCGTAGGCGCACATCGAGCCGGCGCCCGACCCACGACCCGGACCGACCCGGATGCCGTTGCTCTTGGCCCAGGTGATGAAGTCGGCGACGACGAGGAAGTACCCCGAATACTGCTTACTGACGATCACCTGGGTCTCGAACTCGGCCTGCTTCTGGGCGTAGTCGGGGATGCCGCCGGGGAAGCGCTCGCGCAGGCCCCGCTGGACCTCCTTGACGAACCAGCTCTCTTCGTTCTCGCCCGGCGGACACGGGAAGCGGGGCATGTAGCGCCCCTCGTCCTCGGTGAACGAGATCTCGCACATCTCGGCGATGCGCAGCGTGTTGTCGCAGGCCTCGGGCAGCTCGCGCCAGGTGTGCCGCATCTCGGCCGGGCTCTTGAGGTAGAACTCGTCGGCGTCGAACTTGAACCGGGTGGGGTCCATCATCGTCGAGCCGGACTGCACGCACAGCAGCGCCGAGTGGGCCTTGGCGTCGTCGGGGCTGGTGTAGTGCAGGTCGTTGGTGGCCACGAACGGCATGTCGAGCTCGCGGGCCAGCCGGATGAGGTCCTTCATCGACCGGCGCTCGACGTCGAGCCCGTGGTCCATGACCTCGCAGTAGAAGTTCTCCTTGCCGAAGATGTCCTGGAAGTCGGATGCCGCCTGCCTGGCCTCGGCGTACTGCCCGAGCCGCAGCCGGGTCTGGATCTCGCCCGATGCACAGCCGCTGGTGGCGATCAGGCCCTTGCCGTAGCGGTCGAGCAGCTCGCGGTCGACGCGGGGCCACTTGGCGTAGACCTGGTCGAGCGAGGCCTGGCTGTCCATCCGGAACAGGTTGTGCAGGCCGGTGTTGTCGCGGGCCAGCAGGGTCATGTGCGTGTAGGCGCCCGAGCCGGAGACGTCGTCGCCGGGGCTGCTGCGCTCGTCGCCCCACTTGACCCGGGTCTTGTCGGTGCGGTGCGTGCCCGGGGTGACGTAGGCCTCGACGCCGATGATCGGCTTGACGCCCGTGCCCTGCGCCTTCTTCCAGAACTCGTAGGCCCCGAAGACGTAGCCGTGGTCGGTGGTGGCCAGGGCCGGCATCCCCATCTCGGCGGCCCGGGTGAACAGGTCACCGATGCGGGCGGCGCCGTCGAGCATGGAGTACTCGGTGTGCACGTGCAGGTGGACGAACGAGTCGGAGCCCTTCCCCGCCGGGCTGGTGGTCGGGGGGGTCGAGGAGGCATTCGGGAGGGACATCGCCGACCATCCTAGGTCGGCCCGAGGACACCGCTCGGCGTGTCGGGGCCGTGTCGCCGAACCGGTCCGCCGAGGGCCCGCCAGGCCTCGACCTTTCCTGCCGACGGCCGCCCGAACCGGCCGTTCCGCGGCGTGTCGCGCGGCCGCTCGCCGGGAAGGTCGGGGACCCTCAGAGGCGGTCGAGCGCCAGTCGGAGGTCGCTCGGGTAGGGGCTCTCGAAGGTGACCCACTCCCCCGAGCCGGGGTGCTCGAAGCCCAGGCCGACGGCGTGCAGCCACTGCCGCTCGAGCCCGAGCCGGGCGGCCAGGGTGGGGTCGGCGCCGTAGGTGAGGTCGCCGACGCAGGGGTGGCGCACCGCGGCCATGTGCACCCGGATCTGGTGGGTGCGGCCGGTCTCGAGGTGGATCTCGAGCAGCGAGGCGTGCCGGAACGCCTCGAGCAGCTCGTAGTGCGTGACGGCGTGCTTGCCGGAGTCCATGACCGCGAACTTGTAGTCGTGGCCCGGATGACGAGCGATCGGCGCGTCGATGGTGCCCACGAGCGGGTCGGGCATGCCCTGCACCAGCGTGTGGTAGGTCTTGTCGACCCGGCGCTCCTTGAAGGCCCGCTTGAGCACCGAGTAGCCCCGCTCGCTGGCGCAGACCACCATCAGGCCCGAGGTGCCGACGTCGAGCCGCGAGACGATGCCCTGGCGCTCGCTGGCCCCGCTGGTCGAGATGCGGTAGCCGGCGGCCTTGAGGCCGGCGAGCACGTTGGGCCCGCTCCAGCCGACGCTCGGGTGGGCGGCGACCCCGACCGGCTTGTCGACGACGACGATGTCCTCGTCGGAGTAGACCACCGTCATGCCGGGCACCGGCTCGGCCACGACCTCCAGGGTCGGGCTCACGGGGGATGCCGGCAGCAGCACCTCGAGCATGTCGCCGGCGCTGACCCGGTGGCTCTTCCCGACGTTGGTCGCGTTGACGCTCACCCCGCCGCCCGCGGCGAGGTCGGCCGCGCGGGTGCGGGAGAGGCCGAACAGGCGGGCGATGGCGGCATCGACCCGCTCCCCCTCCAGGCCCTCTGGCACCAGCACGGTGCGGGCGTCAGGCATCGGCGTGCTCGGGGTGGTGCACCGGGCCGGACAGCGAGGTACCCCGGAACGACAGCACCATGATGATGCCGGCGCCGACGACGATGGCGATGTCGGCGACGTTGCCGATGAACAGGTCGAAGTAGTCGATGAAGTCGACCACGTGCCCCCGACCGGGCCCGGGGGCGCGGAAGACCCGGTCGATAGGTTGCCCACCGCCCCGCCGAGGAGCAGCCCCAGGGCCACCGCCCACGGCATGTTGCCGACCTTGCGCGCGCCGATGACGACCCAGACCAGGATGCCGAGCGAGACGGCCGTCAGCAGCCAGGTCGAGCCGTTGCCGATCGAGAACGCCGCGCCGGGGTTGCGGATCAGGTTGAGCTGGATCAGGTCGCCGACGACCCGGACCGGGTCACCCGGGGTCAGGGTCGCCAGGGCCCACACCTTGGTGGCCTGGTCGAGCACGAGGACGGTGGCGGCGAGCCCGAGCAGCACGACGTACAGCCGTCGCCGGCCTCCGGTCTGGACCGGGGCCGGCGTGGACGGGCTGGACGGGGTGGGCGTCAGCGGCGCTCCTGCTTCTTCTTGCATGGCATGCATAGGGTCGCACGAGGTGCGGCCTGGAGCCTAAGTTTGCCGATCGGGTTGCCGCAGGACTCGCAGATGCCGTAGGTGCCGTTGTCGAGCCGCTCGAGGGCGTGCTCGTTCTGCTCGAGCATCTCGCGGGCGTTGTTGGCCAGCGAGATCTCCTGCTCACGCTCGTAGGTCTTGGCGCCCGCGTCGGCCTGGTCGTCGCCCGCCCCGTCGCCGGAGTCGCGCATCAGGTCGACCAGGTCGCTCTGGGCGTGCGCCACCTCCGAGCGCAGCTGCTCGATGTCGTGCTCGAGCTCGGCGCGCACGGCCTTGAGCTCCTTGGCGGTCCAGGGGGTCTCGTCCTCGCGGACGACGAGGACCGGTGTGCGGGCCGCGGTCCTCTTCGAGGGGGCCTTGGTCGCGGCGGGTGCGCTTCGTCACGGTGGCTGCCTTCCGGGGAGTCGTGGTCGTGCGGAGCGGCTGGCGCCGCCCTCGGGCGGGCGCGCCGCCGCCGGGGCCTTCGTGGCCGCCTTCTTCGCCGGGGCGCCTTTGCCGCGGGCGCCCTCCTGGTGGCCGGCGCCTTCCCGGCCGGTGCCGCCTTCGTGGTCGTGGCCTTCTTCGCGGGCGCTGCCTTCGTGGCCGGGCCTTCTTGGCGGGCGCTCCTTCGTGGCGAGCCTTCTGGCCGGGCCTTCTTCGCGGGCGCTGCCTTCGTGGTCGCAGCCTTTCTGGCGGTGCCTTCTTCGCGGGCGCGCCTTCGTCGCAGGCGCCTTCTTGGCCGGCGCAGCCTTCGCGGCGCGGCCTTGGTGCCACGCGCCTTCTTGGCCGGTGCCGCCTTCGTGGCTGCGGCCTTCTTCGCGGGCGCGGCCTTCGTGGCAGGCGCCTTCTTGGTCGGCGCCGCCTTCGTGGCTGCAGGCTTCTTCGTGGGTGCCGCCTTCGTCGCCGGCGCCTTCTTCGCGGGTGCCGCCTTGCCGGCCGGCGCCGCCCTTGTGGCCGGCGCCGACTTGGTCACCTTCGTCGTGGAGCCGTCGGGCGTGGCGGCCTTGGCCGCCGACCCCCGGGAGCCGACGGCCTTGCGCGCCGTCGCCGCAGCCTGCTTGGCCACGGACAACGCCAGGTTGGCAACCATGTGAACCCGCTTCCAGGGTGTGTGGTGGACCCCATCGGCCGACCGGTGGGGCGAGGATACGGCCTGCACCCCCGCGCCTCAACGGCGAAACGCACTGTGTGACGAACGCAGCCTGCGCCGAGGTCGTTCCCGGGCACGACGAAGGGCCCGGCACGCGACCGGGCCCTTGCGTCGGTTCGGGGGTCAGCCCTGGCGCTCGGGCTGCGGCTCGGCGGCCGCCTCCTCCTGCTGCTCGTCGTCGGACGTCGACCGTCGACACCGGTGTTCTGGAGGTCGGCGAGCTGGCCCTGGATGTAGCTGTGCAGGCGCGAGCGGTAGTCGCGCTCGAAGCCACGCAGCTCCTCGATCTTGCGCTCCAGCAGGCCGCGCTCGCGGCCGAGCTCCTCGAGGATGCCGGCCTTCTTCTGCTGCGCCTCGGCGACCATGCCCGTGGAACGCTCCCGCGCCTCGGTGAGCATCTCGTCGCGCTGGGCGGTCGCGGTCGACAGCATCTCGTCGCGCTGGCCCGTCGCCGTCGACAGCATCTCGTCGCGCTGGGACGTGCCGTCTGGATCAGCTCGTCGTGCGTGCTGCGCGCTGCCGGTGCCCGCGAGATCAGCTCGTCGTGCTTGGCCTGCGCGGTGCCGATCAGCTCGTCGTGACGGTTCTGCGCCGTGCCGACCAGCTCGTCGTGGCGGCGCTGGCCCTCGGCGACGAGCTCGTCGCGACGCGACTCACCCGCGGCGACGTGCTCGTCGTGCAGGCGCTGGGCCAGGGCGATGACCCCGGCGGCACTGGCGCCACCGCCGGCACCGGCCAGGGCAGCAGCACCCAGGTTGCCGCCGTCGGCGTCGCCCTGAGGGCGCTGCGCGGCCTCGCGCTGCGGCCTCCTCGGCCCGCCGCTCGGCGGCCGCGATGCGCTCCTGTGCGTCGCGCTCGGTCTCGGCGAGACGCGCCTGCAGGATGGAGATCTGCTCGTTGGTGCTCGGCTCCCGGCCTGGTCCTGCTCGGCGGCGCGCGCGGCGTCCTCCTGCTCGCGGCGGGCGACCTCCTGCTCGTGCTGGGCCTGCAGCGCCGCGACTGCCTGGCTGTCGCCGACCTGGCCCTCGGTCTCCTGCACGCGACCCTCGAGCTGTCCGGCGCGCTGCTCGGTCTCGGCGACCTTCTTCTCGAGCTGCCGTTGCGGTCCTGCAGCTCGATGACGCGGGCCTCGGCCTCCTGCGTCTTGCCCTGCGCCTCCTGGGCCAGGGCCTCGAGCTCGGCGTTGCGGTGCTCGAGCTGGCCCACCTTGCCCTGGAGCTCGGCGTTGCGGCCCTCGATGTCGCCGTGCTTGCCCTCGAACTCGCCGAGGCGCGCGGTCAGCTCGCTGCGGGTGCCCTCGAGCTCGGACACCTTCGTCGTGAGCTCGCTGCGGGTGCCCTCGAGCTCGGAGACGCGCGCGGCGAGCGTGGCGTTCTTGGAGCGCAGCTCGTCGAGGTCGCGGGCCGAGGTGTCGGGCTGGGCCGTGGCGGCCACCGGGGCCATGCCCTTGCCCTCGCGGC
>CAWHYJ010000011.1:0-523361 GCA_963833495.1 uncultured Actinomycetota bacterium | reverse complement strand
AGGGATCGGGCATGCCGCTGCTGGTCGAGGTCGTCGTGGCCCAGGGCGACCGCCTCGACCTGATCACCGCCCGCACGCTCGGCGACCCCGAGGCGTTCTGGCGCGTCTGCGACGCCAACGACGCCCTCGACCCCGGCGAGCTCGCAGCAGGCCGGCCGCCGCCTCCGCGTCCCCTTCCCGCAGCCATGAGCCTGCTCGGCGTCCGCCTCACGCTCCTGATCGGCCCGACCGTCGCCGTGCCCGGCGCCGCCGCCGCTGATCGAGGCCGTGCACGAGGTCGAGGTGACGCACCGCGACGACGGCCAGTCGGGCTTCTCGATCACGTTCAACGTCGGCCGCGCCGGCCCGGCCGCGCTGATGGACTACGCGCTGCTCGTCCAACCCGCTGCTGCGGCCGTTCAACCGCGTGATCGTGATGGTCACGTTCAACGCGATGCCGCACGTGCTGATGGACGGGATCATCACCCGCCAGGAGCTTCGCGCAGGGCACCGAGCCGGGCACCTCGACGCTGACGATCAAGGGCGAGGACGTCAGCGTCATGATGGACCGCGAGGAGCGCTCGGTCGAGCATCCGGCCCAGAACGAGATGCTGATCGCCGCGCAAGCTGATCCTCAGCTACGCGCAGTACGGGCTGATCCCGGTCGTCATCCCGCCGGCGGCGTTCGACGTGCCGCTCCCGATCGAGCGCATCCCGGTCCAGCAGGGCACCGACCTCGACTACCTGCGCAAGCTCGCCGAGCTCCACGGCTACGTCTTCTACGTCGCGCCCGGGCCCGGTGCCGTTCACCAACTACGCGTACTGGGGCCCGCCGATCCGCGTCGGCCTGCCGCAGCGCGCGATCACGGTGAACATGGGCCCGGAGACGAACGCCAAGCTCGACCAGGCGGCCAAGGACGGGCTCGGGCCGGCGATGGTCGAGGGCGAGGTGCAGGACCGCTCGACCAACCAGAAGGTGCCGGTGCAGACGTTCGGCAGCCTGCGGCCGCCGCTCGCCTCGATGCCGTCGTGGCTGGTCGACGGGCCGAACGTG
Organism: uncultured Actinomycetota bacterium; assembly: GCA_963833495.1. Classification (GTDB taxonomy): domain Bacteria; phylum Actinomycetota; class Actinomycetes; order Actinomycetales; family Dermatophilaceae; genus Fodinibacter. Next base: position 522,328 of record CAWHYJ010000011.1, on the reverse strand, counting down.
CGCCGCGCAGCAGCTGCGCGAGAGCGGCGCGAACACGCGTCCAGGCGATGGCGCAGGCGCAGGGCGCGATGGAGGCGACGACCGACGCGGTCAAGCTCGAGGGCGAGCTCGACGCCGGCAGCTACGGCGGCGTGCTGCAGGCGCGCGGCGCTGGTCGGCGTGCGCGGCGCCGGCTTCAGCTACGACGGCCTCTACTACGTCCGGCGCGTCACCCACAAGATCGCGCTCGGCCGCTACACGCAGAGGTTCGAGCTGGCGCGCGAAGGGCTCGGCTCGACGACCCCGGTGGTGCCGGTATGAGCGAGTTCTACGGCAAGTACCGCGGCAAGGTCGAGAACAACGTCGACCCGCTCCAGCAGGGCCGCGTCCAGGTCTCCGTCCCGGCCGTGCTGGGCGACGGCCGGCTGAGCTGGGCGATGCCGTGCGCCCCGTACGCCGGGTCGCAGGTCGGGCTTCTTCGCGGTCCCGCCGGTCGGCGCGAACGTGTGGGTCGAGTTCGAGGCGCGGCAACCCCGACTACCCGATCTGGACCGGCTGCTTCTGGGGCACCGGCGAGTGCCCGCGCCAGCCCGGCGCTGGCCGAGAACAAGGTCCTCAAGACCGACGCGATCACGCTCGCAGCTCAACGACCTGCCGGGCGGCGGCGGGCTCACGATCGAGGTCAAGCCGCCGGCGGTGACGACGCCGCTGAAGCTCGTCATGAACTCGTCGGGGATCGAGCTCACCAACGGCGGCCGAGCGTGAAGCTCACGCCGGCCAGCGTCTCGGTCAACAACGGCGCCCTGGAGGTGATCTGATGGGCTCGCCGCTGTTCCACGTCGGCGCCACGGCGATGTGCCCGCACGGCGGCCAGGTCTCGACGGTCCCGGGCAGCCCGCGGGTCTCGGTCGGCGGCCAGCCGGTGGCGACGATGGGCGACACGTACCTGGTCGCCGGCTGCGCGTTCACGGTGCCGCCGGGCAAGCCGCAGCCGTGCGTGAAGGTGCAGTGGCTCGTGCCGGCCACGCGCGTCACGCGTCGGCGGCCAGCCCGCGATCCTGCAGATCAGCAGCGGCCTCTGCCAGAGCGCCGAGCAGATCCCCGGCGGCCCGCCGTCGGTCGTCGTGACGCAGCTGCGGGTGACGGGGACAGTGATGCAGGTCGACTTCCCGTTCCACGCCGACGCCCGCGGGCGCACCGCGCGCGCCGACGACGCCGGCGCACGTCCGCGACCTGATCGAGCAGGTGCTGTTCACGGCGCCGGGCGAGCGCGTCAACCGCCCGACGTTCGGCAGCGGGCTGCTGCAGCTCGTCTTCGACCCGAACCGCGAGGAGCTCGCCACCGCGACCCAGTTGCTCGTGCAGGGCGCGCTCCAGCAGTGGCTCGGCGACCTGATCGAGGTCGAGGACGCGACGGTCGAGGGCGGCGAGGCGACGCTCGTCGTGCACGGTCGTCTACCGGCTCGTGCGCACGCAGGAGCGCCGCGTCGAGCAGTTCGAGCGGGACGCGGCCGTGAGCGACGCAGCTCTACTGCCCCGACGGACCGGCGACGCGAGCTCGTCCGCGCGCAGCACGCTCAACGGCATCGACTTCCTCGAGGTGCTGGCCTCGCACCGGACGCTGCTCGTGCACTGCCTGCGGCCGCTCGACCGCGCTCGACGAGCGCAACGTCGTGATCGAGGGCGGCGTGCGCGTCCGCGGCATCGAGGTCGAGTGGGCGTGCGCGCGCCGACCTGGTCGCCGGGCCGGCTGCGCGCCGACGAGCAGGCGCGCGTCGACCAGCTCGACGATCCGACCGCGGCGCTCGTCGTGCGCGCGACGAGCTCCGGCGACTTCTCGACCTACACGCTGCGGCTCGTCCGCACGCGGCGACCGGCCGGACGAGCCCGCCGCCGGGCTTCGACGAGCTGCTCTCGTCGGTCGACTTCTCGTTCAAGGTCGACTGCCCGAGCGACTTCGACTGCGCGACCGACGAGCGCGTGCGAGGACGCCGAGCCGCCCGCGCCGCAGATCGACTACCTGGCGAAGGACTACGCCAGCTTCCGGCGGCTGATGCTCGACCGGCTGGCGGTGCTCGTGCCGGACTGGCGGGAGCGCAACGCGGCCGACGTCGCTGATGACGCTCGTCGAGCTGCTCGCCTACGCGGCCGACTCGCTCAGCTACTTCCAGGACGCGGTCGCGACCGAGGCGTACCTCGGCACGGCGCGCCGGCGCGCCTCCGTGCGCCGGCACGCGCGGCTGGTCGACTACCCGATGCACGACGGCGCGAGCGCGCGCGTCTGGGTCGCGCTCGAGGTCGTCCGACGGCGACGGCGCCGAGCTGCCGCGCGGGACGATGGTCCTCACCGGCGAGGTCGGTGCCGACCCGGCTGATCGCGGCCGCGGACGTCGGCGAGGCGCTCGTCGCGCGGCGCGCTCGTCTTCGAGACGCTGCACGCCGCTCCGCTGTACGCGACGCCGCAACGCGATCCCGCTCTACACCTGGGGCGACGACTCGTGCTGCCTGCCGCCGGCGCCACCGCGGCGACGCTCGTCGGCACGCCGGCGAGCTCGGCTCTCGACGCCGGCGACGTGCTGATCTTCGAGGAGGTCCGCGATCCGGACTCGGGCCGCCCGGAGGACGCCGACCCGACGCACCGCCACGTCGTCCGGCTCGCCGCCGACCCCGTGGCGCGGCGCGACACCGGCGCCGGACGAGCCCGTCGACGTCGTCGAGGTCCGCTGGCGCGCCGAGGACGCGCTGCCGTTCGCCCTGCGCCTGCGCACACGACCGCGGCGAGCGAGGCGTGCGTCGCGCGCGGCAACGTCGTGCTCGCCGACCACGGCGGCACGACGCTGACGGCGCTCGGCGACAGTCGAGCGCGAGGAGCTCGGCGCCGCGCGTCGCCGGCCGCGCTGTTCCGGCCGCGGCTCGCCCGCCGGCCGGTGACCCAGGCGCAGCCGTACGACGACCGCGCCGGCGCGGCGGCTGCCGGCGGCCGCCGCGGCCCGCGTCGACCCCGCGACGCGCCGTCCCGGCCGTCGCCCTGTTCGCCGACGGCGAGCGCTGGGAGCCGGTGCGCGACCTGCTCGACAGCGACCGCTTCGCCGCCGACTTCGTGCGTCGAGATCGAGGAGGACGGCTCGGCCCGCGTGCGCTTCGGCGACGGCGTGCTCGGGCGGCGCGCCGACCGCCGGACGCCGACGTTCGCGGCGACGTACCGGGTCGGCAACGGGCGGGCCGGCAACGTCGGCGCCGGCGCGCTCGCGCCGCATCGTCACCGACCTCCCGGTCACGCCGGTCGTCGAACCCGCTGCCGGCGACCGGCGGCGCCGACCCGGAGCCGCTCGAGCAGGTCCGCCTGTACGCGCCGCAGGCGTTCCGCACGCAGAAGCGGGCGGTCACCGAGGCCGACTACGCGGCGTTCGCCGAGCGCCACCCCGAGGTGCAGAAGGCGGGCGCGACGCGGCGCTGGACCGGGAGCTGGTACACGATCTTCGTCACCGTCGACCGCGTCGGCGGCCGCGCCGATCGACGACGCGTTCGAGGACGAGCTGCGCGCGTTCCTCGACCGGTTCCGGCTCGCCGGCCACGACCTCGAGATCGACGCGCCCGCAGTTCGTGTCGCTCGAGCTGCGCGCTGTCGGTCTGCGTCGCGCCCGGCTACGTGCGCAGCAACGTCAAGGAGGCGCTGCTCGAGGCGTTCTCGAGCCGGACGCTGCGCGGCGGCCGCGCGGCTTCTTCCATCCCGACAACTTCACCTTCGGCCAGCCGGTCTACCTGAGCGGGATCGTCGCCGCCGCGATGGGCGTCGCCGGCGTCGAGTGGGTCGAGGTCACGGCGCTTCCAGCGCTACGGCGAGCCGGCCGCGGACCGAGCTCGCGGACGGCGAGCTGCGGCTCGGGCGGCTCGAGATCGCGCGGCTCGACAACGACCCGAGCCGGCCCGAGAACGGCCGGCATCGAGATCGAGATGAAGGGCGGCCTGTGAGCGACGACCGCTCGACACCTGCGGCTGCGATGCCGCGCGCCGACGACGACGGCGCCCGCGCGTCTTCAACCGCCCCGGGCTCGCCCGCGCTCGACTACCGGATCGGGACCCACGGCACGCTTCCTGCGAGCGGATGCTGCGGCGGATCGCCGCGTGGTCGCCGCCGCGAGGACCAGGCCGAGCGCCCGCTCGCCGCGCTCACGACGCGGGCGCCCGACGACCCGGCGATCGCGCTGCTCGACGCCTGGGCGGTCGTCGGCGACGTGCTGACCTTCTACCAGGAGCGGATCGCCAACGAGGGCTTCCTGCGCACCGCGACCGAGCGCCGCTCGGTGCTCGAGCTGGCGCGCGCAGATCGGCTACGAGCTCAACCCCGGCGTCGCCGCCGCGACCCATCTCGTCTGGGAGGTCGAGCGGCGCTTCGCGGTCGCAGGGCCAGACGCCGCCGGGCATGGCGCCGCCGCCGCGCGAGGTGCTCGTCGCCGCCGGCACGAAGGTGCAGAGCCTGCCGGGCCAGGACGAGCTGCCGCAGACGTTCGAGACGCAGCGGCGACCTCGTCGCCCGCAGCGACTTCAACGCGCTGCGCCCGCGGCTGACCGTCCCGCAGCCGGTGAGCCTCGGCTCGACGGAGCTCTTCATCGAGGGCATCGCCACCGGCTTCGTGCGCGGCGACCGCGTGCTCATCACCGCGCGCCCGCGCTTCGACGGAGAGGCGCAGTCGACCGCAAGCCGCCGGGCGTCGACGTCAGCCTCCTCGAGGTCACCGACGTCGTGCCCGAGCCGGAGCGCGGCCGCACGCGGCTCGACCTCGACGCGCTCGCCGAAGCTCCCGCCGCGCGTCGCAGCCGCCGGCGCCGACGCCGACACCCGCCGGACCGGACCCGCCGTTCATCCCGCCGACGCCGCCGCCGCTCCCGCCGGTCGCGCCGGCCGAGATCGAGCCCGCCGATCATGGTCGCTCGTCCCGCGTCCGCTGACGGCCGAGGAGATCGCGCGAGCGGATCGCTCAAGTTCGCCTGGAACGAACGCCGCGGCTGCTCGCCCAGCTCGCGCTCCTGTGGCTGGAACCCGGCTGTGCCGTGATCGACTTCATCGACCGCGATCGCGCATCGGGCTCGACCTCGGTCCGGTCTTCGAGTGGGTGCAGGTCGTGCCGGCGCGCGACGTCACGCGTCCCGACCGTGATCTGACGGTCTTCCCGACGCGACAGGCCGAGGCCGCACCCGAACACCGCGGTCGTCGTGCGCGTTCAGCGAGCCGATGAACGCCAGCGTCGGCGATGGATGCGGTGACGCTGCGAGCGACGAGCCCACGAACGCCGACGCCGTGGTCGAACGTCACCAAGAGCGTACGACGCGGCGACCGGCACGCGTCACGCTGACACCGCAACGGCGACGCTCGGCTCGCCGCAGCACGGACGTCGACTACGACGTCGTCGTCGACGCAGGACGGCCACGGACCGGCAAGCCGGCCCAACACGCTCGCCGCGAAGGTCGAGATCGACGTTCACGGTCCGCGACCGGACGCCGCCGAGGCTCGCCGGCACGCGCACCCGCTCGAGCCGAGCGGCCCGATCGACGACCGAGTGCCGGTCACGCGCGACGTTCGACGAGCCAGTTCGACGAGGAGCTCGCGTAACGTCACGACGACACGTTCTTCCTGCGCGACGGCACGGGCACGCGTCGTCGCCGCCGACGTCGAGCTCGCTCGACGACGGCAAGACCGTCACGCTGACGCCGCGCGCGCCGCTCGCCCCGTCGATGCGCTACACGGCGACGCTGACCGACGGGATCACCGACGCGCACGCGACGACACCGAACCCGATCGTCCCGCTCGAGTGGAGCTTCACGACGTCGCCGCGCGCCCGGTGGCCCCGAACGGCGGAGCTGGCCGTCTACGGGTTCCGCGAGAAGACCGGCGTTCTTCGGCCACAACGCGCCGCGCTGGGCGTCGCTGCCGAAGCCCGCCGACGGACAGCAAGCGCGACAGCGACCCGTGGGAGTTCTCGTGGGACGACCCGCAGCGCATCGGTCTGGGTCGACTCGCAGGGCTCGTCGCTCGGCGGCGACACCGTCCACCTCGACCGCGAGGTGCAGGACCTCGAGCCCAAGGGCTGGGCGATCTTCGAGACCGCGACCGGCGCGGCCGTCTACTACGTCACCGCGTGTCGGCGCACTCGGTCGCCGACTACGGCATCTCCGGCCGGGCGTCGCGCCTCGTGCTCTCCCAGCGCGACGGCAGCTCGCCGTGCGAGGGCGCGGGCGCGCCGCGCCGACTTCCGCGTCCGCGAGACCGCCGCCCACGTGCGCAGCGAGCGCCTCGAAGCTGGTCGAGCTGCCGATCGACGAGCCGCTCGAAGGCCGGCGACACGCGAGATCGTGCTCGACGACATGGTCGTCGGCCTCGAGCAGGGCCGCCTGATCGCGCTGCGCGGCGAGCTGCGTCGACCTCGCCCGGCGCGATCGGCGACGAGATCCTCGTGCTCGAGGACGTCGATGCACGCCGGCGGCTTCACGACGCTGGTGCTCGAGCAAGGGCCTGACGCGCAGCTACGTCCGCAAGACCGTCACGCTGAACGCCAACGTCGTCCCGGCGACGCACGGCGAGACGGTGCGGCCGCGAGATCCTCGGCGGCGGCGACGGCTCGCAGGCCAACCAGCGCTTCGCGCTGCGCCGGCCGCCGCTCACCTACGTCTCGGCGCCGACGCCGAGCGGCGCCGAGAGCACGCTCGAGGTCCGCGTCGACGGCGTGCGCTGGGACGAGGCGCCCGTGCTCTACGGCCTCGGCCCGCGCAGCCGCAGCTACATCGTGCGGCGCGGCGACGACGGCACGTCGTCGACCGTGATCTTCGGCGACGGCGAGCAGGGCGCCCGGCCGCCGACCGGCACCGAGAACATCGTCGCGACCTACCGGATCGGGCATCGGCCTCGCGGGCATGCTCGGCGCCGACCGCCTGACGCTGCTGCGCGAGCGCCCGCTCGGCATCGCAGCGGTGCACGAACCCGCTGCCGACGACCGGCGCCGCCGAGCCGGAGAACCGCGACGCGGCGCGCGAGAACGCGCCGCTGACCGTGCTGACGATGGAGCGGATCGTCTCGCTGCGCGACTTCGAGGACTTCGCGCGCGGCTTCGCCGGCATCGGCAAGGCGCAGGCGATCGCGATCTGGCGCGGCGACGCGCCACGTCGTGCACGTGACCGTCGCCGCCGGCGAACGGCGCCGTCATCGACGAGAGCGCGGCGCTGTTCGAGCAACCTCGTGGACGCCGTGCGACGAGGCGCGCGCGAGCCCGGGCTCGACGGTCGAGCGTCGGCCTCGTTCCAGCTCCGCTACTTCGACGTCGAGGCCGCGGTCCGCGTCGATCCGGCGTACCGTCGCCGCCGACGTGCTCGCAGGCCGCCCGGGGCGCGCGTGCTGGCCGCGTTCTCGTTCGCGCGCCGGTCGTTCGGCCAGCCCGTCACGGCCGCCGAGGTCGATCGACGGTCGTCGAGGGCGGTGCCGGGCGTGGTCGCGACCTATCTCGAGCGCGCTGTACCAGCTCGCCGCCGACGTCGAGATCACGCTCGAGGACGACGTCGCGCAGCCGCTCGAGCCGGTCCTGTTCGCGCAGCCCGCGCGACGTCGACGGCGACGCGGTCGAGCCGGCCGAGCTGCTGCTGGTCAATCCGGCCGGCGTCGACGATCACGGAGCGCACGACATGACCGACCGCGCGACGCCTCTACGACCTGCTGCCCGCCGTCCACCGCATCCGCGACGCGCAGCGAGGGCGGCGACCAGCTGCGCGCCCTGCTGGCGATCGCCGAGGAGGAGCTCGACCTGCTCGAGGCCGACATCGAGCGCCTCTACGACGACTGGTTCATCGAGACCTGCCAGGAGTGGGTCGTGCCGTACATCGGCGACCTGCTCGGCGTCCGCGGGCTGCGTCGAGGTCGAGGGCGCGCCGTTCAGCCAGCGCGGCCTCGTCGCCAACACGATCGCCTACCGGCGCGCGAAGGGCACGGTCGCGGTGCTCGAGCAGCTGGCGCGCGACGTGACCGGCTGGGGCGCGCGGGCCGTCGAGTACTTCGAGCGGCTGGCGACGACGCGGGCGATGAACCATCGCCGCCGCAGCGACGTCGCGTTCGCCGACGTCCGCAGCGCCGACGCCGCCGTCGCTCACCGGCGACGCCGTTCGAGCGCGCGCAGCACCTCGCCGACGTGCGCCACATCGACAACGGCCGCGGCCGCTACAACATCCCGAACGTCGGCCTGCACGTCTGGCGCCTGCAGAGCTACCCGCTCGACGTCGCCGCGCCACCGCGCGGCCGGTCGACGCGCCGCCACGCCGCGCCGAGCAGGGCCGCTACACGTTCAGCCCGCTCGGCTACGACCTCCCGCTGTTCAACGTCCCGCGCGCCGAGGAGGACTTCACCCACCTCGCCGCCGAGCCGAACGTCGCCGCGCCGCTGCGGCGACGGCCGCTGCACGACGAGCTCGGCGAGCGCCGGCGCGCGCGCGCCGCGCACCGCACCGACTTCGCCGAGGTCTACTTCGACGACAGCCAGCCCGTCTTCCGCGTGGTCGCTCGAGGACGGGGGCGGACCGCGCGCGAGGTGCCGCCCGAGGAGATCGCGATCTGCGACCTCAGCGATGCCGACGACCCGCCCGCGACCGGCTGGCGACGTCCCGACGCCGCGAAGGGCCTCAAGGTCGGCGTCGACCCCGTGCTCGGGCGGCTCGCGCTGCCGGCCGGCGCGCAGGCCGACGCGGTCGAGGTCGGCTACGCGTACGGGTTCCCCGGCGACCTCGGCGGCGGCCCGTACGACCGCACCGCCTCGGTGGCCGCCGCGCTCGCGGACCTGCCGGACCCGGACGAGGTGCCGCGCTGGCAGACGGGCGTGACCGTCGACGCCGCGGGCGACCCGACCTGTGCCCGACGCTCGCCGACGCGGTCGACGCGTGGAACGACGCTCACCGAGCCCGACGATCGGCGTGATCGCCGTCATGGACAGCCGCACCTACGCCGACGACCTCGACGATCGACGATCCGCGCCGGGAGCCGGCTGCTGATCGTGGCCGCCGACTGGCCCGCCGACGAGGAGCCCGATCCGGAGCCTGGCGCCGGCCCGGAGCGCCGCTTCGGCCGCCTGCTCGCCCGCGGCCGCCGGCCGCACGTCGGCGGGGCGATCGACGGTGCACGGCGTGCCGGGCGTCGCCGGGCGACGCGCCGGGCGAGCTGATCCTCGACGGCCTGCTGCTCGAGCAGCCGCGTGACCGTCGCCGCGGGCGACCTCGGGCGGCTGCGCATCGCGCACTGCACGCTCGCGCCCGAGACGGCCGGGCTCGACGCGTCCGCAGCCGACGCGAACGGCTCGCTGACGGTCGAGCTCGAGCGCGTCGATCTGCGGCCCGGTCGACCTGGCGCGACACGGTGCCCCGCCTGCGGATCCGCGACAGCATCGTCGACGGCCGGCGGCGGCCAGGCGATCTCGGCGCCCGAGGCCGACGCCGACGTGCAGACGAGCACGATCGCGGGCGCGCACGCAGGTGCGCACGCTGATCGGCCGGCAACTCGATCTTCACCGGCGCCGTGACCGTCGCGCCACCGGCAGACCGGCTGCGTGCGCTACTGCTACCTGCCGCTCGCCTCGGTCGTCGCCGCGGCGCTTCCGCTGCCATCCCGGTCGACGAGGCCGCCGCGGCGCGCGTCGCGCCGGCGTTCACGTCGCTCGACCTGCGCGCCGGCGCCGAGCGCCTACGGCCAGCTCGCCGACACGTGTCCGCCCGAGATCGCGCAGCGGCGCCGAGGACGAGGGCGAGATGGGCGCGTTCAACTTCCTCAAGAACCCGCAGCGCCTGACCAACCTGACCACCCGCATGGACGAGTACCTGCGCTTCGGCCTCGAGGCCGGAGTCGTGTTCGTGACCTGAGGAGGAACGATGCGAGGAGATTTCAGCCGCGTGACCTTCCGCCCCGAGAACCACTTCAGCGGGGTGCTCCTCCAGCAGGGCCGCGTCCAGCTCGACGCGGAGTTCAACGAGCACGTCGACGATCGAGGCCCACCGCGATCGCGCGACGACGCGCGACGTGATCGGCCGCGCGGGCGCGCCGCATCGACGGCGGCGGCTTCGCGATCGCCGTCGCCTCGATGCTGCGCGGCGTCGCCGCCGGCGACGACGCGTGGGCGGTGGGCGAGGACGGGACGCGTGCTGCGGTCGGTCGGCGGCACGGCGCCAGTGGACGCATCGAGCCGCGTGCCGGCCGGCGACCGGCCGGCTGAACGCGGTCGACGTCGAGCACGACGCGTCGGGCTGGGCGGTCGGCGACGCGGCGGCGATCCTGCGGCTGGCGCGGGACCAGCTGGACGTCCGAGCCACCGGCGTCGGAGGTCACGGCCGACCTGCACGGCGTGCACGGCGACGCCAACGGCGCGTGGGCGGTCGGCGCCGGCGGGACCGTGCTGCGCCTGGGACGGCACCGGCGTGGGAGCGCCAGGCGCGGGACGCCGACGTCACGGCGACGCTGCGCGACGTCCACTTCGCCGGCGACACCGGCGTCGCCGTCGGCGACGACGGCACGATCCTCGCGACCGCGAACCGCGGGACGGACTGGACGCGTGCAGACCGCGCCGGAGGGCGCCGGCGACCTGCACGGCGTCTTCCTCGCCGACGCGCAGCACGGCTGGGCGGTCGGCGAGCCAGGGGACGGTGCTGTTCTTCGACGGCACGGCGTGGGCGCGCCAGGCCGTCTCGCCCGGGTCACCGCCACCCTGCGCGCGGTCGTGTTCACCGAGCGCGAGCGAGGGCACGGCCGTCGGCGACGGCGGCATCGCGCTCGCGTTCGACGGCGGCGCGTGGCAGCACGAGTCGACCGGGCGTCGACGCCGACCTGCGCGCGCTCGCGGCGCTGCCCGGCGGGGCGATGCTGGCCGTCGGCGACGACGTCACGCTCACCCGCTCGGGACCGGGCGGGCGTGGACGACCGGCCCCGGCGATGCCGGCGGACGACGACCGGCGCGCGCGGGCGGACGCTGGCGATCTCGGCCGGCGACATCTACGTCGAGGGCGTCCGCTGCGAGAACGAGCGCACCGTCTCGCTCGACCGCCAGCCCGAGCCACCGCTCGACCCGGCCGCGTTCCCGCCGGCCGAGCGCCGGCACCTACGGCGTGTTCCTCCACGTGCAGGAGCAGCACCTGACCGCGACCGAGCGCGAGGAGCTGCGCGAGGTCGCGCTCGGCGGCCCCGACACGGCGACGCGCACGCGGACCGTCTGGCAGGCCGGGCTCGTCGAGCTGGACGACGCGGCGACCGCGACCTGCGCCGACGTCGCCGCCGCGGGCCCGCACGACCCGCCGCGCGGGCGGCTGCGGGCGCGCGCCGTCCCCGCGGCGGTCGAGCACGAGCGAGTGCATCGTGCCGCCCAACGGCGGCTACCGGCGGCTCGAGAACCAGCTCTACCGGGTCGAGATCCACGCGGCACGGCGCCGGCGGCACGACCTACATCTGGTCGCGCGACAACGGGAGCGTGATCGCCCGGCTCGAGGGCATCACGACCGACGACGGCCGACGAAGACCGGCGCGGCGACGGTCTCGCACATCGGCCGCGACGCCACGCGTGGGCTTCGGCCCCGAGCAGATCGTCGAGATCACCGACGAGGGCCGGATGCTGCGCGGCGCAGCCGGGCGTGCTGGCCCGAGATCGACGAGCATCGAGGGCACGCACGCTGGTGCTCGTCCAACCTCGACGCGGTGCCGCTGACGATGGCCGACTTCCCGGTCAACCCGATCGTGCGCCGCTGGGACGGCCGCGGCACGGTCGAGCCGGGCACGTGGGTCGAGCTCGAGGACGGCGTCTTCGTCGAGTTCGCCGACGGGCCGGACCCGGCCGACGCGTTCCGCACCGGCGACTACTGGACGATCCCGGCGCGCACGCTGACCGGCCGGGTCGAGTGGCCGCAGCACCGGCGGCGTCCCGCGCTTCGAGGAGCGGCACGGGCCCGCGGCGGCACACGGCGCCGCTGGCGATCGCCGACCGTCGACGCCGACGGCGTGTGGTCGGGCGTGCGCGACTGCCGCAAGCGCTTCCCGCCGCTGACCGACCTCGTGCACCTGTACTACGTCGGCGGCGACGGGCAGGAGGTCATGCCGCCGGTGCCGCTCGACGACGGACAACCTCGTGCCGCTCGACCGGCCGCTGCAGGTCGGCGTCGCCAACGGCGGCACGCCGGTGGCGGGCGCGATCGTCGACTTCGAGGTCGTCCCGGGGCGGGAGCCGGCAAGGTCGCCGCGCCCGGCGGCACGTCCGCCGACGCGGCGGCGATCGTGACCGACGCCGACGGGATCGCGACCTGCGAGTGGCAGCTCGACGGCGCGACGCGCACCCAGGTCGTCGAGGCGCGCTTCCGCGATCCGCTCGGGCCAGTCGCCGCCGCAGGTCGATCCGCTTCAGCGCCCAGCTCAGCGCCGCGGAGTGGGTCGCCTACGACGGCAGCGGCTGCGACGACGCTGGCGGCGAGCAAGACGGTCGACGACGCGATCAAGACCCTCGCCCGGATCACGCGCATCTTCCCGCTCACCGGGAGCGGCGAGGACGTCCTGCCCGGCGAGTCCGTCGAGATCAAGGTGCTCGTCGCGGACGAGTGCGGTCCCGTCGACGGCGCCACGGTCGCCTTCGACCGCGGTGACCGCGGGAGCGGGACGATCGACCAGGTGCAGGACCACGACCGCGAACGGCGTCGCGAGCTGCCGCTGGACGCCGGACGCGACGAGACGCCGACCCAGGACCTCACCGCGACGCTGACCGGCGTCCCGGAGCCCGGCGTGCTGCACGTGCCGGACGTGACGCGCTTCGTCGCCAACCTCAACCTGGCGAGCGACACGGCGTACTCGCCGCCCGAGAGCTGCCCGGAGATGGACGGCATCGAGCACCGTCGCAGGCGGCCATCGACCGGCTCGTCGGCCTGCTGCCGCGCCTCTACCACGTCTCCGGGGACGGCCTCGAGGCTCCGTCGGCGACGATCGTCGAGCTGCGCGTCGGCATCGCCAACCGCTGCGGCGTCGGCGACCCAGCAGGTCCGCTTCGAGCGGCCCGGATGCTGGCTGGTGGCTGGGGTGCACTCGCGACGGTCGGGCCGGATGCCGAGGACATTGCGCGTCTGTCGCTACGAGGTCACGGACGATGCCCGCCAGCTCGTGCGGGCGCGCCTGCTCAGCGCCGGAAAGCCGGTCGGCGATGCCGGTCTACTTCACCGTCTCGCCGGCGGTGCCGAGGCCGGGCGAAGCGTGCCCGCGGCGCGCATCAGGCTCTGGGACGGCAACCAGTTTGCCGAGAACCTCAAGCGGACGCTCGTGCAGTTCCAACGCGCGGATTTCGACACCGACGGCCTCTTCGACCCCGAGGGCGACCCCGGCGACCCGTTCTCGCTCACGGCGACGAGGCCAGGCACCTACATCGCGACGGGCGAGATCTCGTGGGACAACACGAGCGGGAAGCGGTTATCGGAGCGCCGAGATCATGCTGCGCGAGCAACCCGGTCGGGAAAGTGGGCGGGCCGTCGTTGCCCGTCGGCGTCTCACGTACCAGCAGGTGGCGGCGATCGTCCGGATGGAGGTCGGCGATCGCGTGCAGCTCGGCGTGACCCAGGGCTCCGGCGACCGGCTGCGCATCGACTCGGCGATCCTCTCCCTCGCATGGCTCGGACCGTAGGAGTCGGGTCCCGACGAAAGGAACACCATGCCACGTGCACTCATCACGGGTATCACCGGGCAGGACGGTCAGTACCTCGCCGAGCTGCTCTGCGCCAAGGGATATGACGTCTTCGGACTGATCCGAGGACAGTGCAACCCCAAGCGAGGGCTGGTGGAACGGACTCTGCCCGCGGTTCAACTGCTCGAGGGTGACCTCAACGACATGTCGAGCCTCATAGGCGCGCTCGAAGTCGCCCAACCGGACGAGGTCTACAACCTCGCAGCATTCAGCTTCGTCGGGCTGTCGTGGAACCAACCCGAACTGACCGGGGAGATAGCCGGAAGTGGGCGTGCTTCGGATGCTCGAGGCGATCCGCGTCCATACTCGGAACGACATGGGAAGGCTGCGCTTCTACCAGGCCTCGAGCTCAGAGATGTCGGGCAGGCCCGTGAGGTGCCGCAGCGCGAGTCGACGCCCTTTCACCCGCGTTCTCCATATGGGGCAGCAAAGGCCTATGGGCACTACGTCACGGTCAACTACCGGAGAGCTATGGCGCCTATGCCTGTTCGGGAATCGCATTCAACCACGAGTCGGAGCGCCGGGGACATGAGTTCGTGTCGCGGAAGGTGACGAGCGCTGCCGCCCGAATCGCCTTCGAACTCCAGGGTGGCCTCAGCCTGGGCAACCTCGACGCCCGACGCGACTGGGGCTTCGCCGGAGACTATGTGGAGGCCATGTGGCTCATGCTTCAGCAGGACGAGCCCGACGACTACGTCATAGCGACGGGACGGACCCACTCAGTGCGCGACCTGGTCGACGTGGCGTTCTGCCGTGCGGGCCTTCCGGACGGCAGCATTCCGCTACGGCGGACCGCCGGTACCTGCGACCGGCAGATGTCGAGTCACTCGTCGGCGATGCGAGCAAGGCACACCACGTCTTGGGCTGGCGACCGAGTGTTGACTTCGAAAGCCTAATTGCTCGAATGGTGGATCATGATCTGATGCTTGAGCGGCGACTTCAAGAGAATGGTCACAGGGATATGCACTATGTGCTCGCGGGACAACCGTCGTTGGCACTGGGGTGACGACCACATGAACGACGACCCGTCATCGGAGGAAAGAGGCGCCCTGAAGGATCCGGGCCCTGAGGTGGACAGGGCGGATGGTGTCGAACGCCTGACCCTGGTTCTCGGGCCTGCACTATTCGCGATTATCGTCGTGGGCGGCTTCATCGCCGCCGTCACGGAGTGGCACGGCACAACTTTTGGCGACTACCTGCAGGCCGTAGCTGCGGGCGCCGGGCTCGTCGCGATCGGTCATAGCATTCACCGGGGGAGCCGACGCTCGAGACCGTGATGACGCATAGAGCCATCCGCCGCGGGAACTCAGCGTAGAGCCAGGGCGAAACGGGGCGCGGCGCTTGGGACGCGATCTGGATACGAAAAGTGGTCTGCAGCATACCAATCGCGTGAGCAGTGTTGTGAGTTCGAGATCTAGCACGAAGGCCCTGCGATGACCTCAACCATCCACGTGGAGCGCGGGCGACGTCCTCGAACATCCATGCGATGTGCTCGTCGTCGGGTATGCCCAGAAGCGCTTTGGCGCGGACGCGGCGGTGGCTGATCCGCTTAATGGGCAGAACGACGAAGGCTTGATGTCTCCTCAACCCGGCGGGTTTCGTTCTCTTGGACTTTGAGCGTGGCGCCCTGACCTGAGTGGGCTCGTGGCCCCGGTCATGCTGTTGGTCTCCACCCCGACAGCGGCACGAGGCCACGAGCATGATCGACAGTACGTCAGTGCTGTTCGGGCTGGACGACGAGTTCGTCCCCTCCACGTCGTCATCGAGCCAGGACCGCAGACGGGGCCACGCCGACGGCAAGCGCCTCGTGGGCGGTCTCGACGCTGTCGCCGTCGCTGCTGAGCAGCCGCGCACCGACGAGGCTCTCGATCACCGCCTCGTGCTCCTCGTCGGCGGCCACCGACCGTCGCAGAGCCGGGTGCCGACCGGGTCGCCCGAATCGCTGGGCACGACCAGACGCAGCATCAGGTCACGCAGCATGTCCTGCTGGCGGCCCGTCATCCCACTGAACACGGTCTCGGCCGACTGGGACACGGCCTCATGGATGCCGCCGGTGGCCGTGTAGCCAGCCACCGTCAGGGTGTTCTCCTCACGCCGGGTCCACGTCTTGGCGCAGCACGTGGGACAGCAGCGGTAGTGCCCGCGTGGCCCTTCTCGACCTCGCGGACGAGCAGGTCCACCAGTCCCGGCTCCAACCGGAGCCCCGCCTGCTCGGCGGGTCTCTCGATGGCCCGCCTCAGTGCGTCGGCCTCCATCGGCCCCAGGAGGTGCAGCCCTCGTTCGACCAGGTGCGAGTAGCCTGGATACCGCGAGACCTCACCCAGTCGGTCGGCCCGCAGGGTGAGGACGCAGCGGCCCTCTGCTCGCGATCTCGGCGAGCACCGCTCGACGACCGGCGCGCACATCGTCGAGTGATGGATCGTGGACCTGCTGAGAGTCTTGGCCGACAGCCGGGGCCGAGGTTGGTTGCCCCCCTTAAGCCTCGATCCACCGATCCGGCTTCTGTGATGGGCTGTTGGCGTAAGGAGCTGAACCGCCCCGGGTTTGATGGAGGGTCTGATTCCCCGAGAGGATGATGACCATGCCAGCACCGAGGAAGTACCCGCAGGAGTTGCGGGAGCGAGCGATCAGGCTCGTGGTGGAGGCGCGTGAGCAGGAGCCGCAGCTGTCGGTGCATGCTGCGGTGGTGCGGATCGGCACGCGTACCGGGGTGAACCCGGACACGTTGCGCGGGTGGGTCAAGCAGGTCGATGTCGATGCTGGCCGCCGTCCGGGCACCACCACCGATGACGCCCAGAGGATCAAGGAGCTCGAGGCCGAGGTCGAAGAGCTGCAGCGGGCGAACGAGATCCTGTTGGCGGCCTCCTCGTTCTTCGCGCGGGAGCTCGACCCGCGACTGCCGTGGTGATCGCGTTCATCGACGACCACCGTGACCGGTTCGGGGTCGAGCCGATCTGTCGCGGTGCTGACCGAGCACGGCGTGCAAGATCGCCCCGTCGCACCTACTACGCCGCGATCAGACCGGCCGCCGTCGGCGCGGGCGGTCCGCGACGCGCAGCTGCTCGAGGTGATCAGGGCGGTGCACGCCGACCGCAGCAAGGGCCGTGGGGTGGCCGGGTACCGCAAGATGTGGCACCTGCTGCGCCGCGACGGGCATCGAGGTGGCCCGGTGCACCGTGGAGCGGCTGATGCGCCAGCACGGCCTGCGCGGCGTCGTCCGCGGCCGGACCTTCAACGACCACCGATCGCCGACCCGGCCGCCGCCCGTGCCGCCGGACCTGGTCAACCGGGACTTCACCGCGGCCGGCCCCGAACCGGCTGTGGGTGGTCGACTTCACCTACGTGCCGACCTGGTCGGGGTGTGCGTTACGTCGCGTTCGTCATCGACGTGTTCTCCCGCCGGATCGTGGGCTGGCGCACCGCGCACCGGATGCCGCACCCAGCTGCCGCTGGACGCCCTGGAGATGGCGCTGTGGATCCGCGACGGCCGGCGACCGGGCAGGACGTCGCCGGGCTGGTCCACCACTCCGACGCCGGGTCGCCAGGGCGGATTCAACTGGTCGTCGCAACACCTTGATCACGGAGGTGTGTGGTGGGACGTCCGAGGAAGCAGTTGCCGGAGGTGCCGGCGGGGCGCGGCGGCAGTGGGCGGCGGATCGGGCGATGCGGGCGCCGATGCGCTCGCCGGGTCGGCCGGAGCCGTCGCGGGCGGTGCAGCGGGAGTTCTGGCGGCTGATCGCGACGGGGATCACGACGGTCGAGGCGTCGGCTGGGGTGGGCGTGTCGTGGCCGGTCGGGAGCGCGGTGGTTTCGTCACGCTGGCGGGATGGCGCCGCTGAGTCTGGACGAGCCCACGGGCCGCTACCTGTCGTTCGCCGAGCGTGAGGAGATCGCGCTGCTCAAGGCCCAGGGCAAGGGCGTGCGGGAGATCGCCCGCACGATCGGCCGCGACCCCGGGACGGTCTCTCGTGAGCTGCGCCGCAACGCCGCGACCAGGGGCGGCAAGCCGGTCTACCGGGCCGTGGTGGCGCAGTGGAAGGCGCAGCAGGCGGCGAAGCGCCCGAAGACGGCGAAGCTGGTCGAGCAACGAGCGGTTGCGTGAGTACGTGCAGGACCGGCTCGCCGGGAACGTCCGCCGTCCCGACGGCACGATCGTGCCGGGCCCGACGACGCCGCCGTGGAAGGGGCTGAACAAGCCGCATCGCCAGGACCGGCGGTGGTCGACGGCGTGGAGCCCGGAGCAGATCGCGCACCGGCTGAAGGTCGACTTCCCCGATGATGAGTCCATGCGCATCAGCCACGAGGCGATCTACCAGTCGCTGTTCATCCAGGGCCGTGGTGCGCTCAAGCGTGAACTGGTCACCTGTCTGCGCACCGGCCGAGCGCTGCGGGAGCCGCGGGCCCGGTCACGGAACAAGCCGCAGGGGCATGTCACCGCGGATGTCGTCCTCAGCGAGCGTCCCGCCGAGGCCGAGGACCGTGCCGTTCCCGGCCACTGGGAGGGCGACCTGATCATCGGGACTGGGCAGGTCGGCGATCGGCACGCTCGTCGAGCGCAGCAGCCGCTCCACGCTCCTGGTCCACCTGCCACGGATGGAGGGCTGGGGCGAGAAGCCGTACGTGAAGAACGGGCCGTCGCTCGGCGGCTACGGGGCCGTCGCGATGAACGCCGCGCTCACGGCGTCGATCACCACGCTGCCCGAGCAGCTGCGCAAGACCCTGACCTGGGATCGCGGCAAGGAGCTCTCGGGCCACGCGCAGTTCGCGTTGGAGACCGGGACGCAGGTGTTCTTCGCCGACCCGCACTCGCCGTGGCAGCGCCCGACGAACGAGAACACCAACGGCCTGCTGCGCCAGTACTTCCCCAAGGGCACCGACCTGTCGCGCTGGTCCGCCGAAGACCTCGAGGCCGTCGCTCACGCGCTCAACAACCGGCCCCGCAAGATCCTCGGCTGGAAGACACCCGCCGAAGTCTTCGAGGAGCAACTACGCTCGCTTCAACAACCCGGTGTTGCATCGACCGGTTGAACTCGCCCAGTACACGTCGCATCCGCTACACCGAACGCCTCGCCGAGGCCGGCATCGCCGGCCTCGATCGGCACCGTCGGCGACTCCTACGACAACGCCCTGGCCGAGTCGCATCATCGGCCTGTACAAGACCGAATGCATCCGCCGCGACGGACCCTGGCGCGACCGTCGACGACCTCGAGCTCGCCACCTTGTCCTGGGTCCACTGGTACAACCACCAACGGCTGCAGGTCAAGTCCTGAACGGTGGTGTACGACGGTGATCCCGTGAGGCCGGGGTTAGGCGCTGAGCGCGCCGGCGATCATCGAGTGTGCACCTCCTGTCGTGGTCGTCGTGGTGCGGGCGGTCAGGACGGCGCGGGCGTTCTTGAGGGCGTCCAGGCCGAGGTAGCGGCGTTGTTCGGCCCACTCGTCGTGTTGCTCGGCCAGGACGGCCCCGACGAGGCGGATGATCGCGTCGCGGTCGGGGAAGATCCCGACGACGTCGGTGCGGCGGCGGATCTCTCGGTTGAGCCGCTCGTTGGGGTTGTTGGACCAGATCTGTCGCCAGATCTCCTTGGGGAAGACGGTGAACGCGAGGATGTCCTCGCGGGCGGCCTCGAGGTGGGCCGCGACCTGCGGAAGCTTGTCGTGCAGGCCGTCCAGGACCCGGTCGAACTGGGCGTGCACCGCCGCGGCGTCGGGCTGGTCGTACACCGAGTGCAGCAGCGCCTTGACCCAGCCCCACTGCGACTTGGGGGTGATCGGTCATCAGGTTCGCGGCGTAGTGGGTGCGGCACCGCTGCCACGCCGCGCCGGCAACGTGGCACCGATCGCGTCGACCAGGCCGGCGTGCGCGTCCGAGGTGACCAGGGCGACCCCGGACAGGCCACGGGCGACCAGGTCGCGGAAGAACGTCAACCAGCCGGCGCCGGACTCCGTTGTCGCGGTGTTGATCCCGAGGACCTCGCGGTACCCGTCGGCGTTGACGCCGGTGGCGACCATGACCGCGACCTTGACCACCCGCCCGCCCTCGCGGACCTTCATCGTCAGCGCGTCCGCGGCCACGAACGTGTACGGGCCCTCATCCAGCGGTCGGGTCCGAAACGCCGCGACCTGCTCGTCGAGGTCCTTGGCCATCTCGGACACCGTGCGACTTGGACAGCCCGGTGATCCCCAGGGTGCGCACCAGCTTGTCCATCCGGCGGGTGCTGACACCCGAGCAGGTAGCAGGTCGCGACCACCGTGGTCAGCGCCGCCTCCGCGCGCCGGTGCCGGGTCAGCAACCAGTCCGGGAAGAACGAGCCCTCCGCAGCTTGGGGATCGCGACGTCGATCGTGCCGGCGCGGGTGTCCAGGTCCCGGTGCCGGTACCCGTTACGGCGGTTGTCCGCTCGGGCTGAGCGGGTGCCGTACTCGGCGCCGCACACGGCGTCGGCCTGCGCCGACAGCAGCGCGTTGATGAACGTGCTCAGCAGCTCACGCATCAGGTCAGGGCTGGCCTGGGCCAGCTCGTCGTGCAGGAAGCGGGCAGGGTCAATACTTGGTCCAGCGGTCATCGTGGTGCTCCAGTTCGAGTCGGTTGTGAGAGATCACTCGAAGGATCACAGCGGTGGCCGCGCCTACCTCAGCAGGACACGCTCACCGGTGTCGTCGTACACCAACGCTATGGACTCCACTCAGGCTGCACTCGGCTCTTGGCTACCTCCCACCCGCCGAGTACGAAGAGCAGTACTACCGTCAGAACACCCCCCAACAGCAACCGCTGTCGGGAGAACCCGCCCTCCGACTAAACCCGGGGCGGTTCACACAGTCCTCGCCTACGAGTCAGGATTGATTACCCCCCACCGGCCAGATCTCTAACGCCACGGTGCTAAGCGCCGGAATTCGCCCTGGCGAAGCAAACAGCTGTGTGCAAGACAACGGCGAGGTACTTCAGAACGTGGCCAGGAACTTCACGGCGACGCCGGTAATACCGACGAGGCCAAAGAGGACGTACCAGACGCTGCGCGTCCTTTCTGATGCCCACCAACCCCGCCAGTAGCCCCACTGCCGGTTGACGACCGACGACCACACCAAGAGCACGAGAGCTAGAATCAGCCCCATCCACACGATTCCGTTGATGAGTTGCGTCTCTTCCTGCCGATACAGGCCTAGGAGGGCTGCCATCTCGGCAGCGGCGATCACGAGGCGGGACTGTCCGACAAACGGTGTTTCTGGCCTGACACGCCGGCTGCTGCTGGCGGGAAGGTTGGTCACTGATGACCGAGACAATGCCGGGCGTGAGCTCGATGCCCAAGGATGCGAAGAAGAGGACGTCGTCGTCGAGAGCGTCGGCCCGTGAGCGGGCGGCGATCGCCGAGCTGGTCAAGGCCGCCCGAGAACGCGGTGATGACATCACCGGCCCGGACGGGCTGTTGAAGTCGATCACCGCCACGGTGCTCGAGGCGGCGCTGGAGGAGGAGATGACCGACCACCTGGGTCATCCCAAGCACCAGGCCCCCGACGGTGGTGCGGGCAACATCCGCAACGGCACCCGCGGCAAGACGGTGCTGACCGACGCCGCCGGTGAGGTGAGCATTGAGGTGCCGCGGGACCGGGCGGGCACGTTCGAGCCGGTGATCGTCAAGAAGCGCCAGCGGCGGCTGTCCGATGTCGACGCGGTCGCGATCTCGCTGTACGCCAAGGGCCTGACCACCGGTGAGATCAGCGCGCACTTCGCCGAGGTGTACGGCGCCGTCGATCTCCAAGGACACCATCTCCCGGATCACCGACCGGGTGGTCGAGGAGATGCAGGCGTGGTGCTCGCGGCCGTTGCAGCGCGTGTACGCGGCGATCTTCATCGACGCGATCTACGTCAAGGTCCGTGACGGGCAGGTCGGCAACCAGCCGTTCTACGCCGCGATCGGGGTCGACCTGGCCGGGCACCGCGACGTGCTCGGGCTGTGGGCCGGCAAGGGTGGTGGGGAGTCGGCGAAGTTCTGGATGAACGTGCTGACCGACCTGAAGAACCGCGGCGTGACCGACGTGTTCTTCATCGTCTGTGACGGCCTGAAGGGCCTGCCCGACGCGGTCAACACCGTCTTCCCCGCGGCGATCGTCCAGGCCTGCGTGATCCACCTGATCCGGGCCACGCTGCGCTACGCCTCCCGCAAGTACTGGGACCAGCTCGCCCAGGACCTGCGGGCGATCTACACCGCACCGACCGTGGAGGCGGCCTGGGCGGCGTTCGAGGAGCTCGAGGAGAAATGGGGCAAGCCCTACCCGGCGATCCCCAAGCTGTGGCGGGCCGCGTGGGAGGAGTTCACCCCGTTCCTTGCGTACGACGTCGAGATCCGCCGGGTCCTGTTCTCCACCAACGCGATCGAGTCCCTCAACGCCCGCTACCGCCGGGCGGTCAACGTCCAAGGGCCACTTCCCACCGAGCAGGCCGCCCTGAAGACGCTGTACCTGGTCACCCGCGGGATGGACCCCAAAGGCACCGGGCAGGCACGATGGACGATGCGGTGGAAGCCCGCGCTGAACGCGTTCGCCGTCACCTTCGCCGACCGCATGCCGGCCGCCGAGAACCTCTAACAGATGAACGCCGGAAACACCGTTCATCGGACAGTCCCCGAGGGCCGCCCAGACCCTCGTAACGATCTGGGTTGCGTTCCAGTAAGCGGAGTCTTTGTCCTTGAAGGCCTCGTGGGACTCCGGCTTTCGCCAGGAGTACGACGGTCCTCGAGATGACGCGAGCAGCAGCACCGGGATGACTGGAACGCAGCCGCGTAGAACCTCCCCTCGAGCAACTGTAGGGACTGTGTGGCGGAGCAGCAGTGCACGGGGTGCCTTGGCGTTTGCTGTCGCTGGATCACTGGTATGCCCACGTCGGGCCGCGCTCCTGCACCGTGTCGCGCGCTCCACCTTCAAGGGCCGCGAGCTTCGATGCCGAACCCAAGGTCCGCGGCCCCGACATTGGAAGACCGGCTTCGCGAGAACTGGTCGGGTTGCACGCGGAGAGGATCCTGTTTGATGACGGGTTCTGCGGCAAAGGCAAAGCTCCTCGGCGGCCTATGACCAGCGCCAGGGCCGACTATGACAAGGTCCTGACCGGAGATGGCGGAAGCTTGCAGAGCTCGCCGGTGAAGAGGCCTCGCCACACCTGCACCGTTCGACGCTGCCGGAACTGCGCATTGGCGTTCGTTGTTCGCTGCTGCGCCGGCCGGCACGTCACCTTGCGGCGATGTGACTCGGATCGAGTCCTATGTGCCGGCCTCTCCTGGCGGCCGATTCTACGACTGCTGTGGGAAGAGGCGGGGTGCTTGTACTTCGATCCTGTAGTTGTCCATCTGCGCTTCGTGTCGGAGTTCTCCGCGCCATTTGAGGGGGGTGAGATCCGCCAATACAACTGCCGGACACCCTTCCCGGAGTGCTGCTGAGCGAGTTGCCGTGCTTCCGGAGTGGGAATGAGCCAGACGGTGTCGACGTCGAGGGCGATGACCGCGGCTGGGCAGTCGTCAGGGAAGAACCAGCCGCGAGACAGGGGGCCGCGGCCACCCGCGAGCTTCGGTGCGAAGTTCGTCTTCACCTGAAGTGTTTTGGCCGCCCTGTCGCCGGGCGCGTAGACAACGAGATCGATCCCTGAGCCTCGATCCACCGGTGAGTTGGGGAGTGTGAGCGCGCCGTAACAACGAGATGCCCTGCCGTGCCGGGAGATTGAGACTTGCGACGGTCCAATCAGGACCAACCCGGAAGGGCATCTCTGGGATGCAACTCTGTCACACGCGGGCAGCGACGTTGGTGCGCTTCGACGACCCGAACCTGGTCGGCTCCGCGGGGCTGGTCCCGGTGCTCGCACTGGCCGGCGCGGCGGCTTGCGGCCTTGGCCGGTGAGCACGTCAGCGTGCCGGGCGACAAGGGCTGCGAACGCCGGGTTGAAGGTCGCCTCACTGGTGGCTGGGATGGTGGCCGGCGCCGGACAGCATCGACGACATGGCGCTGCTGCGGCACGGCGGGATGGGTCGGGTCTTCGCGCGGCGTACGCCCCGTCGACGCTGGGCTCGTTCCTGCGCGCGTTCAGCTTCGGCCATGTCCGCCAGCTCGACGCGGTCGCCTCGAGGTTCCTGACCGGACCTGACAGCCGGCCGGCTGCCCGGCGGTCACCGGCGACGGCACGGGCTGGTGCTGGTCGACATCGACGACACCATCATCGAGGTCCACGGCTACGCCAAGCAGGGCGCCGGGTTCGGCTACTCCGGGGTCCGTGGCCTGAACGCGCTCCTGGCGACCGTGTCGACCGACCGGTCGGCGCCGGTGGTCGTGGCGCAGCGGCTGCGGAAGGGGTCGTGCGGGTCTCCGCGCGGGCGCGGCCGGCTGGTCGCCGACGCCCTCGAACCGTCAGCGAGCTGCGGCCGGCCAGGCCGTCCTGGTGCGGGCCGACTCCGCCTTCTACGGCGCCCACCGTCGGTCGCCGCGCTCGCGGTCGGGGCCGAGGTGTCGGTCACGGTCCGGCTGGACCCCAAGGTCAAGGCCGCGATCGCCACCATCGGCGAGGACGCGTGGACGCCGATCGAGTACACCGACGCCGTCTACGACGAGCACCGGCAGCCTGGGTCTCGCGGGCCGAGGTCGCCGAGATCCCGTTCACCGCCTTCACCTCCAAGAAGGCCGACCGAGCAGGTGCCCGGACGGCTGGTGGTGCGCCGCATCCCCGACCTCAACCCGCGCCGCAAGGACGGGCAGGACGCGTTGTTCGACACCTGGCGGTTCCACGCCTTCTTCACCACCACCGACCCCGACGACCTGGACACCGTGGCCGCGGACAAGACCCACCGCGGCCACGCGATCATCGAGCAGGTCCACGCCGACCTGAAGAACTCCGCGCTGGCGCACCTGCCCTCGGGCAAGTTCACCGCCAACGCCGCCTGGCTCGTGCTCGCCGTCATCGCGTTCAACCTGACCCGCGCCGCCGCGACCATCACCGGCGCCGACCTGGCCAAGGCGACCACCGCGACCATCCGCGCGCAAGCTGATCGCCGTCCCGGCCCGGGTCGCGACCTCGGCCCGCCGGGTCACCCTGCACCTGCCGACCGCCTGGCCCTGGGAGACCGCCTGGACCCAGCTGTTCACCCACGGCTGCGGACCACCGCCGCACGACGACCTGACCACCCAGCCGGAACGGCACGACCGACACGACCCACGTGGAACACCCTGACAGCGAGGTCAGAGGGTCCGCCACGCCCGCGGCCACGATCACCGCCCGGAGTCGTCACCAGCGGGCGTCACAACGAGATCGGTGGATCGAGCTGAGTCAGTCGTCAGGCGCGCGCTGTCGATGCCAACCTTCAGGAGGCGGTATTGGACCAGCAGCTCGCCTGCGGCTCCTATGTGCTGTGTGCTCACACTTCGGCACGGTAGCGGTCACCGTGCGAGGCCACGATCAACCGTGGAGGTCGGTCACCCGGGTTCGGTCCGAGCATCAGCGATTCCAGATGTCGTAGGTCCGCAGTATCCCCACGATCTCGCTTTCGAGCGCGGCCGCGGCCGCGCGGTCGGCGGTGGTCGCCCAACTGACCTCGGGCGCCAGCCGCGAGATCGCTGCGGCGGCCCACTCCTTTGCCCGTAGTGGGCCCGATGCCCTTAGATGCTGCAGCTGCCTTTCCACCCAGTCGGGGTCAGCCAGCGCACGATCAACGGCGGCCTCGCCAAAGCCACTGACTGCGCCCTTGCCGGTTCGGTAGACAGTCAGCCGCCGACGGAGCCCTTGCGGCGCACGTCCACCACCGCGTTCACCCGCCATCCCGACGTACCGGATCATCCCGGTCCCCGGCTCGCGCAGAAGATAGACACCTGGCAGCCGTGGCGCGTCCGGGATCGCCTCGGGAAAGGGCGCCACGGCGTCCAGTCGGCTGTGGTCTCAACCTGGGCGTAGATGGCGCGCCGCGACGGATCGAGGGCGTCGCTGATCCACATCGACATCCTGGCGGCTCCTTCGGCGTCACTGACTACCCTGGCTGGTGTGGCAGACGTTCTCACACCGAAGCAGTTGGCAGCCGATCGGCGTCCCCGATCGAGCGGTGCGACGCTGGCTCCGCCTTCAAGGCTGGCAGTCCATGCCGTACGCGCGGTGGCAACTGACTCAGAACAGGCCGCGAAGGTCCGCGAGCACTTCACGAACCGGACGTAACCCATACGTAGGGGTCTGGCGGCGGTGTGCACTCACTCGGGCGGGGTGATGTCGAGGTCGGCAGCCGTGGTAGTCGATGGCGGGGGCCTTCTGGTTTGCGACTGATCGACCGTACCGCCAGCCGACCCCATTACTGAGGACGACGGGCCACTCCGCCGTCACGATGCAAGGAGACGCAGCCACGCTCCCTCGGCGTCTGGTCGAACCGGCATCGCCGAAGCTGCAGAGGCCTCGTCTGCTTGGTCCGCTCGTGGGCCGTTCATGCAGGGGCCGGGCAGGCGCACTCGGACTAGAGGACGCGGGTCTCAGCCCTTGGCGAGAGAATCCGAGCAGTCCGACGATGACGGTGGCTGCGGCACCTATGCCACTGGTAAC
Organism: uncultured Actinomycetota bacterium; assembly: GCA_963833495.1. Lineage (GTDB taxonomy): Bacteria > Actinomycetota > Actinomycetes > Actinomycetales > Dermatophilaceae > Fodinibacter. Next base: position 496,081 of record CAWHYJ010000011.1, on the reverse strand, counting down.
GATGGCCGTTGGCAGCCACTCCGATTGTGGGGAGGCTGCTCGCCGATTGCGATGAGGGCGTTCGCTTTCGAATCTCGCGAATGCCTAAGATGCCACGCGCGGATGAACGATGACTGCCCACCAGGAGCGCCCACCACCAGGCTCCAACTATGAAGAAGCGTGAAGACAGCCCCTTCGACCCATGAAAACAATCCAGCGCGAGTCGCTCACGTATCCTGGCGGAGTCGTACGCAAGCTGTCTGCGCTCGACCTCGCCGGATGGGTTCAGGCTAGACATGCCTTCCCCTCGGCGTTCCCAGGCGTTGTGCACCCTCCTTTATGATCCATGTCGGTGCTGCACCTCGCCAGTGGGTTCACAACGCTCCGCACCGGGCGCAGTCGGCCCTCCGGCAGGTTGTCACTCGAGATGTCGCCACGGAGGCACCAACATCGGGACCTAGCGGTGACCCGCTGTACCGGGCCAGGCGATCCTGCACACCGGCGATGAGCGCCTCACCGACCGCCAACGGGAGCGGCTGATGGTCCTGTTCGCCGACGCCGAGCGCGTCGAGGTCGAGGCCACCTGGGGCATCTACAGCGGTTGATCACCGCTACCGCGACCCCGACCGCACCGCCGGGCGGCCGCGATGGCGGCGCTGCTCGACTGCCTACGCCCAGGCGTCCCCGCCGCCCTGGTCGAGCGCACCGCCTCGGGCGGCCCTGACCAGCGAGCCATCGATGTGGTGGCCTACTTCGACCGGCCCGGCACCAGCAAGGGTCAACCGAAGCGCTCAACGAGCGAAGTGAGCGACCGAACGCGCAGAGACGCACCTCACCTAAGGTCTGGATCATGCGCGAGCCGCAGTGACGCAGCCTGCGCCCGTGCCCTATACCCCCCGCCCGGGATCGCCGCGCCCCCCACTGGAGCGGTCAGGAACCCGATGGCCCCGGGCGGCTAATTCACAGCCATCGCCCCGCTGACCAGGCGTCCCACCGGTCCCGCAAGCGCTTGGCACCCTGACCTCCGAGGTCTGGTGCTGGCCTCAGGAGATGAACAGCCGGCGCGCCGTGGTGCGGTTGAGGTGGTCCCGCGATGCGTGGTCCATCGAAACGGTGCGCCATCGCGCCGGACTCCTTCCGTCATCTCTTCTTCCGCCGAACGGCGGCGTCATCGGCCTCAGCGTCGTCGAGAAAGTTCTCTATTGACTGCTTGAACTCCCTGAGCAGCCCCTCCGCCGGGAATTGCATCTCCGAGCGATTCAAGGATTGTGTCGGTCCAAACGCAAAACGCTACGCAGCCAAGGCCGGTCCATGCGGTGGCCAAAGCTGAAATAGCGCTCCCGCCATGCGCGGAGCTTCATCCGTAGTGGGATGTGCTGGTGAGCCCGTGCGCCGGTAGCGCTTCGCGACGGTCAGGGCTATTGGAGAGGTTGCCGGGTTCCAATGCCTCGTGGAGCCGGTCAAGGTCGGCGCGAGCATGGGGCCACGCCGCTGCGACTTCTGGCAGAAGGCCTTCAGGCACGTGTCGGTTGTCGAGGACGATGGCTTCGAGAAGCTCGCGCACTTGGATCAGGAAGCCTTGGAGTGCGCGCGCATCGTCATCGCTCCATGCCGGTTGGCGAAAGAGCATCGTGATCGTCGTTGTCGGGCATGCTTCTATTGCAGCCCCCTCTTGGCCCCCTGACAAGAGCGCGCATGAGACGGGCGGGCGCGTGCTCCGATCCGCGGCCGAGGAGGTCCAGCCAGCGACGATGTGACCCGCCCGCGGGGGCAGGCCATGGGCTCGCACAGGCAGGGCATCCGCGGCGCTGTGACGCAAGGGATCGCCTGGGTGATGAACGCACTACTTGTGCTTGATGGCGAGGTTGGTGGTGCTCAGCTTGGGAGCTCGCTTGGCAGGACGACTGCGTCCACGAGCGCGCCGTTGCGGATGACGGTGACCTCCATCCACTGGTCGATCGCGTCGGCGAACAGGTGCTTCTGCAGGGACTGGGCGTCGCCGAGCGGGGCGCCGTCGATGGCGAGCACCAGATCGCCGGCGAGCAAGCCGCTCTTGGCGGCCGGGCTGCGCTCCACCACCTCGACGATCCGCAGTGCGACACGTTGGCCATACCGCTCGGCCTGACCGGGGTCAGCCGGGCCGGGGTACTGACCAGGCCCAGATAGGCCCGCCGCACCCGCCCTTCTTGGATCAACGAGTAGATGATCCGATGGGTCGTGGCATTGACTGGCACCGCTAGTCCGAGACCGATCCCAGCGACAGCGGTGTTGATTCCGACAACACGGCCACGGCTGTCGGCAAGTGCGCCGCCGGAGTTGCCCGGGTTGAGCGCCGCGTCGGTCTGGATCACGTCTTCGATCAGCCGGGCCGTCGTCCGGGTCCGCACCGGCATGCTGCGGCCGAGTGCGCTCACCACCCCCGCGGTCACCGTGCCCGAGAGACCCAGCGGGTTGCCGACCGCCACCACGAGTGAGCCGACGAGGAGCGAGCTCGCGTCGCCGTACTCCGGCGGGGTCGGCACCTCACGGTCTGCGCGGAGGACGGCAATGTCCGACAGCGGGTCACGCCCCACGACGTGGAAGTCGGCCAGCGTGCCGTCGGCGAACTCCGCAGTCCCTCCGCCGGCATCACCGACCACGTGGGCGTTGGTGAGCAGGTGGGCCTCATTGGTCAGGACAACAGCCGAGCCGGCCGCCTCCCCGCGGAGCGACGGGGATCCGCAGCGCGGCGACCTTCGGCGTCAGCCGCGCCGCACAGAGTGACGTATGGCCGAATAGGCATCCAGGGGGTCCGCGCTCGGCCGCCGGATCAATGTTCACATCTGTACACAACGGCAAAAGCAGCAAACAATCGGATTCCGTGGTTCACCGACAGCGAAACGCAGCGCCCTCAGCCGGCGTCGAGTCGACGCGAGCGCACGCGGCGCTGAGACTGTTCGAGAGGCCCCTGCTGGCGGGCAGTGATCTCGGCGCGCCGAGCTGGCCGGAAGCCGCTGCTCGGTGGTCTCGAAGGAAGGGCCGTTCACGAACTTGGCTTGCACGTGTCACCCACTTCTCGGGCCTACACGTCTGTCTGTCGAGCGAGGGTTCCTCGCTCACAGGGGATGGCAGCTGTGCGACCGGTGGGTAGCAGCCACCTCGGGCGTGAGCTGCTTCAGGAGCAACAGGAGAAGACCGTGATGGCATCACCAGGAGGAACGACCCGCTACACCCGAACCGTCAGGCGCGGCATGAGTACCCGCACCAAGGCCCTCGGCGCGGTGGCCGGCCTGGCGCTGACCGCGGGGTTCGTTGTCGTGAACGGGGGACCGGCCAGCGCCCGCAACTGTGACATCGGCGCCTCGGCGCGCCCAGGTGTGCAGGCACAGACTGACCTCGTTGGCCGCGTCCGCTACCCCTGAGCAGCGGAGCAGCCGGAGACGTATCACCGCCGTGGGCGCCACCTCCTTGTTGCAAGAGAGTGGCTTCAGTTGGAGGTGCGATGGTTATGGGTCGGCCATCTCCAGGGGCCGTGTGCATCGGCCTCAGCAGGAGCGATGAGGTCGACGCCAGGCGTACCCGTCATGGGTACGGGCGGCTCCGTTGGCTGCAACCACTCGCCCGGCTACCGCTGCATCAGCCACCGTGAGGTGTGCGCTGTTGCGGCCAAAGGCGGAGGACACGCATCTATTGGTCTGCACTGAGGTAAGACATGCAATGACGGACGGGCGTGACAATCCGTTCCGAGCGTCGTGTCAGACGACCACCCCGAACCGCGCCGGCACTTCCCGGCCCTTCGGTACGGACTCCGGACAAGGCAGTTGCAGATCTGCGACAAAGGAGCCTGACTCAGGAGAAGAACACCACACGCGAAGTGCGAACCCCACCCCGGGGCGGCCCATCCGTGCCGGCTACCCAAGTCGGTCACCAGGCAAACCCACCAATCCGAACAGTAGGAGACTGAAGAATGAACGCTGAAGCAGTCACAACCACCTTCCCGGTAGGTCAGCCCCGGAGGGCATCCAATGTCTAGGAAGGCACGACGCACGATCGGGGCAATCAACATCGCGGCAGGACTCGTCTCACTAACCGCCCTCATCGCGACCTACGGGCTGTCGGAGCACCTCGTCGCCGCTCAGGAGAGCGCTTCGGCAGGCACCCTGGCCCAGCAGCGAATCTCCCCGGCCTGGGCGCCCGCTGTCTCGGTGACGCTCAACATGAGCCTTCTCTTGCTCGGCGCTAGCGCGGGAATGGTCGGCAGTGTGATCCAGCAGAGCATCGTCTTCGCAAGTCGAGCAGGCTACGAGAGACTCGAGGAAGGGTTCATCTGGTGGTACCTCCTTCGACCAGTGTGGTCGGCACTTCTCGGCGCCGTCGGTGTTGTTGCCGTCAACGCAGGTTTCGTCAGCATTGGTGACACGACGACCTCGGCTGCAGGAGTGACCGTGCTAGCCATCACGGGTGCATTGGCCGGCCTCTTCACCGATCAGCTCCTCCAGCGCCTGCAGAAGCTGCTCGGTGCCACGGAGCCCACGGTCCCCGTGACGCGAACTGCAATGCTTCCAGCTGTCTCCGACCAAAACACGTGAGGAACTGAGCACTTAACCTCGATCCACCGATTGCGTCGATGACGTGCGCTGATGGTGACTCGGGACGTTGATCGTGTCCGCGGGTCCGGGTCGACCGACCGCGTGACCTCGCTGTCAGGGAGTTCCGCATCAACATCGTGCGCGCCGCCAGAAATTGAGGAGTTGCCAAGGACCCGCTGATGCGGGATAACAGTTCAATGTCGACTGACGGCAGGAGCCTGCTTCCACCCGGCGTTGGTGGGGTGGAGATCAAGGTGACGCTCGGGGCCGCGATGGTCGAACGGGGTCGCCAGGCATTCCGGATCGGGCTCGCGCAGGCCGAAACGCGGAGCATCTGGTTCGCTGAGCGCCCAGACAGACAGGGCGACTCCGCTGAACTGCCGCTGCTGAGCCGCGGCATTATCCTCCGTGTTCGGCAGCGGGAGGGTGAGGACGACGACGCCACCCTGAAGCTCCGCGGCCCCGAGGGATGCATCGACCCTGACCTCTGGCGTGAACGGACCAAGTCGCTCGGCAAGCTGGCCAAGCTCGAGGGCGACTGGGCAGGCCGGCGCCATCTGCTATCTGCGTCCCTGGACGGCAAGATCGCCCAGGGTAGGATCGCGGAGGTAGTCGCCGAGCAGCCGCAGCAAGTAAGGCGGCTGTTGTCCGCGGCGCAGCAGGCCCTCGCCGAAGAGTTGCTATTCCAATTGGACGATGTCCAGCTCCTCGGCCCGGTGAAGGCCGCGAAGTGGAGTCCGGGCACGGGCGAGCTGGGCGACATTGCGGCCGAGCTGTGGGAGGTGGGCGACCAGCTGCGCTTCCTCGAGCTGTCCGTGCTGGCCAAGGACGACCCGCTCGGCGATCAGCAGAGGCTGGAAGAGACAGTCAGAAGCCACTCCCTCGAGGCCGACCCACAGGCGGAAACGAAGACCCGCACCGTTCTAGAACATTTCGCGGCCGCGGCCATGCCGTGAGCGCAGCCATTGCAATAATCATGCGCATGCCTTTGGTCAAGGGGACCTGATTTCGAGTTTCGCCGGGTGTTTGTGCTGGCAGCGGCTTATTGCTCGGGATGGACACACTCACGGGCCCGTTAGGGTCGGTGCTACTGCGGAAGTCGAAGACTGGCTCGGGGTTCATGGATGTAAAGAGATCGCTAGCGAATCGGGGACCGCAACAGGGTGATTGAACACCTGGTTGGCGCGTACCCCGGCTGAGTTGGTCGCCCTGCTCGAGGTTCCACGGGCGCGGCCAATCCTGGGCAGGCGCACTGGACCTGCCCCTGCCCGCCGGCCGGCCGGCCGGGGCGTGATCACCGTCAAGAGGTGCGCGCTGCTGTGGCGGTGCTCCCCGGCGGGTACCGCGACCTGGAATCTCTTACCGCTTGACGGCATGATGGCCGAGCGCTGGTCAGAGTCCATGCGTCTTTGTGGGCGAAGTGGGGCGCCGTCAGTGGGCGGAGAGACGCGGGTCCATCAGCAAGGGCGGACGTTTCTGGTGGACGGGGGCTGCTGTCTTTCACGAAGTCCATAGCACTTGCTATACTTGCGTCATGGGCGTGAGGCTGGCTGACGTGGCTCGGGAGAGCGATGCCGCGGTGCGCCACGCCAGAGGGGAGCTGGTGCGCGCGGTGCGCGAGGCGGCCGCGGCCGGGATGACGCAGGCTCAGATTGCTGCCGAGATTGGTCGGAGCCAGCCTGAAGTGTCTCGGTTGTTGCGGTTCCACGGCACGACGCCCTTGGCGCGGCGGCTCCGGGCGTCCCGCGCCGAGGTCCTGCGGGCAGTCGCACAAGCCGGGGGCAGGGATGTGCGGGTGTTCGGGTCGGTAGCGCGCGGTGAGGACGACGAGGGGTCCGACGTCGACCTGCTGTTCGTCATGGGGCGACCGCTCAGCCTGATGCAACTGGGCCGGCTCGAGGACGAGGTGTCAGCCTCTGTCGGCGTGCCTGTCGACCTGGTTCCCGAGAGCTCGCTTCGCCCTGAGCTGCGTGACCGGGCGCTGGCCGAGGCGGTGCCCCTGTGAGGCGCAAACAGCCGAAGCAGGTGCTTCAGGAGGCGATGGCCCACTTCGAGGTCGTGGCCGAATACGGCTTGGGCGACCTTTCGGACCAGAAGACGATCGACGCGATCTGCATGCGTCTCTCGGCGGGGATCGAGGCGCTGTCCGGGCTCAGCGCCGCTGATCGCGAGGCGCTGTTCGGGGACGTGTGGAGCCAGATGTGGGGGATGCGTAACCGCATCGCGCACGGCTAACTGCTGGTCGAGCCGGCGATCGTGCGCAGCACTGTCCACCGCGACCTGCCGGTGATGGTCAAGGCCGTCAGGACGGCTATCGACCGACTCCCCTGACACCCAGCGAACTGGCGTCGAGAGGGCCTCGCGTGGGCCCCAAAATTGGCCCCAAAATTCGGTTCTGGTGTCGAAACCGTAACAATGCGGCCAACGCCGACTTGGGCCGCCACAAGGCCCTTGACCTGCGGAAACGTCATCCTGGGTGTCGGAACAAGACATCTTGATTCGCGTCGATTCGGGCCCCTGGCGTGCCTACGGATCAGAAGGTTAGGGGTTCGAATCCCTTCGGGCGCGCGTGTCGTCAAGGGTTCCTTTGAAACGTTCGCGCGGATCGTGGACAATGCCGTGGTGACCCAAGCCAGTGTGAAGGATGTGGCGGCCCGAGCCCGGGTGTCGCTCGGTACCGTCTCCAACGTCCTGAACCGGCCCGAGCTCGTCCGGCCGGCCACCCGGGCCAAGGTGGAAGAGGCCATCGCTGCGTTGGGCTATGTCCGCAACGAATCTGCCCGACAGCTTCGCGTGGGCACGAGCACCACGCTGGCTTATGTGGCGTTGGACGCGGGCAACCCCTTCTTCACCGATGTCGCCAAAGGGGTCGATGAGGTCGCGCGTGAGCACGGGCTGACGGTCTATCTCTGCGACAGTGACCAGGATGCCTCTCGTGAGCACGACTACCTCGAGGCGCTGCTTCACCAACGTGTGCGTGGTGTCTGCATCACGCCGGTGAACCTGACCAACCCCATGCTGCACACCTTGGTCCGGCAGGGGATTCCCGTGGTCCTGCTGGACAGGCTGGACCCGAGTCTGGGCCCGGACTGGTGCTCAGTGGGCGTGGATGACCACTACGGCGGCAAGGTCGCGACCTCGCACCTGATAGAGCGAGGCCACCACAAGGTGGGCTTCATCGGCGGTCCGGAGAGCATCGTCCAAGTTGCCGAGCGCCTGGCCGGCGCCCGTGAGGCCGTGGCTGAGGCTGGGGATGGACATGCGCTGACCGTCCTGTCCACCAACGGCCTCACCGTCGCGGACGGCCGAAACGCCGCGGCCCGGCTTCTAGGACTGCCCAAGCGGAGCCGCCCCACCGCTGTCTTCTGCGCGAATGACCTGGTTGCCCTGGGGGTGCTCCAGCAGCTGACCCAGCACGGCGTCGCCGTGCCGAGGGACGTGGCGATCGTGGGGTACGACGACATCATCTTCGCCGGCGCTGCAGCAGTGCCGCTGACGTCGGTCTACCAGCCGCGTCTGGAGCTCGGCCGCACCGCGGCGAAGCTGGTGGTGGAGGAGGCGGACAACCCGGAGACGCACGAGCACCAGCAGGTGGTCTTCCAGCCGGAGCTTGTCGTTCGTCAGTCGACGGGCGATACGCCGTCCGAGACCACTTGACGGCGGAGGTCGGTCCGCGGCACTCTCTGTGAACCGTTTCAAGAGAGGAATGCCCGTGATGACCCCCCTGTCCGCACCCACCGCCTTGAAGGTCGACTACCACCAGGTTGCCCCGGCCGTACTCGGTATCGGCGAGTCGACCCCACGGCTGTCCTGGCAGATCCCGCGCGCCCCCCGGGGTTGGTCGCAGGCTGCGTATGAGGTGGAGGTCCAGCGGGGAGGGGAATCACAGTGCCACCGGGTCCACTCGAGTGAGCAGCTCTTCGTGCCATGGGTCGGGGACCCGCTCGCCTCACGGGAGTCGGCCGACATTCGTCTGCGCGTGCAAGGTAGCGATGGCCACTGGTCTGGCTGGTCAGACGTGGTGACCGTTGAAGCCGGCCTGCTGGAACCCTCGGACTGGACGGCGAACTTCATGTCGCCCGTCGACGTCGGGTTGCTCGGAGAACCCGCACCGATCCTCAAGGGGAGCTGGTTCGCCCCGGACGACGTGACGGCCGCACGCCTTTACGTCAGTGCGTTGGGCATCCATGAGATCTGGATCAACGGCATCCGGGCGAGCGCAGACCTTCTCGCCCCTGGCTGGAGCAGCTACCAGGCGCGGCTCAAGTACCAGACCTACGACGTCACGGCCCTCCTTCGGCCCGGTGCGAATGACGTCCGCGTCATCCTGGGCAACGGCTGGTTCCGCGGGCGACTGGGGTGGTCCGGCGCGCGGGCGCTCTACGGGGAACGGCTTGCACTGCTGGCGCAGCTCGAGATGAGCACCGCGACAGGTGGCCGGGTGACCCTGACCGCTGACGAACAGTGGCTGGCCGGCCCGTCCGGGGTGCTGAGCGATGACCTCTACGACGGTCAGGTCACCGACCTGCGCTGGACCGAACCCGCGACGTGGAGCAACCTCGAAGTGCTGCCGCCTGACCGCGCTCGCGCACTGGTCGCTCCGATCGGGCCTCCAGTCCGGGTCACCAACACGATCCCGGCCCAACGGCTTTGGCGCTCCCCCAAGGGGGCACTCTTGGTCGACTTCGGGCAGAACCTCGTGGGGTGGGTGCGGCTCAGGGTCCGTGGCCTTCAGGAGGGGCAGCGCGTCGACGTCCGCCACGCGGAGGTCCTCGAGCACGACGAGCTCGGCGTGCGGCCGTTGCGCAGCGCCAAGTGCACCGACAGCTACCTGTGCGCCGCCGCCGATGAACAGGTGCTCGAGCCCAGCCTGACCTTCCATGGCTTTCGCTACGCCGAGGTCGCTGGCGTCGCTGAAGGGGACATCCTGGCGATCGACGCGGTGGTCATCGGCAGCGACATGGCGCGAACCGGCTGGTTCTCCTCGTCCAACGCCCTGCTCGACCGCCTTCACGAGAACGTGGTGTGGGGCATGAAGGGCAACTTCGTGGACGTGCCCACGGACTGCCCCCAGCGCGACGAGCGCCTCGGCTGGACGGGGGACATCGCGGCGTTCGCTCCCACCGCCCTGTTCCTGTTTGACTGCGCTGGGCTGCTCGACGGCTGGATGGACGACCTGACGGCAGAACAGCGAGAGGACGGCAGCGTTCCGTTCGTCGTGCCAAACGTACTGCCGGGTGACATGACCGCCGCTGCGTGGGGTGACGCAGCCACGCTGGTGCCGTACGCGATCGCGCAGCGCACGGGGGACACCCGAGGCGTCACGCGCCACCTGCCAACGATGAGTCGCTGGGTCGATCACCAGGCACGCGTCTCGACGCCGGACGGACTGTGGTCTGGCGGGTTCCAGTTCGGCGACTGGCTCGATCCCACCGCCCCCCCGGACGAGCCGTACCGCGCTCAGGCCGACCCCGACGTCATCGCCACCGCCTACGCCATCCGCAGCGCTCAGATCACCGCGGCCGTGGCGGAGCGGGCAGGCGACGACACCCGCGCCCGTCGGGCCGAAGATCGGGCCGAGAAGGCCCTTGGTGCCTTCAGGCGGGAGTACGTCACCGCAAACGGACGCGTCCTGAGTGACTGCCCCACGACCTACGCCTTGGCCCTGGCGTGGGGCCTGCTTCCCAACGAAGACCAGCGCACGGCAGCAGGTGATCGCCTTGCCGATCTGGTCCGGGCTGGTGGGTTTCGCATCTCGACCGGCTTCGTGGGCACACCGCTGATCAATGACGTGCTCGCGGACAGCGGTGACCTCGACGTCGCCTACCGGCTGCTCATGCAGACCGGCTGTCCCTCCTGGCTGTATTCGGTGACGATGGGAGCGACCACGGTGTGGGAACGCTGGGACAGCATGCTTCCCGACGGGTCGATCAACCCGGGCATGATGACGTCGTTCAACCACTACGCGCTGGGAGCGGTTGCAGACTTCCTACACCGCGTCGTCGGTGGGCTAGCTCCCGAGGAACCGGGCTACCGCACCTTGCGGATCGCTCCACGGCCCGGCGGCGGACTGACCCACGCCTCGGCACGCCATCACACCCCCTTCGGGCCGGCCGAGGTCACCTGGTCCCTCGAGACCGGCTCCCTCGAGGTCAGGGCAACCGTCCCCGTCGGGACCGAAGCCGTCGTCGACCTCCCAGGGCGCGAGACAACCCGAGTGGGACACGGTGAGCACCGATGGTCGGTGCCAGTGGGCCGGCCCGAGGCAACCCCGCCCACCACCGTGCGCGAGCTCCTCGACGACATCGAGCTGTGGCCGCGGTTCGTCGAGGGAGCCATCGCAGCCGGCGTCGGCGGAATGGTGCACCTGGTCGACGAACCCTCCGTGGCCGACCGACTGGCCGCCTTCTTCGATGCCCCCGTCACCGCCATCCCGGACGCGCTCACCCTCGGCGGAGGAGACCCGGGGCGCGAGGCGCTCGCTGACCTGATGGATCGCCTGGGCCTGACCTCCGCGTGATCACGTTTCATTTCGGCCTCGACGGCCGGAAAAGTCCGAAGAGGGCTTGACGCCCCGGCAGGGCGGATCTAACATTCCTCATGAATCTGAAACGATTCAGTGACAATGACGTCCAAGGAGGACTCCCATGAAGCAGTTCCGATCCACGCGCGCCGGCGCACTGACCGCCCTCGCGGCGATCGGCGCTCTGGCGCTGTCAGCGTGCAGCGCCGGCTCCCTCGGCTCGAGCGACAACTCGAGCAGTGGTGGTGCCGCCACCACCATCAGCTTCCTCGTCGACAACAGCGAGGCGACGATGGCAACCGGTAAGGCCCTGGCCGACGGCTTCAACGCCTCCCAGAAGGACGTGCAGGTCAAGCTCGAGAGCCGACCGCAGGGCGCGGACGGCGACAACCTGGTGAAGACCAAGCTCGCCACCGGTGACATGTCCGACGTCTTCCAGTACAACAGCGGCTCGCTCCTGGCCGCTCTCGATCCGCCGAAGAACGTGGTCGATGTCAGCGGCGAGGCCTTCAAGGCCAACCTCGACCCGACCTTCGTCCAGTCCGCCTCCGTGGACGGCAAGCTGTTCGGTGTGCCCTACGGGCAGGCGATGGGCGGCGGCATCCTCTACAACAAGAAGGTCTTCGCCGACAACGGCCTGACTGTTCCGAAGACCTGGGCCGAGTTCGAGGCCAACAACGCCAAGCTCAAGGCTGCCGGTGTCACCCCGGTGATCCAGTCCTACGGCGACACCTGGACCTCGCAGCTCTTCGTCCTGGCCGACTTCCATAACGTCACCGCGCAGCAGTCGGACTGGGCGACCAAGTACACCGAGAACCAGGCGCACTACGTGGACGAGCCAGCGTTGACCGGCTTCCAGCGACTGCAGGAGGCTCACGACAAGGGGTGGTTCAACAAGGACTTCGCCTCCACCAAGCTCGACCAGGCCCTGACCAAGCTGGTCAAGGGGGAGGGTGCCCAGTACCCGATGCTGACCTTCGCGATCAGCGCATACACGGGCCTTGACCCCACCGCCGCGGAGAACATCGGCTTCTTCGCCCAGCCCGGGAACGACGCCTCGGCCAACGGCCTGACCGCGTGGACGCCCGCAGGCGCGTACATCCCCAAATCCACCACCGGCGCCAAGCTCGACGCCGCCAAGAAGTTCCTGGCCTGGATCGCGACCCCGGCAGCATGCGAGGCGCAGACCAAGGCCGTGCCGCCCACGGGCCCGTACATGGTCAACGGCTGCGACCTCCCCTCCGGCCTGCCGACCGCTGTGACGGACCTGAAGAAGTACTTCGACGACAAGGACAACAGCCTCGCGCTCGAGTTCCTCTCGCCGATCAAGGGCCCGAACCTGGAGAAGATCACCGTCGAGGTCGGCTCCGGCATCCGGCCCGCTCAGGAGGGCGCCAAGCTCTACGACCAGGACGTCAAGAAGCAGGCCCAGCAGCTCGGACTTCCCGGCTGGAACTGACGCGCGCCCAGGGGGGCGCCTGCGACGGCGCCCCCCTGACCCGCCAACTGCACGACCCATCGCCTCATCGCTGCGGCTCTCCCACCGGAGGTCGCCTGCCATCCGACCTTCAAGAACGAGCCCCAAGCGGAGGTGCGCCGTGACTGCGCCCCAGACCACTGTGCCGGCACTGCCGGCCACGAAACCCAGCCGTCAGCGTCGCGCTCCTCGCGGCGGTGCCAGCCACGTCGACAAGTCCTACCCGCTCTGGTTCTACCTTCCAGGCGCAGCGGTCTACCTGACCCTGTTCCTCGTCCCGACCGGCCTCTCGTTCTACTTCGCCTTCACCCGCTGGACCCTCTTCGAGTCCCACTTCGTCGGGCTCGAGAACTTCCAGAGCTTCTTCGCAGAGCCTGGCCTGGTCGGAGCGCTGAAGAACACCCTGATCTACGGCTTCCTCACCTCCGCCTTCAAGGTCATCCTCGGGATGGCCCTTGCCGTCCTGCTGACCAGGCCGCTCATCGCGCGAGGGTATCTGCGCTCGGTGGTGTTCTTCCCCGTGCTGGTCAGCGCTGTCGGAATCGGCCTCACCTTCCAGGTACTCCTGAACCCGACGGAGGGCCTGGTCAACAAGACGTTGGCGGTCTTCGGGGTGGAAGGTCCCGGCTGGCTGGTCGACCCGAACATCGCGTTGTTCTCGGTGGCTGCCATCGACATCTGGAAGGGCGTAGGCCTTGCCACACTGATCTACATCGCCGGAATCGTCGCCATACCAGCGGAGTACTACGAAGCCGCACAGGTCGACGGCGCGAGCAGCTGGACGGTGTTCCGCCACATCATCCTGCCGCTGAGCTTTCCTGCCACCGCGACGGTCATCCTGCTGTCCCTGATCGGTGGTCTCCGCTCGTTCGACCTGATCTGGACGACAACGCAGGGCGGCCCCGGGTTCGCTTCTGACGTCGTGGCGTCCGTGATCTACAAGCAGTACCAAGCGGGCTTCTACGGCCTGTCGACGGCGGGGAACGTCATCTTGTTCATCGTCGTCATCGCCATCATCTACCCGTTGTCTCGATGGCTGAACTCGAAGGAGGTGGCGATGTGAGCACGGGAACAAGGCGCGCCACTCGCGTCACCACGAGCCTGGTCGCCATCCTCGTCTCGACGGTCGTGTTCCTCATTCCGTTCGCCTTCATCCTCACCACCGCGATGAAGCCGAAGAACGAGGCCAACCAGCTCGAGTTCACCTGGCCGCAGCAGTTCGCTTTCGTCCAGAACCTCACCGATGTCATCAAGGCGCGCGACTACATGCTGGTCATCGCGTTCATCAACAGCGCGATCCTCACCGTCGCCAGCGTCACGCTCATGGTGGTCTTCGGTTCAATGATCGCCTACGTGCTCCAGCGGCGACGCAGCCGCCTGAACCCTCTCGTCAACGGCTTGGTGCTCGCCGGTCTGATCGTGCCCCCGGCCGTGGTGCCGACCATCTGGTTGATGCAAGCCTTGGGCATCTTCAAGACGCTGCCGGGCTTGATCCTCGTCGAGGTCGCCTTCGGGCTGTCGTTCACTGTGCTCACCATGCGCGCGTTCATCCACGCGATCCCTCGCGAGCTGGACGAGGCCGCGATCATCGACGGCGCCGGGCCCCTTCGGCTCTTCTTCAAGGTGATCTTCCCGCTGCTGCGCTCGGTCATCGTGACCGTCGTGGTGGTGCAGTCGGTGTTCGTGTTCAACGACTTCCAGAACCCGCTGTACTTCTTGCCCGGTGATGACAACGCCACGGTGCAGCTGACCCTGTTCAACTTCCAGAGCCAGTTCAACACGTCCTACAACCTGCTCTTCGCCAACATCCTGCTCATCACGATCCCGCCGCTGATCATGTACATCTTCTTCCAGCGACAGATCGTGGCCGGGATGACGGCCGGCGCGGTCAAGGGCTGAACCATGCCCAACCCCGTTCCCGCGGATACCAACCCGGACTGGTCTGACGCGTCGGCGCCGGTCGCGGCCCGAGTCCAAGCGCTCCTGGATGACCTCGGCGAGCAGGAGCGGGCTGCGCTCGTGCTCGCCGACTTCTCCCCACTGGCTCGGCGCGGCATCTCCTATCCGGACTACGTCGACAGCGGCACCGGTCTTCGAGGGGTCCCCCATGCCACAGCGTTCCCGGTCGGGATCGCCCTGGCGGCGACATTCGACGACGATGTGGCTCGCCGGTATGGCGCGGCGGTTGCCCGAGAAGCTCGCAGGGCGGGCTTCACCTGCGTGCTCGGTCCCACTGTGGACATCGCCCGTGATCCACGCGGGGGCCGGATTCCTGAGGCACTGGGCGAGGACGCCTGGCTCAGCGGTGCGCTTGGGGCCGCGCACGTTCGTGGGCTCCAGGGCGAGCATGTGATCGCACAGGTCAAGCACTACCTCGCGTACGGCACCGAGGAGCGCCGAACGGGTCATGGGCCGGTGTGGCGGCGCGGGGAGGCTGTCGACGTCACGATGCCCCCCGGTGCGCTCGACCTGTACCTGCAGCCCTTCCGCGCCGTCATCGAAGCGGGGGCCTGGTCGCTGATGGGCTCGTACAACCGTGTTAACGGCACCTATGTGTGCCAGTCACGTGAGCTGCTCGACATCCCTCGCCGACGATGGGGCTGGGAGGGTTTCTACGCTCCCGACTTCATCTTCGCCGTGCGAGACCCCCGGGCAGCTCTCGATGCGGGTCTGGACCTTCCTGGTCTCGAGGGTGCGGCTGGACGCACTGCTGACATGGTGCGGCAGGCCGGAGCCGCGCAGCGCGACTCATCCGCTCGGCACATCCTCAACGCACTGTTCGGATCCGGGGTCGTCGACGACCCACCACGCCGGGCTGAAGTGGTGTCCTCACCCGACCACCTCGACCTGGCACGCGAAGTCGCCGTCAGTTCGACCGTGTTGCTGCACAACTCAGGTGTGCTCCCGTTGGCCGCCTCGGTTCGGCGCTTGGCCGTCATCGGACCCGCCGGGAGCGACGCCATGTACACCTCCGGTGGGTCCTCCGCCGTCGAACTCGACCTGAAGCGGATAGTCACACCGGTGGACGCGATCCGCCAGCGTGCGGCAAGCCACCTCCAAGTCGTCACCGCGCAGGGCACCTTGGGAGATATCCCGCTGCCGGCAATCCCGCCCAGTGTTCTCAGCCTCCCGGACGGCAGCGGCCCCGGAGTTGAAGTGGCTCGCGTCGGACTGGACCAGACGCAGCGCGTCGAGACGCTCCCTGACATCGACATCACCCTGAGCCCTGACGAGGTGGACACCGCATTCCCTGCGCTCTTCCGGTGCCGGCTCACCCCCGAGCGCACCGGTCCACACCGGCTGAGCCTGGACCTCGGCGGGGGAGCGGTGGTGCGCATCGACGGCACGGAGGTGATGGCCGGCGCCAGGGAGGCGTCACCGTTCTTCCAGGGCCCGGCCTGTCCCCTGCAGTGTGTCGTCGACCTGACCGTAGGGCAGCCCGTCGACGTGGAGATCGAGGCGGCCGTCGCGTCCGGGCTGGTCGTCCCGGAAATGGGTCTGCTCCCGAGGATCGTGCTCGGCTGGCAACCACCGGCGGGCCTCATCGAGGAGGCCACAGAGCTCGCGGCCTCGGCCGACGTCGCGATCGTCGTCGTCAACATGTCCAGCAGCGAAGGAATGGATCGAGCCGGCCTGGGCCTGCCGGGGGACCAAGACGCACTGATCGAGGCCGTCGCGGCGGCCAACCACCAAACCGTCGTTGTGCTCAACACGCCCGGTGCCGTGGCCATGCCGTGGCTCGACGACGTGGCCGCGGTCCTGCAGGTCTGGTACCCAGGCGAGCAGTTCGGACCTGCACTGGCATCGATGTTGTTCGGCGACGCCTCCCCTGGTGGGCGGCTCCCGCTGACCTTCCCTCGCTCCGTGCACGACCTGCCCGGAGGTGAACGACGGCCCGGGGAATCACCCGCGGCCATCGAGCTCACCGAGGGAACGCGCATCGGCTACCGGGCAGTGGGTGTCCTTGAGCACGGGCCCCTCTTCCCGTTCGGTTTCGGACTGGGCTACGGACTGACCCGTCACGAGGTCCGTGCAGTTCGAGCATCGCGCGGGATCGAGATCGACCTGACCGTGACCAACGACGGAGCCCTCACTGCCACGCATGTGCTTCAGGCGTACGTCCACCCGTCTGTCGAGCCAGGACAGCGGTATCTCTGCGGGGTCGCACGGGCGCAGGTCCCGGCAGGGTCGAGCATCGAGGTCACCCTCCGAGTGGAGGAACGCAGCCTGGATGAGGTCGCGCCCGCCGGACTGCGACGGCTCCTGATCGCGACACACGCGTCCGACCCCGGCGTGATCATTGAGGAGCCGCCCGCCGAAGCGCAGGCGGCCGCGAGAACAACCACAAGCCATTCCCCCAACTCCTACGAAGAGTGATCACATGACCAAGTTTGCTGACATCAGCACTCGCCTCGAGCAGCTGGCGATTGAGGTGCCCTCGTGGGCGTACGGCAACTCCGGTACCCGCTTCAAGGTGTTCGGCAGCCCCGGCACACCGCGCACGGTGCAGGAGAAGATCGCGGACGCTGCTGCGGTGCAACGGTTCACGGGCTTGGCGCCGACGGTCGCCCTGCACATTCCGTGGGACCTCGTGGACGACTGGGCGGCACTCAACGCCCATGCCAAGGATCTTGGTGTGGGGCTCGGGACGGTCAACAGCAACACGTTCCAGGACGACGACTACAAGCTCGGCAGCCTGACCAACGCCGACCCGGTCATCCGCCGCAAGGCAGTCGAGCACAACCTTCGGTGCATCGAGATCATGAGCGAGATCGGCTCGCGCGACCTGAAGATTTGGCTTGCCGACGGCACCAACTACCCCGGGCAGGGCGACATCCGGGCCCGCCAGGAGTGGCTGGCCGAGGGCCTGGCCGAGATCTATTCGCAGATCGGTGACGACCAGCGGCTCGTGCTCGAGTACAAGTTCTTCGAACCGGCGTTCTACCACACCGACGTCCCCGACTGGGGCACGGCCTACGCCCACGTCGCTGCCCTGGGGGAGCGCGCCGTGGTGTGCCTCGACACCGGTCACCACGCCCCGGGCACCAACATCGAGTTCATCGTCGCCCAGCTGCTGCGCCTGGGAAAGCTCGGCTCGTTCGACTTCAACAGCCGCTTCTACGCCGACGACGACCTCATCGTCGGGGCGGCCGACCCATTCCAGCTCTTCCGCATCCTCGTCGAGGTCGTGCGCGGCGGCGGCTTCGGGGCGGGCTCCGACGTCGCGCTCATGCTCGACCAGTGCCACAACATCGAGAAGAAGGTGCCGGGCCAGATCCGCTCGGTGCTCAACGTGCAGGAGATGACCGCGCGCGCCCTGCTCCTTGACACCGAGGCGCTGGCAGCCGCCAGAACCGCGGGTGACGTCCTCGCCGCGAACGAGGTCTTCATGGACGCCTTCTACACCGACGTGCGCCCCGACCTCGCCGCCTGGCGCGAGGAGCGCGGGCTCCCCGCGAACCCGATGCAGGCCTACGCCGACAGCGGCTACCAGGAATCGATCGAGGCGGACCGCGTGGGCGGCGCCCAGGCAGGATGGAACTGACCGTGACCCCGCAGAGCAGCCCTTCGACCCCCGGAGAGCTCATCGAGCGCTCCAACCGGCTCGGCGCGGACCCCCGCACCACGAACTACGCCGGCGGCAACACCTCCGCCAAGGGCGAGGCCGTCGACCCGGTGACCTCCCAGCCGACCGAGCTGATGTGGGTCAAGGGCTCCGGCGGCGACCTCGGCACCCTCAAGGAGTCCGGCCTGGCCGTGCTGCGCCTGGACCGGATGCGCGCCCTCGTCGACGTCTACCCGGGCGTGGACCACGAGGACGAGATGGTCGCGGCCTTCGACCACTGCCTCTTCGGCACCGGCGGCGCGGCCCCCTCGATCGACACCGCCATGCACGGCCTGGTCGACGCCGCCCACGTCGACCACCTGCACCCCGACTCCGGCATTGCGATCGCGACGTCGGCCGACGGCGAAGCCCTCACGAAGGAGATCTTCGGCGACCGCGTCGTCTGGGTGCCCTGGCGCCGCCCCGGCTTCCAGCTCGGCCTCGACATCGCCGAGATCAAGCGCGCCAACCCGCAGGCGATCGGCTGCATCCTCGGCGGCCACGGCATCACCGCCTGGGGGGAGACCTCGGAGGAGTGCGAGGCCAACTCGCTCGACATCATCCGCACCGCCGAGACCTACATCACCGAGCACGGCAAGGCGGACCCCTTCGGGCCAAAGGTCGACGGCAACGAGCCGCTTCCCGAAGCCGAGCGCCGCGCCAAGGCCGCCGCGCTGGCCCCGGTCATCCGTGGCCTGGCCTCGACCGACCTGCGCATGGTCGGGCACTTCACCGACACCGACGTCGTCCTCGACTTCATGGCCAGCGAGAAGCTCCAGTCCTTGGCCGCTCTGGGCACGTCGTGCCCCGACCACTTCCTGCGCACCAAGGTCTCGCCGATGGTGCTCGACCTGCCCGGCACGGCCTCCGTCGAGGAGATGGTCACCCGCCTGCGCGAGCTGCACGCGGACTACCGCACGGCGTACGCCGCCTACTACGAGCGCAACGCGAGCCCGGACAGCCCGGCGATGCGTGGCGCCGACCCGGCGATCGTGCTCGTGCCCGGCGTCGGGATGTTCTCGTTCGGCAAGGACAAGCAGACCGCGCGCGTCGCCGGCGAGTTCTACGTCAACGCCATCAACGTCATGCGGGGGGCGGAGTCCCTCTCGTCCTACGCCCCCATCGACGAGTCCGAGAAGTTCCACATCGAGTACTGGGCGCTCGAGGAGGCCAAGCTCGCACGGCAGCCGAAGCCCAAGCCGCTCGCGGGCCGGGTCGCCCTCGTCACGGGTGCCGGGTCCGGCATCGGCAAGGCCATCGCCGAGCGGCTCGCCGCCGAGGGCGCCTGCGTCGCGGTCGCCGACCTCGACGTCGACGCCGCCGGCGCCGTCGCCGCGGCCATCGGGTCGACCGACGTCGCCGTCGCCGTGAGGGCCGACGTCAGCGACACCGACGCCGTGCAGGCGGCCGTCGACGCGACTGCCCTCGCGTTCGGCGGCGTCGACCTGGTCGTCAACAACGCGGGCCTGTCCATCTCGAAGCCGCTGCTCGAGACGACCGACCGCGACTGGGACCTGCAGCACGACGTCATGGCCAAGGGCTCCTTCCTCGTCTCCCGCGCCTCGGCCCAGGCCATGGTCGAGCAGGGGATGGGCGGCGACATCGTCTACATCTCGAGCAAGAACGCCGTCTTCGCCGGCCCGAACAACGTCGCCTACGGTGCGGCCAAGGCCGACCAGGCGCACCAGGTGCGGCTGCTCGCCGCCGAGCTCGGCGAGCACGGCATCCGGGTCAACGGGGTCAACCCCGACGGCGTCGTGCGCGGCTCGGGCATCTTCGCCAAGGGCTGGGGCGCCGAGCGCGCCAAGGTCTACGGCGTGCCCGAGGAGGACCTCGGTGCGTTCTACGCCCAGCGCACCCTGCTCAAGCGCGAGGTGCTGCCCGAGCACATCGCCAACGCCGTCTTCGCCCTCACCGCGGGCGAGCTCTCGCACACGACCGGCCTCCACGTGCCGGTCGACGCGGGAGTCGCCGCAGCGTTCCTGCGCTGATGCCGGCATCCGTCCGGGTCGCAGCCGTCGACCTCGGGGCCACCAGCGGCCGCGTCATGGTCGCCGACGTCGGCCCCGGACGTCTTCAGATCTCCGAGGTGCACCGGTTCCGGAACCACCCGGTGTCCGCCCCGGACGGCACGCTGCGGTGGGACTTCTTTCGTCTCCTTGACGAGGCCATCATCGGGCTGGCCGCAGCGGGACCGGTCGAGTCGATCGGGGTCGACACCTGGGCCGTCGACTACGGCTTGCTCGATGCCTCAGGAGGGCTGCTCGACGCCCCGTTCTCCTACCGTGATGATCGCGGGGAGCGGGGCGTCGAGCGCGTCCGTGCCTCGGTCTCCGAGACGGAGCACTATGCCCTCACCGGAATCCAGCACCTTTCCTTCAATACCGCCTTCCAGCTCGCGGCCGACGAACGCCTCGGCGAGGCGACCACGATGCTCCTGCTCCCCGACCTCGTCGGCTTCTTCCTGACAGGCGCCGTGGGCGCCGAGGCCACGAACGCCTCGACGACCGCCCTAATCGACGTCACCACTCGGACTTGGGCACCTGGCCTGATGGATGCCGTGGGCGTACCCCGGCAACTGCTTCCCCCGATACGTGAACCGGGGTCACGTATCGGGGTACTGCTGCCAGAGATCTGCGACCGCACTGGCCAGCGGCCTGGGACACCCGTGGTCGCGGTGGGATCGCACGACACGGCATCCGCGGTGGTGGCCGTGCCCTTCTCACCAACCGTGCCCGGTGCCTACATCTCTTGCGGCACTTGGTCGCTCGTGGGGCTCGAGCTTGCCGCGCCGGTCCTCACGGAAGAGGCCAGTACGGCCAACTTCACCAATGAAGGCGGGGTCGACGGCACCACTCGGTTCCTGCGCAACGTCATGGGACTGTGGGTATTGACACAGGCACTCGAGGCATGGGGCGAACCGGACATCGCCGACATGGTCAGTGCCGCCGAGAGCCGGCCCGAGGGTGGCCCGATCATCGATGTCGACGATCCGATGTTCCTCCCGCCCGGCGACATGGAAGCGCGGATCAGGGCAGCGTGT
This sequence comes from uncultured Actinomycetota bacterium, assembly GCA_963833495.1. Classification (GTDB taxonomy): domain Bacteria; phylum Actinomycetota; class Actinomycetes; order Actinomycetales; family Dermatophilaceae; genus Fodinibacter. The sequence continues at coordinate 474,886 of CAWHYJ010000011.1, read as the reverse complement.
CGTGCGGGCGGCCAGCCCGCACCAGTCGGTCGTGCGGGAGTGGTCCGCTGTGTGCTGGACAGCCTTGCCGTCGCACACCGCCGTGCCCTGCGCGAGGCCGTCGCTCTGACGGGCCACGACGTCCAAGTCGTGCACCTCGTCGGTGGAGGCGCACGCAACAGGCTGCTCTGCCAGCTCACTGCCGACGCCTGCGGCCTGCCCGTGCTCGCCGGGCCGGTCGAGGCCACTGCGTTCGGAAACGTCCTGGTCCAGGCTCGCGCGATGTCTGTCCCCCTGCCGGACCTGGCCGCGATGCGCGCCCTGGTGCGGGCCACTCACCCACCCGTGCGCTACGAGCCCTCCGGGTCCAGGGCCAGGTGGGATGCGGCTGAACGAGTTCTCGCGACCGCCACCACACCGGATCGCCATCACGCGGTTGACGCCGGCCCACCAACGGGGGCATGAGCGACGTGCGAGTGGCAGTGATGTCGACCTGCATCGGTGATGGGGTGTTCCCGGACGCCGTGCGCGCGACGGTCCGGCTGCTGCGCCGGCTGGGCTGCATGGTGGAGGTTCCGCAGGCGCAGACCTGTTGCGGGCAGCCGATGGTCCAAACCGGGTACCTCGACGAGGCCGTGCCGCTGGTGCGCAACTTCATGGCCGCGTTCGAGAGCGCGCCGCCGGCCTCGTGGGCCGGATCGCTCGCGGCGGCGGGATGCGCGGTGGTCGCCGAGCGCTGTCCTGGCTGCCCTGGCCCGGGACGCGCTGGACCCAGGCCCGCGACCTCCCCCTGCCGCCCACCGAGTCGTTCCGCTCCTGGTGGCGACAGGTCGGCCGTGACGAGAAGCCACGATGAGCGCCCAGGACGACGTGCTCGCCGCCGTCCGATCCGCCCTCGGCCCGGGTCGTGACGGGCGGAGGGTGGCGCGACGAGCCGGCATCGGCTGAGGTGCCGGCGGGACCGACCTCCGATCGCACCGCGATGCTCGACCTCCGCGGAGCGGGTCGCCGACTACCGCGCCACCGTGACCCGTTGCACCGCAGCTGATCTCACGGGGACCGTCACGTCGGCGCTGGACGCTGCGGCATCCGTAATCGTGCCGTCCGGCCTGGAACTCGACGTCCCGGGCTCGATCGTCGACGAGGCGCTGACCCATGCCGCGCTCGACGCCGTCGACGCGGTCGTCACCCGTGCGTCGGTCGGCATCGCCGAAACGGGCTCCGTCGTGCTCAACCACGGGCCGGGTCAACGCGACGAAGCGTCTCGCCATGTGGCGACCCCGATACATGACTTGTGGTTATTCATACCCATTCAGTAGGTTATGGATCGGTCACGAGCCCCAGCATCAAGTACCGGCTGGCTGGGCGGCAACCCTCTCCTGCAGTGGGGTGCCCCGGAAGAAGACCGGGCAGGTTCGTCGATGGCGACGGAACTGCAAGTGCACGGGTCCCCTGGGGCCGAAGGCCACCACGAAGGGACATCGGTGATGACGGCTTGTCGCAGCTGACGCCACCGGGCTCCACCTGCCCGCCCACCGCGCCGCTCACTGCGGCCGGGCCGCCCGACTGAGGGCATCACCGACACACCTGCCTGCCGAGGGCGTTCCTCGGCCTGCTCCCTGCTGCCCCCGCGAGGTCTGCCATGTCCACCACCACGTCCCGCACACGACCGGTGCCGGTCGATGCCGCCCGTGCGACCCCGGATGCCAGCGCGGCCGGGGCCATCGACGACATTCCGCCCGCGGGCATCGAGTCGCGCCGCGACCCGCGAGCGTCGCCGCTGCTGCGCCGGGTCGGTCTGCGCCTCCTGTCGGCTCTGCTGGTGCTGCTGGCGTGGTGGGGCCTGTCCGCGGTCGGTACGCCCGACCAGACCCTGCGTCCGTCGCCGGGTCTGGTCTGGCACACCCTGGTCGACCTGTCGACCATGGACCACGGCGGCTACAACGGCCTTACCTGGTGGCAGCACCTCGAGGTCAGCCTGCGACGCGTCCTCTTGGGCACCGTGATCGGCGTCTCGATCGGGCTCGTGCTCGGGCTGGCGATGGGGGTCATCACCCCGCTGCGGATCGCCGTGGAGCCGATGCTGACCTTCGTGCGCAACCTGCCCCCGCTGGCGTACTTCAGCCTGGTAGTCATCTGGTTCGGCATCGACGAGACCCCCAAGATCATCCTGCTCGCGATCGCGGCCGCGCCGCCGGTCGCAGTCGTCACCGCAGGCGCAGTGACCGGTACACCGCGTGCCCTGATCGAGGCTGGTCGCTCGATCGGCCTGGGCAGGACAGCGGTCATCCGCCACGTGGTCATCCCGTCGGCACTGCCCGAGGTGCTCACCGGGATCCGGCTCTCGGTCGCCATCGCCTACTCGTCCGTGGTCGCCGCGGAGACGATCAACGGTCTACCCGGCATCGGAGGCATGGTCCGCGACGCGCAGGCCTACAACAACACCGCCGTCGTGGTGGTCGGGATCCTCGCCATCGGAATCTCCGGACTACTCATCGACAGCGCCATCGCGTTCATCGCCACCCGTGTCACGCCGTGGCGTGGGTTCGCCTGAGCTCCGTCACCGGACGGCAATCCCGCACCATCACCCTCGAAAGGAAATCTCGTGTCTTCCATCACCTCTCGCCCGCGCCTGCCCCGGCGCGTGGCACTGCTTACCGTCTCCCTCGCCGTCGGGGTCGGTGCCAGCGCCTGCGCCTCGACGGAGGCGTCGCCCCCCACGGCCGGTGCGGACGGCTCCAAGGTGCTGCGCATCGCCTACCAGAAGTTCCCCAGCGGCGACCTGGTCGTGAAGAACCAGAAGCTGCTCGAGAAGGCCCTTCCGGACTGGGACATCCAGTGGAAGGCCTTCGACTCCGGCGCCAGCATCAACACCGCGTTCATCGCGAAGGCGGTCGACGTCGGAGCCATCGGATCGAGCCCGGTCGCACGTGGCCTGTCCGAGCCCCTGAACATCCCCTACTCGGTGGCGTACGTGCTGGACGTCGCCGGAGAGAACGAGGCCCTGGTCGCCCGCAAGGCCAGCGGCGTCACGTCGATCGAGGGCCTGAAGGGCAAGCGGGTCGCGACCCCGTTCGCGTCCACATCCCACTACAGCCTGCTCGCCGCGCTCGACCACGCCGGCCTGAAGGACAGCGACCTCAAGCTCGTCGACCTGCAGCCGGCGGACATCCTGGCGGCGTGGCAGCGCGGCGACATCGATGCCGCGTACGTCTGGCTCCCGGTGCTCGACAAGCTGCGCACCGACGGCACCCAGCTCGTCTCGAGCGCCGACGTGGCGAAATGGGGCAAGGCCACTCTTGACCTCGGCGTGGTCAGCAACGCCTTGATCAAGGACCACCCCGAGGTGGTCGACGCCTGGCGCAAGGCCGAGGCCGCGGGCACCGCGACCATCCTCAACGACCCGACTGCAGCCGCGACAGCCGTTGCCGCAGAGCTGAACACGACACCCGATGATGCGGCGTCGCAGCTGAAGCAGGGCGTGTTCCTCACCCCCGAGGAGCTGACGAGCGCGACCTGGCTCGGCACCGACGGCGCCCCGGGCGGGGTCGCGAAGAACCTGCATGATGCCGCGGGGTTCCTCGCCACGCTTCAGAAGATCCCGAGCGCGCCGGCCGAGGACGTCTTCACCAAGGCCGTGTACACGACGGGACTGCCCGGTGCCCTCGGTCAGTGACGCCAAGGACGCACCCGCCCCCGCGGCGGGTGCGTCCCCGGCCCCGCACGATGCACCGAGCTGCGCGATCGAGGTGCGGGACGTGTCCCACCGCTACGGCCCGGCGCGCACCGGCCAGGCCGCCCTGGGTCCGGTCGACCTGGTGGTGTCTGCGGGCGAGTTCGTCGTGGTCGTCGGCGCCTCGGGGTGTGGCAAGAGCACCCTGCTCAGGTTGGTCGCGGGCTTCGAGGAGCCCACCGCGGGAACGGTGCTGGTGCACGGTCAACAACCCCGGCCCGGCCGTGCCGGGCTGGTGTTCCAGGCACCCAGGCTGTTCCCCTGGCGCACCGTGGGCGGCAACATCGAGCTCGCGCTGGCTGCAGCGGACGTCCCGCGCGAACAGCGCAGGGAGCGGCGCGAGCAGCTGTTGGCCCAGGTCGGCCTCCCCGACCTGTCGGAGCGGCGCACCTGGGAGCTCTCGGGTGGGCAGCAGCAGCGCGTGGCCATCGCCCGGGCGCTGGCCGTGCCCTCGGACCTGCTGCTCCTCGACGAGCCCTTCGCCGCCCTCGACGCGCTGACCCGGGAGCGGCTCCAGGAGGACCTGCGCGCCTCGAGCGCAAAGACCGGCCGCACCTCGGTGTTCGTCACCCACAGCGTCGACGAGGCGGTCTTCCTCGGCACCCGGATCATCGTCCTCTCCGCGGCACCCGGCCGGGTGGCCCTGGACGTGCAGGTCACCTTGCCCCGGGCAGACGCCGACCCCGTCGAGGTGCGCGCCCTGCCCGAGTTCGCCGCGCTGCGCGCTCAGGTAGGAGCGCACCTAAGAGCGGCCGCGGCTTGACGAAACGCAAACCCTCCCGCCCCTTCTGCACCGGCTCCCGTCACCGAGAGGTACCCACATGAGCACCGCCCCCACCCCCACCCCGACGCCCGTCGGAACCAACGCCCTACGGCTCGAGCGGCTTGGGCCGCGCTTCGGCGCCGTCGTGCACGACGTCGACCTCACCGACCTCGACGACGCGCTCGTCATCGGCATCCAGCGCGCGCTCCTGGAGCACAAGGTGCTGTTCTTCCGCGGGCAGTGCCTGACCGACGACGCCCAGGTGACCTTCGGCGCGCGTCTGGGACAGCTGACCGCCGGCCACCCGGTGGCCCAGTCCGCGCCCGGTCGGGCCGAGATCTACCGCATCGACAGCAGTGACCCGGAGTTCTCCTTCTCCGACGTCTGGCACACCGACGTCACGTTCGTGACCACCCCACCGGCGGCGTCGATCCTGCGGGCGGTGACGCTGCCGGACACCGGTGGCGACACCAGCTGGGCCGACACCCAGCTCGCCTACGAGTCGCTCTCCGCGCCGGTCCGCCGGCTGGTGGACGACCTGGTCGCGGTGCACGACGGCAACCGCGAGTGGGGCGCCTACCTGCGCCGCCATGCCGGGCGCGGAAACGAGTGGGACGGCCAGGTCGTCACCGAGCTCCCGCCGGTGGAGCACCCCGTCGTACGCATCCACCCCGAGACCGGCCGCAAGGGGCTGTTCGTCAACCCGGGGTTCACCTCGCACGTGGTCGGGGTCTCCGACGCCGAGAGTCGCGGCATCCTCGACCTGCTTTATGCCCACCTCACCAAGCCCGAACACACGATCCGCCACCGCTGGTCCCCCGGCGACGTCGGCATCTGGGACAACCGCGCCACGGCGCACTACGCCAACAACGACTACACCCACCCCCGGGTGATGGCGCGCGTGACCATCCAGGGTGACCGACCCGAAGGGCCGGCGACACCGCACGCCCGCTAAGCGCCGGCTGCGCACCGTGCACCTCGGCCGCTCCGTGCGCGTGGAGCGCACCGAGCTCGCTCTGGTAGTCCTCATGCATCAAGGCCGCCATGCCCTCGAGGTCGTGGGCGTTGGTCCGCTCGACCATCTGCGGATGACCTCCAAAACGGTTGCCGCCACGTCTCGCTCCCAAGTCCTCATCCCTCGCCCCGGCCTCAAGGGTCCCACCGCGAGCCGGGCCGGACCCGAGATCCTGCCTGAAATCAGGTCCGGTGACCAGAGGGCAGGCCAACCGGTAACGATCCATACCGCGGGGAGAGCGGGTGGGGACTCGTTGGTGTCACGATCGGCCGGTTGGGTCAGCCGTTCGCGACGGTGAACGGTCCGGCGATGGCTCCGCCGTCCGACTTCGCGGCGCGGGAGAGGCGGTGCGGACACGGGATGGAGGCTAGTGGTCGTCGACGTTCTGGGCGGCGTTCCTGCGCTCCAGCCGCCAGTGCACCTCGTGGGTCTCAGGGTGCCGCCACTCGCTCATCCGGTACTCGAAACCGGGCACCAGCACGATCGGAATCGGGTCCCGGGAGGCCGGTGCGACCGCACCCACCACGATCTTCGCGTGCAAGGGGTTGAACGGGGACTGGGCAGGAACCAGGCCGGTGATGATCTCCACAGGGTCTCCATACGGGCATGCCATGTAGCCGACAGAGGCAGGCGCAGAGTGGGAGGGCAAAGATGGAGACGATTTGGAAACCCAATAGAGACCCCATAGACTTCCACAGCGGGCCCTCGTACCCACCCGCACGGCCCACGCGTGCCGTGCGGGTGCACCGGACCCGGTCTGTGATGCAGGCGCAGACCGGGTCCACCCCCAACCCGCCCCACGCGCTGCGCCAGGGCCACAGAAACAGGAGCCACCAGCCGTGTCCTCACTCAAGAAGCTGTTCAGGCCCACCCAGGCCGCCGTCGCCGCCGCCGCGGTGCTTCTGGGCATGAGCGTGGCTGCCGCGCCCGCACAGGCCTCCACCACCTCAGCCCGCAGCCTGCTGTCCAAGGTCGGCGTCGCCGTCGAGAGCAACTCCGGTTACGACCGGGCCAAGTTCACCCACTGGGTCGACGCCAACGGCGACTGCCAGGACACCCGCCAAGAAGTGCTCATCAGCGAGTCCAAGGTCACACCCACCTACACCTCGAGCCGGCACTGCACCGTAGCCAAGGGCAAGTGGGTCTCCCCCTGGGACGGACGCACCTGGACCAACCCCTCCGACGTCGACATCGACCACCACGTCGCCCTGGCCGAGGCCTGGGGATCCGGCGCACGCTCCTGGACCAGCACCGTTCGCCGCGCCTACGCCAACGACACCTACGGCCCCACGCTCAACGCGATCACCGACAACCTCAACAGCTCCAAGGGCGACCGGGACCCAGCCCAGTGGCTGCCCCCGCTGGCCAGCTCACGCTGCACCTACGCGATCACTTGGGTGCAGGTGAAGTACCGCTGGCGGATGACGATGGACACCGCCGAGCGCACCAAGCTCTCCAGCATCCTGTCCGGAACCTGCGGCAGCCGCACCGTCACCACGCCCACCCGCGCCCGATGAACAGCCAGCCACCCCAACCAAGCGACAGCACGTCCCGGCCTCCGACCGGCTCCGGCACTTCGACGACAAAGCCCGCGAGGCCCGGCATGCCGAGGGCGTCCAGCGGTTCGGCGTCGTCGACCGGGCGCTCATCGCCTGTATCGAGACCGAGGTCGAGGCCAGCCGTCGTGACCTACGCCTTCGGCGAGCCCCGGCATCGCCTGCGCTCTCGCTGCCAGTCCAACGCCATCCCAGCGCGTGTGGCGACATGAGCAGCCTGTACCGCCGCGCCGAGGCGTGGGCCGACCGGAACCCTACTCTGGTCGCCCTCGACCGGATCATGAGCGGCGAGAGCGGGTGGGGAGATGTCTTCTCGCTGCATCACTGGCTGGCGTTCATCATCATGTCCACAGTGGTGGTGGCGTTCGTCCTCGTCCTCCCCGTGGCGCTCTGCCTCGCGTTGATGTGAGATGTGGTGTGGCTGTCAGCCCGGCCACGGTCGTCATCATCAACTGGAGCCCCACTGCAGTGGAGAAGCGATGACCGCCGCCATCAAGCCCGCACTGCTGAGGTAGGACATCATCATGCGGGCCTCGCGCTCGCGCCGTCAGCCGCCCGAAGAGACCCGAGGAGGTCCGGAGCGTGCTCCAAAGGCGCTCTACTTCCCCTGCGGTCGCCGACGCTGTCGTCCAGCGGGCCAGCCCGTGAGCACGGCAGCGTCGCTGCCAAAACGGTTCTAGGGTCGATATTGACTTGGGGTCGCCCTCCCCTGGTCCCATGCACACGCCGGTTAGACAGTCTCGGACGCCAATTCCGTTGCCCCACAGTCGTGAGCCGTCAGTCTAGACGTCGGTGAGGTCTGCATAGATGGTGGCGTGGTAGGAAGTCTCGTGTTCGTTCTTCTCCAGCGTCGGGAAGACTGGCCAGGGTTTAGCGTCGACGCTAGAGCTGGATCCCACGGGTCAGGGCACCGTCGACGACGAGGTTGGTGCCGCTGATCCGGCTCGCGACAGGGCTGGCCAGGAACACCACCGGTGCTGCGACCTCCTGAGGCGTTCCCATGTGGCCCGTGGGGTTGAGGCCAACTGCAGTTGTGAAGAAGTCCGGGTCTCCGCGCTCGATGCTCTCCCAGACACCGCCCGCGAAGTAGGTGTTGCCGGGCGAGACGGTGTTGGCACGAATTCCCTGCGGTGCCACCTGCATCGCCAGGCCGTGTATGTAGCCGATGATCGCGGTCTTCGCAGTCCCGTAGGGGCCCGACGCGAAGTCGGACTCGCGCCCGGACACGCTGGAGATCGCGATGATTGAGGCGGCCTGACTCTTTTCAAGATGCGGCATCGCCGCTTTGACCAGCCGGACGGTGTGCATCACGTCGACGTTGAGGCTGAGCTCCCAGTTCTCATCCGTGTCCGGGATCGCCAGCGCGCTGACGTTGGCCACCACGGCATCAAGGCCGCCGAAGGTGTCAGCAGACTGGTTCACCCACGCAGCCAGAGCGGCCGCGTCGGCGACGTCGACCGTGGAACCGGTGACGTTGCCGCGCTCGCTCAACGACTTCTGTGTGGCTGCCACCTCCTCGGAGTTGCGGGCGCAGAAACCCACCACCGCTCCCTCGTCAAGGAAGGCCTCGACCACAGCGCGGCCGATGCCGCGGGTGCCGCCGGTGACGAGGACACGAGTTCCGTTGAGCTGCAGATCCATGGGTGCTGCCTTTCGTGGAAGGGGTGGTTGTCGGTCAGACCCTCACGAGGGAACGGGCGCGAGCGCGCATCTCTGCGTGGATGCCTCCGAAGGCTTCCGCGGGGGGAAGCATGCGCTTGTCCGCCTTCACCACCACGCTGTAGTTGGCGTCGACGACGTTGGCGACCGGAACCTGCGTGATCTGCGAGCACAGCTGATAGGCGTCCATCACGTGCAGTCCGCACAGTTGGCTCACCCAGTGCACGAGCTCGGCGTTGCCGATTCGCCAGGAGTCCTCCATCGGCCGGCTCGACCCGATCGCCATGAAATGAGTGTCGGTCTCGATCCGCGGCCAGCCGGGGGCGTTGCCCTTGACGAGGTCGACGATCAGGGTGGTGGTCATGGCCCCCTCCACGGCGGTGCCGCAAGCCTCGCCCTCACCCTGGCGGTAGTGGCCGTCGCCTACCGAGAACATCGCGCCCTCGACGTTGACCCCTAGGTATGCCGTGGCGCCGGCGCGCATCTCGGGGCTGTCCATGTTGCCGCCGAACCGGTCGGGCACCAGCGACGAACGCACCTCGCCTCCGGCCGGCGCGACGCCCACGGTGCCGAGCATCGGTTCTACTGGGAGCTCGACGCGGTGGTCGCTGTGCCGGGCTGTGAAGGCAACGGTGTTGCGGTCGCGGTCGAGCTCATAGATCCACGTCGTGTCCGGCAGCGCAGGCTGGAGGTTGACGGTGCGGTCCGTGCCGGTCATGCCACCGAAGAACGGGATCGCTGCTGAGGCGGCCCAGTCGCGGGCGGGTACCAGGTCGACGAGGTGGAGCACGAGGGTGTCGCCGGGCTCAGCGCCCTCGACGTAGAAGGGGCCAGTCTGCGGGTTGACGAACCGCAGATCGACCTTCGCGCTGGACAGGTCCCCGACGCTGCGCAGCGCCCCACCGAACGCGTCGTCAGACCACAGCCGCAGCGCCGTGCCAGGGCTGATCCTCATGTGAGGAGCAACGCCACCGAACGTGTAGACGTACTGCTCGCGGGTGGGGGTGAACCCGATCATCTCCATCCGCGGAAACTACCTCAGTCCTGGCGCAGGCGAACATGGTCACGACCCAGGTCGGAGACCCGCGAGACGCCGAGCAAGGCCAGGGTGGAGGTGATCTCCTGTTGCAGGATTTGCGCGGCACGCTGTACCCCGCGTTCGCCACCTGCCATCAACCCGTAGAGGTAGGCGCGGCCGACGAGCGCGGCCCTGGCCCCAAGGGCGACGGCGGCAACGATGTCGCTGCCGGAAAGGATGCCACCATCCACGTAGACCTCGACTTCGTCGCCGACGGCGTCCACGACCGACGGCAAGACCTCCAGTGGGACCGGTGCCCGGTCCAACTGGCGTCCACCGTGGTTGGACACAACCAGCGCGTCGGCACCAGCGTCGACGACCGCCCTCGCGTCGGCGACGGTTTGGATTCCCTTGACAACCAACGGTCCGTCCCACGCCTCCCGCAGCCAGGTCAGGTCAGCGATCGAGGCCGCCGGATCGAACATCGTGCCCACCAGCTCGGCGACAGTTCCCTGATAACGGTTCAGCGAGGCGAACTCGAGCGGCTCCGTGGTGAACAGGTCCCACCACCACGCCGGGTGCGAAGACCCCTCCGCGAGGGTCCTCAGTGAGAGCGTGGGCGGAATCGTCAAGCCATTGCGTACGTCACGCAGACGCGGACCGGCCACGGGCGTGTCGACGGTGAGAACGAGCGCCTCGTAGCCCGCGGCCTGCGCCCGCACGACGAAGTCGCGGCTGGCCTCGCGGTCACGCCAGAGGTAGAGCTGGAACCATCGACGCGCGTCCGGAGCGGCGGCGGCGAGCTGCTCGATCGACGTCGTACCCATCGTCGACAAGGCGTATGGGATACCCATGAGCGCAGCTACGCGACCGACCGCAGACTCGCCTTCGGTGTGCATCATCCGGGTGAACCCGGTGGGGGCGAAGGCCCACGGCGCCGCGGACGGCTTGCCGAGGATCGTCGTCGACGTGTCCACCCCGGAGACGTCCTGCAGGACCCGTGGTGAGAACTCGACACGGGAGTAAGCCTCCCGAGAGCGCGACAGGCTCAACTCCTCGCCGGCGGCACCGTCGGTGTAGTCGAAGACCGCGCGCGGGGCGCGCCGCCGGGCCAGCCGACGCAGGTCTGCGATGGAGGCCGCCCGGGCCAGCCGCCGGTCCGTGGCGTGCAGTGGGACCCGTGCGGGACGCAGGACCTCTTGCAGTTCGGACCACCGGGGGCGACGGCGGGTTGTCATCTAGCCGTTCTACACGATCCGCTCCCTTCCCCGCGTCGGCGGACGCGGAAGCAGCGGCTCGAGCAGCGCCCACTTCGCGTGTTGCCCTGGGCACCCGAAGAGTCACGTCGGCGCAAACCGCGAGGGCGGGCAACGTTGGCGCGCAACGACCACAGCCGAGCGGATCGATGTCGCGTCCATGTGGGCGCAATGACGCAGCCCCACAACGGTCCAAGTGCTGCCGCGGCTGCGGCGGTGCGCCGCAGGCTGACTGCTCGGAGGCTCATCATGGTGAGGGTGCTGGAGGTGGCTGGTGACGATGGTGTGGGTTTGGCGGCTCGACACCGACGAGTGGGACCGGGAGTGGCGGCGCCGCGATCGGTTGGGCTCATACAACGGCACCCGCGCCGAGTTCGTCCATAGAGCCATGACCCAAGACGCGACCGATCGCTGCGTCTTCCACGAGGAAGCGAGTGACCTGCCGGGGCGTCAGACCTCGCTGGCCCGCACCAGATCGATCATCGCCTGCGTGCCGCGGGCATCCTCGAGGGTCCACGGGAACTCGGCACCGGTCCGCAGGGTCGCGACGAGGTTCTCGAACTGCAGCACGTACTGACGCACCCCCGGGAACCGGTCGACGCGCGTCGTCTCGCCCTGGTCAAGGTGTACCTGCGCCTCGCTCACGAGCCCAGCGTTGAACGGCGCGGTCACCCGGATCAGTCCCTTCTCGCCCTGGAACGTGACCTCCTGCCGCGGGTACAGACGGGTCGAGGTGAGCGCGCAGTAGCTGAACTCACCGGCAGGCCCGGCCATGGTCCCGGTGACCTGGGCCCACACGTCGACGCCGTGCTCCCTGCGGATCCGCGAGGTCAGCTCCACCGGTTCGGCACGCGCAGCGAACCGTGCCGAACCGTAGGCGTACACCCCTATGTCCGGGATCGACCCACCACCGGTCTCGCGACGGTTGCGGATGTTGCCCACGTCCGGCAGATCGAAGCTGAACACCGCATCCACGTGCCGCAGCCTGCCGATCGCGCCCTCCTCTATCAGGGTTCGAACGCGCTGCCACTGCGGGTGGTGCACGATCATGTACGCCTCAGACGCGAACAAACCGGTCCGGTCACGGGCAGCGATCAGGGCGTCGATCTCCGGCGCGGTCATTGCGATCGGCTTCTCTGTCAGAACGTGCTTGCCCGCCTCCAGTGCCTTCAGGGTCCACTCGACGTGCAGGTGGTTGGGCAGCGGGATGTAGACCGCCTCGATCGTGGGATCGGCCAGCATCGCGTCGTAGTCGAGGTGCACGACGAGATCGGGCGCGAAGGCCTTGAACGGCTCCGCCTTGGCCGCGGACGACGTAGCCAGCGCTGCGAACCTGGCACCCCGCGCCTCGTGGATAGCCCGGGCAGTCTGGGCAAGGGCGAAGCTCGAAGCGCCCAACACTCCGAAGTTCACAGGTTTCATGTGTCCTCCTCGTCATGGTCTTCGTAGAGACGAACGAAGTTCGTGAATCCACCAACCGATGGTCGAGGGCTCCCGCCTGGTGCCGCCCTCAACGCGTTCCGTGCCACGGTGTGCAGGCCACGCCGCTCACTCTGATGGTCGGACGCTACCGCGCCGACAGCGGCATGAGCGATAACCGCCTTGAGGATGGACTCGTTGCCCCTCGCCTTTGATGCCACACCAGCCAGCGGGATCCCCATTCTCATTCCGTGGATGCCTGCCATGGCGTGAAGCCACGCGAAGACAGGTCGCTCAGCGTGATGTCGGATGACAGGGCGCCGCTCACATAACGCTCAAGAAAACGGCTGCAGGACATCTCGAACACTCCCGCTCACGGGCACATCATCGCAGCGTGGCTCTGCGGTTCCGTTGCCGGGCGGACCTGCTGCCAATCTCATCGCGCTCGGCGCGGCATAGAGAGGGATCGCGCCTCGGGCAGAGTCGGGGTGCCTGCGGGGGCATGGAAGTATGGCGCACCCCCGGGGTGCGTGCAGGCCAAACCTGGGGCGCTTCGGCCACTCCTCGGGGGGAGTACGTGACCTCTGCGCAAGTTCTGGTCCCAGATGACCTTTGAGGAACCTTGTCGCCAGCCCAAGGGCGTGCCGGCAAGGGGCGTTGGCCGGCCGAGTCCTCGCCCCTCCTGCACGATGCGAGGGCTCGGCAGCCAAGCAGGCCCGTTTGGCCGGGCCTTGGTCGCCGTCCGTGGTTCTCCCGTACCACCTACGGCGGACCGGTAACTCCCATCCAGTGGTACCCCAAAGAGCGACCCGCGGGGGCCCGTTTCGAAAGCCGGGGCTTCCCCAAAGTTGGGGGTTGCGCGCAGCATGTGGAACCGTTTGCGACCTCATCCGAGGCGGGCAGTTTCGGCGGTCTGGGCCTGTCGGGCCGGCCTGGAAGCATCCCTCGCGTGTGGACCTACGGGCTGATTTTGACTTCGACCCCGTGCGCGTGCTTCGTGGTCGGATTCGGCGTCGCGGCACGCTGGTTCCGTTGGGAGAGTGAGCAATTGGAACGCTAGTGCCAACTCCCACATCATCGATCCGATCACTGTCGGTGGCACCCCTGTGCACAGGGTGTCTTGACTCTGGCAGGCACGGATGCACCCCTACGGTAGCTACGTCACCTGTACGCGACATGGCCGGAAGGCCGCGACACCTTTGATGGGGTAAGAGGGTTGTCACCGCCGGGGTGGCGGGTCTACTTTGCGACTGGGCTGCAGGTCGCGGCCGCATCAACCGGCAGGGGTCGGACATGCGCAAACTTCGGGTCGTATTGGGCCTATCCGTGACGACAACGGTTCTGGTGACAGGCTTCATCGCCCCGGCCACCGCCGGGTCGGGCAGTGGCGGGGGAGGGGAAACGAAGCGGGTGCGTCTCATCGACGACTGCGACCCGGCCACGTTCAACGCAGCGTTCGGTCCCGGTACATGCGTGGGTGACGGGGAGACGACGGTCGAGGACTTCATCGCGCAGCTGATTGACAACGGATTCGAAGCCAACGAGTCTGCCGATGACTGGGAGTTCAAGCCCGCAGACTTCCACATCGACGGCGGGGACCGAATCCGGGCAGTGAACAGGGGTGGGGAATTCCACACGTTCACCGAGGTGGCGGAATTCGGCGGCGGATGCGTGGATCAGCTCAACGCGATCCTCGGGTTGACCCCGGTGCCTGAGTGTGACGACCCGGATGTCTTCCCGACAACGGGCGTCGCGCCCGGTGGGACGCTGGACGTGCACGGGCTCGCCCCGGGCACGCACAACTTCGAGTGCCTCATCCACCCGTGGATGCAGTCAGTCGTGGAGGTGCGCGCCACGAAGCACCACGACCACGGCTGACCTAGAACGGTTCATAGGCTTCGCTGCACTGGCCGGGCCGATGGGGCCCGATGGGCCGCTGAGGCACCAGCGTGGCTCCAAGCCAGGGACGCCTTGGTGCGGGCAGTTCGTGATGCGGCCGCGAGCGGGATGACGCAGGCGCAGATCGCTGAGCAGGTCGGTCGGAGCCAGCCCGAGGTGTCCCGTTGGTCCACGACGCCGGTGGCGAGCAGGTACGCGTATTCGGCTCCGTGGCTCGGGGGGCGACGTCGAGGGATCGGACGTCGACCTGCTGTTGGTGATGCGCCGGCCGCTGAGCCTGATGGAGCTGGGCCGGCTCGAGGACGAGGTGGTGGCTGCTGCCGTCGGCGTGGCCGTCGACCTGGTTCCCGAGAGCTCGCTTCGCCCCGCGCTGCACGACCGTTCCCTGGCCGAGGCGGTGCCACTGTGACGCGCAGGCAGCCGAAGCAGGTGCTTCAGGAGCGATGGCCCACTTCGAGGTCGTGGCCGACTACGGCTCGGGCGACTTGTCGGACCAGAAGACGATCGACGCGATCTTGCATGCGGCTCTCGGCGGGGATCGGGGCCCTGTCAGCGCTCAGCGACGCCGACCGCGCTGCGGTGTTCGGCGACGTCTGGACCAGATGTGGGGGATGCGCACCTGAAACGGGGGTCAGAAGGTTGCGATGACTCGGCACGACCTGATCGCACTTGGCCCGCCACAGGGACCGTTGTCGGTTGCCCGCGTGCGGAGCCAGGACCTGATGTGTCATGGGAGCCGAAGGCAACTCACCCCGCCGGCATTTCACAGGAGGTCGTTGATCAGCTGAGGGAGACGATGTCTAACCGGCCCTGGTGGCAGTCGATCCGGGGGCCGTCAAGACCCACTGGCCGCCGCTGAGGTCGTAGCTGCACTGGACCGCAATGACCTGGCCGGAAAGCTCCGGCGTCCGCCGTGACGTCGCCAACGACGGCGACGCGGGCGCTGCCGGGGGGATGCCGCGACCTGGCTGCCGCCCAACCGTTCCTACCGCTGTGCCTACGTCGCGGCAGGTCGTCGTGAAGGCGAAGTACCGGTTGTGGGTCATCGCAGCCGAGCGTGACGCGATGGTGCGGGTGCTGTCGACGTGCCCTCGGATGCCGCTGCCCGTTAGTGGGGGAGGAGCGGCGAGCCACGGTGGTGGCGCCCGGCGTGCAGGTGCACGACCTGATCGGCCTCCGACACCAGCCGCGGGTCGTGCGTGGCGACCAGCACGGCGCTGCCGGCCCGGGCCAGCTCGAGCAGCTGGTGTGCGACGAGGTCGGCGTGCGCCTCGTCCTGGTGGGAGGTCGGCTCGTCGAGCACGATGACGGCCGGGCTCAGGGCTGCGGCTCGGGCGATGGCCACGCGCTGCTGCTCGCCGCGTGACGCCTGCGCCGTGAGGTTGTCGGCGAGGTGCGCGAGGTCGAAGGCCTCGAGCAGGTCGGGCCGCGCGGGCAGCCCGCGCACCCAGCAGGGGAGGCCAACGTTCTCCGCGACCGTCAGCTCGGCCGGCAGGCCGAGCCGCTGGGGGAGGAGCGCGCAACGGCCCCAGTCGCGCACCGATGCCGCCGGTGAGCCGTCGACCAGTACGGTGCCCTGGTCAGGCGCCTCCAGCCCGGCCACCAGCTGGCACAGCGTGGACTTGCCTGAGCCAGAACGCCCTTCGATCACCACCACCTCGCCCGGCAGTGCCGAGAGTGAGACGTCGCTCAAGATCGGGATGCCGGGTGCGCGCTCGCCGTGGGTGACCGCGGAGACCAGCACGGCGGTGCCGTCACGGCGGCCGCCGCCCCCGGGCCGGTCGGAGGGGCGGTGCCGCCCGGCGACGCTCACGAGTCCCCCTCGGTCGGCTCGAGCACGACCCGGTCGCCGTCGAGGCGGATGACGGCCCGGCGGTTCGGGAACAGCTCGAGGGCCTCGGGGGGCAGCTGCACGCGGCCGGCGGGGTCGATGGTTGCCCGGGCCGTGGTGGCCCCCCACTGCTCGGTCGACATCACCCCGTGGCGCAGGGCGACCACCCGGTCGCTGGCAGCGATCGCCCCGGGGTCGTGGGTGGCGATGACGACAGCGCTGCCACCCGCGGCGACGGAACGCAGCTCGTGCATGACCAGGGCCGCGGTGTCCTCGTCGAGCTCGGCCGTCGGCTCGTCGCAGAGGACCAGCCGCGGTGCTCCAATGCAGGCGCACGCCAGCGCGACGCGCTGCTGCTCGCCCCCCGAGAGCCGGGATGCCGCCACCCCCGCCACGTCCGCCAGCCCAAGCCGCTCGAGGATGCCGCCACTGGCGTCGGGGTCCACCCGGCGCCAGCGGGCCGCCTGCTCGATGTTCTGGGCAGCGCTCAGGTGCGGGTAGACCCCGTCGGTTGCCCGCTGCGGCACCCACGCGATCACGCTGCGGCTGTGGGCGCGGCGCTCGGAGGTGCGCAGGGCAGACGTGTTGCGACCCAGGATCGTCACGTCACCGCCGCTCGGTCGGTCGCGTAGGGCGAGCAGCGCGAGCAGGGTGGACTTGCCGCTGCCCGACGGGCCGGTCAGAGCAGTCACCGTGTGCTCGTGGAACTCGGCATCGACCCCGCGCAGGGCGTGCGTCTCGCCAGTGGCCGTGGGATAGATCTTCACCAGTCCCGAGACGGTGGCGGCCGAGCCAGACCCGCTGGGCGAGAAGGGAATCGGGTCAGTCCTCACCACGGAGCACCTCCACCGTCGACTGCGACGACGCCGCGACCACCATGCCGGCCAGCGCCGCCAGGCCCGCCAGGGCAAGCCACCCCGCGGCAGCGAGCAGCACCGAGCCGGGCAGGGCCAGCACGGCCTCAGGGGTGCGCCCGTCGCCCGGCTCGAGGAGGAGGCGCGCCAACGGCCGCAGGGCGAGCAGGGCGAGCGCCGACAGGGCGCAGCTGAGGGCGAGCACCACGGCGACCTCCAGGGCCCGGGCCCGTCCGGGGGCGTGCCGCCCCGCGCCGGCCCATGCCAGCATCCGGTCGGCGGCCGGTGACCGGCGGGCCAGCCGCACCGCGGCCAGCGCCACCGCCGCCAGCCCCACCGCACCGAAGACCAGCCCGAGCACGATCTGGTAGCGGCGGGCCTGGGCCGCCGCCACGTAGACGGGCGTCGCGCGCTCCTGGGCGAGGGTGCCGATGAGGTCGGGGGTGATGCCGTGGGCGGCGAGGGTCTCGGTCGCACCCGTCCCCGAGTTGGACCACAGGTAGGTCTGGAACTCGACCGGGCGGTTCCGCGCGGCGCGCGGCCCGGGCCGCAGCCGCGGGTCGTTGTTGAACTGGGAGGCGAAGAAGCTGTCGGCGGGCAGGACGAACGTGGGCTGCCCGGTGCCGGCGCCCGGGAAGGCGTCGAGGAGCCCGCGCACCTCGAGCCGCACGGGGTCGTTGAGCGTGTCGACCGTGACGGTCGACCCGACCTCGAGGTCGAGGTCGCCCACCGCGCCGACGAGCAGCACCGGCACCGGCGAGGACAACCCGTTGCGCCGGAGGTCCGCGGTCGCGGCGGCGTCGTCGGCGGCCAGGGCCGGCAGCAGTGCCCGGCCGGCCGCGACCGGTCCGTCCGGCGAGCCCCAGGCTGCCGCCGTGGCGAAGCGGGCGGGGTCGACGATGAGCAGGTTGACCCCGTCCTCGCTGGTGGCCACCGTGGTGCTGGCGCGCCACACCGTCGACTGCCCAGGGGGCACGGCCGGGTTCCGCGCGGCCGGGACGTCGCTGAACTTCAGGGGGCTGCCGTCCTTGGGCTCTTCGGCCTGCTGGGCCACGCCGGGGTCGAGCTGCGCGGACGTCTCCACCCGGTTCACCTGCACCGAGCCGACGGCCACGGCGGCGCGGTCCTCGACGGTGACGTGCAACGACGAGAACGACGCAAGCGAGAAGGCGAGCATCGCCAGGCCGGTCGCGGCGAAGGTCGCGGCTGCCTCGCGCCCGCGGTCGGGCGCCTGCAGGCGGCGCCGGGCCAGCCAGGCCACGAGCGTTCGCCGGCTCGGTGGCCGGGTGGCCGTGCGCGTGCGCCGCAGCACCGCGAAGGCGAGCCGCGAGCCCACGGCGGCCACGGCCGCGACGACCAGGGGCGGCACCAGCAGGTCGAGCGGGCCCAGGGTGTCGCCGGCGGCGGGAGGTCGGGTCAGCAGGCCGACGGTCGCCGAGGCGGCGACCACCACGAGCACGAGCACCCACGGCAGGCGCACCTCCGGGCGGCCCTCGAGGCGCCGGGTCTCGACCCGGTTCGCCGCCGCGGCGACGACCACGGCGGCCAGGAGCGCGGCGCACACGGCGCCGGCGCTCCACAGGCCCGCCGTCCGCAGCACCGACCGAGTCGGGGTGCCGGAGCCGACCGTCACCGCCACGACCCCACGAGCGGCGAGCCAGCCCACCACGCCGGCCAGCACGGCGGCCGGCACCAGCTCGGCGGCATAGAGCAGTCCCGCCGACACCGGACGCCGGCCGGTACCCGCACCGAGCTGCACCTCGCACCGGCGGCGACCCATGGCGTACGCGGCCGCGGCGACCACCAGCGCCAAGGACAGTGCGAGGCCCACTCGGGTGGTCACGGCGGCCCCGCGCTGGGCGGCCTCCGACAGCACGTCGGCGCGCTCAGCCAGGTCCTCCATGCCGCTCACGACCGAGGGCCGCAGCGCCACCGGGTCGTCGGCCACCTCGGAGCGGGCGATGAGCAGCCGCCGCAGGAGGCTCACCGCATCCGCGGTGCGGTGGAACTGCCCCAGGCGTGGCGAGGTGTCGCTCAACCGGGACTGGGCCGACCAGAGCAGCTGGTCGCCGGACCGCTTCGCGACCACGGCGGTCGTGGCGAGGTCGGCGATGGCGAGGTTGGCCCGGACCGTTGACCGGAAGGCGTCACCGGGGAACGCCTCGGCACCCAGGTCGCCCCAGAGCCGTTCTCCCGGAGGTGACTTGGGTGTGCGGCCGTCCCGCTCCACGGCGTAGGTGCCGAGCACCCGGGTGGAGGTGGGCACCGCGTCGGGCAGCCCGGAGAGCTGCACCCGCACCGTGTCGCCGGCCGCGACCCCGGTCGCCCGGGCCACCGGCTCAGGGAGCCACACGCCCGCACCGGCCCCCGCCGCCTGAGTCACGACGACGAGCCGGGATGCCGGGTCGTCGACGCCGAACAGGCGCACCGGCGCGCTCCCCGCGCCACCGGTGAGCACCGGCCCGACCGGGTCGAAGAGCAGCTTGGGGTGCAGCTCGGTGGAGATGCTCTGCGTGGTGACCCGGGCCGGCCCGACGCCGGGCAGCTCCTGCAGGGACCGCAGCAGCGCGGTCCACTGGCTGCTCTCGGGGTCGATGCCACCGTTGAGCCGCACCACGGGCGCCGTCTTGGCGGGCGCACCCGCCGGCACGGACTCGAGCGTGAGGCGCACCGCGGCATCCGAGACCGCGTCGGCGTACAGCGGACCCGCCGCCGCGGCCATCGACAGCATGGTGAGCACCCCGAGCATCAGGGTGAGGGTGACCGCGTCGTGCAGCAGCCGCCGCGGAGCGAACCGCCACAGCGGCGGAGGAAGGAGCCGGCGCCGGCCGCGGGGCGGGGCGCCGGTCGGCACCTGCGCTGCGCGCCTGGACTCCACCGTCACACCAAGGAGTGTGACGCACGCTGCTGCGAAGGGGCAGCCCAGCGCGGGTGCCCCGGCGGCTGTCAGTCCGGTTGCAACCAGTCGAGCGCGGCCGCGCGACCGTCGGCCGGGAAGGCGCGCACCTCTCCCGGCACGGCCCACGCGAACATCGACAGCCCGTCGCGCATCCACGCGTGGTCGGTGACGAGGGCGATGCGCTCCCAGGCGCTCCAGTCGGAGATGCCCATCTTCAGGTCCTGCCAGACCGCGCCACCCTCCATGCCGTGGAAGTCGCCGGTGAACTCCAGCAGCACCCGGATGCGGCCACCGCCGGCGCTCGCGGTCGCGAGCGCCGGCGCCAGCACGTCGGTGTAGTCGTGCGCGGTGAGCGTGCCGCTCGCCTCGAAACCGAGCACGCCGCCCGGAAGCCCGTCCAGCACACGGATCATCGTCGCTCCTCAGAGGTTCTCGGCGATCTCCTTGATCGCTGCCAGGCGACGCTCCCAGTGCATGCCGATGGCGTCCAGTCGGGTGGCCGTGGCCCGCAGTTCGGCACCCAGCACGCGGTACTGCACCTCGCGCCCGACCCGCACCGGCTCGACCAGCCCGACCTCCTCGAGCACGGCGAGGTGCTTGGCGATGGCCTGTCGGCTCACTGGGAGACGCCCGGCGAGGGCGGATGCCGAGGCGTCTCCCTCGCCGAGCGCCGCCAGGACGCTCCACCGCGTCTCGTCCCCGAGGGCGGCGAACACGGGAACCATCGTCCCGGTCGTCACGAGCCGCCCTCGAGCAGGGCGACCAGCTTGTCGAGCTCGCCGTCCCAGCCCTTGCGGTGGTCCTCGAGGTTGGCGATCGGGTCGGAGGTGGCGTCGAACCCGCTCTCGACCACGGTGAGCCGGGTGCCGTGATCCACGGGCTCGAGGGTGAAGGTGAACACCGTCGAGTGCGCGACGTCGAGCTCGGTGGGAGGTGTGCCCGCCGCGTCGTCGTTGCTCCAGCGGTAGGCGACGGTGTGCGGCGCGTCGAAGGCCTCGACCCGCAGCGGGACGGGCCCGTGGTCGGGCCAGGTGAGGGTGCCGGTGGCGCCGACGCCGCGGCCGGTGATCTCGGCGCGGCCGAACCAGCGGGAGATGTGCTCGGCCTCGGTGACGGCCGCCCACACCTTCTCGACGGGGGCGGCGATGTCGATGGTGCGGCGCACGGTGAAGGTCGCGGCGTCGACGACGGATGCCGTGCTGTTGCTCGTGGTGGTCATGGAGTTCCTCTCGGCGTGGTCGGGCGGGATGTCCGACCTGTGCAACCCAATGGTTGCACTCACTCCAAGTGAGCGCAACCCCTGAGTTGCACTAAATGCGGGCGAGGAAGGCCAGGGCGCGCTCGACGACGAGGGCGGTGGCCCCCTCGTCGTGGCTCGGCAGGGAGGAGTCGGTGAACAGGTGAACGTCGCCGGCGTAGACGAACAGCTCGCCGTCGCCCGCCTGGGCCACGAGCTCGCGGGCGGCGTCGACGTCGCCCTCGAGGCCGAAGAACGGGTCGTGCTCCATGCCGTGCACCTGCACCGGCACGTCGGCCGGCCAGCGCTCGCCGAACGCGGATGCCGGCGCGCACGCCTCGAGGAGCAGTGCACCCGCCGCTCCCGGCCGGGTCTGCGCGAGGCGCTGGGCCGGCATCACGCCGAGCGAGACGCCGGCGTAGACGATCGTGGAGGGCAGCTCGGCGACCACGGCGTCGGCCCAGGAGTCGACGGCTCCCTCGCCGCGGGCGCGCACCGCCGCGAAGCCCTCGTCGATCGAGCCGAAGGTCACCCCCTCGAAGAAGTCAGGCGTGCGCACGGTGTGGCCCCCACCCCGTAGCTCGTCGGCCAACCGGCGGACCCCCGCGGTGAGCCCCTGCACGTGGTGGAACAGCACGACCTCGGCCATCTCGTCTCCAATGATCGGGAATTCTCGATTGATCGGTGACTGTAGTCTCATCAGTGATGGAGCGCCACCCGACGGATGCCGGCCACCCCCCAGCCGCCTCCTCCTCCCCTCCCGGCTACGAGCTCGCCGACCGGCTCGTCGTGACCCGGGCCGAGCAGGTGCGCGCCCTGGGCCACCCCCTGCGCACGACGTTGCTCGGCCTGCTCACCGAGCGGGCTGCCTCGGTCGCCGAGCTGGCGCAGGCGACCGGCCGACCCAAGGGGACCGTCGCGCACCACGTGGGCGTGCTGCACCGCGCCGGGCTCGTGCAGGTCGTGCGCACCCGGCGGGTGCGTGCCGTGGAGGAGCGGTTCTACGGCCGGGCGGCCCGCACGGTGACCATTGCCGTCAGCGGGCAGGAGGACCTGCCGACCGACCAGAACGACTTCGCCGTGGCAGCCGCGGAGTCGGTCGGGGCGGAGGAACAGCGCCGGCTGTGGTCGTTCATCCGGCACGCGCGGCTCGAGGCCGCCCGCGCCGACGAGTTCTGGACCCGCATCCGCGACCTCGTCGAGGAGTTCGACCGGCTGCCGCGCAGCGGTGACACCACCTACGGCCTGGTCGTCGGCATCTACCCGGTGGAGGGCTACCCACAGCTTCCGGCTCCCACGGGCGACCAGCCCGCCGGGGCAGCCTCGCGACCCCCGGCGTAGAGTGCCGAGCGGGGCTGACGCGCGAGGTGGACGACTCCTCGCCGGCCCCGACCAGATCGACACGAGGGCCCTGCAGAGCCCCGGGGACAGGTACTTCCATGAGTCAGGCCCTTCACGATCAACCCGAGACGCGAGACGCGAGGCCGGGGGGCGGCGACGAGCCGTCCCCCGCACCGGATGGTGACGCCCAGCCTCCCCGAACGGCGCTGAGCCTGGGGGTGATGGGGCGCTCCAAGAAGGAGAACGAGCACCGGCTGTCGCTGCACCCGGCGCACCTCGAGCGGGTGCCGGCCGACCTGCGGCGGCGGATGTACCTCGAGACGGGGTACGGCGAGCGCTTCGGGGTGGGTGACGACGACCTGCGCGAGCTGGTGGCCGGGGTGCGCACCCACGAGCAGCTGGTGCAGGAGTGCGACGTCATCCTGCAACCCAAGCCGCTGCACGCCGACGTGGCCGAGCTGCGTGACGGCCAGGTGCTGTGGGGCTGGCCGCACTGCGTGCAGGACACCGAGCTCACCCAGCTGGCCGTCGACACCCGGCTCACCGTCATCGCGTTCGAGGCGATGAACCACTGGAAGCAGGACGGGTCGTTCGACCTGCACGTGTTCCACACCAACAACGAGCTCGCCGGTTACGCCTCGGTGCTCCACGCGCTCACCCTGGCGGGCACGACCGGCAACTACGGGCCTCGGCGCAGCGCCGTGGTCATCGGCTTCGGCGCCACGGCCCGCGGAGCCGTCACGGCTCTGACCGCCCTCGGGATCGGTGACGTCGACATCCTGACCCACCGGCAGGTGGCGGCGGTGGCCTCACCGATCCACTCCGCGCGGATCCTGCACTTCGACCCCGACGACACCGCCGGCCGAGTGAGCCACGCCGTCACTCCGGAGGGCCGGGTCCCGCTCGCGGAGTTCCTGGGCGGGCACGACATCATCGTCAACTGCGTGCTGCAGGACACCGACAACCCCCTGGTGTTCCTCACCAACGACGACCTGCCCGAGCTGTCGCCCGGAGCGATGGTCGTCGACGTGTCGTGTGACGAGGGCATGGGGTTCGAGTGGTCACGGCCCACGACGTTCGCCGAGCCGACCTTCACGGTGGGCCGCAACGTCATGTACTACGCCGTCGACCACAGCCCGTCCTACCTCTGGGCCTCGGCCACCTGGGAGATCAGCGAGGCACTGCTGCCCTTCCTGCGCACGGTGATGGACGGCCCGGGTGCCTGGGACGAGGTGCCCACCGTCCGCCGAGCGATCGAGATCCGCGACGGCGTCATCCAGAACCCCGCGATCCTGTCGTTCCAGGGACGCTCGGAGGACTACCCGCACGAGGTGCTCCCGGCCTGACGGGAGGAGTGGGACAACGGCCGGGCGGGCCGGGTCAGCCGACGATCCGACCCTCCTGGCCGCTCTCACCCTCCGCCGCCCGCAGCCGCTCCTGCAGCCGGTCGCGCACCTCGTCGGGTGTGTAGGAGCGGCGCTCGCGCTCGTTGCGGGCGACCAGCGCCCCGGTGGTGACGACGCCGAGCAGACCGGCAAGTCCGACGATCTTCCACACGCGGTTCGAGGCGGGCATGCCGCCACCCTAGCGAGGGTTCCGCGTCACGACCCGGAGAACAGGCGGCGCTGGGACTCGCGCCATGAGCCGGCGACGTAGTAGCGCACCGTCCAGGCATCGGTCTCGTCGAGGTACCTGCTCCATTGCGTCGCACCCGTGTTCAGCACACGGTCCTGGGCCATCGCCCGGAAGGCGAAGTGCATGAACAGGCGGTGGTACTCGGTGAGGTAGATGTCGGCCACCCGGCGCACCGCTCGCTTCGACGCCGACCGGGTGCGTCCTGCCCGGATGACGAGGGTGTTCTCCTCGTTCGTCGTCGTGGAGGCGCCGGAGTAGTTCGCCGACCCGGTGAGGATGGTGGGGTCGGGGCCGAGCGGGTCGACGAGCACGATCTTGGTGTGGATGTAGCGCACGTGGTCGTTGAAGCCCGTCAGCCCCTCGGTCGCCCACTGCTGCAGCGGGTCTCCGCCGAGGTGGCTGCCGGTCGAGACCCGCACGTGGTCGTCGGTGTGAGGAATCGCCTCTTGCGACGGTGGCACCTTCTCGAGCAGCACGGTGCGGGTGACGGGTGCCCGGTCGACCCGCAGCCTGTCCCGGAACACGGCGTTGAGGCCGAACGCCCCCGTGATGTGCGCCGAGCTCACCGCGGAGTCGAAGACGCTCGCGTACCAGTCGAGCAGCGAGGTGCCGCGCAGTGGCGAGAACACCGGCCCGACGCCCCCGGGAACCGGCAAAGTCCGGTCGGGCGCCGGGTCGCCGACGTGCGCGACCCGCAGCTCGGCGGACGGCATCCCGGCGTGCAGACGGTCCCACTCGGCCGCGAACCGGGCAGCGACCGCTCGGTCGCGCACCACGTGCCCGACGTTCGAGTGCCCGTACACGCCCCCGAGGGTGAGGTTGGTGGAGCCGGTCCACACCGCCTCGGCCACCCCGTGGTGCGAGAGCACCAGGAACTTGTGGTGGTGGAGCGCACTCCTGAGTGGCGCCTCGCGCCAGGTCACGAGATCACCGATCCCGTTGTCGTGCACCGCTGCACGGGCTAGCTCCGCGGTGCGGTCGGTGTTGTCCGGGCCGGTGCCGGATGCCGCGTCGCGGTCGCGGCCGTGCACCACCAGCCGGGTGTCGACCCCCCGGTCGCGAGCCGCCGCGAACGCCTGCAGCGCACGCCCCCAGGTGAACTCGTAGAACGCGCCCCGCAACGACCACCCGTCGTCGCGAGCCTCCCCGACGAAGGCGAGCAGTGCCTCGCCGAGCCCGCGGGACAGCCACACCATCGCCGGGTGCGTCTCGTCGGGCGTCGTGGTCGGCACCCACCCCGCGAACTGGCGGGAGAAGGCCTGCGACCCCGCCACGCCGCGGTTGAACCACACGCCGTGCTCTCCGTCGTCCTCGACCTCGGTGCGGACCGCCAGCGACACGGGCGCGCCCAGCACCGGGGCCGACGCCGACCCGCTCACGGCCGACACGGCATACGTGTAGTCGTGCCCGGGTTTGGCCGCGTAGTCGCCCCACTGGAAGCCCTGAACCGGGTGCACGTTCGTGGGCCAGTCCGCCCCTGGCGGGGGGTCGGGCACGAGGCTCTCGAACGTCTTCATCCCGCGCAGCCACCGGGCTTCGTTCTCGGTGTGGTCGGTGCGGTGGATCGCGAAGCCCAGGCAGCCGGCGGGCTCCTCGAGGTCGAACCCGAGCAGCACGGTGTGGGTGCCGGCCACGGCCTGCACGGTGAGTCCCTGCCGCTTGCGCTTCGTGCGCACCCACTCACCGTATGCCGTGCCGCACCCTCCTGGACAGGGGTGCGGCGCCCGCGGGGCCCGGTTCGGCACACTGGGGCCATGGCGCGCACCGGACCGAGCACCGTCTCCCTCGACGAGGCCGTCGACGTGACCCGCACCGGGGACCTGTGGATGTTCCGCGGCAGCACCGTGGCCGACCGGCTGATCCAGACGGCGAGCAACGCCCCGGTCAACCACGTCGGCATGGCGGTGGTGCTCGACGACCTGCCGCCGCTCATGTGGCACGCCGAGCTGGGCCGCTCGCTGCGTGACCACTGGACCGGTGACCACCACCGTGGGGTGCAGCTGCACGACCTGCGCGAGGCCGTGACGACCTGGCAGGACCGCTACGAGCAGCGGGCCTGGCTGCGCCAGCTCAGCCCGGACGTCGGGCGCGAGCAGGAGGATGCCGTGCTGAGGACGATCGCCCGGCTCGACGGGGTGTCCTTCCCCACCACGATGGGGTTGGCCTGGCGCTGGCTGCGCGGGCGCGACGGCCACCTGTCCCGGCGCGAGGCCGAGCGCAAGGGAGTGCGGCCCGAGCAGGCCTACTGCGCCGAGGTGGTTGCCGTGACGCTCGAGGAGATGGGCGTGCTGCGCGACGACTCGCCGACCAACTGGTACGACCCGGGCCGCTTCTGGAGCGGTGACTCGCTGCCGCTGACGCCCGGGTGGAGCTACGGGGTCGAGGTCGAGGTGGCGCGCTCGCCGCGTTGACGCCGCACCCAGGGCAGGCCGACGGCGACCACCCCGATGGACAGCACCACCATCGCGGCCAGGAGGCCCCACCCGACCGACCAGGCGGTGATGGCGACCCCTTCCCACAGCAGGTTGGCGAAGACCAGCTCGGGGCGCACCTTGCCGGCGAGCCAGGCCCCGGCCACGAACGCCAGGCTGGTGAGCACCATCAGGCCGACCGTGATGCCGGCCGAGCGGGCGATGCTGCCCGCGCGAGGGGTGTCGTAGGACGTGTCGTCGCTCGAGTCGACCCGGTCGGGAAACGCCGTGAAGACGTCCGGGACGGGTCGGGAGGGGCGTCGTCGCATGCTCGAGAGCATACGGTTCACAACCTCCCACCGTGCGGTTCCAGGCCCTACGGTGAGCGGATGGTCCGGGACCCCTCGGGCGCACCCCTACACAGGAGTAGACGAATGCGACGATCTCGCGTGGTCGCCCTCACCGGAGCAGTGGCCCTGGCCACGACCGCCTTCGGTGCGAGCACGGCAACAGCGGCCCTGCAGTCCCCCTCGGCATCCTCGGCGTCCTCGGCGTCCTCGACCGCAGGGTCGGGCACCTACGTCGTCCTAGTCGACAGCGGGGCCGACGCCCGCGCCGTCGCGGCCGCGCTGCGCAGGGACGGCGCGACCGTCACCTCGGTCAACACCGATATCGGGCTCATCTCCGTACGCTCCACGTCCGCGAAGTTCCTGACCACCGCCCGGAGTCTGGCTGGCGTCAAGGGAGCGGCAACGGACGGTGTCGTCGGCCGCACACCGGATGCCGCACCCGTCGCCGACAAGGTGCTGAAAGAGCACGAGGCGTCTACGAACCGGTCGTCCGGGAGCGGGCACGGCGCGAAGAAGGCGCCGAAGGCCGACCCGCTCGACTCCCTGCTGTGGGGCATGGACATGATCAACGCCCCGCAGGCCCACGCCATCACGCTCGGCAACAAGAAGGTCAAGGTCGGGGTCATGGACACCGGCGTCGACGGCAACCACCCCGACCTCGCACCGAACTTCGACCGCAAGCTGTCCCGCAACTTCGTCACGGACATGTCCGACATCGACGGCAAGGTGTGCGAGCACCCCAGCTGCGTCGACCCGGTCGACGAGGACGACGACGGCCACGGCACCCACACCGCCGGCACGATGGCCGCCGCGCTCAACGGCATCGGTGTCTCCGGCGTCGCCCCCAACGTCTCGCTGGTCAACGTGCGCGCCGGGCAGGACAGCGGCTACTTCTTCCTCAGCGCCACGGCCAACGCGCTCACCTACTCGGGCAACGCCGGCCTCGACGTCGTCAACATGTCGTTCTACGTCGACCCGTGGCTCTACAACTGCAAGGGCGGTGCCCCCCAGGACACCCCGGCGCAGGCGGCCGAGCAGGACGTCATCATCGAGACGATGAACCGCGCGCTGAACTTCGCGCACCGCAAGGGAGTCACCCTTGTGGCGGCCCTGGGCAACAACAACGAGGACATCTCCCACCCGCGCACCGACGACACGAGCCCCGACTACCCGGCCGGCACTGAGCACGACCGCACCATCGACAACGCGAACTGCCTGGACCTGCCGGTCGAGGGCCCACACGTCATCGGTGTCTCGTCGCTCGGTCCGTCGGAGCGCAAGGCCGACTACTCCAACTGGGCCACCGACCTCACCTCCGGTGAGCTCGAGGTCTCGGCACCCGGTGGCTGGTTCCGCGACGGCTTCGGCACGCCCACCTACCGCACCCTGGGCAACGAGATCCTCTCCACGGCACCGCTCAACGTGCTGCAGGCCAACGGCGCCGTCGACGCCAATGGCAACATCACTCCCGCCGGCACGGTCGCCGGCATCACCAAGGACTGCGGCACGGTCAAGGGCAAGGCGGTCTGCGGGTACTACCAGTACCTGCAGGGCACCTCGATGGCGTCACCGCACGCCGCCGGCGTCGCCGCCCTCGCGGTCTCGGCGCACGGCAAGTCGCAGGGCAAGTCGGGCTTCGGCCTGGCTCCCGACAAGGTGCGCGCCCTGGTCATGGGCACCGCCACCGACCACGCGTGCCCGACCCCGCCGCTGCAGAGCTACGCCGAGGTGGGTCGCTCGCCCTTGTACGACGCCCTCTGCACCGGCACCGCCGACTTCAACTCGTTCTACGGCGACGGCATCGTCAACGCCCTGGGCGTAGTGGCCGGCAGTCATCACTGACCCCTCCCCCGAGGGAACCAACGGTATGCCGTCCGCTCACGAGCGGGCGGCATACCGCTGTCCCGGGACGGTCAGCCGCCGCCGAGTGCCCAGCCGAGCCAGGCGGCGCCCAGCCCGAGGGTGAGGGACAGCGCAACGTTGGCCACCGCGTGCGCGCGGCGGTCATCGGCCAGGGCGTCCCAGATCTCCAGGGCGAGGGTCGAGAAGGTGGTCAGGGCGCCGCAGAACCCGATGCCGACCAGTGCGACTGGTGCGCTGCCGAGGCCGGCGCCCACGACCAGGCCGAGCACGAACGACCCGGCGACGTTCACCACCAGGGTTCCGGCTGTCGGCGTGCCGCCGTAGCGAGCACGGATGCCGTGGTTGGCCAGGTAGCGCAGCGGCGCTCCCACGGCGGCGCCGAGGGCGACGAGCAGGGCGGCGGAGAGGGTCACGGCCCGGGCCAGACACGTTGCCCGACAACCGAACCCGCCGCCACCGCGAGTGTGCCGACGAGGAAGGTGGCGGCGACGTAGAGCAAGGCCACCGGCACCTGCTGGTGGGAACCCAGCTGCACGACGTCGACGGCGAGCGCCGAGAAGGTGGTCCAGCCCCCGAGCACACCGACGCCGACGAACGGCCGGGCCAGCCGGTGCACACCGGGGCGGTCGACGAGGTAGGCGACGAGCAGGCCCATCGCGAAGGCGCCGGTGACGTTGACGCAGAACGTCGCCCACGGGAAGGCGCTGGGCTCGTGCGGGAGAGCCGCGCCCACGGCATACCGTCCCAGCGAGCCGACGACCCCACCGACGGCGACGGAGACCAGCAGCGCGGGGTCCGGGCGCGCGCCGGGGTCGGCCACGGGGTCAGGCTCGCAGGGTCTCGAGGTAGTCGGCGATCCGGCCGATGGCCTCGGTGAGCACCTCGACGTCGGGCAGGGTCACCAGTCGGAAGTGGTCGGGCTCGAACCAGTTGAAGCCGGTGCCGTGGGTCACCAGGATCTTCTTGGCGCGCAGCAGGTCGATGACGAAGGCCTCGTCGCTCTCGATGGGGTAGACCTCGGGGTCGAGGCGGGGGAAGCAGTAGAGGGCGCCGCGGGGCTCGACGCACGAGACGCCGGGGATCTCGTTGAGCAGGCGTGACGCGAGCTTGCTCTGCTCGTGGAAGCGGCCGCCGGGCACGATGAGCTCGGTCACCGACTGGTAGCCACCCAGTGCGGTCTGGATGGCGTGCTGCGCAGGCACGTTGGCGCACATCCGCATGTTCGACAGCAGGGTGAGTCCCTCGAGGAAGTCCTCGGCGAGGTGCTTCGGCCCACTGACCATCACCCAGCCGGCGCGGTAGCCGCACACCCGGTAGGCCTTGGACAGCCCGCTGAAGGTCAGGCAGAGCACGTCGTCACCGGCGAAGGATGCCGCGTGGTGGTGCACGGCGTCGTCGAAGAGGATCTTCTCGTAGATCTCGTCGGCCATCACGACCAGGTCGTGGCGGCGGGCGATGTCGACCAGCGCCCTGACGATCTCCTCCGAGTAGACCGCCCCGGTGGGGTTGTTGGGGTTGATGATGACCAGGGCGTGGGTGTTGTCGGTGATCTTGGCCTCGATGTCCTCGAGGTCGGGGTTCCAGCCGTTGCCCTCGTCGCACCTGTAGTGCACCGGGGTGCCACCGGACAGCGAGACCGCGCCGGTCCACAGCGGGTAGTCGGGTGCGGGGACGAGCACCTCGTTGCGGTCGTCGACGAAGGCCTGCAGCACCATGGTGATCAGCTCGGAGACGCCGTTGCCGATGTAGACGTCGTCGACGCCGGTGTCGGTGAGCCCGTGCGACTGGTAGTACTGCGCGACCGCCGTGCGGGCCGAGTAGATGCCGCGCGAGTCGGCGTAGCCCTGGCTGTCGGGCAGGTTGTGGATCATGTCGGCGACGATCGCCTCGGGGGCCTCGAAGCCGAACGGCGCGGTGTTGCCGATGTTCAGCTTGAGGATCTTGTGGCCCTCGGCCTCGAGCCGCTGGGCCTCGACCAGGATCGGCCCGCGCACGTCGTAGCGGACGTGCTGCAGCTTCTTGCTCTGGACGATGCGGCGCATGGGGCCAGTGTTCCAGCCCGGTCGTCTGCGCGGCGGGTCGGCCCGCGGTGACGCGCCGCACGGCCGGCGGCGTCCCGGCATCCGGCTGCTGCCCGGCAGCGTCCTGCCGTGGAGGCTGGGCGGTCAGGCGCCGGAGATGCCGTTCAGCAGCAGGAAGAAGATGACCACTCCGAACACCGCAGCGCCCAGCCCGAAGAGTGCGCCGACGATGATGCCGCGGCGCCGAGTCGCGTCCGGGCCGCCCAGGGTGGGCACCAGCCACCCCGCGAGGGCGCCGAGGCCCGCCATCAGCACGACCTGCACCGGAAGGATGAGATTCTCGGTGCCCTCCGAGTCGAGCACCGACGCGACCAACGGGAGACTGATCACTCCTAACACCAGCAGGACGGCCAGCGTGGCGATCTGTCGCATGCGGCGGGTGTCCGTCAGGCCAGCATGTCGGCGACGGCGAGGGTGGCCGACGACGGGCAGCCCTTGGTGAAGCCGTAGAAGGGGCCGAAGTCGCGGGTCGACGCGAACCCGGTGACGTAGAGGCCGGGCACCGTGGTCTCGAACCCCTCGGTCAGCTGCGGGAAGCCGTCGGTGACGGCCAGGTCGTCGAGCAGCGGCTCGAGGTACGGCACCCGCCCGATGTCGGCGCGGTAGCCCGAGGCGAACACGACGAAGTCGGCGGTGAGGCGGGTGCCGTCGGTGAGGCCGAGCACCGTGGTCTCGTCGCCCTCCTCGACGTCGACGACCTCGGTGTCGGGGTGCACGGTGAGGACGTCGGGCTTCAGGCGCGGCGTCAGCCACCACTCGAGGGTGAGCCGGCCGACCTGCCAGAACTGGAGGGCGATCGCGCGCTGCTCCTCGGCCGACAGCCCCCGCCACCAGCCGCGCTGGGCCAGCGTCTGCTCGACGTAGGGGTTCACGAACTCCCAGCTGACCCGCTCGAACGCCGGCGTCGGGTGCCGGTGCACCACGTCGACCGAGGCCGCTCCGTGGTCGCAGAGCAGCGCGGCCCACTCGTAGGCGCTCTGCCGCCCGCCGACGATCACCACCCGAGCCCCGGCCAGCGCGTCGAAGTCGACGAGGTCGCAGGTGTGCGCGCGCCGGTGCTCGGGCACGCCCTCGTGCCAGGCCGGCAGGGTGACGAAGTGCCGGATGCCGGGCGCGGCCAGGACCTTGTCGGCCGTGATGGTCGTGCCGTCCTCCATCGTCGCGACGAAGCCTTCGCCCGAGGCATTGACCTGCAGGCAGTCGACGAGGCGCTGGTCGACGTCGAACCCCTTCTGCTCGCGGAACCAGTCGGTGTGGTCGAGGAACACCCCGATCGGCACCGGGTCGTGGTCGGCCCGGCGCAGGCCGCGGTCCTCGAAGTAGGCCGCGAAGGTGTGCTCGCCGGCGGGGTCCAGGTGCCAGTCCGGAGCGGAGCGCAGGAACATGTCGGTCGGCATCTGCTCGCGCCAGAAGCTCATGGGGATGCCGACGACGGTGGTGTCGATGCCGGCATCCCGGGCACCCGCGGCGGCCGAGTAGGCGTACGGGCCGGCGCCGATGACGAGCAGGTCAGTGCGGTCTGCCATGGCGCCCCCCTCGTGTCGTCGTCGCTGCCCGGCCATGCTCGCGCGCGGGCGCACCTGGCGCAAGGGTGTGCGCGGCGCCTGCCGGGCGGTGCCGGTCGGGCAGACTGCGGCGCGTGGACGACGTCGTCGTGGAGCGGGTGCTGCGGGCCGTGGAGCAGGTGCCGCGCGGCCAGGTGGTGTCGTACGGCGACATCGGCGCGCTGGTGGGGGTCGGCCCGCGGCTGGTGGGCCGGGTGATGAGCACCTACGGTTCGAACGTCACGTGGTGGCGGGTGTGCAACTCCTACGGCGACCTGCCGGTGCCGCTCATGGACGAGGTGCGCGAACGGTGGGCCGCGGAGGGGATCCTGCTCAAGCCCAACGGGCGCGGATGCCGGATCGCCGACTACCACGCCGACCTCGCCGCGCTGTCGAAGGCTTACGAACGCGCTACGTCCGACCTTCCCGGGTGAGACTGGGGCATGAGGTCCCGGTTCGTCGCCCCGCTCGCCGGGCTCGCGCTGCTCGCGTCGCTGGTCCTGACCGCCTGCTCGGGTGACGACGGGGTGGGCGAGGTCCCCGCGCCGGCACCCAGCCGGGCGTCCCGTGCCACTGGAAGCGCGGCATCCGGTGGCACGGCATCCGACAGCCCCGAGCCGTCGGCGAGCCCCGCCCCGCGCAACACGGCCGTGCCGGGCCTGGCCGTGGAGGTGGTGACCGGTGGGCTCGAGCACGGCTGGGACATCGGCTTCCTGCCCGACGGGAAGGTGCTGGTGACCGAGCGGCCGGGGCGGATCTCGCTGGTGTCCGGGCTGCGCAAGGGGGCGACGCGCAGCACGGTGCAGGCCGACCTCGACGACGTGTTCGTGCAGAGCGAGGGCGGCCTGATGGGGATGGTCGTGCACCCCGACTTCGCGACGTCGCGGGAGTTCACCACCTGCCAGACGTACCAGGAGGGCGGCGACCCCAAGGACATCCGGCTGGTCACCTGGAAGCTGTCCGCGGACGATCGCTCGGCGCAACGGGTGCGGACCCTGCTCAGCGGGCTGCCGATCTCCACGGGGCGTCACTCGGGGTGCCGACCGGAGATCGCCGCAGACGGGGCGCTGCTGGTGGGCACCGGTGACACGGCGCAGGGGGACATCCCGCAGGACCGCACGGTGCTGGGAGGAAAGGTGCTGCGGCTCTCCCTGTCGACGGGCAAACCGTTGCCGGACAACCCGTTTGCCTCGGCCTCGAATGCCCGCGAGCGGTACGTGCTCAGCTACGGGCACCGCAACCTGCAGGGCGTGGCGGTGCAGCCGGGCACCGGGGAGGTGTACACCGCCGAGCACGGGCCGTCGTTCAACGACGAGGTCAACCGGATCCGGCCCGGGGCGAACTACGGGTGGGACCCGTCGCAGGGCGGCACGGTCGGTGGCTACGACGAGAGCGTGCCGATGACCGACCGGAAGCGGTTCCCGGATGCCGTGCCCGCGATCTGGCAGTCGGGGGAGACGACCCAGGCGGTGTGCGCCGCGGAGTTTCTCGAGGGGTCGCAGTGGGGTGGGCTCGAGGGGGCCCTGGTCGTCACGGCCCTCAAGGGCGCCAAGCTGCTGCTGCTGACGCTGAAGGACGACGGGACGCTGGCGAAGGTGGCCGTACCGAAGGCGACCAACGGGCCGTACGGCCGGCTGCGGGCGGCGCGGATGGGGCCCGACGGTGCCCTGTACGTGACGACCACCAACGGCGACGACGACAAGCTCCTCCGCATCAGCCCCCGCCCCTGACCTGCCGTCCGAACCAGGTCAGCGCTGCCCTGACGACCTCCCCGGCGGCAGCTCGCCCGGCGCGTGACGGCCAGCCGGTCGAGGGGTCGGGACATGCCCGAGATCTGGATTCTCACCGGCAGGTCTCGACCGGTCGATCTGCTCGTCCGTCCTGCGCAGCTCGAGCCTGTGGATGACGGAGTCGGCCCGACGTCGGATTCGGGCAGGCTGCGGCGATGGGGGAGCTGGTCCTGCCGTCGGCCCTGACCGGTCGGCCCTTCACCGTGCGGGAGGCACGGGCCACCGGCCTGCGCTACGACCAGGTGCGGCGGGCACCACTCCATGCCCCGACCTGGGCGGTGCGCTGTCACGAGGAGCCGGACAGCCTGCCCGCCCGGGCGGCAGCCTTCGCGTGCGGCCTACCCGACGACATCGCCTTCTCGCACGTGACGGCCGCCAGGCTCTGGGAGCTTCCCCTGCCCGCTCACCTGGAGCTGGACGACGCCGACCTCGACGTCATCCGCGACTCTGCGAGGGAGCGGATCCGGCGCCGGGGGTGCCGCGGCCACCGAGGTCTGGAGTGCCGCGATCTGGTCGTCCACGGTGGGGTGCGGGTCGTGGGGCTGGCTGACACGTGGGTCGACCTCGGCGAGGTGATCGGCCGCGGTCTGGGCCTGGATGACCTCGTGGTGGCGGGTGACGCCGTGGCCCGACAGATAGAGATGCAGCAGCTCGCGGATGCCGTGGGCGCACCGATTGGGGTCGGCCAGCCGTCCGGTTCCGGAGCCGCACTCCTGGCCGATGCGTTGGCTGCCCGCGTGCGGCCGCGTGGCAAGGCGATGCTCGTGCAGGCGTTGCCCCTGGTCCGGGGCGGATCACGGTCGGCGATGGAGACGCGAAGTCGGCTGATGTTCCGCCGTGCGGGCTTCCCCGAACCCGAGCTGAACGCCGATGTCTTCGACGCCCACGGCGGTTGGCTGCTCGAGGGTGACTTCGTGTGGCGCCGGCACCGGGTCGTCGGGGAGTACCAAGGGTCCGACCACAGCTCCCGGAAGCGGCGCAGCGCCGATGCCTCCCGGGCGACGGTCGCGGAGGCGAACGACTACCAGGTGCTCGAGATCTACGCCGAGGACGTCTT
This sequence comes from uncultured Actinomycetota bacterium, assembly GCA_963833495.1. GTDB lineage: Bacteria > Actinomycetota > Actinomycetes > Actinomycetales > Dermatophilaceae > Fodinibacter. The sequence continues at coordinate 439,696 of CAWHYJ010000011.1, read as the reverse complement.
CGGCGGGGCGCGGCGCCGGGCCTGCCTGCACCGCTTCGCGCGGGCCCTTGAGCTCGATCCGGGCGACCTCACCATCGAGTGACCCAGCGCAGCCCGGATCGGACATCGAGGGGTCGAGACTTGCCCGGGATCCGCGTTCCGCCCGAGCACGTCTCGACCGGTCGATCCGCTCGTGCGCGGGATGTCGGTCTCGGTCGGACCTGTCCCTCGATCCACATCGGTCGAGGGGTCGAGACTTGCCCGGGATCCACGCTCTCCCGGGCATGTTGTGACCGCTCGATGCGCCCAGAGCCAAGCGCTCGGGCTGACCTGAGCCGCCGCGGAGGTCAGCCCGCCCCGCGGACCCGGCCGCGACGCGCCAGGCGGCCGAGCGCGACAACCCCCATGCCGGCGCCGAGCACCCACTGCCAGCGGCGCCGTACTCGCCGCACCTGCTCCACGTCAGCGGGCCGGATCGGCGGGGCCACCCCAACCACCTGCCGCCCCGCCAGCCGGTTCACGACGTGCCCCGCCGCGTAGTAGTAGCCGTACGAGACGAACACCGTGTGCGCCAGGCCCTGCTCCAGCCGGCGCGACGACGTGCGCACCGCGTTGGCGCGGTCCCAGGTGACCCGGCCCTGACCACGCAGCCGCCGCAGCAGGTCCACCTCGTCGCCGCCCTGGGTGAGCGAGGTGTCGTAGCCGGGAAAGCCCTCGCGCCGGAAGGCGACGTTGGTCGCCGTGACGTAGCCGACCCAGCCGGTGAGCCGGTGCGCGGCGGCCACCATGCCGAAGCCCAGGAGTGGGAGCACGGCCGCCCAGCCCGGGGGATCCTCGTAGCGGCACGGGCCACCCACGGCCACGAGGTCGGGGTCGTCACGGAAGGCCGCGTCGATCCTGCTCAGCCAGTCGGGTGGGTGCACCGTGTCGGCATCCGTGGAGACGACGATCTGGCCGCGGGCGAGGTCGGTGCCCCGCTGCCGCGCCGCGCACACCCCGAGGGTGGGCTCCCGCGCCACCCGCACCCCCGCCGCCCGCGCGAGGTCGGCGGTGCCGTCGACACTGCCGTTGTCGACCACGACCACCTCGACGGCACCGGGGAAGTCCTGCGCCCGCAGCGACCCCAGCGTCCGCCCGAGCACGTCGGCCTCGTTGTGTGCGGGCACGACGACCGAGAAGCGCGGGGCGTTCACGGTCGCTCCTCGAACGAGGTCGACAGGTGTAGGCGCCGCACGAGCAGCAGCAGAACGGCGCCGACCGCCACCGGAAGCACGAGCACGAGGAACACCGGGGTCAACGCGTCCGCATAGGCCGCGGCCACGTCGGCACGCGCCCCGGCAGGCAGGCCGGCGACGCGCTCGGGCGTGAGCGAGCCCACCGGCATCCCCGTCGACCGTTCGAGCGGCATCAGCCCCTCGTGCAACCGCGCGGTGAATGCCGCGCCGACCAGGGTCGAGCCGACGAGCACCCCCACCTCGCGGAAGAAGCCGTTGGTCGCCGTGGCGATGCCGACGTGCCGGCTGGGCACGGTGCTCTGCACCACGACGACCAGCACCTCCCAGGCGCAGCCGATGCCGATGCCGAGCAGCGCGAGGCAGCCGCCCACTGCCGCCAACGACGTGTCGGCGCCCCAACGCGACATCAGGGCGAGGGCGGTCGCCGTGACCGCGGCCCCCAGGACGGGCAGGAAGCGATGGCGACCGGTGCGAGACACCACCTGCGCCGCCATGACCGTGGCACCGCCGAGGCCCGCGATCAGGGTCAGCATCATCAGGCCGGCGCCGCGCGGGCTCAGCCCGGCCGCCATCTGCAGGTAGGTCGGCAGGTAGCCCACGGTGCCGAACATCGCAGCACCCAGCACGAGGCCGGCGACCACCGCGACGACGAAGCTGCGGTCGCGAAAGAGCAAAGGCGGCAGCAGCGGATGCCGGGCGCGCCGTTCCACGACGACCAGCGCCATCGCGAGCAGTCCGGTCACGGCGGCACCGACCCCCAGCGCCGCCCCCGAGGTACCCGGCCGCGCCGCAACCGTGACGAGCAGGGTCAGTGAGAGCACCGCAGCCGCGAGCAGGGCGGTGCCGGCGACATCGAGGTGCACCGAACCCTGCTGCGGACGCCCCCGCGGCAGCGTGCGAGCCGCAAGCACCACGGCCAGCACCCCCACCGGGACGTTGATCCAGAAGACCCACCTCCACCCGGCGGTCTCGGCGAGCCAGCCGCCGAGCAGCGGCCCCGCCACAGCACAGGCGGCGAACACCGCCCCGACGGCCGTCATCACCGGTGCCCGGCGGCGGGCCGGCAGCAGGTCGGCGAGCACCGCGTAGACCAGCACCACCAGCGCCCCACCGCCCAGGCCCTGCACGGCCCGGGCGGCGACCAGCGTCGGCAGGTCGCCGGCCAGCCCGCCGAGCACCGAGCCCGCGACCAGCACCCACAGCGCGGCGAGGAACACGGGACGCCGCCCGAGCAGGTCACCGAGCCGACCGAGCACCGGCATCATCACCGTGCCGGTGACGAGGTAGGCCGTGGTCGTCCATAGCAGCTGGTCGCTGCCGCCGAGCTCCCCGACGACGGTGGGCAGCGCGGTGGCGAGCATCGTGGCGTCGAGCTCGGCGAGCGCCAGCCCGGCCATCAGGGCGGCGAGCACCGGGGCCAGCCGCCGCAGGTCGTCGCGCACACCCGGGGCAGTGGGGGCCACCGCCACGTCGGTGCGGCTCATGCCGCCGCCGTCGCGTAGGCGGGCACTCCGAGCAGGCGGTCGACGGTCGTGAACGAGTAGCCCGTGTCGCGCAGCCGGTCGACCAGCGGCCCGACGGCCGCCACCGACGAGCGGCGGTCACCGCCGCGAGCCTCCCGGCCGTCGTGCAGGATGACGATCGCCCCCGGCCGCGCCCGGCGCACCGCCCCCGCCACCAGCACCTCGGGCCGCGGCTGGAACAGCTCGAGCGGCGAGGCGAACGTGCCGGAGACGACCTGCGAGCCGGTGTCCGCGATGCCCCGCAGCACCCACGGCCAGTGGCAGAGCCACGGCGGCCGGTAGAGCAGCGGCGCACGCCCGGACACCTCGTGCAGGGTGGCCCGCCCGCGCTCCACCTCGCGCCGCTGGGTCGGCTCGGTCGCGTACCGGGAGAAGGTGTGGCTCTCGCTGTGGTTGCCCAGCACGTGACCCTCGGCGACGACCCGACGGGTGACCTCCGGATGCCGTCGTGCGCACCGGCCGACCTGGAAGAACGTCGCCGGCACCCCCTTGTCGGCCAAGGTGTCGAGCAGCCGCGAGGTCCACGGCTCGTTGGGCCCGTCGTCGAAGGTCAGCGCCACCGTCCGCTCGCCGCTCCACGCGCGGTAGGGGAACGTCCCGAACACCTGGGAGGTCGGCCCCAGCCCGGACCGGGCCGCCGCCGTCAGCCCGGCCGCCAGCACCCCGAGACCGACCGCCCAGGGGTGGCGGGCGGGCGACATCGGGGAGCGGGGCGGCGACATACCCGCGCCGTACCCGGTCATGCGGAGGCGGATGCCACGCTGTCGAACCTTGCGCGATGGAGCAGCCCCAGGACCCGTGGCCCGGCGCCTCGGCTCAGCCGGTCTCGACGATGGTCGTGACGACGTCGGTCACCGACGGGCGCTTCGGCGTCGAGGAGAAGCCGAACCGGCAGGCGGGGTCCACCGGCGCCAGGTCACCGAGCGGGATGCCGTCGAGCGTGCCGGTCAGCGCCGTGACCGTGCGCAGGTCGGTCGCGCCGTAGAACTCCCGCCGCCCGGCCCGGGCCATCCCGCGCGTCCGCACCCCACGCATCGCCACCCGGGCCACCGGGTCGGCCACGGTCGCGAACGCCGGGCTCTGCGCCACGGCACGCGGCACCAGTCGCAGGAGGTGACCCACCGGCATCCGGCCGCCGACCCCGAGGCGCAACGACAGTGACGAGGACTCGACCACCCACACCGACCCCTCGACACCGCCGGCCGAGACGCTGAACGGCTCGACCCGGGTCTCGTCGAACACGTAGGTGGTGGCGACCAGGTCGCGCACGTGCTCGCTCGGCGCCACCAGGATGCGGTGTCCGTCGGCGCGCTCGACCATCGCGTCGGCGAACGGCCCGAACGGGCTCTCGTGCCACCAGCCGACCACGACCCGCACGCCGCTGGTGGATCCCACCCCGGCGATCCGGCCCCGAAACCTCTGACGCGTACCCACCGCCACATCATCCCCACTAGGGTCCGGGCATGGCAGCGGCGCCCACCCCAGGTTCGACAGCGGGGTCCGCGACGCCGCCCGGCCCCCGGCTCACCCCGTCCGCGCGACGCGGCTACGGCCTCGGATCAGTGGCCACCGGCTCGTTCGGCACGGTGCCCGGCCTGCTGCTCCTGCCCTACCTCACCGACCGGCTCGGCGTCACGGCCGGGCTCGCGGGCCTGGTCGTCTTCCTGCCGAAGGCGTGGGACGTCATCCTCAACCCGGTCGCCGGCCGGATCAGCGACCGCTCGACCAACCCCGGCGGGCGCCGCCGGCCGTTCCTCATCCGCTCGGGCACACTGCTGGCGCTCGCCTTCGTGCTGCTCTTCGTCGGCCCGACCTCCCCGACCGGCCTGGCCACCACCTGGGTGGTCGTGCTGTTCATCGCGTGCGCCACCGCCTACGCGTTCTTCCAGGTGCCCTACGTCGCCATGCCCGCCGAGATGACCGACGACTACGACGAGCGCACCCGGCTGATGACGTGGCGGGTGGCGATCCTCGCCCTCACCATCCTCATCAGCGGCGGCCTGTCCCCGATCATCCGCAACCAGCTCGGGCCGGAGTGGGGGTACCGGGGCGTGGGCCTGTTCGTCGGCACTCTCATCCTCATCGGCACGGTCGGCGCCTGGTGGGGGACGCGCAACACCAAGATGTCGGATGCCGCCACGGCCGGCGGCAGCCTCGCCGACCAGCTGCGGGTGGTCGCCGCGTCGCGCGAGTTCCGAACCCTGCTCACCGTGTTCGTGCTGCAGGCGCTCGCGACCGGGGCGATGCTCGCAGGGGTCGACTACGTGGCCCGGGTGCTGCTCGAGCAGCCCGGCGCCTCCACCATCCTGTTCGTCTGCTTCGTCGCGCCGGCCCTGCTGGTGACCCCGCTGTGGCAGCGGGTCGGCGAGCGGCGCGACAAGCGCACCGGCTACCTCTGGGGCTCCCTGCTGCTGGCCGGCGGGGCGCTGGCCACGCTGCTCACCGTGCGCGTGGGCGTTGCGGCCACCGCCGCCAGCGTCGCCGTGGTGGGGGTGGGCTACGCGGCCTGCCAGATGTTCCCGCTCGCGATGCTGCCCGACGTCGCAGCCGCCGACACCGCCCGCACCGGCGAGAGCCGCGCCGGCACCTACACCGGGGTCTGGACCGCGGGCGAGACGCTCGGCCTCGCCCTCGGCCCGCTGCTGTATGCCGGGGTGCTCGCGATGGGCGGCTACGTGTCGTCCACCGATTCCGCCGCAGTGCAACCCGACTCGGCCCACACGGCCATCGCACTCGGCTTCACGATCATCCCGGCCGCCCTGGTCGGAGTGTCCCTGCTGGTGCTGCGCACGTACCGGCTCGACCAGGAGGTGTCCCGGTGACCCCACCGACGACCGAGTCCGTCCTCGCCACGCTGCGCGAGCTGCAGGCCCACGACCTGCCCGCGCACGGAGGCCGCACGCTGGCCTACGTCTACGACTCCGGGCTCGCCGACGCGGATGCCGTGGGGCTCGAGGCGCTCGCGATGTTCGCCGCCTCGAACGGTTTGGACCCCACCGCTTTTCCCTCTCTGCTGCGGATGGAGAACGACCTGGTCGCGCTTGCCGGCGGGCTGCTCGACGCGCCCGACGGGTTCGCCGGGTCGGTGACCTCCGGGGGCACCGAGTCGATCCTGCTGGCGGTGCTCGCCGCCCGCCAGGGTGCGCCGGGCACGACCGACCCGAGCATGGTCATCCCCAGCTCGGCGCACGCGGCCTTCCACAAGGCGGCGGAGTTCCTGGGGGTACGCGCCGTGCTGGTCGACGTCGACCCCGTCACGTTGCGCGCCGACCCGGGCGCCATGGCGGATGCCGTCGACGACACGACCGTGCTCATCGTCGCCTCGGCTCCCTCCTACGCCCACGGCGTCGTCGACCCCGTTCCGGAGATCGCGGCGCTGGCCGCGTCGCGCGGCATCCGCTGCCACGTCGACGCCTGTATCGGCGGCTGGGTGCTGCCGCACCTCGACGCCCCACCGTGGACCTTCGCGGTCGACGGCGTCACCAGCGTGAGCGTCGACCTGCACAAGTACGCCTACACGCCCAAGGGTGTGTCGGTGCTGCTGCACCGCACGCCCGCGCTGCGGCGGGGCCACTTCTTCGCCTCGGCGAACTGGCCCGGCTACACGATGCTCAACAGCACGATGCAGTCGACCCGCTCGGGTGGGCCGCTCGCCGCCGCCTGGGCGGTGACCCAGCGGATCGGCATCCAGGGGTATGCCGAGCTGGCCCGGCAGGCGCGCGACGCGACGCTCGCGGTGGCGACCGCCGTGGACGGCATCCGAGGCCTGAGCGTGCTGGTGGCGCCCGACTCGACCCTGGTCGCCCTGGTCGCCGACGACTCCTGCGACGTGTTCACCGTCGCCGACGAGATGCTCGAGCGAGGCTGGTTCGTGCAGCCGCAGCTGTCGTTCGGCGGCGTGCCGCCGACGCTGCACCTCACCCTGTCCGCGGCGACCGCGCCGTCGGTGCCCGAGCTGGTCGTGGCCCTGCGCGATTCAGTGGATGCCGCCCGCGCCGCCGGCCCGGTCGGTGTCGACCCGGGGCTGGCCGGCCTGCTCGGGTCGATCGACCCCGCCACCCTCGACGATGCCGGGTTCGCCGGGCTGCTCAGCGCAGCCGGGCTCGCCGGCAGCGACGGCACCCTGGCCCTGCCGCGCCGGATGGCTCCGGTCAACGCACTGCTCGACGCCTGCCCGCCCGCGCTGCGCGAGGCGCTGCTGCTCGGGGTGCTCGACCGGCTGTCCCGCCCGACCGGCGGCTGACCGCACCCCGGCGTCCACCGGGCGCACCGCTGCCCTGTCTGCCCCCGACCGCTTGCCCCTTGCCTCGGGAGGGTATTGGCTGGGCCCCGATCCAGCACCGCAGCCGGAAGGACGCCGATGGCACCCGAGACCCCCGACCCCGCCCGCTCGCACACGGTGGGGAGGGACACGCCGGCGCTGCTCGAGCAGACCATCGGCGACAACCTCGACGCGACGGTGGCGCGGGTGCCCGAGCGCGAGGCGCTCGTCGACCGGGCGACCGGCATCCGGATGACGTATGCCGAGCTCGGCGCCGAGGTCGACCGGTTGGCGCGTGGGCTGGTGGGTGCCGGCATCGCCAAGGGTGACCGGGTCGGCATCTGGGCGCCGAACTGCGCGGAGTGGGTGCTGACCCAGTACGCGACCGCCAAGGTGGGCGCGATCCTGGTCAACATCAACCCGGCCTACCGCTCGCACGAGCTCACCTACGTGCTCAACCAGGCCGGCATCCGGATGGTCGTCATCGCGCCGTCGTTCAAGTCGTCCAACTACGTGGCGATGGTCGACGCCACCCGCGACGAGTGCCCCCAGCTCGAGCAGGTCGTGGTCATCGGCGAGGGGTCGTGGGACGACCTGCTCGGCCGCGCCGATGCCGTGAGCCCCGAGCGGCTGACCATGGTGCAGGCCGAGCTCGAGCCCGGCGACCCGATCAACATCCAGTACACCTCAGGGACAACGGGTTTCCCCAAGGGCGCGACCCTTTCGCACCACAACATCCTCAACAACGGCTACCTCGTGGGAGAGGTGTGCCGCTACACCGAGGAGGACCGGATCTGCATCCCGGTGCCCTTCTACCACTGCTTCGGCATGGTGATGGGCAACCTGGCGGCCACGACCCACGGGGCCTGCATCGTCATCCCGGCTCCGGGTTTCGACCCCGCCCTCACCCTCGCGGCGACCGCCGAGGAGCGCTGCACCTCGCTCTACGGCGTGCCGACGATGTTCATCGCGGAGTGGGCGTTGCCGAACCTGGCCGACTACGACCTCAGCTCGGTGCGCACCGGCATCATGGCCGGTTCACCGTGTCCGGCGTCGATGATGACCAAGCTCTTCGAGGCCGGCATCGAGGAGATGACGATCTGCTACGGCATGACCGAGACGTCTCCGGTGTCGACCCAGACCCGCACCGACGACTCGTTCGAGCGCAAGGTCGGCACGGTGGGGGCCGTGCACCCGCACCTCGAGATCAAGGTCGTCGACCCGCTGACCCGCGAGACCCTCCCGCGCGGGGAGGCCGGCGAGTTCTGCACGAAGGGCTACTCGGTGATGCTCGGCTACTGGGAGCAGCCGGAGAAGACGGCCGAGGTGCTCGTCGACGGCTGGATGCACACCGGTGACATCGCGGTGATGGACGCCGACGGCTACGTGCAGATCACCGGCCGGATCAAGGACATGGTCATCCGCGGCGGCGAGAACATCTACCCCCGCGAGATCGAGGAGTTCCTCTACACCCACCCCGACGTGCTCGACGCCCAGGTGATCGGCATCCCCGACCCGAAGTACGGCGAGGAGCTCTGCGCCTGGATCCGGATGCGAGACGGCGCCGAGCCGCTCACCGCCGAGTCGCTGCGGGCCTACGCCGACGGCCGGCTGGCGCACTACAAGATCCCCCGCTACGTGCGGGTCGTCGACGAGTTCCCGATGACGGTCACCGGGAAGGTGCGCAAGGTAGAGATGCGCGAGGTGACGGTCACCGAGCTCGGCCTCTAGACCCCCGCGCGGCCTCCTCGGGTTGGGGGTCGCACCTGTCCCGCTCCCGGCGCTGCTCGGGCGGTAGGTTGTGCCGCGAGATCGCCCCCCGGGGCACCCCCGACGACAGGACCCCCCGCCATGACGGCCGCCCGCTGGATCCTCCTGCTGCTCCTCATCCTGGTGGCGGTCGTCATCGTCGTGGTGGTGCTGCGGCGGGGCTCGGCACAGCGCGACGCCCACCGCGTCGAGGCGGCCAACCTGCGTTCCGAGGCCGAGACCCTGGCCGCGGGGATGGCCGGTCAGAGCGCCTTCGCCGACCAGGCCGCCGAGCGCGCCGAGGTGGCGCGGGTCGAGGCAGAGGAGCGGGCCCGCGAGGCGGCCCGGCTCGAGGCCGAGGCCGCACAGCACCGGGCGGCGCTCGAGGCCACCCAGCGCGACTACGAGGCCACGATGCGCCGGGCCGACGACATCGACCCCGACGTCAAGGAGTCGCAGTACCCCGCGGTGAGCGAGTCCGAGGCTGGTCACGCGGGCGCTGCGGCCACGCAGCCGGATGCCGGCACGGACGAGCGCGGTGACCTGACCGACGGCGCCCACGGCGATGAGAGCGACAACGCTGACGACGGCGAGGGTGACCTCCCGATGACGCGCGCGGAGCGTCGGGAGGCCCGCGAGGCGGGCGAGGCCGACGGCGGCGCCGGGTGGGCGGCTCCTGCGGCCGCGTCGTCGGCACCGGCAGCCGGGGCGGTCGGTGGCGCCGCCGCCGGTGCCTCGGCCTGGGCCGCCCGCGGTGAGGCCGACCAGCACGGTGACAGCGACCAGCACGGTGACAGGGACGAGCACGGTGACAGGGACGAGCACGCTGACAGGGACGAGCACGGTGGTGAGGAGAGCGAGCGGATCGCCTCCGCGGCCGACTTCCGTGACGACGTGGCCGCCGAGCCGACCGAGGTTTACGCCGCGCCCGAGCGGGGTAGCGAGCCGGACATGAGCGACAACTCCAGCACCGAGACCACCGAGCAGCCCGGGAACGACGACGGGCTCAACGCCGGAGGCGCCGCGGCCACGGCGTCGGCCGGGGGCGGGGCCTACGCGGCCACTCGCGCCATGCACGACGACGATGGCGGCAACGGGCCCGGTGCGAGCACCGCGACCACCGACGGCAGCGCCGACGGCACGAACGGCGCCACCACCGAGGGCAGCGGCGAGGGCACGCACCGCGATGACACCGACGCTGGGGCAGTCACCACCGGCGACCCCGCGGACGTCACCGACCGCCGTGACCGCGAGTCGGGTGACACCGACGGAACCAACGGCACGGCTCCGTCCGGCGACCACACCTCCGACCACGCGCAGACCGAGGGCGCTCCGGCCGAGATGACGATCATCGGCGACCCCGAGGCCTACGCGACGACCGAGCCGGTCATGGCCTCCGAGCAGACCGCCCCGGTCTCGCCGGACGAGGCGGATGCCGGTGTCGCGCACCGCGAGGGCGACGCCGACACCGTCCGACGGGACGGGTCCACGGACGAGCGGAACGACGGCACGCCCACCGGCGACCGCGCGCCCGCCGAGGCCGGCGCGGCCGTCGCCGAGACCGACCGCACCGACCGCAGTGCCGCCGACGAGTCGACGCAGGAGCGCTTCGACCCGACCCCCACCCGCGACTGGGCCGCCGACGAGGGCGAGCTGCTCGCGGAGAACTCCGACCGCGGCGACCGCCTCGAGGCCGAGCGCAGCGACCTCGCCCAGGAGGCCGGCGACGCGACCCCCGCCACGGCGGCCGACCACGGCGACGCGGGTACGGCATCCGGCGTCGCCGGCACCGCATCCGACCAGGGTGCGGGCGGCACGGCATCCGCGGGCCGCCGGATCTCGGCGTTCGAGGAGATCCGCGACGGTGGCTTCGGCGTCGGCTCGGCCGCCCTGCTCGACGACGGCGCCCAGCCGCTCGACCACCCCGTGAAGGGTTACCGCGACATGACGTTCCGCGCGCCCGGCGACAACGGCTACGACTCCGCCGAGCCGGACGTGTGGTTCTACGACGTGGGTGCCGCCGAGCGCAGCGGCTTCCGCCGCTCCGACGGCTGACCCGAGACCTGCCGAAACGCACCCGCGCGGCACGCCGACATCCGGCGTGTCGCGCGGTCGTCGTGACACGCGTTACGTAGGCAACCCTCCGTAGGCCGACGTCGGCAGACCCGCTAGGTTCGAGTCACCGACTGGCCGAGAGGAACCGCCGTGCGCATCGGAGTGCCCAGAGAGACCCGACCGGGTGAGACCAGGGTCGCGGCGACCCCGAAGACCGTGGAGGCCATCCGCGGGCTCGGGTATGCCGTGTTCGTGGAGCAGGGGGCGGGGGCCCTGTCGAGCTTCGACGACGCCGCCTATCTGCGAGCGGGCGCCGACGTCGTCGATGAGGCGGTCTGGAACGCCGACGTGCTGCTGAAGATCAACGCGCCGTCGGAGGCCGAGATCGCGCTGCTGCGGCCGGGCCAGGTGGTGGTGTCGTTGCTCGCCCCCGCCCTGAACCCCGAGCTGGTGCAGGCCCTGGCCGCCCGTGGGGTGACTGCGCTGGCGATGGATGCCGTGCCACGCATCTCGCGCGCCCAGTCGCTCGACGTGCTGTCGTCGATGGCGAACATCGGCGGCTACCGCGCGGTGGTCGAGGCCGCCCACGAGTTCGGCTCGTTCTTCACCGGTCAGGTCACCGCGGCGGGCAAGGTCCCGCCGGCCAAGGTCCTGGTGGTCGGCGCCGGCGTGGCCGGGCTGGCCGCCATCGGCACGGCATCCTCGCTGGGTGCCGTGGTCCGCGCGTTCGACGCGCGCCCCGAGGTGGGGGAGCAGGTCGAGTCGATGGGGGCGGAGTTCCTGCGCATCGACATCGAGCAGGCGGCGCCGTCGGCCGACGGCTACGCCAAGGAGACCAGTGCCGACTTCGACGCCAAGGCAGCGGAGATGTACGCCGCGCAGGCCGCGGACGTCGACATCCTGATCACCACGGCGCTGATCCCGGGGCGCCCGGCGCCGCGGCTGATCACCGAGGACATGGTGGCCTCGATGAAGCCCGGCTCGGTGGTGGTCGACATGGCTGCCTCCAACGGCGGCAACGTCGCCGGCTCGGTGGCCGACCAGAAGGTGGTCACCGCCAACGGCGTCACGATCCTGGGCTACACCGACCTGCCGGGGCGGCTGCCCACCCAGGCCTCGCAGCTGTTCGGCACCAACCTGGTCAACCTGCTCAAGCTGGTCACCCCGGACAAGGAGGGCGAGTTCGCCCTCGACCTCGACGACCCGGTGCAGCGCGGCATGACCGTGGTGCGCGACGGCGAGGTGCTCTGGCCGCCGCCGGCAGTGCAGGTGTCGGCTGCTCCGGCCGCTGCCGTGGCTGCGCCCGTGGAGCCGAAGCCGGCCAAGGTGCCGATGAGCGCGAACCGGCGGCTGGGCTACATGGGGCTGGCGGCGGCGGTGTTCCTGCTGGTTGCGGCGGTCTCGCCGGCCCCCTTCCTCGGGCACTTCATGGTCTTCATGCTCTCGGTGGTCATCGGGTTCTACGTGATCGGCAACGTGCACCACGCGCTGCACACCCCGCTGATGTCGGTCACCAACGCGATCAGCGGCATCATCGTCGTGGGCGCGATCCTGCAGATCGGCCACGGCAGCGTCGCCGTCACGGTGCTCGCGTTCGTCGCGACCCTTGTGGCGAGCATCAACGTCTTCGGTGGGTTCCGCGTCACGGCCCGAATGCTCGAGATGTTCAAGCGTGAGGAGCCTGCCCGATGACGCTCCCCGTCACCCTGGTGCAGGGCGCCTACATCGTCGCGGGGCTGGCCTTCATCCTCGCGCTGGCCGGGCTGTCGCGGCACGACACCGCACGCGCCGGCAACCGGTTCGGCATCATCGGCATGGCCATCGCCCTGGTGGCCACCATCTGGGCCGCCACCGGCGGGGTCAAGGTCGCCGAGACCGGCGGGTTCACCGTCGGCATCGAGGGCTCCGGCTGGTTCGGGCTGGCGATGATCCTGGCCGCGATGGGCATCGGCGCCGCGATCGGTCTCGACCGGGCGCGCAAGGTCGAGATGACCGGCATGCCCGAGCTGATCGCGATGCTGCACTCCTTCGTCGGCCTGGCCGCCGTGCTGGTGGGCTGGAACTCCTCGTACGAGAAGGCGCTCTACCCCGGCATCCACTCGGTCGAGGTGATGGTCGGTGTCTTCATCGGCGCGGTCACCTTCACCGGCTCGATCGTGGCGTTCCTGAAGCTGTCGGCACGGATCAAGTCGGCGCCGCTGATGCTGCCCGGGCACAACTGGATCAACCTCGGGGCCATCGGCGCGTTCCTCGTGATCACCGTCATCTACGTGCTGGTCCCCCAGGACGCCGTGGCGCTGAGGGCCTCGCTGCTCGGCGTCGTCACGCTGATCGCCCTGGCGCTGGGGTGGCACCTGGTGGCCTCGATCGGCGGCGGCGACATGCCCGTCGTGGTGTCGATGCTCAACAGCTACTCCGGCTGGGCCGCGGCCGCCGCGGGCTTCCTGCTCGGCAACGACCTGCTCATCATCACCGGCGCGCTCGTGGGCTCCTCGGGTGCCTACCTGAGCTACATCATGTGCAAGGCGATGAACCGCTCGTTCATCTCGGTCATCGCCGGCGGGTTCGGCGTCGAGGGCGGCACGATCGCCGCCGACGTCGACTACGGGGAGCACCGCGAGATCACCGCCGAGGGCGCCGCAGACATGCTCACCAGCGCCCGGTCGGTCGTCATCACGCCCGGCTACGGGATGGCCGTGGCCCAGGCGCAGTACCCCGTCGCCGACCTGACCAAGAAGCTGCGCGAGCGCGGCATCGACGTGAAGTTCGCGATCCACCCGGTCGCCGGTCGGCTGCCCGGGCACATGAACGTGCTGCTCGCCGAGGCCAAGGTGCCCTACGACATCGTGCTCGAGATGGACGAGGTCAACGACGACCTCAAGGACGTCGACGTCGTGCTCGTGATCGGTGCCAACGACACGGTCAACCCCGCGGCCGCCGAGGACCCCACCTCACCGATCGCCGGGATGCCGGTCATCCGGGTCTGGGAGGCCGAGAACGTCATCGTGTTCAAGCGGTCGATGGCCACCGGCTATGCCGGCGTGCAGAACCCGCTGTTCTTCAAGGAGAACACCCAGATGCTGTTCGGTGACGCCAAGGACCGGGTCGAGGACATCCTCAAGTCACTCTGACCCGCCCGGTGCATCGAGGCCGCCGGGGCGGGCTGCACGCCCGGACGGCTGTCATCGGACCGGCGGCTGCGCGACACCCGGCTCTGGGTGCTCGAGTGCGACTCGACCCCCGCGGCCACCGGGCTGGCCACCGCTCCCGACGACCCGGTCCGCTGAGCCCCGGCCCGCCGAACGGGCGCGCGGGCCGCCGGTAGGCTTCGCCGCGTGAGCGACACCGAGCAGCCGACGTCCATCACGTATGCCGGGGCCGGCGTCGACGTCGAGGCCGGTGACCGGGCCGTCGAGCTGATGAAGGCCAGCGTCCGCCGTGCGACGCGGCCCGAGGTGCTGGGTGGGCTGGGCGGCTTCGCCGGCATGTTCGACGCCAGCGCGCTGAAGGACTACGCCCACCCGGTGCTCGCCACCTCCACCGACGGCGTCGGCACCAAGGTCGCCATCGCCCAGGCGCTCGACCGGCACGACACCATCGGGTTCGACCTGGTGGGGATGGTGGTCGACGACATCGTGGTCTGTGGCGCGGAGCCGCTGTTCATGACCGACTACATCGCCTGCGGCAAGGTCGTGCCCGAGCGGATCGCCGCCATCGTCTCGGGCATCGCCGCGGCGTGCGCCCAGGCAAGGGTCGCGCTGATCGGCGGCGAGACCGCCGAGCACCCCGGCCTGCTGGACCCCGACGAGTACGACGTGGCCGGCGCCGCCACCGGCGTCGTCGAGCGGGATGCCGTGCTCGGCCCGCAGCGGGTCGCCGCCGGTGACGTCGTGCTCGGCCTCGCGAGCAGCGGGCTGCACTCCAACGGCTACTCCCTGGTGCGGCGGGTCATCGCCCACGCCGGCTGGGCCCTGGACCGGCACGTCGACGAGTTCGGCCGCACCCTCGGCGAGGAGCTGCTCGAGCCGACGCGCGTCTACTCTGCCGACCTGCTCGACCTGGTGCGCTCGGATGCCGTCGACATCCACGCCCTCTCGCACGTCACCGGCGGCGGGCTGGCGGCCAACCTCGCCCGCGTGCTGCCGCCCAGCGTGCACGCCCGGCTGGACCGCTCCACCTGGACGCCACCGCCGGTGTTCGGCACGGTCGGCGCGCTCGGGTCGGTGCCCCGGGCCGACCTCGAGCGCACCCTCAACATGGGCGTCGGCTTCGTGGCCGTGCTGCCGGCCGGTGGCGTCGACGCGGCCACCGCGCTGCTGGAGGCGCGCGGCATCCACACCTGGGTGATGGGCGAGGTCACCGCCGCCGACGGCGCACCGGTCGAGGACGGCGTCGAGGTCGTGCGTGGTGCCAAGGGCGTCGACGGCGGGTCGGTGCAGGTCGTCGGCGAGCACCCCGCCCCCTGACCCGGGGAAGACCAGGGTCAGACGATGGTGATCTGGGGGGCGTAGAGGGCCATCGCGGCGAGGGCTCGCTCGTGGTTCTCCGGGGTCGACCCCGCGCACCCGTCGCGCACCACGCGCACCGTGGCCCCGGCATCCGCGGCGGGTAGTGCGGTCGAGAGCACGCAGCAGTCGGTGGCGACACCGGTCAGCGTGAGGTGGGCGTCCGCGCCGATGAGCTCGCGCAGCACCGGCCACTTCCCGAACGTGCCGGCCGTGACCACCTGGTCGGCGACGTCGGCCAGCTCGGGGACCACCGCATACAGCGGGTCCGTTGCGGGCACCAGCGCGAACGGCCAGTCCCGGTAGTAGGGCTCCCACGACCCGCCGAGCCCGGGGTCGGCCACGAAGCGGGTGACCACGGTCCGCGAACGACCGAAGGATGCCGCGAGCTCGGCGATGCGCGGCACCGTGGCCGCCCACATCGGCGAGCCCCACGGCGAGGTACTAGGGTCGGCGAAGACCGCCTGCGGGTCGACGACGACCAGCCAGCCGTCGCCACCGCCGAGCGCCTCGGTCACCGGGCCGGCTCGCGGTCCTGCACCGTGGCCGAGCTCGAGGGCGCGGCGGCCTCCTGCCGGCGCACCTTGGCACGCCGGAAGAAGTAGGTGACCACGAAGCTCAGCACCAGGGCGAGCAGCACGCCGATGTTGGAGTAGGGCCAGTTGCCGTCCCAGAACGGGGCGCCCTCACCCTCGGTGACGTAGGTGCCCATCCCGAAGGGCTCCAGCAGGTAGCCCTGCCAGTTGTTCCACGCGGCATCCGTGGCGAAGCTGTTGACGACCAGCCCCCAGCCGAGCACCGAGGCGACCACCATGGTGCCGATCGAGACCCAGTCGAACGAGCCGTAGCGGCCCCGCGCGTCGAAGAGGTCGTTGTCGTCGTAGTCGCGCTTGCGCAGGGCGATGTCCGCGATCATGATCCCCGCCCACGAGGCCAGCGGCACGCCGAGGGTGATGAGGAAGCTCTGGAACGGGCCGATGAAGCTCTCGGCGAAGAACACCACCCAGATCGTCCCGAGGGTGAGGATGACGCCGTCGACCAGCGCCGCGGCCGGCCGGGGGATGCGCACACCGAGCGAGAGCAGGGTCAGGCCGGAGGAGTAGATGCCGAGCACGGCGCCGGAGACCAGAGACAGGATGACGGCGATGAGGAACGGCACGAGCAGCCACTGCGGCAGCAGGGTCGCCAGGGTGCCGATCGGGTCGGCGGCGATGCCGTCCTTGAGCGCCGGGTCGGACCCCGCCAGCAACAGACCGTAGATCACGAGGATGACGGGTGCGACGGCACCGCCGAAGGTGTTCCACCCGACGATGGCCGCGCCCGAGGCGTCGCGCCGCTGGTAGCGCGACCAGTCGGCGGCGATGTTGATCCAGCCCAGGCCGAAGCCGGTCATCACCAGCACGAGCGCTCCGACGACGGCCTGCGGGGGGCCGCTCGGGAGCGACTGCACCGCGCTCCAGTCGACGTGGTTGAGGGTGAGCAGGATGTAGCCGACGGTGACGATGCCGGTGACCCAGGTGAGCACCGACTGCATCCGCATGATGATGTGGTAGCCGGCCACCGAGGCCGCGACGATGAGCAGGGCGACCACCGCGGCCGCCACGATCTTGGTCGCTGTGCCGCCGCCCCAGCCGAGCTGCTCGAAGATCGTCGAGGTGGCGAGCACCGCCAGGATCGCCAGGAAGGTCTCCCAGCCGATCGATGTCAGCCACGAGATGACGCCCGGCACCTTCTGCCCGGTGACCCCGAAGGCAGCTCGCGACAGGATCATGGTCGGCGCCGACCCGCGCTTGCCGGCGATGGCGATGATGCCGCACAGCGCGAACGAGACGACGACCCCCACGACGGTGACCAGGGCCGCCTGCCAGAAGGAGACCCCGAAGCCGAGCACGAACGCGGCATAGGAGATGCCGAACACCGACACGTTGGCAGCGAACCACGGCCAGAACAGGTCGCGGGGCGCAGCCGTCCGCTCCGCCTCGTCGATGATCTCGATACCAGTGGTCTCGACCCCGAGCCGCTTGGTGGCGGCGACCGTCGTCTCAGTCATAGGGGCGAGCATAGGCCCGCGGCGGGGCTGCCCGAGCCTGCGTGGTCACGACCTGCGCGGGGGCACACGTACAACCCGCGCCGACGGCGCGGGTCGCACGAAGGGCTCGATCAGGTCGGTGTCAACGCCGACCCGACGACCACTGCCCGTAGTCGTCCTCGTCCTCCCGGTCGCGGTCGTCGCTGCTCGCTCGACTGCCGCTCTGGGCGGTTCCGTGTAGTTCTCGCTCAAGCGCTGAAAGATCGGTGTCCGGGCTGTAGTACTTCAGCTCGCGAGCGACCTTCGTCTGCTTGGCCTTGGCTCGGCCGCGCCCCATGGCGTGACCCCCTCGTGCGTCTGCCGGGGCGGCATCGCTCGTCGGACGGCCCCGTCTTCAGGGTCATCCCAACTCGCGGAGCGGTCCCGGGAATCGTGTGTGTGTCGTGACGCCAACGGTACATGAGTGGAGCACCTCCGGCGACGCCGTCCCGTCAACGGTGTCACAGGTTGCGGTGTTCCCCCGCGGTGGGCGCCGCGCCGACCGCGTCACCGGGCAGCCAAGGTCGCCGCCCACCGGCCGCGATGCGGCGCTCGGCCAGCCGGTCGGCGGCCAGCGCGGGGCTCACGCCGGCGGCATCGGCGTCGCGCAGCACCTCGAGCGTGTGCTCGAAGATGGTCGCGGTGCGCTCGCGGGCCCGCTGCATGTCGAACCCGTGCAGCTCGTCGCTGACCTGGATGACACCGCCCGCGTTGACCAGGAAGTCGGGGGCGTAGGTGATGCCGCGGGCCAGAAGTCGGGCGGCGGTGCCACGCTCGCCGTCGCTGACCAGCTGGTTGTTGGCGCCTCCGCACACGACCCGCGCGCGCAGCGCCTCGACGGTGGTCTCGTCGAGCGCGCCGCCGAGGGCGTTCGGGCTGAACACGTCGACCTGCTGGCGCACCAGGGCCTCGAGGTCGTCGACCACCTGCACCCGCGGGTGCACGCGCACCAAGGCCTCCAGGGCACCGGTGTCGACGTCCGAGACGACCACCTCGGCGCCGTCCTCGAGGAGGTGGTCGGTGAGCCTCCGCCCCACCTTGCCCACGCCGGCGATGGCGACCCGGCGCCCCGCCAGGGTCGGCTCACCCCACACGTGCTGGGCCGCGGCGCGCATGCCCTGGAAGACGCCGTATGCCGTGAGCACCGAGGAGTCGCCCGCACCCCCGCGCTCGGGGGACCGGCCGGTGGCCCACCGGGTGGTCTCGCCGACGACGTCCATGTCGGCGACGTAGGTGCCGACGTCGCAGGCCGTGACGTAACGGCCCCCGAGCGACTCGACGAAGCGGCCGTAGGCGCGCAGCAGCTCAGGTGTCTTGTCACGCCGCGGGTCCCCGATGATGACCGCCTTGCCGCCACCGTGGTCGAGGCCGGCGACGGCGTTCTTGCTCGTCATCGCCCGCGACAGGCGAAGCACGTCAGCCAGGGCCCGGTCGGTGGAGGAGTAGGGGTGGAAGCGGGTGCCGCCCAGGCCCGGCCCGAGGGCGGTGTCGTGCAGGGCGATGATCGCCCGCAGCCCGGTCTCGGGGTCGGAGCAGAAGGCGACCTGCTCGTGGCCCGCGAGGTCGATCAGGTCGGTGGCCATGGTGGTGCTCCTGGTGCTCGTTACGTTGCCTCAACGCTATCCCTCCGCCCGCGGCGTGGCACGGACCCCGAAGGGGGTCCTCACGCGGTTCCCGAACTGCACAGCGATTTCGCAGCGACGCCGCAGCGGGCCCGGCCAGCGTGGGTGGCCGGTCATCCGGGGGGCTGCTCAGAGGCGGGGCCCCGGGACCGGTGCGGACCGGGCGGAGGGGGGTCCGGTCCGCACCGGGGCCGGGTGCGCACGCCCACGACGCGCGCCACCGGCATCCGTCGGTCGAACAAGTGGCCGCCTCGGGGGGCCCGCCCGGTGCGTGGGGCAGGATGGGGCCATGACGGAGCGACACGGTCTGCGGGTCGGTTACAAGGCGTCGGCGGAGCAGTTCGCCCCGGGTGACCTGGCAGGGTTCGCGGTCCGCGCCGAGGAGCTCGGCCTGGACTCGGTGACGATCTCGGACCACTTCCAGCCCTGGCGACTCGAGGGCGGGCACGCGCCGAACTCGCTGGCCTGGATGTCGTGGGTCCTCGCCCGCACCGAGCGGGTGCTCGTGGGCACCTCGGTGATGACGCCCACCTTCCGCTACAACCCGGCCGTCGTGGCCCAGACCTTCGCCACCATGGCCTGCCTGGCGCCCGGACGGGTGATGCTCGGTGTGGGCAGCGGCGAGGCCCTCAACGAGGTGGCCGTCGGGTCGGTGGGCGAGGGGGAGTGGCCCGAGTTCAAGGAGCGGTTCGGCCGGCTGCGCGAGGCGGTGCGCCTGATGCGCGAGCTGTGGACGCAGGACCGGGTGACCTTCGAGGGCGAGTACTACCGCACCGAGGACGCCGCGATCTACGACCGCCCCGACCAGCCGGTGCCGGTCTACGTCGCGGCCGGCGGGCCGATGGTGGCTCGGTATGCCGGGCGCGTCGCCGACGGCTTCATCTGCACCTCCGGCAAGGGTCGCGAGCTGTATGCCGACCAGCTGGTTCCCGCCGTCGACGAGGGGCTGGACAAGGCCGGCCGGGCGCACGACGAGATCGACCGGATGATCGAGGTCAAGGTGTCGTGGGACCCGGACCCCGAGCAGGCGCTCGAGAACACCCGGTTCTGGGCGCCGCTGTCGCTCACCGCGGAGCAGAAGCACTCGATCCACAGCCCGGCCGAGATGGAGAAGGCCGCCGACGAGCTGCCCATCGAGCAGGTCGCCAAGCGCTGGGTCGTTGCCTCCCGCCCTGAGGAGGTCGTCGAGGCGCTGAAGGTCTACACCGACCTCGGTTTCGACCACCTCGTGGTGCACGGCCCCGGCCACGACCAGGAGCGCTTCCTCACGACCTTCACCGAGCAGGTCCTGCCGGGCCTGCGCGAGCTGACCCCCGCGCGCCGGTGAGCGCGCCGTGAGCGGCGACGGCATCCCGGCATCGGGCCCGGACGTGCCGGCCGCTCCGGCAGCGCTGCGGCTGCGCGGGCGCACCTTCGACGCCGGCCACCCCGCGGTGATGGCGATCGTCAACCGCACCAACGACTCGTTCTGGGCCGGCAACCGGCACGGCGACCTCGCCTCGGCCCGGCGAGCCCTCGACCTGGCCGTCGAGCTCGGCGCCGACATCGTCGACGTCGGCGGTGTGCGGGCCGGGCAGGAGGGCGACGTGGTGACGACCGAGCAGGAGATCGAGCGGGTGGTGCCGTTCCTGGCCCGAGCCCGCGAGGACCACCCCGACCTGGTGCTCAGCCTCGACACCTGGCGCTCGGAGGTGGCCCGGGTGGCCGCCGCCGAGGCCGGTCTCGACCTGGTCAACGACACCTGGGCCGGACACGACCGCGAGCTGGTCGACGTCGCCGCCCGCGCCGGTGCCGGCTACGTCATCTCGCACACCGGCGGCCTGCCGCCACGCACCGACCCGGTCGGGGTCACCTACCCGCCCGAGCCGCTGGGCGTGCTCGACGACGCGCTGCGCACCCTGCGGGAGGGCGCCGAGCGGGCGATCGCGGCCGGCATCCCGCCCGAGCGGGTGCTCGTCGACCCCACCCTCGACTTCGGCAAGACCACCGCCCACTCGCTGACCCTGCTGCGGCACACCGCGGCCATCGTGGGCCTGGGCTACCCGGTGCTGCAGGCGCTCTCGCGCAAGGACTTCATCGGCGAGAGCCTCGGCCTCCCGGCCGACGAGCGGCTCGAGGGCACTCTGGCCGCCACCGCGGTCGCGGCCTGGCTGGGGGCGACGGTCTTCCGGGCGCACGACGTGCGGGCCACCCGGCGGGTCGTCGACATGGTGGCGACGATCCGGGGTGACCGCCCGCCGCTGCTCGCGGTGCGCGGGGTCGCGACGTGAGTGCAGCGCCCGGGCCGCTGGCCGGCATCCGGGTGGTCGAGCTCGGCGGCATCGGGCCCACGCCCTTCGCGGGGATGCTGCTGGCCGAGCTGGGTGCCGACGTCGTGCGCGTCGACCGGCCCGGGGAGTCGAACCCGCTGGCGTTGGCTGGGGGCCTGCGCCGCTCGCGGCCCAGCATCGCCGTCGACCTCAAGACGGATGCCGGGCGCGCGGTGGTGCAGCGGCTGGTCGACGACGCCGACGTGCTCGTCGAGGGCTACCGGCCCGGAGTGGCCGAGCGGCTGGGGCTGGGGCCCGACGAGTGCCTCGAGCGCAACCCACGCCTGGTGCACGCGCGGATGACCGGCTGGGGGCAGACCGGCCCGTGGGCGCAGCGGGCCGGGCACGACATCACGTATGCCGCGGTGTCGGGCACGCTGCACGCGCTGGGCACGCGCGAGCGGCCGGTGGCTCCGGTGCCGGTGATCGGCGACTTCGCCGGGGGGTCGATGTACCTCGTCGTGGGCGTGCTGGCCGCGCTCATCGCTCGAGGCACCACGGGGCGCGGCCAGGTGGTCGACGCCGCGATGGTCGATGGGGCCGCTCACCTGTTCTCGATGGTGCACGGGCTGCTCGGCGTGGGTGGGTGGCGCGACGAGCGCGAGGCCAACCTGCTCGACGGCGGGGCGCCGTTCTACGCGGTCTACGAGTGTGCCGACGGCCGGTTCGTGGCCGTGGGGGCGCTCGAGCCGCCGTTCTGGGCCGAGCTGGTGGCCGGGCTGGGGCTGGAGATCGAGGGGGAGCAGTACGACCCCGACACCTGGCCGGCCCAGCGAGAGGCGTTCACGGCGGCCTTCCGCACCCGCACGCGCGACGAGTGGGCGGCACACTTCGAGGCCACCGACGCGTGCGTCGCCCCGGTGCTGTCGCTCGCTGAAGCCCCGCAGCACCCGCACCTGGTGGGTCGTGGCACCTTCGCCCCCGACGGTTCCGGTCACCCGGTGCCGCGGACCGGCCCACGGTTCTCCGCCACGCCGGCTCGCGCCCCCGGGCCCGAGCCGGTTCCCGGCGCCGACACGACGGCCTACCTGCTCGCCCACGGCTTCAGCGACGCGGAGGTCGAGGTGCTCGTCGAGTCGCGCGCCGTCGTGCAGGGCTGAGCCCGGCCGGTCGGCTCAGCGTCGGGCGGGGGTGAACGGCCCTTCGTCGCCGAACACCGTTGCGGCGAAACGCTCCCCGACCAACTGGTGCGTCACGGCATCCGGGTGAAGTGCGTCGGGCAGCGGGTGCTCGACGTGGTCCGCCTCCCCGTAGAGCGCGAGCCCGTCGACGAGGTGGAGGTTCGAGTCGTCGGCGGCGCGGCGCGCGACGACGTCGACGAGCGCCTCGCGGATGACGCGCAGCGTGAGCCGGCCTGCTGCGACCTCGGCCGGGTCACCCATGGCCCGGAAGCGCACCCGCCCCTCGGCCATGGCCGCGGCGTCCGGTGCGGCCGGGCCCGGGGTGTCCTCGTGGATGGGGCAGAGCAGGGGTGTGACCACCAGCAGCGGAGCCGTGGGGTGCCCTTCGCGGATGGTGTCGAGGAACCCGTGCACCGCAGGGGTGAAGGTCCGCAGCCGCATCCCGTCGAGGTTGACGATGTTGATGCCGACCTTGACGCTGACCAGGTCTGCCGGCGTGTCACGGATGGCGCGCGCCGTGAACGGGTCGAGCAGCGCTCCGCCCCCGAAGCCGAGGTTGACCAGGTCGACGCCACCCAGGCGGGCCGCGACCGCGGGCCAGGTCGTGGAGGGGCTCGCGGCATTCGAGCCGTGGCTCACCGAGCTGCCGTGGTGCACCCACACCGGAAGGTCACTCGCCGGTGCCGGCTCGACCGGGGCATCGGTGCGCAGGGCGATGAGCTCGGTGACCTCGGTGTGCGGCAGCCAGATCTCGACCGTCTTGTCGCGGTCGGGCAGGCCGTCGAAGGACAGCGTGCCTGGCCCACCCTCGGTGAGGGCGGTGGTGCCGGTGGCCATGTCGATGCTCAGCGTGGACCCGCCGCTGACGGACCCTCGCGCCGTCGGCCGCCCGTCGACCAGGAGGTCGTACACACCCGGCGGGAGCGCCGGCGCGCCGACGAAGGCCCGCCGCGTGGCGTGGGCCTCGAGCCGGACCACCGTGGCGCGGGTGCGCACCACGAGGCGCACCCCGGACGGCTGAGACTCCGCGAGGGCGAGGCCCGGGTCGCTGTTCTGCCGGCGGGCGGCTGCGGGCAGGCGGTGCGGGAGCACGCCGCGCGCGGTCGACTCGACCTCGAGGGCGCCACGGAGCAGGCCGGCGGTGACGGGGGTCGTGACGAGGGCAGCGGGGCTCACGGCGGGGTCCTGGGGGTCGGGGACGCCGTGGCCCTGGCGAGCACGCGCGGCGGAAGCGGCCATTCTGCGTGGCCCCGTGGATGGCGCGCAAACGGGTTGCCCGACGGCGCCGACCCGTCGTGCGGTTCGATGGGGGCATGACCACCAGTGCACTCCCCACCGTCCTCGTCGAGACCGCCGGAGCCGTCGGGCGGATCACGCTCAACGCCCCCGAGCGCCTCAACGCCGTCGACCCGCAGATGTGCGCGGCCGTGGCAGATGCCGTGCGCGCCTTCGACGCGGACCCTGCGGTGCGGGTGGTCGCGCTCACCGGGGCCGGTCGCGGGTTCTGCTCCGGGGCGCCGCTGTCGGCTGACGGTGCCACCCAGGGCACGCTGTACGCCGGCGCCGACCTGGTGCGGGCGTTGCTCTCGTCGCGCACTCCGGTCGTGGCGCTGGTCAACGGGGTCGCCGCCGGCATCGGGGTGCCGATGGCCCTCGCCTGTGACTACGTCCTGGCCAGTGACGCCGCGTCGTTCGTGCTGGCCTTCGCCCGGATCGGGCTGATGCCCGACGGTGGCTCGACGGCCCTTGTGGCGGCGTCGATCGGGCGGGCGCGTGCCATGCGCCTCGCCCTCACCGGCGAGAAGCTGGATGCCGTCACCGCGGCCGAGTGGGGGATGGTCGCCGAGTGCGTTGCGGCAGAAGATTTCTCGACACGCTCAGATGCCGTGCTCGCGGCGTTCGCGGCCGGCGCCACGCTGGCGCTGGGCGAGACCAAGGCGGCGGTCAACGCGGCATCCGTCGACGTCGAGGCGGCCCTGGCTCGCGAGGAGGCCGGCCAGATCGCCCTGATGCACACCGCCGACTACCGCGAGGGCGTGGCGGCCTTCCTCGCCAAGCGACCGGCCGACTTCACCGGCCACTGAAGGGCCGGCCCCTCCCCGTTCGTCGCCTGTCCCGGATTCGACCAATAGGTCACGCGAGGGACAGAGGTCTGTCCCGGATTCGACCAATAGGTCACGCGAGGGACAGAGGTCTGTCCCGGACGAGACCTATTGGTCGATCTGGGGACAGCAGGCCCCAGCGGATGCCGCGGCGACGCTGACCAGCAGCGCCCCGAACCCGACCCGCGCTACCGCCTGGTAGATGAGGTGATCGCATCACCTACTGCGCCGTAGCTGGCGCCACCACGAAGGGCCCAGCGAGAAGGCGACGTGAAGCGAGACAGAGCGAAAGCGGAAGCAGAGGGGACCGAAGCGGCACGGAGCGAAGCAGCGGGATGCCGTCGGCGAGCCGATGGACGGGTCTGGCGGGAGCGCGACTGTGCGCAAGCGAAGGAGTGCGGATGGTCAACGGCCGAACACGGCATCCCACTGCGTAGCGGGCAGGGAAAGCGCGACCCAGCCGACCAGTAGATCGACGACGGCAGGTTCTTCACGGTTGGGCGGACGCGGCCCCGATGAGACCGGCCGAATCCTCGATGCTGGCGCCTGGGCCCCCAGTGGTTCCAGGCCCGCCCTTCGGTCTCCGACCAGGCCGGCGAAACCAGTGGGGGATCCAACCTCGGCCCCCCACTCGGAGGACCTCGCCGCGACGGTCGCGAAGCGCGAAGCCGCTCTGCGGCAGGCCAACCCAGACGCTCCGGCGCCGATCCCTTCGGCGCGCTCACGGCATCCGGCAGCGGGCTCGACCCACACATCTCGCCGGCGTACGCCGCCTACCAGGCGCCCCGGGTGGCCAAGGCGCGCGGCATGAGCCTGGAGCAGGCGCGGGCGCTCATCGCCGCGCACACCGAGCGCAGCGTGCTGGGCGTGCTCGGCCAGGACCGGGTGAACGTCACGGAGCTCAACGTCGCGCTCGAGACCGCGGACGCCGCAACGGGCCGTCAGTAAGAATGTGACCGTGGCACGCGGCCGGCATCGCATCTACCTCGGGGCGGCTCCCGGGGTGGGCAAGACCGTCGCGATGCTCGACGAGGGTCGGCGCCGGCTCGCCCGTGGCACCGACGTGGTGGTGGGCCTGGTCGAGACGCACGGGCGCGAGCACACCGCGGAGATGGTCGAGGGTCTCGCGGTGCTGCCTCGTGCCCGGCTCGTGCACCGAGGGGCGGTGCTCCAGGAGCTGGACCTCGACGGCCTGCTCGCCCGGCGGCCGACCGTCGCCCTCGTCGACGAGCTCGCGCACACCAACGTGCCGGGGTCGCGCCACGAGAAGCGGTGGGAGGACATCGACGAGCTGCTGGATGCCGGGATCGACGTGATCTCGACCGTCAACATCCAGCATCTGGAGTCCCTCAACGACGTCGTCGAGTCGATCACCGGTGTGGTGCAACGGGAGACGGTGCCTGACGAGGTGGTGCGCCGGGCCGACCAGATCGAGCTCGTCGACATGTCGCCCGAGGCGCTGCGTCGCCGGATGGCGCACGGGAACATCTACAAGGCCGAGAAGGTCGACGCCGCCCTGGCGAACTACTTCCGGGTCGGCAACCTGTCGGCGCTGCGCGAGCTGGCCCTGCTCTGGCTGGCCGACCGGGTCGACGAGGGGCTGGGGCGCTACCGGGCCGACCACGGCATCGACTCGTCGTGGCCCACCCGCGAGCGGGTCGTCGTCGCCCTCTCCGGAGGCCCCGAGGGCGAGACCCTGCTGCGCCGTGGTGCCCGCATCGCATCGCGCGGCGCCGGCGGCGAGCTGCTCGCGGTGCACGTCGCCCGGGCCGACGGGCTGAGCGGCCCCCCGCTGCCCGGTCTCGCCGCGCTGCGCCGGCTCACGGACGAGCTCGGCGGGTCCTGGCACGCGGTGACCGGTGACGACCCTGCCGAGGCGATCCTCGACGTCGCGCGGGGCGTGAACGCCTCGCAGGTCGTCATCGGCAGCACCCGACGCAAGCGCTGGCGAACCGTGGTCGTGCCCAGCACCACCGATGAGGTCATCACCCACTCGGGTGACATCGACGTGCACGTGGTGACGCACTCCTTTGCAGCACAGCACGGCTGGCAGGTGCCGCGGGCTGCGCTGTCCAGCAAACGAGTTCGCCTCGGCTATGCCGCAGCCATCATCGGCCCGGGGGTGCTCACCGCCCTGCTCGCGCTGCTGCCCCAGGACCCCGGCCTCCCGCTGACCGTCCCCCTCTACCTGCTCATCACCGTGCTCGTCGCCCTGCTCGGCGGCATCGGCCCGGCGATCGTGGGGGCGGTGGCGTCGTCGGGGCTGCTCAACTGGTTCTTCCTCGAGCCGGTGCGCACGCTCACCATCTCCGAGCCGGAGAACGCCATCGCACTGGTGGTGTTCGTCGTCGTCGCGGTGGTGGTGGCGTTCGTGGTGCACACCAGTGCGCGGCGCGCCGAGCGGGCGGTCGCCGCCCAGCGCGAGTCGGCCGCCCTGGCCGAGCTGACCCACACCCTGCTCGGCTCGACCGACCAGATGACCGTGCTGCTCGAGCACGCCGTCGACATGTTCGGGGCCGAGCGCGCCGAGGTCGTCCGCCGGGCGACGGCCGACCACCCGGCCGAGCTGGTCGCCGAGGTCGAGGTCGAGACCACGGCGGCGCCTGACGGCCGGCGAGCGGTGGGCCCACCGGCATCCGGCGAACGCACCGAGACCCGTTCGAGCGCCGACGACGAGCACGATCTCGTGCTGGTGGGCGCCCCGGTGCCGGCTGACAAGCAGCGACTCCTCGCGGCCTTCGCCGCCCACGCCGGCGCCATCCTCCAGCGTCGAACGCTGCAGCGGGCCGCGGGCGAGGCCGCGGTGCTGGCCCGGGACAGCTCGGCCCGCACCGCCCTGCTGTCGGCCGTGTCGCACGACCTGCGCACCCCGCTGGCCGGCATCAAGGCCGCCATCGGCAGCCTGCGCTCGTCGGAGGTGACCTTCTCCCCGGAGGACGAGGCCGAGCTCGAGGCGGCCATCGAGGACTCCGCCGACCGGCTCGACACGCTCATCGGCAACCTGCTCGACATGTCGCGGCTGCAGGCCGGCGCGCTGGTCGCCGCACCCCGGCCGGTCGACCTCGGCGAGGTGGTGCCGGCGGCGGTCGCGGCCCTGACCGAGCCCGACCGGGTCGACTGGAGCCTCGACCCGGCGGCCCGCGTCGTCGTCGCCGACCCCGGCCTGCTCGACCGGGTGCTCGGGAACGTCGTCGAGAACGCGCTGCGCCACCAGCCGCCGCCCGGCCGGGTGCGCGTGTCGACGAGCGGGCTGGGCGGGCGCACCCAGGTGCGGGTCGTCGACAGCGGCCCCGGTGTGCCGGAGGAGGCCCGTGAGCAGATCTTCCTGCCGTTCCAACGGCACGGCGACGCGCCCGCGGGCGACGGCGTCGGGCTGGGGCTGGCGGTCGCGCGCGGACTCGCCGAGGCGATGGACGGCGAGGTGTCGGCGGAGGAGACGCCCGGTGGAGGGCTCACCATGGTCATCGAGCTGCCCAGCGCCGAGGAGGAGCCCCATGGTTGAGCGCGTTCTCGTGGTCGACGACGACGAGACGATCCGGCGCACGCTGCGGATCAACCTGCGGGCCCGGGGCTACGACGTCGAGGTGGTCGGCTCGGGGCTCGACGCCCTGTCAACGCTCGAGGATGCCCCGCCCGACCTCGTCATCCTCGACCTCGGCCTGCCCGACGTCGACGGCGTCGAGGTGCTACGCCGGCTGCGGCGCACCTCGCGGGTGCCGGTGGTCGTGCTGTCGGCGCGGCACCAGTCCGACGACAAGGTCGAGGCGCTCGACGAGGGCGCCGACGACTACGTCACCAAGCCGTTCGGCATGGACGAGCTGATGGCGCGGGTGCGCTCGGCGCTGCGCCGCGGCGGTGGCGACGGGGAGGCGCTCGCGGCCATCGCGCCCGTCGTCACCGAGGCGTTCGCCCTCGACTTCGGCACCCTGACCGCCACCCACCACGGGGATGCCGTGCACCTCACCCCCACCGAGTGGCGCCTGATCGGCGAGCTCGCGAAGCACCGCGGCCGGGTCGTCACCCAGGCCGACCTGCTCAAGGCGGTGTGGGGCCCGGGCTACGGCCGCGAGTCGAACTACCTTCGCGTGTACGGCAACCAGCTGCGGCGCAAGCTCGAGGGCGACCCGTCGCGACCCCGCCACATCCTCACCGAGCCCGGGATCGGCTATCGACTGGTCGAGTGACCCCGTAAGAAGTCGGAAGCAACGGCAGTGCCACGCAACCCCTGTCGAAGGGTGTGCCGTCCTAGGCTTCCGAGCATGGTTCGGCGACGTCGGAGGGCGAGCCGGCACCCGGCATCCGGTTTGGTCCTGGGGCTCGGGCTCGGACTGGCGGTGACGCTCGGGCTCACCGGGTGCGGCGCCCCGGTCGAGCGGCAGGAGGCTGGTGCTGCTGCGGACCGCTTCGAGGCGGACGTGCAGGCCGACCCGGCCGCCGCCTGCGGCCTGCTCGCCCCGCGCACCCTGGAGTCGGTGGAGAAGGACGGCACGTCCTGCGCGCGGGCCCTGCCGGAGGATCACCTCCCGGTGCCGGGGGCCAAGGACGCGGTGACCGTCGCCGGGCACTCTGCCCAGGTGCGCTTTGCGGACGACACCGTCTTCCTCGCGTTGTTCGACGACGGCTGGAAGGTGACGGCCGCGGGGTGCTCGCGCACCTCAGGCGACCCGGCGACGCCCTACGACTGCGCGATCGAGGGGAGCTGAGATGCGGGTGATGTTCTGGGCCTACGCCGTGTTCATCGCGGGCGGGCTCGCGTTCTGCGTCGCGATGGGGCTGATGCTGCGATGAGCGACGCCCCAGCGCGGCGCGGCTTCTGGCGCGACAACTCTCTCTCGCTCGTGTTCGGCGGCCTGTTGCTCGCCACCCTGGCCGCCCAGTCGGTGTCCGGCCTGGCCGGCTACAACGCCGAGGCGCGCACCGCCGGCCTGCAGCAGGTCTCGCTCTGGCGCTACGTCACCTCGTCTGGGTTCGCCGTCGACGTGGCCGAGAACTGGCAGTCCGAGTTCCTGCAGTTCGTGCTGTTCATCGCGCTGACGGTCGTGCTGGTGCAACGGGGATCCTCGGAGTCAAAGGAGCCCGGCAGCGAGGGCCGAGAGAGCGACGAGCAGCAGCTGGTGGGGAGGTACGCCAGGCCCGACTCGCCGGCCTGGGCCCGGGTGGGGGGCTGGCGCACCCGGCTCTACTCGCACTCCCTCCTCCTGGTGATGGGCCTGATCTTCGTCGGGTCGTGGACCGCCCAGGCGGTGGCAGGGCGCGTCGCCGACAACGAGGAGCGGATGCGTGACCAGCTCGACCCGATCGGGCTCGGGTCCTACCTGGTCTCGCCGGACTTCTGGAGCCGCACCCTGCAGAACTGGCAGAGCGAGCTGCTCGCCATCGGCACCATGGCCGTCTTCGCGATCTACCTGCGCGAGCGCGGGTCCCCGGAGAGCAAGGAGGTGGGGGCGCCGCACGCGGTGACCCAGTCCAGCGACTGACCCGCCCGACTTCTTGCGGATCGTCCACCGCGGCCGCGGCCGCGAGGACCCCGCGGGTGGGTGCAAGATCCGCAAGCAGTCGCAAGCAGGGGCTGTGTGACGCAACCCTCGACGGCCCACGATGCCCGGCGGCATACCCCCACCGGCCCACGGGTATGAGGAAGCATGTGACCCCCGACCGCAGGAGTACTCGTGCCCGACCCCACCGCCCGACCCGGCGGCGCTCGATGAGCGACCCCCTGGAGGAGCTGCTCGAGGAGCGCGCCGCCGAGGACCTCGGCGACCGGCCGCGGAGGGACATCGTCGACGCGATCGAGGAGATGGTGGCGCACCCTGAGTTTCCCTGTCTGGGAGCCCGATCGGTGTTCCGGCGGGATGCCGCTACCCTCGTGGTGCTCGACGACCTCACCGACACCACGCCGGGCGGCTCGCTCGACACCCTGGGCGCGACGCTCGCGCAGTACGCGCACGAGGTGGATGCCGAGGGCGACCTGGTGTCGTTCGTCGCCTGCTTCCGCGGGCCGGTGCCGGTGCAGGAGCGCGACTTCGAGGCGCTGCTCTGGAGCGCGCTGCAGCACCTGCACGACAACGACGACGCCCAGTGGGCCGACGGGGTGGCGGCCGATCCCGAGAACCCCCACTTCGCGTTCAGCGTCGCCGGCACCGCGTTCTTCGTGGTCGGGCTGCACCCCAACGCCTCCCGGGTGGCCCGCCGCGCCCCCCTGCCGACCCTGGTCTTCAACCTCCACTCGCAGTTCGAGCGGATGCGGGCCGACGGCCGCTACCAGCGGATGCGCGACACCATCCGTCGTCGCGACGCCGAGCTGCAGGGCTCGCTCAACCCGATGGTCAGCGACCACGGGCAGTCGTCCGAGGCGCGGCAGTACTCCGGTCGCGCGGTGCCCCAGGACTGGACGCCGCCGTTCGAGCCAGACCCGGATGCCGTGTCCGCGGCGGAGCAGCGGTGAACCCGGCGCGTACGCGGTTCTCGCGCACCGCTGAGGCCCCGCCCTACCCCGGCTCCGCCGACACCGCGGCCGAGGGTTGGGCCCGGATCGCGCCCCAGAGCGGCGCCGCCGTCGAGCTTGCCCCCGGCGACCGGCTCACCGTGGTCGACCCGTGCGGCGAGCAGGTGAGCGACCTCTACCTCGTATCGGCCGACGACCCGGCCGAGGTGTTCTCGTCCGGGCGCACCACCGACTTCGGCAACAGCATCTACGTCTCCACCGGCTCGCAGCTGTGGTCGAACCGCAGCCGGGTCATGGCCGAGGTCGTCGACGACACCGTGGGGGTGCACGACCTCACCCTCACGCCGTGCAGCCAGGCGACCTTCGACCTGCTCTACCCCGAGTTCGCCGGAGCCCCGCACCCGTCGTGCTTCGCGAACCTCTGCGCCGCCCTGGCGCCCTTCGGGGTCGACCCCGACCGCATCGGCACCACGCTCAACGTCTTCATGGACGTGTGGACCGACGACAGCGGGGAGCTGCACATCGACCCCCCGCCGACCCGCCCCGGCGACCGGTTCACCATCGAGGCCCGGATGCCGGTGGTCGTCGGCGTCACCGCGTGCTCGGCCGAGAAGTCGAACAACGGCCTCTGCACCCCGATCGACTGGCGCGTGGAGATCGCGGTGGCGCGCTGACCGGCGCCCTTCGCGGGCACCGCGGCTGACGGCGCACACTGGAGGCATGGCCCCGCACCCCACCCGCTGCTGACGACGTGCTCACCTCCCTGCTGGAGCGCCTCCTCAACGTGCCCGCGCCGGTCGTGCTCGCCGTCGTGGGGGCCCTCGTGTTCGCCGAGGACGCCCTCTTCTTCGGCTTCGTGATTCCCGGCGAGACGGTGGCGATCCTCGGTGGTGTCTCGGCGAGCTTGGGACACGTGCCGCTCTGGGCGGTGCTCACCGTCGTGATCGTGGCGGCGATCGTCGGCGACAGCGTCGGCTTCGAGGTGGGCCGCCGGCTCGGCCCGTGGCTGATGGCGACCCGGTTGCTGTCCCGCCACGCCGACCGGCTCGACGACGCCCGCGACCTGCTCGCCCGGCGCGGCGGCTCCGCGGTGCTGCTGGGCCGGTGGGTCGCCTTCTTCCGGGCCGTGATGCCCGCGCTGGCCGGCTCGAGCGACATGCGCTACCGCACCTTCCTCACCTGGAACGCGGTCGGCGGCATCCTCTGGGGGACGGTCGTCGTCATGGGCGGCTACCTCGCCGGAGCTTCGTACCAGGCCGTGGCCGACGCCCTCGGCACCGGCAGCGCCGTGCTCGTCGGGGTGGCGGCCATCGCCGGCTTCGTCGTCTGGCGGCTGCGTCGTCGGCGCTCCGGTCCCGGCGCCGCACCGGCCGACAGCCCGGATGCCGGTGACGCGCCGGCCGACGTGCCCGCCGGTCCCGCGGGCGCCGCCCCGACCGACTGACCCCGGCATCGCGACGTCGGCGCGGCCGCCTGCTGTCGGTGCCGGGCGGCAGGATGGGCGGATGGACGTCACCCTCGCCGAGGTGGTCGCCGCGTCGCGGGCGGTCACCGCCACCAGGTCGCGCACCGCGAAGACGCAGGCGCTGGCCGAGCTCTTCGCGCGCTGCGACCCGGCCGAGGTGGGCGTGGTCGTCTCACACCTGTCCGGGGTGCTGCCGCAGCGCCGCCTGGGCGTCGGCTACCGCTCGCTGGGCTCGCTGCCGCACCCTGCGGCGGAGCCCAGCCTGACCGTCGCCGAGGTCGACGCCGCGTTCACCCGTCTGGCGACCACGGCGGGAGCCGGCTCCACGGCATCCCGCCGAGCCGAGCTGACCGGCCTGATGAGCCGCGCGACCGCCGAAGAGCAGCGATTCCTCGTCGACCTCATCACCGGCAACCTGCGCCAGGGCGCCCTCGACGGCGTGGTGCTCGCCGCCATCGCGAAGGCGTATGCCGTGCCCGACGCCGTCGTGCGGCGCGCCACCATGCTGGCCGGCACCTCCGCCGACGTCGCCGCGCTCGCGGCACACGGCGGGATCGAGGCGCTCGAGCAGGTCGGGCTGGTCGTCGGGCGGCCGGTGCGCCCGATGCTCGCGGCCTCCGCGAAGACCGCGGCCGAGGCGGTGCAGGCGGTGGGCGGCGGCGACCTGCTCGTCGACGGCAAGCTCGACGGCATCCGGGTGCAGGTGCACCGGCGCTCGGGTGAGGTCAGCGTCTACACGCGCAGCCTCGACGAGATCACCGAGCGGGTGCCCGAGGTGGTCGAGGCCGTGGCCGCGCTTCCCGGTGGCGACCTCGTGCTCGACGGCGAGGCCATCGTGCTGCTCGACGGCGGGCGGCCCGCGCCGTTCCAGGTCACCGGGTCCCGCACGGCCAGCTCGGCCGACGTCGCGGGCCTGCGCGAGCGGGTGCCGCTCACGACCTTCCTGTTCGACGTGCTGCACCGTGACGGTGTCGACCTCATCGACGAGCCGGCCCGGGTGCGACACGACGCCCTGGTCGACCTCGCGCCGCACCTCGTGGTCCCGCGCCTGCTCACCGCCGATGCCGAGGCCGCCGAGGCGTTCTTCGCCGACCTCGTCGCCGCCGGGCACGAGGGCGTGGTGGTCAAGGCGGCTGACAGCCCGTACGCTGCGGGCCGCCGTGGCAGCGGCTGGGTCAAGGTCAAGCCCACGCACACCCTCGACCTCGTCGTGCTCGCCGTCGAGTGGGGGTCCGGCCGCCGGCAGGGCACCCTGTCCAACATCCACCTCGGCGCGCGCGACCCCGCAACCGGCGCCTTCGTGATGATCGGCAAGACGTTCAAGGGGATGACCGACGAGATGCTGCGCTGGCAGACCGAGCGGTTCACCGAGCTGGCGGTCGGCGGCACCGACGGCTGGGTGGTCGAGGTGCGCCCCGAGCAGGTCGTCGAGATCGCCTTCGACGGGCTGCAGCACTCGCGGCGCTACCCCGGCGGGGTCGCGCTCCGCTTCGCCCGGGTGCTGCGCTACCGCGACGACAAGACGGCCGACGAGGCCGACACCATCGCGACCGTGCAGGCGCTCGCTCCCGGGGGCCTGACCTGCGGGGTTCCACACGCTGCGCATCACGTTGACAGCCACGACCCGCGCGGCGAGGCTCGACCCGGACCGGGTGCCCCGCCGTTGGCCCCGACCGGCTCGCCAGGGCGGAGGCACCGCCCGGTTCCTCGAGAGGACTGCCCCATGACCGTCGAGATCCCCCGGTTCCTCACCGACACCCAGGCCGACCTGGTGCGTGAGACCGAGCCGAAGCGCATGGAGAAGCTCGACGAGGACGAGCTGCTCGAGCTGCACACCCGGGTGCGTCGGGCGCGGTCGAAGTACGTGCAAGCTCTACCGGCAGACCGGTGCGTCGCGGGTCGGGATGAAGGGCGCCCGCGGGCACGCCCGGCCCGGGCAACGCCGCCAACGCCGCCAAGGCCGAGGTGTTCGAGCTGGCCCTGGCCAGGGTGAGCGCCCGGGTCGACGTGGTCGCCGGGCAGCCGCCGAGGACCTCAAGGCGGAGCGCTCGCTGCCGTGGCCGCCGCTCGGGGTCGACCGGCCACGGCTCCCAGCCGGCCGGTGGCCGATCTTCCGCCACGGCGCGAGCACCCGTCGCCGCGCCACGAAGACCACGGTGGCGTCAGCGCGACGCGTCGTCTCGCGCCAAGGGTGCTGCGCGACAGGCGAAGAAGGACTCCCGCTGACCTCTGCCACCCGACGCGTGCTGCTTGACTGGGCTCCGGGCAGGGGCTGACCGCGGCTCGGGTCCGACGAGGTCGGAGGACGACATGGCGTACGGCAGTGCGGAGCGGCCCACCAGCGAACCGTCCGGGTTGGCGGAGTCCTCGCGCGGCGTGTGGACCTTCACCGCCGACGTCGACCTGCTCCGGCGGCTCGCGTGCGCGGGCTTCGACTGGGTGGCCCTCGACGCCCAGCACGGACCGGTCGACCGCGCCGCACTCCACGCCGTCGGTCGCGGCCTCGCGGCTGCCGGGGTCGACCTCGTCGTGCGGGTGCCGGCGGTCGACCCGGTGTGGATCGGCGCCGCGCTGGATGCCGGTGCCGCCGCGGTCGTCGTGCCGTCCGTCACCGGCCGCGACGATGCAGGGCTCGCGGGCCGGGCCTCGCGCTACCCGCCCGAGGGCGACCGCAGCTGGGGCCCGTTCGCGCCGCTGTGGGGTGGCACCGCGCCCGACCCGGTCACCGCGAACGCCGCGGTGCGCTGCCTGGTCATGGTCGAGACCGTCGGTGCCCTGGAGGACGTCGACGCGATCGCAGCAGCGCCGGGCGTCGACGGCCTGTTCGTCGGCCCGCTCGACCTCGCCCTCGCCCTCGGCACCACCGTCGACGCCCTGCTCGACGACCACTCGGACGGCAACCCGCTCGGCCGGGTCGTTCGGGCGGCGCAGCGTCACGGCATCCTCGTGGCGGGCTTCGCGGGCACACCGGCGAACGCCCGGCGGCTGCGGGCACACGGCATCCGCTGCCTGGCCGTCACCACCGACGTGGCCGTGGTGGCCGAGGGTGCCGCAGCCGTGCTCGCGGCCGACGACGGCGGTTGACCGCCGCTCGGTGCCGCGGCTCACCCCGGTGGGGTGAGGCGCCGCGGGTCAGGCTGCCCTTAGAAACGTGGGAGCGGCCGCACGGCCGCGCGCCGGATGACCGGTGCCACGCTGAACGAGGAGAGTGGGCCACGATGTCGCGACGACAACACGTCTATGACGACGGACCTGAACAAGCGCGGTGGCTTCAGCGGGGGCGAGAACACCGGTGCGGTCGCCTTCGCCGGCGTCCTGCTGATCATGGTCGGGCTGTTCCACGGCATCCAGGGCCTGGTGGCGCTGCTCAGCGACGACATCTTCGTGCGGGGCACGAACTACGTCTTCCACTTCAGCTTCACGACGTGGGGCTGGATCCACCTGCTGCTGGGGCTGCTGACGGCCGGCGCCGGCGCCGGCCTGTTCTTCGGCAAGACCTGGGCGCGCACCGTGGCCGTCATCGCGGCGGCGGTCAGCATGATCGGCAGCTTCGCGTGGCTGCCGCACTACCCGATCTGGGGCGTGCTGATCATCGCCCTCGACGTGTTCGTCATGTGGGCTGCGATCGTGCACGGGCGGGCGCTCGTCGAGGAGTGAACCCGGGGCCCGACGGCCTCCGGTCAGGCGGTGACGAGCCGGTAGTCGCCGGCCTCGTCGAGGGCCGCTGCGACCGCGGCCTCGGTGAGCTGCTCGTCCGAGGTGACGCTCAGGGTCGACGTGCCGTCGGCGACGAGCTCGACCTGCACCAATGCGCCGATGCAGACCACGGCGAGACCGAGCAGGGCAACCAGGACCACCCGGACGTGCGCATTCCTCGACGACCATCGCACGCTGCCGCCCGGGTGACGGGAAGTGGCGACCATCTCCCCTTTGTCGGCCCGCCCGGATCACCGTTGGAGCTGGTTGTCGACGGTCGCCAACACGTGCGCTTAGAGACAGTGGCCAGGGGCGGGGTCGAACCGCCGACCTTCCGATTTTCAGTCGGACGCTCGTACCAACTGAGCTACCTGGCCGGACCAGAGACGAAAGCGGCCGGAGAGAAACCGACCGCTCCTTCTCGGAGCGACCCCGACGGGACTCGAACCCGCGACCTCCGCCGTGACAGGGCGGCGCGCTAACCAACTGCGCTACGGGGCCTTGGATAAGGCCTTTGTACGTATCCCCAACGGGATTCGAACCCGTGCTACCGCCGTGAAAGGGCGGGGTCCTGGGCCGCTAGACGATGGGGACCCGACCTCGACCGGGCCTCAAGGTCGCGCAGCGCGCAGCGCTCGGATCCGTCGAGGACTCCGAAAGCATAGGGGACACCCGCCGCGTCACCAAAACGGGGATGCCGTCGCAGGTCGAGGCGCCTCCGCCGTGCCGTTTCGTCAGCATGTGTTGACGCCGCCAGAGCGTCAGCATATGCTGACGACCATGACCCGAACCGCCACCGACCTCGCGGGCGACCTCGACAGCACCGACCCCACGGTCGGCCTGCGAGCCGTCGCCGCGTTGCGTCGCCTGCTCGAGCAGCTCGAGGCCCTGCACGTCAACAACGCCCGCGCCAAGGGGTGGTCGTGGCAGGACATCGCCGACGCCCTGGGCGTCACCAAGCAGACCGTCCACCGCAAGCACGCCCGGAGGTAACCGTGTTCGAACGCTTCACGCGCGACGCCCGCACCGTCGTCGTCTCAGCCATCGACCTGTGCGCCACGCTCGACGCCGACGAGGTGCGACCGGTGCACCTGCTCCTCGCCCTCACCGCGCACGGGCAACGGTGCCCGCGACCTGCTCGCGGCGCACGGCATCACCGAGGATGCCGTGGGCGCCGCCCTGGGTGCCCCGCGGCCCACCCCACCTGACCCGCTGGGCGACGACGACGCGGCCGCCCTGCGCTCGCTCGGCATCGACCTCGACGCCATCCGCGAGGCCGTGGACAAGCAGTTCGGTGAGGGCGCTCTCGAGGGAGCACTCGAGGGGGCTGCCGCGGCGTCCTCCGACGGGGTGGACCCCGACGACGTCGACATCGACGTGCTCCCGCCGGCGCTTCGCTCTCGGCGGGTCCGTGAAGTTCGGCCGCGGCGCGAAGAAGGTGCTCGAGCTCTCGCTGCGCGAGGCGATCCGGGTGCACGCCCGCGAGATCCGCAGCGAGCACATCGCCCTCGCCGTGCTGCGCACCGACGACGACGCCGTGCGGATGCTGCTCGGCTCGCTCGGCGTCGACGTCGCCGCCCTGCGGGCCGACCTCGACGGCCGGGGCCGCCGCACCGCCTGACCCGGCACGGCCCTCCCCGGAGACGTGGGTGAATCCCTCCGCCCAGCCGCCGGTTTTCACCCACATTCGCGGGGGAGGCGGTGGCGTCCCGGAAACGTGGGTGAAATCCTTCCGCGCAGCCGCCGGTTTCACCCACATTCGCGGCGGAGTCAGCCGCCGGGGTTGGCCCAGGCGAGGAGGCGGTCGGCATCCCACGTGGTGACGATCCGCTCGGTGGGCACCCCGAGCCGCTCGGCGCGCTCGCAGCCGTAGGCCTTCATGTCGAGCTGGCCGGGTGCATGGGCATCGGAGTCGATGGCGAACAGGCAGCCGATCTCGAGCGCCAGCAGCACCAGCTCGTCGGGCGGGTCGCACCGCTCGGGGCGGCTGTTGATCTCGACCGCCGTGCCGTGCTCGGCGCACGCCTCGAACACCGCGCGGGCGTCGAAGTCCGACTGTGGTCGGGTGCCGCGTGAGCCCTCGACGAGCCGCCCGGTGCAGTGCCCGAGCACGTTGACCCGAGGGTTCGACACCGCGTTGACCATCCGGGTCGTCATCGGGCCGCCGTTCATCCGCAGCTTGCTGTGCACCGACGCCGTGACGAGGTCGAGGCGCGCGAGCATCGCGTCGGTCTGGTCGAGGCCGCCGTCGTCGAGGATGTCGACCTCGATGCCCTTGAGCAGCCGGAACGACCCGCCCAGCGAGCGGTCGATCGCCTCGACGATGCCGATCTGCGAGGTCAGCCGCTCCACCGTGAGCCCGTTGGCGACCCGCAGCTGCGGGCTGTGGTCGGTGAGCACCAGCCACTCGTGGCCGAGCTCGATGCCGGTGAGCACCATCTCGTCGATCGGGCTGCCGCCGTCGCTCCAGTCGGAGTGCAGGTGGCAGTCGCCGCGCAGCGCGGCGTACGTCGCCTCGCCGCCGGCCGACGAGCGGCCCGCCCGACTTCTCCTGCAGCGAGCCGAGATACGCGGGCAGCTCACCGGCGAGCGCCTCGGTGATGACGCCGCTCGTCGACTTCCCGATGCCGGGGATCTCCTGCAGGGTGCCGGCCTCGGCGCGCTCGCGCAGCTCGCTCTCGCCGACCTGCTTGAGCGTCTTGACCGCGTTGCGGAAGGCCTCGACCCGGTAGGTGCCGGCGCGGGTGCGCTCGAGCAGGAACGCGACCCGGCGCAGCGCCTCGATCGGGTGGACCGGCGCCTCGAGCGGCTCGAGCAGCGCGACCATCAGAGCCTGAACTGGCGGCGTCACGATGCCGTCCCAGACGCGGTCGCCGCCGACGGCCCTGGCGGTCACCATGGCCCTGGCGACCGGGGTGAGCAGGTAGCGGGTGCGGGGACGGTCGGCCTCGATCGCCTTGACGAGGGCCTGCGCGACGCTCTCGGACGAGGCCGACAGCCGCGGGTTGGCGTAGGCCGCGCTGTTGCCCTCGGCCACCGACGCGCGCATCGCGGCGTAGGGGGAGTCGTCGTGCGAGGCGAGCGCACCCGGACGCGCTGATCGTCTCCTCGAACCCGCTGCGGGTGACCCCCGGCTCGACGACGACGACCTGGATGCCGAACGGCCGCACCTCCACCCGCAGGGCGTCGCTCAGCGCCTCCACGGCGTACTTCGTCGCGTGGTAGTAGCCACCGAGGGGGAAGGTCATCCGCCCGCCCATCGAGCTGAGGTTGACGATCCGACCGCGGCCGGCGGCGCCGCATGCCGGGCAGCACGAGCTGGCACATCCGGGCCAGCCCGAAGACGTTGGTCTCGAACATGGCCCGCACCTTGTCCATCTCCACCTCCTCGACCGCGCCGTACTCGCCGTAGCCGGCGTTGTTGACGAGCGTGCCGACCGCGCCGTGCGCCGCCTCGACCTCGCGCAACGGCTGCCGCCATCGAGGCCTCGTCGGTGACGTCGAGGGCCGTCACGTGGGCGCCCGCGGCGGCGAGGTCGGCCAGCGTCTCGGGGCGCCGCGCGGTGGCCCACACGGTGTGTCCCCGGGCGAGCAGGGCCTGCGCCAGCCGCGCGGCCGATGCCGGTCGAGCAGCCGGTGACGAGGACGGGGTCGCGGTCGTACTCAGCCATGGGAATCCGTTCTCTCTCAGACGATCTCGGTGAGGGCGGTGAGCAGGCGGTCGACGTCGTCGGCCGAGGTGTAGGGCGCGAGCCCGACCCGCACGCCACCGGTGTCGCCGAGGCCGAGGTGGCGGGAGCACTCGATGGCGTAGAAGTGCCCGGCCGGTGCGTTGACGCCGCGCTCGGCGAGCCGCCCGCGGATCTCCTGCGGGTCGCGCCCGGCCACCGTGAAGAGCAGCGTGGGGGTGCGCGAGCGGGCGTTGCTGTGCACGGTGACGCCGGGGAGGCCGCGCAGCGCGGGTTCCAGCTCGTCGAGCAGCGCGCGCTCGTGCACGTGCACCGCCGACATCCCCGCCTCGATCCGCTCGCGCCGGCTCCCGCCCGCTGCGCTGTCGTCGAGGCTCGCGATGAAGTCGACGGCAGCCGTCGTGCCGGCCATCAGCTCGTAGGGGAGGGTGCCGAGCTCGAAGCGCTCGGGCACGGCATCCGTCGACGGCAGCAGCTTGTCGGGGTGCAGGGTCTCGAGCAGCGCCGGGTCGGCGGCGAGCACTCCGCAGTGCGGCCCCATGAACTTGTAGGGCGAGCAGGTCCAGACGTCGGCGCGCAGGGCGGCCAGGTCGACCGAGGCGTGGGCGGTGGCGTGCACGCCGTCGACCCAGTGCAGGGCGCCGACCTCGTGGGCCAGGTCGGCCACCCGGCAGACCGGGGTGCGGGTGCCGATCAGGTTCGAGGCGCCGGTGGTGGCCACCAGCTTGGTGCGCTCGGAGAGCACCGCCGCCACGGCATCCGCGGACAGCTCGCCGGTGGCGGGGTCGAAGTCGACCCAGCGCACCGTGGCGCCGGCCGCCTCGGCCGCCTGCACCCACGGGCGGATGTTCGCGTCGTGGTCGAGCCGGGTGACGACCACCTCGTCGCCGGTGCCCCAGTCCTTGGCCAGCGCCCGGGCGAGGTCGTAGGTGAGCGAGGTGGCGCTGCGGCCGAAGACGATGCCGCGCGGGTCGGCCCCGAGCAGGTCGGCCATCGCGGCCCGGAAGTCGGTGACCACCTGCTCGGCCCGGCGCTCGGACGGCGTCACCGTGCCGCGGTTGGAGATCGCGCTGGTCAGGGTGTCGGCGACGGCCCGGGCCACGACGTCCGGGGTCTGGCTGCCGCCGGGGCCGTCGAAGTGCGCGGCCCCCTCGGTCAGGGCGGGGAAGTGGGAACGGACCGAGGCGACGTCGAGCGGCATACCGGCATCCTGCCGCACCGGGCGGCGTGGGTGCTCCCGTCACCAGGAGGTGTGCAGCGGGCGTCCCTCCGCGAAGCCGGCGGTGCTCTGGATGCCGACCGTCGCCCGCTCGGAGAACTCCTCGAGGGTGCGCGCCCCGGCGTACGTGCAGCTGCTGCGCAGCCCGGCGACGATCTCGTCGATCACGTCCTCGACGCTCGGGCGGGCCGGGTCGACGTACATCCGGGCCGAGCTGATGCCCTCCTCGAACATCGCCTTGCGGGCCCGGTCGTAGGCGGTGTCGCTCGCCGTGCGCCCCCGCACCGCCCGCGACGACGCCATCCCGAACGACTCCTTGTACTGCCGGCCGCCCTCGTCGGTGTAGAGGTCGCCGGGCGACTCGAGCGTGCCCGCGAACCACGAGCCGATCATGACGTTCGAGGCACCGGCGGCCAGGGCGAGCGCGACGTCGCGCGGATGCCGCACGCCTCCGTCCGCCCACACGTGCCGTCCCAGCGCGCGCGCCGCGGCGGCGCACTCGAGCACCGCGGAGAACTGCGGCCGGCCGACGGCGGTCATCATCCGGGTCGTGCACATCGCGCCCGGGCCGACCCCGACCTTGACGATGTCGGCTCCGGCCTCGATGAGGTCGCGGGTGCCCTGCGCCGAGACCACGTTGCCCGCCACCACCGGCACGCCCGGGTCGAGGGCCCGCACCGAGCGCAGCGCGTCGATCATCTTCTCCTGGTGGCCGTGCGCGGTGTCGATGACGAGCACGTCGGCGCCGGCGTCGATGAGGTCCTTGGCCTTGGTCGCGACGTCGCCGTTGATGCCGACCGCCGCGGCGACCCGCAGCCGCCCGGCGTCGTCGACGGCGGGGGAGTACAGGTTCGCCCGCAGCGCCCCCGAGCGGGTGAGGATGCCGACCAGCCGGCCGTCGTCGGCCACGATCGGGGCCAGCCGGCGGCGCGCGTGCGACAGGGTGTCGAACGCCGACTCGACGTCGACGCCGTCCTTCAGCGTCACCATGTCGCGCACCATCACGTCGTCGAGCTGGGTGAACCGGTCGACCCCGGTGAGGTCGGTCTCGGTCACGATGCCGACCGGGCGGTCGCCGACGGTGACGATGGCGGCGCCGTGCGCCCGCTTGTGCAGCAGCACGAGCGCCTCGCCGACGGTCATCGTGGGCGTCAGGGTGATCGGGGTGTCGTAGACGAGGTGGCGCGACTTCTGCCAGGTGACCACCTCGCGCACGATCTCGGCCGGGATGTCCTGCGGGATGACGGTGAGCGCACCCCGGCGGGCGGTGGTCTCGGCCATCCGGCGGCCGGCGATGGCGGTCATGTTGGCCACGACGAGGGGGATGGTCGTGCCGGTGCCGTCGACCGACGCGAGGTCGACGTCGAGCCGGCTGGTCACCGACGACCGGTTCGGCACCATGAAGACGTCGTCGTAGGTGAGGTCGATCTGCGGCTGGAGGTCGTTGAGGAAACGCACCCGCCCAGCGTAGGCGCGGCGGCCGCCGGCGGGGCGTGACCGGCATCCGGCAGCGGTTCGGCGGGCTCATGGGGCAGGATCGCGACGTGAGTCTTCTGGCCCCTTCGCCCGCGGATGCCGCCCGACGTGCCGGTCTGCGCCGGATGCGGCTGCTCGCGGTGTCCCTGCTCGTGCTCGCCGCGGTCGTCTACGCGCTGACCCTCAACCTCGACCACTCCGGGGTGTGGGGCTACGTCAACACCGCCGCCGAGGCCGCGATGGTCGGCGCGCTCGCCGACTGGTTCGCGGTGACGGCGCTGTTCCGGCACCCCCTCGGCATACCGGTGCCGCACACGGCGATCATCCCCAAGCGCAAGAACGAGATCGGCCGCAACCTGCAGGAGTTCGTGACCGAGAACTTCCTCACCGAGGAGATCGCCCGCGACCGGCTGGCGGCGG
The DNA here is from genome assembly GCA_963833495.1 of uncultured Actinomycetota bacterium. Lineage (GTDB taxonomy): Bacteria > Actinomycetota > Actinomycetes > Actinomycetales > Dermatophilaceae > Fodinibacter. Next base: position 396,757 of record CAWHYJ010000011.1, on the reverse strand, counting down.
CGCACGTGGGGGAGCGGGTCGGGCAGTGGCTCGGGGTGGCCGAGCACCGGCGCCGGGTGCGCACCGAGGTGGTGCGGGTGGCCCGCGCCGGCCTGGGCCGGATGTCCGACGACGAGGTGCGGGCGCTGGTCGAGGACTTCCTGGTGCCGCGGCTGGTGCAGGAGCCGGTGGCCCCGATCGCCGGCACCCTGCTCGAGGGCATCGTCGACGAGCAGACCCACCACGGGCTGGTCGACCTGGGCCTGGAGCAGCTGCGCGCCTACCTCGCCGACAACCCCGGCACGTATGCCGCGGTGCTGGGTCAGCGGGCGCCGTGGTGGTCGCCGCCGTGGGTCGACGACAAGGTGATCGGCTGGTCCTACCAGCAGGTGCTGGCCTGGCTGCAGGACATCCACGACGACCCGAAGCACCCGGCACGCCAGGCGCTCGACGAGCTGCTGCGCCGGCTCGCCCACGACCTGCAGACCGACCCCGAGGTGATGGCCAGCGCCGAGGCGCTCAAGGAGCGGCTGCTCACCCACCCGCAGGTGCCCGAGACGGCGGTCGGGCTGTGGACCTCGTTCAAGGCGGCGCTGACCACCGCCATGGACGACGAGACGTCGTACTTCCACACCCGCGGCGACGAGCTGCTCGAGCACCTCGGGCAGCACCTGGTCGACGACGAGGTGTGGCGGGGGCGGCTCGAGGCGCGGCTCGGCGAGGCGGTGTCGTTCTTCGTCAACACCTACGGCAGCGAGCTCGCCGAGGTCATCTCGGTGACCGTCGACCGCTGGGACGGCCAGGAGGCGGCCGAGCGCATCGAGCTGCACGTGGGCCGCGACCTGCAGTTCATCCGGATCAACGGCACCATCGTCGGGGCCCTCGCCGGGCTCGGCATCCACGCCCTGTCCCAGCTGGCCGGCTGACTGGTCGCCCTAGCCCCACGTGCGGGCCAGCGCGGCGGCCTCGGCCGCACCGAGCGCCCGTCCCGCCCGTGCCGAGTCGGCCCTGGTGCTCGGCGACACGGGTTGTTGCCGATGCCGCCACTGCCGCCGCATCGGCCCGGACCACGTGCACGGCGCTGTGCGCCAGCAGCGCCAGCACCGCCAGCTCGTCCTCGAGGGCGATCCCCGGCACGGCGCCGCCTGCGGGCACGGTGTGGATGACGAGCACCCGCCCCGCGCCGGCCGCCAGGTCCTCGTTGGCGATGGAGCGCACCCCGCCGTCGATGTGCGGGCGCCCGTCGATGGCCACCGGCGGCCAGATCCCGGGCACGGGCGGTCGGGCGCCCGACCGCGACCTCCGCAGGTTGCTCTTCGACCGCCTATTGGATGCTCCCCCTCAGGGAGCAACTTTGAAAGTTGCTCACCGGTGGCGAGCGACCAATAGCGTCCCGGACAGAGTTCTGCGGGCAGCGCCTGATTCGAGCGAGGGAGGTGCCAGCGCGGTCGAGGTCAGGCGGTGGGCTGAGCGCCACCCTGAGCGGCTGATGGCTGGGCTTCCTTCCGCGCCTCGGGGCGAGGCCGGGCGGCGCGGCGCGCGCGGGCCGTGGCCGTCAGCTCGGCGACCGCGGCGATCAGGTCGACGCCGAGGTTGGGCACCCCGACCTCCTCGAGCACCCGCGGGGTCGCGCCGCGGCCGGCGAGCCACACCGGGTGGTCCTCGCTGAGCCGGCGCAGCGCCGACGCGTGCCCCCGGAAGCCGGTGGGCCGGCGGCAGGCGAGCACCACGGCATCCGCCTGGGTGAGCCGCGCGGCCTGCGACAGCGAGTGGATGGGGGTGTCGGGGCCGAGGTAGCGGATGCGCCACCCCGCGCGGCCCAGCAGCACCCCGAAGCTGAGCAGCACGATGTCGTGGAACTCGCCGGGCGGGCAGGCCAGCACCGCGACCGGGCCGGTGCCGACGCCCCAGGTGAGCGAGAGCGCCCCGAGCCGGCGGCGCACCAGGCTGCTCGCGAAGTGCTCCTGTGCGATGCCGATGCGGCCGAGCTCCCACATCTCGCCGACCCGCACGAACAGCGGCAGCAGCACGTCGATGATGGCGCTCTCGACCGAGCGCTCGTGGAAGGCGGTGTCGAGCACGGCGTGCGCGCGGTCCTCGTCCAGTGCCGTGACGGCGTCGAGCAGCTGGGCCACGAGCATCGGCGGGTCGGCCCGCAGCCCGGGGGGCGCCGACCCGTTGGGCGTACCGACGCCGGATGCCGTGCCCCGCCCGGAGGTGCCGCGCCCGCGTCGCCGCCCGCGGCGCTGGCCCGAGCCCTCGTCGGAGTCGTCGTCGTAGCCGGCGCCGCCGCCGCGCTCGGTGGCCAGCACCCGCCGCGAGGCCTCGGCGGCGCTCACGCCCTGGTCGCGCAGGGCGATGACCTCACGCACGCGGCGCTCGTCCTCGTGCCCGTAGAGCCGGTAGCCACCGGCCGACCGGACCGGACGGAGCAGGCCGTAACGGCTCTCCCACGCCCGCAGCACGTGCGTGCTCACGCCCACCTTGGCGGCGAGCTCACCAATCCGCATCGTCGGCGGCACCGAACCCCTCATGGACGCCACCGTAGACGCTGATCCCACCTTTGACAAACATGCTGACACAAGGTTGGACAAAGTTTGGACGTCGACCGGTGCTGCCCGTACCGTGCAGGTGAGGCCAAGCATCGACAGCTCCGGGGCGGCAGGACGTTGCGACGGATGCGCGTGCCACCTCACCTACTGTGAGGGTGCGCCACCCGACCGCTCGCCGCCGCCCGTGTCCGACTCGCCCGAAGGGACAGCCGATGACCCAGCAACGCCGAGCCCTGGTCACGGGTGTCACCGGCTACATCGGCTCGCGCCTCGTCCCGCGCCTGCTCGAGGAGGGCTGGCAGGTGCGCGCCCTGACCAGGGACGACGCCAAGGTGGCCGACCGGTGGTGGCGCGACCAGGTCGAGGTCGTCGAGGGGGATGCCGGCTCGCCCGACACGCTGGCGACCGCGCTCGCCGGCGTCGACGTCGCCTACTACTTCCTGCACTCGATGGACGGCGCGGGCGGCTTCGTCGAGCGTGACCGCGAGCTGGCCCGCACCTTCGGCGTGGCCGCCTTCGAGGCCGGCGTGGGCCGCATCGTCTACCTGTCGGGGCTGCACCCCGACGACGGCCCGCTCAGCGACCACCTGGCCTCCCGGGTCGAGGTGGGCGACCTGCTGATGTCGCAGCGGCGTGCCCACCGCGGTGCTGCAGGCGGCGATCATCCTCGGCTCGGGGTCGGCGTCGTTCGAGATGCTGCGCCACCTCACCACCCGCCTGCCGGTCATGATCACGCCGAAGTGGCTCGACAACCGGATCCAGCCGATCGCCGTGCGCGACGTGCTGCACTACCTCGTGCGCGCCGCCGACCTGCCGCCCGACGTCAACCGCACCTTCGACATCGGCGGGCCCGACGTGCTCACCTACCGCGAGATGATCCAGCGCTTCGCGAAGATCGCCGGGCTGATGAGCCGCCGCATCGTCACCGTGCCGGTGCTCACCCCCTACCTCGCCAGCCAGTGGGTCGGCTTCGTCACGCCGGTGCCGACCGGTGTCGCCAAGCCGCTCGTGGGCAGCCTGCTGCACGAGGTGGTCTGTGGCGAGCACGACCTCGACGACCTGGTCGGGGCGCCGCCGCAAGGCGCCCTGAGCTACGACCGGGCCGTGGCCGACGCCATCGCCGGCGACGACGTGACCCCCCGCCCCGAGCCGGGCACCGTCGACCCGGCCCGCATCACCAGCGCCGACCCCGCGTGGGCCGGCGGGCGCGGGAGCGGCGGGTCGTGAGCAGAGCCGCCCGATGAACCCCGTCACCGAGCTGCGCGCCTTCGTGCGTGCGGCCCTCGTCGACCCGGTGCCCCGCGACCACACCGAGCCCGACTGGGCCTTCCGCCGGCGCCGCATCGTCGTCGTCATCACCCTGCTGGTCGGTGCGGCCGTGCTCATCTGGGCACTGCGCATCGAGCCGGGCGACCCGACCTTCTACACCGCCACCTTCGCGCTCGCCGCCGTGTGGGCCATCGGGGCCTTCGCGTCCGGGCCGCTGCACCTGGGCCGGGGCCACACCCGCGACGGCAAGGACACCAGCCGCGCGGTGGTGCAGTCCCTCGCGCTCGGCGCCCTGCTGCTCGGGCTGTTCATGGTCGGCGCGGTCGTCGTCGCCCAGGTGCCGTTCCTGCGCGACCCGGTGCAGGAGCTGCTCGACCACGCCCGGTTCGGCTCCCTCGCCGTCGTCGCCGTCATCACCATGGTCAACGGCATCGCCGAGGAGCTCTACTTCCGCGGGGCCATGTACGCCGCGGTCGGCCGGCGGCACGCCGTGGCGGTCACCACGGTGGTCTACACGCTGGTCACCGCGACCTCCGGCATCCCGCTGCTGATCCTCGCCGGCGCGCTCGTCGGGCTGGTCGTCGGGCCTCCAGCGGCGGGTGACCGGCGGCATCCTCGGCCCGATCGTCACGCACCTCACCTGGTCGCTCGGCATGCTCTTCCTGCTTCCCGAAGTGTTCGACCGCCTGTCGTGAGGGGATGCCGTTGACCTCCGTTCTCTGGCTGCGGCGCGACCTGCGCCGCCGCGACCACCCCGCCCTGCTCGCCGCGCGCGACGCCGCCCAGGGCGGCGACCTGGTCGTCGCGTTCGTCGTCGACCCGCGGCTGTGGGACGGCGGCGGAGCGGCACGCCGGGCCTGGCTCGCCGCCACGCTCGAGGCCACCAACGAGGCCTTCGACGGCGCGCTCACCCTGCTGCACGGCGACCCGCGCCGGGTGGTGCCCGAGCTCGCCGCGCCGGGTGGGTGCCGCCTCGGTGCACGTCTCGCGCGAGACGACCCCCGCCGGTCGCCGCCGCGACGAGATGGTGGCGAAGGCGTTGGGCGAGAACGGCATCCAGTGGGTGGAGACCGGCACGCCGTATGCCGTGGGGCCGGGTCTCGTGGTCAACGGCTCGGGGGACCCCTACAAGGTGTTCACGCCGTTCTCGAAGGCCTGGCGGGCGCACGGCTGGCCGGCTCCAGCGCCGACGCCGCGCGAGCTGCCGCTGCGTCACGCCCGCAACGACGCCGACGCGACGGCCGCGGTGAAGGCGGCCCTGGCCGCCCCCGACCTGCCCGAGCTGCCGCCTGCGGGGGAGCAGGCCGCCCTCGAGCGGTGGCGCACGTTCCGCGACGACGCGCTCTCGGCATACGGCGACGACCGCAACCGGCCCGACCGCGACGGCACCTCGCGGCTGTCGCCCTACCTCAAGCTCGGTGTGCTGCACCCGCGCACGCTGCTGGCCGACCTCGCCGACGAGCGCGGCCAGGGCGCCCACACCTACGAGAACGAGCTGGCCTGGCGCGAGTTCTACGCCGACGTGCTGTGGCACCAGCCGCGCACCTCGTGGCACGACCTGCGGCCCGAGATGGCGCGGATGCGCTACGACGAGCCGGACGACGCCATCGAGGCGTGGAAGGCCGGACGCACCGGCTACCCGATCGTCGACGCCGGCATGCGCCAGCTGCTCGCGCAGGGCTGGATGCACAACCGGCTGCGGATGATCACGGCCAGCTTCCTCACCAAGGACCTGCACGTGTGGTGGCCGGTCGGGGCGCGGCACTTCCTCGACCACCTCGTCGACGGCGACATCGCCTCGAACAACCACGGCTGGCAGTGGGTGGCCGGCACCGGCACCGATGCCTCGCCCTACTTCCGGGTGTTCAACCCGGTCACCCAGGGCATCAAGTTCGACCCCGACGGCGCCTACGTTCGGCGCTGGGTGCCCGAGCTGGCGCACCTGGCGGGCGCGGCCGCGCACGAGCCGTGGGATGCCGCCGACGGCTACGCCCACGGCTACCCGCAGCGCATCGTCGACCACGCGGCCGAGCGGCTCGAGGCGCTGTCCCGGCTCGAGGCCACCAGGCGCTGACGTCCCAACTTTCTCGCCCGGTGCGGGAAGCTTCACCTCCGCACCACGTCGGTTCCCCGTCGGTTCCCCTGCGATCGTGAACCTCCTGCACCCAGTCGGCAGGGCTCGGTGCCGGATGCCGTGGGCGCGCCCCCCGCTACGCCGGATGCCGTGTCGACCGTTCCGCTTTTCCACACGTGAACTTGGGTATATCCGCCCAGTTCCCTAGACTCGTCCACACGAGGGGAGTACTTCCCAAGCTCGTGCCGGTCAGTACGTCCGCCCCACGGCGGACCCGGTGCGGCGCCGCCCGGCATCCGGGCGGTGAAGGAGACCTCAAGACCGAAGTCCTGTCTTGAGGAGACCCATGTCCCCCTTGTCCGTCCTCGTCGCCGCCGAACCGGCCGCGACCCACCCCTCGATCGGCACGCCGATGCTGTGGGCCGTCACCATCGGCGCGATCGTGGTGCTGCTGGTCGTCGACTTCCTGATCACCCGCCGCCCGCACGAGGTCTCGATGAAGGAGGCCATCGGCTGGTCGGCGTTCTACGTCGCCATCCCCGTCGGCTTCGGCATCTGGATCTGGCAGCAGTACGGCGGCCACCGCGGCCTGGAGTACTACACCGGCTACCTCGTCGAGAAGTCGCTCTCGGTCGACAACCTGTTCGTCTTCCTCCTGCTGCTCACCGCCTTCGCCGTGCCGCGCGAGCTGCAGCAGCGGGTGCTGCTCATCGGCGTCGCCGGAGCGCTCGTGCTGCGCGGCATCTTCATCGCCCTCGGCGCCCAGCTCATCGCCTCGTTCTCGTGGGCGTTCCTCCTGTTCGGCGCCGTCCTGCTCGTCACCGCCGTCAAGGTCGGCCGCGACGCACTGTCCGACCAGGAGCACACCGTCGACGTCGGGTCGCTGCGCACGGTGCGGCTGCTGCGCCGCATCTGGCCCGTCACCGAGTCGTACGACGGCACCCGGATGACGGTGGGCCAGGCCGGCCGTCGCGCCCTCACCCCGCTGGCGCTGGTCACCGTGGCGATCATCGGCACCGACGTGGTCTTCGCGATCGACTCGGTGCCCGCGGTCTACGGAATCACCGGCGACCCCTACCTCGTCTTCGCGACCAACGCCTTCGCTCTGCTCGGCCTGCGCGCGCTCTACTTCGTCGTGGAGGGGGCGTTGGGTTCGTTGCGCCACCTCGGCCACGGCCTGGCCGCGATCCTTGCCTTCATCGGCGTCAAGCTCGTGCTGCACTGGGCACACGGCATCTGGCCGGCCGTGCCGGAGGTGCCGACCTTGGCCTCGCTCGCCGTCATCGTCGGCATCCTCGCTCTGGCGACCACGACCAGCGTGCTTGCCAACCGGCGCGACGCGCGCCTGGACGCCGCCGCCGGGGTCGCCGACGTGGGCGCCGAGGCGGAGCCGCGGCCGGAGCGCGAGTCGGCTTCGACCTGACGCCGGTCCGCGCACCAGCGGGTGTTCTGCTGGTGCGCGGGTCACCGGCATCCCTAGGTTGGGACCATGACGCCAACCCTCCCGCCGCCGCGCACCGTCGAGAACTCCGCGTGCACCGGCGAGGTGTTCGACCAGGGCGCCCAGGTGACCCGGTGGGCGCCCGTCGGTGCCCACCCGGTGCTCTACGTGAGCAGCGCCCTGCGGCTGGAGGCGGGCCGGGCGATCCGGGCCGGCGTGCCGGTCTGCTGGCCGTGGTTCGGCCCGGGACGGGAAGCGGGGATGGCGCCCGCACACGGCTTCGCGCGCACCAGCACCTGGGACCTCGTGGAGGTGACCGACAGCGACGAGGAGACCACGGTCGTGCACCGCCTCACCTCCGACGAGGCGACCTCCCCGCACTGGCCGCATCCCTACTGCGCCGAGGTGCGCACCCGGTTCGGGCGGGCGCTCGTGGTGTCGCTGTCCGTCACCAACACCGGCGACGAGGCCCTCGACTACGAGGACGCCCTGCACACCTACCTCGTCGTCGGCGACATCCACCGGGTGCGGATCGAGGGGCTGGACGGAACATCGTTGGTGGACAAGGTCACCGGCACCGAGCGCGTGCAGGAGGGCGACCTCGCGTTCGCCGGCGAGACGGATGCCGTGTACCGCACCAGCGCTCCGGTCACCCTCCACGACCCGGCCCTCGAGCGTCGGCTGGTCATCACGACCGAAGGGGCGAGCAACCTCGTGGTGTGGAACCCATGGGCGGCCAAGGCCGCGGAGGCCGCCGACATCGGCGACGACGACTGGGAGCGCTTCGTGTGCATCGAGGGGGCCAACACCTTCGAGAACGCCGTGGTGCTGCAGCCCGGCGAGTCACACACCACCACCTACCGGGTGGAGGTGCTTCCGCTGTGACCGACTCGCCTGTGGCGGAACCCTCCTGGCTCGACGAGCCCGGCCACCGCGCGTGGCTGCACGCCGGCTTCGCCGACATCATCGGCTTCGCCCTCGGCTCGATCCTGCCCGGCGGTGGTTTCGCCTACCAAGCGGCGGACGGGTCGCCGATGCCGGGCCGCCGGCCCCAGCTCTTCCTCACCGCCCGGATGGCGCACACGGCGGCGCTCGGGGTGCGGCACGGCATCCCGGGGTCGGGGGAGCTGCTCGACCACGCGATGAGCTCGCTCACCGGCCTGCACGCCGACAGCGAGCACGGGGGCTGGCTCAGCGAGCCCGGGGCGGTGACCCGCAAGATGACCTACGACCACGTGCACGTGGGGCTCGCCTCGGCGACGGCGCTGACCGTCGGCCAACCGGGGGCCGAGGCGTTGTTGGGCCAGGTTGCTGAGGTGATCGACACCCGGCTGTGGGACCCGTCGGCGTCGGCGCTGCTCGAGTCGTTCGCTCCGGACTGGTCGGACTCCGAGGACTACCGCGGCGCCAACGCCAACATGCACGGCCTCGAGGCGTTCATCGCGATGGGTAACGCCACGGGGGATGCCGTGTGGCACGAGCGTGGGCTGGACATCGCCGACCGCTTGATCAACGTCGCTGCGCGAGAACGCGGTTGGCTGCTGCCGGAACACTTCACCTCCGACTGGCAGGTGTTGCCCGAGTACAACCGCGACGAGCCGCTGCACCCGTTCCGGCCCTATGGTGCCACCTTCGGCCACTCCCTGGAGTGGTCGCGCTTCCTGCTCCAGCTCGACGCCTCACCGCTGGTCGGGTCGCCGTCGTGGCTGGTCGAGGCCGCCGAGGGGTTGACCCGGCGCGCGCTCGACGGTGGGTGGGCCCTCGACGGCCGGCCTGGGCTGGTCTACACCGTCGACTGGGACGGCGCGCCCGTGGCCGACATCCGGCTGCACTGGCCGGTGTGCGAAGGCATCCAGACGACGGCGGTGCTGCGGCGGCTCACCGGCGACCCGCACTGGGAGCACTGGTACCGCCGGCTCTGGGACCACGCCGCCCGCTGGTTCATCGACGAGCGCGGCACCTGGCGCAACGAGCTCGACGACGAGATGCACGAGGGCGGGCAGGTCTGGCCGGGGCGGCCCGACGTCTACCACTGCGGCGGTGCGCTCACCGTCCCGCTCGACGCCTGACCGGGTTGGCTTGGCGGCTCGCGTCAGGCACGCCGGCCCCGTCCGGATGCCGGGCGCCCGCCTCCTCAGCGGAGGGCGACGAGCGCGTCGACGTCCTCCACCGGCAGGTCCGGGTCCGAGGTCGCCAGCACCGTGAAGGTCGCCGGCTGGCTGGCGCCCCCCATCGCGGTGAGGATCGCCGTGTCCGCTGCGTCGCGCCCGGTGCCGATGCGCACCATCGACGTCCGCGGGGCCAGCCGGGTCGCGTCGAACACCCGCCACACCCCGTCGACCGCGACCTCGACCACCGCGTGGGCGTCCATCGGCGACAGCCCCGGCGCGTACACGGAGACGTAACGGGCCGGCATCCCCAGCGCGCGGCACAACGTGACCACCAGGTGCGCGTAGTCGCGGCAGACACCCTGCCCGGTGCCAAGCGGCACCAGTGCGTCATCGGCGGCAGTCGTCGAGCCGGGCAGGTAGAAGAGCCGCTCGTTCACCCACGACACGACGCGTCGCGCCGCCTGTGCCTCGTCGTTGACCGGGCCGAACTCCGTTGCGGCAAAGCCCTCCACGCGATCGCTGGGGCAGTAGCGGCTCGGCAGCCGGTAGTGGAACCGCTCGCTCTCGGTGACCTGCACGGCATCCACCTCAGCGAGCGGCACGGTCGCCTCGTAGCTGACCGACAGCCGGCCCACCGGCGCCTCGATCACGTGCACGCGGGTGCCACGGTCGAGCTCGAGCACGTGGTGGGGGACGTCGGCGCCGTCGGCGCCGCGGATGGTGAGCCTCTCGGCGGCATCCAGCCCTGCGGCGACGGCGACCGAGACGGCGAGCCGCCCGGCGCCCTCGACCGGGATATCGAGGGTGGCCCCGACGGTGGCCGAGGTGGCCGGGCCGCCGAGAGCGGAGGGGGGGTCGGACACGAGGCACCTCCGGGGTGGGGTTCGGGGTCGGTGCGAGTGCGCCGGCCGCGGGCCACACGCGTCATCGGGGGCGGAACCGCTGCGGCGACGCTACCCCCCGGCGGGCCTACGCTGGGCCGATGGGACTGATGGACCTGTTGGCCGGACGCCCGGCCCCCACGCCGCACGCCGACGCGCTGGCCCGGGCCGAGCAGGGAGTGGCGGTCTACTGGCGGCCGAGGTGCGTGTTCTGCAACCGGCTGCGGATGTCCGTGCGTGGCCGGCGCGACGAGATCGCCTGGGTCAACATCTGGGAGGACGACGCCGGCCGGGCCTACGTGGCGGGCGTCAACGACGGCAACGAGACCGTGCCCACCGTCGTCATCGACGGCATCCCGCACACCAACCCGGACCCGGCCGTCGTCACAGCGGCCCTCACCGCGCACTGAGCCCGGCTCACTCCTCGCGGCGGGCCGCCTCGATCACGGTGGTCAGCCGGTCACGCAGGTCCTCGAGCTCGCTGATCTCGATGCCCAGGCGCGCCACCACGGCCGGGGGGATGCGTTCCGCCTTGCGGCGCAGTCGCCGGCCCGCGGGCGTGAGCGCGACCGACACGGCGCGCTCGTCGTTCGGGTCGCGGCGCCGGGTGACCAGGCCGCCCGCCTCGAGGCGCTTGAGCAGCGGTGACAGGGTGGCGGGTTCGAGGCTGAGCCGGTCGGCGAGCTCGTTCACCCGGAGTGGTTCGGCCCCCCAGAGGGCCAGCATCACGAGGTACTGGGGGTGTGTGAGGCCCATCGGCTCCAGCAGGGGGCGGTAGAGCGAGATGACGGTGCGCGAGGCGACGGCGAGGGCGAAGCAGACCTGACGGTCGAGGGCGAGCAGGTCGGGGCCGGCGTCCTTCGCGACCGGGCGGCCAGCGGTCCGAGAAGTGGCCATGGTCGAAGTGTAGCGCCGAGAAGGCATATAGTTAGGGCACTAAGCATCTGAGGGAACGGGAGAGCGGCGATGAGCCGGAACAGCGACAACGAGGGCCTGAGCCTCGGCTACCGCTTCATGTGGCGGCTTAAGTACACCGGCATGCACGTCTTCGGCCCGGCCCAGCTCGGCGACGAGCGCGACCCCCAGCGCCGTCTCGAGCGGGAGCGCGCCGCCAAGGTGGAGGCCGCCCGGGCCGCCCGGCTCGCTGGCCAGGACAGCGCCCGCGGCTGACCACCGTGTCGGCTGGTTCAGCAGCCCCCATTGCGCTCACGGCATCGCTGTGGCCGTTGCGGCGCTGGGTGGCGCGCCGGCCAGCGGTGGTGAGCGTCACGGCATACCCGGGAGAGAACCGTCGTTGGACCCTGCCGTGCCCAACGACGTCGACAGGAAGGTCGTCATGACCGACACCACCGCCCAGCCCACTGCCGCCCCGCGCGAGGTGCGCCTCGCCGCCCGCCCGGTCGGCTGGCCCACCCATGACGACTTCGCGGTCGTCGAGAGTGAGCTGCCCGAGCTCGCCGACGGTCAGCTGCGCATTCGCAACGTCGTGATGTCGGTGGACCCCTACATGCGTGGCCGGATGAGCGCCGCCAAGTCGTATGCCGCGCCCTACGAGGTCGACGAGGCGATGACGGGTGGTGCCGTGGGTGTCGTGGAGGAGTCGCGCGCGGACGGGTTCGCCGTGGGGGACCACGTGCTGCACGGCTTCGGCTGGCGCGAGGTGGCGGTCATCGACGCCAGCGGTGCTCGAGTCGTCGACGTGTCGGTGGCACCGGCATCCGCGTATCTCGGCGTGCTCGGCATGACCGGCCTGACCGCGTATGCCGGCCTCACCAGGATCGCCGAGATCCAGCCGGGCGACGTGGTGTTCGTGTCCGGCGCGGCCGGTGCCGTGGGGAGTGCGGTCGGGCAGATCGCCAAGGCGCTCGGCGCGAGCCGGGTCATCGGCAGCGCCGGCTCCGCCGAGAAGGTGCGACACGTGGTGGAGGACCTCGGGTTCGACGCGGCGTTCAACTACAAGGACGGCCCGGTGGCCAAGCAGCTGCGCGAGGCGGCTCCGGACGGCATCGACGTCTACTTCGACAACGTCGGGGGCGAGCACCTCGAGGCCGCGATCGGCTCGCTGCGGCTCGGCGGGCGGGTGGCCGTCTGCGGGATGATCTCGGTCTACAACGACACCGAGCCAGCGCCCGGCCCGCGGAACCTGTCGCGCCTGATCCAGACGCGGGGCCGCATCCAGGGCTTCCTGGTCGGCGACCACTACGACCTGGCCCGCGAGTATGCCGGTCTGGCGGCGCAGTGGCTGGGCGACGGGCGACTGCAGTCGCGCGAGACGTTCGCGGACGGCATCGATGGTGCGGTCGACGCGTTCCTCGGTGTGCTGCGTGGTGAGAACACCGGGAAGATGGTCGTGCGGCTCTGAGCCGGATGCGGGCTACGCTCGGGCGATGAGCCGTCCAGTCACCCTCGTCATCGGTGGGATCCTCGTCGTCATCGGTCTGATCTGGTTCTTCCAGGGGATCGGGGTGCTCGGCGGCAGCGCGATGAGCGGGGTCGTGCTCTGGGCGGTCATCGGCCCGATCGTGGCGATCGCCGGGGTCGCGCTGATCCTGCGCGGCCGGCGCAAGCCCGAGTAGGTGACGACCTCGCCGACCGGGCTTGTGGGTGGTCGCGCTGAGCCGTCGAACCAGTGGGTGGGCCCCGTGGGGCTCGAACCCACAACCTACGGATTAAAAGTCCGCAGCTCTGCCAGTTGAGCTAGAGGCCCGGGTGAGGACAGTAACCGGGTCGACCCCTGCGCCAGCAGATGGTGGGTGCTGCCCTCACGACCACCGAGGTTACCGCGACTGGCTCGGGTGACCACGTCGCCCACTGTCGTGGCGATCGCGCACCTGGCTGCCCCGACAGCGAAACGCCCGAAGTGCAGGCTGCAGCGGCCACCTTCGATGCCGCGTCTCTAGTAGCCACTTGGACGTCTGTGACCAGACTCGACATCCGCATCCAGCGACGCATGTGCATGAACTCCGTGCGCTCAAGCTTGCCGAAGGCCGACGCAGTGGCGTCAACGCCCTCCGGCTGCACCCCATCGAGGGTGGCGAGCCCTCATCTTCGGCGGGGCCATGGCGTCAACGCCCTCCACCACTACCGGGGACTCAACTCTCCTCAACTCCGCAACGGCCAACGCAGCCCGCTGAAGGTTCGATTGGCACCTTGACCTGACAACCAGAACTTCAGCAGCCCCGAATGCTCGGGGCGACGATGGCGGTCCTCCGTAGCCTTTGGCGACCCGAACCCGTCCCGGGCTGACGTTGATGAGATCCGCAGTCGCCCGAGAGACGGCCACGCGACACGACCGGCGGCACGGCGTTTGGGTTGGCCGACCAGCTATCTGCTGGCGGTGGCCCCGACCGCCAGGGGGTCGTGACGGTCTTCTACGCCACCAGGACCCCACAAGATGAACATGATCGACAAACGTGTTACAGACACAGCAGTGGGGTCGTGGTTGACTGAGAGAGTCGGCCGGCGGTTAAGCGAACGCGCAGACAAATAGTTCGTGGTCATCCCGATTGACCGTCTCAGCACTGGAGGAACCCATGACAGTTCACGTTCGACCGGTGGGGCCCGTGGATGTCTTAGTCGTGGGTTTCCCCGACGCCAAGCCCGACGGCAGCATCGCGGAGGCGATCTCTGAGCTTGTCGCCAACGGAACGATTCGGGTCCTGGACATCGTCCTGGTCTACAAGGACGATTCCGGCGAGGTGACCATGGCCGAGGTGACCGACGTCGATGGCGACGGAATCCCGGACCTGGTCGCATTTCAGGGTGATGTTCCGGGCTTGCTCACCGACGCCGACGCTCGGGCGGCCATGGAGGCAATGCCTGAGGGCAGCGCCGTGGCACTCCTGGCTTGGGAAAACACGTGGGCCATCAGGACAAGCATGGCCATGCGGCGACAGGGAGCAGTGCTGTTGGGGTCTCAACGGATCCCCGCTGACGAGGTCGACGGCGCGATCGACGAGCTTGAGGCCATGATCGACGACGAGACCGAACGCTGAGGAGACTGAAGATGCCTGGGATGATGAGACGCAGGATGCGGCGCAGGGCGATCGTGGGCACGGCCGTGGTTGCCGGTGGCGTGGCGCACGCGCACCACATGAACAAACAGGACGCGGAGAACCAAGCGGCTGCAGAGCAGCAGGACCTTCGGGAGCAGCAGGCCTTGGACGCGCAAGCTGCGCAGCAACAGGTCGCGCCGCCTTCGGCTGGTCTGACAAGTTCGGCGATGGATGAGTTGACGAAACTCGCCGGGTTGCGCGACCAGGGAATCCTGTCCGAAGAAGAGTTTGCTGCCCAGAAGGCCAAGATCCTTGGCTGACTGAAGTCACGCCGCAGCCATCCGCTGACCTGACCTCTACCTCCGACGTTCGGTCTTCGTTCATGACCGCGATCCGGTCGCACATGGCGAGGGCCTCACCCTGGTTAAAGGCGCCCCGTGCGTCTCTGCCGCTTGGGCTGTGGTCCGGTTGACCCGATTTGCCCCGGTTGCGGGCTCATTGGTGTGCAGTCCCGCCGCGACGGGGCCTCACGCATGAGTGGGCCCGGCCGCGTCGCGACCGGGCCCACCTCAGGCGCACCTGTCAGCAGGGGTGGTGTGACCCTGTTACTGCTGGACGGTGCTCAACCATGCCGACCCGTTGGGGGAGCCGACGCCGGTGACGTCGTCATAGCCGGGTGCGACGTGGATGGTCAGCAGCTCGTCGACGTCGAACCAGCGGGCGGTGTAGGTGTAGCCGCCGCTGGCGTCGACGCTGTTCTTGTAGTCGACCCGAACGTCCCCGGGGTAGGTGCCGCGTTGTGCCTTGGTGATGTCGTACGAGGTTGCGCGGGCCTTGTAGAGGGTGGGGTTGGCCAGCCCGTAGGGGCCGTGCTTCTGCACGGCGAGGGCGAACATGCCTGCGTACAGCGGGGACGACAGGCTGGTGCCACCGATGCGGTACTCGTCGTAGTAGGTACCGTCGGGGAAGGTCTGGGTCTGGCCGACCAGCATGCCGGTGTTGGGGTCACCGACCGCCGAGACGTCCGGTACGACTCGCATCGGTGCTCCGCCGTACCGCTGGCTCAGCGAGGAGGGCACCACGCCTGCTTGGTAGGAGGGCTGGGCGAACAGGCGCGAGGTGCCGCCACCACTGCCGTACTGGAAGGCCGAGGCTGACCACACGGGCCCAGGTTGCAGCGTGCTGCGACCGGTCTCCCACCCGAGTTCGAACTCGCGGGTGTTGGCCTTGGTCACGCCCAACGAGGTGCCGCCTACTGCCGTCACCCAGGGGCTGGATGCCGGGAAGTCCGGGCTGGGTGTTGCCCCGGCCACCCCACCGGTCTCGTCGCCCGCGTCGCCGGAGGAGTAGAAGACGCTGATGCCGGTGGCCGCGGCCTGGATCTGGATGTCGACCTGCGGCTTGATGTAGCCCGGAGGCAGGGCTTCACCGGACCAGCCATAGGAGTTGGTCACGATGTCGGCACTGTGCGAGTCGACGACGCTGTTGAGAGCGGCGTCCAATGGCTGGCCGTTGTTGGGAGCACCTACGTAGAGGATGTTCGCGCCCGGAGCCATGGTGTGCACGGCCTCGAGGTCGAGCTGCTCCTCGCCGGCCCAACCTGCCGGGTCGAACTTGTTGGTGGTCGGGTGCTTGTAGATGCCGGGGGCGACCTGTTCGGTGAGCTTTGGGGCTGGGAGGCCGTGCTCACGCGAGTACCGCTGCAGATCTGCCCGGGCGGTGGGCGAGGCGAAGGCGTCGATGACAGCCACCGTCACGCCAGTGCCGTCGTTGCCCGAAGCGATCGTCGATGCCAGTCCATACGCGCCCTGGAGCTGCGCCCCGGCATAGCCGCACGGCGCGTAGGCGCTGGGGCTGGTGGGCAGTGCCGTCCCGTCCGGTGCCGGTGTGGGCGTGCCTCCATCCGGGAAGACCGCGTTCGGCACGACCTTCTCGCTCCAGTAGGCCGAGCACGGCTTGCCGACCCTGAATCCGGCCGGAGGTTGGTAGGTGGCGTGATGCTGGACCAGCTGAGCCGACTCGTCCAAACCGACGACGGCCTCCACGGTGCCGAGCGCGTTGGGGACCGCTAGGGGCGTGGCGTTGGAGCGGAGCTTTCGCCCGTTGACGCTGTAGTTGGAGAACGCGGTGTGGAAGGCTGCCGAGGCCTGGGCCACCGTGCCGGTCGCCTCCACGTACTTGTGGTTGGCCGGCACGTAACCGACGGTGAAGCCCTGCGACCTCAGCCATGCCGAGGCCCGGTCGACCTCGCTCTTGGCCGGAGCAAACTTGGCTCGATATTGGCTCGCGGTGAGGAACTTGCCGTACTGGGAGCTACCCGGGGTCGAGACGGCAGCCGCCAGGCGCTCGGCAGCGTCACCGCCCCGGTTGGCCAGGTAGACCCGGAAGTCGACCCGGCTGTGTGTGTCGGATGCGCCCACCTTGGTGGCGGATCGTGCCCACGATGGAACGCTGCCGGGCAGCACGTGCCGGCCGTTGGCGGGCGCCGCGAGGGCGGGCGCTGCTGCCGCCGCACCGATGACAGCGGCCACGCCGAGCATGGACACCGCGGTGCGCTTGGAACGAGACATGAAACCTCCTTGGAGAGCCGGACCTGAGGCACCAGCCGTCCCAGAACCTGGCGGCCCACCCCCAGTGGCCCGATCATTACAACTCCGCGCCGTGTCGTCTGGGGCGATCCGGACGGTCCGATTTGCGCCTGGAGGCCGCCCCCGGCATCACAGTCCTTGAACTGCGAACGGGCGCGTTGCGCTCGCCGCCCTGACCCATCTCCGCGCCCGACGCCGACGACCAGGGGGCGGGCGTTCTGTCGTCCCCCACTGGGTCACCCTGGCATGCGTCACGACGCTGCCTGTCCACGAGGGAGTCGAGGGATCTTCATGACGAGTTGGGGCGTAGTCGCGGGCAGAGGGCGCGTCCCGGGGAGGCCGTGAGGCCTCAACCCGGGACGCTAAGCCCACGCACCCGGGGGGGCGGGTGCATGGGCCTGACACCCACTGTGGCGCAACACCCTGAGCGATGACCGTGAGTCACCTGCACGCCGCCTGAACCCCCCAGGCCAACTTCGCCTCGTTGGAACAAGCGCGGCCGGCCCGACTTCTGACGGTTGCCCCGCGTCACTTCGCCTGTGGAGGCGCTCCAGGGGGTGGGTCGACGTGCGCAGCTTCGCCGCGAGTCCCCGGCGATGCGCCAACCTGTTCGCCGGGTGGCCGGACGTCGTCGCCCATCTGCAGAGGACCGGCGCCGGGACCGGGCGTTTCGTATCGTGCAGGCATGGAAACCGCTGCCGAGATCTTCCTCCTGTTGACGAACGACGAAGGCGGCCCGGCAAGCTGGGGCACGCAGACCGGGTGGGCGCTGAGCGCCGCGACGATCGCTGACCTGCTGATCGAGGAACGGGTCGTTCTGGAGGAGGGAAAGGATCCCAGAGTCCGCGTCATCGACGCGACGCCCACTGGCAGAGCCGTCCTCGACAAGGTCCTGTCCCGCATCGTCGAGAAAGAGGGCAAGAAGCTCTCGACGTTGGTGCAGGACCGGAAGCTCAATCCGGAGGCCGAGGTCGTCGAGGCCCTGGTGGGTCGCGGTGTCGTCGACGTGGTGCCTGCGAGGCTGCTGGGACTGATGCCCGCGAAGCGCCCAACCCTGGATCCGCTGCCCGAGCGCCAGGTCCGTGAACGGCTGCGAGCGGTCCTGGTCGGCGGACGACCATCGGGCACTGACGCGACGTTGCTGGCGATCTTGCAGGGGCTTGGGGTAGCCAAGAAGGTGCTCAAGACAGAGTCCGAAGGAATGTCGGCGAAGGAGCTCAAGCGTCGTGTGGAAGAAGCGTCCAACGAGGTGGCCGTTGGGGTGGCGATCAAGCGGGCCATCGAGAGTTTGAACGCAGCAATCCTCGCTGCGGTCATCGTGCCAACGATCATCGCTGGCGCCGGGGCCAGTTGAGGAACCCACCTGTTGCGCGAACCACCGCAGTCGCCGACCCGAATGATCGATTGCCCCTGGCTGCTTGGTGACGGCCTCACCACCAGGCGCAAGTGCCTCCAGCCCTGGCCCGACGGCATCGGCACCAGGGTCGTGGATGATGACGTCGTGGCTCTTTGCCGGCTGCTCTGCAAGCGTCGAATGACGAGACTTCCCGCAATTGCCGACCCGGAGCCCGCGTACATCCTCACGCAGCCCACCTTTGGGGTCAGACTCGTGGACCTGGGCACGTACCAATTGCCGCTTCGAGCATGAACAGCTGGTGACATCGGTCGGATGCGGGTTCCGGGTGGGTCCCGCCACGCGTATCGTCGCGGCGAAGGCCCCCGGCGCTGCGTCCACAACTCGGCCGTGGGGGCCTTCGCCACACCACGCGGTGGTCGTCCGCGACAATGACGGGCATGGCAGCGAGCCGGCACGAGGAGATCGAACGCAAGTACACCGTCGAGCCCGACACCGGGCCACCCGCTTTGGATGACGTCGATGGAGTGGCCGAGGTCGGATCCTTCGCGGAGACCGACTTGGAGGCGGTGTACTTCGACACAGCGGAGCTAGACCTCCTGCGACACGGCATCACCGTTCGGCGTCGGGTCGGCGGTCCGGATGCGGGATGGCACTTGAAGGAGCCGTCCGGACCGGACAGCCGAACCGAGACGCGCCTACCCCTGGGGCGGGCGGTGCACACTGTGCCGAAGCCTCTACGAGAGCAGGTCGAGCCGGTCATCGGCTCACAGCGGCTCGTGCCTGTCGCACGGGTGAGGACGCACCGTTCCGAGCGTGGGCTGTTGGACACACACGGCACACGCGTCGCGCACTTCTGCGACGACGACGTGCACGCCGAGCGGCTCCTGCAACCCGGCGTGCGTCAACACTGGCGGGAGTGGGAGATCGAGCTCGTGGGCGACGACCGGGACCTGCTGCATCGGCTCGACGCGGCCATGGTGACAGCCGGGGCTGCACCCGCGGCGGTGTCATCGAAGGTGGCCCGAGCCCTCGCCCTGCAGACCCGAACGCGCGCCAACGAACTTCAGGACCCTCCCCACCGCCGATCAGACACCCGCCAGGTGTTGCGCGCCTATCTCGCGGACCAGTTGAGCGTCCTGCAGGAGCACGACAGCGGGCTGCGCGGGGAGACGGTCCACCAGCTCAGGATCGCTGCCCGCCGCTTGCGGTCCGTGCTGGCCAGCTACCAGCCGGTCCTTGAGCCCGGCGCGGTCGAACCGGTTCGTGAAGAGCTGCGGTGGCTGGGGAGCTCGCTGGGCGCGGCCCGCGACTTCGAGGTCCTGCGCCGCCACTTGGACGCGTTGGCTGGCGACGAGTTCGACCAACCCGCCGGGCTGGCTCCGGGCACGCTGCGTCAGCGCATCAACCACGACCTGGAGCAGGCGCACCGCATCGGCCACCAGACCGCGACGCAAGTTGTTGCCAGCCAGCGGTACGGGCGCCTACTCGGGCTGCTCGAAGCCGCCGTGCAGTCCCCCGCCCTGCTCCCTGATGCCTCCAAGCGTGCCCGCAGCGTGCTTCCTGCGATCCTGGCGCGTGACGCGAAACGGGTGCGCCGGGCTGCGAAGGCCGCCCACCGTCTCGACCCCGGCCCCGGCAGGGACGACGCACTGCATGAGGTCCGCAAGAAGGCCAAGCGGCTGCGTTACTCCGCCGAAGCCGCCACGCCCGTGCTCGGCAAGCGAGCGAAGACGCTCGCCAAGCGCGCGAAGTCGCTGCAGGACGCATTGGGAGCCCATCAGGACACGGTGGCCTCCCGCGCCTGGCTGGAGGACCTGGCCGCACGAGCCGACGGTGAGGACGCCGTCGCGTTCGGCGCCGGCCGGCTGCACGCCCGGGAGGAACAGCGTGCTCACTCCGCTGAGCGCGAGTACGAGAAGGCCCTGCGACGGCTGCCTCGGAAGCGTGTCGCCGCCTGGCTCCGGGGCAAGGGCGGCTGAGCCCTCAGACCAGCGCCAGTCCCGGCGCCGTCGGACCATCCCGAGGACCAACCGGGCGAGCACGCCGCCGGTTTGTTGGCTCGTCCGCACGAAGGTGGTCTCTCCCGGTGACCGGGTTCTCTATCACAGGACCCACGTTGACCACCGATGGGGCGTTGCCGAGGCCGACCCGGCTCGTACGGCACAGGCCCGCCCGCCCGCAAGCGGCTGGGCGTGAGGAAGCGGCCCACCCTCATCGACATGAGCGCCACGTGCGTGCGTCTCATCGCCTCGAGCGAGTGCGGCAGATGCCGCTACGTCGTCATTGCGATCTGCAACGTTTGCGACCTGACGATCGCGTCCCGCGGGCGCGACAGGACGAGAAGGTACGGCCATTCGCGTCATTGCCGCTCCGAGATAGCGTGATCAGCGTGTACACCCCACCGTTCAACCTCGAAACGGACGAAGAGAAACTGCGCGCACTCGTGGCAGGTGTGCGCGCAGGCTGGTTGGTGACCAATGGTCAAGCTTCGGCTCCCTCCGCCACCTTCCTGCCGGTGATCTGGCGCGACAACACCGTGATCGCCCACTTCGCAAAAGCGAATCCTCACTGGCGCGAGATCGGTTCCGATACACAAGCGCTGATCATCGTCACGGGCCCTGACGCGTATGTGTCTCCGACGTGGTACGCCTCGAAGGCGGAGCACGGCAAGGTCGTACCCACTTGGAACTACAGCGCGGTTCACCTGACCGGTCTGGCGCGCGTGCATCACGACCCCGGGTGGCTGCGCATGGTCGTCGAGGAACTGACCAGTGAACATGAGCAGGGACGCGAGGAGCCTTGGCACGTCACCGACGCACCGAGCGCGTACATCGACGGCCAGCTGCGCGGGATCGTTGGTGTCGAACTGACTGTGTCGAAAGTGGAAGGCAAGGCGAAACTCAGTCAGAACCGGTCACGCCCCGACCGCGAAGGTGTTGTGACCGGCCTACGCCAAAGCGTGAGACCGAACGAGCTGAGCGTTGCGGAGCATATGGCGTCGGCGCTCGACGAAGAGAATGGATAACTGGCCGCCCACCGGCATGACGGGGTGATCGCGGTGCGTCTCATCCGCCGGTGACCTTGCTCCCTTCGTGGTCAGTCGTCCTTCTTCAGACTCGGGTACTTCTTCTCGACCGCCGCCCGGACCTTCTTCTTCTCGGCCTCTGACCCATGTTGCGCTACCCGGGCCAAGGCGTTCCGAGCGTGATCGATGTCGGGAATCGGGTACTTCTCCTGCTCCGGCAACGCGAACGACGACTTCTTCAGCTTCTTGCGGTTCGCACTGTCACTGAGATCCTTCGACACATCGGTCTCCCTCCATGCGCTGGTAGTCCGCTTGTACCCGCTCGGCCCCTCGCCAAGCGCGCGGTACCAATTCGCCCACCACACAGCGTCTCATCGCCGCGGAGCGGCCGGACGGCTCGGGTCGTCAGGGGTCTTGACGCGCGCTGTCGTGACTCCTAGTGTCCTAGTTACCTAGTTACTTGGAGTCCCCATGATCGAGTTCACCCTCGACGCCCGGTCCGGCGTCTCGCCCTACCTGCAGGTCGTGCAGCAGGTTCGTCAGGCCCTCCGGCTGGGCCTGCTCGAGGAGGGCGACCAGCTGCCCACCGTCAAGGACGTGGTGGCCCGGCTGGCGATCAACCCGAACACCGTGCTCAAGGCCTACCGGGAGCTCGAGCGCGACGGCCTCATCGCCGCTCGTCCGGGGATCGGCACCTTCGTCACCCGGACCCTGACCGACGACTCGTTCGCCGCCCACGCGCCGCTGCGCAAGGACCTGGAGCGGTGGCTGACGAAGGCGAGACTTGCCGGTCTCGACGACGAGAGCATCGAGGCGCTCTTCCTGAGCACGTTTCGCAGTGCCCGGGAGGCAGTAGCGTGACCGCCGTCATCGAGGCACGCGGGCTCGGCAAGCGCTACCGCCGCCGATGGGCCCTGCAGGACTGCACCCTCGAGATCCCGGCTGGGCACGTCACCGGGCTGGTCGGTCCGAACGGCGCCGGCAAGACGACGCTGCTGAGCCTGGCCGTCGGCCTGCTCGCCCCGACGGCCGGGACGATCGAGGTCTGCGGTGGGGTCCCTGCTGCGGGATCCGAGCAGCTGGCGAAAGTCGGGTTCGTCGCGCAGGACACCCCGACGTACGCGAACTTCAGCATCCAGGACCACCTGCGGCTCGGTGCGCACCTCAACCCGCGCTGGGACGACTCGATCGCCCGGTCCCGGATCGAGCGGCTCGGTCTCGACCCGACCCAACGGGCCGGGAGGCTGTCCGGCGGCCAACGCGCCCAGCTCGCACTCACCCTGGGGCTGGCCAAGCGGCCGGAGCTGCTCATCCTCGACGAGCCCGTCGCCAGCCTCGACCCGCTCGCCCGCCGCGAGTTCCTCCAGGTCCTGATGGAGGCGGTCGCCGAGCACGGGCTCAGCGTCCTGCTCTCCTCGCACGTGGTGTCCGACCTCGAGCGCGTGTGCGACCACCTCGTCGTCCTCGTCGACTCCGAGGTGCGGGTCGAGGGCGACGTCGAGACCCTGCTCGCCACGCACCACCGGTTGACCGGTCCTCGCCGCGACACCCGCTCGCTGCCCGGCGACCAGCACCTCGTCTCGGCCAGCCACACCGACCGTCAGACCACCCTCGTGGTCCGCACGGAGGCGCCTGTCCTCGACCCCGCGTGGACCGTCGCCGGGCTCGGGCTCGAGGACCTGGTCCTGGCGTACATGGAGGCGCCCGCCGGCAGCAGAGGCGACGCCGGAGGCACCCGCACCCCGGCCCTGGAGGTGCTCCGATGACCTGGCTGACCTGGCGCCAGCTGCGTACCCAGGCCGCCGCCGTCTACGCCCTCGTGGCAGCGGTCGCCGTCGTCGTCCTCGTGACCGGTCCTCGGCTGCGGGACCTGGTCACCAACGGCGCCGACGTCTACGACAGCCTCACCAGGACCGATCAGGTCCTGTTCTACGCCGGGGTCCTCGCCGTCGCCGCTGCCCCGGCGGTCATCGGGGCCTTCTGGGGGGCGCCGCTGGTGGCTCGCGAGCTGGAGAACGGCACGCACCGGCTCGTCTGGAACCAGAGCGTGACCCGGACCCGGTGGCTCGCGACCAAGCTGGGCCTGACCACCCTCGCAGCGGCCGCGGCGGTCGGGCTGCTCACGTGGGCGGTCACCTGGTGGTCGGAGCCGATGGACGGGACCGTCAGCCACACGCGGGGCAGCCTGCCCAGCCGGCTGACCCCCGTGTCCTTCGCGATGCGCGGCCTCGTGCCCGTGGGGTACGCCGTCTTCGCCGTCGTCCTCGGCGCCACGGTGGGGATCATCCTGCAGCGCTCCCTGCCCGCCATGGCCGTCACCCTCGCAATCTTCGCGTTCGTCCAGGTCGCCGTTCCGCTGTGGGTGCGCCCGCACCTGCTCACCCCGGTCACGGTGACCCTCACCATCAGCGAGGACTCCCTGGACTCGGTCAACGGGAGCCCCTCCGGTGGGCCGGAGAGCATCGAGCTGCACACGGCCAACCGCGAGGACTGGGTGCTCACCAACGAGACCGTGAACGCAGCGGGGCAGGCCACCGCGTTGCCCGCCTGGCTTGCGGAGTGCCTCCCGGGCCCGGGCGGTCCGTCGGGGACCACCCAGACCAACCAGCAGGCGCCGCCCATCGGGGGTTGCCTCGAGCGGCTCGACGCCGAGGGCTACCGACAGCGGATCGTCTACCAGCCCCAGGACCGGTTCTGGCCGCTGCAGCTCGCCGAGACCGGCCTGTTCCTCCTCGGGTCCGGGCTCCTCGCAGGGCTCTGCTTCTGGTGGACCCGGACCCGGCTCTCCTGAGCTCGACGGCCCGGGTTCCGGCGAGGTGGCGGGCCTACTCCTGGAGGCGGAAGCCGATCTTGAGGCAGACCTGGTAGTGCGCGACCGCGCTCTCCTCGATGTGGCTGCTGATCTCGCTCACCTCGAACCAGTCCAGGCCGCACGGCGCTCGAGGCCGTGACAGCGCCGTCGTGATCGCCTCGTCGATCGACGTCGTCAAGGTGCCGACTGCCTCGCTGATGCCGTACGTGTGGGCCATGGGCCGACCCCTTCGTCCGAGGGCGCGTCACGTCGCCGCGAGCCGCGCATCACCGGTGAGCCGTTGGCTGATGCACGTGACCTACTCCGGTTCTACGCTGGCTGGATGCTCCACCTGGATGCGATCGACGTCGAGGAGATCGCCAACGCCTTGGCAGACCAGGCCGACTACGACCACCGGTGGTTGATCAACCCGAGAACGGGTGAGGTTGCCTTCTGGACCAGCGACCTGGGCGTCGATGGTGAGAACCCAGTCGACCTCGACGAGCTGGACCTGATCCTGATCGACCCCCTCCCGTCCTACATCTGGTACCAGGACATGGTCGACTTCGCCGACGGCATCAGCGACCGCGGCGCCGGCGAGCGCCTGAGGCGCGCGTTGGAGGGCAAGGGCGCCTTCCGGCGCTTCAAGAACGAGCTCTACCAAAGGCACCCCGAGCTGATCTCGGCCTGGCACGCGATGCGTGATGTCAGGGCACGTGTCCGGGCCGTGCAATGGCTGGCGGACGAAGGACTGATCGACGAAGACGCCGCCCAACGGTTCCAGCGAGACCACCGCGAGCCCGCCCTGCCATGATGTCGATCAGTGCATCCGCCGGTTCGATTCGCGTAGTCGCACCCGCGTCTCTTCGCCGCGAGTCGACAGCGGCCGGGAGCATCAGAGATGTCTGGCCAAGGGCTTCGGTCGATCCGAAGCTTCCTACCGTCTGGCGGGGGCGTAGTACCAACGTCCAATGACGCGAGCGGAGGGCGAACTGTAGATTGTTCAACGAGAGCCCCGCCGCACCCTGCTCGGCGGGGCTCTCTAGTGCCACTCGGCGCGGCAAGAAGTGTTTCGGGACCCCCCGACCGGCCCTGCGTCATTTCGCCGCCAGTTCCTGCCTCCGGCTGGGGCCGCCCGTCACCGTTCTCTCGGCGCGCCGAGTTCGCACCAGTCGCGGGGCGCCTTCTCGATGATTATGGCCGCGGCAACCTCCACCTGAAGGTGGTTGCAGAACTTCCACAGCTCCTTGGCCGCCCGGGAGTTCTGGAAGAGAACACGGTCGACCTCGAAGGCATCCAGTTCGCCGGCGCGTTAGCGATCGACAGCCTCTCCGACGCGAGCAACCAGCCGCTCCTTGCTGGGCGTCGTGATAGTCCGCAACCGCCGCACGCGCCGCTCGTCGTTCCGACCTGCTGGACACGGATTCGACGCTACTCACATCCGAGGCCTACTGGAGGGGCCGACTTCCCTCCACCCGCACTCGAACGTTGCAGTTCCAACCTGCGTCATAACGCCGCGTGATCCGACAGGGGTGACGCGGCTGAATGAAGCTCCCGCCGCGGCGAGCGACGCGGGCACAATTTGTAGGTGGAGATCACCCGCGAGATCGTTGAGCACCCCGAGAGGTGGACAGGGGCCCAGGGTTGTCGATGAGTTGCCCGTGCGCATGGACGACGGGGACGACGCCGAACCTGGTCAGGATGTGCTGGCATGGCTGCAGCGGGGAAGAGCTTCGAGGCAACGATCGGCGTCGAGGTCAAGGGCGACACCTGGAGCTGCGTCGAGATTCCCGACTCGGCCGAGTTCTTCGGTACCGGCAAGACCGTAAGGGTCGATGTGACGGTCGACGAGGTGCAGCTCGAGAACGTCGGGGCGATGGTCACCGGAACCGGCGGGCACATGGTGTCGCTGAGTGCGAAGGTCCGCAGGACGCTCGGCAAGGACATCGGCGACAGGGTCACGGTCACCGTCACGAAGCGCTAGGGGTTCTAGCGCTCATCGGCAGCTTCGAACGGATCAAGCTGCGTCACTTCGTCTGCCGTGTGCCGTGCAGGACAACTTGGAATGCCCTGCACTTGGACGCGGTCCTGCCAGATGCGAGCAGAGCGGCATCCGTTGCACCCCGCAGGCGAGGTAGGGATGCTGAATCATGACCCCGTCGCCAAGGACCGACCTCGGCCCGTTCTCCGCACCCGACGCGCAACCTCGGCCGTGGACACAGGTTCATGTGCACGTGACGACGACTAGAAGTGCACATTGGCGCACCGTCCGACCGGACGGCGAAGACCGGCCGATCCGATCCCCAGCCGGACCAACACGATGACGGGCGACACTACGTCATCGGTCGATCCTGAACGCTGGGACCACGCCACGGCATCGAGCAGCCTCGCACCGACCCGCGAGACGGCACTTGGACGGATGTCGGCCGGACACGCGGCCCCATGCCACCCCAATGTTGGCTCGTTCCTGCGGCCTTGGGCGCAGCAGACGGTCTCTTCGCGCCTGTCCACGAGGGAGTCGAGGGATCTTCATGACGAGTTGGGGCGTAGTCGCGGGCAGAGGGCGCGTCCCGGGGAGGCCGTGAGGCCTCAACCCGGGACGCTAAGCCCACGCACCCGGGGGGGCGGGTGCATGGGCCTGACACCCACTGTGGCGCAACACCCTGAGCGATGACCGTGAGTCACCTGCACGCCGCCTGAACCCCCCAGGCCAACTTCGCCTCGTTGGAACAAGCGCGGCCGGCCCGACTTCTGACGGTTGCCCCGCGTCACTTCGCCTGTGGAGGCGCTCCAGGGGGTGGGTCGACGTGCGCAGCTTCGCCGCCAAGGCTGACATCTTGAGGTGCGCGAGACGTTCCCATCACGTTGATGTTCACGCACACGGCTGACAAGAGGGATGGGCGGGCGCCGCCCCTCTGCACCAAGTTGGGACCAGTTGTGTCGGGGTTAGGACTCCGGACTAGAGCCTGCGACGGCAGCGATGTTCGAGGGCCGCGATGACGGTGGGGCCAACGTCGATGGCGTAGAGCCGCTCCACGCTCTGCAGGCCGCCGGGGCTCTCCGCATTGATCTCCACGACCGCCCCGCCGATCACGTCGATGCCGACCAGGAACATCCCGTCAGCCACGAGCTTGTCCCTCATCGCGTCGACGATGCCGCGCTCGGCCGAGCCGATCTCGAGCGGAACCGACCTGCCTCCGGTGCTGATGTTGGCGCGTGGGTCGTCGGCGGCCGGCACCCTGGCGAACGCGGCAGGCGTCCCGTCGCACTGGAGGATCTCTCCCTCGAGCAGGAAGATCCGGGCGTCGCCGTTCTCGCCGCCGTCGACGAACTCCTGCACGACCGCGTAGCCGTCCTGGAGCACGGCCTCGGTCATCTGCGCGAGGTTGGTCTCGCCCTCGCCCTCGATCATGAACACGTTGCGACCCTTGGCGCCGTACAGCGGTTTGACGACGCAGTGTCCGACCTCGCGGACGAACCGGCGGATCGCGTCGGGGTCGCGGGTGACGAGCGAGCGGGGCCGGATGCTCTCGGGGAACTCCTCCAGGTAGAGCTTGCTGGTCGCACGGATCAGCGACATCGGGTCGTTGACCACGGTGACCCCGCGCGCCTTGAGCATCTGACCGAAGACCACCGGCAGCGGGCTGGCCCACGGCCGCTCCTGCAAGTCGTCGACCGACTCAGTGCGCAGGTACAGGGCGTCAAGGTCGTCGAGCACGACCCGCTGGACATCCACTTCCTTGATCCGCTGCATGAAGCTCGCAAGGGTGTCACCGGTGTCGAAGGTGGCGCAGTGCGCCCGAGCGACCAGCCGGCCTTCGCTCTCGCCGAGCTCGATGTCAGCGACCCCGACGTACCAGACCTCGTGGCCGGCCTGGCAGGCAGCGCGAGCCAGCCGGGTGGTGGTGTACTCATCGATCTCGGTGGCGACGTCGTTGACGACGAAGGCGAGTCTCATGCCGATACCTCTCCTTCGTACAGGTCGTTGACGGTGGCGCCGGCCCGCAGCCGGTCCAGCCGCTCCTGCGCCCCCGGCACGTCCAGCCAGCGGGGGCGCACCCAGGCCGGGTGCAGCACTCCGCGGTCGAGCAGGTCCTGCACCAGCGGGACGTGGTCGAGGGCGAGCTTGCCGACGAGCAGGGCGTCAAGGGTGATCCCCTCCGCGAGAGCGTCGAGGATGCGGGAGATCCCCCGCAGGTAGATGGCGTCCTTTGCCGAGCCGCCGCCGACCATGACACGGCTGGTGATGGACCACGCGGTCCTGTTCGGGATCGAGTAGTCCCCTCGTAGTGACTCGAAGATCTCCAGGAAGCCATCGCCGACGAGCATCTTGTCGACGGCGACCACTCGTGCTGCGAGCACCCGAAGACGCCGTGGGTCCAGGCCGCCGGTGAGGTACTCGGCGAGCACGGCGAGCCCCTCCTGGGTCTCGTCGTAGCCGGGCAGCCCGATGGTCAGCAGGGTCAGAGGCTGACGGGCCCCGTTGAGGTAGGTCACGACGTGGGTGCCTACCTCGTGATGCAGCAGCGGCTGCACCCGGTCTGCTCGGAACGCGGCGGCCTCCGGGATGAGCAGCCGGCCGAAGGACACCATCAGGTCCGAGACGTCGGCACGCACCTCGAGGTTCGCCGGGAACTCCGGGTACACCTCCCGGTACCTGTCCATCTCTGCTCGGGCCGCATCAGCGAACGCAGCGGCCGTGACCGTCTGGGCGCTAGGGGCCTGCGGGGCGATGGTCGCGAGCAGCTCCTCGGCGGCACGCACGAGGGGCGCGGCGACCGCGCCATACAGCTGCAACGACCCATAGACGAAACGTGAGGTGTCGCGGTCCTCCAATGCCGTCACCTGACGGGCTATCTCATCGCGCTTGGCCCTGAACAGCGCGTGCAGGGCCGGGTCGGTCACGCCCTCGATCTCGAGGTTGTACAGGTCGCGACGCACGAGGTCGGGATCGAATGCCAGCGGTCGCAGCTGGAGGGTCGGCGCCGTCCCGAAGTCACTTCGCTCAAAATCCGCCCACGCCTCGGTCGCGTTGACCGGCGTGACGTTGAGCAGCAGGTCCAGACTTCGCTCGATCTCAGTCAGTCTGACGTCGATCGCCAGGGCAGGCGCGAGCTGATCGGCCGGGGATGCCATCCGTGGAACATATCCGGTACCTCGTAGGCTCGGGTGTGCTGGAGACGGGTCAGTTCTCAACGCTCATCGGCCCCTTGCGGGTAGGTGCGGTATTGGCCAGCCCGGGCCCACCGCTCCACCATGGAGAGGGGTCCGAGCTCTGGCAGTCCTGCCTGGTCGGCATGAGTGACTCCATTCGTGGACCGAGGTCCTCGTCCGTCCTTGCTCCGTGTGAGCCGATGTGCCCGCACACGGATGAAGACGCCATCATTGGGCTGCCGTGACGCGAGTGCGCGAAGTGGGCTGGTCAAGTCCTGAGCGGTGGTGTTCGGCGGCGATCCTTTGAGGTCGCGCGTCGTACTCCGCGCCGCACGCGGCATCGGCCTGCGCCGACAGCAGCGCGTTGATGAACGTGCTCAGCAGCTCACGCATCAGGTCAGGGCTGGCCTGGCAAAGCTCGTCGTGCAGGAAGCGGGCAGGGTCAGGTCGGGGCTCTGCGCGCGAGCGCGAGGCTGGGGGATGTCCTTGATCGTCGGCGAAGCCTTAGCGCAGCCCTGGTGATGCGGAACCCCTCGTAGACGATGCTGAGGATCCGACGTGTCAGGCTGGCGAGGGAATGTCGGCGCAGGCGGTGATGGGCCGCCTTCGTCGCCGGGGACGAGCTCGAACCTGTGGGCGCGCTCGAGCAGCCGGGTCAGAACGGCGTGGGAATGTGGCGTAGGGGCAGGTCGGGCTCGACGTAGCCCGCGGGCTCCTGCCGCGGGGGCAGTTCGGCGTCGTCGGGTGTCAGCGGTTCGTAGGGGACCTGACTGAGCAGGTGGCTGATGATGTTCAGGCGCCCACGTCGCTTGTCGTTGGTGTCGGCCACGAACCAGGGCGCCCAGGACGAGTCGGATGCCCGCAGCATCGTGTCGCGCGCACGGGAGTAGTCGTACCAGCGGGCATAGGACAGCAGGTCCATCCCGGAGAGCTTCCAGATCTTGCGCGGATCGTCGATCCGGCTCTGGAGCCGCCGGGTCTGCTCCTCCTGGCTCACCTCGAGCCAGTACTTGACCAGCAGGATCCCCGAGTCGACCATCGCACGCTCGACAGTGGGCACCAGGTTGAGGAAACGGTCGGACTCCTCCTCGGTGCAAAAGCCCATCACTCGTTCGACTCCGGCGCGGTTGTACCAGCTGCGGTCGAAGATGACGACCTCCCGGGCGGCGGGAAAGTGGGCGAGGTAGCGCTGGATGTACATCTGCGACTTCTCGCGCTCGGTGGGCGCGGGCAGTGCGACTACCCGAAAGACGCGCGGGCTGACCCTTTCGGTGATCGCCTTGATCGTGCCGCCCTTCCCGGCGGTGTCGCGGCCCTCGAAGACCACACAGACCTTCGCGTCGGTGTCCTTCACCCATTCCTGCATGGCAACCAGCTCACCTTGAAGGCCCCGGAGCTCGCTCTCGTACGTCTTCCGCTTCATCCTCTTGCCGACCCTTCCTCGCTCACGGGGTCACCGCCCCGACCGGGGGTGGCCGGCTTTGGTTTCGGAGCCGAAGAGGAGTCGATGTGGCGGCTGAGTCGCGGCCGCGAACCGGCCTGGGCAACGCTGCGGCAGGGTGGTCATGTCGTTGATTCTCCGCTATTGCGTTGCCCGCGACCAGTGGAGTCAGGTAGTCGCAGCCCATCCAGCGTGTCTGGGCCGCCACTCGACTCGAAGGAGACTTCCCCCTGCGGCCTATGCAGAACCAGACTCGGTCGTCGACGCCGACAGCCGCCGCGCTCGACGACCAAGGTAGATCAGGTCGACCCTGTCCGCATCAGCCGCGGCCGCCAGCCGCGCTGCCAGGCCCAACGCCTCGTCGAGCACAGGCACAGCGATGGCGGCCTCCTGCCCCATGTCACGAAGTATGGTGCCCTCGGACCGTGAGGCGATCAAGGGTTCGGCGACCCCATCGGTCCAAACCCGGGTGCGGCGGCCATCACCGCGTTCCTCGCCGGTGATGCGCTCGAGCGCGAAGATGCGGATGCGGTCTGCGCGAGCGAACTTGCCAAAGCCCAAGGCCACCATTCGTGTGTCCGACGCCACGGGAAACAGCTTGATGCCCACCACCACCCCACTTCGTCAGGCCCGGCCAAGACCCCGGCGGCAGAGAGGACGCAGGCGCAATCCCCCTGGGAGATGCGTCTCTCCGCCGCCAAGCGGGCGAACCGGCTGGCCCCCTCGCGAACCCACGCGCTGGCCCGCCTGCTATTGCAGCGTTGGGTCGGGTCTCCGTGAGACCTGCAAGTCCCCGGGCGTTGGCAAGCGGTGGATCGGGCTGCACCCATCGTGACTGTGGTCGTGCCCGGGAGTTCGGCCCGTTGGGGCGGCCCACTGGCGAGCCCCAAGGTGAGCACCGTGCCTCGCACGGTGACGCCCCACACAACGGCATAACCGACCTCGCCAAGGCCCGCGGCGCTGCCACACTTGAGTTGCACTGGTGGGGCACCACCGAGCAGGGAGAGCCGTTTGACCTGCGCGCGATCACGCATTTCACCGTTCGAGAGGGTCTGGTCGTGAGTCGCCGGCTTTTCGCGGAGGTGGTCGAGCAGGGCGGAGCCGACATCAACGACGCCGTCGAGGCCGAGTCCGGCCACCGCCCACAACTGGAGGAGAGATCTGGCTCAACGAAGCCGGATTCCTAATCACGCCCTGCCGTTCGGCCGGGAGGCCTCGACCGTTCGCCACTCGCATCTCCGACGGACGGTCGCATGTCCGGCGGGAGGCGAGGCCTCAGAGCCGACAACTTCATCGCGGATTGACGTGAGTCTCTTTGCCGCGAGTCCACCCACTTTGGGTTGATCCCGGCGGCCGTGGTTGCGTGAAGTGAGGCGCGTCGCGGGGCGTTACCAGGCGTAGGACTGGGGAGCTTCCCCTGGTCCGGGGAAGATCTCGTCGAGGGCTTGCATCGTTTCTGGTTCCAGGTGGGTGGTGAGGGCGGCGAGGTCTGCGTTGAGCTGGTGGATGTTTGCGGGGCCGACGATGGCGGCGGAGGTGACCGGGTTGCTGAGCACCCAGGCCAGCGCCACCTGGGTCGGTTTGGCGCCAAGCTGCGCGCACAGCGCCTCGTAGGAGTACAGCTGGTCACGCAGGCCTGCGATGCGCGGGTCTTCGGCTGGTGCGCCGGCCGCATTGGTCACGATGCCGGTGAGCATGCCGGCGTGCAGTGGGCTGTACGCGATCAGGCCGATGCCCAGGTGGTGCAGTGCGGGGATGACTTCCTGTTCGATGGCGCGCACCGCCAGGTTGTACAAGCTCTGCTCCGAGGTCAGTCCCACGAAGTGACGAGCGCTGGCCACGGCTTGGGCGGTGGCGATGTCCCAGCCGGCGAAGTTGCTGCTGCCGACATAGCTGATCTTGCCTTGCTGGACCAGCTGCTCCATGGCCTGCCAGATCTCTTCCCACGGGGTGGCGCGGTCCACGTGGTGCATCTGGTACAGGTCGATGTGGTCGGTCTGGAGGCGGCGCAGGCTTGCCTCGCACGCCCGTCGCAGGTGGTAGGCGGACAGGCGGCGGTCGTTGGGGCCCAACCCCATTGGCTGGTACACCTTGGTGGCCAGGACGATGTCATCGCGCCGCCCGGTGCGGGCGAGCCAGCGGCCGATGATCTCCTCGGAGCGCCCGTAGCCCTGGTCCATGTCAGGAGTCTGCGGGCCGCCGTAGACATCGGCAGTGTCGACGAGGTTGATGCCGGCTTCGAGGGCGGCCTCGAGGATGGCGAGGCTGGTCGGCTCGTCGGTCAGGTAGCCGAATCCCATCGTGCCCAACCCGATGGGGCTCACCAGGAGCCCGGAGCGGCCCAGGTGCCGATAGGTCATGTCGCGGCTCATCGCGCGAACCCGGAAGCCGATGCGACGGACGGCGCCGGGGCGGTTGACTCTCGGATGACGAGCTCGGTGCGCAGGACCGTGTGTGGTGCTGGGTCCTGGCCGTCAATCAGGGCCAACAGCGCGGCGACCGCGGTGCGCCCCTTCTCGCCCACCTGCTGCCGCACCGTGGTCAGTGCGGGTCGAATGGTCGAGGCGAAGTCGGCGTCGTCGTAGCCGACGACCGACAGATCCGCTGGCACGTTCAGTCCGAGGTCCCCGGCGGCGCGGATGGCCTGGGCCGCGAAGACGTCCGAGAAGCACAGCAACGCGGTCGGCCGGTCGGGCCGGTCGAGCAGCTCGAAGGCCGCGTCGTAGGCGGCGGTCACGGGGCGAGGTTTCGCGTGCGCCACCACCGGCTCGGCTCCCGCCGCGGTCAGCGCCTCACGCCAGCCAACGGAACGCTGGTCGGCGGGCCTGATCCGTCCGGTCAGGTCCTCACCGACGGTGACGATCCCGATGCGGCGGTGGCCAAGGTCGACCAGGTGCTGGGCCGCGGCGCGTGCGCCGCCGGCATCGTCGACGGTGATCGCCGGGACGCCGCTCGTGGGGGCTTGGTCTACGGTGACCACGGGGGTCCCCCGGTGCCGCAGCCAGTCCAGGTCGACCCGCGGGTCGCACACGAAGACGATCGCTCCGTCCATCGGCAGGTCCCGACCCATGGGCGGGTTGTCACCAGCGGTGGGGACCAAGGTCAGGGCCAGTGCTTGCTCGGCGAGCGCGTCGCCGACAGCGACCAGGAACTCGGTGGACACCGGGTCCCGGAACGCCTCACCCAGCGAGTCGGTCAGGAGCAGCCCGATGGTGCCGGACCTGCCCCGTGCCAGCGCTCGCGCGCTGGGATCCGGACCGCCGTAGCCGAGATCAGTCGCAGTCTGCAGGATCGTCGCGCGCAGGGCCGTGGAGAGCTTTTCGGGGCGGTTGAAGGCATTGGAGACCGTCATCCGGCTCACCCCGACCGCGTCGGCGATGTCCTGGAGGGTCACCTTCCGCACCGCGCCCCCTCGCTCGACCGTCACCGTCGAGCTGGTGCCCGACGGCTCTGGGTCGATCATGCCGTGCGGCAGGTGGCCACCTCCGGTTGGCGGGTGGCTTGGGGCTCGATCCGGCGAGCAACACGGTGCAGCCCAGCGCCTAGTTGTCCTCGCAAGATGGTGGCGCGCCCGGGAACGTGGGGGACGACCGGAGCCCCTGGCAGCGCGCTGGCTGCAGTGCCGTTAGCCAGTCCACGGATGACGGTGTCGAGTACGGAATTCATGGTTCCTCCTTGTTGGTATACCGGTACACTAACTCAGGATTGTTTACCGGTCAACCCCACGGCGGCCTACGTTCCCACGCCGCCCACTCGTGGCTGGCTCAGCGCAGCCCCCACCCACCAGAAGCGCCATGGAGGATGAAGTCGCCGGCCAGACAGTGCGAGTAGTAGTGCGCAGCTCGCAGCACTCCTCATGTACGCAACGCAGGTCACCTGCGTCTCCTCGCCGCCCAGGTGCGCAGGAGCCCGGTGCCACGATGATGACAACCTCTGGACGCGTGGACACCCTGGCGCCCGCAGGTGAACACTGGCCGTCATGAAGGCTGCGCGCGTCTTCTGCCTGATCGGCGCACACAAGTGGCACCGGTTCCGCCGGGAGGGCATCGACATGCGCGAGTGCACGCGCTGCGGCTACTTGGTCCGACACGACGCTGACCCACCTCGCATGATGGGCGGCGATGGCGGACTGTAACCAACCCCACCGCCGCGACTTCAACCCGAGCCCTCAAGTCGGAGTGGAGTCACAGCGCCGCCTTTTGGTTGACATCGGCTGAACGTTCGCCTGCGAGATGGTCCGCCAGAAGTGCGCGCCTGCAGAATGGGAGCCCTGTCTAGCGCTGACCTGCACGCCGCGGCGTTCTTCAAGGAGGCCGTGGACCGTGGAGCAGTTTGGGCGCCCCGGATCGACGATGAGGAAGGTCACGGGTACGCGCAAGCAGGCACCGAAGCTGGGGAGGTAGCGGTTGGCTTGTGGTCGACAGAACGTCGAGCCCAGAAGATCGCAGACACTGTAACCAGCTGGCTTCCGTCCCGAGCGTGTGAGCTTGGAGCAGCTGCTGAGCAGCTGGGTGCCGGACCTGGACGCCACTGACACCAACGTCGGGTTGAACTGGCATGGCCCGCGGGCACAAGGAGCGCGCGTGATGACCTACGCGCTGGTGCGCGGGCTCAGGGCTCGCGAGTGGGAACTGGGTGCCGCCGAGCGTGCAGCCAAGCGGGCCGCCGACTGGGTTGAGTGAAGGGGGCGTGGCCTTCAGGCCGGCGACGCAAACCTCCGCGCGGGCAGACAGAACAGAACCCGCGCACGTGCGTCATATCGGCGAGTTCACTACCGTAGAACGGCTGCCAAGAACCCCGTGGGACATGGCGGGCGAACGCGAGGACGGTAGCCAGCAGCGACGGCCCTGTCCTCGCGGCGACGAGCAGCAACCTCCATTGAGCGGTGGTGCCGGGCTGCCGGGACTGCAGGGGGGATCCCGATGCGGGCATGCCGGGGCGCGGGGATGCCGGGGTGCGCGGAGTCGCTGAAGAGCCCGGGTGGTGCGGTGCTGCACGCGGCTCCACGTGCCGGCATCGCCCGCCCGGGCCGCCTTCGCGGGGACCTCAGCTGTAGTCGCGCTCGGTGACGGTGTGGTTGAAGCCGATCTTGGTTCCGCTGCTCGTGTAGGAGCCGCTGAGCCTGGTGACGAGCTCGACCCACTCGATCTTGCCGGACTCGTTCTGCGCCGTCGCCACGATGCCGCTGGTGCGGGCGATCAGCTGGTGGTTGGCCGCGCCGCACACCCGCGCTCCGGGGACGCTGACCGTCAGCGAGTCCGAGGAGGAGCTGTAGGAGAACGAGACCCCGACGCCGTCCTTGGAGGCGGAACCGCCCAGGCTCCAGGACGAGGACGTCTTGATCCCCGACATGTGGATCCTGACCGTCTGCGTGACGCAGAAGGAGCTGAAGGTGCCGTTCTTGATGATCCAGCTCTCGAACGGGTACGAGCTCTGCGGGTATCCGATGAGGGCACGGCGTCGTTCGTCGTCGTTGAAGGTGTCGTTCTCGGTGCAGTAGCGCACGCGACCCGAGTGGTAGGTCCACGCGTTGCGGGTCCCGGCCGCCCACTTCTGGTTCTTGGTGAGGTAACCGTCTCCGTACTTGTACCACCCGGTGCCACAGCCGTCGGCCGCGTTGGCCTGGGCCGGAACGAGCGCCGACGCCGCGACCAACGCCGCGACGAGTGCCACTCTCTTGAGCGTGCTGAACATGTGCCCTCCCTGATCCCCTCGATCCCGTCTCCCCGACGGACGCCCCGAACGTAGCAGTGACTCGCCTCGCGCGCTCGACGGCGAGGACGACACTCCCGCAGGCTTCCCCGACTACACGCCCGCAAGGACGCGGGACCCACGCCGCGCGTGTGACGACAGGAGAACCGGGTGGTCGGAGCCCTGCACCGCACGCCCGTGCGCCCCCGTGGGCGTCACCTGCACCGGGCGTTCATCCATGACGGCATACAGCACGATCACCCGCGCCACACCTGCTGACGAACGCGGCGCGGTTCGGGGGTCCCTCATGGGCGCCGTCGCCCTCCGCCCGGCCGCCCGAGGCGACCAGCCACCACGTAGCCGACCAGCCACGTCGCGGAAGCAGGGAGCTCGTCCATTGCCCCGATGTGCGCGTCGGATCGCCATGCGTCTCAGCCGCGAGGGGGCACATGGTGTCCTGGGCGCGAACGAAGGTCTTCAGGACGGACGGTGCCCTGGTGACCTCCACGGTCAAGGATCCCGCCTCCCTTGCTGCTTCCCAAGAGAATGGGTGGCGCGCAGACTGGGCCGATGAGCAGGTGGCCCGACATCAGGGGGCTCGCGGCGGCGGTGGGACCACCGCTGGTCGCAGCGGTTGTGGGCAATGCCTTCATCAGCCGAGACTCGCTGCGCTGGTTTGGCCAGTTGAACCGACCCCGGATTCAGCTCCCGTTACCTGCTTTCGGGCTCGTAGGAGTCATCTACTACGTCCAACTGGGGACGGTCCTGTACCGGGCATACCTCAACCATGATTCACAGGTGCGCCGTCGAGCGCTGATCGTTCTGGCCGGCAACGAACTGTGGAATGTCGCGTTCATCGGACAACGCAGTCCTCGCAACGGCTTCGCCGGAACCTTGGTCTTCCTGGTCCCGCTTCTGGCGCTGCAAAAGTCCGTCACCGCGGACCCGGCGTCGATGATCGCCCTGACGCCGTACACCCTCTGGGTAGTCGGCTACGACGTCCCTTGGAGCTACCGGCTATGGCGGCTCAACCCTGGCTAGGACGGGGCCGCCACCACAGCCGACCTCCGATCAAGCGCGAAACTTACCGCGACCCGCTCGTCCAGGGCAGGCTCCGAGCCGCGTCTCTACGCCGCCTGCGGGCGCAGGTCTGAGGCGGCGCGCTCGGTGCCCACTGCCGCCCACACGCGGGCCACGCGCCGGCCCTGCGCGTCAGCCCAGGTGCCTGAACGAAGGCCAGAGCTCCGCCCAGGGTCTGCGGGGGGTGCACAGAGAGAGTTCCGTGCCGTTCTCGTCGTTGTCCAGCGCGTCAGGGCTTTCGATCTTACCCAGGGGCTGCAGGGACTCACACGATGCGTCAAGCAGGGCCGGATCGATGCCGATGACCAGCGCGGGCACCTGGCCAGGTGGGTGACCCCAGAGCCAGTACGCGTTGTGGCCGCTGAAGGGCGCCGACAATCCTTGAGCACGGCCGTACCGGTCGATCGCACCGGCTTCGCCGTAGTTCCCGGTCACGATCGCGGTCCCCTCTGGCAGCAACCGGTAGGTGTCGGCAACCTGGCGCACGAACTGCGGCCAGCCCACCGTCTCCCCGGCGTCGTAGTTGATCATCGCGACGGGCCCGAGCGCGCGCACGGGCAGTATGGGCAAGACCAGGACCATCGCCGGAAGGCTGAGGGCGATGGCCAGCACGGCCACCCAGCCGCGCACCCAGCCCAAGAACGCTTCCGCCCCGGAGGCGAACAGCAGCGGCATCAGACCCGCGAGGTAGTAGGGCTTGCCTCCGAGGAGAACAAACAGGCTCAGCAGAACGATGAACGTCCACCCGAGGCTGCGCAGCGCCGGCTGTCGCAGCAGGACGACGAGCCCGGCAATCCAGATCGGAGCCAGCAGTGGGCCGACCTGCAGCAACAACAGGGGCACGAAGAGCAGTCGGGAGGCCGAGCTACCGCTGCCGCCGGCTGAGATGTCAGCGGCCACGGTCAGCTGCGGCCAGCCGTGGCCCCCCTGCCAGAGCAGGTAGGGCGCCACCAGCGCGGCGGCCAGCGCCGCCCCGGCCCACGGCCACGGGGATCGCAGTAGCGACCTGGGGCCGGCCAGCGCCAAGCTCGCGGCGAAGGCGACCAGGAGCACGCCGATCAGCACGTTCGCCTCGGCGGTCACCCCGGCAACCAGGCCCGCGGCAAGCCAGAGCCGCTGTTCGGCGCCCTGGAGCAGGCGAAGCAACAGGTAGCTGACCAGGACCCAGCCGAGGAGGCCGAGGGTGGCCGTACTGAGCAGGTGACCGATCGCTAGTAGCACAGAGGAGGTGGCTGTGGCCGCGGCGGCCAGCACCTGGCCACCACGTCCAGCACCCAGACGCCACGCCATCGCCCCGGCAAGCACGACGACGATGGCCACCACCAGAGCCGACGGTGCTCGCAACACGCACAGCGAGCCACCCCCCACCGCGTGCAGCGTCCGCGCGAGGAGTGGCACCAGAGGTGGCTGGTCGGGGTAGCCCGAGGCCGGATGACGACCAGCCTCGATGAAGTAAAGCTCGTCACGGTGGTAGCCGTACCGGCCGGACAGTGCCACAAGCACGGCCATCATGGTCCCCGCGATGGCCAGCACACGCCCCCGCGCGAACTCGAGCTGCACGGTCTCCACCGGCCGAGCTCCCACCCGACAACCGTAGCCAGTTAGATGTGAACTCAGTCGACGTGGATGACGACAGTCCGGTGGACCGACGGCAAGTCAGGACCGTTCGCCGCCGCCCGGTCCGAAGCGAACATCGGCAGCGGTCGAGGGGACGCGTCAGCGTCGACCAAGGCCACCGACGCCGGCGCGAGACAGCAACCTCACACCGCCGACAGTGACCCCATCGATTTGCGTCACATCGTTCAGTAGCCGCCAAGCGGCGTCCCTGGTTTGAGTCGGCCGGATGCACGACCATGGTGAAGGTGACTCCCAGATCCGAGGTGGGCCTGATGTCCGCGGAACGTGCCCTCCATGCAGCTCAGCTCACCGGCGACGTCGCGGCGCTCGATCACCTGCTTCACGACCGCTTGGTCGCCATCGGGCCCGATGGGGCTCGACACACCAAGGACCAGGACCTGGCCGCTTACCGTTCCGGCTCCTCGGTGATCACCGAGCTGGTCGAAGAAGACGTGGAGGTGCTTGTTGCCGGCTCCACCGGGGTCACG
Source organism: uncultured Actinomycetota bacterium (assembly GCA_963833495.1). GTDB lineage: Bacteria > Actinomycetota > Actinomycetes > Actinomycetales > Dermatophilaceae > Fodinibacter. The sequence goes on along the minus strand of CAWHYJ010000011.1, from coordinate 357,223 downwards.
TTCTTCACGGGCACCGTCGGCGGCACGTTCGGTGGGCAGCCCATGTCGGCCCGGATGCGCTACACGCGCACCTGGGTCCACGACGATGAAGCAGGCTGGCGGATCCTGGCCGCTCACATCGCTGTGCAGCCGCCGACCTGATCACCCATCGACGTCACAAGGCCGCCTTATCGGCAATCGCCACTTACCGTCCACTCGGCCCGTCGTGATTGGGTCAGAATCCTGCCTCACGGTCGGCGGCGGCGATCTGGTCGTAGAACCTCCGGTGCACCCAGTGCCGCTCGCCGAGCAGGTCGACTTCTGCCCAGCGGCCGGTGACCGGGCCGAGCCGCGTGTGTCGCGGCATCCGGCCGACAATCTCCTGTGGCTTCGCTCCGCCTGACCATTTGGTGCTCTCGAGGACGGTGATCGCGTCCTTGGTCACAACGACGCATCGGTACTTGTTCCGGGACATGAGACCGGTCAAGTAGGTGAGGACGAAGTAGAAGAAGCTGGGTGCTGCTTGACCGATGAAGGCTTGGCGGATGTCGCTTCCCTCGGGCAGGAACGGCAGCGCGGCCTCGACCAGGTCCGGTCGCGGTTCCACCGTCGGGTTGGGCGTCGAAGTCACCCGCTCAGTATCCGGACGCTCGTGCCGAACAGGAGGAGTTCTCACCTTGTCTCGGGACGCGTAGGCGAGGTGCGTCCAAACGCCGCGTGAGTAGTCCCGTGGGCTTGGGTCAAAGCCCGGAGCGCCGGCTCGGGCGGCTCAGAGCGCGAGTGGCTTCACCGGGGACATCAGCACGCTCGGGTCGTTGCGCCAGTCGACCCCGGGGACGTCGATGTACAACTCGATCTCGTTGCCGTCGGGGTCGGCGATGTAGAGGCTGTGGGTCACGGTGTGGTCGCTCGCACCGAGGACGGCCACCCCGTTGGCGCGCAGCGTGGAGAGCGCCTCGCGGAGTTCGTCGTCGCTGTCGCCGACCTTCAACCCGAAGTGGTAGAGCCCGAGACGACGGCCCGCGGGCATCGGCGCCGCGTCCTCACCCACTTCGATGAGCAGCAACTCGTGATGCGTGCGCCCGGACGGAGCACTGAAAGCCACAGCGGGGAACGGGAGCATCTCGTCGGGGTCCTGCAGCGAACGCCAACCGAGCACGTCGCGGTAGAAGCGCGCCGACCGCTGCAGGTTGCGCACGTACAGCACGAGATGACCGAGCTCACGAACCTCCATGTGCTGCCACCATTCCTTCGCTCACCGGCCGACTGGCACTCGCCATACCTACCACGGACGAATGCCGACGGCATAGGAGCCGTTCTCCCTCGGACCTGGTCCGCGCGGAGGGCCGATCACGGGAGGCCAGCCCTTGGAACGGGGGGCTCAGGATGGGCGGATCGTAAGGACTTGGGCCAAGGTACCCACCGGGCCACGGTGGTCGTGAAGGATGCTGCTGGTCAGGCCGACTCCGTCGGCGCCGAAGGTGACGGTCGTGTCGAAGCCCACCCACTCCCCTTGGGGCTGGTCGAACAGGTGAGCGGTCAGGTCGACGTTGGGGAAGGTGGCCTGGTCGGGGCGGGCCCGCACGGTCATCCCGTTGGCGATGTCGTACAGGCCGACCGCTCGCGCCAACGCACTGGTCGGCTCCCCAGCCAGCAGGGGTACGGGGGTACGAACCCAGAATGCTGCTCTTCCTGGCTCCAGCTCAGCACGTCGCACGTCGGCGCTCGCGATGAAGCCGCCGGGCCACAGAGACGACGCGTCCCAGGCCGGCATGTCCTGTGGGGCGGGGATCTTGGGCAGGCTGGACCCGGCAAGTTCCGTGGTGTCGCGACGCTGCAGGAGCCACGCGCGCACCAGCACCGCGTCCCGTCCGCCGTGTGCGAGGCGGGCTTCGACCAGCTCGATGGTGCGGCCAGGCCGGATCACGGTGACCGTCGTTGTCACCTCGTCGATCGGCAGGGTGCCCAGGATGTCGTAGGACAGCCGGGCCACCAACAGGTCGTCACCGCGCCTGGCATTGCGGTCGCCCTCGATGATGTGGACCAGCAGCCCAAGGGCGGGTGCAATGTGCTGCTCGTGTGGGGTCCAGCCACCCCCCACGTGCTCGCTTGGTCGGAACGTTGTCGTGCCAGTGCGGTGAAAGTAGGACACGGCTCTCCTATCCCTACCAGCGTTGGTCGTCAACATTGTGGTGGGGCGACGCGGGCCGTGCATCTCAGCTCGCCGGGAGATGCCCTGCCTGCACCGAGGCCCTGAGCGAGTTCATCGGTCGTCGCGGCTCCCCAGACGTTCACCAGGATTGCGCAGGTCAGGCGAGGTGTTCTCGCGCTCGATCAAGACGGCACTTCTCCCCGCGGAGAGCTGGACGTGGTCGGCTCGCAAACATCATTGACGCTGAGGGAAGGTACCGGCGGCGTCGTCCTCGATTTGCCCAAGACGCGGGGGAGTCGTGGCGGACTTCCGGTCGAACACGGAAGTCAGCCGGACGGAGTGGGCCCATCTGACGTTGGTCACTGGCCCGGTCTACCGGGCCTGGCCTGGAGCGGCGATGCCGTCAAGGTGGGTGTTTGGTCGTGGCGTGGCCTAGTCAGCCTTTGAAGAAGAAGGCGGTGGTGTGCGAGCGGGAAGGATCGATCACCGTCGGGTCGAGAGCGGCGAAAGAAAAGAGGACCTCGTCGGACTTGTGGGTCGCGGGGTTGTAGCAGAGGTAGTCCCTGGGCCTGTTCACCCCGAGCCTCTGGGTGCAACCCATCTGCGTGATGTACACGGCGTCCAGCTTCCCGGTGACCACTTCCACCGTGTCGGTAGACCTCACCACGGCCGTGGTCGAGCTTTGCGAGACCACCGTGCCCGGTTTGGTGGGAAGGGGGAAAGCAGCCGGCCAGGCACCGGATGACCCGCCTTGGCTGGCCGATGCCGAGCCCGGGTTGAGGACGAGGACCGCAAGGGTGGCGGTGGATGTGGCAACCGCGGCGAACTTGTTCATGAAGTCTCCTGGTGAACCGGCATGTGAAGGTGTCCTGTTCCCCTGCTCCCCCGTGGGGGAAATCCCAGACTCCGCTCGCCGCGGTACCAGTGGCAATCGAACGTTGGTGGTAGTACCCGTGCCTGCAGCCCGCACACCGTCCACAGATTCAACCCTCCGAGATGATCTGCACGAGATCCAGTTAGGACTTGGGGGGGCTGGCCACCACGATGAACAACGTTGAAGGGCAACGTTTTCGCCCGTCGGGCGTCGGTGTGGCGGGCGGGCTTCGTTGACGCCCGCGCCAATTGCGGCGCGGGTTGGTCCGGCGCCGGATGTGACGGCCGGGACAACATCGGGGACCGCGTCGGCGGCGAGCTGGGTTGGCGCGGACGGCTGCCGACGTATCAGGCGTGACGTGAGGGGCTCCTCACCTTTGGCGGTCAGCCGGCCGCCAAGGATCGTGGAGGACGCAATGGCGCCGAACTCAGAGCAGCAAGTCATCTCAGCATCTTCGCTCGTGGACATCCAGCCAGACGCCCATCGCCATGGGCTCGAGTTCGACTTTGCGACCACGATCTCCGATGCCGCGTACGTGTCACCGGTCATCGCGGGACTCTTCTCGGGCCTGTTGGCTCGTCAACGCAGCCCCTGGCTCGTCGTCGTCATCCGCTTCGAGGATGACCCGCCGATCCTGGTGTCGGACACGGTGCACTCGGGCAAGAACGGCGACGTGCTCGCGTACCACCGGCGGCTCTTCACGAAGGCCGGCACGGGAACGATGAACATGGTCGACTACTTCCTCGACAACAGCCACGGCAAGATCGATGTCTCCGACTCGGAGGTCGTCGGCGTCTACACGATCCCGTACCAGCGCGCCGACTACATCGGCAACGTGCCCGCGCAGCCGGGCAAGATCAACCGCGGCGGAGTGCTCAACGCCGGCAAGGCCGCGGCATCCGCCCACAAGATCCCTCTCACCGCTTACTCAGGCGTGGTCGTCTGCGGATACACGCAGCTCGACCTGTGCGGCTTCGTGGGAGGCATGGCCGCGCTCTGCGACCGCGACTCCCTGTCGCCGGACCTGCTGGGACAGGAGATGGGTCACGGATACGGCTCCATGCACTCCGGCCTTGACGGCTCCACCGCCGAGTACGGCGACCCGTGGGACACCATGAGCACCTGGAGTCCGTTCAGCGCATCAAACGCCAACTACTCACGCATCGGACCAGGGCTCAACGCGGTCAACATGCGTCTTCGCGGCTGGCTCAACGAAGACCGCGTGGTCGTGATACCTCGATCGGACACTGTTGCCCGCGAAGTCGTTCTCGGACCGCTGCACGACCGTGGCGCGCAGCCCGCGGCGCTCGACATCGCTGGTTTCCTCATCGAGTTCCGCATGAACGACCGGTGGGATGCAGGCATCCCACGGCCCTGCATCCTGGTCCACCGGGTGCAGGGGAACCGGTCATACCTCATGGCCGCGAAGGACGGCACGAAGGACCTCGTTGTCGGCAGCGTCTTCAAGACCAACTCGCTCCTCGGTACAAAGGTCAAAGTGACTGTCACGTCCATCGATGAAAGAACCCGACGTGCGACGCTCCGCGTAGAGCAGACCCAGTCACGCATCCGCATCCCGGATCAGAGGGCCACGGAATGGCCGCCCCACTGGGGCGACCCCGAACTGGGCGACCCAGGCACCGACGATCCCCGCGTGTCACGACTGCGCGAACACCTCGAGCGCTACGCCGCAGCGATCAAGGTGGCCGATCATCTCGGGACGCCCGACCTTGCTCTGAGGTCACTCGCAGAGATCGCGGAGGAGATCGGACGCCAAGCTGCGCGCCTCGAGCTCACCACCTTCCACGAGGGCTACTCGTACCACGATGGCTTCGCACATGGGTCAGGCGACGTCCGCGAGCCGAACCAGGCTGAGGAGTTGCCCCCCAGCTGACAAGGGCCCTTCTATCGGTCCAACGAGGGGTTCGGCGCCTTGACAGGCGTCCAGTTCCGGACGATGGCGCCCGACATCAGCCGACTGACCGCTGCTCGTACTCGGGGACGAGCGCGGTCCAGCGCTGGTGCCAGGCCGGCGCCGGTGTCTGCTCGGACCAGCCGCCACCATGGGCACCGCCCCCGATGGCGAGCGAGCGCGCGAGGTCCTCCAGGTGCACCTGCCAGCCGGCCCCGTGGAAGTGCAGCGCGCCGAGTGGCAGGCCGCGCTCCTCCACCACCAGCCGGGTGTGGTCGCCCTCCTGGGTCAGCCACGCCTCGATCTCGGCCTCGTCGTCGGTGCCGGGTTGGGTGGTGACCAGCAGATGATGTGGCGCGTCGCAGGTGTCGATCCTGGCCGGGCCGCTCCAGGTGCTCGTGAAGACGGCGTGCACGGTGCCGCCCTGATGGAGGTCGCCGGATACGTGGGCGATCCAGCGGGCCAGCCGTTCCGGCGTGGTGCACGCCCGCCACAGGTCCTCGATGTCGGTGTCGTACACGTCCTCGACCCGCACAGCGCCGCGGCTGTCGTCGATGGCCCGCATGGTTGCGATCGTGTTCATGCTCTCTCCTTCTTTCCCCGTGCGATCTCGGTGTGCAGCGCGCCGAGCCGGTTCTGCCACAGCGCGCGGTAGTCCTCGAGCCAGTCGTCGACCTCGGTCAGCGCCTCCGGTCGAAGGCTGTAGATCCGCCGCTGCGCCTCCTGGCGCACATCGACCAGGCCGGCCTCGCGCAGCACCCTCAGGTGCCGCGAGACCCCCGGCCGGGCGATCGGCAGCGCCTGGGCCAGCTCCCCGGCGCTGGCCGGATGCTCTCGGAGTATCCCGAGCACCGTGCGCCGACTCGGGTCGGCCAACGCCTGCAGCACAGCATCCATGGATTGAATGTAGCGAACCAGTTATGTAACCGCAAGGGTACATACGTGGGATGCCGCGTTGACCCCGAATGTCGGTGCCGTCTGTTTCGATGTCGTTCCGTCCACGCTCCAGGAGGACCACGCCGTGACGCCACACCCAGCCCGCATCGAGGTCGACGATGCCTTCCCCGGGCGCCGATGGGGTGCGTTGGCGCTCCCGATCGGGTTGGGAAGCAACACCTTTGGCCGCATCACCGATGCCGCGGCATCCCACCAAGTCCTCGATGCCTTCACCGAAGCGGGAGGCGCCCTGGTCGACACCGCCGACACCTACTCCGACGGCGCAGCGGAGTCGATTCTCGGCGACTGGATGCGGAGCCGGAGCAACCGCGACCGGATGATCGTGGCAACGAAGTGCGGTAACCACCCCGATTTCGATGGCTTGTCCGCGGCCACCGTCACCGCCGCTGCCGACGTGTCTCTGCGTCGACTGTCCACCGACCACATCGATGTGTACTTCGCGCACTACCAGGACGACCAGACCCCGGTCGAGGAGAGCGCCGCGGCGTTCGACGCACTGGTCCGGGCCGGCAAGGTCCGGGCCATCGGGCTGTCCAACTTCACCGCCGATGCCGTCCGCGAGTGGCTGCAGGTGGCCGCCAGCAACGACCTCGCCGCGCCGGAGGTGCTCCAACCGCACTACAGCCTGGCTCACCGGCAGTCCTTCGAGCACGAGCTGGCCCCACTGGCGAGCGCGGCCGGCCTGGCAGTGCTTCCCTACCGGGCTCTCGGTGGGGGCTTCCTGTCGGGTAAGTACCGGGCCGTCGAGGACACCGAGGGACGACCGAGGGGTGCCGGCGTACGACATCTGCTCACCCGGGAAGGACTTCGCCTGCTCGACACGATCGACGCGATCGCTGCCACCCACCACGTCGGGGCCGGCACCATCGCCCTGGCGTGGCTGCTGCACCAACCGTCCGTCGCGGCGCCGTTGGTCTCGGCGACCTCCCCCGAGCAGCTTGCGGAGCTCGTCCTGGGGCCGACGATCACGCTGGACCACGAGGAGCGCGCCCGGCTCGACACGGCATCCGCCCGCATCGGCTGAAGGCGGGGTGAACGGATGGACGACCTCTGCTCTGGCGGCCGACGCGCGAGCGCAGACCCCGACCACGTCGTCCACCTCCATGGGACGCGACTGGATGCCGATGTACCTTCAGGTGCGCTGCTTGGACCACAAGGCGCGTCAGACCTACCGACACTCCAGTCATGGGAGCCAAGGACTGGTTCATCTGTTATGCCGACAGTGACGTCGCGACGGTGCAGTCGACGCATCCTCAGCTGGACTGCGGCGCGACGGAGGCCTTCGTGCGTCGGCTGTTCCCGGACCAGGACGTGGTGGCGATCGACGACGGAACCCTTGGGGGAGAGCGCAGACCCGGCCGACGAGAACGTCTTCGTCGCCGGGTGGCCGGGCGCTTCCATCGTGTGCACGTCGCAAGCGGCGCTCGACCGGGGGACTTCCCAGCCACGGACGACGGTGACTACCCCCTGCCCTTTCATCCGCTCGAACTGAGCGCGGCGGCTGTCGAGAACCTGTTCGGCTTCGTCTTCGAGGGTCACTCCGGTATGGGAGGCAACGACCTGGTCGATCCCTTCGACATCGCCCTGGCCGGGTTCCGCCTGACGGGTTCACGCAAACGCGGCTTCTTCCGCCGCTGACCCGCTGCTACCTCGTCACGTTCGCGAGGGTGAGCTGCCGCCGGTGGTGGTCGTAGTGCTGCGTCGGGTAGTGGTAGATCTCGAGCAGCGTCATGTAGTCGCCGAAGTACGGGTCCCACCCGTGCGGGAAGTGCATGCCCCGAGCCAGCGCCTGCTCGGGCTGGGTCCGCACCGCGTCTTGGAGCCGGCCGGTCGAACGGTCCATCAGCCGTGCCATTCGGGCGAAGCCCAGCACGCGCGCGCCGAACAGCGAGCCCACGTAGTTGATGACGTGGAACGGACCGGTGCCGCGGTCGAGGAGCGCGGCGAACCGCCGGGACGCTCCGTCCGGGAGGTGGGAGAAGCTCCACACGAGCAGCCGCAGGTTCCGCACCAGGAGGTAGCCGAAGAGCATGTGGAAGAGCAGCTGTTCGTTGTTCCACTTGGTGCCGTCCGTCGGTCTGCGCAGGTCGGCAACGGTGGCGGTGTCCAGCAGCTCGCGGTAGTCGTCGCGAACCCGACCCAGCTCTGCGCAGACGTGCTCCCTGTCCATGGTCGCCCTCCGAATCTGGCCGCCGATGGGGCTCAACGCTAGGCCGTGCTCCACCGCAAGACCACCCGCATGTGCCCGGACCAGTGAGCGTCCGGCGCCTCACGGTGTCTGGTTGGGCCGCTCAGGCCCGGCCAGGTCGAGGCACCGGACGTGTTGGGCAAGGTGCTCGGGGATGAGCCAGTCGGGGCCATAGCTCGCGTCGGGGTCGAGGCGGGGATCGTTCACGGTGTCGGGGCGCCGTAGCGCGTCAAGGTACGACCAATCCTGGCGGAAGCGGGCAGCGACCTCCTCACCGGTCGTGACAGCTCCATGACCCGGAACCAGGACGCGACAACCACGCCGCTGGACGCTCTCGAGCCTGCTCAGGCCTACCTCGTAGTCGTGCAGCGGGTCGGTCGCGTCGCTGTCCAGGTCGAGCAGCGGGACCTCCACGTCGGAGAGCATGTCCCCGGCAATGAGGACGCCCTCGTCAGGCAGGTACAGGGCGGCGTGCCCGGGGGCGTGACCGTCGTGCTCGACAACCTCGACGACCGGTCCAGCCCAGCCCAGGGTCGTTGCTCCGACGGGCAGGGGAGTGAGCTGACCGATCAGCTGAAGGTCAGTGCCGGCGGCCACCGGGGCCGCTTCGCCCAGCGCCTGCTCCAGATGCGCCTGCGCATACTCCACGGCGCGCGGGGTGGCCCACCGCGGGCCGTCGCCGAGCTCGCTGCTCCACAGCATGTGGTCCCAGTGCGGATGCGTGCAGAAGCCCATCGTTGGCGTCAGCCCGAATGCATCCAGCCGCTGCGAGAGCCTCGTGAGCTCGGCCCCGGTCACGCCCGGGTCGACGACCAGCACGTCCTCCTCGCCCACGATGACGACCGCGTTGGACCGGCAGAACTCGCTCTGGCTCACCCAGCAGTGCGCCGAGACCTGCACCAAAATGGCCACCACCACCCGTCAACCCTCAGCACGACACGAAGCACAACGCCGCCAGCACATGGCCACGTGGCTGGTCCACATCGGGCCTACGCCGAAAGGCTCCCGAGCGGGCCTGTCATCATGATGACCATGCCCACCGCCGAGATCTACACCTTGCTGCTGGCCGGGCTGGTGGCCGTCGGGGTGCTGTGGCTGGTCGCCCGCTTCAACGACCGCGACTGACCGGACCTCGGGGCAACGTCGACGTGGTCGAGGACACCGAGGTCACACTCCAGGAGGTGTGAGCCGTCCCCATCGAGTGTCGGCGGCTCGCCTCACCACCCACCGAACCAGAGGAACGGGCTGCGAAGACTGGACGCGGGTCGCGCGCCAGGCGGACACTCGAACCAACGTTCACCGGGACGGTGGATGGAAGGGAGGCGGCCATGCCGCTGTGGCTCTGGGTTGTCGTGTTCATGGTGGTGCTCGTGCTGGTGGGGGTGTGGTTCGACCGCCGCTTCTCAGGCAGGGACTTCACGAGTCACGGAGACAGTGACCCGCACAACATTGGTTCGTTCCACTCCGGCGGTCCCTACGACGGGGGCGGCGGCGGTCTCTGACGGCCAAGACCTGCAGATCCCCTTTCCTGCAGCAGGCTGTGGGGCATGCGCCGATTCAGGGCGCGGTGTGCCCCGTCCATCGCTGGCCATCCCAGTAGCGTCGTGTACCGAGCTGGTCGGGATACCAGCCCGGTGGCGCGGTCTGGGGCCCGACGTGCACCACTGGCGCGACGGCATACGCCACGTTGGTGACCTGGATGGGCTCGGTCTGGACGGCCATGACCATGGCGGCGATCCAGCCGATGAGGGTCCACCCGACCAGGAGGTTCAGCAGCCCGATGGCCAGCGTGTTGCTCTTCTGCCGCGTTGCGGCAACGGCCCACGGCAAGAAGTAACCGAGCGTGAGCGCCGCGAACACCCAGGCGACGACGACGTGCACCGCGCCGACCCGGGGCGCGACCACCGCCGTGTTGGTGAATGCGCCGCCGACCGGCACGCCCGCTCCGTGGCCGTACGCCACCGGCGGCGGGGCCGGCTGTGGATACGGCTGGAGGGCCTGCGGCTCGGGCTGAGGCCACACCGCGAACGGCTCCGTCGGCGTCGAACGCTGGTCGTCGCTCACGCAACACCCCTGTTCTGGTCACCCTGCACGTAGTCGAGACCGACGGTCCCCAACTCGCCCCCTGGTCGAACCCCATCATGGCACCGAACCCGCTGTGGTGCTTGCGGTTCCGAAGGACCCATTCGGCGCCGCGTAGACCAGGACCACGCTCGGTCGCGAAGCTCGTCGTGAGCCTCCAGGGCCGGGCCGCACCTGCTCATGACGGTCGCGGACTCCTCGCGAGGCAAGATGGGTGGTCAGCCGTCCCCCAGGAGGCCAGGCGTGTCTCAGCTCAACCCCGTGCCGCTGTCCCGGGCTGCCGTGCGCTGGTCGCTGGGTCACGCGCTGCCACGCACGGTGCTGCGGCGATCGGCCCGGCAGGGTGACCTCCATGGCCGCATGTTCGTGGCCACCCAGTCCGGCGACCTGGCAGCTCTGGAGCCGGTCCTCGACGAGCTGCGCGCGTACGCCCCGTTCTACCGGGGCAAGTTCGCCTCGGTGACGGCGGACCATGCCGCCGTCCGAGAGCTGTTATCCAGCCCGGATGCCCGGACCGGGCTGGCCCCGGCGGACCGGGGAGAGCGCATTGCCCGCCTACAGGAGTGGGCCATGTGGGACGCGCCGCTCGGACCCCTGACCCCGCCCTCCCTGTTGGTGACCGAGCCGCCGGACCACACCCGCTACCGAAGGCTCGTGTCGCGGGTGTTCAGCGCGCGAGCGGTCGAGAAGCTGCGTGGTCGCACGCTGCAGATCGCCACCGAGCTTCTCGACCAGCTCGACCCGAGTGGTCCGGTCGACCTGGCAGCGCGGTACTGCAGCATGCTCCCGGTCTCCGTGATCGCGGAGATCCTCGGCGTCCCGGAGGGCGACCGCGAGAAGGTGCTCCGGCTGGGTGCCGCGGCCGCGCCCAGCCTCGACCTCGGGCTGTCCTGGACGAGGTTCCGCCACGTCGAGTCGGCCCTGTGGGAGTTCGACCAGTGGCTGCGCCAGCACATCGACGAGCTGCGTCGGCATCCAGGCGAGGACCTGCTCAGCCAGCTCCTCGTCGCCCAAGACGACGGCGTGGGTCTCACCGACGTCGAGCTGAGGTCGACTGCCGGGCTGGTGCTCGCGGCCGGCTTCGAGACCACCGTCAACCTCCTCGGCAACGGCGTCGCGCTGCTCGCCAGCAATCCCGAGCAGCTCAGCCTGCTCGCTGAACGGGATGAGCTGTGGCCCAATGCGGTTGATGAGGTGTTGCGCGTCGACCCACCCGTGCTGCTCACCGCCCGGATGGCTTCGGCTGACACCCACATCGCGGGCGCGCCGATGCCGCGCGGGTCCGTGATGGTGGCGCTGCTGGCCGGCGCGAACCGCGATCCCCAGGTCTTCCCGGAGCCCGATGAGTTCGACGTGGCCCGGCACAACGCCCGCGAGCACCTCTCCTTCTCCGCCGGTCGGCACTTCTGCCTGGGCGCGGCGCTGGCCCGGATGGAGGGCGAGGTCGGGCTGCGGACGCTGTTCGAGCGCTACCCGCACCTGCGTCTCGAGAGCGGCGCCGTGCGTCAGAGCACCCGCATCCTGCGCGGCTACGAGCGCCTGCCGGTCACGCTCCGCCCATGAGGCCGCCCCGGCGCCGGCCACCCCGGCCATCGACCCTGGTGATGGCGTGGCTCCTACCCTCCGCGGTGCGCCCTGACGGGTGCGGAAATCCCATCCTTCTAAGGGCGTTGCCACCGGCGTAGCATCGGAAGGCTCGCCGACAACGACGCCGGCGTGTTCGCCGTAAGCAAGGGAGCACACGATGAGCCCACTTCACGGACGACGCCGAGGAGGCCGCCTCGCGCTGGCCACTGCAGCAGCCGTCGCGGTCGCCTGGGGCCTGCCGATGGCCGCCTCGAGCGCCAATGCCACTCCGTCACTCGCGAACGCCAACCCGACGGCCTGCGCCAACCGGGTCAACAACACTCCCCAGAAGCTGGTCGACTGCGTGACCAAGGACGACCTGTGGGCCCACATGGTCAAGTTCCAGCAGATCGCGGACGCGAACCCGGGGGCCGACGGGCATCCGTCGCGCAACTCAGGGGAGCCCGGATACAAGGCCTCGGCCGACTACGTGGCCGACGTGATGAGGGCCGCGGGCTACCAAGTGAGGTTGCAGGAGTACAAGTTCCACTACTTCAGCTTCGTCGGCACCCCGGTGATGCGCGAGGTGTCGCCGACCCCGCGCGACTTCGGCCTCGGCACCGAGTTCAACCCCGGACCGGTCGCCGGCTCCACGACCGCGAAGCTCCAACCGGTGGGCGGCATCGTGGTGCCCGCGACGCCAACCCCCAGCTCGGCGAGCGGGTGCGCCGCCACTGACTTCGCCGGTTTCGTCGCCGGCAACATCGCCCTGATCCAGCGGGGCACCTGCACCTTCGCCCAGAAGGTGGCCAATGCCGAGGCCGCGGGTGCCTCCGCGACCGTCATCTTCAACGAGGGCAACCCGGGCCGGACCGGTCTGTTCTCCGGGAGCCTGGCCGGCACGGAACAGCACCCGGTGCTCTTCACGTCCTACGATGTGGGAACCCAGCTCCTGGCGCAGTACAGCCCGGGCGTCGGGCCCGTCCTGACCGTCGACGTGCAGGCCATCGACGACCCGAACCGCTCTGACTGGAACGTCATCGCCGACTCGCGAGGCGGCGACCCGAACAACGTGCTGGTCATCGACGCCCACCTCGACGCCATCTATGGCGCCGGGATGCTCGACAACGCCTCGGGCTCGGCGGCGATCCTCGACATCGCCCAGCAGCTGAAGAACACCAACACCCGGAACAAGCTGCGCTTCATCTGGTTCGGGGGCGAAGAGCTCGGCCTGCTCGGGTCGGACTTCTACGTCAACACGCTGCCCGCGACCGAGCTCGCCAAGATCAAGTTCGACCTCGACGCCGACGTACTGGCGACGCCGAACTACGTCGCCGGCGTGCTCGACCCCAAGGACGGCGTCCAGCTGTTCGGCCGCGATCCCGGAACGCCCATGGATCCGAGCATCTGGGCTCCCTCCGCGATCGCGCGCGACTACGGCATCCAGTACCTCAGCTCGATCGGGCAGAACAACATCCTCTTCTCCGCCGACGGCACCGATGCCTTCATGTTCCAGCTGGCAGGAATCCCGGCCAGCGGCGTGCTCACCGGCCAGGACTGCTGCAAGCTGGCGTCGGACGTCGCCCTCTTCGGGGGCTTCGAGGGCAACTTCGAGGGCACCGTGCCCGGTGACGACGGTGGATGCGTGGACAACCCCTTCCGGTGGTGTGACAACCTCAGCAACAACGACCCCGAGGTGCTCACCTTCATGTCGAAGGCCTTCGCGAACATGGTCGGACACATGGCCTACGACACCCAGGTCTTCAACTCCAGCCAGCGGGCCGGTGGCCACCTCACGACGCACACTCCCAAGCGGCAGGCCGGCACCCTCAAGGGCGCCGTCACCCGTTGACCGACGGGCCGGGGCTCGCGAGCCGCGGCCCGTCGGCAAGCCCCTGACCGGCGCATCCCGCCGGCCAGGGGCCTTGGTGCGGAGTCGCGCAGCCCACGGGCCGGCCGCTGCCCGCGGCGACGCGCGGAGCCCACCTCAGGCGGTCGGCGCCGCCAGGATGTTCTGGAGCACGGCGTTGGCGACCTGGGTGTTGGTCACGTCGCTGTGACCGGAGACGAACCGGTCGGCCAGCAGGTTGTGGATGCCGCCGCCCGCGAAGTGGTAGCTCGCGCCCACGTCCTGGAGCGCCTGGCCGTTGTCGGCCTCCGCGGTGTGCTGGGCACCGTTGCTGCCCAGGCCGCCGAACGGGCTGTCGGCGTCGCCGAGGCCCGAGGCCGCCTGGTCGGCGATGCTCGAGGCGATGGCGTACGCGATGCCGACGGCCTTGTCGTTGCGGGTGTGGGTGATGATCGTCGATCCCGAGACGCGGTGCTCGTCGACCAACCGGCGGAAGCCGCCGGGCCGACCCGGCTGCCATTCCTTGGCAAAGGAGTTGTGCGAGAAGGCAGCCTGGAGCAGGTTGAGCGAGCCGACCGACTTCGCGCCGGGTAGGCCGTCCGCTGCCGCCGTCACCAGACGGGCGCCGAAGCTGTGGCCCACGAGGTGCAGGGTGGCGCGGCCGGTGACCTGTGCGTGGAGGACGGGGGCCACGGACCCGGAACCGATCCGGCCGGCCCGTGCCTTCATCTCGTAGTAGGTGACGAAGTTGAGCAGAGACCGCCCCTTCGACCACGCGTGGCTGAGCATCGAGCCGAGGCCGGCGGCGCCGCCGATCTCGTCTCCGGCCCCACCGATCCCGCCACCCATCCCCATCGCGCCACCTGCCGGCGCAGGCGGCGCCCCGAGCGACAGACTCAGCATCGCCGTCTGGAGCCGGTCCATGAGGTCCGGCCCGTCGAGGGCGAACAGCTCGTCCGGGGCATCCGCGGGCTCGGCCCCGTCGGCGCTCACCAAGGAGCGCAAGAGGTCGGCGTACTCGCGCTGCGCCTTGGGTGAGTCCTCCAGCCGACCGGCGAGCGTGGCCGCTCGGTCGAGCACCGACTCAGCCTCCGGAGTGTCGAAGGCACTGGCCATGGAGCGCAGGTCGTCGGGCAACGTCGGGTCGGCGTCGGCGATCCCGGCCGCGCCACCCGGCACCAGCTCGGCATCCGCGAACCGCTTCGACGGCCAGAGGATGCCGACCACGCCGATCGACCTGTTCCCCAAACCGATTCCGCCAGCTTGCCGAACGGCATCCATGCTGCCGAACAGGTTGCGGTAGAGCACGCGCGCCTCGTCCATGTCGTTGTTCCACCCGTGCGAGATGGCCACCACGTCGGTGACCTGGTCGGCAAGCGCGCGCACGGCATCCGCCTGCTCGTGGTGGACGGGCGAGCCGTCCTTGGCGAACTCGAGCTCTTGGTAGGGGTAGTTCTGCGGTCCTGCACCCATGGTCAAACCTCCTAGACGGACTGGATGGCGCGCATGGCGTCGATGAGGCCATGGCCTTGGAACTCACGCACGCGGCCCAGGTCGGTCGCGGTCGAGGTGAAGATCTCCTTCACCTGCTCGGGGCTGCCGATGAACTCGCGCCGGATCGACAGGAAGGCGGCGATCACACCGGACACGTGTGGCGCCGCCATGCTCGTCCCGCTCTCCTCGACGTAGCGGACGGTGCGACCGACCATGGCGCCGGCCTTGTCAGCCATCGCCCCGGCGGCCGCCGACAGGATGCGTTCTCCCGGCGCGACGAGGTCTGGCTTGGCCCGCCCGTCACCGGTCGGTCCCTTCGACGAGAAGTACGAGACCCCGTAGACGTGGGGGGAGTCGCGGTGCGTCGAGCCGACCGTGATCGCGCCCGCCGCGTTGCCGGGGTCGTTGATCGTCAGCGTCCGCCCCGCGGCACCGGCCTGCATGGTCAATGCGTCTGTCGCGTAGGCGTATCCGCTGTTGCCTGCGGCCACCACGACGACCACCCCGCTGCGCACCATCCGGTCGACCTCGACGCACAGCGGGCTCTGCCCGCAGGCGAACCACTCGGGGTTGAAGTCGTAGCCCAGGCTGAGGTTGATGCCGTGGATGCGCAAGCGGCGGCCGTGGTCGTTGATCTGCTGGATGGCGTCGAGCGCGGTGAGGATGGCGCCCGTGCCCCCGACACCGTGGTCGTCGAGCACCTTGTAGCTGACGATCGAGCACTGCGGGGCGATGCCCGAGACCGACGCGAGCGGCGTCAGCTCACCGCTGACCTCGCCATCCTCGTCGCGCTGCATCCGCACGGCACTGAGCGGGTGCCCCCGGGTCGCCGTGCCACGGCCGGCGATGATGCCGGCCACGTGCGTCCCATGTCCGTGGGCGTCGCGGGCGGCGTCGCCCTGTGCGCTCGTGAAGTCACGGTGGGGCAGCCCTGAGCTGTTGAGGTTGTCGAACTCCTTGAAGTGGGGGTGCCGGGCGTCGACGCCGGTGTCGAGCACGGCCCAGCAGATGTTCTTCCCGAGCGCTGCGTAGGCGGCGTGCGCGGCATCCGCCTTGACCGTCGAGATCGAGCGGTCGAGCAGGGCCTTGACCTCGAAGTCGGGCCAGATCCGGAAGATCGGTTTGCCCTGCGCCGCGTTCGCCCGGGCGAGGGCGACGATGACCTCGGGCTGGAGCCGGCCGAGGAGGTAGGGCCCGCCGACCATCGGGTCGGCCACGCCCTGGGTGACCGTGGGCTCACCCGCTTTCTCACAGGCCGACTCGATCAGCCGGAGGGCCAGCTCGGTGGCAGCCGCCCGGTCGGGGGCGAACTCGAGGTTGAGGTCGAGCACGACGGGGATGGGGGTGTGGTCACCGTGGTCGGCGGCCGCCCGGATCCGCTGGAGCAAGGGGACCGCGATGACGGTGCGGTCCAGTGCACGGGGGTCGTAGCCGCCCGGTTCGTCCACGTCCATGCCCACTCCCGTCCCCGCAGAGGTGCTCTCGCCACTACAGGAGAGGCGACCACCGGGTGGTGATACCTCAGTCTGCCGGAGCAACGCCGTTCCGAGTGCGTATCACCGGTGGTCGGCAGTGCTCCTGATCGTCGGGGAAGCAGATCGCGTGGCCTGCGGCGCCGGGTGAACCGGGCGAGTGGGGGACGCGGCGGCCCACGGAAGCAGGAGGCAGACATGAACTGGCGACTGAGCACAGCCCCCGAGCTGGTGGCGGACCGGACCGAGCCGGCTCGGACCGAGCCGGAACGGACCGCGGCGCCGGCGGTCAACGGAATCTCGCCCGCGTCCGGGCCGGGGTCTCCCGCTGCCGCCCCATCGGTCCACCATGTCCCGCCCAGCAACTCGCCGGTGGGCGGGCCGGTCTCGGCCGGCTGGCGGGAGGGCACGCTCACCCGGGTGCGCGAGCTGACCACGTTGTGCGACTGGGCGTCGGTGAACACCGAGGTGGCCGAGTCGTGGCTGTTCGTCGACTCCATCACCCAGCACCTGCAGGCCGCCAGGGAGGCGGCCGAGCTGGCGAAGGCCACCCCCAGGGACCGGCTCCCGAGGTTCCGCACGGGCGCCCTGCGCGAGCGGGCGAAGAGCAACCTCGACGCCGCCGAGACCCAGCTGCTCAACTTCGCGCCGCCGGACTACGTGCTCGGCCAGCTGCCCGGGCTGCTGACCCACGTGCAGTGCCACCTCATCCCCTCGGACCCGAGGCGCACCGAGTTCGAGCGGCTGGCCCGCCGGCTGGGGGTCCACGACGCCGACCACTTGCCGACGCAGGACTCCGACACGGAGGAGGCCCGCGCCGGCATCAAGGAGGAGCGTCGCCGGATCGTGCGGGAGGAGCGAGGCGTGATCGTCTCCGCGGTGCGGGCCGCGAGCTCGGCGTCGATGCGTGAGCAGGTGCGGGTGCGCAGCTTCCGTGACGTGCTGGTGGCCACGAGCGCCCTGATGACCGTGCTCGTCATCGCGGTGGCCGCCCTCGGCTTCGTGGCGCCGACCCTCATCCCGCTCTGCTTCGCACCCGAGGACGGCGGGAAGGCGGTCGTCGTGTGCCCGACCGCTCAGTCCGTGCCCTTCTCGACCACCCCATCGGGTGAGGGCGCGTCGGCGGCTACCCAGGAGCACGACATCGACTACTACGTGCAGGAGACGGTCTCCCGACAGGACATCTTCGTCGTGGAGCTCGTCGGCCTCGCCGCCGCCGCGGTGGCCGCCGCCGGTGCGATCCGCGGCATCCGTGGGTCGTCCGAGCGGTCGAACCTGCCGGTGGTGCTCGCGGTGCTCAAGCTGCCGACCGGAGCGATCACCGCGTTCCTCGGACTGCTGCTGATGCGTGGGCAGTTCGTCCCGGGGCTGAGCGCCCTCGACACCTCGGCGCAGATCCTGGCCTGGGCGCTGGTCTTCGGCTACGCCCAGCAGCTGTTCACCCGCCTTGTCGACCGCCAGGGGCAGACCGTGCTCGACAGCGTCCGGGGTGCCGACAAGCAGAAGCCCGAGATGACCCCCCCGTGACCGGCGAAGCGGGCCGACCGGTTCGTCCGACGTGATGGCAGGGCCTTTCCTGTCAGGGTCACCGGGTGACTGGGGTGGGTTCCGACTCGACCGTGGTGGTGCTGCAGGCGATGCAGCCGGTGACCACGGACCTCGCCGCGCTGGGGGATGACATCGTGGTGCTCACGGACGGGCCGCCTGACAGGGCAGTGCGTGCGGATGCGCCACCGCCGGCTCGTGTGGTCTCGCGGCCGCGAAGCCAGTGGGATGCGTTCGTGGAGTGACTCCTACACCGGGCCGCCGGCCACGGCGTCATCCATCACGGCGGTGCCGCTGCCCACCCCGCCGCCGGGGCCAGGCAGGTACGTCGCCGTGTTCGCGCTCCTCGAGAACCGTGACCTCGACCAGCTCCGTGACGACGTCGCGGCCTGCGCCCGCCACCCGCCAGGGCCGGATGCCGGGACTACAGTTGATGGAGCACCCTGACCATGGCGTGGCAGCACTCCTCGCCAGGTCAGCTTGGCTAGCCGGACGGCCTGCGGCCGCCGATGCGGGTGACGGGTGGTGCGGGATGGGTGAGACCGACCTGTTGGGCGAGCTGCACGACGCCTACGTGTGGAAGGTCAATGCCGCTGTCACCGAGGGCCGGATGGACCTCGTCTGGAAGTTCGCGGACGACTACACCAACGAGGCGCTGCGGCTGATGTCAACGCTCGGTTCGCCCGGGTGTGGGCGGCCGGACTGCGCCATCTGCACCGGCAGCGCCTCCCGCCCACCCGCGCCCAGGCGCCGAAGGAGCTTCTGGCGGCGCAGGGGCCCCTGAAGGCGGCTGCGCGGCCGCAGTCACCGTGTGGCCCTTCCTTCGCACTCCGGCAGGGTGCTGGTCACCGGAACCTCGCGCGCAGCGTGCCGACCCCGTCGCCCTCCAGCTCGTCGAGAGCCACGGGCCGGCCTGCCAGCGTCGTGATGAGCGCCGAGGCGGTGCCTCGCACCGATGGGCCGGAACCGGCCGCCCACCCGGTGTCGGTGCTGAGAAGCGACAGGCCGTCGAACCGGCCGTGGTGCAGCCGACGTGCTCGGTGGGAGCTCAGCTGCCGCAGTGCGATGTCGGCCCGGGCGGCGGGGATGCCCGTGACCAACCCGAGCGGCCGACGGATGTCCTGCCCATGGGTGACCAGGTGGGTCAACGGAGCCTCCGGACCCGAGCCGGGAGGGGTGGTGCGGTTCTCGGCGTTGGCTCGGACCCGCTCCGCCAGGTCGCTGCCGCCTCGCGCCTCGGTGACGGCCCACGAGAACGCGAGGCGGTCGAAGTCGAAGCGGTGGGAGGCCAAGCCGAGCAGGAACCTCGGTGCGCTGAGCGTCACCTCCATCAGCAGGTGCGCCACCACATCACGCACCCGCCAGCCGGCGCACAGGCTGGGCGTGTCCCACTGCGCCTCGTCCAGCCCGTCGAGGAGGTCGGCCAGCTCGCGACGCTCGGCCGCGACGAGGGCGAAAGTCTCCTCGGCGGTGGCTGACGTGCTCACCGGGCGGTCACCTCGGGCCAAAGCACCTCTCCGGTTGGCATGATCCGTCTCCTCAGCAGTCAGTCGGTCGACTCGAACGACGCTACCCAGCCCACGACCACCTGGTCTTCTCCAAACCTGCGGTGCGCTGCTCGACAGGCGCTGCTGCGACGACGCCTGACCGAGCGTGGCGTCACCGGCATCCGTGAGTCCGTGGCAACTCAGCCGCTGGTGCGCTCCCAGACGACGATGGTGTTGCGGTCCTGGCTGTAGACGTGGGCGATCCGGTAACCGTTGTCCGCGCGCTGGTTCGCGATCTTGGTGAAGTGGCGCATGTTGACCGAGCCCTCGTTCACCTCGATCTCGTAGTACGGGCCGCCGGCCTTCCCACTGCTGAACCCACCGATGCCGAGCACCATGCGCTTCCCCTTCTTGCCGTGCCGAATGCCACCCGGCTGGTCCGATGACAGGTCGTGTTTACCACCGAGATCCCGCGAGGCAGCCTCAGCGTGGCAGCGCAGGGGGTGGGGTGCAAGCGCCGGGGCGACCGACAGCCGGTCGTGGACCCTTGCTCGAAGCCGCCACGTTGGCTGCACCCGAGGTCGAGCACCGCCGACGGCCGGTCGTTCTCCCGACCAACAGGTTCGCGATCGCGGTGTCGCCGTGCACCCAGACGGGTGAGCCCGAGAACTTGGCGTCAAGGGCGTCGCGCCACACGCCGACCGCGCGATCGCGCTCGCGACGGGAGACCCTTTGCACCAGGTCGTGCATCTCGTCGTCCCAGTGCTGGAGCGGCCGGGTCACGCTGCTCCGGAGAACTCACCGATCGACGCTACCTGGCCGTGCGTGGCCTTCAGGGGAGGGTGAACCACACCCGCTTGCCGCGCTGCCCGTCGGCCAGCGGCTCAGAGCCCCAGCTACCGGCCATCGCCGACACCAGGCGCAGGCCGGCCCCGTGCTCGGCCAAGGGCGACCGATGCATGACCACGGGAAGCTGGGGGCTCTCGTCGTGCACCTCCACCCGCACGCCCGCGTGGTCGCGCGCCACGGTGAGCCGGATCGTTCCCCGGCCGTGGAGCACCGCGTTGGAGACCAGCTCGGTGACCAGCAGGCGTGCGGTGTACACCGTCTCGTCGGGCAGCCCGGCACAGATCGCTGCGACGTGACCTCGTGCCTGCGAAGCGGCCGACAGGTCGGAGGGCAGCACCCATGCCTGCGCCTGGTCGAAGCTCAACGTGATCCCCACCCCCCCAAGACTGCCTGCCCACCATCTGGCGCACCGAACCGGGCGCCGCGTAGATCCCCTGCGAAGTGTCCCACCGTTGCCGGGCCAAGGGCGTGAGACCGACGCGCCAATCTGCTCAGGCCTCACCGGCTCCACGGCGGTTTCAGCTTCCGCGGATGCATGGCCGGGACGGGCCGGGGTATGGAGGCGACAACCGAGAGTTCCTCGAGCACGGCCAGACGAGACCGCGCCGTTCCCGGCGAACCAGGACCGGAAGCCCGGCGAGGCGAGCGGCTGCTTCCGTGGGACCGGGAAGGCACATGGCCGACGCGGCCACTACGAGAGGATCTGGCGACGTGAATGGCCTGCGCGTCGAGACGGTGACCGACGGGAACGTGCTGCGGGTCGCGCTGCACGGAGAGTGCGACTTCTCCAAGGTCTCCTACCTCGACCAGACCCTGCGGGGCCTCGAGCTCGACGGGTCACGACTGGTCTACCTCGACCTGAGCCAGCTCGCCTTCGCCGACGTCGCCACCATCCGCCACCTCGCTGCCTTCGCCGGGGACACGAAGCGCGGCGGGCAGGATGTCGCGACGGGCGGGGCCCACCCCACCCTGCGCAAGGTCGCGGACCTCCTCCAGGTGCACGGCGAGCTGGGGCTGCGCTGACCCTGCCCGTCGGGTGCTGCAGGGTGCGCGATGGAGCCCGCCCTCTGCATCACCTCACGTGAGCGGCGGCCGGATGAGGTCAGGTCAGGCCAGGTCAGCCGAACGTGCCGCCGATCCCGCCGAGCAGGTCTGCCGGGTTGATCCCGAGCTGGTGGAGCAGCGCCTCGTCCTCCTCGGTGTCCACCTGCTCGGGCAGCTCCCGCTCCGCGCGGTCGGCCGCCTCGTCCTCGCTCCGGCCACGGAGCTGATCAACGATCTCTTGCCGGTCGATCTCCACCCCGACCACTCCTTCCCAGTTCGTCCTGCCTTCGGCCAAGCCTGCCCGAACCTCAGCCAGCCGGGAAGCCCTGGTGCCGGTCCCCGACGCCGGCAGCGCCCCCGTGGACGAGGGTGATCGGTCCCTGACCACGACGGCGCCTGACCGTGAGGACACTCGGCTTGGATCCCAGCGGCTGCCCACGTCCTACCCGGCATGGGCAGCATGAATCGACTCCGGTCGTCGAGATGCCGGTCGGTCAGGCGGGCCGCGTGATCGTCAACGTGCCGGTGTCGGCCACCTCGGAGGCGACCTCCGCCAGCGTGCGGTTCGAGTTCTGGCTCGCGACCCGCAGCACCGTCGAAGGCCTCCTGACGGCTGAATCGGTGCTCGTCCATGAGGATGGCCATGGCCACGCCGATCTCACGGTTGCTCTGCAGGCGCCGGTGCGCCTCCGCCGGACCCGGGCGACCGCCGCGAATTCTCAGCGGCTGGCGCGTGCCAGGGCAGTGCCGTCGAGGGCGTACCGGAAGGCCACGAGCGAGTCGAAGACCTGCAGCACGCCGGCCTCCTGCAGCTCGCCCACGGAGAAGCCACCGGTGCGCACCCCGAGGGTGGGGATGCCGAGCTTGGCCGCCGCCTGAGCGTCGTAGACCGAGTCGCCCACCATGATGCCGCTCGCACCCTCGACCTTGGCCAGCGCCGCCGCCACGACGTCCGGCTCGGGCTTGCTCTTCTGTACGTCGTCCGCGGTGGTCCACGCGTCGGCGAGTGACGTGCCGTCGATCAGGTCGAGGAAGACCTCGACGTGCTCGGCCTTCCCGGAGCTGGCCAGCACCAGCCGGAAGCCGCGCTCCTTGACCTCGGCCAGCAGCTCGTGCGCGCCCTCGAACGGCTGGACCTCGCCGATCAGCGCGTCGAACTCCTCACTCCACGCCTGCCGCAGGTCGTCACCGTGCGCCCGCTCGGCATCCGGGCCGGCGACGGCGGCGACGAACTGGTCGCCGCCCATCCCGATGCCGCGGTGGAGGCGCCACAGCGGCGCGGTGATGTCGAAGCGTCGCAGGGCGCGGAACCACGCCAGTGCGTGCTGGTAGTTGGTGTCGACCAGGGTTCCGTCGACGTCGAAGATCGCGGTGTCAGCCATGACCTGTTCCTACCCCACGCACGCCCTGCCACGAGCCCGCGGGATGGTCTAGCTGCAGCGACTGCGCAGGACCTCGACTCCCTCACCGCTGAGGTCGTCGACGGGCGCCCTGCGGCCGGTCATGGCGGCGACGAGCGACGCCATCGGTCCCTCGACGGCCGGGCCGTCACCGGTGGACCAGTCCAGGTCGGTCGCCCTGAGCGTGAGTCCGTCGATGCGGTTCTTGGCGCCGATGAGGGTGTTGGACCCCTTGTAGAAGTCGGCGGCCAGACGGAGCGCCTCGGGGTCGTAGGCGTGACTGATGCCGAGCGGCCGGCGGATGTCCTCGGAGTGCACGACGACCTCACCGATCCACGTCCCCTTGGGGCCGGGTGGGGCGGTCGTCGACCCCTGCACCGCGCGGAACCCGGCCAGCGTCGCGCCCGGGTCGGTGCCGAGCCGCCGCGCGATGCCGGCATTCGCGTACTTGTCGAAGTTGAAGCCGGCCCCGGCGAACTGGGCCACGAACGCGCCCGGGCTCGTGGAGGCAGCGGCGGTGAGGTGGGCGACGACGTGCCGCACCGTCCAGTCGGGGCACAGTGACGTGGTGCCCCACTGATCCGGGGTGAGGTCGGCGAGGTCGTCGGCGAGTGCGCCCCGCTCGGCGGCGACAAGGGTCCAGAGGTCTGCCATTTCGGGGTGCTCCTGGTGCGAGTCGGCTGCCACGGAGTGGGGTCGGTGGGTGCGCTGCCGAGGCTATGTCAACCCGGGCCGATCCGTCAGTAGCCAATGGTGCCGGACACTGGCCGACCCGCGCTCTTGGCAGGGGCGCAGGCCGACCAGCGCCGAGGGCCGAACACTGGTCGACCCCGCACTCGGGGCAGGGGTGCGGGGTCGACCAGTGAGCGGCGGCTAGGGGGTGTACTGCACCGTCCAGGCGTGTCCGCGACCGGAGCGCGCTCCGGCAGTGGCGTCCTCGGTGATGTACAGCGCCGAGCTCGTCGGGTCGACGAACAGGCCCTGCGCGAACGGGAAGCCGGTCAGTCCGCCCGGGGTGAGGGCCGGGTCCGCCGGTCGGGTGCACGTGAGGCTGCACTGCACGACGGCATCCGGGGTCCCGGCTGCCGGCACCCGGCCGTCGGTGACGTAGACGACGCCGGCTGACCCACCGGGGTTGGCTGCCGTGATCGTCGAGACGTCGAACCGGTAGATGGTCGCGTTCGCCGTTCCCGGGGACTCCGAGATGTAGAGCTGGTTGTGCACGGCGTCACCCGCGACCCCGGCGACGAAGACCGGGCTCGGCGTGTTGAGGAAGTTGACCGTGGTCGTCGCGCACGGCGCCGGGTTCGGGCTGGCCGTCGGGTTGGCACACGCGGCCGTGGTGTCGAAGTAGGTGGCAGCGTTGTTCTCCGGGAGGAAGATCAGGTTGCCCAGCTTCGTCATCGTGCCGTTGATGCCGCGGCCGGCCGCTCCACCGCCGACCTTCTGCGGCTGGGTCGTGGCCACGATGTCGACGCTCTGCGTGCGCGGGTCGGCGCCGGCACCGTTGATCCGGCGGATGTTCCCGTCGACCAGGTCACCGACGTACAGCCTGTCGGCCACCGGGTCGAGCACGAGCGAGTTGGTCTTCAGGTTGTCCATCAGACCGGGAGCCATCGCGGTGGGCGTGTCGATCGTCGCCGTTGCAGGGTGGAACGTCAGGCGCCACACACCCGGGCTCCGGACGGCGTTGTCGGGGACGTAGAGCCAGTGCGTGCCGTCGGCGTTGGCCCGCGGGTCGTAGACGGCCTGGCCCGGCGAGCCGATCGTGAAGCCGGGGTCGCAGGCGGCGACGTTGGGGGCGACGATCGTCGCTCCGGGGACGGGGTCGAGCCGGCACAGGCCGTTGCCGTGGTCGGAGACCCAGTAGTGGCCCTTGGCGGTGGTGGTGTCAGGCACCCACGTGACGCCGCCCTTGGGGGCGGTGATGCCGTAGCTGTAGAGCGCTGCCACCGGCGTGACGTAGGTGAAGCGGTCCGCGGCAACGGTCGCACTGGTGCCGACGTTGGTCGTCACCTGGACGTCCACGGTCGAGCCGTCGGTGCCGGCCGGGCTCGTCGCGGTGCACGAGGTGCCGTCGGCCAGGCAGGTCACGGCGGTGGCCGCTGCAGTGCCGAAGTGCACGGATGCCGTGCCGTCGGGGTTGACCAGGGCGGTTCCGGTGATCGTGACCACGGTGCCACCGATGCTCATCCCGCTGGTGGGGGCGATCTTGGCGACGACGGGTGCTCCCGGTGCGGGGGCGGCGGCGGTGTAGGTGAACTGGTCGGCCGCCACTGCCGTGCTCGTCTGCGCCTCCGCGTTGGTGACCTTCACGTCGACGACGCCCGCGCCCGTGGATGCCGGGCTGGTGGCCGTGCAGCTGGTGCCGTCGGCGAGGCAGGTGACCGCAGTGGCCGTCAGGGTTCCGAACTTGACCGTGCTGCCGAAGGCGACCGGGTCGGCCGACCCGGCGACGGCGTTGACCAGGTTCGACCCGGCGATCGTGACCGCGGTGCCGCCGGCGACGTCACCGGTGCTCGGCGTGACCGAGGTGACGACCGGCTGGGCCGCGGCGCCCGCGACCTTCCAGAGGTGGCCCTGGGCATTGACGGGCGTGGCCAGCGGGAAGCTGGGGTCGTCGCCGACGTAGAGGTCGAGGGTCGCGGGGTTCAGCCCGAGGCCGGTGATGTTCTGGTACTTGGTGCGCCGCACGCCGTCGAAGGCCGAGGTGTACGCCGGGCTGATGTCGGTGGACAGCACCCCTTGGGCGCCGGTCACGGGGTTGTAGCTGAGCACCCGTCCCGGCGTGTTCAGCGGCGAGTCGCCGATGTACAGCTGCACCCCGTCACTGGCCAGGCCACCGGGGAAGCTGAACAGGGCGCCACCGCTCGCGTTCGCGACGGTCGTGGCAGCGCAGGGTGAGGCGGGGTTGCAGGCGGGACGCCCACCGGTGCCGTCGACGTCCTTGATGACCGACAGGCCGTTGCCGCCGGACTCGGCCACGTAGAGGTCGTCGTGCACCACGCCACCGGCGTCGGTGCGGGTGAAGACCTGCAGGGCGGTGGTGCCCCGGCCGTCGGACGTCACGCCGACCCTGGTCACAGTGGGCGTGACCGTCGCGCCGGCCTTGTCCTTGCCGGAGGGGTTGAGCACCTGCATCACGTCACCGGACTTGAGGTACGAGACGTAGAGCCGCTCGGCACCGTCCGGGCCGGTCACGAGAGTCACGCCCTGCGCGCGGCCTCCACCGGAGCCTCCACCGACCGCGGTGACGTTCGGCACCTGGATGGTGGTCGCGCCACCGAGCCCGTCGGATGCCGCGGTGTACGGCATCCGCATGACCTGGTTGGTCTTGGACGAGGTGTCGGCGACGTAGACGAGGCTCTTCGTCGACGAGAAGTAGGCCTGGCCACCCTTGGCGGTGCCGTTGCACTTGGTCGTGCTGGCCGTCGCCGGCAGCGTCTCGCAGAGGCCGAGGACGCCGTCGGACACCCAGAAGTGCCCACCCCCACCGGGGAGCCAGACGCCCCCGCCCGGCCTGGTCAGGCCGCTCGCCACGAGGGTGCCGGTGGTGATCGCGGCTGACGCCGAGGACGAGGCGAAGACCGCGGTCAGCAGGGCTGCGACGAGGGTGACGGCGAGCGCGCCCGCTGCGCGGGCCCGGTTCCGGCCCCGGCGAGGGGATGCGGCGGTGGCGCCCGGTCCGCGAGGGCGCTCAGCTGTGGTGTACGTGTTCATGTTCGGCCTCCAAGGTCCCGAGGCGATCCTTCTCGCCCTGGCGCGGCGCAGGGTTGCGTCGCATCGTGTTCAGCGTTCCACCTCGACCTTGGGAAGATCTTGGGGAAAACCGTTGTGTAACAACCATTTTCAGTGATAGTGCGGCGTCGCACGCCAAGCCACCCAGGTCGGTGGACCTGTGGCGCGACGTGCTGGTGATCAGGCCGTCATGGGCACCTGACGGGTCATCGCATCGGCCTGCAGGAGCAGGCCATGGAGCAGCTGGTAGGCCTCGGCGACCTTCGACGGAGCTGCGGCGAGGTCGGCGGGCCGGGGGTGCCGCGCGTCATCCGGTGTCACCGAGGCGTACAGCCGGACCACGGCCTGCACCGCCGCGGTGAGGCCGTCGTCGGTGCCGGCCCCCCTGCCGGCCGTGCCGGCAGACAGCCGTTCGAAGGCTGCCTGCACGTGGGGGCCCGGCGCGCAGCCGAGCTCCCGCGCGAAGACGCGTGTGCAGTCGTCATAGGCTCGGAGCCCTTCACCGGGCAGGCCACGCGCCTCGAAGGACTCGAGCAGCAGCCGCCAGCAGCTCTCGTGCAGCTTGTCGACGGCAAGGCCCCGCGCCGCGAACCGTCCCGCGGCCGCCGGGGACCCGTCCCGGAGCGCGGTCTCGGCGGCCTCGGCCAGGGCCTCGGCCAGCCGGAGCTGGTGCAGGTGGCGAGCGTCGTCGAACCAGGCCGGGCCGGCCTCGCCGGCGAGGAAGTCGCCGGTGATGGTGTGCAGGGCTGCAGACCAGCGGTCCAGAGCAACGGCCGTCGGGAGGCCGGGTTCGCGGGCGGCCCGGCAGGCGTGCGTGAAGGCGTCCACGTCCACCGCGATGCCGGCCGGGTCCAGGGCATAGCCGCCGGGCACCGTCCGGACGACCGACCCGCCGGCGACCGCGACGCTGTCGAAGCGCTGGCGCAGCCGGCTGATGTAGGTCTCGAGGGTGCCGATGGCGCCCGCGGGCGGTGCATCGCCCCACAGGAGGTGCACCAGCCGCACCTTGGACACCGGGTGGCCGGTGCGCACCGACAGGGCGATCAGGATGTGCCGGAACCTGGCACCGCCGAGCTGACGGGGCCCCAGGGTGCCGAGCTCTCCGCGCACGGTGACGCCGCCGCACAGCGACAGCGCCACCCGCGGGGCGCCGTGCGCCGTGGACGGCACGTCACGGGTCCCGTGGATGCCGGTCGGCACCTCGGCTGAGGGCGCGTGCGCCGTCCCGTCCATGCTCATGTCTCGAGGGTGCGCCCCCGCGGCCCCGGCCGGATGCCCCACCTGTGGTGCCACGTGCACCCCAGATGGGGGATGCGCCGGGCCCCGGTCAACACTGACCGTTCAGACGATTGCCGCGGTCGCCATCGAGGCTGAGACTGTGGCAGGCGCTCGCGTGTCGAGGGCCACATGCATCACGTGCAATGACTGTGCAGGGGCAGCTCGACATGACAGACCAGGACGTTCGCGCCGGCGCACCGCGCGAGACGACGGTGCTGGTCGTCGACGACCACCGCACCTTCGCCGAGGCCATCGCGCTGGCGCTCGGGCCGCAACCGGACCTGCGCTGCATCGGCACGGCAGGTGGGGTGGACGAGGCTTTGGCGTTGGTGCGAAAGCACCGCCCTGATGTCGTCGTCATCGACGTCAACCTCGGCGACGGCAACGGGGTGGCGGCCACCCCTCGGCTGCTGGCCGCCTCGCCGACGCTGCGGGTGGTCGTGCTGAGCGGCTTCGTCACGAGGGCGGTGCTCCAGGAGGCGCTGTCCGCGGGCGCGAGCGCCGTGCTGCCCAAGGACGGGCGGCTCGAGGACCTGTTCGACGCCGTCCGGACCTCCAGCCGCGACCGCTTCGTCGTCCCCCCGACCCTTGTCGGCGACCTGGTGACGCTGAGCCCCGTCGCGCCACCCGAGGTCCTCACCGCTCGGGAGACCGAGGTCCTCGAGCAGCTGGCCCGGGGCAGGGACACCCAGGGTGCCGCGGATGCGCTCGGTATGTCCGTGCTCACCTGCCGGGGGCACATCAAGAGCATCCTGGTGAAGCTCGACGCCCACACCCAGCTCGAGGCGGTCGTCGTCGCCCACCGCCGCGGCCTGGTCCGCGTCGGCGACGAGGGCTGAGCCGGTGCCGCCGTCGGACACCACCCCCGTCACCGGCTGGGCGTCCGCCGTGCGGCGGTACGTGCTGTCCAGCCTGGTCGTCCTGCTGGTGGTGGCCGCGGGCTCCGTGCTGCTCGCCCGGGGGCTGGCGGCCGACCTGGCGCTCGAGGATGCCAGCGTCCGGGCCTCCTCTTTCGCCCAGGGTGTGGTCGCACCGCTGCTCAGTGCCCAGGCCAGGAACGGCAACGCGGCTGCGATGCGGGCGATCGACGTGCTGATGACCTCGCGCATCGCCGACGGGACCATCGAGCACGCCAAGCTGTGGGACGGCGACGGCCGGGTCATCTGGTCCGACGAGCGGAGCCTGATCGGCCAGCGGTTCACCCTGGAGCCCGACGACGCCGCGCTGCTGGGAACCCACCGCGTGTCCGCGAAGCTCTCCGACCTGACCAGGCCGGAGAACGCCCAGGAGCGCGGTGACGGACCGCTGCTCGAGGTCTACGTCGGCGCGCGTGGCGCCGACCGCAGCCCGTTCCTGTACGAGGCCTACTCGACCACGGCCCGGATGAAGGCCGACCAGGCCCGGCTGCTCAAGCAGTTCTCGCTCCTGGGGATCGGCAGCCTGGCCCTGCTGCAGCTCGCGCTGATCCCGCTGGCGATCACCCTGGCCCGGCGCGTCGCCAAGGCGCGCACCGACCGCGACCGGATGCTGGGGCACGCGCTCGCGGCATCCGACCTCGAGCGGCGCAGGATCGCGGCGGACCTGCACGACGGGCTGGTGCAGAGCCTGTCCGCCCTCAGCTACTCGCTCCCGGCCGTGCGCAGTGCCCTGCCCGAGACGGCATCGGCCGCCCGTCGCGTCCTGCTGTCCGTCGAGGGCGAGCTGCAGACCGAGGTGCGGGCCCTGCGCCAGATGATGACCGCCATCTACCCCGCGGACCTCTCCACCGGGGACCTGCGGCCGGCGGTCGAGGACCTGGCCGACCGCGCCCGTGAGGCTGGGCTCACCGTGGTCGTGTCGATGGATGCCGGGTTGGTCCGACCCTCCGCCGAGGCGGCGCAGATGGTCTACCGCATCGTGCGAGAAGGGCTGCGCAACGTCGTGCGGCACGCGCAGGCCTCACGGGTGACGGTCACCGTCGCCCTGGCTGGTGGCATGGTCGAGGTGGCGGTCGACGACGACGGCTGGGGGTCCGACGGTGTCCCCAGCGAGGAAGGTCATGTCGGCATCCGCCTGCTCGCGGACGCGGTCGCGGACATGGGGGGCCGACTGGTCTTCGAGCGCTCAGAACTGGGCGGTGCACGGCTGTGGGCGATGTTCCCGCTCGCTCTCGGGGCGGAGTCGGCGCTCTCCGAGGCCCGTCGCGCAAGGTAAGCCCAACGTTCCTCTGCCATCATCGGGGTGGCACCAGTACCGCGAGCCCTCCGGGACCTGCGTGGTGCGTCGCCCGGGCACCGGGACAGACAGTGACAACGTGGCAGGGCAGGGCCAGCCGCCAGAGAAGGGACGGCCGCCTTGCACTCCGACTCCGCCGGGGAACTGCACGATGCCGCGCTCTCCCAGGAGATCAGGCTCCTGGGCGCACTGGTCCTCGCGGCATCGGGTGTCACCCGGCACCTCACGACCCATGAGGTGGACGAGGTGCTCGCGGCCGCGGATGCCACCGGCCCGCCGCGCGACGACTCCGGAGGAGGGCGGACGGGTCATCGGTAGGTTGCGGTCATGACCGAGTCCCCGCACGACCGGCGCGTGGACGAGCGCACCGGTGCCAGTGCGCCCGCCCCACCGGCGCCGAGCTGGAGCTGGGCGCTCGCGACGGCATCCGTGCTGGTGGTCGCCGCGACCTACTGGCTCGCGCTGCAACCGGGGGCCGATGCTGCCCAGACCGACCTCGTGCGGTGGCTGAACGACCCACCGCCGCCGTTCGGAACCGTTCTGGCAGTGAGCAACTCGCTCTTCCGGCCGGTCCCGTTGGCCGTGCTGGCCGCCGCCCTCGCCGGCTGGATCCTGGCCACCACCCGCGGCACCCAGCGCTGGGAGGTGCTGCGGGCCGCGCTGGTGAGTGTCGCGATCAGCGAGCTGGTCACCCAGGTGCTCAAGCGGGTAGCCGACCAGCCCAGACCCACGGCGACGATCCCCGGGCTCGACGTGCACGGCTACCCCAAGGACCCGTACGGCAACGCCTACCCCTCGGCGCACACCGCTGTCGCCGTCGGCCTCGTGGCCGCGCTGTGGCCGTGGCTGACCCGGCCGCAACGCGTCGTGGGGGTGGTGGTGGCGCTGCTGGTGGCGCTCAACCGCCTGTACATCGGGGCGCACTGGCCCGTCGACGTCGTGGGGGGCACTGCCATCGGGCTGCTGTCGGGCGCGCTGTGCTGGCTCGTGGCGTCTCGATGGCCCATCGGCTCCGGGTCGGACTACCCGCGGGTGGCCACGTAGACGAGGAACGTGTCGTCGACGGTGGGCGGCAGGTCGTTGTACTCGCCGCGGACGTCGACCTCCGCGAACCCCGCCCGCTCGAGCATCATCACGACCTCGCCGCGGAAGTAGAGGTTCGAGGTGAGCCGGTGGTGCTCCTCCTCGACGAGCTCGCCGTCGCGCCACCGGCAGGCGTGCATCTCCCACGCCTCCTGCTGGTTGAGCGGGTCGAAGTCGAGCAGCCTTGACATCAGGGCGTACTCGTCACCATCAGGGCCGCGGCGCCGCTCACCGGGGGGCCGAGCGGGCTCGGGCAGGCCATCGCGCTGGCCCCGTGGCCACAGCCGCCAGTGGTTGCCGTCGGAGTACGGCACCTCGTTGTCGAGCACCAGCCGCCCGCCCGGCTCGAGGTGGTCGCGGAGGCGACGCAACGCCTGCTGGTCCTGCTCGCGGGTCGAGCCCAGCCCCAGGCCGCCGCACACGATGATCGTGCGGTAGCGCCGGGGCAGGTCGAGCTCGTGCATGGCCTGGCAGGTGACGGTGGGCGACGCACCCACGGCACCCGCCGCCTCCAGGGCCAGCGCCACCATGTCGGGTGACGCGTCGCAGCCGTCGACGTCGAGCCCTGCGGCGACGTAGGGCACCAGCAGCCGGCCCGCGCCGCAGGCGACGTCGAGGGCCGGCTGGCCGGCTTCGCACGAAGCGCCGGAAGTAGTCGATCTCCGGGCCCGAGGTGCGGAACAGCGACCACCAGCGGGCCACCAGCCCGTGGTGCCAGCTCTGCGGCTCGACCGAGGTCATCGTCGAAGACTAGCCAGCCGTACAGGCCCGCAGGACCCCGTCGACCACGCGCTTGCCGAACCCCCGGTCGAGGGGCTGCCCGGAGACTGACCTGCGGTGCAGCACGGGCCCGGCGAGCTGGTCGACGAGGGCGTCGATGTCGGTGCCGACGGGCAGCTCTCCCCGGTCGATGCCGCGGGCCAGCACGGCCAGCACCGGCCGGTGCCGGCGCCGCGTCTCCACCGCGTGCAGAGCGGCGAAGTCGGGGTCGCGCTGGGCGGCATCCATCAACGCTGCCATGAACACCCCGGCGCACCCCTGCCTCAGCGCCTCGGCGAAACCGCCGACCAGCACCTCGAGGTCGCCGCGCAGGGTTCCGGTGTCAGGCAGTTGCGGGTCGGGGGCGATGCTGCGGAAGGCGTCGAGCACGAGCGCCGCCTGGTTCGGCCACTGGCGGTAGACCGTCGTCTTGGCGACGCCCGAGCGGGCCGAGACCGCCTCGATCGACGCGCCGGCGATGCCGCGCTCGGCGACCAGGTCGAGCGTGGCGGCGAGGGCGTGAGCTGCACCGGGACGGGGCCGCCGCGCAGGTTGACCCGCCAGCCCGAGCTGGTCAGCACCAGCAGGGAGCCGTCGGCCTGCCGGTGGTCGTCGACCGGTGTGGAGTGGACCCGGCCGGTGCGTCGTCCGGTGACGTGGAGCAGGAGCAGGCTGGTGCCGAGCCGGGCGGCCCGGCGTGGGCCGGAGCATCACCTCGGGCCCGGTGACCCGGTCGAGGCCGCGCCGGTGGACGCCGGCCCTCGGGTGCCTCAGCGGCCGAGCGAGTACCACACCGCGGCGATGGCCAGCAGAGCCGCGCTGAAGCCGGGCACCCAGGCCCAGTGCACGTGCCCCTTCGGCACGACAGGCACGCTGGTCGGAGTGGGTGTGGGGTCGTAGGTGCCGTCCCAGCGCGGCGGCGCGGCAGGCCGGTCGTCGACCGACGCCTCGGCCGCGGCCGCCGTGCCGACCACGTCGGCGGCATCCTCGCTTGCCTCGGGCAGGTCGCCCTCGGGCACGCCGAGGCGCTCACCCAGCTCGCGCGCCGACGCGGGGCGGTCGGCCGCCTGCTTCTGCAAGCACTGCTCGATGAGCGAGCGCAGGCCCGGCGGCACGTGCGGGGGAAGCGGGGGCGGCGAGTCGTTGACCTGTGCCAGGGCGGTGGCCACCGGCGTCCCCTTGTCGAACGGTCGTCGGCCGGTGAGCAGCTCGTGCGCCACCACCCCGAGCGCGTAGAGGTCGGACGCACCGGTCGCCGTCTCCCCCAGGGCCTGCTCGGGGGACAGGTAGTGCGGCGTGCCGAGCACCTCACCGGTCTGGGTGTTCCCCGAGCCGTCGACCGCACGCGCGATGCCGAAGTCGGTGAGCTTCACCGTGCCGTCGGGCATGACGAGGATGTTGGCCGGCTTGACGTCGCGGTGCACGACCCCGGCCTCGTGGGCAGCGCCGAGCGCGAGGGCGGACTGGCCGACGATCGCGCGCACCCGGTCGGGTGGGAGGGCGCCCTCGCGCTGCACCAGTGCCGACAGCGGTTCGCCCGGCACCAGCTCCATGACGAGGTAGGCGAGGTTGTCGTCCTCGCCGTAGTCGAAGACCGTCGCGATGTTCGGGTGGCAGAGGTTGGCGGTGTAGAGGGCCTCGCTGCGGAACCGGCGGGCGAAGACCTGCTCCTCGTCGGTGCCCGGTCGCAGCACCTTGACGGCCACCGTGCGCGACAGCACGGTGTCGTCGGCCTCCCAGACGTCGCCCATGCCGCCCGAGGCGATGCGGGTGTGCAATGCGTAGCGGTCTCCGAGCACCAGGCCCTGCTGCAGCCGGTTCACCGGGGATCCGCGTGTCTCACGCGGCAGATCATAGGCATGTCGACGCGGGTCGATCGCCCTCGCGAACCGGCCGGTCGGGGCCGGGGAGGTGCTGCGTGCTCAGCGGGGGGCGCCTCAGCCGTCGCGGGGAGCCCGGTCGCGGTGTCTGTCCGACGGCAGGGCCTCGAGCCGGTCCGCCGATGCCGAGTCGTCCCGTGCACCGCGTCCATTCTCACGGTGGGCGTCATACCCACGGGCGTCGTCGTCATGCCCGTCGGCGGCATCCGACTCGAGCCTCAGGCGCCGACCCTCGGCGACCTTCTTCTCCAGCTTCTCCTCGGCCTTCTCGGAGTTGCGGGTGTCGCGCGGCGGCAGCTGGAGGGTCTTCTCCGCCTCGATGCCGGACTGCAGCTGGCGCGCCCGCTCGAGCTCGGCGTCGACCTCGGCACCGAAGAGCAGGGCCAGGTTGGTGATCCACAGCCACAGCAGGAAGACGATGATGCCGGCGAGCGAGCCGTAGGTCTTGTTGTACGAGCTGAAGTTGGAGACGTAGAAGCCGAAGGCGACCGAGGCGAGCACCCAGACGAGGATGGCGACCGCCGCACCGACCGAGACCCACCGGAACTTCGGCTGCCGCACGTTCGGAGTCGCGTAGTAGAGCACCGCCACCATGAC
Source organism: uncultured Actinomycetota bacterium (assembly GCA_963833495.1). Lineage (GTDB taxonomy): Bacteria > Actinomycetota > Actinomycetes > Actinomycetales > Dermatophilaceae > Fodinibacter. The sequence goes on along the minus strand of CAWHYJ010000011.1, from coordinate 322,824 downwards.
CACGACGATGCCGAGCATCACCGGCCACTTGACGATGTCCCAGATGGTCGTCGGCGAGGTCGCCGAGGCCGACCGCCTCACCGATGGCCGTCGCGACCGGGCCGCTGACCACGAGGCCGACGAGCACGAGCGCGGCCATGACCACCAGGCCGACGGTGATGAGCCAGCACCACCGGGCGCAGCTTCCAGATGGGCCGTCCCTCGTCGACCTGGTAGACGCGGTTCATGGCCCGCCCGAAGGCCCCCACGTAGCCCGATGCCGACCAGATCGCGCCGACGAGGCCGAGCACCAGGGCCAGGCCGGCGCCCCGCGCGTTGACGATCTGGTCGATCGGACCCTTGAGCTGGTCGGCCACCTGGCCCTGGCCGAGCTGCCGGACGATGTCGAGCAGCTGGCTGGTCGTGGACTCGCCCTGGCCGAAGAAGCCGAGCAGCGACACGAGCGCCAGGATGGCGGGGAAGACCGAGAGCACCGAGTAGTACGTCAGCGCGGCCGCGAGGTCGGTGCACTGGTCGCGCTGGAACTCGCCGAACGCCGCCTTGGCCGTGTACTTCCATCCGGGCCTGTCGATGTCCTTCGGGGAGTCCGGTTTCCGGTCGTCGTGCGGTGCGGGTGCTGTCTCGGCGCGTGCAGCCGCCGTGCCTTCTCGTGCCATGCCAACGCTCCTACCCCCAGGTGGTGCCCGACACACTCTGTCGCAGTGCCATCCTCGCTGCTCAGGCAGCCGAGTGGGGCCGGGGTCGCGGTCGGTCCTGTGCCGGTCGAAGGTGCCGGGGTGCCGAGCCTCGGGCGGACGTGACGGCTGGATCCCTCGCATCGGGTGGGAGACTGTGCCGATGAGTGGTGACGGCGGACGAGCCCTGCCCCGGCGACCGGTGCCCTTCGGGCCGCTGGCGATGGAGACCCACGGTGGCACCCTGCCCGGGCCCGCCGAGGTGACCGAGGTCGCGCACCAGACGGCCGCCATCCTCGTCGGCACGGGTCGCGCGGCGCACGACCCGGAGGTGACCACCCGACTGGTGACCCTGGTCGACGACCTCGGCCTGTCCACCGTGGCCGACCTCTGGTCGGCCCGGCCCGCGCGCTCGCTGCCCGGGGCCCTGTGGCGCCTGTACGCGCTGCGCGAGTGGGTGCGGCGCAGCCCGGAGCAGGCGAGTCGTGAGTACGCGGCCGGCATCCGGTTCACCGACGTGGCGCACGCGGTGGCCGGCATCGCCGAGCCGCCCGGCCCCGAGGAGGTGCAGCGGGTGGCCGACCAGATCCTCGCGGGCGTGTTCGAGGGCGACCTCGCCGTGGCGCTCGAGCGGGCCGCCGCCTTCTGCACGGTCATCGCCGCTGGACGGGCCGAGCTCGCCCACGACAGCGATGCCGTCGACCCCGCGGCGGCCAGCGACCTCACCCGCACCGGTGCCTCCATGCTCGCCACCGGTGAGGACCTGCGCGCCTGTGCCCGGCTGTGGCGCGTGGGCGAGCTCGACTGACGTCGGGACGGGTGCTCGGCAGATGCGTGCCCGACAGATGCGGGCTCGACAGGGGAACACATCCGGCGGGTGCAGGCGTTAGGGTCGTCTGTGGGTGCCGGACCGCGGCAGCCCCGGGTCCCAACATCAGCCGCTACGAGCGGCCACGCGCCGTGAGGCGCTCCCGGTCCGGCACCCACCTCTTCCCACTCCTGACGCCTGTCCTTCACCGGCCGGTGCCGCGATGCGTTGCCGGATCTCCCGATCGCCGCATCCGACCTGTGGAAAACCGTCCCGGCCCGCATCGCTCCCCGTACCGTGGAGCAATGAAGGACGACCCGTCGCTGCACGACGAGCAGCTCGAGGACGAGATCCGCCTGGTCGGCGAGCTCGTCCTGGCGGCGTCGCAGTGTGACGGCCGGATGGCCGACGAGGCGATCGACGAGGTCCTCGGGCTACACTCCCCGGGCGGCGCCCGGCGAGGCCGTGCCCACCCCCGGCGGCGCGGGGTGACCGGGCGGCGGCACCCGGCTACCCGGCATCCTCGGTCGCGCCCTAGCCTGTAGCCACTGTCCGGCCTCTCCGCCTTCCGAAAGACCGCTCGTGGCGATCCGCCTCACCCCCAAGGAACCGCGCTTCTTCGACCTGTTCGCAGCGTCGGCGCGGCACCTCGTCGATGCGTCCCGCGAGCTCACCGCCCTGATCGGTGCGCCGGCCGAGGAGCGCGACGCCATCCTCAAGCGGATGCACGAGATCGAGTCGGCGGCGGGCGACTCCACGCACGAGATCATCCGGGCGGTCAACGGCGCGTTCGTCACGCCGTTCGACCGGGCCGACATGCACGCGCTCGCGGTTTCGCTCGACAGCTGCGTGGGCCTGATCGAGGCGGCGGTCGACCTGATCGTGCTCTACCGGGTCGACGAGGTGCTGCCGCGGGTGGCCAAGCAGGTCGAGGTCATCTCGCGGATGGCCGAGATCACCGCCGATGCCATGCCCCGGCTGCGCGGGATGAAGGACCTCACCGCCTACTGGGTCGAGGTCGACCGGCTCGAGAACCGCGCCAACAAGGCCTACCGGCGGATGCTGGCCGAGCTGTTCAACACCCCCGGCGCCGACCCCATCACGGTGATGAAGCACAAGGACATCATCGACGCGCTCGAGGCCGCCGCGAACGGCTTCGAGAAGGTGGCGGTGAAGGTCGAGGCGATCGCCGTCCGGGAGTCCTGAGCGTCGGTGGACTGGCTGCCCGGTCGCGCTCGTCGTCGTGCTGGCGATGGGTTTCACCTACACCAACGGCTTCCACGACGCGGCCAACGCCATCGCCACCTCGGTGTCGACCCGCTCGCTCACGCCGCGGATCGCGCTGGTGCTGGCGGCCGTCATGAACCTGCTGGGCGGATTCGCCGGGGTGCGGGTGGCGAAGACGATCGGCGGCGACATCATCGAGGTGCCGGCGGGCGCCACGGGCGTCGCCATCTGCGCCGGTGCGCTCATCGGCGCGTCGCTGTGGAACCTGCTCACCTGGTGGCGCGGGCTGCCGTCCTCGTCGTCGCACTCCCTGATCGGTGGGCTCTGCGGTGCGGCCCTGGCCGGCGGTGCGACCGTGAAGTGGGACAGCATCCTCGACAGCGTGCTCATCCCGATGGTGGTCTCGCCGGTGCTCGGACTGGTGGGCGGGTTCGCCCTGATGGCGGCGATCCTGTGGGCCTTCCGGCGGGCGGCGCCCGGGCCGACGGCGCGCGGGTTCCGTTACGCCCAAACCGTTTCCGCCGCCGCGATGGCGTTCGGGCACGGCATGCAGGATGCCGCCAAGACCGCCGGCGTCGTCTCGCTGGCGCTGGTGGCGAGCGGCTACCGGGCCGCCGACGACCTGTCGATCCCGTGGTGGGTCATCGCCCTGTCGGCGGTCGTTCTCGCTGCCGGCACGTACGCCGGGGGGTGGCGGATCATGCGCACGCTCGGCCGGCGCATCGTCGACGTCGACCCGCCGCACGGGTTCGCTGCCGAGACGGTGTCGGCCACGGTGCTGTTCGCGGCCACGGCCACCGGCGCGCCCATCTCGACGACGCACGTCATCACCTCGGCGATCATGGGCGTCGGCGCAACGCGGTCGCACAAGGCGGTGCGGTGGGGCGTGGTGCGCTCGATCTTCGCGGGCTGGCTGCTCACCTTCCCGGGCGCCGGCATCGCCGCAGCAGCCACCTTCGCCCTCCTCACCCTCCTCTTCTGACTCCACCCGCTCCCCGACTTCATTGCGTATTTCCCACCCGCGCGGCCCCAGTTCTCCCTCTACCCATTGCGGATCTTCCACCGCGTGTCAGTCCACTCCACCCCGACCCCTTGCGGATCTTCCACCTCACATCGCCACCTTCCCCGACTCCTTGCGGATCTGCCACCGTCTCAGGCGGCCCTCAGTCCCCCTATCCGGGTGGGTGATCCGCAATCAGTGAGGAGGCGGCCGCAGCAGGAGCAGGTGAATCGGGCCGTGATGGCTTCGGGCACAGCCTGGGCCACAGCGGTGAGGAACCTCGCGTGCAGTTCCACCGTGTCGGCCAGCTCAGCCGGACCCCACCGGAAGACCTCCAGGCCGAGGCCGCGCAGGCTCTCTTCGCGGACGTCTTGCGCGAGCATCGCTCGTCTGACGAGCTCCTCGTCCGACATGCCCGGCACACCTGTCGCCCATCAGGTACTTCGCCGTGGCCGTCCGCCTCGCCAACTACACCCAGCTCGGGCCACAGCGCGTCGACGCGACCGACGAAACGCCCGTCTGCGTCGCGCACGACAACCTGCGGGATGCCAGGCGGCAGCTCCAGGCGTGTCATCGCCCAGGCGCTCGAGGACTCGAGCCACGACTCCCGTCGACCGTCGCCCAAGCGCAGGATCTGGTCGGCAGCGGCGATGCCGGGCCACCGCCGCTGGTGACGGCGCATCTCAAGCAGCTCTGGCCCAGTGACGAGCCCGGCACCGAGCGCAGCGTCCAACACGGCAAGCGCGTCACCGGGGCGCATGTCGCGCATGCAGTCGACGACGGTCCGGCTCGGAACGAGGTAGGGTCGGCCGCGGTCGATGACCACGTGCGCGGGCGGCGTGTGCCCGCGATGGAACCGGCGCCAACTGTCGCCCTCCGAGGTGCGGCGGTCGTCGAGCAGCGTCAGGGTGGCGCGCGGCGGCGGGCGTGGCGGCATCGGGAGACCGAGCAGGGCCGCCGCGCTGGCGTGGCTCACGATGGCGTCCGGGGTGGTGCGGCCGGCTGCCTCGGCGATGTCCAGGTGGCGGTGCCATGGCTCGCGTTCGTCCCATCGGGAGGTCACGGCATACAGGCCCGGCACTATTCGCGTCAGTTCGCACCGTTCAACCGCCCGCTCGAGCTGACGGGAGGTGACCCCGGAGGCGAGGCACTCGGTGCGAGTGAAGGGCTGCGGGAGGTGGGTGAACGGCATCCGATGAATCTCGCGGGGAGCCGCAGTCCTTGACGGTGTGCCGGCGAATCTGTGGACAGAGCGCCGATCACGCCTCCCTTGTGGAAAGCCGTCTCCCTTTCGACCTATTGCGAATCTTCGCCGTGGTCCGGGTCGAGCAGCGCGGGGGAGATCCGCAAGAAGTTGGGGAGGTAAGGGCCAGCGCGGGGGAGATCCGCAAGAAGTCGGGGAGGTGCGGGGCCAGCGCGGGGAGATCCGCAAGAAGTCGGGGAGGTGCGGGTCCAGGGCGGGGGAGATCCGCAATAGGTCGGGGAGGGCTGGTGATCAGCCGAAGCGGCCGCTGATGTAGTCCTCGGTGGCGGGCTCGGTGGGGTTGCTGAAGATGCGCTGGGTGTCGCCGACCTCGACCAGCCGGCCCGGCTCACCGGTGGCCTTGAGGTTGAAGAACGCCGTCTGGTCCGACACCCTCGCGGCCTGCTGCATGTTGTGGGTGACGATGACGATCGTGTAGTCCGACTTCAGCTCGTTGATCAGGTCCTCGATGGCCAGCGTCGAGATCGGGTCGAGCGCCGAGCACGGCTCGTCCATGAGCAGCACCTGCGGGTTGACGGCGATGGCCCGCGCGATGCACAGCCGCTGCTGCTGGCCGCCCGACAGCCCGGCCCCCGGCTTGTCGAGCCGGTCCTTGACCTCGTTCCAGAGGTTGGCGCTCTTCAACGAGCGCTCCACGACCTCGTCGAGCTGCTTCTTGCCCTTCATCCCGTTGAGCTTCAGCCCGGCGGCGACGTTGTCGCGGATCGACATGGTGGGGAACGGGTTCGGCCGCTGGAACACCATGCCCACCGTGCGCCGCACCGCCACCGGGTCCATCGACGAGGCGTAGAGGTCCTGGTCGTCGAGCATCACCGAGCCGTGCACGCGCGCCCCCGGGATCACCTCGTGCATCCGGTTCAGGGTGCGCAGCACGGTCGACTTGCCGCAGCCCGACGGCCCGATGAACGACGTGACGGAGCGCGGCTCCACCGTCATCGTCACTCCCTCGACGGCCTTGAAGTCGCCGTAGTAGATGTCGAGGTCCTTGACGTCGATGCGCTTGGCCATGGTGTCGGTTGCCTTCTGTCGTTTCTCGGATGCCGTTGGGCGGGTTGCGGATCGGGGAGGCCGGGAGCGCCGGCGGTCAGCCCTTGACCTTGCTGAACCGGCCGATGAACCGGCCGAGCAGGTTGAGCACGAAGATGAGCAGGATGAGGGTGAGGGCCGCGCCCCACACCCGGTCGACGGCCGGCTGCAGGTTCTCGCCGCGGTCGTTGTTGATCATGCTGGGCAGGGTCGCCATCAGGCCGCCGAAGAGGTCGCTGGCGATCACCTTGGTGTACGGGCCGAGGATGATCAGCGGCGCGGTCTCGCCCATCACGCGCGCCAACCCCAGCAGGATGCCGGTGACGATGCCCGAGAACGCCGTCGGGAGAACGACCTTCATGATCGTCTTCCACTTCGGCACCCCGAGCGCGTACGACGCCTCGCGCAGCTCGTTGGGGACGAGCTTGAGCATCTCCTCCGTCGAGCGCACCACGGTCGGGATCATCAGGATGACCAGCGCCAGGGCCACCGCGAACGGCACCCGCTGCAGGCCCATCGTCGAGACCCACAGGGCGTAGATGAACAGGGCAGCGACGATCGAGGGGATGCCGGTGAGGATGTCGACCATGAACGAGACGACCCGGGCCAGCCGGCCGCGGCCGTACTCCACGAGGTAGACCGCGGTGAAGACCCCGATCGGCACCGAGATCACCGCCGTGACCAGCGCCAAGCAGCAGCGTCCCCTGGATGGCGTGTGCCGCGCCGCCGCCCACCCGGCGCGGCGTGATGCCGGCCTGCGAGTTGGTCCACCACTGCGACTCGAGCAGCATCTGGCCGCCCTTGAGGATCGTGGCGCCGAGGATCCAGACCAGCGGCACCACGGCGATGAAGAACGCGGCCCACATCACGACGCGTGCGAGGACGTCCTTGGTGGCCCGGGAGGCCGACTTGGACGCCAGCTCGGGCCGCGGCCGGGCCGGGTCGGCGGTGCCGTCGTGCTGGTGTCGAGCTGCGCGGTGCTCATTCGGTGAAGGCCTTCCTGCGCTCGATGACGATGCGGGCGACCGCGTTGACGGCGAAGGTGAGCACGAACAGCATCAGGCCGGCGGCGATGTAGGCACCGGTCTTCTGCGGGCTGTCGAACTCGCTGGCGCCACTGGCGATCCGCGACGCGAAGGTCGACCCGCCGTTGAACACCGACCAGCTCCAGCCGGCCGTCGAGTTCAGGCCGGAGAGCAGGATGACGACGGCGAGGGTCTCGCCCAGCGCGCGCCCGAGGCCGAGCATCGAGGCGCTGATGATGCCGGGCCTGCCGAAGGGCAGCACCGCGGTGCGGATCATCTCCCAGTGCGTCGCCCCCAGGGCCAGCGCGCCTTCCTTGTGGGCCGTGGGCACCTGGTTGAAGACCTCGCGCGAGATGGCCGTGATGATCGGCAGCACCATGATGGCCAGGATGAGGCCGGCGAAGGCGAGGGTGCTCTTGGCGCTGACCCCGGCGTCGTCGAAGAACGGGACCCAGCCGAAGGTCCTGGTCAGGAACTCCTGGAACGGCGTGAAGTACTGACCGGCGATGGTCAGCCCCCAGAAGCCGTAGACGATCGAGGGCACCGCCGCGAGCAGGTCGATCGTGGCGGCGGCCGGCCCCCGCAGCCACCCCGGCGCGTACTGGGTGAGGAACAGCGCCACGGCCACCCCGAGCGGCACCGCGATGAGCATCGCGATGATCGAGGTGACCATCGTGGCCCAGAACATGTCGAGGATGCCGAAGCGCGGCTCCGTGCCGCTGGGCACCCACTCGCGCGAGGTCAGGAAGTTGACGTTGTTGTTGAGCAGCGCCGGCACGGCCTGGATGACCAGGAAGGTGCCGACGAGGGCGACGATGGCGACGACCAGGATGCCGGCCCCCTTCGCCAGCCCGCCGAAGACCCGGTCCCCCAGTCGACCGGTGGAGGCGCCGTCGCCGGCCAACGGGTCGCGGCCGTGCGGCCCGGGGGACTCGTCGACCAGGTTGCGGCCGGTGATCGTGGGTGTCACGGCGGGTCGCCCTTCTCGTGGTGCAGGGGGCGGGCCGGGTTGCGGCCCGCCCCCGGGGGGTCGGTCGGCGCCTCAGCGCCGTCGGATGCGGGTCAGGACAGGGCCGAGATGGCCGAGGCCACCTCGGACTGCACCGAGGCGGGCAGCGGTGCGTAGCCGATCTCCTCGAGGCTCTTCTGGGTCTCCGGCGACGCGAAGTGCGTCAGGAAGGCCTTGATGTTGGCGGCCTTCGTGGCGTCGCCGTTCTTGGAGCAGACGATCTCGTAGGTCACCAGCAGGATCGGGTAGGCGCCGGCCTCCTTGGTGGCGTAGTCGAGCTTGAGGCGCAGGTCGTTGCCCTCGCCGTCCTTCGTCGCGGCCTCGACGGCCTTGCCGACGCTCTCGGCGGTGAGCTCCACGGCTCCGCCACCGTTGTCGACCTGCGCGATGCTCAGGTCGTTGTCCTTGGCGTAGCTCCACTCGACGTAGGTGATGCCACCGTCGGTGGACTTCACGCCCTCGGCGACACCGGCCGACTTCTCCTTGCCCTCGCCCTTGCCGCTCCACACCTTGGCCGGGTCGGCGGTCCAGGCGTCCGGAGCCGCGGTGTTGAGGTACTTGGTGAAGTTCTCGGTCGTGCCCGACTCGTCGGAGCGGAAGAAGACCTTGACGGGTGTCGCCGGCAGGGTGACGCCCGGGTTGATCGCGGCGATGGCCGGGTCGTTCCAGGTGGTGATCTTGCCGTTGAAGATGTCGGCGGCCACCGCGGGCGTGAGGATCAGCTTGTCGACACCCTTGACGTTGTAGGCGATCGCGATCGGGCCGGTCACCATCGGGATGTTCCACGCGGGGGAGCCGCAGGTCTTCGCGGCGGCGTCGGCCTCGATGACCCCGTCCTTCTCCACCGTCTTCAGCGCCGAGTCGGAGCCGGCGAAGTCGACCTGGCCGGCGATGAACTGCTTGATGCCCGCACCGGAGCCGGTGGGGTTGTAGTTGACCGTGGCCTTCGGGCACTTCTCGAGGAAGCTGGCGGCGGCCTCCTCGAAGGCGTTCTTCTGCGCCGAGGAGCCCTCGGCGTTCAGGGTGCCCTCGAAGCACTCGGCGGATGCCGCGGAGCCGGTGGCGGAGGAGCTCGACGACGACGCGGAACCGGTGTTGTCGTCGGAACCGCAGCCCGCGAGGGCGATCGAGCCGACCAGGGCGAGAGCCGCCACCTGGCCGAGACGGGTGTTCTTCACTGTGTGTACCTCTCGGAGGGCAAGGGTCAGGGAGGCGGGCGACACTGCCCGACACGAGTGAAGGTATGGAGGCCGGGTGACGCGGCGGCCCGCAGCGGGTGAACGCACCGTGAACGGCATCCGGACATTCGTGGTCCGAACGGTCAGGAACAGGTAGCCGACCTCCGGCGCCACGCCGGGGATGCCGGGGCGCACGCGGGCGTGGCGCGCCCGGTTCTCGCTGGTCAGGGGCGGTGGCGCTCCACGGCGACCACGCGCGCGGCGTCCCCGGTGCCGACGACGTGGCAGACCAGGGCCTCGCCCTTGTCGAGCTTGTCGTCGCGGGCCTCGGCGAACTCCTCGACGACCTCGACCGACCCGGCGGCGTCGAGGTCGAGGCGACCGGCCAGGTCGTCGAGCAGCGGGGGGACCACCGGCCCGTGGGTGCAGAGCAGAGCGGGCTCGCCCAGCTCGAGCAGGCGTGCGAGGTGGCGGTGGGCCTTCTCGGGCGCGGCCTCGAAGCCCTCCTCGGACAGCCCACCGCGGGTGCGCAGCCGCACGCCGGCGGACACGGCATACGGCTCGACGGTGCGCAGGCAGCGCTCGGAGGGGGAGGTGACCACGCGGGTCACGCCGTAGGCGGTGAGCACGGCGCTCAGCGCGACCGCCCGGGCCCGGCCCAGGTCGTCGAGCGGGCGCTTGGTGTCGTCGGAGCCTCGCCACTCTCCTCGGGCGACGGCGTGGGCGTGCCGCACCACGACCAGCGGCCAGGTGTCGAGCCGCTCGGTCTGCTGCAGCCGCACCAGCGCGAGCAGCTGGTCGCGGTCGCGGGCGTAGTCGAGGCGGGCGTGCGCCTCGGGCACCGGGAGCCACACGACCTCGTCGATCTCGTTGAGCAGGTGGCCGTCGCCACCGGTGACCCGTGCCGACCAGTAGCGCACCACCTTGTCGTCGGGCGTGCCGTCACGGCCGAGCAGGGTGTAGCGCGCCTCGGGGAGCGGCGGGCCGAGGCGCACGACCAGGCCGGTCTCCTCCTCGGTCTCGCGCACGGCCGCCACCGCCCAGTCCTCACCCGGGTCGAGCTTGCCCTTGGCCCAGGACCAGTCGTCGTAGCGCGGGCGGTGCACGATGGCCACCTCGAGGGCGCCGTCGACGAGCCGCCACGGCAAGGTCCCTGCCGCCGGGATCCTCATGCCGTCCCCCCGGTCGACACGGTCACCGGCGACGGGCCTTGCGGCGCCGCTTGGCGTGCATCTCGATGAGGTCGGCCTGCAGGTCGGTGCGCGGGTTGCCGTCGTCGTCGAGGTGGTGGCGCATCCACCGGCCGTCGCCGCCGAGCTTCCAGTGCGAGTACTCGTCGCTCATGCCGCGCTCCATCAGCGACTCGAGGTCGGCGAGGTGGCGCGGGTCGATGAGCCGCACCAGCGCCTCGACCCGGCGGTCGAGGTTGCGGTGCATCATGTCGGCGCTGCCGATCAGCGCGACGGTGTCGCCGCCGGCGCCGAACAGGAAGACGCGCGAGTGCTCGAGGAAGCGACCGAGGATCGAGCGCACCTCGATGTTCTCGGACAGCCCGGGCACCCCCGGGCGCAGCGCGCAGATGCCGCGCACCCACAGCTGCACCTTCACCCCGGCCTGCGAGGCGCGGTAGAGGGCGTCGATGAGCTGCTCGTCGACGATGGAGTTCAGCTTCCAGGCGATGTGCCCCGAGCCCGGCTGGCGCTGCTCGTGCTCGATCTCGGCGTCGATCAGGTCGATCAGCCCCGAGCGCACCGACCGCGGCGCGACGAGCAGCCGCTTGAACCGGCTGCGCGGCGCGATGCCCGAGAGCTGGTTGAACAGCCGGGTGAGGTCCTGGCCGACCTGGTCGTCGACGGTGAGCAGCCCGAGGTCCTCGTAGAGCCGGGCGGTCTTGGGGTTGTAGTTGCCGGTGCCGACGTGGCAGTAGCGGCGCAGGCCCTCGGCCTCCTGCCGGATGACGAGGCACAGCTTGGCGTGCGTCTTCAGCCCGACGATGCCGTAGACGACGTGCACGCCGGCGTGCTCGAGCTTGCGCGCCCACGAGATGTTGTTCTGCTCGTCGAAGCGGGCCTTGATCTCGACGACCGCGAGCACCTGCTTGCCGGCCTCGGCGGCGTCGATGAGGGCGTCGATGATCGGGCGAGTCGCCGCTGGTGCGGTAGAGCGTCTGCTTGATGGCCAGCACGCGCGGGTCGACGGCGGCCTGCTCGATGAACGCCTGCACCGAGGTCGAGAACGAGTCGTAGGGGTGCTGGAGCAGGATGTCCTGCTTGCGGATCGACGCGAAGATGTCGCGGGCCTTGGCGCTCTCGGTGGGCGCCAGGTCGGGGTTGGTGCGGGCGACGAACGGGTCGAAGTGCAGGTCGGAGCGCTCGAGGTCGGCGATCACGTTGAGCGCGCGCAGGTCGAGCGGGGCCGGCAGGCGGTAGACCTCGGACCCGGCGACGCCGAGCTCGCGGACCAGCAGGTCGATGCACGTGCTCGTCCATGTCGGCCTCGACCTCGAGGCGCACCGGGGGGCCGAAGCGGCGGCGGGTGAGCTCGCGCTCGAGCGCGGTGAGGAGGTTCTCGGCGTCGTCCTCCTCGACCTCGAGGTCCTCGTTGCGGGTGACCCGGAAGGTGAAGTGCTCGCGCACCTCCATGCCGGGGAAGAGGTGGTCGAGGTGCGCCGAGATGACGTCCTCGAGCGGCACGAACCGGGTGTCGTACATGTCGGCCAGCGGCGACTCGTCGGGCCCGGGCTGCACGCGCAGCAGGCGGGGGAGCACCGGCGGCACCTTGACCCGCGCGAAGTGCTCCTTGCCGGTGCGCGGGTTGACCAGCACCACGGCCAGGTTGAGCGAGAGCCCCGAGATGTAGGGGAACGGGTGGGCCGGGTCGACGGCCAGGGGGGTGAGCACCGGGAAGAGCCGGGCGGTGAACATCGCGCCGAGCCGGTCGCGCTCGTCGTCGGACAGCTCGTCCCACCGCACGATGGTGATGCCCTCGCCCTCGAGCGCCGGGCGCACCTGCTCGCCGTAGACCCGGGCCTGCATCGACAGCAGCTCGTGGGCGACCAGCGAGATCTGCTCGAGCACCTCGCGCGGCTCGAGCCCGGAGGCCGAGCGCACGGCGATGCCGGTGGCGATGCGGCGCTTGAGGCCCGCCACCCGCACCATGAAGAACTCGTCGAGGTTGGAGGCGAAGATCGCGAGGTAGCGGGCCCGCTCGAGCAGCGGCACGTTCTCGTCGGCGGCCAGCTGGAGCACCCGCTCGTTGAACTGCAGCCAGGAGATCTCGCGGTCGAGGAACCGGTCGCCCTGCAGGGTGACGTCCTGCTCCGCCGCGGGCTCGGAACCCGCGGGCCGACCGACGAACCGGCCGTTGGCGGCCCGTGGTTGGTGGGTGCGGGTCTCGGTGGCCGCGGCGCTCGCGATGGAGACCTCGCTGACGATGCTCGCGTCGGCCGCGGCGTCGGCAGCGGCATGGCTCGCCGACCTCAGCTCGTGGACCTCGGCCCTCGGGTTCGCCGTCATGACCCAATCCTGTCAGGTCGTGGCAAGGGTGTACTGCCCGTCCACCGCCGCGTCGGTGAAACCGAGCCGTTCGTAGGTGCGCCGTGCGGCGGTGTTGTCGCCGTCGACGTAGAGCTCGACCTCGCGCAGACCGGCCCGGGCGAGGTGCGCCAGACCGAGCCGGGTGACCGGCCCGCCGAGCCCGCGCCCCTGGTGCGCCGGGTCGACCCCGACCACGTACACCTCGCCGGCGTTCGCCCTCGACCTTGGTCCAGTGGAAGGCGACGACCTGCCCGGTCGCGTCCTCGACGACCAGCAGCAGCCCGGCCGGGTCGAACCACGGCTGGGCCATCCGCTCGTGCAGGTCGGCCACGGTCAACCGGCCCTGTTCCGGATGCCGTGCGAAGGCGGCCGCGTTGAGCGTCACCCACGTCTCGTCGTCGCGACCCGGCTCGAAGGCTCGCACCGAGAACCCCTGCGGGAGAACCCGGTCCACGGCATCCGCGTCAGTCAGCGGGCGCGTCATCAGGTGCAGGCTGCGCGTCATCACCAGCCCGGCGGCACGCGCGAGGGCGTCGGCCGCCGGGAGCAGGCCGTGCGCCCACACGCTGCGGGCACCCTCGGAGAGGGCTGCGTCGAGCAGGGCCCGGCCGTGGCCGCGACGCCGCGCGGGCGGGTCGACGACCAGCTCGGCGACGGCATCCGGCGTGCCCGCCGCGGCGACCTGCGCGTAGCCGACCACGGTCGCCGTCGTCGGAGCGCCGCAGCAGGTGCACGACGCCGTCGCGAGCCGGGCCGACGGCGAGCCGGAAGGCCTCGGAGACCGCCCCCACCCCGTCGGCCTCCGCGGCGCGCGCCCACAGCGCCCGCAGGTCGGATGCCGTGTCGTCGTCGACCTCGAGGACGCGCTCGGTGCGCGCCACCTCAGGCCTCGAGCTCGGAGAAGGAGTCGGCGACCTCCGGCACGAACCGGTAGCCGACGTTGCGCACGGTGCCGATCAGCACCTCGTAGTCGGTGCCGAGCTTGGCGCGCAGCCGCCGCACGTGCACGTCGACGGTGCGGGTGCCGCCGAAGTAGTCGTAGCCCCAGACCTCCTGGAGCAGCTGGGAGCGGGTGAACACCCGGCCCGGGTGCTGCGCGAGGTACTTCAGCAGCTCGAACTCCTTGTAGGTGAGGTCGAGCAGGCGGCCGCGCAGCCGCACCGAGTAGGTGGCCTCGTCGATGACCAGGGCGCCCGCCGTGATCGGCCCACCCTCCTCGACGGCGGCCTCGACGGTGCGGCCGACCGCCAGCCGCAGCCGGGCCTCGACCTCGGCCGGCCCCGCGGTGTCGAGGATGACGTCGTCGACCCCCCAGTCGCTGGTGATGCCGGCCAGGCCGCCCTCGGTGACGACCACGATGAGCGGGATCGAGATGCCCGTGGTGCAGATGACCCGGCAGAGCGACTTGGCCATGGCCAGCTCGCGGCGGGCGTCGACGACGACCACGTCGGCCTTGGGGGCGTCGACCAGGGCGGAGGCCTCGGCCGGGAGGATGCGAACATGGTGCGAGAGCAGCCCGAGCGCCGGAACGACCTCGGCGCTGGGGGCCAAGGTGTTCGTCAGCAGCAGCAATTGGGCCATCGTCGATCAGGATAGGCGGTCATGCAGACCAGCGAAGGCGCGCAGCGCCCCCCTGAGACGGTGCTCGTCCGGTACTGGGCGGGCGCCCGGGCCGCCGCGGGCGTCGATGCCGAGCACGTCACCGGCATCCACACCGTGGGTGGCCTGCTGACCCGGCTCGCGGCCGTGCACCCGCCGCTCGAACCGGTGCTGCCGGTCTGCTCGGTGCTCGTCGGGGGCCGCGCGAGCACGGGCGACGACCCGGTGCCGGCCGGCGCCGTCGTCGAGATCCTGCCGCCCTTCGCCGGAGGATGATGGGAGGATGCCGCGCGTGGACGACCAGCCGACCGACCTGAGCCCCGAGGCCGAGCCGGCGCGGTCCGCAGCCGTGGACGAGGGCGCCGAGGCCGCGCAGCCGCCGGCCGAGGGGGCGCCCGCGCCGGACGCCGCCGAGCCCGCGGTCGAGACCCGGGCCCAGCGCCGGGCCCGGCGCGAGGCGGTGCTGCGCGAGCCGGTGCTGCCCTCGCTGGCCACCGTGCCCCGGCCCGTCGTGGTCGTCGCGGTGGTCGTGCTCGCCGCCCTGCTCGTGCTGGCGCTGCTGGCCGACCCGGTGCTGCTCGCCGCCGGCCTGGCCTGGGCCGGCATCGTCGTGGCGTGGGGCTGGCCGGCCCTGCTCGGCTCGTCGAGCCGCTTCGGCTCGTCGCTGGCGATCGGGGTCACCGGGGTGCTCGCGCCGGTGGCCGCCGTCGCGACCACCGACGAGCCCTACCTGCGGCTGGTGCCCGTGGCGCTGCTGGTCGGGCTGGCGGTGATGTTCGGCCACCAGATGGTGCGCCGCGACGGCCGCCCCCGGCTCACCGAGTCGATCGGCATCACCTCGCTCGGGCTCGCGGTCGTGGCGCTGGGCACCACCTGGCTGCCGTTGTCGCGCACCAGCCGGGCCAGCGACATCGCCCTGCTGGGGTTCGTGGCGATCGCGGCCGCCTCGCTGGCCGACCTCGCCGCAGGGTTCGAGAAGGTGCGGGCCTGGATGCTACCGCTCGCGATGCTGCTCGGCGGCGCAGGTGCGCTGGTGGCCGCCGCAGTGGCCGGTTCGCCCTCCCCGGCGCCGGCCGCCCTCGTCGGGTTCCTCGTGGCCGCGGTCTCGCACGCGACCCGGCGGATGCTCTGCGTGCTGCCCGGCGTCAGCTCGGTGCGCGGGCAGCTGTCGACCGCCGCGGCATCCCTGCTGGTGCCCGGAGTCGTCGCCTACGGCCTCGCGCTCGCCATCGTCGGCTGAGGGACTTGCGACCTGCGGGTCAGTAGACGAGGGACCTCGCGCCGGGGGCCATGACCTCCTCGACGAACGCCGCCGCCCCGCGGATGACCACCCCCGGCAGCAGGTCGTCGACCGTGAGGCTCGCGCCGCGCGGCGCACTGGCCGCAGACGGTGACCCGCGCGCCCTCGAGCAGGGCGTCCCGCAGCTCGGCGAGCGGCGCGGCCTGCGGCAGCTCCACCTCCTCGGCGCGGCCCGGCACGACCATCACCGTCGCGTCGCCGGTGAGCCACAGGCTGACCTCGACCCCGGCCGCCAGGGCCGTCGTCGCCACCGTGAACCCCTGGTTGAGCCGCTCCAGCGCCTCGGTGCCACAGGTGACCTTGACGACGAGGGAGGCCGCGGGGGAGTCCATAGACTGCAGCGTATGGTCTTCACCCTCGACACCTCGCTGCACGAGCAGCTCGCCCCCCTCGCGTGGCTGGTCGGCCGCTGGGAGGGCGCCGGCCTGGTCGGCTACCCCACCATGGAGTCGCAGCAGTTCGGCCAGGAGATCGTGTGCACGCACGACGGCCGGCCCTTCCTGCGCTGGGAGTCACGCACCTGGCTGCTCGACGCCGACGGCAACCAGGTGCGCCCGCTGGCCACCGAGCTCGGCTTCTGGCGGCCGGTCGCCGACCAGCCCGACGGCACCAACGTCGAGCTGCTGCTCACCCACCCGACCGGGTTCGTCGAGATGTACGCGGGCGTCGCCGAGCCGGCCAAGGTCGAGCTGCGCACCGACGGTGTCATGCGCAGCCCCACGGCCAAGGAGTACACCGCCGGCCACCGGCTCTACGGCTACGTCAACAGCGACCTGCTCTGGGTCATGGACATGGCCGCGGTGGGCCAGCCGCTGCAGTCACACGTGTCGGCCGAGCTCAAGCGCGTCGACTGACCCGGCAGGCCCGACTCGGGTGCCGGATGCCGGCGCTCGAAGGAACGTCAGGGCGTGACGAACACGTCGCCGTAGTCGCTCATCGTGTCGGTGCGCAGCGCCTCGCCGAGGTCGGCCATGCCCTGCTTGTCGACGACGTCGATCGACGCACCGCCCGGTGTGGTTCCGAACCCGGTGAAGGGCGCGGTCGAGAAGACGACGTCGTCGCCGCGGATGTTGCGCAGCGAGACCGCGTAGTCGCGCAGCTGGCTGAGCGAGAGGTGCTGGTCGAGCACGAGGTTCTTCGTGGCGGCATCCGTGAACTCGGCGATCTTCACCGGGTTGGTGACCGTGGCCGGGCTGATGGCCTTGAGCAACAGTGCCTTGATGAACGCCAGCTGGCGGCGGCCGCGGGAGATGTCGCCCTCGCTGAGCTGGTGGCGCTCGCGCACGAAGGCCAGGGCCTGCGTACCGTCGAGGTTGTTCCACCCCTTCTGGATGACGACCTGGCCGCCGTTGCCGCTGCCCTCCTCGGCGTACACCCGGACGCCGCCCACGGCATCCGTCATGTTCTTGAAGCCCTCGAAGTTGGTCTTGGCGACGTGATGGATGCGGATCTTGAGGAGGTTCTCCATGGTCTGCACGAGCAGCGGCTCGCGGCCGTAGGCGTAGGCGGCGTTGATCTTGTCCTTGCCATGGCCGGGGACGTCGACGTACAGGTCACGCGGGAAGTGGATCATGTTGACGGTCTTGCCGTCGGCGGGGATGTGCACGAGCACGATGACGTCGGAGCGGCCGGCGTCGCCGGGGCGGGTGTCGGCGCCGACGACGAGGAAGTTGGTGCCGGTACCGGTTTCAGCGATCTTGGTGCCGTCGGGGGCGGTGACCGGGGGGCGCGCCTCGGGCAGGAGGTCGGCGTGCTTGACGTTGGAGTTGACCATGAAGCCGAGGTAGCCGACGAAGGCCGCGGCCCCGCCGAAGAGCAGGAGGAACAGCGCCAGCATGACGAGAAGCGCCCGCCGGCCTCGGCGTCGGTCCTTGCGGTCGCGCCGTCTGCCGTCGCGTCGCTCCCGTCTCGGGCGCTGCTCGACATCGGCGCCGGCCTCCTGCGAGTCCGCACCGCTCTGGGTCAGCGACTCAACGCCCCGCTCCGTCACGACGGTCAGTGTAGGTCGCTGGTCTGGACGGCACCTGTGTGCCGCTTACATTGGTGCGGATGAGTGATCTCGGCGAGCGGCTGCGGGCTCGGGGCAAGCGCCTGACGTCGCAGCGCGAGCGCGTGCTGGCCGCCGTGGGCCGGCTCGGCCACGCCACCCCCGACGAGATCGTGGATGCCGTGGCCGCCGACGGTGCGGATGCCGTGTCCGCCTCCACCGTCTACCGCGCGCTCGAGGCCCTGCAGGAGCTCGGCCTGGTCGGGCACACCCACGTCGACCACCGGGCGCCGAGCTACCACCTCGCCGAGCACGCGACCCACCTGCACGTGGTGTGCCGCGGCTGCGGCTGGGTCGGCGAGGCGCCGTTGTCGGCTGCCGACGAGCTGGTCGCGCGGCTCGACGAGTCGCTCGGCTTCGCGTCCGACGTGTCGCACGCCGCCGTGCACGGGCTGTGCCGCTCGTGCCGCGACGGCGGTGCCGCCGGAAGAGGAGCAGCCGGGCGCGGCGTTGCACGGTGCGGCGTCCGCTGCAGCACCAGCCCCCACGAGCCGGAAGGCCACCCGATGAGCCCCTCCACGTCCACCACGACGTCGCCGCTCCTCGCGCGCCACGGCGCCGTCGAGGGAGAGGGCGCCGACGCCGGCGTCGCGTCGCACTACGGCGACCCGGCGCGCGAGCAGCGGCTGCTCGCCGAGGGGCTCGCCGCCGTCGACCTGTCGCACCGCGGTGTCGTGACGATCAGCGGCCCCGACCGGCTGACCTGGCTGCACTCGATGACCTCGCAGCACCTGCTCGGGCTGGCGCCGCGCACCTCCCGCGAGTCGCTCGTGCTGTCGCCCAAGGGGCACGTCGAGCACGCGCTGCACCTCGTCGACGACGGCGAGACGGCGTGGATCACGGTCGAGCCGGGCACGGCATCCGCCCTGGTCGCCTGGCTGGAGTCGATGCGGTTCATGCTGCGCGTCGAGGTGGCCGACGTCAGTCGCCGACTGGGCGGTGCTGGGGGAGCCGCTCGGTGCGGAGTCGGTGCCCGGCGAGCCGCTGGCATGGGTCGACCCCTGGCCCGGGCTGGTCGGCGACACCGTTGCCTACGGCCCGGTCGAGGGTCACCCGGCGGCGGGCCGCGCCTGGCGCGAGCTGATCGTGCCCCGGGCCGGGCTCGAGGCGGCGGTCGGCGACCGCCCGCTGGCCGGCACCTGGGCGGCCGAGGCGCTGCGGGTCGCCGCGTGGCGGCCGCGGCTCGGCTTCGAGACCGACCACCGCACCATCGCGCACGAGGTCGACTGGCTGCGCACCGCCGTGCACCTGCACAAGGGCTGCTACCGCGGCCAGGAGACCATCGCCCGGGTGCACAACCTGGGCCGGCCACCGCGGCGGCTGGTGTTCCTGCACCTCGACGGGTCGGGGCACGTGCTGCCGCCGGCCGGTGCGCCGGTGCTGCTCGGCGAGCGCGAGGTGGGCCGGCTCACCTCGGTGGCGCGGCACCACGAGGACGGCCCGGTGGCGCTGGCGGTGGTCAAGCGCTCGGTGGCGACCGACGTGGATCTTCTCGTCGACGGCATCTCGGCCGCGCAGACCGTCGTCGTGAGCGGCTGAACGCCGCAGATCCTGCGGATCGTTGCTGCCATGATGGGCGCATGGTCCCCGTCGCACCCGCTACCTCCCTGCCCGCCGGCACCCTGATCACCGTCGCCCCGACCGGCGCCGAGCACGCCAAGGCCGACCTGCCCCAGCTGCCGACGACGCTCGAGGAGCTCGTCGAAACCGCGCAGCGCTGCGAGGCCGCCGGCGCCTCGCTCATCCACCTGCACATCCGCGACGGCGAGCACCGGCCCACGCTGGATGCCGGCCGGCTGCGAGCCGCGGTCGAGGCGGTGCGGTCGTCGACCGACCTGGTGGTGCAGCTGTCGACGGGCGGGTCGGTGCATGACCCGCTCGAGCAGCGCCTCACCGTGCTCGACGCGGAGCCCGACTCGTGCTCGCTGACCTGTGGCACCACCAACTTCGGCGACGACGTGTTCCTCAACCCCTGGGGCTTCATGAGCGACCTGTACGTGCAGGCGCAGGAGCGCGAGGTGGTGCCCGAGTTCGAGCTCTTCGACCTCGGCCACGTGCACGCGCTGCAGCGGCTGATCGACACCCACGGCCTGCCGTTCGGCGGCCGGGTGCACGTCGACTTCGTCACCGGGGTGCCCGGCGCGATGCCGGCCACGACCGGCGCGCTGATGGCGGGGGTCGCGATGCTGCCGGCCGAGGTGACGTCGTGGTCGGCGACCGGCATCGGGCGCGGTCACCTGCCGATCATGGCGGCGGCGCTGTCGGCCGGCGGGCCACCTGCGGGTGGGGATGGAGGACAACGTCGTCTTCGCCCGGGGGCAGGTCGTGCAGCACAACGACGAGCTCGTGACGCGGGCCGCCGAGCTGGCCACAGTGATGCAGCGGCCGCCGATGGGCACCGAGCAGGCGCGAGACCTGCTGGGGGTCAAGGACCGGCGCGTTCGCTGACGTTGCGGGCGGCGCCGCCGCCGCGGCATCCCGGGTCGTGGGCCCACGTCCGAGGTCTGGACGGGCTGGTCGCGGCGGCGGAATGCCCCTGCATAATCCGCGGTTATGGCTACCGTGCGTGATGCTTTTGGATTTCCGGCCGTCGTCAACGAGAAGGCCGCGCGGGTCGTGGCCGGCTGCGTCGCGCTGATCACGGCCGTGGCCCTGCTGACCGGCTGGCTCTGGCTGAGTGCCGTGCTGGCCGTCGGCTTTGCGCTGCGGGTGGCCGCCGGCCCGCGCTACAGCCCGCTGGGCCAGCTGGCCACCAAGGTGATCGCGCCGCGGCTGGGGGCGCCGAAGCTGGTGGCGGGTCCGCCGAAGCGCTTCGCCCAGACCGTCGGCCTGGTGTTCACCCTGGCGGCCACCGGCTTCCTGCTGGCGGGGCTTCCGGTGGTGACCGTGGGGCTGCTCGCCGTGCTGCTGGTGTTCGCGCTCCTGGAGTCGGTCGTCGGCTTCTGCGCCGGCTGCTTCGTGTTCGCGCAGCTGATGAAGGTCGGGCTGGTACCCGAGGAGACCTGCGCGGCCTGCGCCGACATCTCCCTGCGCCAGCGCGAGTCCGCCACCGCCTGAGTCGCCCCGCCACCGGCCGCCCCAAGTGCCCCCAAGAAGGTCTTCCGCGCCCGTATTGGATGCTCGCCGCTGGTGAGCAACTTTGAAAGTTGCTCCCTAGGAGCGAGCAACTTTGAAAGTTGCGCCGTGAAAGGAAGCATCCAATAGCGGCTGGAACAGAGGGTCCTCGAGGCCTGAGCCGCGCGTGGTGACCGTGTGAGGGCTCTCACGCTTGCTGCAGTTTGCATTTTGCTAACTACAGCAAGCACAATGGTCATGTGAGCAAGAACCCGCTGAACGACCTGGGCAGCAGCCTCGGCGACTACCTGCGTGAGCAGCGCACGTCCGCCCGGCTCTCCCTGCGTCAGCTGTCCGAGCTCGCCGGGGTGTCCAACCCCTACCTGTCCCAGATCGAGCGCGGGCTCAAGCGGCCGAGCGCAGAGATCCTCCAACAGCTGGCCAAGGGCCTCGAGGTCTCGGCCGAGAGCCTCTACGTGAAAGCGGGCATCCTCGACGCCGAGGTCGCCCCGCCCACCTCGGCCCCCGACGTCCGCGGTGCGATCACCGCCGACCCGGCCCTGACCCAGCGGCAGAAGAAGACCCTCCTCGACATCTACGAGTCCTACCTCGAGGAGCCCCCCACGGCAGCGCCGCCGACCCGCAAGGCCCCCACGACCACGAAGCGCGCCGCAACCACCAAGGGCGCCACGGCGAGCAGAACCGCCAAGACCAGCACAACGGCCAAGACCAGCACCACACCCCCAGGCTGAACCAACCCCGCCCCACCCGAAGGAGACACATTATGTCCGTCATCGAGGACCTCAAGAACACCGTCGACACCACCCCGTTCTTCGCCGCCGTCGGCGCCACCGACCTAGCGGTCGAGAAGGTGCGCGAGGCCCGCCTGCGCGCCGACAAGGCCCGCGCCGAGCTCGCCCTGCGCGCCGAGAAGGCCCGCGTCGAGCTGTCCACCGACCTCGCTCCGGCCAACGTCCAGGCCCGCGCCACCAAGGCCGTCGACGACGCCAAGGAGATCCCGGCCCTGGCGATCAACCAGACCATGATCTTCGGCGGCAAGCTGACCGAGGCCTACGACGAGCTCGCCGCCCGCGGCCACAAGCTCGTCAAGCGCATCCAGAACCAGAAGGCCACCAAGGACCTCGTGGCCCAGGCCGACGTCACCGTCGCCCAGGTCAAGGGTGCCGTCACCTCCGCCCGCAAGGCGACCGCCGACATCGAGCGGTCCGCCAAGGCCACCGTCACGACCGCCCGCAAGGAGGCCGCGAAGGTCGTCACCATCGTCGGCGGCAGCGTCGTCGAGGAGACCAAGGTCGTCGAGGCCGAGGTCACCAAGTCGGCCAAGCGCACCCGCACCGCGGCCAAGCGCACGAGTACCACGACCAAGAACGCCACCAAGAAGGCCACCACCTCGGCCAAGGGCGCCACGACGAGCGTTCGCAAGACCGCGGTCGCCGCCGAGAAGGCCACCGAGAAGGCCGCCGAGAAGGTCGGCACCGCGCCCCTGACCCCGGCCGAGAAGCCGGCCACCCCGGCCGCGAGCTGACCCTTCCCCCAAGCGTCGGCCTGGCCGACCACCCGTCGCCGGGTTCCCCCCTTTCCCGGTGACACCCCCGACGACCGGGGCCGGCTCGACCGGCCCCGGTCGTTCGGCGTCCCGGCCCGGTCGGATGCCGGGTGCCCGCCCACGCCGGATGCCGCCCGCCCACGCCGGATGCCGCCCGCCCACCGCGCCGGACCCCGCCCGCCCACCGCGCCGGACCCCGCCCGCCCACCCGGCGCGGATAGGGTCGGCCCGTGCCCGACCAGACCGCACCCGCCCGCCGTGCAGCCACCCCACCAGCGCTGGCCGACGCCCCCGTCGTCGCCCACGTGACCCGCGGCGGGTTCGTGGAGTCGGCCCACCGGGCGACCATCGCGGTGACGGACGCCGACGGCTCCGTCCGGCACGCCTGGGGCGCCGCCGACGACCCGGTCTTCCCCCGCAGCTCGAACAAGCCCATCCAGGCCGTGGCCATGCTGCGCGCCGGCCTCGCCCTGCCCCTTCAGCACCTGGCCTTGGCCTGCGCCAGCCACTCCGCGCAGCCCTTCCACCTCGACGGCGTGCGCGACATGCTCACCGCGGCGGGCCTGAGCGAGGCCGACCTGCAGAACACCCCCGACCTGCCCTACGACCCCGACGAGCGTGACGTCTGGATCGCCGCCGGCCGCACCGCCCGCCCGCTCGCCCAGAACTGCTCGGGCAAGCACGCCGCGATGCTCGCCACCTGCCGCCTCAACGGCTGGGACCTCGCGACCTACCGCGACACCGACCACCCGCTGCAGCGCCTGATGGCAGACACCCTGGCCGAGCTCGCCGGGGAGCCGGTCGCCGCCACCGCCGTCGACGGCTGCGGCGCCCCCGTCATGGCCGTCTCCCTGGCCGGGCTGGCCCGAGCCTTCGGCCAGATCGCCACCGGCGAGCCCGGAACCCCCGAGGCCGAAGTCACCGCCGCCATGCGCGCCCACCCCGAGTTCGTCGGCGGCACCCGGCGCGACGTCACCGCCCTGATCCGCGGCACCGAGGGCCTGATCGGCAAGGACGGCGCCGAGGCGGTCTACGCGGTCGGGCTGGCCGACGGCCGCGGCGTCGCTCTCAAGGTCGCCGACGGCGGCCAGCGGGCGCGGCCGGTGGTGCTGGCCGCAGTGCTGCGCCGCCTGGGCGTGCACTCCGCGGCCTACGCCCGCCTCGAGGATGCCCAGATCCTCGGCCACGGCGAGCCCGTCGGCGCGGTGGTCGCCGTCGGCATCGCGGAGTGAGCCGCGGATGAGGGCGGTGCTGCAGCGCGTCACCCGGGCCTGCGTCACGGTCGACGGCCAGGTCGTCGGCGAGCTGGCCCGACCCGGCATCCTCGCGCTCGTCGGGGTCACCCACGACGACGGGCCCGAGCAGGTCGCCACGATGGCCCGCAAGATCTCCGACCTGCGCATCCTGCACGGCGAGCGATCGGTGCTCGACGAGGGCGCTCCGGTGCTCGTGGTCAGCCAGTTCACCCTCTACGCCGACACCCGCAAGGGCCGCCGCCCCTCGTGGAACGCCGCCGCCCCCGGGCCGGTGGCCGAGCCGGTGGTGGACCAGGTCGTCGCCGCCCTGCGAGCCCGCGGGGTCGAGGTGCACACCGGCCGGTTCGGTGCCCACATGGACGTCGAGCTCGTCAATAGCGGCCCAGTGACGATCCTGCTCGACGTCTGACGCCTACGCTTGTCCCATGTCGTCGCTCGCGCAGCTCCAGCAGTGGATCATCCTCGGCCTGTCCGTCGTGGCCCTCGGCGTCGAGCTCTACGCGCTCGTCGACTGCCTGCGCCGCCGCGCCGACGCGTTCACCGCGGCCGGCAAGCGCACCAAGCAGTTCTGGCTGCTCGTCACCGGAGTGGCAGCCCTGCTCGGTGTCATCGGCCTCGGTCGCGGCCTCGGCTTCCTCGCCATCGTCGCGATCGTCGCCGCAGGCGTCTACCTCGCCGACGTGAAGCCCGCCCTCGACCAGGTCATGGGCCGCGGCCAGGGCAACCAGGGTCCCTACGGCCCCTGGTGACCCCCGGCTGAGCGACCCGCGCTCGGGTTGCCCGACGGCCCCCGGGGCGCCACGGCATCCCACCTGACCGTCAGCTCACCCAGCCGCCACCGCGACGGGCCGTCGAGAACCGGCCACCCGGCATCCCGCAACGCCCCAACGGTCGCGATGAACCGCTGCCGGATGCCGTACGCCGCGTGCGGTGCCTGCCGCGCCCAGGCCTCGTCGAGGTCGGTGAGCAGCCGGTGCACGCCCTCGCCGGGCACGTTGCGGTGGATCAGCGCCTTGGGCAGGCGCTCGGCGACGACGCCCGGGCATCCCAGCCCGCGCAGCCGCCAGCTGAGCGACAGGCTCTGCGGCCCCTCAGCCGTCACGGCCACCCACGTCGCGAGCCGGCCCAGCTCGTCGCAGGTGCCGTCGACGAGCAGGCCGTCGGGGGCCAGCCGGGCGACCGCCCAGGCCCAGGCCCCGGCCACCTGCGCCTCGTCGTACTGGCGCAGCACGTTGAACGCCCGCACCACCACCGGCCGGGCCCCACCGGGCAGGGGCACCTCGAACCCCCCGAGCGCGAACCGCAGCCCCGGCCGCTCGAGCGGGCGCGCGGCCGCCACCCGGGCCGGGTCGATCTCGATGCCGACCACCTCGACGTCAGGGCGCACCCGCCGCAGCCGGTCGTGCAGCTCCAGGGCGGTGACCGGGGAGGCGCCGTAGCCGAGGTCGACCACCACGGGCGCGGCCGCCGCCTGCCGCAACCGCCAGGCCTGCGGACCCGTCAGCCAGCGGTCGCAGCGGCGCAGCCGGTTGGGGTTCGTCGTCCCCCGGGTGATGACCCCGACGGGCCGCGGCTGTGGCACGGCCCCAGCGTAGAACCGCTTACCCTGAAGGGGTGCGTGAGTGGTGGCGGGAGCGGTCACGGGAGGGCCAGGTCAGCCTCTCGATGGTGGCGCTGGTCGTCTCGCTCCTCGCGGCCCTGAGCCTGGGCCTCACCTCGTGGGTGCCGCAGGTGCTCGAGCGCGACATCGGGGTGTCCGACGCCGCTCCCGGCCTGCTCGAGGTGGCCCAGGGCGCGCGTGGCGTGCAGTCGCTCGGCGCCGGCCTCTCGGTGACCCTCTACGACTCCGGTTTCCGACTGGCCAGGGGCAGCACCGTGCTCGCCGACACGGTGACCCGCGGCGCCCCGGTCACCGCCATGATGGGCACGATCGAGGAGGTCGACGGCCACCTGCGCGAGCGCGTGACCTCCACCCTGATGCACGTGCGGATCGACGCCGTGACCCGGGTCAAGGACACCGTGCGCTACGTCGGCGTCGTGCACGACGACACGACGAGCAAGCCGCTGCGCATCGACTTCCAGCCGATCGGCGGCCGGATCCGGATGGATGCCGCGGTGCCCGGTGCCGACGCGCTCGCCATCCACCTCGACTGGCGGCCCGCCACGGTGGGCATCGCGCCGGCGCTGCCCGAGCGCAACCTGCGCGAGCGCGCCTACTGGGTCGACCCGACCGTCGTCGAGCAGCCGGCCTTCACCTGGGTGCTCGGCACCGACGTGTCGATCGGGCCGGTGCAGGTGCCGCGCGCGGTCGACCTGCGCCAGGACGGCCGGATCGCCGTGCACGTCTGGGCCCCCCGGGCCGTGGTCACCGTCACGGACACCCCTCGCGACACCGTGACAGACTCGAACGCATGAGCACGTCAGCCGTTCCCACGCACCTGCAGCGGGTCGCGATGGTCACCGTCCACACCTCCCCGCTGGCCCAGCCGGGGGAGGGTGACGCTGGGGGCATGAACGTCTACGTGCTCGAGGTCGCCCGCCAGCTCGCCCACCGCGGGATCGCGGTCGACCTGTTCACCCGCACCACGAGTGCCTCCCAGGCCGCCGTCGTCGAGGTCGAGCCCGGCGTCGTCGTGCGGCACGTGCCCGCCGGTCCCTACGAGGGGCTGTCCAAGGAGGACCTCCCGGGCCAGCTGTGCGCCTTCGCCGCCGGCATGATGCGGGTGGCCGCACATGCGCCGCCCGGCTACTACGACCTGGTGCACAGCCACTACTGGCTCTCGGGCCAGGTCGGCTGGCTCGCCGCCGACCGGTGGGGCGTGCCGCTGGTGCACACCATGCACACCATGGCACGGGTCAAGAACCTGCACCTTGCCGACGGCGACCTGCCCGAGCCGATGGGCCGCGAGATCGGTGAGGCGCAGGTCGTCGAGGCCGCCGACCGCCTGGTGGCCAACACCGAGCGCGAGGCCTCCGAGCTCGTCGACCTCTACGACGCCGACCCCGACCGGGTGGTCGTCGCCGAGCCCGGCGTCGACCTGGCGGTCTTCCGCCCCGGCTCGCAGCTCGAGGCGCGGGCCGCCGTCGGCATCCCCTCGGATGCCGTGCTCCTCCTGTTCGTCGGACGGATCCAGCCGCTCAAGGCGCCCGACGTGCTCGTCAAGGCGGCCGCGGAGCTGGTGCGCCGCCGCCCCGACCTGCGCTCACGGCTGGTGGTCGGCATCCTGGGCGGGGCCAGCGGCTCCGGGGTTCGCAACCCGATGGGCCTGACCGAGCTCGCCGAGCAGCGCGGCATCGGCGACCTCGTGCGCTTCGTGCCCCCGGTCGACCGCCCGACCCTGGCCCAGTGGTACCGCGCGGCAGACGTGCTGGCCGTTCCCTCGCACAACGAGTCCTTCGGGCTGGTGGCGGTCGAGGCGCAGGCGTGCGGCACCCCGGTCGTGGCAGCCAACGTCGGAGGCCTGCCGACCGCGGTCGGTGACGCCGGCATCCTCGTCGACGGCCACGACACCGCCGACTGGGCCACGGCCATCGCCGGGGTGGTGCTCGACCCCGACCGTCGGGCCGGTCTGTCCCGGGCATCCGCCGAGCACGCGGCCGGCTTCGGCTGGGCGCGCACCGCCGAGCGGCTCGCCGAGGTCTACGCCGACGCGATGGCCCGGCCCCGCGAGGCGTCGATCAACGACGCCGAGACGCTCACCGGCATCCCGCAGGCGGTCATCCCGTGACCGACCGCGCCACCCTCGCGGCGACCGTCGAGGCCTACCTCTGCGAGTCCGGGCACGACTGGGAGCCGGGCGCGCGCGACGACGAGTACGTCGTCTCGCTGCCCGGCGAGAAGAAGCTCAAGACCGTGGCCTCGGTCGTGGTGTCCGACACCGCCGTGTCGGTGTCGGCGTTCGTCATCCGCAACCCCGACGAGAACCACGACGAGGTCTACCGCTTCCTGCTGCGCCGCAACCTGCGCCTGCCCGGGCTCGCCTACGCCGTCGACAAGGCCGGCGACGTCTACGTGACCGGCCGCCTCCCCGCAGCCGGGGTCGATGCCGAGGTGCTCGACCAGCTGCTCGGGGTGGTGCTGACCGCCGCCGACGAGCCGTTCAACGAGCTCCTCGTCATGGGCTTCCTGAGCTCGATGCGCAAGGAGTGGGAGTGGCGCGTCTCGCGCGGCGAGAGCCTGCGCAACCTCGAGGCGTTCCGCAGCATCCTGGCCCGGCCGGGCGACCCCGGGCCGGGCAACCAGCCCGCCTGACCCGGCCTGCGACGGGTGGCTAGGCTGGCGGCATGACGGCACACACGCTCATCCTGCTGCGTCACGGCGAGTCCGACTGGAACCAGAAGAACCTGTTCACCGGGTGGGTCGACGTCGACCTCACCGAGAAGGGCCGCGCCGAGGCGGTGCGCGGTGGCCGCCTCATGACGGATGCCGGGCTGCTCCCCGACGTCGTGCACACCTCGGTGCTGCGAAGGGCGATCAACACCGCGAACCTCGCCCTCGACGCCGCAGACCGGCACTGGATCCCGGTGCGCCGCAGCTGGCGGCTCAACGAGCGGCACTACGGCGCGCTGCAGGGGCTCGACAAGGCCGCGACCCGCGACAAGTACGGCGACGAGCAGTTCATGCTCTGGCGCCGCAGCTTCGACACCCCGCCGCCGCCCATCGAGGTCGGCAGCGAGTTCGACCAGACCGGTGACCCGCGCTACGCCGGCGTCGACGTGCCGCTGACCGAGTGCCTCGCCGACGTCATTCCGCGGATGATGCCCTACTGGGAGAACGACATCCAGGCAGACCTGACCGCCGGCCACACCGTGCTGGTCACCGCTCACGGCAACTCGCTGCGGGCCCTGGTCAAGCACCTCGACGGCATCAGCGACGACGACATCGCCGGGCTCAACATCCCCACGGGCATGCCGCTGGTCTACCGGCTCGGCGACGACTTCATGCCGACCGGACCGGGTGAGTACCTCGACCCGGAGGCCGCCGCTGCCGCTGCCGCTGCGGTCGCCAACCAGGGCCGCTGACTGTTCCGTCCGCTCGTGAGTGCGGAAGTGGCCGCTCTGGCAACCACTTCCGCACTCACTGCGAGGAGTGCTGAGGCGCTCAGCGCACCCGCGGCCAGAGGTCGCGGGGGTCGCGGCGGCGGAACAGCGCGTCGACCTCGCCGAGCCGCCGGCCTCGCCGGTCCCAGGTGATGAGCGAGTAGACCGCCGCACGTCGCGAGTCCGCGACCTCGAGAACGCCGGTGCCGCCGTGCAGCGCGGTGACCTCCGAGGCCGGGTAGGTGTTGGACGACGCGGCCACCAGCTGGGCGCGTGCGGCGTGGGGTGCGACGACGAGGAAGCGGCTCGCGTCGGCGCGGAACGCCGGCAGCCGGGTGGCGAAGGGCGTGGCCGGGTCGGTGTCGTCGAGGACCTTGGTCGTCTCCACGTCGAGCGGGCCGGCCTCACCGCGACCGTCGCCGGCGACCCGGACGCTGCGCAGCAACGCGCCACTGGGCAGGTCGGTGTGGGCGACGACCACCCGTCCCGGGCCCGGGGTGTGACCACGGGCGGCCTGCACGAGCACGTCACCGGGCACGGCCGCCTCCAGCGTGATGCGGCTGCGCACCACCGAGGCCGAGAGCCCGGTGCAGGCCGCGACGAACGGCCCGAGCGCCGCCAGCAACGACTCGGCCAGCGGCCCCGACGGGCTGGGGGCGGGGAGCCCGAGCGGCATCGCCCCGAGCGGGCCGGCGTCGTAGCCGTCGAGGCGCACCCGGAAGGCCGGGGGCAGGGGCCCGCGCAGCGGCACCGTGGCGACCCCGTCGCGCAGGTCGACCTCGGTCCAGCTGCGGCCGACGCCCCCGTTGCGGCCGTACTCCACCAGCGGTGAGTACGACGCCTCGAGCACGGTCGGCCGGGCCAGCAGCAGCACCGCACCCGGGTCCTTCCGGCCGGCCGACCCGCCTTCGACGGCGATCGGCACGACGTCGTCGCGGAACGTGACGCGGTCGCGGACCAGGCCGACCGGCGTGAGCGACCGCGGGTCGGCGCCGGTGAGGCCCGCCCACATGCGCACGAGGGTGCCCCCCGTCCCGCTCGCGTCGGCGGACGCTGCGACGACGACCCGCTGGCCGGCCAGGTCGTCGGCCCAGAGCAGGTGCGCCAGGGGCGAGGCAGCAGCCACCAGGGCGGCGACCCCCGGGTCGCCCGCGAGCCGGCCCCGGGCCGGCCAGGTGTTCGCCGCCACCCACACCGGGTCGCCGGGCCTGGGTGGAATGAGGGCGGCTTGGGATGCCGTTCCCGTCGCGACGCCCTCCACGAACCAGGCGCCAACGGCCGCGGCGGCCAGCGCGGCACCCGTGCCGACGACGACCGACCGGCGGCGCACCTGCCGGTGGCGCTCGCCGACCAGCGCCACGGCATCCGGCGGGTCGGTGTGGTCGGCGAGCAGCAGGTCGAGGGCGTCCTCGACATCGCGGCCGAGAGCCCACTCCGCCGGTTCCCAGCCGTAGGCGGCGCGGGCGGCGGTCTGCGCCTCGAGGAAGCGGCCGCGCAGGGCCCGGTCGGCGTCGATGACCGTGGCGGGCGACGCCTCGAGCAGGTCGGCGACCCGCCCGGGGTCGACCCCCCAGACCGTCTCGGCGGCGAGCGCCGCCCGCTCGAGCGGGGTGGCTGCCCGCACGACGGCCAGCAGGGCGGCCAGAACGGCGTCGTCCGCCTCGCCCGCGGTGTCGAGGTCGCCGGGGCGGGGGCGCACGTCGTGGCCCGTCGGCGCGGGGGAGCGGTGCCGGGTCGCGGCGATAGCCGCGGTCAGGACGCGACGGCGGGCCGTGGCGCCCGGGACCCCCTCGTCGAGCAGCGCACTCCACTGCCCGTGCAGGTCGGCCAGCGTGTCGGTCGTGACCCGGCGGGCGGTCGGACCGTCGAGGGTGACCAGGCGGGCCACCGGCTCGAGCTCGCCCCAGCGCGCGACCACGAAGTCGCGGAAGTCCTCCTCGGCGGTGACGGTCATGACAGGACGACCTTGCGGTCGCCCGGCCACAGGTCGAGCAGGCTGTGGCCGACGCGGGGCACCCCGGTGCCGAGCGGGCGCCCGGCGGCGTCGCGGCGCACGAGCCGGAACGCGGCGGCGTCGTCGGCGTTGACGACCTCGACGATCGCGGCTCCACCCGGGCGGGTCCTGGTCACCTTCGAGACGGGGTAGGCGTTGGGGGAGGTCGCGAGCAGCTGCACGCGCGCTGCGCCGGGCGCGATGACGAGGAACCGCCCGACCCTGGGCCGGGAGTCCTCGAGCCGCAGCACGACCGGCTCGTCGCGGGGGGTGTCGGCGGGGATCACGGCCGCGGGCTCGAGGTCGAGCCAGCTCATCCGGCTGCGGCCGTCGTCGATGACGCGCACCGAGCGGATGACGGCACCGTTGCGCGTGGTGGTACGCAGCACCCGCACCCGCCCGTCGCCGTCCGAGGCGGAGATGGCGGTGGGGTCGATGACGCTGCCGCCGACCGTGACGTCGCTGACCACCTCGGTGCGCACCGACTCGACGGGTGCGTCGATCGCCGCCGCGACGAACCGGGTGGTCTCCTCGGCGAACCCGGCCAGGGCGTCGGTGCCGCTCTTGCCGACCCAGGTCTGGGTGGTGCCGACGACCGCCCCGTCGAAGGTCCCGACCCGGGCCCGCAGGGCCGGGCCAGGGTCCTGCCCCCAGCGGATGGACCCGATGCCGGCCCGCACCGGCACGTCGACCCAGTCGCGGTGCACCGTGCCCTCCACGGTGGGGACGGCCGTGGGTGAGTAGGCCGCCCGGCCTGCGGTCGGCCGCGCGAGCACCAGCAGGAGGGTTCCCGGCATGGTGGGGAACGCCAGGGCCGTGCCCCCCTGGGGGCCGGCGACGAACGGGCTCTGGAAGAGCACCTCCTCCAACGTGCCAGGGTCCTCGCCCGCCGCTCCGTGCCAGGCCTGCAGGGCGAGGTCCTCGGTGCCGGGGTTGAGGGTGCCCGAGACGACCAGCCGCCGGCCCTCGACGTCGTCGGCGAAGAGCAGGCGGGCCACGCCGTTCGAGCGGCTGATGACCAGCCCCTGCACCCGGGCGTCGGTGGCGAGGCGACCGCGCGCTGCCCACCGCGAGACGCTCTCCCAGCCCGGGTCGGTCGCGACCGGCAGCCCGGTGGGGCCGGCGGCCCCCCCCGAGGCGATCCCCGCGGCGGCCGGCCGGCGGCCGACCACCCACCAGCCGAGGGCACCGGCCGCGACCACGGCGGCCCCTGCAGTGACCACCGAGCGCCGCTGCACCGACCTGCGGCGGTCCTCGACCAGGGCCGTGGGATCGGGCGGGTCACCCTGGCCGGCGAGCAGGTGGTCGACGGCGGCGTCGAGGTCGACGTCGAGCGCCCAGTCGGCCGGCTCCAGGCCGTCTGCGGCGCGGGCGGTGTCGTGGGCGCGAATGAGCCGGCCGCGCAGGCCGGCGGCCCGGTCGCGGAGGTCGGCCCGCGGCATCCCGAGCAGGGTGGCCACCTCGTCGGGGCCCGCGCCCCAGAGCGTCCCGGCGGCCACGACGGCCCGCTCCAGCGGGGACGCCTCACGCAGCACGGCCTCGAGGGCGGTGCGCACCGGGTCGTCGTCGTCGAGGTCCTCCCAGGGGCGCGGCGGCACGCGGGGTGACGCCACGGCATCCGGTGGGGGTGGTGCACCGGCCGGATGCCGGGTGGTCGCCGCGACGGCGGCAGTGAGCACCGAGCGACGCGCCAGCTCCCCCGGCCGGCCCTCGTCGAGCGCCTCTCGCCAGCGCTCGTGGAGGGTCGCCAGGGCGTCGGTGGTGACCCGGCGGGCCGTGGCAGCGTCGAGCGTGACGACGAAGGCCACGCCCTCGAGGTCCGGCCAGCGCGCAGCCACGAAGTCGCGGAAGTCGTCCTCGACGGTGAGGGTCACCTTCCCAGTCTCACACCGAGGCGCCCGTGCGAACAGGTCTGTGCAGGGTCAGCGCAGGGCTGCGGCGCCGTCCTCGACGTCCTCGTGGCTCTGCTCGCTCTCCGGGTCGACCTCCCCGGTGACCAGCCAGATGACCCGGTGCGCGACGCTGACCGCGTGGTCGGCGAAGCGCTCGTAGTAGCGGCCCAGCAGGGTGATGTCGACGGCGGCCTCGGTGCCGTGCTGCCAGCTGCTGTCGGTGACTCGGGCGAACAGCTCGCGGTGCAGGTCGTCCATCGCGTCGTCGTCGCGCTCGATCTGCTGGGCGGCCTCGACGTCGCGGGCGGCGATCACCGACCCCGCCTTCTCCACGATCCGTTCGGCCACCTGGCCCATCTGCAGGATCGTGGCGCGCAGCTCGGCCGGCACGGCGGACTCCGGGTAGCGCAGCCGCGCCACCTTGGCCACGTGCCGGGCCAGGTCGCCCATCCGCTCGATGTCGCTGCTCATCCGCATGCTCGTGACGATGACGCGCAGGTCGGTGGCCACCGGCTGCTGGCGGGCCAGCAGGTCGAACGACATCAGGTCGAGCTCGGCCCGGCGCGCGTCGATCTCGGCGTCGGCCGCGATCACCGAGTCGGCGAGGTGGATGTCGGCGTCGAGCAGGGCCGTCGTGGCTCGGCTCATCGCCGACGACGCGAGGTGGGTCATCTCGACCAGCGTCTCGGCGACGCGGTCGAGCTCCTCGTGGAAGGCCTTGCGCATCACGGGGGTGTCCTCCGGGGGGTTCGGGTGGCGGCGTGGGCACGGTGGGCGACGGGCCCGCCCACGGCACTGTGACACCCCGGGATGAACCGCAGGCGCCCCCGAGGTGAACTTCTGGCAGTGCCACCCCCGACGGCCCGGGATGCGCATAACCGCCACGCAGCGCCCCGTACCCTGACCTCGTGGACCCCACGCTCGCGGCGATGCTCGGCGGGGCGGTCGGCCTGG
Source organism: uncultured Actinomycetota bacterium (assembly GCA_963833495.1). Lineage (GTDB taxonomy): Bacteria > Actinomycetota > Actinomycetes > Actinomycetales > Dermatophilaceae > Fodinibacter. The sequence goes on along the minus strand of CAWHYJ010000011.1, from coordinate 289,375 downwards.
TCATCGGGGCCGTGGCCGTCGCCGCCACGCGGTGGTCGGAGCGTAGCAACGCCGCGGCCGAGCCGGCGGAGCCGCCGCTCCCCCGCGGGGTCGGTGACGTGCTCTCGGTCCTGCGCTCGATCGCCGTGGTCGTCGATGCCAGCGACGCGGTCGTCAACACGTCGGCGTCCGCGGTCAGCTACGGGCTGGTGCGCCACGGGGAGCTCGTCCACCACGAGCTGCGCCACCTCGCGCGGCAGGTGCGCCGCGACGGCATGATCCGCGAGGCCGAGCTCGACCTCACCCGCGGACCCAACGCCACGGCATCCGTCGTCATGCGCGTGCGGGTGGCGCCCATCGCCGTCTCGCACGTGCTGATCCTCGCCGAGGACCACACGCACGCCCGGCGGGTCGAGGAGATCCGCCGCGACTTCGTGGCGAACGTCAGCCACGAGCTGAAGACCCCTGTCGGCGGCATCTCGCTGCTCGCCGAGGCCGTGCTCGGCGCCAAGGACGACCCCGAGGCGGTCGAGCGGTTCGCCCAGCGCATCCTCGTCGAGTCCTCCCGGCTCACCCGGCTGGTCCAGGAGATCGTCGACCTGTCCCGGCTGCAGGTGGCCGACACGCTGCACGAGCCCGAGCTGGTCGACCTGGGCGCCGTGGCGTCCGAGGCGGTCGACCGGGTGCGGGTGGCGGCCGAGGCCCACGACATCGAGCTCACCCTGGTCAGCGAGGCCGGCCTGCGAGTGTTCGGGGATGCCGAGCTGCTCACCACCGCGGTCGCCAACCTGGTGACCAACGCCGTCAACTACAGCGAGTCGGGCACCCGGGTCGGCATCGGCGCCCGCCGGGTCGAGGACGCCGTCGAGGTCACCGTGACCGACCAGGGGCAGGGCATCCCCGCGGCAGAGCAGGAGCGCATCTTCGAGCGCTTCTACCGGGTCGACGCCGCCCGTTCGCGCGCCACCGGCGGCACCGGTCTCGGCCTGGCCATCGTCAAGCACGTGTGCGCCAACCACGGGGGCCGGGTGAGCGTCTGGAGCCAGGAGGGGCGCGGCTCGACCTTCACCATGACCCTTCCCGCGGCGGCCGACCGGCCGGTCGCGGTCGACCCCGACGACGGCCGCCCGTGGCCCGACCCGCACGAGGAGAGAGCCCTGCATGACGCGCATCCTGATCGTTGAGGACGAGGTGTCCTTCTCGGACCCGTTGTCCTACCTGCTCAGCAAGGAGGGCTACGAGGTGTCGGTGGCCGAGAACGGCCACGACGCGCTCACCGCCTTCGACGCGACCGGCGCCGACCTCGTGCTCCTCGACCTGATGCTGCCCGGCCTGTCGGGGGTGGACGTGTGCCGTGCCCTGCGCCAGCGCTCCAACGTGCCGGTCATCATGCTGACCGCCAAGGACAGCGAGATCGACAAGGTGGTGGGGCTCGAGCTGGGGGCCGACGACTACGTCACCAAGCCCTACTCCTCGCGCGAGCTGCTGGCCCGGATCAAGGCGGTGCTGCGTCGGCTCGCCGAGCCCGAGGAGATGCTGCCGACCACGCTCGAGGCCGGCCCGGTGCGGATGGACGTCGAGCGGCACGTCGTCACCGTGCGCGGCGGGCAGGTGTCCTTCCCGCTGAAGGAGTTCGAGCTGCTCGAGATGCTGCTGCGCAACACCGGCCGGGTGCTCACCCGGGTGCAGCTCATCGACCGGGTCTGGGGCAGCGACTACGTGGGCGACACCAAGACCCTCGACGTGCACATCAAGCGGCTGCGGGCCAAGGTCGAGTCGGACCCGGCGAACCCGACGCACATCCTCACCGTGCGGGGGCTGGGCTACAAGTTCGAGGTCTGACCGCGAGATCCGCCCCGGGCGACAGGAGAGAGCTCAGGAGGACGAGGCGTTCAGGTCCTTGTAGTAGCCGATGTTCGGCAGCACAGGCACCTTGACGATGTTGGCGCCGGCCTGGTCGGTGGTGACGGTCATCTCGACCATGGTGCCGGGAGCGACCGGGATGCCCGGGATCTCGACGCCGGTCGCGGCATCCGAGAGCGTCTTGCCCGAGCTGGCCGGGACGGCGACGGTGGCCGGGGTGGGCGCGCCCTTGACGGCGAAGGTGACCTCGACCGCGGAGGTGCCGCGGTTGACGGCCTGACCCACCACGATGCCGGTCTCGCCCTTGGCGGGCACCACGACGGCGAGGTCGCGCAGGTCGAGCCCCTCGATGGTCAGGGGCACCCCGTCGGCGGAGTCGTAGTCGAAGGCGGTCTGGACCGGCGAGAACACGGCGCACCCGGAGGCGAGCAGGATGGTGCCTGCCAGGGCGGTGGCTCGCAGGGCGGAGGCGGCACGGTTCGTCACGCGGCCAAGGATAGCCATGCCCGGGGCCGCGCCGCCCAGGGTGCCCTCCGACCGGGTGCGCGGGTGTGTCGGCGGCGACCACTGCTGTCGTTCACGGGGCCGACCGCACGGGTCCGCGGGGCAGTCCGTACCCACCCCGGGCCCGCGCGCGAAGCATGGCGGACACGGTTCTGTCAAGACCCGATCTACGTCTGCGGTGGCCCCATTCCCTGCCCTGACCTGCGCAAACGCCGAACGGCCGGATTATTGCGACACGCCGCTGCGTGGTATCCTGAGGGTCGCGAAAGGGGACAACAACACATGGTTTTCAAGGTCGGCGAAACGGTCGTGTACCCCCACCATGGGGCCGCGCGCATCGAAGAGATCAAGACCCGCACGGTCCGCGGAGAGGAGAAGCTCTACCTCAAGCTGAAGGTCGCCCAGGGCGACCTCGTGATCGAGGTACCTGCCGAGAACTGTGACCTCGTCGGAGTGCGCGACGTGGTCTCCAAGGAGGGCCTCGACAAGGTCTTCGAGGTGCTGCGCACCCCGTTCGCCGAGGAGCCGACCAACTGGTCGCGCCGCTTCAAGGCGAACCTCGAGAAGCTGGCCTCCGGCGACGTCATCAAGGTGGCCGAGGTCGTGCGCGACCTGTGGCGCCGCGACAAGGACCGCGGCCTGTCCGCCGGCGAGAAGCGCATGCTGGCCAAGGCCCGCCAGATCCTGGTCTCCGAGCTCGCGCTCGCCGAGAAGACCGACGAGGAGAAGGCCGAAGTCATCCTCGACGAGGTCCTCGCGTCCTGACGCCGGGCTCGCGCCCACACTGACGTGACCGACGCCGACGCTGCCCCGTGCAGCGTCGGCGTCGTCGTCGTTGCCGCCGGCTCCGGAACCCGCTTGGGGGCGGGTCTGCCCAAGGCGTTCGTGCCGCTACGCGGCCGTCCACTGCTCGGGTACGCCCTCGACACCGTCGCGCGACTGGGTGGGCTGCGCTCGCTCGTGGTGGTGGCACCCGCCGAGCTGGCCGACCCGGCCGCGCCCCCATGGGCGGGGGTCGACCTGCCCCCGGATGCCGTGGTGGTGGCTGGGGGAGCGTCGCGCACCGACTCGGTGGCTGCAGGCCTGGCCGCGGTGGGTGCCGTCGACGTCGTGCTGGTGCACGATGCCGCCCGCTGCCTCACGCCGCCGGCCGTCTTCGAGCGGGTCGTCGAGGCGGTGTGGGGTGGAGCGGCCGGTGCCGTGCCCGGCATCCCGCTGGTCGACACGGTCAAGACGGTGGATGCCGCCGGCGTCATCACCGGCACCCCCGACCGCGCGACGCTACGGGCCGTGCAGACGCCCCAGGGGTTCGGGCGCGAGGTGCTCGTCGCGGCCTACCGCAGCGGGTTGGCCGCCACCGACGACGCGGCGCTGGTCGAGCTCGCCGGACACCACGTGGTCGTGGTCGAGGGTGACCCGTTGGCGTTCAAGGTGACCACCCGCGACGACCTCGAGCACGCCGAGCGGGTGCTGGCCGAGCGGGCCGGGGCCCACGCGGCCCGGCTGCCAGACTGACGCCATGAGCGCACTGCCCAGGGTCGGCATCGGGGTCGACGTGCACGCGCTCGCGGGCGACGGTTCGCAGCGCGAGCTGTGGGTGGCCGGGCTGCTCTGGCCGGGGGAGCGCGGGCTCGACGGCCACTCCGACGCCGACGTCGCCGCGCACGCCGCCTGCGACGCACTGTTCTCGGCGGCCGGCATCGGCGACCTCGGGGCGCACTTCGGCACGGCCCGGCCCGAGCTGGCCGGGGCGTCGGGGGTGACCCTGCTGGCCGAGGCGGCCCGGTTGGTGCGCGAGGCGGGGTTCGAGGTCGGCAACGTGGCGGTTCAGGTGGTCGGCAACGCCCCCAAGGTCGGCACCCGTCGCGCCGAGGCGCAGGCCGCGCTCTCGGATGCCGTGGGCGCGCCCGTGTCGGTCAGCGGCACCACGACCGACGGGCTGGGACTCACCGGCCGGGGGGAGGGCGTCGCCGCGATCGCCACCGCCCTGGTGCTCCCCCGTCCCGAGATCGACCAATAGGTCACGTCCGGGACGCTTCAGGCGGTCCCGGTCCGGCCCGAGATCGACCAATAGGTCACGTCCGGGACGCTTCAGGCGGTCCCGGTCCGGCCCGAGATCGACCAATAGGTCACGTCCGGGACGGCCGGTCGGTGGGGCCGGGTCAGCGGCTGCGAGAGCCGCCGATGCGCCGGTCGCTGCCGACGATGCGGGCCATCCGCTGCAGCTCGGCCACATGCCCGCACAGCGCCTCGCGGCCCTCGGACGTGAGCACCACCGTCGTCACCTGGCGGCCGTCGCGCACCGAGCGGTCGAGCCGCGTGTAGCCCATGGCGCTGAGCACCTTGAGGTGCTTGGACAGCGCGGAGTCGGACAGGCCCATCTCGTCGCGCACCGTGCCGAAGTCGGTGCCGGTCGACGGCACGAGCATCGCGCAGATACGCAGCCGGTGCGGCTCGTGGATCACCTCGTCGAACACCGGGTAGGGCATGGTGCGCAGCATACGGCGCCTTTCCTGCGGGGAAACCTGATCGAGGGCCGTGCCACAACGGAACCGGCGGCCACCGACCGGCGCGCGCCCTTCCCGGCATCCGGCGGTGCGGGTTAGCGTGGCGCAGACCGCCGCCGTTCGACCCGAGGAGCACCCGTGCCGCAGACCGTCCAGGGAGTCATCGCCCGAGCCAGGGGAGCGGCGGTCGAGCTCGTCGACGTCGTGGTCCCTGACCCCGGCCCGGGTGAGGCCGTGGTGCGCGTCGAGGCGTGCGGGGTGTGCCACACCGACCTGCACTACCGCGAGGGCGGCATCAACGACGACTTCCCGTTCCTGCTCGGCCACGAGGCCGCCGGCACGGTCGAGTCGGTCGGCGAGGGCGTCACCGACGTCGCGCCCGGCGACTTCGTCATCCTCAACTGGCGGGCGGTGTGCGGCCAGTGCCGGGCCTGCCTCAAGGGCAAGCCGTGGTACTGCTTCGCCACCCACAACGCGACGCAGAAGATGACGCTCACCGACGGCACCGAGCTCTCCCCGGCGCTCGGCATCGGGGCGTTCATCGAGAAGACCCTCGTGGCGTCGGGCCAGTGCACCAAGGTCGACCGGGATGCCGACGCGGCCGCCGTGGGCCTGCTCGGCTGCGGCGTGATGGCCGGGTTCGGTGCCGCGGTGAACACCGGAGGCGTGCGCCGGGGCGACTCCGTCGCGGTGATCGGATGCGGTGGGGTCGGCAACGCCGCCATCGCCGGTGCCAGCGTGGTCGGGGCGACGACGATCATCGCGGTCGACGTCGACGACCGGAAGCTCGAGGCGGCCCGCGGGTTCGGCGCGACCCACACCGTCAACTCCTCCAGCGAGGACCCGATCGAGGCGATCCGGGCTCTCACCGGTGGCCACGGCGCCGACGTGGTGGTCGAGGCGGTGGGCCGGCCCGAGACCTACGAGCAGGCCTTCTACGCCCGCGACCTCGCCGGCACCGTCGTACTCGTCGGCGTGCCGACCCCCGACAAGGAGATCACCCTGCCGCTGATCGACGTCTTCGGCCGCGGCGGGTCGCTCAAGTCGAGCTGGTACGGCGACTGCCTGCCCTCACGCGACTTCCCGATGCTCGTCGACCTCTACCGGCAGGGGCGCTTCGACCTCGACGCCTTCGTCAGCGAGCGGATCGGCATCGGCGACGTCGAGGCGGCCTTCGACAAGATGCACCGCGGCGACGTGCTGCGCTCGGTCGTCGTCATGGAGGGTGGCGCGTGACGGCCGACGTCGGGATGCCGGTGCGCACCTCCCCGGGTGGGGTGCGGGTCGAGCGGGTGGTCACCTCCGGGGTGTTCGAGCTCGACGGCGGCTCGTGGGAGGTCGACAACAACGTGTGGCTGGTCGGCGACGAGGCGGAGGTGCTCGTCGTCGACGCGGCACACGACGCGGGCGCCATCCTCGCCGCCGTCGGCGACCGCCGGGTCGTCGCGCTCGTCTGCACCCACGGCCACAACGACCACGTCAACGCGGTGGCCGAGGTGGTCGCGGCGACCGGGGCCACGGCATCCCTGCACCCCGACGACCGGGTGCTCTGGGACCAGAGCCAGAGCGAGCCGCCCGGCGCCGACCTCGCCGACGGCCAGGTCTTCACCGTCGGTGACGTCGAGCTGACCGTGCTGCACACCCCGGGTCATGCGCCCGGTGCCTGCTGCCTCTACGCCCCGGCCCTGGGCGCGCTGTTCTCGGGCGACACCCTGTTCCACGGCGGTCCGGGCGCCACCGGGAGGTCGTTCTCCGACTTCCCCACCATCATCGAGTCGATCCGCACCCGGCTGCTCGAGCTGCCCGCCGACACCGTGGTGCTGACCGGCCACGGCGACCCGACCACCATCGGCGCCGAGGCCCCGCACCTGCAGGAGTGGATCGCCCGCGGCTCCTGACCGTAACCGGGGCGAACCGACGACACGTTGCCGGGCCTGCGCCTCGGTGCCCGCACGAGTCGGCCCGAGCGCCGTGCATCGTGTCGTCGGCCCGCACCCGAGGCGAATCGGGGGATGGGCGCCCCCGCCGGTACCCTTGCGCGGGTGACCCTCAGGCTGTTCGACTCCCTCACGCGCGAGCTGCGTGACTTCGTCCCCGTCGTGCCCGGCAAGGCGGGGATCTACATCTGTGGGCTCACCACGCAGGCCCCGCCGCACCTGGGCCACGTGCGCTTCGCCGTCGCGTTCGACGTGCTGCGCCGCTGGATGGCGCGCGGTCACGGCCTCGACGTCACGCTCATCCGCAACGTCACCGACATCGACGACAAGATCCTCAGCAAGTCTGCCGAGAGCGGCGAGCCCTGGTATGCCGTGTCCTACCGCAACGAGGTCGAGACGGCGGCGGCGCTCGAGGCGCTCGGGGTGCTGCCTCCCACCTACGAGCCACGGGCCACGGGCCACGTGCCCGAGATGGTCACCCTGATGCAGACCCTGGTCGCCAGGGAACACGCCTACGCCGCGAGCGACGGCAGCGGCGACGTCTACTTCGACGTGCGCAGCTGGCCGGCCTACGGCGAGCTCACCCGGCAGAGGGTCGACGACATGGTCGACGCCGAGGATGCCGACCCGCGCGGCAAGCGCGACGCCCGCGACTTCGCGCTGTGGAAGGGGCACAAGGACGACGAGCCGCTGACCGCGTCGTGGCCCACGCCGTTCGGCGCCGGCCGCCCCGGCTGGCACCTCGAGTGCTCGGCGATGGCCCGCAAGTACCTCGGCGACACCTTCGACGTGCACGGCGGCGGTGTCGACCTGCGCTTCCCGCACCACGAGAACGAGATGGCTCAGTCGCGTGCGGCCGGCCTGGGCTTCGCCAACTACTGGCTGCACAACGCCTGGGTGACCATGGGCGGCGAGAAGATGAGCAAGTCGCTCGGCAACTCGCTGCGGGTCAGCGAGGTGCTCAAGGAGCACCGCCCGCTCGCGGTCCGTTACTACCTGACCGCGGCCCACTACCGCTCGATGATCGAGTTCCACCCCGGCTCGATCGAGGAGTCGGCCACGGCGGTCGAGCGCATCGAGGGCTTCCTGCGTCGTGCCCTGCCGGGCGTCACCACGGCCGTGCCGACCGGTGACGAGGTGCTGCCCGGGGACTTCCGGGAGTCGATGGACGACGACCTCGGGGTCTCCGGTGCGCTCGCGGCGGTGCACGAGGCCGTGACCGCCGGCAACACCGCCCTCGACGACGGCGACTCCGAGGATGCCGCGGCGATCGCCCGCGTGGTCATCGCCATGACCGACGTGCTCGGGGTCAACCCGCTCGACCCCATCTGGTCGGCCGGCGACAGCGGCGCCGGCGACGCACTCGCGAGCCTCGACGCCCTCGTCAAGGAACGCATCTCGGCCCGGGCCCAAGCCCGGTCCGCCCGTGACTACGACACCGCGGATGCCATCCGCGACGAGCTCGCCGCCGCAGGCATCGCGCTCGAGGACACCGCCGCAGGGGCCCGTTGGTCCCTCGCGCGGAGACGGAGTGAATGACCATGGCCGGTAACTCCCAGCGACGTGGTGCCGTGCGCACCGGGAACAAGAAGGGCCCCCAGGTCGGGTCCGGTGGCCAGCGCCGCCGCGGCCTCGAGGGCAAGGGCCCCACGCCGAAGGCCGCCGACCGCCCGAACCACAAGGCGCACAAGTCGGCCAAGGCCGCCGAGCGGCGTGGGGGCGGGCAGGCCGGGCGCACCAGCACCCGCAAGAACAAGGCGAGCAGCGAGATGGTCGCCGGGCGCAACTCGGTGCTCGAGGCGCTGCGCGCCGACGTGCCCGTCACGACGATGTACGTGGCGGGGCGCATCGACTCCGACGACCGGGTGCGCGAGGCGCTGAAGACCGCGACCGAGCGCGGCATCCCGGTGCTCGAGACCCCGCGCGGCGAGCTCGACCGGCTCACCGACGGCGCCGTGCACCAGGGCCTGGCCCTGCAGGTGCCGCCGTACGAGTACGCCCACCCGAACGACCTGATCGACCCCGAGGCGCCCGGCATCCCGCTCGTCGTGGCGCTCGACGGCATCACCGACCCGCGCAACCTCGGCGCCATCGTGCGCTCGGTCGCGGCGTTCGGCGGCCACGGCGTGGTGGTTCCCAGCCGGCGCTCGGCAGGGATGACGGCATCCGCCTGGAAGTCGTCGGCCGGTGCCGCCGCGCGCATCCCGGTGGCGCAGGCCACCAACCTGAACCGGGCCCTGGAGGACTACCGCAAGGCGGGCTTCTTCATCATCGGGCTCGACATGGACGGCGACGTCGAGCTGCCCGACCTCGAGCTGGCGTCGGAGCCGCTCGTGGTGGTCGTGGGCTCCGAGGGCAAGGGTCTGTCGCGGCTCGTGCGCGAGCACTGCGACCAGATCGTGTCGGTGCCGATGAGCTCGGCGGTGGAGTCGCTCAACGCCGGCATCGCCACCGGCGTCACGCTCTACGAGGTCGCGCGCCGCCGCCGGAGGCGCTGACGCAGGCTCGTCCAACCCCAGCGAAACACCGGAAATGCTCGGTGTGTCGGGTGGGTCTGTGCGAAGATCGGCGCCGCCGGAGCACTTCGGCCCCGGGGGCATGACGACCCCCATTGTCGCGTCGCAGAGAGGGAACTCATGTCCGACCAAGGCCCGCCGCCTCCGCCGCCCCCGCCTCCGCCGCCCGGTTCGGGCGATGGCGGCTACCTGCCGCCCCCGCCGCCCGGTGGCGGCGACTACGGAGGCGGCTACGGCGCCCCGCCGCCGCCGATAGGCGGAGCGGGTGGCCCCGTCGACCACCCCAAGGGGGTGACGATCCTCATCCTCGGCATCCTGTCGCTGGTGTGCTGCTCGCCGCTGGGCATCGCCGCCTTCGTCATGGGCAACAGCGCGCTGAAGGAGATCGACGCGCAGCCCGGTCGCTACGCCAACCGGCAGATCGTGCAGATCGGCCGCATCCTGGGCATCATCGGCATGGTCTTCCTCGTCCTGACGCTCATCTGGTTCCTGTTCCTCGGCGGCCTCGCGGCCCTGTCCGGGAGCAACAACTGAGGTGAGATGACCCTCATCCGCGAGACGGCGCACCCCGGTCCCACGACGGACCGGGTGCGCCGTCTCGCGCTCCCCGGTGCGGTGCTCGCCGTGACGGCGGCCGCGACGGCCTATGTCGCAGCCGTCGACCCGAACCGGCCGGGTCACTACCCGCTGTGCCCCACCTACGCCCTCGTCGGCATCTACTGCCCGGGCTGTGGGATGCTGCGCGCCACCCACGACCTGGCCCACCTCGACGTGGCCGGGGCCTTCGCCCGCAACCCGCTTGCGGTGCCGATCTACCTGGGTCTCGCTCTGCTGTTCACCCGCTGGGTGCTCGCCCGGTGGCGTGGCGAGCAGCTGCGCTGGGACCCACCACGGTGGATGCCGGCTGCGCTGGCCGTGGCGTTCGTGGCCTACACCGTGGCCCGCAACCTGCCCGGCTGGACCTGGCTCTCACCCGTGTGACTCCGACTCATTGCGAAACATCCACTCCGGGTGGGGCTGTGTCGCCGCGGCCCGCGGTGGCTTCCGCAATGAGTCGGGTGGTGGTCAGCCCTTCGGCACGTTCACGACGCTGGAGTGCACGGCCTTGTCGCCGAGGGTCTGCTTGTCGGCGTCCCACAGCATCCAGAGCCAGCCGATGTAGAAGACCTGGTTGACCAGGCCGTTGACGAGCTCGCGCAGGAAGGTCATGCCGGCGCCGACCGGCTGGCCGGTCTTGTCGTCGAGCAGGTAGAGCCCGATGACCTTCTTGCCGACGCTCTGCCCGGTGCGGCCCATCTTGAAGACGCGGTTCCAGATGGTGATGCCGACGGCGATCAGCACGCCGAGCGCGATGAGCAGGCCACCGATGGCGGCCAGCGCGGGGTTGGAGTCGCCCGAGGTGGTGGTGTTGCCGAACTGGTCGGTGCTGATGTCGCTCGGTACGGCGATCGCGATCAGGATGATGCCGATCACGACCGGGACCAGACCGATGAGCGTGATGGCGATGTCGACCAGGTAGGCCAGGGCGCGCTGCCCGAAGTTGGCCACCTTGCCGAAGTTCTGCTCGACGTAGGCGAGGCTGCCCGGGTATCCGGGGCCACCGCCGGCGTAGACCGGTGCCTGCGAGTAGCCACCGTAAGGGTTGGCCGGCGGCTGCGGGTAACCCTGCTGTGCCGCAGCGGGATTCGGCTGCCCGTAGGAGCCGACCGGCGGGGCCGGCGGCGGGTACTCGGGGGCGACCGGAGGTGCGGGAGGGCCAGCCGGTGGCGGAGCGGGAGCGGGCGGCGGGGGAGGCGCTGCCTGCTGCGGCGCAGGGGCGGCGGCCTCCGGCGGCGGGGGGGCGGCGGCCTCCGGCGACGGATCGGGGGTGTTCGTGGTCTGCGGCTCGTCGGGCGTCGGGTCGGCGGGGTGCTGCGGAAGGTCGGTCATGACTGTCCCTTGGCGAGCATCGGGTGGGTGCCCTTCGATCCTAGGCTCGCCCCTGCGGAGTGGCGATGACGGGTAGCTCACGCGTGTCGACCCCGAGCACCGCCCGCTCGTCGGGCTTCGAGGGCAGCACCGAGCTGATGTAGTCGTCGATCGCCAACTGGATCGGGATGTCGTGCTGGGCCCGCTCGGCCATGTACCAGCGGTGCTCGAGCACCTCGTGGAAGACCTCCGCCGGCTCCAGCTTGGACACCAGGGCGCGCGGCACCCGCCGGGTCACGGGCTCGTAGATGTTGGCGAGCCAGTCGTGCGCGACGATCTCCTCGTCCTCCCCCTGCCGCCCGGTCGCCGCCGTGTAGGCGTCGAGGTCGTTGAGCAGCCGGCGGGCCTGGTTCTCGCGCACGTCGAGCCCAGTGAGGCGCAGCAGGCGGCGCGAGTGGTGGCCGGCGTCGACGACCTTGGGCTGGATCTGGATCGACGTGCCATCGATGTCGGTGGTGATGGCGAGCTCGTCGACGTCGAAGCCGAGCGCGTTGAGCCGCCGGATCCGGTCGTCGACCCGCCACCGCTCGTTGTCGTCGATCAGCTCGCTGCCGGTGAGGGCGTCCCACAGCTCGCGGTAGCGCAGCATGATCCGCTCGCTGACCGCCACCGGGTCACGGTCCTCCTGCAGCAGCCCGCCAGCCTCGAGGTCCATCAGCTCGCCGGCGATGTTGACCCGGGCGATCTCCAGGTCGTGCTCGCGCTGGCCGTCGCTGAGCCGCTCACGCAGCTCGCCGGTCTCGGCGTCGACCAGGTAGGCGGCGAACGAGCCGGCATCCCGCCGGAAGAGCGTGTTCGACAGCGACACGTCGCCCCACCAGAAGCCGGCGAGGTGCAGGCGCACCAGCAGCACCGCGAGGGCGTCGATCAACCGACCGGCGGTGCCCTTGCGCAGGTTCTGGCTGTACAGCGCGCGGTAGGGCAGCGAGAACTGCAGGTGGCGGGTGATCAGGCACGCGTCGAGCGGCTCGCCGTCGAGCCCGACCCGCCCGCTGACCACCGCGAACGGCTCTACGCACGGCATCTGCAACCGGTTGAGGCTGCGCAGCAGCTCGTACTCGTGCCGCGCCAGGTCGGCCTTGATCTCCTTGACGGCCAGCACGCGCCCGGACAGCCGCACGAACCGCACGACGTGCCGCGAGATGCCCCGGGGCAGGGCGGCGAGCAGGTCCTCGGGCCACTCCTCGAGGGGCACCCGCCAGGGCAGGTCGAGCAGTGCGGGGTCGGGGCGGGCGGCCGAGATCTCCAGTGCCATGAGAGGCCTTCCGTGACAAGCGGGGGATGCGCAGTGGCGAGCCTACGGCGGTAACGCTGCGACGGCATCCGCGCACCACGGGGCGTGGATGCCGCGACGCCCCGGACGGTGTCGTCCGGGGCGTCGCGTCGTGCGGGGAGGCGGCTCAGCCGAGGCGGGCGCCGCTGCCCGGGTCGAACACGTGCATGTGCTCGGGGTTGGGGTAGACGAAGATCTTCGAGCCCTTGTCGGGCACCTTGCGGCCGTCGACACGGGCGATGAACGGCTTGGCGAGGCCGTCGTCGCCGCCCTCGAGCTTGACGTGGTCCTGGGCCGGGGTGGCGTAGACGTAGGCGTCGGCGCCGAGCTCCTCGACGACGTCGACGATGAGCTCGAGGCCGTCCTCGTTGGTGGTGACCTCGACGTCCTCGGGGCGCATGCCCACGATGACCTGGTTGCCGACCTTGCCGAGCAGCGAGCGGTCGACGGGGAGGCGGTGGCTGCCGAACTGCACGCCGTCCTCGGTGACCGGCACCGAGACGAGGTTCATGGCCGGCGAGCCGATGAAGCCGGCGACGAACACGTTGTTCGGCCGGTCGTACATCTCACGCGGGGTGGCGCACTGCTGCAGGATGCCGTCCTTGAGCAGGGCGATGCGGTCGCCCATCGTCATGGCCTCGATCTGGTCGTGGGTGACGTAGACGGTGGTGACGCCGAGTCGGCGCTGGAGAGAGGCGATCTGGGTGCGGGTCTGCACGCGCAGCTTGGCGTCGAGGTTGGACAGCGGCTCGTCCATGAGGAACACCTGCGGGGAGCGGACGATGGCCCGGCCCATGGCCACGCGCTGGCGCTGGCCACCGGAGAGGGCCTTCGGCTTGCGCTCGAGGTAGTCGCCCAGGTCGAGGATCTGTGCGGCCTCGGCCACGCGCTTGCGGATCTCGCCCTTGTCGACGCCGGCGATCTTCAGGGCGAAGCCCATGTTGTCGGCGACGGTCATGTGCGGGTACAGCGCGTAGTTCTGGAAGACCATCGCGACATCGCGGTCCTTGGGCGACAGGTCGGTGACGTCGCGGTCACCGATCCAGATCTTGCCGCCGTTGACCTCTTCGAGGCCGGCGAGCATGCGCAGGGAGGTGGACTTGCCACACCCCGAGGGTCCGACGAGGACGAGGAACTCCCCGTCGGCCACGTCGATGTCCAGGCGGTCTACCGAGGGCGAGTCGTTGCCCGGGTAGATGCGAGTGGCTTGGTCGAACTTGACAGTTGCCATGGCGTCATTGCCTTCCTTCACCGGCAGGAACGTGCCGGACGATCCGTTGTAAAGGTGGTGGAGCTACCGCCACATCGTGTAAGCGGTTTCGCCAGTATGCCGTGTCGGGGTGGCGCGGTGGTACCCCGGTCTCGAGAAGATGCGGCACGGCATCCACCGCGGTTGTTAGATTGCGCCCCGTGAACGAGTCGCGGTCAGCGCGCCTGGCCGACATCGCGGCGCAGGCCGACGTCAGCGAGGCGACGGTCAGCCGGGTGCTGAACGACCGCCCCGGCGTGTCCGACGCGACCCGGCAGGCGGTGCTGACGGCGATCGACGTGCTCGGCTACGACCGCCCCACCCGGCTCAAGCCCAAGTCGGCCCTACTCGTGGGCCTGGTGATGCCCGAGCTGGTGAACCCGATCTTCCCGGCGTTCGCGCAGGTCATCGAGACCGCGCTCGCGGCCGAGGGCTTCACGCCGGTGCTGTGCACGCAGACCCCGGGCGGCGTGCACGAGGACGACTACGTGCAGATGCTGCTCGACCGCGGGGTCTCCGGGATCATCTTCCTCAGCGGCCAGCACGCCGACGCGACCTCCGACCCGGCCCGCTACCAGGGGCTGCGCGATCGCGGCCTGCCGATCGTGCTGGTCAACGGCTGGCTGAGCGGGGTCGACGCCCCGTTCGTCTCGAACGACGACGTCGCGTCGATGGGCCTGGCTGTCAACCACCTGGCGCAGCTGGGGCACACCGAGATCGGGCTGGCCCTCGGCCCGGAGCGCTACACACCGGTCATCCGCAAGGTGCAGGGCTTCCGGGTGGCGATGCGCGAGCACCTCGGGGTCGAGCCGGCCCACCTCGAACGCCTGGTCACGCACACGGTGTTCAGCCTCGAGGGTGGCGCGGCGGCGGCGGGGCGGCTGATCTCGCGCGGCGCCACGGCGGTGATCTGCGGGTCGGACCTGATGGCCCTCGGCGCCATCCGGCAGGCGCGCTCGATGGGCCTGAGCGTGCCGCGCGACGTCTCGGTCGTCGGCTACGACGACTCCATGATCATGGGGTTCACCGACCCGCCGCTGACCACGATCCGCCAGGCGGTGGAGGCGATGGGGGATGCCGCGGTGCGCGCGCTGCTCGACGAGATCGGCGGGGAGGGTCCGCCGCGGGCGGAGTACGTCTTCCGCCCGGAGCTCGTGGTGCGCGGCTCGACCGGCGCGGTGCCGCACCGGGCCTGAACCGCCGGTGGGCCCGGATGCCGGGTGGCCGGCATCCGACGCGCCTGAGCGACACTGCATCCGGGGGGTTCCTCTGGCGCGTCGCGGGAGGCACCCCTATGGTTCGGGCATGAGGATCTCGGACGTGATCAAGCGCAAGGGCGGCACCGTCATCACCGTGCGCACCGACGCATCGGTGACCGAGCTGCTGAGCCTCCTCTCGGAGCACAAGATCGGCGCGGTCGTGGTGAGCGACGACGGCGAGAGCGTGCACGGCATCGTCAGCGAGCGCGACATCGTGCGGCACCTGCACACCGACGGCGCCGCCCTGCTTGACGCCCCGGTCGGGCAGATCATGACCCGCGAGGTGCACACGGCCACCCCCGACGAGAGCCTGGACGCCCTCGAGTCGATGATGACCGAGCGCCGGTTCCGGCACGTGCCGGTGGTCGTCGACGACAAGCTCGTCGCGATCATGAGCATCGGCGACGTGGTCAAGAACCGCATCGACGACCTGCAGGCCGAGCGCGACCAGCTGCGCACGTACATCCAGTCCTGACGGCCGGCCCGACCCGACTTCTTGCGATCCGCCCACCCCGCGGGGCCCTCCCGGGGGCTCCTGAGGTGGGTCATTCGCCATGGGTCGGGAGATGGCGCGAGGCCGGGGACAGCGTGCACCCAGCATGACGGCTTACCGTGGTGGGCATGACCGCCGACGCGATCGCCGACGGCCCCGAGCCGGAGGACGACGAGACCCTGCAGCCGCGTGAGCACGCGCGCCTGGGGGAGTACCGCCTCGTCCAGCGGCTCGGCGAGGGCGGGATGGGCGTGGTGCACCTCGCGCTCGACCGGCATGGCCGAGCGGTCGCGATCAAGGTGCTGCGCCAGCACATCGCGCACGACCCCGATGCGCGAGCCCGCCTGACCCGCGAGGTCAGCAGCCTGAGCCGGATCACCAGCCCGCGGGTTGCGCCGATCATCGACGCCGACGTCGACGGGCCGACCCCCTACATCGTCACCCGCTACGTGCCCGGCCCCTCGCTCGACGACTACGTGGCCGAGCGCGGCCTGCTGCCGCCGGCCGACCTGCACCGCGTCGCCTCCGGCCTGGCCGAGGCGCTCGACGCCATCCACTCGGCCGGGGTGGTGCACCGCGACGTCAAGCCGGGCAACGTGCTGCTCGTCGACGGCGACCCGGTGCTCATCGACTTCGGCATCGCGCACGTGGCCGACGACATCCGGCTCACGATGACCGGGCTGGTCATGGGCACGCCGGGCTACCTGGCCCCCGAGGTGGTCGGCGGCGAGGACGTCACTGCCGCCACCGACTGGTGGGGGTGGGCGGCGACCACCGCCTTCGCCGCAAGTGGCACACCGCCGTTCGGCACCGGCCCGATGGGCGCCGTCCTCGCCCGGGTCAGCGCCGGCGACCCCGACCTCGAGGCCGTCGACCCGCGCATCGAGCCCCTGCTCTATGCGGCGCTCTCGCCGAACCCGAGCGAGCGCCCGCACCACGACGAGGTCGTCGCGGCGCTCGAGCGGTACGCCCACGGTGCGCCGGTGACCGAGGCGATCCTGGTGCGCCGCGTGCGGCCGCCGACCCAGCGCCTCTCCGTGCCGCCCACCTCCGCGCTGCCTCCGCCGCCGCCGTCACGGCCTCCGGTCGCGCCGGTGATCGGGGGGGCCGCCGCGGGTGCCGGGCTGGCCACGGGTTCGGGCAGGTATGCCGGTCCGCCGGCATCCGCTGCGCCGGCTGTGGCCCGCGGGCCGTCACCCGTGCAGTCGCCCTCCTCGTCATCCCTGCCGGCACCGATCGTGACCACCGGCCGGCCGGCCGGTCCGCCCGGCTGGGAGCAGGCGCAGCCGGTGAACCGCCAGGCGACCCAGTCGCCGGGGCGACCCGCGCCGGCCCCGCAGCAGCTCGCCCCCGCCCCCCAGCCCGGGCCGCAGGGGGCGCCGGTGCCCGACTCGGAGTCGGACTGGGATGCCGCCCGCCTCGGCCACGGGCCGTGGGGCGACCCGCGGATCGGCCGACCGAGCCGGTCGGGCACGCTGCTGGCGCTGCTCGCCGTCCTCGCGGCCGTGACGGCCCGGGCTCCGGTGGTGGCCGTTTTGGGGCTGTTGGCCTGGGTCACCCTGGCCCGCACGGCCGACCGCTCGGTCACCGCGCTCGTCATGCGCCGACACGAGCGGGGCGCCCGGGGCAGCGACGTCGCGGTCGCGGTGGCAACCAGTCCGTGGCACCTCGTGCTCGGCCTGCTGGGCGCCGCCGCCACCCTCGTGCTACCGCTGTTCGTGGGGGTGTGCGCGATGTTCGCCAGCGCGCTGGTGCTCACCGCAGCCCGGGGCACCGACGTGCGCACCGACGACGTGCTGCCGCTGGTGGTGGCTGGCCTCTTCGCCGGGCTCACCGCGTGGTGGGGCCCCGGCGGTGCCAGCCTGCGCCGAGGCAGCCGCAGCATCGTTCGGGGGCTGACGCCCGGTGAGGCGGCCGGGCAGGTGGCGGCCGGCATCCTGCTGGTCGTCGCGGTGGTCGTGCTCGCGATGACCCTCACGGGCACCGGTCCCACGTGGTGGCCCCGCACGACGGCGCCCGGGTGGGCGTCGCAGGTGGTGCCGACGCTGTGAGCCGACCACCCCGCGACCGCCCAGGGCGCATCTTCCAGGGCGAGTCGCCGACCGAACCCATGCCGATGGCCGACCTGCTGCGCCGCACGCCCTACCGGAACATGCGCATTCCGGGTGAGGCGCCCGAGGACACCCAGGTGCGGTGGGCGATCGACCTCGCGGCTCGCGTGGGGGAGCTGATGCTGCGCTGCGGGGCGGGCGCGCCCCAGGTGGTGGGCAGTGTGGCCGCCGTGGCGGCAGCGGCCGGCGTAGACGTGGTGGAGGTCGATGTCACGCTGCAGTCGCTGCTCATCCAGGCGTCGAGCTCCACCGGGCGGCCGCACACCCTGCTGCGCGTGGTGCGGCGCACCCGTCACGACTACGCCCGCCTGGTCGCGGTGCACGAGCTCGTCGAGGCGCTGGCCGGTGGCCGGATCGACTCACGCGAGGCTGACCGCCGGCTGCGGCAGATCAAGCGCAGCCGGCGCATCTTCCCGGTCTGGGCGGTGTCGCTCGCCAGCGCGCTGCTCGCCTCGGCCGTCGCCGTGATGATCGGTGCGAGTGCGCTCACGGCCGTGGCCACTGTGCTCGTGGTACTCGCGGTCACCGCCGTCAACCGCCTCTACGCGCGGATTGCGTTGCCCGAGTTCTACGCCAACGCGATCAACGCCATGGTGGCGACCCTGCTCGCGGGTGCGGTCTACGCGGCGACCATCGCGCTCGGGCGTCCCATGCAGGAACAGGACTTCGCGTTCATCGTGGCCGGCGGCATCGTCGCGATGCTGCCCGGGCGCTCGATGGCCTCCTCCATCGAGGACGTGCTCTTCGGCTTCCCGCTCACCGGCGCCGGCCGGCTGCTGTCGGTGCTGGTGGCGCTGATGGGGCTGATCATCGGCATCGCCGGTGGGCTGACCGTGATGCTGTCGCTGACGACGGTGCTCGACTCGGGCTTCGTCTCGCCGTCGGTGCTGGAGCTGAACGTGAACCAGTCGTCGGTGTTCGCGGCCGTGGGGGGTGCGCTCGTCGTGGGCCTGAGCGGTGCCGTCACCGTGCAGAGCCTGCGCCGCCTGATCGTGCCCACCGGGCTGCTGTCGATGGGCACCGCCGTGGTGGCGGCCGGGCTCACCCGCGGGGTCGGCATCGGGGCCATCGCCGCCACCGGGGTCGCGGCCGTCGCGCTCGGGGCGGCTGGGCGCCTGGTCGCGGCGCGGCTCGGCGCCCCGTCGATGGTGCTCGTCGTGCCGGCCAGCTTCGCCCTGCTGCCGGGTCTCACAATCTTCCGCGGCCTCTACGAACTGGTGGCCGCCGGTGGCGATGCCCCCGGCTCCCTGACCATCCAGTCCGGGCTCACCACGCTGCTGGGTGCGGGGGCGATCCTGCTGGCCATCGCGACCGGCACGGTGTTCGGCGAGATCCTCGCGTCGCCGTGGGACCGCTCGGTGCGCGGGGCGCGGCCCGAGGGGCGAGACGGTCGCGAGGGGCGGGACGACGACAGCGGCGACCTCCGGCGCGCCTGAGGTGCCGGTGCGCGTACGGGAGCTGGGCGACTGCTCGGGGAACGCGGAAGTTCGTGGGCGACGCGGCGATTGCCGCGTGGGAGCGAAAGTTCTGCGTGCCGCGGCAGGGGCCGATGGCGGATGCCGGGTGCCGGCATCCGCGTAGACTCCGGGGCTGTCCGCGCCCTGTCGGCGTGGGCCCGCTGGCGTGGCGCAATCGGTAGCGCACCTGTCTTGTAAACAGGGGGTTGAGGGTTCGAGTCCCTTCGCCAGCTCTCGCACCTGATCTTGTCTCCGACCCCTCTGAACTGCGATAATGCTCGTGTTCACGGGCCCGACTCCGTGGACATCGGGGGTCAGAGATGGACACCAGTAATCAGGGATATGGCACGCAGATGGCACGAGGCCGCTGCTCCGAGCGGGTGTCATGAGCGGCCGGAAGGGCCGACGGGGGTTCGGCCGTATCCGAAGGCTGCCGTCCGGGCGCTGGCAGGCCAGCTACGTGGCTCCCGACCTTCGTCGTACCAACGCCCCGATCACCTTCCTCAGCAAGGCCGATGCCGAGGGCTGGCTCGGCGTCGAGCGGCAGAAGATCGTCCTCGGGGAGTTCGAGCGCCCCGAGCCGCCGGCGCCTCGGGCCGCAGTAGCGACGTTCACCGACTACGCGACAACCTGGGTCGCAACCCGGGAGCTCAAGCCGAAGACGCGTGAGGGCTACGAGCACGTGCTCAACAAGTACCTCGTGCCGCGGTTCACCACCCGGCCTATCGCCGACATCACGCCTGCTGACGTCCGCACGTGGTGGGCATCGATGAACCCTGACACCCCGACCGTCCGGGCGCGCTCGTACGCGCTGCTCAAGGCCGTGCTGAACACAGCAGTGGCGGACGACCTCATCGACGCGAACCCGTGCCGTATCCGGGGAGCCTCGAACTCGCCGCGGGCTCGGGACGTCCGGCCGGCGTCGGTCGACGAGCTGTCCGCCATTGTCGAGGCTATGCCTGAGCAGTACCGCGCGCTGGTGCTGCTCGGCGCCTGGTGCGCCCTGCGCAGCGGGGAGCTGCTCGAGCTGCGTCGTCGGGACGTCGACGTCGTCCACGGCACAGTCCGGGTCGAGCGCGCAGTTTCCTGGGTCCGGGGCAAGGCGGTCACCGGCACCCCGAAGTCGGCGGCTGGTACCCGCACGGTCGCCATCCCGCCGCACATCGTTCCTGTGGTGACCCACCACCTGGAGGTGTTCACCGGGTCTGCTGCCGACGACCTCCTCTTCCCTGGCGCCAACGGCGTCTCGAACCTCCAGCCGTCGACGCTGTACAAGTACTGGCAGCCGGCGCGGCTGGCGGCAGGGCGACCGGACCTCCGCCTCCACGACCTGCGCCACACCGGCGCGACGATGGCCGCGATGGCCGGCGCAACCTTGGCGGACCTCCAGCAGCGACTCGGGCACAGCAGCGTCAACGCCGCCCTGCGCTACCAGCACGCATCCCAGGACCGCGACCGGCAGATCGCCGAGGCCCTCTCCCGGTTGTCCAACTTGGCCGGACAGTAGGCGCGTCAATCCGGCCCCGCCCGTTGCGGGCGCGTGATCAGCGAGGTCTCGTCGTCGGATCGAGCGACAGCGGGCGTTCGCTCCGGTAGGAGCTGCTCGGGCGCCGCCGGGTCCGCGTCCGGGCGCGGCACTCGACCGGTTGCGATGTCGGCCGCGGCGGCGCCGTCGTGGTTCACGATCTCTGGTCGCATCCCCCGCCGCCTCGCCGGCTACCGGAGACGCGACCGCCCTCGGCCTCGTCCTGGGCGAGCTCGACTTATCGCGTCTCACTCAGACCAGCGCGAAGCGCCAAACACACGCCGCTACCCACCACCGCGAGCGACGGCCCCTGCGCCCTCACTCCGCGACCCACGTAACGGCCCTGCCCAAATTCGCCGACGTGCCGCAACGTCCCTACCCCGAAAACCCGAAATGCCGTCAACTGCACACCCGATGCATTCCGGTTCTGCGGACGTTTCAGTGATGCGAATTCTGACCCGATTCGGTACCGTGGATTCATGTCGGGGGAGGAGTCTCGGGGGTGTCCTCAGTGCGGCGCCACAGTCTCGTATGCAGGCCGCGGCAGGCGCCCCGTGTGGTGCTCGAGCCGGTGCCGGAACATCGCCGCAGTGACCCGTCGTGGGGCCCGTGAGGCAGCCGTTCAGATCCGGATGATCGACGTTCCGAGGGCACCCAAGCCGCGTCCCGAGCGCACGCCAACGCAAGAGGAGCGAGACGAATCGGCGATCTCGCGAGTGGCTCGCTCCTCCGGCTCTCCCGGGAGTTCCTCGTCCGACTGCAGAGCCGTCGGCAGCGCGGCGAGCTCGACAGCGAGGTCTGGGGCGACATCACGGCGATGCTCGATCAGTTCGTCCTCGGCTACTCGCCGAGGCTCGCACCGCCGACGCCAAGACCGACGGCTCCCTCCACACCTGCGTTCGCGACCACTCTGCCCGAACTCATCCAAGCCCTCGACCGACTCTCGGCCGGCCTCGAGTCCGGTCGGATCTACGACCGCGACTTCGCCACCCTCGGGCCGGCTCTTGAGCGGCTCGGTAACGCCTGGGTCCGCCGTACCTCGCGCTAGGTACGCTTCCGGCGGGCGTCCTCGGTGCGGGGCCGGAGTTACCTATGCCGATGAGCGGATGGGCTTGGACGCGTGGATGACCGCGCGCGGTCATGAGCACCGACTAGGGTGCCGGGCGTGGGGGCATGACAGCGGCAGAGTTGATAGCGGAGAAGGAACGTCGGATGCGCGACGACCCTGCGTATCGCTCTGAGGTGGAGCGAGTGGAGTCCGAACGCGCTGAACGCACGCGTCTCTTCAGAATTGCCGAGCAGCCGGTGGTGGCGGATCTCAGAGCCCTCGGGTCTCGATGTGGACACCGTGTGGGATCTGCACAAGATCCCCGACTCACGCCCACCGGCGATCCCGGTTCTGCTCAAGCACCTGTCACT
This sequence comes from uncultured Actinomycetota bacterium, assembly GCA_963833495.1. Taxonomy (GTDB): domain Bacteria; phylum Actinomycetota; class Actinomycetes; order Actinomycetales; family Dermatophilaceae; genus Fodinibacter. The sequence goes on along the minus strand of CAWHYJ010000011.1, from coordinate 267,315 downwards.
TGACTATCCCGACCGCGTACTTGAAGGCGTTGGTCAGGGACTCGACCACCCCTCTGTTCGAGGTTGGTGGAGCGATCTCCGCAACATGATGCTCGACGCAGATCGCGACGTTGTACGCGACCGGCTCGCAGCAGCACTCAGCAACTGCGCGACACGCGCGCAATACGACGACCTGCTCTCGTTGATCCAGACTGACAGCCTCGGGCCTTGCCGCATCTACTTCCTGCGTCCGATCAACCGCATCGGCAATCGGATCAGGCCCGGTCAGGGACGAGCCGTCATTGAGTCTTTCGCGCAGGACCCTCTCCTCGGCAAGGAAGCCACCGCAATCCTGCAGGGCCGGAGCCGCAGCCAGTAAATGACCGCTCATGCCGCATTCCGCGCGGCCCTAATGGCGTCGCAACCCTCCGCGCCTGGGGAGTGTCCCTGTGCCGACGGCTCGTCAGTCTCGTGGACGCTCGGGGATGAGTGCCTGCGCGTCGTGCGTGACGTCCTCCAGCTTGGTCATCACCTCGAGTGCCTCCGCCCCGTATGCCTTGAGCGTCAGTTGGACCGCTTCCTCCGGGTCCACCTGCAGCACCGTTGCCAGGGCGGTGATGTCCGCGGCGTCGCGTGCTCGGCCTGCCGCCAGCTTCATGGCGAGCAACTGCTCGAGTGATGCCAACTGCACTCGCAGACCTGGGGAGCTGGGTGGGGTGAGGGCGTCACCGGGGATGGGCGGGAGGAATGGGCGGGCGGCTCCGTTGAGCCACCCCTCCGGCAGGCCGAGCTCGTCGGCCATCTGCGCAACGATGTCGGCGACCCGGTCATCGGTAGTGATGCCGTCGATGTCTTGGGTCCGGCGGTCCGTGTCGGGAAGGTGTAGCGAGATCGCCGCGCCTCCGACGACGTAGACGGTCGCCGCGATTCCGGCGACGCTGAGGCGTTGGTCGAGTTCGTCCAGCAGTTGGCGGATCTGGGCCGCGTCGAGGTCGAAGCTCACGCCGTGACCAGCTCACGCTCGTTGATCTGGATGCCGAGCGCGGCAAGACCATCGTCCAATGCTCGTCCCGGCCTCAACGGAAGCGGGGCCCAAGGCTCGCGTAGCGGCATGGGGGCAGCGAGCCACTGGGGGATCGGCCGCCCGTCGCGCGCGGTCTCGCGCAGGATGGTGTGCGCCAGCGTCTTCCACGGGCCAGTCAAAGGCAGTGGGGGGGAGCCCGTGGCCCAGATCGCGCGACGGGCCGGCGTGCTCAGTGCGAGGGACTGGTCACGTCCTTGGAGCAGCATTCGCATGGCCCACACCGGATCTGAGTCGCAGTGGGTGGCGACTGCGTCGATGACATCCGAGGCCCGCATCCACGTGCGATGTGCTGCCTGCTCGGCTGCGTCTTCGAGGTCGAGCAGAACCAGTGCTGAGGGGACGGTGCGACCGGCCAGGTAGTCCCCCAGTCGCGAAGGCGTGCACCCGACCGCATGCGCCGCCTGGCTCTGGTTGAAACCGGCAGCCTCGATCAGCGCCGCCAGGCGCAGGCGCAGACGGTCTCTTGAACTCATGCAAGCGAGTATATACCCAAATATGGGTATATAAGTTTCCATGCGCAATGCCGGACGGCAAGCCGGCGCGAGATTGCGGCGTGCCTAAACTGAGCGGATCGAGGACCTCGCGGCTCGTGGCGTGGGCGGCGAGTGTCTCCGTCGCCAATCGGCCCGTCCTGTTCAATGAGCGAGTGCTCGTGAGCGGACCATGCGGACGCGTCAGGTTCGCAATGGTTGGGCAAGTGGCGTTGGGTGCGCCACCAGGGGGCGGATGCCGCATGGTCGTCGGGGAGGGGTACGCCAGCGGCGGTGTGGCCCAGGCCCTTTGCGTCGAACCCAGTACCTGCGAGCTCCACGAGGTGTTCCACCAGCTGGGGAGTGACGGGCGTCCGGGGCCTTCACTGAAAGGGGTGGCCGGAATGGTCCGGCGCGGGTCTCGATCGGGTCGGCCCGCCCGCGGTGGGATAGTGCGACCGCGGCAGCCACGCCGTCCGAGGTGGGCGGCGCGGCATCCGGTGCAGAGGTGCAGCGACCGGACCCGCTCGTAGTCGCATTCTCGCGCCCGCCGCCCTGAAGTTCTCAGGTTAACGGCCGGGCCCTCGCGTCTATAGGACTCGGGCCAGTCACCGGCACGGTTCACCAAGTAGTTGAATTTGGGAACGCCGCAGCGTTGACGTCTGGCGCAGTGAACCAAAATGAGGAGATTCTCATGCTGGGCCGAAATCCCAAGGTATGCACAAGGTTCGCGGGCGACCTTTGGGGGGCTTGAGGCGAAGGGGCAGTTTGCCCCACTCCTCAGTTTTGCTCTCGAAAGGGGCGTGCACATGCACACATCACCGTCACAGTCACTGGCTCCCCTCGCTCGACGGCAAAGAGTGCGAGCCACCGTCGGCGCGACTGCAGTGCTTGGGGTAGCGCTGGCTCCGATGTTGTTGTTCGCGGGGCCGGCCTCCGCAGCTGTCCCGGCGTTCCCGAACAACGTCGTGGTCTTCCCCAACCGCGACTTCGTGTCGCTGGAGGGGTACTCCGAGCACGCGGGGGAAACGGCTGTGGTCGAGGTCACCCGTGCGGGTGTCGGGGTGGTCGGCTCGGCGAAGGGGGTCGTCTCCGGCACCGACGTGGCGTTCGAGGTCAACCACCCCGGTGGTGTGTGCTGGGGCAACGGCACCGGCCTGAACGTGACCCCGGACATCCTCGCCGGCGACGTCGTCTCCATCACCTTCCCGGATGGCTCGCACGACGAGACGACGACCTCCACGGCCACCGTGACCCAGGACATGGTCCAGAACGGCACGACGGTGACGGTGGAAGGCACCTTCGACCCGACGACCGTCAACCCGGACTTCCTGGAGCAGCGGATCGTCAACCCGAGCCTGGGCCCGGTCATCGGCAAGCGTGATGTGCGTGCGCTGCCTGGTCCGATCGTCCCGGCCGCCACGGGGGGCTACAGCTCGGGGATGTCCTTCCCGACGCCGGGCCACTTCCTGGCCACCTACGAGTTCGCCACCCAGGAGGCTGCCGACACCACGGCGGCATCGGACCTCGGCGAGCGAGCCATGAACTGGCAGGTCCAGGACGCTGACGGCAACCGCCAGGGACTGACCATTGCCGAGTTCGGTGAGGTGGGCGGCCCCGGGTTCGGGGGTTGCCCCGCAGGCCCGGCAGGCCAGAGCGCTCCCGCCGGGACGGCCTCGGTCGTCCGCACCGGTGCCACCGCCCTGCTGAAGTGGACCCCGGTTACGTCCGTCCCGACCGCGGACCCGGTCACCGGGTACAGCATCGAGGCGATCGGCGTCCCGAACGCCTCGGGCCAGCAGGCCAGCACCGGCGTGCGGGTCGACGTCACCGCGACCCAGGCCACCTTGTCCGGGCTCGACCCTGCCGCGTCCTACACCTTCGAGGTCCGCTCGATGGCGGGTTCGAAGATGAGCATCCCGTTCAAGATGGGGGCCACGGACACGACCGCCCCGACCCTTGCCCTCAGCCCGGCCCCGGTGGCTGGAACCGTGGTGCAGACCAACGCAGTCTCGGTGAGCAGCAACGGTCAGGTCTTCTTCACCACCGATGGCTCCCCGGTCATCGCTGGCGACCTGCCCTCGGACACCGCGACACTGCTCGCCGGGAGCTCCATCCCGATCACCTCGGCAATCACCTTGAAGATCGCTGCGTTCGACCAGGTGGGCAACAACGTCATTCTCGAAGGTGACTACGCGCCGCCGACCGTGGCCCTGCCTGCGGCTCCGACCGGGCTGGCCGGTACGGCCGGGGAAACCTCGATCGCGCTGACCTGGACTGCCGTCGCCGACTCCACGGTGACCGGTTACCAGGTGAGCGTGTACGACAACTCAGGAACCAAGCTCGCGACCCAGCCGGCGGTCACGTCCGTGCCTCGGCAGACGGTCACGGGTCTCACCCCGGGAACGACGTACCAGTTCGCCGTGGCCGCGAAGAACCCGGCCGGGACCGGCCCGGACTCGAGCCCACGGTTGACGAAGGCGACCACACCGGCTCAGGACCACATCACGATCACCAGCGCGAAGTGGAAGGCGGGTGACTTCAAGGTGGTCGGCACCGGCGACAAGCTCGGCGCGATCATCCAGCTGTACCGGGTGAACGCCGACGGCACGGCAGGCGCCGCCATCGCCGGAGCCACGGCCCAGGTCGTCGCGGCCGCCCCGCCCGGTATCGGTGACTGGACCATCCGACTGCGCAACGCGGCAGCCGGGAACACCAACCCCGGACGGATCATCGCGAAGTCGGACGGCGGAGCCACCGCTGGACCGTTCACCGTCTCGAACTGATCCTTCGGGACCGATCGATACAGGAACAGCCCCCACCTTCGGGTGGGGGCTGTTGCTGTACTTCCCGGCGCGCGCGGTGCGGTCACAGCGTGGTGCCACGGAATATGGGGGACGATGGGCACGGGCCAAGCAGAGTGGTCTGGGCAACATGAAGCTCCTCAGGGAGGTCCCGTGCGTGTGCTGGTCGTAGAGGACCATCCTAAGTTGCGCACATTGCTATCCCGTGCGCTGACCTCGCAGGGGTACGCGGTCGATGCCCGCGAGGACGGCGTGCAAGCGTTGCTACTGCTCACCGAGGTGACGTACGACGTGGTCGTGCTGGACCTTGTGCTGCCGAGGCTAAGCGGGCTGGAGGTCCTACGCAGGGCCCGGGCACGAAACGTGTCGACGCCCGTGCTCGTGCTGACCGCCCGGGGGTCGGTCCAGGACCGCGTGCAGGGTCTCGACGCAGGTGCGGACGACTATCTCATCAAGCCGTTTGCCATGGCAGAGCTGCTCGGGCGGATCCGGGCTCTCGTGCGCCGTGGGGGTGAAGCTCGACCAAGCCCGCTGCAGTACGGCCCGCTCGTCCAAGACCCTGCCACCCGCACAACAACGGTAAACGGCCATCGGGTGGATCTCTCACCGCGCGAGTTCACCTTGCTCGAGTACCTGATGCGCCGCGCCGGCAAGGTCGTATCGCGTACCGAGCTTCTCAGCCAGGTTTGGGACGACGCGCACGAAGGCACCTCGAACGTCGTGGACGTCTACATCAAGTACCTTCGCGACAAGATCGACAGACCCCACCACGTTCATTTGCTCCACACTGTGCGGGGCGTGGGTTACTGCCTCGGCCAGGAAGGCGACGAAGGAACGAGCCTGCTCAGCACAGCTTCGCCGCCGGAGGCTGCCAGGTACAGCGACAACCCGGAGTACGCGGCACCCGACTGGACCGGTGACCAACAATGACCGCCTTGTTCCGAGCGGGCGGGTCCCGGCGGTCTCTGAGCCCACCTCCGACTCAGGCCCACTTGGCCGACAGGCGCGTACAGCCATCCGACATGGCGGATGCGAAGGCGCGCAGTCGGGCCCTTGGCAAACGAGCGCGCAGTCTGCCGATCAGTGTCCGGGTCACCCTCGTATTCACCGGCCTCCTGATCGGCAGCCTCGCAATAGTCGGAGCAGCTGCGTACGTTGAGCTCGGCCGCGATATGCGCAGCAGCATGGATTCAGCCGTTCTTGCCGCGACCGACGAGATCCACAGTCGCCTCCCTCGAGCCACTGGCGCCGACGAACGAACCGCGGCGGGTGTGGCGTCCACCGACGTCGAAAGCCAGGTCCTCGGCAGCCAGGGAGAGATCCTGTCGGTTTCGACACCTGAGCTTGCAGGCCGACCCCTGCTCACCGCTGCTCAGTTCAGAAGTGTGCGTCGGGGGACCAGCCTTTTTGCTGATGCCACACGAGGAGGCCAGCCAATGCGAGTCCACGCCTCGCGAGTGGACGACATTCCAGGTGTCGCCGCGGTGGTTCTAGCAGCAGACCTGGACCCTGTCACTGAGGCGCAACGGGCCTACCTGTCCGGTGTTTTTCCCCTGGCGATCCTGGCTGTCTCGCTCGCCTCAGTGGCCGGATGGCTGGTCTCGCGACGGGCTCTTCGACCGGTGGACCGGATGGCCCAGGAAGCCGCAGAAATTGGCGGGGGCGACTTGTCTCGACGGCTGGCCGTCAGCGCCACCCCCGACGAGTTGTCTCATCTGGGTCGCACTCTGAACGACATGTTGCAGCGGCTGCAGGACTCCGTCCAGCGGGAACGAGACTTCACAGCTGACGCGAGCCACGAGATCCGTACCCCGTTGGCGATCATGAGGGCCGAGTTGGAGATATCTCTCCAACACGCGGATGACACCGATGCCCGCAACGCGATGGTCAGTGCTCTTGAGGAGTGCGATCGCCTTCAAGACCTAACCGAGGACCTGCTCCTGATTGCCAGGGCCGAGGCCATTCAGCTGGATCTTCGAGAGCCCCTCGATTTGGGCGACCTCACCGACATAGTCCTCGTCCGCCTGCGGGCCTTGGCCGAACACGACCGCATCGTCCTTACACGGACGGGAGACGCCGTCATACTGGCCGACTCACGCGCGATGGAGCGCGCATTGACAAACCTGGTGAAGAACGCACTCCAGCATGTGGGGCGGGGGGGACGGGTTCACGTCACGATCGACCCCGACCTCGACCCCGGAACCTCTGCGCAAGCCCTCCAAGCCTTCGGCGTTGAACCGAGGGGTTCCCTTGAACCTGGATTCGTTCGTTGGCGGGTCGCCGACGACGGTCCCGGCATCCCACCTGAGGACCGTGACCGCTTGATCCGGCGCTTTGCCCGCGCCGACCACGCTCGGGTCGTCGCCGGAGCGGGTCTTGGCCTGGCTATCGTGGAGGCGGTCGTCCGAGGCCATGGCGGGAGGATGAGCCTCGACACCAGTTCCGGTGGCGGCCTCCAGGTGACCCTCACGTTGCCCGCGGGGCGACCAATGGCTAGCCAGGACGTGATCGCCTAGGGCCCTGCCACGGGCAGTGGGCCCGGGTCTGGTAAACCGGGCAGCTAACGTTTGGTGTACTGCCGGGAGGTGCTCGATGCAGCCTCGAGAGTGCATGAGCAGGGTGGCTCTCCGATCACCAACCATCTCGGGACGCCACCGCCTGTCACCTCCAGCGGTGTGAGCGTGTCTTCGATGGCATCCTGGGTCGCTGATCAGAACACCTGAGGGCAAGTTGAAGCCCCAGAATGGGTGTATGTCGACGTGGTTACAGATCTTGGTCAGCCTGCTCGCGGGGCTGCTCCTGCTGTGGCTGGCTTTGATCGTCGCCTTGTGGATCTCCAAGCCTGACGAGCTGCGACTGCGAGACGCTATGCGGCTGCTGCCAGACCTGCTCCGACTGATCAGCCGGCTCGCGGCCGACGACACATTGCCGCGCGGGGTGCGGATACGCCTCTGGTTGCTCCTCGGCTACCTCGCCATGCCGATCGACCTGGTGCCGGACTTCCTACCGGTGATCGGATACGCGGACGACGCAGTCATCGTCGCCATCGCCCTGCGGTCGGTGACACGACGGGCCGGACCTGAGGCCATCGATCGGCACTGGCCCGGGACCCCTGAGGGGCTTATCGCGATACGCAGCCTGGCCGGCCTTCGTGCCCACTGACCATCCCCACGGATTGGGGTCCCGCGCGATGGAGGTGGCTAGCCAAGCGCCATGTCGAGGACACGCGCAGCTGCGACCACGCTCACCGATGTCACGATGACTACGGCCATCACTGCGGACCACACTGAACGCCGAAGTGGAGTACTGACCAGCGGGCCAACCACCACCGCGGCAAGAAGGCCGAACGACTCCCCCAAAGGCCCGCTTTCGAGATCACTGGGTGATCCTGCGCAATATGCGTTGCTTACCGGTCGCGCTTTCGCACCGGTGACTCAAACACCTTTCAGGCGTTGACGTTAGATTCGTGCCGGTGGTTGTGCGGCTGATCGGCCGGGAGGTTGTTAGCTGCATGGTCGGCATGGAAGAGCGCCTCGTCCAGCAGCCGGCGCACATGCTCGTCGGCTGCCGCGTAGTAGGCGAACGTCCCCTCCCGGCGCACGGTGACCAACCCTGCCAAGCGCAACCTGGACAAATGCTGGCTCACGCTAGATGCGCTGGCACCGATCAGCTGGGCCAGGCAGTTAACCGATGTCTCACCCTGCAGCAGGGCCCACAGGATCTTGATCCGGTTGGCGTCGCCAAGAAGCCTGAAGCCATCGGCCGCAACCTGGACCTCGACGTCGGTGGGCATGTCGAAGGCCGGCAGAGAGTCGTGCATAACCGTCATCCTAGCCAATTTGATTATCTGCGTGTACACGCAGATAATAATCCTGTGACGCTTCGACCCGACGACCAGGCCACCGCTACAGACCACGACCACGACCACGACCACGAAGATCATGGCCACTCTCACGGGCTGGTGGACCCATCGATCGTGCGCTCTCGGGCCGGCGTCAGGGCGGTCGCCCTGAGTTTGGCCGTCCTGCTGACGACGTCAGTCGCACAGTTCGTCGTATTCCGAGCCAGCGGTAGCGTCGCACTTCTGACCGACGTGATCCACAACGGGGGAGACGCCCTGACGGCCATCCCCTTGGGAGCCGCCTTTCTGCTGCACAGCCGTCGCGCAGAACGCTGGTCCGGCTACTTCGTCGTGGCCGTCATCCTCGTCAGCGCCCTGGTCGCCCTGCAACAGGTCATCGACAGGTTCCTCCACCCCAGCACCCCGACGCACCTGTGGGCACTGTTCCTAGCCGGTCTAATCGGCGTCATCGGCAACGAGATCGCCGCGGTGATCCGCTGGCGCGCCGGGCGCCGCCTTGACAGCGCAGCCCTGATCGCAGATGGACACCACGCCCGAGCCGACGGCTACGTCAGTGCCGGCATCGTCGCCAGCACCGCGTTCATCGCCTTCGGACTGCCCATCGCCGATCCGATCATCGGACTCCTCATTACCGGCCTCATACTGCGAGTCACCTACCAGTCATGGACCACCATCCGCCTCGCCTAGCGGCAGCTGCCCGGCCCCCGTCGCCCGTGACGCCGACTAGTGGCACTACAAGAGAGCGAGTCGCAGATTCGCTTAGCTCGTCCTGGGGTCTCCGTGCCAGTGAATTGCCTTGCCGCTGGTGGACATTCGCGCCCACTCGTATGGCACGCAGGCGGCAGGGCCCGGGAGGCTGGCGCCCGATCGCCGGTGTCCGTGCAGGTCAGAGCCTTGTAGCCACGCGCATCGACGGGCTCTTGTAAACAGGGGGTTGAGGGTTCGAGTCCCTTCGCCAGCTCAAGTAGCAGTTCGCGTATCCGCTGTGGCACAACCAGATTGGCTCATCGTCCTGACGGCTGATTCGCCGCGCGCCCCAGTTTATGGCCGGCGCCGAGCCATCTACGTGCCATATAGTTCGGCCACCTGTGGCTGGCCGCGTGCACGGCTGGCCACGTGATGGCCGGTGACCCGAGCCAGATGGCACCTGTTATTGCGTCAGATGCAGGCTCGCGCCCCCTCGACCTGTGAGGCCGCCAAAGGTGAACCCGGTGCCGCCCAACTCGAATGACAGCGCTGCGGCGGGTGGCCAGGCACTCCCCGAGAGCACCGGACACCACGGGGCCGCCGGCGGCGACGAATGTCTCGCGCACGGAGGTCGCGTAGACCTCGTTGCGCGCACACTGCCGCGTTGGAAGGGTGGCGGGCGATGAGGGGCCGGTGACGACGTCCGACTGGATCATGGGTGGGTGGAGCAAAGAGCCGGGTTGCGGCCAGAAGTAACCCGTTCGCGACGTCGCTGACGATGACCTGGGAAAGAACTGAACTCCCCTGGCTCGCACCCTGACTGGGCGGGTCAGCACGCCAGCGCGGTAATCGACGAGCCACCCTGCGCTGTCGGGAGCGAGTGCTCGGGCGGGTGGCGCGGTCAGATCGAGGGAATGATCTTGCGGCGCCGTAGCGTGTCGAACAGGTCGAGGAAGGACTGCGCGGAGTCCTGGTAGTCCGTAAAGCCCAGCGCTCGGCTCTTGCCCATGTCGGCGAAGGTCTCGACGGTTCGGCCGAGGTCGGCGTCGGTGTGCCACCACGAGGCGAGCTCGGTGGCGCGGTAGGGCGACAGTCCTTCCCGCTCGACGATGCTGGCCCAGACGTCGTCGGCGTGGTCCATCCGGCCCTCGAGCGGCTGGGGCTCCCCGGGATACCCGGCGGCCTCCACCCCGAGCCCCTCGGCGACCTTCCCCCACAGCTGGCGCCAGCGGAACACCTCGCCGTTCACGGTGTTGAACGCCTGGTTGCGTGCGGCAGGCTCGGTCGCCGACCAGGCGACGTGGCGTCCGAGCAGCCTGGCGTCGGTCAGGTCGGTCACCCCGTTCCACTGCTGAGGACTTCCGGGGAACACGAAGGGCGCCCCCGTCTCCCGGCAGATGGTGCCGTACACCGCGAGCGTCACCCCCATGTTCATCGCATTGCCCAGGGCATACCCGATCATGGTGTGGGGCCGGTGCACGGACCACGAGAACCCCTGCTGCGCGGCTGCTTCGAAGAGGATGTCCTCCTGCTCGTAGTAGAAGTTGTCGAAGGGCAGGCGCCCCTGACTCTCCCGGAAGGGCGTCTCGGCCGGCGCCTTCGCGTACGCCTCGAACGGGCCGAGGTAGTGCTTGAGGCCGGTTACCAGCACGGCGTGCTGGAGATCGGTGGTCCGGCCCAGGGCTTGGAGCGTGTTGCTCAGCATCGCCCCGTTGACCCAGATGTTCGCTGCTTCTGTCGCCTGCCGTTGCCAGGTCGTGAACACCAGGTCGGTGATGTTCCGGCCGCGGACCGCCTGCTCCACCGACTCCACATCAAGGACGTCTGCGTGCACGTGGTCGACACCGGGCATCGGCTCGCGAACCGAGCGCGACAGTCCGACCACCTCGAATCCTCGCTCCAACAACGCATTTGCGGCGTTACCTCCACCGATTCCGGTGACTCCGACAACGAGGGCGATGCGGTCCATGCGCGCTCCTTTGGGCGATGGCGGACCGGCGATGGCGCGGTCCAGTGCTGACGACGACGGTTCGACGCCCTGATGGTGTCCTGATCTGGACAGGGCGTCAAGTGACGATTAACGTTGTGCGCAGTTCCCGTTCAGCGACGCCAGTCGCCCTAGCCCGTGGTGGAGGCCTGATGACGTACTGGTGGAGCGCGGCGGCCTGGGGCCGCGGCTTACTCGACCCGCAGCGCGTCCAAGGCACCTTGACCGAGGCCGTTACACGCCATGCGGCGGTGAGCACGTGAGTGCGCTCGGTCGTGGGGCTGCTGCCGGTGAAGGACCCGGTACCGTCGAGGGCAACAAACGACCACATGGGGGAGATGGCGCCGTGGCCGACCAGGTCGGAAACCTCGGAGCGCGGCTGCGCAACGTCCGCCTGGCGACGGGGATGTCCCTGCGGGAGGTGTCGCGGCAGCTGGGGGTGTCGCCGTCCTTCGTCTCGCAGCTCGAGAACGGGAAGTCGCAACCCTCGGTCGCCACCCTGTACTCCCTCGCCCAGCTGCTCAACGTCTCCATCGACGAGCTCTTTGCAGTAGAGGAGACGCCCCCAAACGATCATCCGACCTGGGCCGCCCCGGGGGGTGACCCTGATGAGGTTCCCAACTCGCACAACGGAGCCGATCCCGTTCGCCGGTCCCAGCTCGCCTTTCCCGTCAACAGCCTTCCCAGCGAGGGGAGTGCCGACCGTGTCTCGGTGACGCGGCCGGGATCGCGATCGCGCCTCGAGATGGACACGGGTGTGGTGTGGGAGCGGTTGGCGACCAACACCGGCAGCGACCTGGACTTCATCGAGATCGTCTACCCGCCGCACAGCAACTCCACGAACGACGGCCGGATGCTGCAGCACGCGGGCTCCGAGTTCGGGTACCTGCTCGAGGGCGAGCTCGAGGTCACCGTCGGTTTCGAGGTGCTCACCCTGCACGCCGGCGAGGCCATCGGCTTCGAGTCGTCGCAGCCGCACCTGTTCCGCAACCTGCGCTCCGAGCCCGCACGTGGTGTCTGGTTCGTCCAGCACCCGAGGGCGTGACCCGCAGTCTGCTCTTGACAGGCCACTCGGCAAGCGTTCACCCTTACTGAACTCTCACCCCGTCAGCGGTTAACACCGCACGAGCCTTGCCGAGGACGTCATGCGCGCGCTTCAGTTCATGGGACCCGACCGTGTCGAGGTCAACGAGATCGACCGACCCGACCTCGCCCCGGACGACGTACTCGTCGCAAGCAGGAGCGTCGGGATCTGCCACTCCGACCTCGAGCTGCTGGCCGGCCGCTACATCATCCCGTTCGAGTACCCGGTGATCCCCGGGCACGAATGGTCCGGCGAGGTGGTCGCGGTCGGACGTGAGGTCAAGGCCTGGGCCGTGGGCGACCGCGTCGTGGGCGAGTGCGTCATCGGGCAGGACCACTTCGGCTTCAGCATCAGCGGAGCCGCGGCGGACTTCTTCGTCACGAAGGAAGCCTGGCTACACCGCCTGCCGGACAACCTCAGCTGGACCCAGGGCGCCCTCGTCGAACCGTTCAGCTGCGGCTACTACGCCACGCTGCGGGCCGACAACGTCGACGCCAGTGACTCCGTCCTCGTGCTCGGGGCCGGGCCGATCGGCCTGGGGGTGGTGGCGGCGTCCGTGGGCCGGGGCGCCCGGGTTCTGGTGGCCGAGCCGAACGCCGCACGGGGCGACCTCGCCCGCCGGCTCGGTGCCGAGGACGTGATCGACCCGCTCACGGAGTCGTTCGCCGACGCGGTCGCCGAGGTCACCGAAGGCCACGGCGCGTCCGTGGTCATCGAGGCGAGTGGCAAACCGGCGGCGATGGCCACGGCCCTCGAGGTCGCTGCCTTCCGCGCCCGCATCGTCTACATCGGCATCGACGTCGGGGGCTCCGCACCCGCCCGACTCGGCCTGTTCCAGTCCAAGGAGCTCCAGGCGCGCGGCATCATCGGTTCGCCGGGGGTCTGGCCGCAGACCCTACGGTTCCTCTCCCGCAGCGGAGTCGACCTCAGCCCACTGGTGACGTCGAGCTACCGCCTGGACGAGGCCGGTCGGGCCATGGACGCCGTGCGCGAGGACCCGTCCCAGGTCAAGGTGCACATCACCTCGTCGGCCGCACTCTGACGCTCTCGAAAGGAGCCACGTCATGCACGCAGGAGTACTGCACGGTCCGCTCGACCTGCGCGTCGAGGAGTGGCCGGACCCGCAGCCCGCGGTCGGAGAGGTCGTCATCGAGGTCGCCCTGAACGGGCTCTGCGGCACGGACGCGACCGAGTACGCGAAGGGCCCGATGATGGTGCCCCTGGAGACCAGGCATACCGGTAGCGGCCACGTCGGCCCGACGGTGCTCGGTCACGAGTTCATCGGCACCGTCGTTGACGCCGCGCCCGACTCGCGGTCGTGGATCGGAACCCGGGTGGCCTGTGGTGCGGGGGTCTCATGCGGAACCTGCCGGTGGTGTCTGGCCGGGCGGACCAACCTGTGCGCCAGCTACTACACCTTGGGCCTGTCCACGCACGGCGGCCTGGCCGAGATCGTCGCCGCTCCCACCCGCACCCTCGTCGCGATCCCGGACGGCTGCCCGGACGCCGACGCGGCCCTGGCGCAGCCTCTCGCGGTGGGCCTCCACGCCGTGGACCGCGCGGGGATCGTCGACGGTGACCACGTCGTCGTCATGGGCGCGGGAGCCATCGGGTCGTTCATCCTCGCCGGCCTGAGGGGTCACCGGGGCACCATCACGGTCATCGATGTCGACCCACGTCGACTCGAGGTGGCCCGGCAGCTCGGCGCGACCGCCACCGTCGTCGTCCACCGAGACACCACCTCGGACGAGCTGCGCGACGAGGTCGGCCCCCCACCGCACGTCGTCATCGAAAGCTCCGGAGCTCCGGGCGCGGCGTCCGCGTCGCTCGGCCTGGCCGCCAGGGGAGGGCGCGTCCTCCTCGTCGGGCTGGTCAAGGCGCCCCAGGAACTGGCACTGGCAGACCCGGTGCTCCGCGAGGTCGACATCGCCACCACGGTGGCGCACGTCTGCGCGACCGACCTCCCCCGAGCGCTCGAGACACTTCGCGCCACTCCATTGTCCGCAGTCATCGGTACCTCCCGGGTCGCCCTCGACGATGTGGTCAGCGACGGCTTCGAGCCGCTCGTCGCAGGAACAGCAGCAGGCAAGATCCTGGTGGACCCACGCCGTGGCTGAGATCGCGCTCCTCGGCACCGGGAGGATGGGCTCGGCGATGGCCACTCGCCTGGCCGATGCCGGACATCGCGTGCGGGTCTGGAACCGCACCCTGACCTCCGCGAGGGAACTGGTCGAGTCACGCGCCGACGGTGCCCTGGCGCTGGCCAGCTCTGCCGCGGAAGCAGTCAGCGGGGCCGCTGCCGTCATGACCACACTGGCCGATGGCGACGTCACCGCCGCCGTCGTCCTGGACGAGTCCGTGGGGGCAGCGCTACCACCGGGGTGCCTCATCATCGACCTGGGCACCAGTGGCGTCGCCGCCGCGACGGCCCTCGGGCAGGCGCTGCGCGGCTCCGGCTTCAGGTTCGTCGACGCGCCCGTGTCGGGAAGTGTTCCCGCGGTCACCGCCGGCACCCTGCTGGTCATGGCATCCGGTGCGCCGGACGACGTCGCGGAGGCGACCCCGCTCCTGCACGCCTTCGCCGCCGAGGTGGTGCGGGTCGGCGACATCGGTGCCGGGCAGGCCATGAAGCTGGCCGTGAACCTCGTGCTGCACGACCTCAATGCCGCCCTGGCCGAGGCCCTCGACCTTGCCGCGAGATCGGGCATCGACCGCGCGGACGCCTACGACGTCCTCGAGAAGAGCGTGGTGGGCGCACCATTCGTCCGCTACAAGCGGCCGGCCTTCCTCGACCCTGCCACGCCCACGGCCATGAGCCTCGCGCTGGCGGCCAAGGACCTGGGCCTGATCACCGAGCATGCCCGTCAGCTCGGTGCCCGACTACCCGTCACGGAGCAGACGCGCATCCGGGTCCAGGGCGCCGTCGACGCAGGGTGGGGAGACCGGGACATGGCCGACCTGAGCCGCTTCCCGATCGGCGAAAACGGTTCGCGCTGAAGCGTTTACCACCAGCTCGAACTCCGCGTTCGCCCAAAGGTTAGACACTTCCAAGATGAAGTCCGTGAACCCCTTGTTAACGCGTATCGCCATATGTACAGTCACACGCAACACCTAGCCGTCGCGCACTGCGTCGCCGGCGCCACCGAAGCCCTCAGCGTCGAGGAGTTGGTCATGGATTCGAGCACGAAGTCGATGGTCGCCCTGCGACGCAACCCGCTCCGCATGTCTCGCGGGCTCGTGACGGTGCTCGTGGCGCTGCTCCTCCTGGTCATCGCCGGCCTCGTTGTCGCGCCGAGCAGTGTCAGCTCGGGTGCCATCCAGGGGATGCTCCCGTTCGCTGCTGTGCTGGCCGTCATCGCCCTGGGCCAGACCCTCGTGGTCATGCAGGGTGGCATCGACCTTTCGGTGGCCGGATCGGTCTCCCTGGTCATCGTCCTCGTCACGCACCAGGCCTACGGTGACGACGCCAAGGTGCTCCCGGTGGCTCTCCTGGCCCTCGGGGTGGCCCTCCTCACCGGACTGGGCAACGGCTTTCTCATCGGTCGCCTCGGGCTCAACCCGATCGTCGCGACGCTTGGTACGAACGCGCTGCTCTACGCCGCTGTGCTCGCGGTCTCCGGCGGCACCCCGCGGGAGACCACCCGCCTGCTGGCGCGCCTCGCAGGCGGCTCCACCCTCGGTGTGCCGCACGCGGTTGCCGCCGCGGTCATCGCGACCATCGCGACGAGTGTGCTGGTGAAGAAGACCGTTGCAGGCCGTCGATTCGAAGCCGTGGGCGCGAACGGGCCGGCGGCCTGGGCGAGTGGGTTGCGGGTGGAAGGCTTCCGAGCGGGCGGCTACGTGTTCGCCCAGGTCCTCTACTGGCTCGGCGCGCTCCTCCTCGCCGGAATCCTCAACAAGCCCACCGCCTACCAGGGCGACGGCTACCTGCTCGCCTCGGTGGCGGCCGTGGTGCTCGGTGGTACGTCCCTCCTGGGAGGGCGCGGCAACCTCGTCGCCACCGCCTTCGCCGCGCTCTTCCTCATCCAACTCGACCAGTTCGTGCTGGCCCTCGGACTCGACTACGCCGGGAAGACGCTGGTCCAGTCTGCAGCGTTCGCGATCGGCGTCGCGCTCTACACCATCAACTGGGCTCGGCTACGCCGACGGTTCTCCACCAAGGGACCCGAGATCCCCGTCGCCACCTGAGCGAGTCACCCTCACCAACGCATCACCTTCACCAGGCACGTCACCTCCAGAAAGGCAGATCCGCATGTCCCGATCCACCAACGTAGGGCGCCTCTTGGCGCTCTCGAGCGTCGCCGCGCTGGCTCTCAGTGCCTGCGGCTCCTCTGATGACACCGGCGGCGCCGCGGCAGGAGCCAGTGCTTCCGGCAGCGCCGTGGCCGGCGCCCCCGCCTGGTGCGGTTCCAAGAAGATCACCCTGGGTCTGACCGACGGCTTTGGAGGCAACAGCTGGCGACTCGTCACCACCGCCGCAGCCAAGGACGAGATCGCCAAGTGCCCCAGCGTCACCAACTTCACGTACGCCGACGGACAGGGTGACACGCAGAAGGCGATCTCCGACATCCAGGGCCTGGTGGCCAAGGGCGTCGACGCCCTGGTCGTCTTCCCAGACGCCGGTAACGCCATGCTTCCGGCGCTGCAGAGTGCCAAGCAGGCGGGCGTCGTCACCGTGCCCTACCGCGTCAACCCGGGCGGCACGGACGGCAAGGACTACGACGTGTGGGTCGGTGCCGACTTCGTCACCGACGGCAAGAACTGGGCCGAGTGGCTGACCAAGAACCTGCCCGACGGCGGCAACATCCTGTTCCTGTCCGGGCCTGCGGGCAACAGCCAGGGCACCGACGAGCTCAAGGGCATGCAGGAGGTCCTCGACCCCGCCAAGTACAAGTTCATCGGCGCCTCGCCGTTCGAGGTCACCAACTGGGACCCCGCCAAGACCCAGCAGGTGCTCAGCGCCGCGATCGCAAAGAACCCCAAGATCGACGCCATCGTCTCCGACTTCGGCCCCTCGCTGGTCGGCGCACTCCCGGAGTTCGAGAAGAGCGGCCGATCGATCCCTGCGCTGGCGACCTCCGACGGCAACGTCTTGTCCTGCTTCTACGAAGAGAACAAGGCCAAGAACCCGGACTTCAAGCTGACCACCGTGGCAACCGGTAACGACAACGCCCGGCTCGCTGTGCAGTGGGCTGTCGCCCTCGCGACCGGGGGCACCCCGCCCGCCTCGAAGCAGTTCCAGGCACCTCTCTTCGAGGACTCGGTGTCCTCCAAGCCGGCCCCGGTCACCTGCGAGAAGGACCTCCCGGGCGACATCTACCTGTCCGCCCAGATGAAGGGCACGGACCAGGCCGCGCTGCTCAAGTAGAGACCTCGTGGGTCGGTCGGTGCGAGCCAGACCAACGCACCGGCCGACCCACGACCCAGCCACGAGAGGACAGAGGGGATGCACGTGATCGAGGACAGCACGACGCTGGTCGCCGAGCCGGCGATGGTTCTTCGCGGCATCAGCAAGAACTACGACGGCGTCGCGGCACTGACCGACGTCTCCCTCGAGATCCGCCAGGGCGAGGTGCACGCGCTGCTCGGTGAGAACGGCGCGGGAAAGTCCACCCTCATGGGTGTGGCCTCGGGTGCGGTGAGCCCCGACGCGGGCACCATCACCGGACACGGCTCGCCCATCGAACGGCTCACGCCGGCACTCGCCACCGATCTCGGTATCGCCATCGTCCACCAGCACCCGGCCGTGCTTCCGGACATGACCGTGGCGGAGAACATCGCAGTCGCCCTTCCATCCGAGGTGCTCGGCCCGCGGTCCGGCCGCGCCGAAGCTATGCGCCAGATGCTGGCCGACGTCGGGTCCAGTGCCCACCTCGGCGACCGGGTCGGGCAGCTCAGCGTGGCGCAACGCCACCTGCTCGAGCTCGCAAAGGCGCTTGCGGTCACACCCTCACTGCTCATCCTCGACGAACCCACGGCCCCCCTTGGACCCGACTCGGTCGACATGCTCTTCGAGCGCGTGCGCCGGGCCGCCGCTGCCGGAACCGCCGTCGTGTACATCACCCATCGACTGGCTGAGGTCAGGGAGCTCGCGAACCGCGTGACCGTGCTGCGCGACGGCAAGGTCCGCGGTGTCGCCGCCGTCGACGACATCACCGACGACGAGCTGCTGGCGATGATCGTCGGGCGCCAGCTGGAGTCGACCTTCCCGCCCAAGCCGCAGCCCGCAGAGGTTCCCTCCGAGGTACTCGTCATCGAAGGCCTGAGCAGCCCGGGCTTCTCCGACGTGTCCTTCACGGCAAGCCGCGGAGAGATCATCGGGGTCTCGGGGATCGTCGGGAACGGCCAGAGCGACGTTCTTCGCGCCCTGGCCGGTCTCCAGTCGTTCACCGGCTCGGTGTCGCTCGCCGGGACCGAGCGTTCCTCTCGCGAGCTGCGCAAGCAGTCCGCCTACCTGCCTGCCGACCGGCATCGCGAAGGCCTGATGATGTCCCTCTCGGTCCGGGAGAACGCCGCCCTGTCGGCCCTGGCCCGGTTCCGCTCCCGGCTGCTGCTCAACCGCGGTCGCGAGGACGCCGCCGTATCGGCCGAGCTGGCCTCCCTGGAGGTCAAGATGCCTTCCTCCGAGAGCGTGGTCTCCGCCCTCTCCGGTGGGAACCAGCAGAAGGTCGTCCTGGCCAGGGCGCTCCTGTCAGAACCGCAGATCGTGCTGGCCGACGAACCCACCCAGGGCGTCGACGTCGGAGCTCGGGCGGAGATCTACCGGATCCTTCGTGAGGTGTCCGCGTCGGGGGTGCCGGTCATCGTCGCCTCCTCGGACGCCAAGGAGCTCGAGGGGCTCTGCGATCGGGTCATCGTCATGTCCCGCGGGACACTGGTCGACACGGTCGAAGGCGACGACGTCACCGAGGAACGCCTGATCAACTCCGCGGTGCGCGCCACGGGACACTCGACGGCATCCGCTTCGGGGTCGTCGACGACCTCGACGCGCGTGGGGCGTTTCCTCAACGGTGACTACGCGCCCGTGCTGGTCCTCGCCCTGGTCATGCTCGCTCTCGGCGCCTACGTGTTCTCGCAGAACGACCGCTACCTCGCACCCTTCAACATCACCTCGGTGATGACGTCCTGCGCCGCACTGGGTTTCATCGCCTTCGGGCAGACCATCGTGCTGATCACCGGCGGGATCGACCTGTCCGTCGGGCCACTCGCCGGTCTCTTGGTGGTCGTCGGCTCGTTCTTCCTCACCGAGGACAAGTCCGTGCCCGTGATGGTCCTCGGCCTGGTCGTCATGGCCGCGGTGGCCGCCACCACCGGCGCGGTCAACGGCTCGCTCATCCGGTACGCGAAGTTCACCCCCGTCGCGGCGACCCTCGCCGCCTACATCGGTCTGCAGGGAATCAGCTTCCTGCTGCGCGACGCCCCCGGCGGCAACATCGCCTTCGACGTGACCGGGCTGATCAAGACGGCGGTCGGGCCGGTGCCCGTGGTGTTCGTCCTACTCGTCGTGGCGGCCGTGGTGATGGAGTACGTCCTGCGCCGTCGCCGGGTCGGCCTGCGCCTGCGCGCGGTCGGCTCGGACGAGGACTCGGCGCGGCGGGTCGGCGTGAACGTCGACCGAACCGTGATCCTCGGCTACGTGGCGGGCTCCAGCTTCGTCTTCCTCGGCTCGATCGTGCTGCTCGCCCAGCTCGGCATCGGGGACCCGTCCCAGGGCATCGGCTACACGCTGAGCAGCATCACGGCCGTCGTGCTCGGGGGCACCAGCCTCCTGGGCGGTCGCGGCACCTTCATCGGCACCCTGCTCGGCGCGGGCCTGATCGTCCAGGTCTTCAACGCGATGGTCTTCCTCGACCTCTCGCAGGCCTGGCAGTACTTCTTCCAGGGCGGGCTGATCGTGGCCGCCGCCGTCATCTACAGCCAGGTACGACGAGCCCGCACCTGAGCAGCCACCACCTGCCACCTTCCACACACCTGCCACCGACCCGAACACCACCGAGGAGCCACCCGTGCGCGCTGCCCGCTTCCACGGCAAGTCCGACATCCGCATCGAGGACCTCGCCGTCCCCCAGCTGAGGGCCTCCGACGAGGTTCTCGTCGAGGTGCTCTGGTGCGGAATCTGCGGCACCGACCTGCACGAGTACGTCATGGGCCCGATCGTCACGCCGACGAGCCCGCACCCACTCACCGGGGCCACCCTGCCCCAGACCCTCGGCCACGAGTTCTCGGCGCGGGTCGTCGAGATCGGGTCCACCGTCACGGACGTCGCCGTGGGCGACCGGGTCAGCATCATGCCGGCCATTGTGTGCGGCCGCTGCACCATGTGCCGGCAGGGTCTGGGGCACCTCTGCGTGCGCTTCGCCTGCACCGGGCTCTCCGCCGAGACCGGAGGCCTCGCCCAGTACGCCGTGCTCAAGGAGTACCAGGTCGCTGTCCTGCCCGACGAGGTCTCCGACCTCGAGGGGGCGGTCGTTGAGCCGGCCAGCGTCGCCGCGTACGGCATCGACCGCGTGGGGATCCGTGGGGGCGACATCGTCCTCATCACGGGCGCCGGACCGATCGGTGTGCTCTCGGCGCTCTACGCCGATGCGCTCGGTGCGTCGACCGTGATCATCGCCGAGCCCAACCCCAACCGAGCCGCCTTGGCCTCCAGCCTCGACGTCGGCCCCGTGCTCGACCCGACCGCGGGCGAGTTCGCGGATGCCGTCGCCGCCCTGACCCGTGGCGCCGGCGTCGACGTGGTGGCGGAGTGCTCGGGAACCACTCCCGGCCTGACCACAGCAATGAACAGCGTCCGCACCCGCGGCTCGATCGTGCAGACGGGACTGCACACCAAGCCCGCCACGATCGACGCGATGCACCTGTCGGAGAAGGACATCAGCTACATCGGCAGCTGGTGCTACCTCATCACCGACTGGCCCCGGATCATCCGTCTCATCGCGTCGGGGAAGTACCCCGTCGCCAAGGCCGTCACAGCACGGATCAACCTCGAGGACGTTGTTCCCCAGGGGTTCGACGTGCTGGTCGACCCCACCGGTGACCAGCTCAAGGTGCTCGTCTCGCCGACCGGCACGGCGGCCGTCTCGTGAACGGGGCCGACACGCCCACGCCGCTCCAGGCCGTGCACCATGTCGGGCTCGTCGTGAGCGACCTCGACCGGTCGATCTACTTCTACCACGACCTGCTCGGACTGCCCTTCGCCAACGAACCCACCCCCTGGTTCGAGGGCCCAGAGCTCGAGAAGGGCGTCGGGGTGCCGGGGGCGAAGCTCCGTCAGGTCTGCTTCTGGGCGGGGGGGCACACGATGATGGAGCTGATCGAGTACGACAACCGACCCACCTCGAGCACCGAGTCGGTGCCGAACAACCACCTCGGCGCAGCGCACGTCTGCTTCCGGGTCGACGACGTCCACGCCACCAAGGCCGAGCTCGAGCGCCAGGGTGTCCCGTTCTACTCCGACGTCAACGTCGTCGACTCCGGCCCCCTCGCCGGCTGGCGCTGGGTGTACTTCAGCGACCCGGACGGCCTCGCCCTCGAGCTCGTCGAGATCGCCTACTACCTCGGGGCCGAGCGGGAGGCCGCCGCAGCGGCGTACCTGCGCACGCGCCCCGACCTTGCCTCGATCGAGGCCCGCGACACCGCATCCCGCGTTTCCACCTCGCCCGTTCCCACCACCGGACCACGGTCCGACCCACGCCCCAAGGAGTTGTGATGGTCTCTCCGACCTACGGCACGAACTCGGTCGACTGGGAGAGCCGGCTCGACCTCGGCCGGCTGCGCGGCGAGCGACTCGACCGCCTCAAGGCCGAGCTCGAGCGCTCCGACCTCGGCGCCCTTCTGACCTTCGACTTCCACAACATCAGGTACATGACCTCCACCCACATCGGGACGTGGGCGATGGACAAGATGATCCGCTTCGCCATCCTGCCCCGCGGGGGAGACCCGGTTCTGTGGGACTTCGGCTCGGCGGCCAAGCACCACCAGCTGCAGTCCGAGTGGCTCGACGAGCCGCACACCGCGGCGGGCCGGGGCGAGCACTACGGTGCCAGAGCCGGCATCTCAACGCTGCGCGGCGCCATCTCGCCCGGCGCGGGTCGTGCCGCCGACGTGGCCGCGAAGGTTGCGGAGGTGATGCGGGACTTCGGGCTGCAGGGCCAGAGCATCGGCGTCGACATCGTGGAGCCGCCGGTGCTGTTCGCCCTGACCGAGGCGGGGTTCCCCGTCGTGGACGGCCAGCAGGTCTTCCTCGAGGCCCGGCGGATCAAGACCAAGGACGAGATCGGCCTACTCACCCAGGCGGCATCGATGGTCGACGCCGCGTACGAGCACCTCTACGAGTTCCTGCGGCCCGGCGTGCGCGAGAACGAGTGCGTGGGCTTGGTCAGCAAGGTGCTCTACGACCTGGGCTCGGAGCACGTCGAGGGCGTCAATGCGATCTCCGGAGAACGGTGTTCGCCCCATCCCCACGTCTTCACCGACCGGCTGATCCGGCCGGGTGACCCCGCCTTCTTCGACATCCTGCACAGCTTCATGGGGTACCGGACCTGCTACTACCGCACGTTCGCCGTGGGCAGCGCTTCACGAGCCCAGCGCGATGCCTACGTCATCTGCCGGGAGCTGATGGACCGGGCCATCGACGTCATCCGGCCGGGAACCACGACCGCTGACGTGGTCGCGTTGTGGCCTCGAGCCCAGGACTTCGGCTTTGCGAACGAGGAGGCGGCCTTCGCCCTGCAGTACGGGCACGGCGTGGGCCTGTCGATCTGGGAACGCCCGATCTTCAGCCGGCTCACCTCGTTCGACAGCCCGGAGACGCTGGAGGAAGGGATGGTCTTCGCGTTGGAGACCTACTGGCCCGCGGCCGATGGCTGGGGTGCGGCCCGCATCGAGGAGGAGGTCGTCGTCACCGCGACCGGGTGCCAGGTCATCACCAAGTTCCCCGCGGAGGAGCTACTCGTCGCCGGCAAGCGCTACTTCACCACCGGCGGCCACCTGCCGACGATGAGGGACAGCCAGTCGCACCTCAACACGGTTCGGCTCCCCGCGGGCGACCACGACACGAGCGTGGCGGGAGCGATGGCATGAGGAGCCCCCTGTCGGATCACCGCTACGGCGAGCACGGCGTCGTCCTCCCACCGGAGGGCAGGGACCGCAACGACGGTGCCGACGTCGATGCGGCCACGCGGATGAACCTCTACCGCTCCATGCGCGAGATGCGCGTGTTCGAGAAGCGTGCCTACGACCTGTTCATGAAGCAGCTCGTCAAGGGAACCAGCCACCTGTCCCTCGGGATGGAGGCCATCGCCGCCGGCTTCGGCGCCGCGATGCGTGAGGACGACTACACCTTCGCCACGTACCGCGGTCACGCGCACACCCTGGCCCGTGGCGTGCCGATGACCCCGGTGCTGGCCGAGCTGCTCGGCCGCGCCAACGGGCTGATGGGGGGCAAGGGCGGCTCCATGCACCTCACCAGCGTCGAGCACGGGATGATGGGGTCGTACGCCATCATCGGCGCACACCTGACGATCGCCAACGGGGCCGCCTGGTCGGCCCAGTACCGCGGGTCCGGGCAGGTGGCCGTGTGCTTCTTCGGCGACGGCACCACCAACATCGGCGCGTTCCACGAGGCCCTCAACTACGCCGCCGTGTACCGACTGCCCGTCGTGTTCGTCTGCGAGAACAACCTCTACATGGAGTACACCTCCATCAGTGACATCACCGCGGTGCCCCACCCAGCGGCGGACCGGGCCGCGGCCTACGGCCTCGAGGCGCTCGTCATCGACGGGAACGACGCCGACGAGGTCTACCTGGCGGCCGCTGCGGCCATCGACCGGGCACGGACCGGCGCCGGCCCATCGCTCATCGAGGCCCTCACCTACCGCCATGGTGGTCACTCCCGCGCCGACCCCGGCAAGTACCGACCGGGTGAGGAAGTCGAGGCGTGGAAGGCCTACGACCCGCTCACGATCTACCGGGAGCGGCTCGTGCGCCTCGGAGTGCCCGAGAGCGACCTCGACGCCGTGGATGCCGCGGCGCTCGCCCTGGTCGACCTGGCCACCGAAGAGGCCGTCGCGGGGGACCTCCCCGCGCCGGAGAGTGCATTCACCGACGTGTGGGCTGATGGAGGCTGGTCATGGCGCAACTGAGCTATCGCGATGCCGTCGCGCGGGGGATCGCCCAGGAGATGCGCCGCGACGAGCGCGTCGTGCTCGTCGGCGAGGACGTCGCGGGGGCCGGCGGGGTGTTCAAGACCACGGTCGGCCTGCTGGAGGAGTTCGGTCCCCACCGCGTCGTCGACACCCCGATCTCCGAGCAGGCCATCCTCGGTGCCGCCATGGGCGCCGCCATGACCGGTCTGCGGCCGGTGGCGGAGATCATGTTCTCCGATTTCTTCGCCGTCTGCTGGGACATCGTCGTCAACCAGATCGCCAAGACCCGGTACATGACCGGCGGACAGGTGACCCTGCCGCTGGTCATCAAGACCGGCAACGGGGGAGGGCTGCGCTTCGGTGCGCAGCACTCCCAGTCGATCGAGAACTGGGCGATGGCCGTCCCCGGGATCAAGGTGGTCACGCCCTCGACACCAGAAGACGTCGTGGGGCTGATGGCGGCGGCGATCCGCGCCGACGACCCGGTCATCTTCTGCGAGCACAAGGGCCTGTACTCGATGAAGGCAGAGGTGGCGGACGGCGAGATCGTTGACACCCTCGGCACGGCGAAGGTCCGCCGCCAAGGTCGCGACGCGACCATCCTGGCGCTCGGCATGATGATGCCGCGCGCGCTCGCAGCTGCCGACGACCTCGCCACCCGAGGCATCGACGCCGAGGTCATCGACGTGCGGTCCCTCATGCCCCTCGACACCAGGACGATCCTCGCCTCGGTGGCGAAGACAGGGCGCCTGTTCACCGTGGAGGAGAACCCGCAGGTGCTGGGGTGGGGAGCGGAGATCGCGGCGATCGTCGCGGACGAGGGGTTCTGGGACCTGGACGGCCCGGTCCAGCGGATCACCACGCCGCACATCCCACTGCCGTCGGCCGACTCCCTCGAGGACCTCGTGATGCCGTCAGCCGAGAGCGTCGCCAGTACCGTGGAGAAGGCGCTGCAGTCATGATCTCGACCAAGCGCCACGTGCACTCACCGCGAGTACGGCGCGTGGCCCGCGACCACGGCGTAGCACTCGACGGCCTGGTCGGGTCCGGGCCGAATGGTCGGGTCACCACCGCTGACGTGCTCCGTGCCGGCGACCACGTCGCGGGCTCGCCCCAGCTCACCGGCATCGAGATCGATGCCCTGACCGGCGGCGTGGCCCACGCGCCACCTGCCGGGCCAGGCCATGGCCGTGGTCGAGGTCGATGTGACACGCGTGGCAAAGGGGTCTCACGCACTGCTTGCTGCCGTGATCGAGGCCGCCGTGCCCGCGCTGCGTCGGGCGCTCTCCGACCGGGGTCCGGATGTGGGCATCCGTGTGGTCGTCCACGAGGGTGGCCGGTCCCGAACGATCCGCGACGCGGACCACCTCTCGATGACCGGCCTGCTGCACGCTCTGGAGGTTGCGGCCGATGGGTCCGGTGCGGGCATCGATGGGGGGCCACGTCACGGATCACGGCCGGAGGACCGCTCCCTGGCCGTCCACGCCGCCGGTGGGGACGGGTTCTTGTTCGAGTCCCTGCCGATGGTCGTCGGCGACCTCGCCGCCCTGTCGGTCGGTGCCCCCGTCGAGCGGGTCGCAGTCATCGTCCAGCCCGATGGCGAACGAGGTATCGGCGTGCGCACCTTCGTCCACCTGGCCCTGACGTACGACGAACAGCTCTCCCGTGCCGGTGTCGTGAAGATGCTGGCGGCAGTGCGGACTCGGCTCGAGGGGCTCGGGCGCGTCGCCGGCGGTGGGGCGTCGTGAACCATCACCTCACCCCTCAGCACCTCGCCTACTCGACCCTGGTCCACCCCGGTGACACCTGGGCGGAGATGCGGGACAGCCTGAAGACCTACGCCCCCGCGGTGAAGGAGCGGGTGTCACCGGCGGCACCGTATGCCGTCTCGTTGCGCCTGTCCGGCGCCTCGGCCGAGACGCTCACGAACGACCCCGCCGAGCGGGCGTCCCTGCGGGCCTGGCTCGACGCGCAGGACATGTACGTCTACACCGTCAACGCCTTCCCGCACGGACCCTTCAAGGGCCGCACCGTGATGGAGGACGTCTACGAGCCGGACTGGTCGACCGAGGAACGGGTTCTCTACACCTGCCGGGTCGCCGACATCCTCGCCGAGATCACCCCCGCCCACGTCTCGCCGTCGATCCAGAGCTCGCCCCTCGCCTTCCGGCCCAAGGTGACGTCTCCCTCCGACCGGGCGGTCCTGACCGAGAACGTGCTGCGGGTGGTGGCCCACCTCGTCGACCTGGAACGGCGCACCGGGCGACGCGTCAAGCTCGCGCTCGAGCCCGAGCCGGCCTGCCTGCTGGAGACGACCGCCGAGACGGTGGAGTGGTTCGAACGCGCCGTATGGTCCCCGGCGGGGACGTCGACCCTCGCCCGCCTCACCGGGCTGCCCGCCAGCGAGGTCTTCGGTGCGGTCCGCCGTCACCTCGGCATAGTGTTCGACATCTGCCACCAGTCGGTGCAGTTCGAGGACATCGCCGCCTCCCTCATCTCGCTGGCTACGGCCGGGGTTCCCGTCTTCAAGCTCCAGGCCGCCGCAGCACTGCGCGTTCCGCGCGTGACGAGCGAGGCCGTCCAGGTGCTCGAGACCTTCACCGACACCATCTACCTGAGCCAGACGACCGAGCTTCGTGACGGACGGCTCACCCGGTTCCTGCACCTGGCCGACGCGATCGCCGCGTGGAAGAGCGACCCGTCCGGGCTCGATCGCGAGTGGCGCACGCACTTCCACGTGCCGATCTTCCTGAAGGACCTCGACGGGTTGAGCACCACACAGGAGGGGATCCGCGCGGCCCTGCGGGTGCACGCGGAGACGCCGGTCTCGGACCACCTCGAGATCGAGACCTACACCTGGGACGTGCTTCCCGCGCACCTCAAGGACGGCGACATCGTCGACTACGTCGCCCGCGAGCTCGACTGGATCCGTGACGAGCTGCTCGCAGCCACATTGCCGCGGTGATCGACCACGACCTGCTGCGCACGCAGGCGAGGGAATCACTCCCGGCGGACGTCTTCGCCTACTTCGCCACTGGTTCTGGGGCTGAGGTGACGCTGGCGGGTTCAGTTCGAGCCTGGGACGATGCGCTCCTGCGCCCGCGGGTCCTCAGGGATGTTTCGACCACCTCGACGACCTGCCAGGTTCTGGGGCAGGAGCTTGCCCAGCCGGTACTCGTCGCCCCGATGGCCGTGCAACGCCTGGTTCACCCCAAAGGAGAAGTCGCGGTGGCCGAGGCGGCCCGAGCCACCGGCGGCCTCATGGTGCTCTCCATGCGGTCGAGCACGCGGCTGGAGGACGTGGCGGCGGCGGGCCCCTTCTGGCAGCAGATCTACGTCCTGCGGGACCGAGGCGTGTCGGACGAGGTGGCAATCCGGGCGGCCACAGCGGGTGCAAGTGCGCTCGTCGTGACCGTGGACACGCCGTACGTGGCGCGCAAGCGCACCGGTTTTCCGTCTGGCATGCCCAAGCGGGGGCTCATCGAAGCCTTGGACGGCCATGACGGCACTAACCCTGGCCTGTTGCAGGCACCTGACCTCGCACCGCGCGACATCGAGCGCCTCGCGAGCATCACCGGCTTACCCATCGTCGCCAAGGGAGTGCTCACCGCCCAGGCCGCGCGGGACTGCGCGGCCGCCGGCGCGAGCGCGGTGGTTGTCTCGACTCATGGCGGGCGTCAGCTCGACGGAGTCGTCCCAACACCGATGGCCCTGGCGGAGGTCGCCCAGGCGGTCGGCGGCCAGGTCGAGGTCTACGTTGACGGTGGTGTTCGCACAGGCGCTCACGTCGTGAAGGCGATGGCCCTCGGCGCCAGGGCGGTCCTTGTGGGTCGACCCATCATCTGGGCGTTGGCAACCGGTGGGGAAGCGGGGGTGCAAATGCTCCTCGACGAGCTCGCGGAGGAGCTCCGAGAGGCGCTCTCGCTCGCCGGCTGCCACTCCTGTGAAGACGTTCGCTCGGACATCGTCCACCTCGCTCAGGGACCTGTCACCCGCTCCTGATTCGCGCCCCACCGTTCGGGCTGGCAGCAGAGCGTGCGGGAGCCGCTTTGCCACAAGCGACCCGGCTTCGAACCGACGAGCGGTGATGGCGTCGGCGAGGCGGTGCGTCTCTATATCGGGGTCGATCGCCGGGGGCGCGCATCGCTCCGTGCCCCAGCTGGACCGTGACGCCGGGTGCTGATACCCGGCTGATACCGGCCCCGGGACGGTGTGGTCCGAGGCTCCGACCGGAACCTCGACCACTGCCATCCAGGAGCCACCATGACCACCCCATTCACCTCGCGGCGTTCCCGCCGCACCCTCGCAGTCGCGTGCGGCGCGGCATTCGCCGTAGGGATGCCGGCCTCTGCGGCCTTGGCGGCCGAGCCGGTGCTCGACAACACGCACTTCCATTTCAGCGGCGGCCATGTCGAGCAGGACATCGGCTTCTGCATGGACGTGCCGTTCCCGATCCGACACGACAGCACCATCAACGTGTTGATCCAGACGCGGACCCGAGGCACCAGTGGCCCCACCTACTCCACACTTCGCTTCAACACCGACGACGTGTACACAAACGTCGACACTGGAGAGTTCTTCACGGCGCGGGAGGTTGTTCGCGACGCAGACACCAAGACGACTGAGAATGCCGACGGCACACTCACGATCGCCTATACCTCTCAGGAGACGATCACGGTTCACACCCCTTCGGGAGCTCTCTTCGGGGTCGACTCGGGACGCGCGACCGGCAGCGTGGTCATCGACCTCGTTGACCCGCAGAACCCCGATGACGACGTCGTGGTTTCCGAGGAGCAGTCTGACGCCGTCGGCGTCTCCGGACTGGGCGGATTCGACCTCTGCTCCGTCGCAGAGACGCTGCTGGGCTGACGGGGCCTCGTGCCCGGCGCGGCTGTGGGCTCTCGGGTGGGCGTCAACTCCATTGACACCCACCCGGGCCGACGTCACTGTGGGCTCGTGCGGGTCGGCGTCCTCGGTCCCCTGGAGGTTGACGGGGGTGCGGTGTCCCTCGGTCCTCGGGACCGGGCGGCGCTCCAGATCCTTGTGCTCCGGCTGGGTTCCCCCGTCCGCGCTGAGACCATCGCCGAGGCGCTGTGGGGCAACGACCAGCCCGCGTCGGCCGGCAAGGTCGTGCAGGGCTGCGTTGTCCGGCTCCGCAAGGCTCTTGGTCCGAGCGCCATCGAGACCACGGAGGCCGGCTACCGACTCCACCTCCACCGCGAAGAGGTCGACGCACCGCAGTTCGAGGAACTGCTCGCGCGCGCCCGAGGTCTGCTCGCCGACGGGCAGCCGGACCGTGCGCAATACGTCCTCACTCGAGCCACGGACCTCTGGAGGGGTGAGCCGTTCGTGGACCTCGCGGAATGGGAGTCGGCGCGGATCGAGGCCGGGCGGCTCGTCGAACAGCGGCGCGACGCCGAGGACCTCGGCGCAGAGGTGGCGCTCGCGCTGGGTCGCCACGAGGAAGTCGCCGCCAGGATGTGCGCCCTGGTGGGCGAGCAGCCGACCCGTGAGCAGCGTTGGGCCTTACTAGCCCTCGCGCAGTACCGCTGTGGTCGCCAGGCGGACGCCCTGGCCACGCTCCAGCAGGCCAGGAGCCGGCTCGTTGACGACCTCGGGCTTGATCCCGGGCCGGCGCTCGGGGCCTTGGAGCAGGCCGTGTTGCGGCACGATCCGGCGCTCGAGCCTCCGTGGCCGGTCGACGCGCCCGGAGAGCAGTGCCCCTATCCCGGGCTGCTCGCGTACGAGGCCGATGACGCCGCGGCCTTCTTCGGCCGGGAGGCGGACATCGCGGCGTGCCTGCGCCGGCTCGAGGAAACCGGTGTTGTCGCCGTCGTCGGGCCGTCCGGATGCGGGAAGTCCTCACTGCTGCGAGCGGGAGTCGCAGCTGCCCTCTTAGCCGACGGTTCCGTCGTCACCGTGCTCACCCCGGGTCCGGAGCCCCTTGCCTCCTTGGATGGGGTGCGGCTGGGTCGTCGCACTGCTCTTGTCGTGGACCAGTGTGAGGAGGTGTTCGCCGCCCAGCCTGACCAGGTGCGCCAGTTCCTGGCGGTCCTAGCCGACCACCACCGGCGCGGGGGGCTTCTCGCCCTCGGTCTGAGGGCAGACCGGGTCGGTGAGCTCTCGGGGCAAACCCACATGGCGCGCCTTGTCGAAAGCGGGTTGCACCTGCTCGGACCCTTGTCCGTCGAGGGTCTGCGTGAGGCGGTCGAGGGCCCGGCGGCCCAGGCGGGCCTTCGGCTGGAGGACGGTCTGGTCGAGCTGCTCGTGCGCGACGTCGAGGGTGAGCCCGGCGCGCTGCCCTTGCTCTCCCACGTCCTGAGGCGCACGTGGGAGCTGCGCGAGGGCCGCACCCTGACTGTCGCCGCATACCGCTCCACCGGCGGTGTGCGGGAGGCTGTGGCGCAGTCGGCGGAAGGGCTGTTCCGTGCCCTGGACGTCGCCGACCAGGTGCTGCTCCGTGAGCTCATGGCGCGGCTTGTGACTCCGGGCGAGGACGGGGGCCCGGTGCGGACCCGCGTCTCCCGACGCGCTGTCGACCGTGACCGGCGGCGCAAGGATTTGGTGGAACGGCTGGTCTCTGCACGGTTGCTCAGCGCGGACGGTGACACGGTTGAGATCGCCCACGAATCGCTTGTCGTGGCGTGGCCCAGGCTGCGCTCGTGGCTCGACGACGACGTCGACGGACAGCGCATCATGCGCCATCTCTGCGTCGCTGCGGAGAGCTGGGAGTCTCAGGGCCGTCCGGAGAGCGAGCTCTACCGAGGGGCCCGGCAGGTCCGTTCGCAGGAGTGGGCGCAACGGGCCCACCCCGTGCTGACCGACACTGAGCAGGACTTCCTCACGGCATCGGCCGCACTTGGCGAGCGCGAGCAGCGGGCGACCGAGGAGCAGGTGCGCCGGGAGCGACGGGTCAACCGGCGGCTTCGGGCCGGCCTGGTCGCCACCGTCGTCCTCGCGCTCGTCGCGACGACCGCAGGGTTGCTCGCGTCGGGCGCCTCGCGGCGAGCGGATGTCGCGGCCACGGCCTCCGACGCCCGTCGCCTCGGCGCCGAGGCGCTGCGGTCCAAGGACCTCGACACGGCCCTGCTGCTGTCCGTGGCCGGTGTGCGCCTCGATGATTCGCCCGACACCCGGGCCAACCTCCTGGCCACCCTCGACCGGGCCCCGACGCTCGTCCGGCTGGCGCGCACCCCGCGCATCGCCAGCCTGGCGCTGGACCCGCTCTCGGGTCTGGTGCTCGCGCAGGCCCCGGAAAAGGGGCTGCTCGTTCGCCGGGCGGAAACGCTCGAACCGGTAGCGGTCCACGCCGAGCTCCAGGGCGCAGCCGTGTTCACCGCCCCGGACGGCTCGACCGCCCTCGCAACCCCGATGCCGGACCTGGTCAAGAGCGGGGTCGTGCCCCCGGTCGTGCTGCTCAACCCCAACGGCACCATCGCGCAGGACCAGCTCGGCGGCGTACCCCCGGGGCGCTACGCCCAACAGAACGCGTCCATCAGCCCCGACTCACGCTGGTTGGCGGTGACGCTACTCACGATCCAGGGCGACGGCCCAGCACTAGTAGGGATCTGGGACCTCAACCACAAGGAGCGTCCGGTGGCGCTGCTCCACCTCGGCGACCAGCAGGAACGGCCCGTCGTGGCAGCCGGAGGGCGGTCCCTGTGGACGTCCGGTGGCGGTCTCCTGCGAGAGACCGCGCTGCCCTCGGGACGGAGGCTGCGGACCCTGGCACCCGCCGACCTCAACCTCGCGGTCATCGACGACGCCTTCGCAATGTCCCCCGATGGCTCCACGCTCGCCGTCGCCGCAGCCTCCCAGCTCGCCTTCGTCGACACCATCTCGGCCAAGGTGCAGCACGTGGTCCCGGTGGTCGGCGGTGTCGACCGCATCAGCTTCTCGCTCGACGACTCGAAACTCGCTGCCGCGGGCGACACCCTCACGGTCTGGGACATCAGCGCTGGGGAACCGCGCGTCCTGCTCGAGCAGAACGACGGCGGCGGGTGGCCGGTGTTCGACCGAGCAGGCAGCACCCTGTACACGGCTTCGTTCGACGGGATGCTGTTGGCTTGGGACCTCAGCGGAAAGCGCGGCTTCCTACCCTCCCTAGGTGGGGACTCGGCCCCCAGGGATGTTGGACTTCTGAAATTCTCGCCCGACGGCCGGCGAGTTCTGCGGGCAAGTGGTGGCCCGAAGCCGTCGCTGACGATCCGCGACGTAGTAACCGGCGTCGAGTCCAGAGCCGTTGACGTACGACAGGACTTCGCCGCCTGGATCGACGGTGCGTGGAGCACGGACGGCGCGCTCGTCACCGTGCAGACCCGCGACAACGTGCTGGCGGTCTGGGACAGCACCACGCTGAAGGAGGTGGCCCGCCGCGCGTTCCCAGCCGGGGACGAGGTGCTCTCGGCCGAGTTCCTCCCAAAGGGGACCCTGCTCGCAGGGACGACCCAGGGTCGCATCCACGTTCTAGACGCTCGCACCCTGGCGCCGCGCCGCCAGCCGATCACCGTCGCTCCCGCCCACGGAGGAACCCCGATCGGCCTCAACGGCGCACTGCATGCGCGGCCCGGGACTGCCGAGGTGCTCGCCGGTGTCGACGGGGGCGGCCTATTCCTCGTGGACACCATCTCCGGCGCGGTGCACCCTCTCGACCTCGGCGTGGACTACTTCGGGCTGGCCTGGTCGCCGGACGGTCAACGGCTGGCGGTGACCACCAGGGACGGCGCGGTCGGGCTCCGCGACGTCGACGCCAACCGGTGGGCCGCCCCCGTTTCAGACAGCCAACCGTTCGCGGGGTCGGCGCCGGTGTTCGCAGCCGACGGCAGCGAGTGGGCAACCGACGCATCAGGGCGGGTCGGGCGCTGGGACGGGCACACCGGAGCCTTTCTCGGTGCGGTCTCGGTGAAAGCCGACGCCGCGGTGAAGTACGCCACGGACGGGGCGGCCCTGCTCGTGGCGCAGGACTTCGGGCCGGTGCGGCGGTGGAACCTCGACCCCGCGACGTGGGTACGCACGGCCTGCGCCGTCGCGGGCCGTGAGCTCTCCGCGGCCGAGTGGCGCGACCACCTCCCGGACCGCGACTTTCGGCCCGTCTGCGGAACCGGAGCTCGCTGACCACACCACAACCATCGCGAGCTCCTCGGTCGAACGCACAACTGCGGGCCTCGCCCGGCCAAAGGGCGCGTCTCTCGTCGGGTGCAGTGCCAGCGCCGAACGTCCGGAACTCAAGTCGGTTGTCTGTGCTCGACTCCAGGCCGAAGACGGGCGTCAACTCCATCGTCGGTTGAAGCAGTCGACGAGGGCGACGACGGCTGGGCGCGTCACGGGCAGTTGACGGTGGCAGATCGTGCCGCGGTCGAGCCGGGCCGCCAGTTCCTCGAGCCGGCACACCACTCTTCGACGGTCCGTGGGTCGCGATCTGGGGTCCGTCGACGACAACTCTCTTGATCTTCGTGACGGTTCGCACGACTTCGACGGGACGGTCCACCACCTCGATGGCCGAGAGGCCGGAGGCCGCAGCTCGCCGCTGCTCCCAGGCGCGGTGCCGGCACGATGCCGAGCGCCACTTCGGCACGCGTGCGCGGCTGGGGACCGCGACGGTGGCACCGCACCAGCCGCAGGTGACCAAACCCCTGGCGGTTGCGGCGACAGGCTGCTCCGCGTGCCGTTGCGGGGCGGCGCGAGCGTCAGCTGCCCGACGGCGAGGCGACTCTCGATCTGCTTCCTGTGTGCTGCCGCGTCCTCTATCCTCTTGCTGGTTCTGCGAGCGATGGCGACCTCCTCGAGCGGTGCTCACTCACCTGATGCCACCTGACGAGGTCTTGGCGGTCACGTCCCTGGCGGTTGATCATCGAATCGTGACAACTAGGTCGTGTCGCCGACCACGAGGGCGTCGACGGGGCCGGAGAAGGCGAAGTCACGGCGCTTGGTGATCTGGGCGGTGAGGACCTTGGCGCCGCTCGCGTGACTGCGGTTGGCCTGGCTCCGGGATGGCCGTTCGCCACGTTCGTGGGCATGCAGTCGGTCATGCGGGGCACTGCCGGTCGCAGCGCATGGTGCTGGTTGGTGGTGGACCCGGTCTGCGCCTGCACCGCAGACCGGGTCCGGTGCACCCGCGAGGCCCTGCCTGCCTTGTGGGTGCGTCCGAGGGCCCGCGCGCTGTGGCAGTGCGGCCCCCGGAGCTGTGGGGTCAGCCGTTGTACGGGCCGACCTGGGTTCTGTGCATGGGTGAGTCTCTCTCGTCCTGCAAAGCGCGGGCCCGTCCTGCGACGGTGAGCGTGGAGAAGGTCCGTGCTCTGGGGATCAGAGCGACGGCCCTCGTGACGGCGGGGCAGGGGGTGAGGTATTGCGCCGCCCTCTGCACAGAGCCTATACGGCGTCTATACGGTTTGTAAAATCGTGCCACGCCGACGTAAGGACGCGGCGCCTGCTACGGCCGGTGTCATGGCCCGGCCCTATGGAGACCCTGTGGAGATCATCACTGGCCCTGTGGCGGCCCATTCTCCGTTCATCCCCGTGGACGTCAAGATCGTGGTGGGCGCGGTGGCACCGGCGTCCCAAGAACCGATTCCCATCGTGCTGCTGCCGGGTTTCGAGTACCGCATGAGCGAGTGGCGCCACCCGCAGACGCACGAGATCCATTGGCGGCTGGAGCGCAGGAAGGCCGCTCAGTACGGCGACAGCGACGACTAGCGCCGACGCGTGGCCCGTCACGTGTGTGGCGGGTCTCCGGAAGCTCGGCTCCTGGCGTCGCTCAGATGGCGCGTGTCGTGCGAGGTGCCGTCCGAGCTCGTGCCCTACGTCGCCGCAGGCAGCCCCGGAAGTGCCGCGCGCAGCGCGACCTCGGTCCGCAACGCCAACGCGGCCAAGGTCAGCGTCGGGTTGGCCGTGCCCCCGGTCGGGAACACGCTGCTGCCGACGAACCACATGTTCCGGACGTCGTGGCTGCGCCCGAAGCCGTCCGCCACGGACGTCGCCGGATCGGTTCCCATGATCGTCGTGCCCATGATGTGGCCCGCGCCGAACGTGAAGTCCGACGTGAGTGCGCTCCCTGGCCCGCAGCGCGACGAACAGCCGCTCGTGCAGAGCCTGCGCGTCGACGAACCCGCCCATGGTGTAAGAGTCGACCGAGAAGGTGATCCGCGGCCGGGGAATCCCGATGTCGTCGACCAGGTCGAAGGCCGGGGTGATCGTGTTGGACCGGTCGGGCAGCTGCTCGAGGAGCGAGGCGAACCGGATCTCGTGCGCGACGTGGTCCTCCCAACGCCGGGCGAGGGCTGCACCGCCCTCTCGCAGCCGCGGGAACGGGCCCTGGGCGAACTCGAAGGTCGGGTCACCGATCGGGAACCGCCAACCGTCGTTGCCGATCTCGACCCGGAACGCCGACTTCCGGCCGCGCGCGGGGGACAGCCGCGGTGACTCGATGCCCGCGGTCGACAGCGGGCCGCGTTGTCCGTACACCGGCTCGTCCTGCGCCGACAGCCCGTAGGACAGGACGGTGGGGTGGTCCATGAGGTTCTGGCCGACCTGCCCGGAGCGGTTCGCGACACCCGCGCCGCCATTGGACATCAGCAGGATCTTCGGCGTCTCCATGGCGTTGGCCGCCATGACGACGGCACGACCCGTCACCTCGTCGTCGGTTCCGTTCGGGCGCCGGAACCGCACTCCGCGCGCTGTTCCGTCAGCGCGGAGCAGCACCTCGTGCACGACGGCGTTCGAGATCAGCCGGGCGCCGTTCTCGACGGCCCGGTCGATGTGGATCATCGCGTCGTACTTCGCGCCGATGGGGCAGATCGGGATGCAGTTGCTGTTGCCGACGCAGTGGTGCCTGTCGTTGAAGGTCTCGGTGTTCCTCGCCTGCGGCGTTGACAGCACCTTCAAGCCGATGGTGGCCGCGGACTTGGCGATCACCTTGTCCAGGAACGAGATGGGAACCGCCGGCATCGGGAAGCCAGCGCTCCGGGGTGACCCCTGGTCCTCGTCGCCGTCGCCGGCGACGCCGAGCTCCTTCTCGGCCTGCACGTAGAAGGGCTCCAGCTCCTTGTACGTCAGGGGCCAGTCGCGCCCGACGCCGAACTGCGACTTCATCCGGAAGTCGCTCTCCAGCAGTCGCGGCGTGCTCCCGAGCCAGTGCCAGGTGGTGCCGCCCACGACTCGCTCGTAGGTGGAGCCGAACGCGATCGGGCCCTCCTGCACGAAGTACCCGGTGCCGGGCACGCCGATGTCCAGGACCGTGGGCCGAGGAGCGTGTGCGGTCGACGGGTACGGGGACTCAGGGACCTTGGCGGCGGCCTGGCGGAAGATCTCGACGGCACGGTCCCGGTCGACCGGAGGCCCCGCTTCGAGGATGACGACGCTGACGCCCTTCCTGACCAGGCGGTCCGCGACCAGGGCACCGGCAACACCGGAGCCGACGATGACGACATCGGCGCTCGCGACGACGCTCATGGCGCTTCATCCCACTTCGAGAACCCCAGCTCGGTACTTGGCGGCTTGGCGAACGGGACCGTCTCCCAGGCGAGTGCCTCCAGGTAGTCGGCGGTTCGGTCGTTCACGAGCCCGGAGTACCAGAGCACGAGGATCTGCTGGGCGGTCCGAGCCGCTGCGTCGGTGCGCAGCGCACCGCTGCGAAGGACCTCGTCGAAGGTCCTCGGTTCCCGTGCGGCGCGCACCGTGTCCTGGACGAGCTGGCGGAGGGGGGCGTTGAACGCGGGGTCGGCGACCAGCGCGGCGAGGTACAGGGCCCCCGGCTCGTCGTCCAGGCTGAACTCCCGGTCGGTGAGGATGCGCGACAGCTCCATGAACTCATCCAGGGTGACCGGGGGGATACGCGTAGCGGCGGTGGCGGGTGCGGGGTTCAGCACACCGCCGGCGGCGACGGTCAGTGTGCCGGCGGCGAGGGCTGCCAACACCTCTCGGCGGCGTGGGTACGACATCGGTGCGTCCGACCTGAGCAGTGCGGATTCGTTCAGTGCCATAGTGATCACCAGTCTTGAGGTGTGGTGGGCTTCGATCCCTCGAGCCCTCGATGAAGGCGGTCGCGGTGACTCCGCCCCGGCGAGCAAGGAGCAAAGGCCACACGCAGGGCCCGGTGGCTGCCGGGTGGGTTCCACCTGCCTGGCACGGCGGTGGCGTGCTCGTACCTCGCGATCCCCAATGGGTCACGGACTCCTCGAAAGCGCGCTTCATAGCACACAATCCGGCCCGAAATCCTCTGCTGTGCTGTATTTCAAATGTGGCACCGCCCAGGCGCCTGGTCAACCGGAAGAATGGGGAGCGGTGACCAGCAGCAACCCGTAGTGCCCCTGGTTCACGTCTCGGAATGCTCCGTCGACGCGGGCACCCCCATGCGCCCTCCGTGGCCACACGGGCACCGTACCCCACCTGACGTATCCGATTGCCTGCCAACCACATTCGAACTGTGGTCGTCATAGGAGGAGCGCCGTGCAGCCTCGCGACCGGATCGACCACGGCACGTCGCAACGACCTGAGCAGCAGGCGTCATCCACTCCCTCTGTTCGTCTGTGGTCACCGAGGTACTAGTACCAAAGTCGTAATGAATACGGCGGATGAACCGGCCCGGCGAGATATCACGGGGCGCGTCAACACGATGGGTCTCATCCCCGAGCGGAAACGCTTGAGGGCGGCGAGAACCGTGCGCATCCACTAATCCGTTCTCGAGGCGAGAACCGGTCGCGGTGGAACGACGACATGCCACGACCTCCTCGCCCGTGTCGTCACCGCAGGGGCAAGCGCATGCCGTCGCGGCTCGCCGAGTGGCAGGAACCGTTCGGGCAAGAGGGCGAGATGTCGGGTGGCCGGGGACATATTGGCCGATGCGTCGACCGGGTACGGTGAGGATGATGGAGAGGTCAACCAAGGAGGCCAGGCATGAGCCGGGAACAGCCCGCCACGACGGCGGTGAAGATGCTTTACCGGCCGTTCGCGCTGGTGCTCGGCACCGCCGGTGGCCTGATTGCTGCGCGGACCTTCCGGGAGGTCTGGGTGCGGGCCACACCCCACCATCGAACTCACGCGCCGACGGCCCTCGAGTCGAAGTACAACGTTCGGCAGGTCCTGGTAGCAGCGGCAGTGCAGGGGGCGGTGTTCGGGGTCGTCAAGGCCGGCATCGACCGTGCAGGAGCGCGAGCCTTCCAGCGATGGACGGGTGACTGGCCGGGGGAGTAGACAAGCGCCGAGTCGAACGGCGCCTTGCGTGCACGACAACTCGACTGACGCCACCAAGGAGGTCGCCCTGGCGTGCGCCGTCGAGG
This sequence comes from uncultured Actinomycetota bacterium, assembly GCA_963833495.1. Classification (GTDB taxonomy): domain Bacteria; phylum Actinomycetota; class Actinomycetes; order Actinomycetales; family Dermatophilaceae; genus Fodinibacter. Next base: position 228,939 of record CAWHYJ010000011.1, on the reverse strand, counting down.
TCATCAAGACCGAGGGCAACACCGAGAAGAAGGCCGGTGCCCTCAACCAGGTGCTCGCAGCGTGGTTGCCCGGAACCCAGCCGAACGACGACGTCATGGTAAGTGCTCCAGTCCGGCTGGTTCCAGCTGCTTGCGGCGTTCGTCGCGATCGACACCCTCATCTACGCGGGGCTGAGCCTCGCGAAGCTCTTCCCGAGGCGCCGGGCCTGACCACGCGCAGCAGCCCGGGGCAACCGAGCCGATGAGTCCTTCCGCCGCCCAGGTGATGGCCTAGCCCTGTTGGTGGGCCTCGTCATCGACAACCCCAGTCCCGAGCACTGTGCGGCGGCGATCGGCATCATGGTCGTTCTGTCCTTGCAGGCCCCGCTACTCCCGGGCGCCCCGGTGAGTCGCTAAGCACCCGGCTGGTCACCGCTGCCAGGAACGCTCGCGATCGAGGACCGTGTGCGACAGGACGGTGGTGAGCAGTGATCCGATGGCCGCCCCGATGAGCAGGTTGATGACGGCCGCGCACACCTGGACCGTGAGGTCATCCCCGCGTGTGAACGGCAAGACGACTGCTGCGGCCGTCAGGAGGCCCACGATCCACGAGAAGAAGGCTCGCGGTGTGGGCGTGGTCAGCGAGAGAACGTGCGCCAGTGCGGTTGCGACGAGCGCGAGCAGGGCCGCTGTCAGTGCGTAGTTCCCCGCGAAGGAATCGGTCACATCGAGTGCCGCCGCCGAATCGGCGATCTCGACATCGAACAGGGCGCGACAGAGAAGGGTGCCAAGCCAGGCGATCAGTGCCGCCACGCCTGCGGTGGCCAGGCCGCCGGCCCACAGCCGTCTCCAGTCCACGACGACGTTGCCTTGATCCACCATGGTGGACTCGCCTCCACACTCGTGGTTGCCCCGCGAGAACGACGCGATGAAACTGGCCGTGGCCGCGACTGCGGCCCTGTGCGTGGTCCTCATCGTCGCCGCAGATCGCTCGGGACGAGCGATCCCACGACCAGTATGAGGGGAAGCGCCTGACCATGGCACCCCATGAGCTGGGCGGCCGGGGACGTGCTCAGTCGGGCAGCCGCCGAACCTCCACGACCGAAAGCTTCAGATGAACGAGGCGAGCCAACAGCGTCTCGACGTCGGCCTCGTCGCGCACGGGCCCGAACAGTGATGTGCCACCCGTGGGGTAGTGCGTGCCCCTCAGCTCGGGCAGCTCCTCCGCGACCTCACCGCGGACAGCTTCCTTGACGATGAACTCGTAACGCATGGGACGACCTCCGGACAAGCGAGGACGGCCGCTTTCTGACCTGACTCAAGGATGGCACGCGAGACCCGGTCCGGTTCATGGTGGCAACCGCCCTTCTGCCCAGTTCGCAGCGGAGCACGAAACGCGACAGCATCCGCCTCGGCGTCCCGGCTCGCCCACGGTTGACGAGCCATTCACTGCTGCCCAGCCACCGCAACTCCGCGGCCCACTGCGCCGGCGTTGACACGTTGGCGGGCAGGAACTGCGTTGCGGCCGTGCGCAGGCGTACACCGCTGACCTCGCAGGCCGGGCCAGGTCACAGCCCGGGGTCTGAGATGCGGCTCCGGACCACGAGAGCGAGGGCCTCGGCCGCCACCTGTCGAACCACGATGTTGTCCTCTTCGGTCTCTGAGGACAGCCATGTATCCGGCACCCACCGGAGAGCGCCCGGGTCGTGGTCGAGGATGTGCAACATGCGCGGTGTCGTCAGCTGGCCGTGCGCCCGGAGGATGCGGATCTGATCCGATTGCACCCCGTGATGAGCATTGACCAAGCGTAGACACGCGGCCGCCGTCTGTCGACGATGTGGTCCGGCGGCGGGTTCGTCCTCTGTGGTGCCGTGGATGGGGGAGACGGGTGCGATGACTGCCCAGCGGTTCGCCAGCTGGCGTAGCACTGCTTGCTGACCAGAGCTGGGGCGGAGCCTTGCCAGCTCGTCCTTACTCCCCGGACGGTCAGGTGGCCCCTTCGCTCAGAGGCCGGCCTTGTCCACGCCGTCGACGGCCGCGGTCGCTGTCTTCACGGTGATCGCCGCGTCCACCGTCGCGGTCCCGGTCGTCGCCCACCTGCTCACCAGCGCGAGGATGGCCACTCCGCTGGAGACGCTGCGTGCTTGGCTGGTGCACAACAACTCCACCGTCATGGCCGTGCTGCTGCTCGTCATCGGCGTGGTGCTGATCGGCGAGGGCATCGGCAGCTTCTGAACGGTTCGGCGACGACGTCGCGCCGTGCCACCCGGCAGCGGGTGGCACGGCGCGGCATCCGGATGACGCGTCAGTCGCGACCGTGGTGCCGAGGGTCGCCGACACGCACCGCGTTGCTGAGGTCGGTGGCGCGGGCGTCACGCGGGGCGACCGGGGGCAGCCGGAAGCTGTGCTCGATCGTCGCCATGATGGAGGTCGTGTCGTAGGTGGTGCTGTCGACCCCGGACTTGACCATGCCGGCCGACAGGACGAGGGCCGGGATGCGGGTGCCCGGGCCCCACTTGTCGACGGTAGGCGGGGAGACGTGGTCCCACTGGCCGCCGAACTCGTCGTAGGTCACCACGATCAGGGTCTTCTTGGCCTGCGGGCCGGACGTGATCGCCTTCAGCAGGTCGACGAGGTGGTCGCTGCCGTCGGGCTCGCTCGCGTAGCCGGGGTGCTCGTTCTCGGCGCCGTAGGGCTTCACGAACGACACCTGGGGCAGGGTGCCCGCCTTGGCCGCTGCGAAGAACTTCGTCTCGTCCTGCAGGTGCGAGCGTCCGGGACCACCCTTGGCGTAGTTCTCGAAGTAGTTGAACGGCTGGTGGTGGAACTGGAACAGCGGGCCGGGGTTGCCGGCGGCGGCGGCGTCCCAGCCGCCGGAGTACCAGTTCCAGCTGACGCCCCCGTCGCTCATCCGGTCGCCGATGTTGGGGTAGACCTTGTCGTCGATGAGCGGGATCTTCGCGCCGCTGGTGGACGCCGGCGGGCTCGAGGGCTGCACCGTGTTGACGGCGATGTTGCCGCAGGCCGCGCTGTAGTCGAAGGCGGCGCCGTTGCTGCAGGCAACGGTGAGCTGCTTGTCCAGGGCCGCCGGGTTCGTCGTCGTGTAGAGCGGGGACGACGTCGGCATCCCGTTGCTGTCGATGACCGAGTTCTCTGCTTTGGGCGAGAGCGCCGCCGGTGTCGACCGGCGCCCGTGCAGCGATGAGGTACTGGTGGTTGAGGAACGAGCCACCGAAGGCCGCCTGGAAGAACCGGTCGGCGACAACGTAGTTGGGCGCGCCCTTGCTGTGCAGGTAACGGTAGATCGGTAGCGACTGCGTCGCGTAGCGGCCCATGGTGAGGCCCACGGCATCCGAGCCGGTGACGTAGCGGTCCTGCTTGCCGCCGTCGATCTGGTACTGCTCCTGGTAGAAGCGGTGGACGATGTCACGGGTGCAGCCGCCCGGGAGGCCAGTGCCCTTGAGCACCCCGTTGGGGGCGAAGACGCCGGGTGCCGGGCAGGTGGTGTCAGTGGGCCGGATGTACCGGTCGATGGTGAACCAGCTGTTGCGGAAGTGGCTCGCCGGCACCCCGTGGGCGGGGTCGGTGCAGGTCGTCGCCAAGGGGGAGGGCGAGGTGAGGTTGACGTCGTTCTGCAGCAGGCAGCGGTATGCCGTGCCGTCCTGCGCCACCTGGGTCGTGGTTCCCCGGGCGTTCTGCAGCCCGTCGACCACCCGCCCGCCGACGCGTCCCCACTGGCCGTAGAGGTTGTCGAACGAGTGGTTCTCCTGGTAGATGACGACCAGGTTGGTGTAGCCGCCGGGCAGTGGTCCGGCCTGGTGCCGATCATCGTGCGCCGTCGCTGCCGTGGGAACAGCCGCGACGAGGGCCAGGCTCAGGGCGCCGGTCAGCAGGCCGATGGTGGGCCAGGACGTCCGTACGTGTCTCATGCAAAACCCCCTTCTTCGCTTCGGCCGCGCGGGGCGCCGTGCGGTCCAGCCTTCCCAGAGTGCCACCCGAGGAGCCCGCTGGCGCGGCGAGAGTCGCAGCGGTTCGGGCGCGAGGGCGAGCCTGGTCGACCTCGCCGAGCCGGAGCCGGCGCGCGCTGACCTGCTCGAGGTGGAAGCCGACAGCAGGCACGAGGGCGTGCTTGCCTTCGAGGTGCTGGCGCGGGCCGGGCTGGCGGCGAGCCGTCCTCGATTTTGGCGCGTGAGGAGGCCCGGCGCTCGGCAACGACGGGCTGATCGACTGAGGGCCGCGGATGCCGGTGACGCGCCGTCACCGGCCGGCCCGCCTTCGCACGCCCGAGCCGAGGCTCGAGTGGCACGATCGATGTGTGGCAGCGGGGGGCAGGACTCGGATCGGCTGGGCGCAGCTGCCCGACGGGGTGCGCGCGGGGGTCGAGGAGATCCTGGGGGCGCGGGTGGTGTCCGCCTCGTCCCAGGCGGGCGGCCTGTCCCCGGGCAGTGCCGATCGCGTGATCACCGACGGCGGTGGCGCTGCCTTCGTCAAGGCGGTCAGCAGCGCGCAGAACGAGGAGAGCCCCGGCATCCACCGCATGGAGGCCGCCGTGTGCCGGCAGCTTCCCGCGGACGTGCCGGCAGCGCGGTTCGTCGGGGTCTACGACGACGGCGACTGGGTCGCCCTGGTGCTGGAGGACGTCGAGGGGCGACACCCGACCACGCCGTGGGTGAGCTCCGAGCTGGAGGCGACGTTGCAGACGCTGGCGACCATCGCGCGGCGGCTCACGCCGTCACCGGTGACCGGTCTTCCCACGGCCGCGGAGGCCCTCTCGACGACCTTGGGCGGCTGGGCACGACTGTCGGCGGACACCCCGGCCGACCTGCACCCGTGGGCGGTTGCGAACTTGGACCGGCTCGTGGAGCTGGACCGGCAGGGACTGGAGTCACTGGCGGGCGACACGGTGGTCCACATGGACGTGCGGGCCGACAACCTGCTCGTCACACCGACCGGTGGGGTGGTGCTCGTGGACTGGCCGTGGGCCTGCGTGGGCGCCCCCTGGGCGGACACCGTCGCCCTGCTGGTCAACGTCAACCTGCACGGTGGGCATGACGTCGACCGGCTGGTCAGGGAGCATGCCGTCGGGGCCACCGGTGCCCAGGTGGACGGCTTCCTCGCGGGTCTCGCCGGCTTCTTCCTCGACGGTGCGCGGCTGCCCGACCCGCCGGGGCTGCCCACCCTGCGCGAGTTCCAGCGGGTGCAGGGCGTCGCCACCCTGGAGTGGCTGGCCCGCCGGCTGGGTGCGGGTTCGGGGATGGCGCAGACCCGGCACCGATGACCCGCGGGAGCGGCGCCGCCACCCTGGCCGCTCGGGTCGGCCCGGGTCGGTCATCGCCCGATGATGTAGCCAGCCGGCTGCCGCAGCCGGCCGGGAGGGGCCACCATGCCCAGCACATTCGGCATCATCGTCCTGGGCCTCGCCCTGGTGGCCGTTGTCGCGGGCCTGGTGATGTGGGCCCTTCAGAACTCACGCCGCACGAGCTCGGCCTCGCCTCGCGGGTCGCACCCCGACGCCCCTGTCGACGAGAACACCGCCGTATCCCTGAACCAGCGCGCCGCCGACCGCAACGGCCTCTTCTGAGCGCCCGCTCTTGGTCGCCGCCGCAGTCCAGCGATGCCGGACGCGCGGCATCCCGCGCCCTTGACAGCGCTGAAGGAACCAGGTGATGCACGGCGCGCGTTCGCGCCCGCCCCGGTGCATCACCAGGGGCCGAGCTCGACGTGACGAGGAGTCGAGACATGCCCGGGACCGGGATTCTCGCGGGCGTGTCTCGACCTCTCGACCATCAGCCCTGAAGGTCAGCAGTCGGGTCGTCGGCGGGCCAGGACCACCACGTCGCGCAGCGTGCCCGGCGCGCCGCTCGGGGCGTCGAACGTGCGGCTGAGCTCGTCAGCGGTGACGACCTGCCAGGTGGCCGGGTCGAGCCGTTCGGTGACGCCCTGCGGGGTGACCCGGGCCTCGGCGGGCGGCTCGTCACCATGGCCATGGATGTCGCCGTGTCCATGGGCATGGCCGCCGTCGTGGCCGTGGCCGTGCGCGCCGCCCTCCGTCTGCGCGTGACCGACGACGAGGAGGGAGCCACCGGGAGCGACCCAGGAGCCGAGTCGGTCGTAGAACTCGAGCTGCGGCATCGACGGGTGGGCATAGAACGTGGTGACCAGGTCGAACTGCACCGGGGGGTCCCACGAGCCCAGGTCGGCCCGCACCCACTGCACCCGGTCGCCGACCCCCAAGGCGGCGGCGCGTCCTGCCGCTCGTCCCAGCGCCTCCTGCGCGATGTCGACTGCTGTGACCGCCCACCCGGCCTCGGCGAGCCAGAGAGCCTCGGCCCCCTCGCCGCAGCCGGCCTCGAGCGCACTGCCCGGGGCCAGCGCACCCACCTCGCGCACGAGGTGCGGGTTCGGCGGTGGCGCGTGCCCGGCATCCGGCCGGTCGTGGACGTGACGCCAGTGCTCATCCCAGTACGTCTTGTCGAACTCGTGCCCCATCGCGCGAGTGTTCCAGATGCCGCCGGCCGGGCTCCGGTGGCACCGCGCCGTCCGTCCGGCCTCCGGTCGGTGATGATGGGCAGATGCCGGTGCGCCTCCTCGACGAGCAAGAAGCCCGTGCACTGCGGGCGGCGCCCCTCACCTACACGTCGCCCCTCGCACCGGATGCCGTGGCGCCCAACGGATTTCGCGTCCTGAAAGAGTCCGCCGTACTGACCCGACAGGATCTCGGGGGCGCCGCGCGCGACCTGTTCGCGTGGCGGATGCACGAGCGAGCGGGTCTGCGGGTAGCAGCCTCAGACACCCCACTTCGCCGTGACAGCGTGGTGCTCATGCGCTGGGGGCTCGGCCGCCTGTCCGTGGCGATCCCCTGCCGGGTGCTGGACGTCGTCGACGAGCCGCGCCGGCGCGGCTTCACCTACGGCACCCTTCCGGGCCACCCGGAATCAGGGGAGGAGCGGTTCCTCCTCGAGCGGCTCGCCGACGACCGCATCCGGTTCACCATCAGCGCGGTCTCGCGGCCGGCATCCGCACTGGCCAGGCTCGGCGGGCCGCTCAGCCGTGCCGCGCAGGCCCTGATGACGCGCCGCTACCTGCGCGCCCTGGACCGGTTGTAACCACCGAGCGGCGTCTCGACCGGGATCCGGCCCGACAATGAATGGATGCTGCGCGGTTCGCAGGACACCGTCGGGTTCCGGCTCTGGCCACCGGTCGGGGTCGGCGCGCCGCTGCTCGCCGGCTGGCTGGCCACCGCGCAGTGGGGCGACGCGGTGGAGCTCGGTGCGTGGCGGGTGCCGCTCGGCTGGCTGCTCGTGGCGGCATTCGCAGGTTGGAACGGCTGGTCGTTGTGGCTGTTCGCCCGCCACGACACCGGGCTCCTGCCGGGGCAGGCGACGAACTCGATGATCGAGGAGGGGCCGTATCGCCTCTCCCGCAACCCGTTGTACGTCGGCATGCTGGTGCTCTACCTGGCGTTGGCCCTGCTGGCGCCGACGTTCTGGGGGCTGGTGCTCTTCCCGGCCGCGGTGCTGCTGGTGCTCTGGGGGGCGATCCGCCCCGAGGAGGCGTTCCTGCACGCCCGGTTCGGCGAGCCCTACGACGACTACCGGCGCCGGGTACGTCGCTGGCTCTGACCCGCGCCCGGTTGCGAGCGACCGGCGCAGCGGTCACCGGTGTCGTGCCCTCGTCATCCGACGCCGGGTGGTGCCGCCCGCAGGCGCACCGTCACGAGCAACCCGCCGGCGGGCCGCGCCGCCAGGGTGAGCGCTCCCTCGTGGGCCCGGACGATGCTGGCCACGATGGCCAGGCCCAGGCCAACCCCGGCATGGTCGCTGCGGCGGCGCCCGCTGCCGCGCAGGAAGGGCTCGGTGAGGCGGGCGACGAGCACCGGGCTCAGGTGGTTGCCGGTGTTCTCGACGGTGAGCGACACGGCATCCGGGAAGGCGGTGGTCGTGACCTGGACGGTGCCGCCCTGCGGCAGGTTGTGGACCACCGCGTTGTGCACGAGGTTCGTCGTCAGCTGCTGCAGCAGCGCTGACGACCCGACTGTCACGGCGGTGTCCCCCAAGACCTCGACCGACACGCCGCGCTGCCCGGACAGGGGCACGAGTGTCTCGGCGGCATCCTCGGCGAGGAGTGACAGGTCGACGAGCTCCATCGTGTGAGAACGCTGGTCGGCGCGGCTGAGTACCAGCAGCGCCTCCGTGAGGGCGATCGCTCGCGCGTTGACGTCGTGCAGGCGCTCGACCAGCTCGTCGGTGTCGCGGTCGGGGTCGCGTCGCGCCACGTCGAGCAGGGTCTGGGTGATCGCGAGGGGTGTCCGCAGCTCGTGCGAGGCGTTGGCCGCGAACCGCTCCTGCTCGGCCACCTGCGCCTCGAGGCGCGCGAGCATGGAGTCGAACGCGTCGGCGAGCTCGCGGAACTCGTCGCTGCGGCCCTCGAGCCGGATGCGGTGCGACAACGACCCGGTCGACGCGATGCGGGTGGCCTCGGTGATCCGCACCAGCGGGGAGAGCATCCGCCCCGCCAGGAACCAGCCCCCGGCCAGGCCGACGACGAGCAGCACCGTGAGGGCCTGGGCGGCTCGGGGCGCGAAGGCGGCCAGGAGGTCGGCGCGGGTCGGGCTGGCGGGGCCGGGGCCGAAGCTCGGGTGGTCGGGCACGTAGCGCAGCAGGAACACCCACACCGTCGCCAGCAGCAGCGAGCCCGCCACCATGAGGAAGCCCACGTAGCTGAGCGTGAGCTTCCAACGGACGCTCAGGCCCGGCGCCCTATCCACGTGTGCCACCGGCGCCTGCGTCGATGCGGTAGCCGACGCCGGGGACCGTGGCGATCACCCACGGCTCGCCGAGCCGCTTGCGCAGCGCCGAGACGGTGATGCGAACCGCGTTCGTGAACGGGTCGGCGTTCGCGTCCCACGCCCGCTCGAGCAGCTCCTCGGCGCTGACCACGCCACCATCGGCCGCGACCAGCACCTCGAGCACCGCGAACTGCTTGCGGGTCAGCGCGACGTACCGCCCGTCGCGAAAGACCTCACGGCGGAACGCGTCGAGCCGCACGCCGGCGATCTCGCGCACCGGGGGCCTGCTGTGGGCACGGCGGCGGTCCAGGGCCCGCAGTCGCAGCACGAGCTCCTGCAGCTCGAACGGCTTGGTGAGGTAGTCGTCCGCGCCGAGCTCGAAGCCGGACGCCTTGTCGTCGAGCCGGTCCGCGGCAGTCAGCATGAGGATCGGCATGCCGCTGCCGGAGGCGACGATCTGCCGGGCGATCTCGTCGCCCGACGGGCCGGGGACGTCGCGGTCGAGCACCGCGATGTCGTAGCTGTTGACGCTGAGCATCTCGAGTGCGGTGTCGCCGTCGCCGGCGGTGTCGGCCGCGATCGCCTCGAGCCGCAGGCCGTCGCGGATGGCTCCGGCGAGCAGCGGCTCGTCCTCGACCACCAGCACGCGCATGGACCGATGCTAGAGAGCGGTGCATATCGTCGGCGTATCGAGAACTGCAGACGTGGTGGCAACACGGCGCTTCCTTGACTGGGGGCATGCTCACCACTCCGCAGCTTCCCGAGTCCGTACACCGAGCCGGCGCCAGCGCCATCGCCACCGTCGTGGTCGCCTGTGCGCTCGCGGTCCTTGCCGGATGCCGTTCGGCGCCGGTCGCGTCGGCCCAGCAACCGCCCAGCGCGGCCTCGTCCGGTGGAACCTCGCCGAGCGCCACACGCACTGCCGAGCCGCTGCGCGGCGCTCCCGACGAACCTCCCGGCGCGCTGGGTGTGGCCGACGGTCGGCTCCCCGAGGCGGCCACGGTGTTCGACGACTCCTACCCGGTGTCGACCGGCTCAACCCGCAGCTCAGCACTGCACTGCGGCGCGCGGCCACGGATGCCGGACGTGCCGGGGTCACGGTGCACCTCACCAGCGGGTGGCGGTCGCCGGCCTACCAGGAACAGCTGCTCGAGGAGGCGGTCTCGACGTACGGCTCGAAGGCGGAGGCGGCCCGGTGGGTCGCCACGCCGGCCACCTCGCCGCACGTGTCCGGCGACGCGGTCGATGTCCGCAACGCGGACGCCACTGGGTGGCTGGCGGCGCACGGCGCGCGCTACGGGCTGTGCCAGGTCTTCCGGAACGAGCCGTGGCACTTCGAGCTGCGACCCGCCGCGGCGGAGGGCGGCTGCCCGGCGCAGTACCGCGACCCGTCGCACGACCCGCGGATGAAGGGATGACGAGCGGGCTCGCGCCGGCGGCGAGGACGCCAGGGGTTCGGACGCCCCCCGGGGTCAGGCGACCTCGAGGGTGACCTCGACGTTGCCGCGGGTGGCGTTGGAGTAAGGGCACACCTGGTGCGCCTGCTCGATGACCAGCTGGGCGACCTCACGGCTCACGGTGGGCAGTGCCACCTCGAGCCGCACGGCCAGGCCGAAGCGCTCGTCGTCGCTGCGGCCGAGCGAGACGTCGGCGACGACCTCGGAATCGGTGGTGTCGACCTTCATGGACGCGGCGACCAGCTTCAGCGCCGAGTGGAAGCAGGCGGCGTAGCCCGCCGCGAAGAGCTGCTCGGGGTTGGTCGCGCCGCCCTCGCCGCCGAGCTCCTTGGGAGTGCGCACCGGGGCGTCGAGGACGCCGTCGAAGGTCTGGACGTGGCCGTTGCGGCCGTCGCCGGTGGCGACAGCGGACGCGGTGTAGAGGATGTTCATGGGAACCAATCTATTGTGCACAATGGAATTGTGCAAACCGGGCCGGTATCGTGGAGGCGTGATCACGAACGACCCACTGGACCTCGACCGGCAGATCTGCTTTCCGCTGTACGCCGCCACGCGAGCCGTGACCCGCCGCTACACGGAGGTGCTGTCCGACGTGGGTCTCACCTACCCGCAGTACCTGGTGATGCTGGCGCTGTGGACCGACGGGGCGCGGTCGGTGGGTGAGCTGGGTCGCCGGCTCCGGCTCGACTCCGGCACCCTGACGCCCTTGCTCAAGCGACTCGAGGCCTCCGGCCGGGTGGAGCGCCGGCGCGACCCGCACGACGAGCGACGGGTTGTCGTGACCACCACCGCCGAGGGGGAGCGCCTGCGGGGCGACGTCGCCGGCGTCCCCGGTGAGGTGGCGCGGTCGATCGGCTTCGGGGCCGAGGAGTTCGGCCAGCTGCAGCGCCTGCTCAGTGGCCTGATCGACAACCTCGACGCCGCCGGGCGGCCGGCATGACCGCCGGGCGGCAGTGGGTCGACACCGCCATCTGGTGGCACGTCTACCCCCTCGGTTTCGTCGGCGCCGACACGACCGCCCACCCGCACGGCGCAGTCACCCACGAGCTGGGCCGGATCACGGAGTGGCTCGACGACCTGCTCGAGCTCGGGTGCAACGGGCTGCTGCTGGGTCCGATCTTCGACTCGGAAACCCATGGCTACGACACCGTCGACCACCTGCGCATCGACCCGCGGCTCGGGGACGACGCCGATGCAGAGGCGCTGTTCAACGCGTGCCGCGAACGCGGCATCCGGGTGCTGCTCGACGGGGTGTTCAACCATGTCGGCCGCGCGCACGCCTGGTGGCAGGAGGCCGTGGCGGCCGGACCCGGCTCGCCGGCGGCGGCGCGGTTCGCGAGGGGCGAGGGTGCCCGCACCGTGGACGGCATCGAGGTGCAGGTGTTCGAGGGCCACGAGGACCTCGTGGTGCTCGACCACGAGAACCCCGAGGTGGTGGCGGCCGTCACCGACGTCATGGCGCACTGGCTGGCGCGTGGCATCGACGGATGGCGCCTCGACGCCGCCTACGCGGTGCCAGCAGCATTCTGGCGCAACACGATCGGGCCGGTGCGCGAGCGGTTCCCCGAAGCGTGGTTCGTGGGTGAGGTCATCCACGGCGACTACGTCGGCTACATCGAGGAGTCCGGCCTGGACTCGGTCACCCAGTACGAGCTGTGGAAGGCGATCCGCAGCTCCATCGAGGAGAAGAACTGGTTCGAGCTGGCCTGGTCGCTCCAGCGGCACGACGAGTTCGCCGAGACGTTCCTCCCGCTGACCTTCGTCGGCAACCACGACGTGACCCGGCTGGCGTCGGCGATCACCGACCAGCGCCACGTGACCCACGCCGTCGCCGTGCTGTTCTTCGTCGCCGGAACCCCCGCCCTCTACGCCGGCGACGAGCGCGGGCTGACCGGCACCAAGGAGGACCGGGCCGGCGGGGATGACGCGGTGCGCCCCGAGTTCCCCCACTCGCCCGACGACTGGCCGCGCAGCGACGTCTTCCACCGGCACCAGGAGGCCATCTCGTTCCGGCGCCGGAACGCGTGGCTGGCTCGCGCCCGGGTGGCCACCTCGCAGCTGAGCAACGAGTCGGTGCTGCTCACCGCCACCGGCCGCGACGGCGAGCACGCCGAGCTCGCACTCAACCTCTCGGACGAGCCGGTGGTGCTGGGGGACGAGTCGGTGCCGGCCCACTCCTGGGCCCTGCGAGCGTGAGGGAAGGTCGCACGATGAGTGTCGAGGTGCAGGTGGAGACGACGATCCAGCGCCCTGTCGCCGAGGTGGCCGAGGTCGCCGGCGACCCGACCAGCGCCCCGCGCTGGTACGCCAACATCCGGTCGGTCGACTGGCAGACGCCACCACAGCTGGCCGTCGGGTCGCGGATGGACTTCGTGGCCCGGTTCCTCGGGCGGCGGCTGGCCTACACCTACGAGGTCGTCGAGCTCGAGCCCCGGCACCGCCTGGTCATGCGCACCGCCGACGGCCCTTCCCGATGGAGACGACGTACACCTGGGCTGCCACGCCGACCGGTGCCGCGACGCTGACCCTGCGCAACCGCGGCACCCCGTCCGGGTTCTCGCGCATCGTGGCCCCCGTGCCCGAGCAGGCGATGCGGCGCGCCACCACCAAGGACCTCACCCGGCTCAGGTCGCTGCTCGAGCAGGAGTAGCCCTTCACCCGGCCTGGTCGCCACCTGCCGGCGTCCGCGCCGCGGTGCCCGGGCCGCGATCGCGGTAGGTTGGCCTCCTGACCGCCGTCGGGCCCGCCGTAGTCGGCGCCACGCCAGACGGCACCGATCTCGCACCGCTGCGACGCGCGACGGCATCCGGCAGGAGGCCGACCTACGCGGACCGCGACCCCGGCCGAACCGCGTTTGACCGGCGTCCCAAACCAACGGAGAAACGTGACCCACCCCCACCACATTGCCCCGCTCCGCCTCGTCCCTGCCTCGGGAGGCGCGCGATGAGCCGCCGGGGCCCCCGCCGCAAGAGCAGCGACTCCCTTCCCACCCTGCCGCGCAACGGGCTGCGGGTCGTGCCGTTGGGTGGCCTGGGCGAGATCGGCCGCAACATGACGGTGTTCGAGCACCAGGGCCGGCTGCTCATCGTCGACTGCGGGGTGCTCTTCCCCGACGAGCACCAGCCGGGCGTCGACGTGATCATCCCCGACTTCACCTGGATCCGGGACCGCCTCGACACAATCGACGCGATCGTGCTCACCCACGGCCACGAGGACCACATCGGCGGCGTGCCCTACCTGCTGCGCGAGCGGCCCGACATCCCCGTCGTCGGCTCGCGGCTCACGCTCGCCCTCATCGAGGCCAAGCTCGTCGAGCACAAGATCACGCCGCGCACCGTCGTGGTCGCCGAGGGCGACCGTCGCACGTTCGGCGCCTTCGACTGCGAGTTCGTCGCCGTCAACCACTCGATCCCCGACGGGCTGGCGGTCGCCATCCGCACCGCCGCCGGGCTGGTGCTGCACACCGGCGACTTCAAGATGGACCAGTTCCCGCTCGACGGCCGGGTCACCGACCTGCGCGCCTTCGCCCGGCTGGGCGAGGAGGGGGTCGACCTCTTCCTCGTCGACTCCACCAACGCCGAGGTGCCCGGGTTCACCGTCTCCGAGGAGGAGCTCGCGCCGGCCATCGACACCGTCTTCCGCACCACCACCGGACGGGTGATCGTCTCGAGCTTCGCCAGCCACGTGCACCGCATCCAGCAGATCCTGGATGCCGCCCAGCGGCACGGCCGCAAGGTCGCCTTCGTGGGTCGCTCGATGGTGCGCAACATGGGGATCGCTCGCGAGCTGGGCTACCTCAAGATCCCCGACGGGCTCGTGGTCAAGGACCTCAAGGCCCTGGACCGGCTGCGCCCCGACCAGCAGACGATCATCGCCACCGGCTCTCAGGGGGAGCCGATGGCGGCGCTGGCCCGGATGGCCAACCGAGACCACCCCGTCAGCATCACCGCGGGTGACACGGTGCTGATGGCCAGCTCGCTGATCCCGGGCAACGAGAACGCCATCTACCGCGTCATCAACGAGCTCACCCGCTGGGGAGCCAACGTCGTGCACAAGGGCAACGCCAAGGTGCACGTCTCCGGCCACGCCAGCGCCGGCGAGCTCGCCTACTGCTTCAACATCATCCGGCCCACCAACGCACTGCCGGTGCACGGCGAGTGGCGACACCTGCGTGCCAACGCCGACATCGCCATCCGCACCGGGGTCGACCCCAAGCAGGTGCTGATCGCCCAGGACGGCTCGGTCATCGACCTCGTCGACGGCCGCGCGACCATCACCGGCACGGTGCCGGCCGGGCTGGTCTACGTCGACGCGATGACGGTCGGCGGCGCCACCGAGGAGACCCTGCACGTGCGCCGCACCCTGGCGGAGGAGGGCGTCGTCACCATCGTCTGCATCGTCGACCCCGACACCGGAAAGCTCCAGGAGGATCCCGACTACCTCGCCCACGGCTTCCCGCCCGAGGTGATGGACTTCTCGGCGGCCACCCCGGCGATCCAGGCGGCGCTCACCAAGGCGGCGCGCGACGGCATCGAGGACCTCGACCAGATCGAGGAGCTCGTGCGCCGCGCGGCCTCCACCTGGGCCCACCGCACGCACCGGCGCAGCCCCCTCATCATCCCGGTCATCGTCGACGCCTGACCCGGGGGGTCCGGCTCGGACGTCGCGGGTGCGACTACGTTTCTGGTCATGACCGACGCCGTGGCCTCCCGCGAGGGGCCGAGCGAGTGACGACCGTGCTCGCCATCGACCAGGGCACCTCGGGCACCAAGGCGGTGGTCGTGGATGCCGCCGGCACGGTGCTGTCGGCGGTGGAGGTCGCGCTTCGCCCGCACTACCTCGAGGGCGGCGCGGTCGAGCAGGACCCGCGGGCCATGCTCGACTCGGTCATCAGCGCCGGCCGCCGCGCTCTCGCCGAGGCGGCGGTGCCGGTGCATGCCGTGGCCCTGGCGAACCAGGGCGAGAGCGTGCTCGCCTGGGACCCGGCCACCGGGCGGGCACTGACCCCGGTGGTCGTCTGGCAGGACCGGCGGGCCGAGCCGTGGTGCCGCCGCAACGCCGCGCACCGCGACCGGGTGCACGCCCTCACCGGGCTCGAGCTCGACCCCTACTTCTCGGCGCCGAAGATGCGCTGGCTGCGCGACACCCTCACCACCGACGGGGTGGTCACCACCACCGACACCTGGCTGGTGCACCGGCTGTGCGGGGCGTTCGTGACCGATGCCTCCACCGCGAGCCGCTCGTTGCTGCTCGACCTCGACGCCGTCGCGTGGTCGCCCGAGCTGCTCGGCCTGTTCGGCCTCGACGGCGAGCGGATGCCGCGCGTCGTCGCCAACGACGAGGTGGTCGGGGAGACCGACGTGTTCGGCCCCACGCTGCCGGTGACCGGGCTCATCGTCGACCAGCAGGCTGCCCTGCTCGCCGAGGCGTGCCTCGAGCCCGGCACCGCCAAGTGCACCTTCGGGACGGGTGCGTTCGTGCTCGCGCAGACCGGCCGCGACGCGGTGCGCTCGGCGTCGGGCCTGACGTCGTCGGTGGCCTGGCGGCTGGGGTCCGAGACGTCGTACTGCCTCGACGGCCAGGTGTACACGGCGGCCTCCGCAGTGCGCTGGGCCGTCGACGCCGGGTTCCTCGACAGCGCGTCGGGGCTGGATGCCGGTGCCGCCCCCAGCAGCGACGGGGTGCTGTTCGTTCCGGGCTTCGCCGGCCTGGCGGCCCCGTGGTGGGATCCGGCGGCGACCGCGACCATCAGCGGCCTTCGACTGGGCACCGGTGCAGGACAGGTGGTTCGCGCACTGGTCGAGGGCATCGCCTGCCAGGTCGCCGAGCTCACCACACTGGTCGGTGAGGATGTGGGCACCCCGCTGACCCGCCTGCGGGTCGACGGCGGGCTGACCCGGTCGGGCGCCCTGATGCAGGCGCAGGCCGACCTGTGCCAGGTGCCGGTCGAGGTCTACCCATCAGCGCATGCCACTCCGCTCGGCGCGGCGGCATGCGCGCGGCTGGCGCTCGAGCCCGATGCCGACCTGTCAGCCGTCGTGGGTGGCTGGACCCCGGAACGCACCTACACCCCGGCCTGGTCCGCGGACCGCGCGAGCGCTCACCTCGAGCGGTGGCATCGCCTGGCGGAAGCCGTTCTGGCACAGGAGGAGTCATGACAGTCCCTGCATCGCAGCCGGGGCTGGTGTTCGACGTTGTCGTCATCGGCGGCGGCATCGTGGGGGCCGCCATAGCCCGCGAGCTCGCCGGCACGACCGCCAAGGTCGCCATCGTCGAGGCCCGCGCCGACGTCGGTGACGGCACGAGCAAGGCCAACACCGCCATCCTGCACACCGGCTTCGACGCGACCCCCGGAACCCTCGAGTCACGGCTGGTCGCACGCGGCTACGAGCTGCTGGGTGCCTACGCGGAGCGCACCGGTATCCCGGTCGAGCGCACCGGCGCGCTGCTCGTGGCGTGGACGGACGAAGAGCACGACGCACTGCCGGCGTTGCGGGACAAGGCGATTGCCAATGGCTACCTGTCCTGCGAGCTCGTAGGGACCGGCGAGGTCTACCGGCGGGTGCCGCGGCTCGGGCCCGGTGCCCTGGGCGGGCTCACGGTGCCCGGCGAGTCGATCACCTGCACCTGGACCACCACCCTGGCCCTGGCCACCGACGCGCGCCGGCGGGGCGCCGAGCTGTTCCTGCGGCACCGGATAACCGGAGTGCGCGCCGCAGAGGGCCACACGGTGCTGATGACCGACCAGGGCGAGATCCGCGGCAGGTGGGTGGTCAACGCCGCGGGGCTCGGGGGCGACGTCATCGATCGGCTGTTCGGGCACGACCGCTTCTCGGTGACGCCGCGGCGTGGCGAGCTGCTCGTGTTCGACAAGCTGGCGCGGCCCATGGTGCCGCTGATCGTGCTGCCGGTGCCCTCGAAGGTCGGCAAGGGAGTGCTGGTCAGCCCCACCATCTACGGCAACGTGATGCTCGGGCCCACTGCCGAGGACCTCACCGACAAGGACGCCACCGGCACGTCGGAGGCCGGGTTCGAGTTCCTGCTCGGCAAGGGCCGCCGGCTGATGCCCGACCTGCTCGACGAGGAGGTCACCGCGGCCTACGCCGGCCTGCGGGCCGCCACCGAGCATGCCGACTACGTCATCGACGTCGACGCGTCCCAGCGCTACGTGCTCGTGGGCGGCATCCGGTCGACGGGGCTCACAGCGGGGATGGCCATCGCCGAGCACGTGCGCGGCCTGCTCGCCGAAGCGGGGTTCACCCCCCGCGAGCGCGATGACCTCCCGCCACCGCCGCAGATGCCGAACCTCGGTGAGGCCGGCCTGCGGCCCTACCAGGACGGCGACCGGATCGCTTCCGACCCGGCCTATGGCACCGTCGTCTGCTTCTGCGAGCGGGTGACCGCCGGTGAGCTCCGCGACGCCCTCGCCTCCGACCTTCCACCGGCCGACCTCGACGGGCTCCGCCGGCGCACCCGCGTGCTCAACGGCCGGTGCCAGGGGTTCTTCTGTGGCGCGGCGGTGAGTTCCCTTCTGGCTGAACATCTTTCGGGCGATGGAGCCCTGTCATGACCGCGGACCGGGTCGCGGTCGTCGTCATCGGCGGCGGGCCGTCCGGGCTCACGGCGGCTGCGGCCCTCGTGCCGTCGGTCGACGGCGAGGTGCTCGTGCTGGAGCGCGAGGCGGAGACCGGCGGCATCCCCCGGCACAGCGACCACCTCGGCTACGGCATCCGCGACCTGCGCCGCGTCGTCACCGGGCCGGCGTACGCGCGCCGCCTCACGGCATCCGCCCGCGATGCCGGCGCCACGCTCGAGACCCGCGCGACGGTGACCGGCTGGGCGGGGGAGCGGTGCCTGGAGGTCACCTCCCCGCGCGGCCGTCGGGTCGTGCAGGCGGATGCCGTCGTGCTCGCCACCGGTGCGCGCGAGCGCCCGCGCCCCGCCCGGCTCATCCCGGGCGACCGGCCGGAGGGCGTCTACACCACGGGCCAGCTGCAGAACCTCGTGCACCTGCACCACGCCGACGTGGGCAGCCGCGCCGTCGTCATCGGCGCCGAGCTCGTCAGCTGGTCGGCCGTGCTGACCCTGCGTGAGGCCGGTTGCTCGGTGGCCGCCCTCGTCAGCCGTCACCCGCGGGCGGAGGCCTACGCGGCATTCACGGTGCTCGGCCGCAGCGTGCTGCGCACGCCCGTCGTCACCGGCAGCCGGGTCGTGCGGATCGACGGCCGGGAGCGGGTGCGCTCGGTCGAGATCGAGCAGATCGGCACTGGGCGGCGGCGCACCATCGAGTGCGACACGGTCATCACCTCCGGCGACTGGGTGCCCGACCACGAGCTGGCCCGGCTCGGCGGGCTGGACCTGGATACCGCGACCCGCGGCCCGGTCGTGGACGCGGCGCTGGGCACGTCCATGCCGGGGGTCTTCGCGGTCGGCAACCTCGTGCACCCGGTCGACACGGCGGACGGTGCGGCCCTCGACGGCCGGCACGTCGTCGGTGCGGTGACGCGGTGGCTGGCGAGCGGGGTTGGTCCCACGGCGACGACGGATCCGGGGGACGCGCTGCTCGGGGGCCTCGGGCCGGGGTTGCTGCAGGTCGCGGCGGCCCCACCGTTCAACTGGGTGACCCCTCAGCACGTTCCGGTGGGCGGCGGCGCCCCCCGCGGGCAGCTGCTGCTCTGGGCCGACGAGTACAACCGGCTCCCGGTGGTGCGGGCGTTGCAGGGCGGCCTCGAGGTCGGCCGGGTGCGGGTGCCCTGGCCGGCGGCCCCCGGGCGGGTCTTCCGGGTGCCCGAGAAGGTCCTGCGCGGGGCGGACCCCACCCGTGGCCCGGTCACCCTGCACCTGGCATAAGGGTCACCGGGCCCCGCGGCGGCGCGCGCCTCAGGCGCCGGTGTCCTCCGCCGGGCGCGCCGACTCGACGTCAGGAGAACCGAGGCCCTCGTCCTGCTTCACCTCGTCGATCTCGTCGACGAGCCGCTGCCGCTCCTCGTCGTCGACGTCGACTCCGGCCTGCTCGAGCCCCTGGTCGAGCCGGGCCTCGATGGTGTCCGGCTCGGCGCTGTACTCCCACGACGTCACCTCGTCGACGACGTTCTGGGCCGCCTCGGTGGCGGCATCCTGCTGCTCCTGCTGGTTCGGCGCGTCCGTCATGCGGTTCTCCCTGAATGGTGTCGGTGACTTCCTGCTGCCAGCCCTACCCGTTCGCACCGCGGCTCACACCGGGGGCGTGGCACCCCCGGACCGGCACGTTGCTGCCGCCGGCCGCAGTCAGGCCGCCCGGGAGCGCAGGCGGGTGGGCCGGTCGAGCAGCCCGGCCTCGCCGCGCTGCTGCTCGCCCAGGTAGGCGTCGAGCACGAGGATGCCGGCCGTGGTCGCGGGGGTGGCCCACTGCAGCCAGCGCATCGACCGGCCCAGCGAGCGCGCCCGCTTCGCTGCCCTCGGGTCGCGGTCGGCACGCTCCTGCGCCTCGCCGAGGTCGGCGCCGATCTTGTAGGCGGCGGCGCTAGCGGCGAGCGCGGCCCCGGTCAGCGCCGTCTTGGCGACGACGGCGATGCTCGTCGGTCGGTGGGCCACGACGCGCCGCCGGTTGTCGGCGACGATCGCGAGCCCGCTGAGCAGGTGCAGCCCGATCGCGCCGCCCTGCACGGGCCCCCACTGGGTCCACCCCTCGTCGGCGATCTCGGCCTGTTCGCGGGCGTCGTCGCCCTCCCGGCTCGCGGGGTTGAGCGCCACCGCGCCCATCAACGAGCCGCCGAACCAGGCCGCGTTCGTGACCAGGTGGGTGGCCCGAACCAGTGTGCTGTACGCGGACATTCGTCATCTCCTGAGTCGTTGGAAGCGTCCGGCGCGGTGCCCCCGGCGCGCGGCCGACGCCGGTACATGCCGACCGCCGACGTGCGGTGCCCCTACCCGATCCCCTCGGGCGCACACACCACGTCAAACGTTGAGGCCGGCCAGCTCGAGCACGTCGTCCGGCCCGGCCAGGTCGGGGGTGGCGAGAAAGACCGTCGAGACGCCCAGCCCCGCCAGCGCGGCGTGCCGCTCCCGGTGCTCGGCGACCGTGCCCGCGTGCGTGCGCGCCGCGAACGCCGCGGCCTTGGTGCGCCCCCGCAGCCGCTCCACCCGCGCCCAGACGTCATCCCGATCGCGGCCGACCACGGGCAGGTCGAGCAGGGTGACCGCCACCTCGGCCGGGTCCCGTCCCACCTCGGCACAGTGCCGATGCAGCACGGCCACCTTGTGCCGCACCAGGTCAGGCTCCGAGGTGGTCAGGTTGCACGCGTCACCCAGCTCGGCCGCGATCCGCAGCGTGCGTCGCTCGCCGTTGCCGCCCACGACCACCTCGACCGGAGCCGACGGCCGCGGGTAGCAGGTCGTCTCGGGCAGGAACACCCCGTCCGCGGCGTGCGCCTTGGTGCCCGGTGCCCACAGCGCGCGCATCACCCGGATCGAGTACTCCAGCTCGTCGAGCCGCTCGCCGACGGGCGGGAACGGCATCGCGTAGGCCGCGTGCTCGCGCTCCCACCAACCGGCGCCGATGCCGACGAACGCCCGACCCCCGTTCAGCGCGGACAGCGTGGCGGCGGCCTTCGCCGTGATCCCGGGCTGGCGGAAGGTGACCGGGGTGCACAGCGTGCCCAGCCGCAGCCCGGTGCCGAGGCCGGCGACCGCTCCCAGCGCCACCCATGGCTCGGGGATCGGGTCCCAGGCGCGGCCGACCTGCGGGATCTGGATCAGGTGGTCCATCAGCGCCAGCCCGGCGAAACCCGCCTCGTCGGCGGCCAGGGCGACGTCGCGCAGCCAGGCCATCGGGTCATCACCCCACGGGAAGCGCGAGACCTGCAGCACCACCTGCACCCCGGTGGATGCCGTGCGCTCGCCGCCCGCTCGCGTCGCCCCATGCGCTGGCGGCGGGTCGGGCGTGGGAGCGGGCCGGACCTCGGGGGTGACCGTGAGGACGACGTCCCAGCCTTCCGCCGCCACCTCGTCGGCCACCTCCCGCCGCCGCGCCAGCTGCCCGGCAAGCGCCCGAGCCGGCAGCGGCCGGTCCCGCTCGGCGTTCCGGCGCCGGCACACCTCGTCGGGGGTGTCGAGCAGCACGACCGCGGTCGGCATCCCCGACGCTCGTGCGGCGGCCAACCAGCGACGGCGACGCTCGGCATCCATCCCGAGGGTGTCGACCACGGTGCTGAGCCCGCGGCCCAGCCGGGCCGCAACGACGGCCTCGAGCACGGCGAACGCATCGGCGGACGCGTCGAGGTCGTGCGGGCCGCTGCCGACCACCCCGCGCAGCGCATCGGAGGACACGACCTCCTCGGCGCGGTAGCGCTGCGCCGCCCAGGTCGACTTGCCCGACCCGGAGGCGCCCACCAGCACGACGAGCGCCGGGTCGGGGAGCGACATGCGGGCAGTCTGCCCGATGGCGCGAGCGAACCGCCCGTCCTCGGCATCCGGGGGCGGGCGGTTCGGTTCGACGTCGCACGACGCGCTGACGTTCAAGCGATCCGGTCAGCGCGTCGTGGGATGTCGATCGGCTAGCGGGTGCGCAGCCCCCATCCGTAGGGGAACGCCGGACGGTAGTTCCGGTCACCGACGTTGATCGGCTCCTGTGCCACGCTGCGCGGCCAGGTGACCGGCAGCTTGCCGGTGAACCGGGCCTTGCCGAGCAGCACGTCGGCCACGCCGCCGCCCTCGCTGCCGGGCAGCCAGGAGGCGACCAGGCCGTCGATCCGCGACAGCTGGGCCGGCGGGATGACGATCGGGCGGCCCGAGACGACGACCACCACGCACTTCACCGCGGCCGCGCAGACCCGGTCGACGGCCGCGGAGTCGGCGTCGCTGAGCCGCATCGTCTTCTCGGGGCGGAGCTGGCCGTTGTCGCCGGGGTCGAAGCCCCAGCGCGGCCCACCGACGTCACCGAATCCCTCGGCATACGGCGTCTCGCCGACGACCACGACGCCGACTGCCCCACTCGGGACGCGCGCCGAGGCGGTCTCGCTGAAGGTCACCGAGCGGTGCTGCGCCCGGATGCCGTCGAGGATCGTCTGCCCGGGGATGACGTTGGTCGAGCCGCCCTGCCAGGTGAGGGTCCAGCCACCGGCCTGGTTGCCGATGTTGTCGGCGTTGCTGCCCGCGACGTAGATCGGCCGGCCGTTCGCGATCGGCAGCGCGCTGCGGTCGTTCTTGAGCAGCACCTGCGACTTCTGCACCGCCGTACGGGCGAGCGCCCGGTGGCTGGGTGAGCCGATGTCGCGGAGGTGCGTGCGGTCGGTGTAGGGGTGCTCGAACAGGCCGAGCTCGAACTTCTTGGTGAGGATGCGCGACACGGCGTCGTCGATGCGCGCCATCCGCACGTTGCGGTTGGCGACCTGCGCCTTGAGGGTCGTGATGAAGGTGGCGTAGTCGTAGGGCTCCATGAACATGTCGATGCCCGCACTGACGCCGAGGGTGACCTGGGTGGCGTACGAGGCGACGCCGGGCTGGATGTGGTGGATGCCCTCGTAGTCAGAGATCACGAAGCCCTCGAAGCCCTGCTGCTGCTTGAGCCAGCCGGTGAGCAGCTCCTTGTTGCCGTGCATGTTGACGGGGTTGCCCAAGCCGTCGCCGGTCCAGTCGACGTCGGAGTAGGAGGGCATGACCGAGCCGACGTCGTGCTTGCGCACGGCGGGGACGTAGGGCGCGAGCGCCAGCCGGTCGAACGTCCTGCGGCTGACCTGGTCGACTCCCTGGTCGATCGGGTAGTCACCCGTCGTGCCGTTGTTGGACCCGGTGCCGTAGGTGGTGAGGCCGTCGCCGGCGAAGTGCTTGGCGGTGGCGAGCACCCGGTCGTTGTTCTTCAGCTGACCCGGGCGGCCCTGCAGCCCGTCGATGGCGGTCTCCATCGAGATGACGAGCTGGGGGGTCTCGCCGAAGCTCTCGTAGGTGCGACCCCACCGGTCGTCGCGCGCGACGCAGACGCACGGCGCGAAGGCCCACTGCGGGCCGCTGGCCCGCGTCTCCTCCGCGGTGACGTGCGCGACCCGCTCCACCAGGCGGGGGTCACGGGTGGCCCCCAGGCCGATGTTGTGCGGGAAGACGGTGGCGCCCAGGAGGTTTCCGTGGCCGTGCACGGAGTCGACGCCGTAGAGCAGCGGGATGCCGAGCCTGGTGGCCATCGCCGCGCGCTGGTAGCGGTCGACCATGTCGGCCCAGGCCTTGGGGGTGTTCGGTGTGGGCACCGAGCCGCCACCGGAGAGCACGCTGCCCAGGCCGAGGGTGGTGATCTGGCTCGGGTCGGCGTCGATGCCGCCGCGCTCGGCCTGGGTCATCTGGCCGATCTTCTCGTCGAGCGTCATCCGGCTGAGGAGGTCGGCCACCCGCCGGGCCGTGGGCTGGCGGGCGTCGAGGTAGGCGGGGCCGGCCTTGGTGCCCGGGCTGGCGGCACGAACCGGGTCCGCGGAGGCGGAGCCGGCAGTGGCCGTCACGGCGGCCAGGCCGCTGGCGGTGAGGACGACGGCAGTGCCCAGGGCGATGAGCCGCCGACGAGGTGGTGAGGTGGTGGAGCGCATGGCTGTCCTTCCGGTCGTGGGACCGGTCGGGCAGCGCACGGCGGCGCCCGGCCGCATCCCCCGGGGGTGCGTCGTCGCTCCCCCTGACCACGCAACTCCCCGGTCAGCGCTCGACCAATCGTTCCTTGACCATGTTCGGGACAAACCTTTGCCACCGCCAGACGCGGGCGCACAGACCCAGCCGCCGGGGTGGCGACGTCGCGGCTCACCGGGCTGGCCGGCATCCGTGCACTGGTTGGCGCTCCCGGGACATGCAGTGGCCGGGCTCGGCCCACCTCGCGAACGTGGAGCCCACGCGGTCGAGCTCGACTGCATGTCACCAGAGGCACTCGGGTGAGCCAGCCGGAGCGGCAGTGAACCTACGGACGGACGAACGGCGCTCCTTGGCGTGCCCTCGAGCGTGCGGCAGACCCTCGGTTCGCCGGTTGTCCGTCCGTCGGCACACCTGTTCGAAGTGTTCACCAGGACAGGCAGTCGACGCGCGACGTGCAGCCCCTGAGCAGGGGGAGGGCCCAGCAGCGGCCGATTGCCTGTCGGCAGGAACGCTCGCCCCGCTCCCGGCTCAGTCGCTCGTGCCACTCCGACTCAGCCGGTCTCGGCGTCGAGGTCGTGCAGGTAGTCCGCGAAGCCGTCCTCGACCCGGCTGTGCGCGCGCCCCGAGGTCAGCACCCGGGTGGTGTCGGTGGCGACCCACCGCTCGGTGACGGCGCGCACCCGCCCGACGAGGTCGACGTCCTCGCCGACGGCGAGCTGCCCGAACCGGCCGACCGCGCGCCAGCGGTCGGCTCGGATGCCGAGGTTGGCACCGTGCACGTGGGCGTGGCCCTCGACCAGCTGGTGGCGCGCGTGCCAGGCGGCGAGCGCCTCGGCGCGGTCGACGCCCACCGGTTCGGCGGTGCCGACGACGAGGTCGGCCCCGCGCTCACCCCACATCACGTGCCGCAGGAGCCAGTGGCTGGGCACGACCGTGTCGGCGTCGGTGCTGGCGACCCAGGTCGACGACTCGGGCGGGCGCCCCAGGGCCGCGAGCCCGCGCTCGACGGCGGCGTCCCGGGCCGCGCCGACCCCCGTGCCGGGCAGCGCCACCGAGGCGACGCCCCACCCCGCGACCACCTCGGCCGAGCCGTCGGTGCACCCGTCGAGGGCCACTGCGACAGACAGCCGGATGCCGGGCCGCGCCCGCCGCAGCACGCGCGCCGCCTCGGTCACCGAACGCAGGCAGGCCGGCAGCAGGGCCTGCTCGTCGCGCGCCGGGATCGCCACCACCACATGGCGCAACCGGTCGCGGGGGGTCACGCGCGTCCTTCCCGTCGAGCCAGCGAGCCGCCGTCGCCCCAGACCTCGACCCGGAGGTCGTCGTCGAGGTACGTGGCCCGGCGCTCGAGGCCCAGCGCCGCGGCGGCCTGCTCGTGCACCAGCACGCCGTCGAGCGGAACCTGCTCGGTGGGGTGCTGCCAGTGGCACAGCAGCAGCTCACCGCCCGGCGCCAGCGACCGCTCACACCGGCGCAGGGTGGCCACCAGCTCGAGCGGGGTGAGGAAGTAGCCCACCTCCGAGAGCAGCACGAGGTCGAACGGGCCGGCCGGCAGGTCGGCCGGCGCCATGCCCTGCATGACGGCTGCCGACGGCGCTCGCTCCTGCGCCGCCGTCACGGCCCGGTGGCTGGTGTCGAGGGCCACCACCTGGTCGCAGCGCTCGAGCAGCGCTTCGGTGAGCCGACCGTCGGCGCAACCGATCTCGAGCGCGCGGCCGTATCGACGGCATCCGAGCACGGCCAGCACGAGGGCCCGGCGGCGCTCCTCGTAGAAGGACCCCTCGAAGGCCCACGGGTCCTCAGCGTCATCGTCGTACATCCGGTCGAACTGCTGGGCACGCGCTGCGGCCCGACGCTGCAGGTGGTCGCTCGTGAGCCGTGGCAGCGCCTGCGTGGGGTCGACGAGGGTCTCGACGAGGCGCCGAGCCCGGTCGAGCATCGCCGGCCCGAGGACCGGTACAACTGCCCCGCCCGTGGATGCCGGGTCACCCCACGCCGTCGTCTGCGTCGGGAACTCCGCGAGGGCGGCGCGCTTGCGCCAGGCGGCCGCGCGGGACGTCTCGCTCCCCACGACGTCGGGCCACGGCAATGCATCCGGTGATCCCCAGTGCCACAGCCAGATCGGATAGTGAACGAGGTCGGCGCCGCTGTGCGACACGGCAGCGGTGGCAGCTCGACCGAGGGCGTCGTGGTCGGTGTGCCCGTCGGCGAGCCACGGGGCGATCACCAGGGTGTCGGGGTCGGTGCGGCGGTGCACCTCCTCGACCAGCGACTCCTCGTGCTTGGCGAGCGCGCCGTCGGGCAGCCCGAGGTGGGTGGTGTGGGCCGTCGGCGCGAGGACCCGCACGGCACGCTGCACCTCCCGACGCCGCCGGGCGGCCAGGGCGGCGCGGGCGCGGGTGCCGCCGAGCGGGTGCGAGCGCTCGCCGTCGGTGGCGACGAGCACGCTGACGGCGGCCCCGGCGTCGGCGAGGTCGGCCAACAGCCCACCCACACCGAGGGTCTCGTCGTCAGGGTGGGCGGAGAGCACCAGCACCTGGGCGTAGCGCTGCACGACCGCCGGCAGGTCGAGCACGCCGATGCCGTCCCAGTGGTCGGATCCCAGCCAGGTGCTCTCTGGGGTGCCGGGGTCGGTGTGCGCGAAGGGCGTCGGGGCGATGCTCACGCGGTGGCTCCGCCGCCGGCTGCGCGGTGGTCGGGTCGGTCGAGGTCGGGGGCCACGAGCCGGCCGAGCGCTGCGAGGTCCCGCTCGGCGTGGTGCTGGCGCACGTAGAGGGTGAGGTCGGCGACGCGGGCGGCGTGCACGGCATCCATCGCGAGCGGTGCGGGCCCGAGCGCGTGCCCCACCGTGGTGAGCACCTGCTCGGCGCACGCCGCCGCCTGCGCGCGCACCCGGCCCGCGAGGAGGCGACCTGCGGCACCGCCGGCCCGCCCGGCGTCGATCGCCCCGGCCGCGTCGCGCAGGGCCAGCAGGGTGGCATGCAGTGAGACGTCGCACGCTCCGAGGTGCATCAGCGCGACCTGGTCGGGCGGCCGGGTGCCCGCGGTCGCCCAGAGGGCGCCGGCCAGCGCTGCGGCGCCGCCGAACCAGACGGCGGCCACCCCGATGCCGCCCCAGGCGAACCCCGGCCGGTCGAGGTACCAGCCGGGCCCGCCCACGGGGCTCGCGGGTGCGGCGTCGAAGGTCACCGTGCTCGTGGTGACCTCGCGCAGCCCACGCGGCACCCACGCGCCGGGGTCGACCGACACCCCGTCCTCGCGCAGGTCGACGGCGAACAGGCCGGCCGGCCCGTCGTCGGGGTCGGCCGTGACCAGGGCGTGCGAGACCCGGTCGGCCAGTGAGCACCACGGCTTGGCGCCGGAGAGCCGCCAGAGGCCCCCCTCGTCACGACCGGCCGACAGGCGCGTGCCCGGGGGAGAAGCGGCGTAGACACCCCAGGTGGCGCCCTCGGGCGCGGGGACGGCGGCCTGCTCGAGGATGGCCACGGCATCCCAGTGCGGCTCGGCGGTGCGCGCCGTGGTGAGGTCGACGCTGCCCAGCGTGGCCAGCAAGGACAGCACGCGCCAGGTGTCACGACCCATGGAGCGGGCGACCTGCTCGTGGCTCCGGGCGAGTGCGAGTGACCCCTCGACGTCGGCGGCGACCGCCCGCGCGTCGTCGGCGAGGACGGAGTCGCCCCACTCGGCGAAGCACCAGGGGGTGCGGGCGGATGTCACGACGTCGTTCTACCCGCTCGGTGCCGTTCCATCGCCGTCCGGTGCACGCGGAAACTGTGCTGTCGAAGGCCCGGGGTGGCGTGCGCCGCACGTAGGGTCGTCCGCAGTCGTGGGGGCGAACAGAGGAGGCGTTGACATGGGCGACAACGGTCACGAGACGAGCGGGATGCCGGTGCGGGTCGCCGAGCTCGTCATCGTGCGGCACGGGGAGAGCGTGGGCAACCTCGCGGCGGAGGCGGCCGGTGAGAAGGGGTTGGCCCGGCTCGAGCTCGACTTCCGCGACCCTGACACGCCGTTGTCCGACAACGGTGTGGCACAGGCGGATGCGCTCGGGCGCCACCTGGCCGGGCTTCCGGATGACGCGCGGCCCGAGGTGGTGCTCGGCTCGCCGTACGTGCGTGCCGCGAGCACCATGGAGCACGCCCTGCGAGCCTGCCCGTCGGCCCCGCACCCGGTGCTCGACGAGCGGCTGCGCGAGCGTGACCTCGGGCTCTTCGACGGCCTGACGGGGCAGGGCATCCGCGACACCTACCCCGAGGAGGCGAAGCGCCGCGAGCTGATGGGGAAGTTCTACTACCGACCGCCGGGTGGCGAGAGCTGGACCGACGTGGTGCTCCGCGTGCGCGGGGTGCTCGGCGACCTCGACCGGACCCACGCGGGGCGACGGGTGTGGGTCTTCACCCACCAGGCCGTGATCATGGCGTTCCGCTACCTCCTGGAGTCGCTCACCGAGGAGGAGCTGCTCGACATCGACGGCAGCACCCCGCTCGCCAACTGCTCGCTGACCCGGTACCAGGCAACGGATGCCGGCGGGCTGCGGCTGGTCGGCTACGGCGACGTCGAGCACCTCGAGGCGTCGGACGCGGAGCCGACCCACGAGGAGCCGCACGGGCTGGGCCAGGCCGCGACGGCGGGTGACCGGTCATGAGTGACGAGCGCGACCCGGCGGTCGTGGTCACCCCCGCCCTGCTGCGCAGCCGGCCGCTGCCGTCGCCGGGCGGCAACAAGAACGAGAAGGGTCGGCTGCTCATCATCGGCGGCAGCCGCCAGACCCCGGGCGCGGTGCTCCTCGCTGCCGAGGCGGCGCTGCGCGTGGGCGCGGGAAAGGTGCAGGTGGCCACCACGGCATCCACGGCGACCCTGCTGGGGGTCGCCCTGCCCGAGTGCTTCCTCGTCGGCCTTGCCGAGGACGACGACGGCGAGCTGGTCCGCGCCGCGGCAGACCGCGTGCTCGAGCTGGCAGATCAGGCGGACACGGTGCTGGCCGGCCCAGGCATCGGGACGCCGGATGCCGCGCGCGAGCTTCTCGAGGCGGTCGTGCCGCAGCTGTCGTCGGCCCTGGTCGTCGACGCGCTGGGCACCGCCTACCTCACCGCGCACCCCGACGGCGTGCGTCACCTCGCCGACCGTGCGCTGCTGACCCCCAACGCCGGCGAGCTCGCCCAGGTGCTGCAGGAGGACGAGGAGCAGGTGGACGGCGACATGCTGGCGGCCACCCGGCGGGCCGCGAGCCGGCTCGGCGCCACGGTGCTGTCCGGCAGTGACAGCTCGTTCGTCTGCGAGCCGTCGGGGGAGGCCTGGCGCCTCGACGTCGGCGCCCCCGGGGCCGCGGTGGCCGGGTCGGGTGACGTCAAGGCCGGCGCCGTGGCCGGGCTGCTGGCCCGGGGCCTGTCGCCGACGCGGGCCGCGGCCTGGGGTTCCTACGTGCACGGCCGGGCCGGCGAGCGGCTCACCGCCGAGGTGGGCCGCACCGGCTTCCTGGCCCGGGAGGTCGTGCGGGGACTGCCGGCCGCCCTGGCCGAGGTCGAGCTCGGCGTCACCGACGGCTGAGCGGAAGCCGTCCTTTCGTCGATGGTCACCCTCCCGGGTGGCCGCGATGTCGCCGTTTCCGCCTGGGTCGGCAGAGTCTCGGCCGGGCTTCCACCAACGTGGTGACTGAGCATCAGCAACCCTGAGCACGTCGCCCTGGTCCGTCCAAAGTCATTCTGCTGCAAGCGGACTCAGGTCATAAAACACTTGTTCGATTCGCTCTGGATCGGTAGGATAGTGGTACGGGGAAGGGAGAGACATGACGGCAACGCTGCACCGCAACACGTCGCTGGCTGCCGTTCCCGCCACGTCTTCGCGCCCCACAGCCGCTGCCATCCACGAGTCGGTGCTGAGCGGTGCAGCGACGGTCGCAACGGCGCTCACCGAGTGCGGTGGCCCGTCCGACCGTGGGGAGTGGCTCGGCCTCGCCGGCACCTGCCAGTCACTCATCAACACCCTGGTCGCCGTCCAGGACACTGCCCTCGCCGAGGCGGCCCGACGCGAAAGCGACTGGTGCGAGGACGGTGCGCTCGGCGAGACGGTGCACGCTCCGGGCCACATCACGCTCGACGCCGCCGACCTCTCGGCTCCACTGATCGGCGCATCGCACGCGCAGGCCCAGCGGCGGCTCGAGCTTGCTGTCCGTCTGGCCAGCAACCGCGCGCCGGTGCCGGCCGAGCAGCGCGACCTTCCCGAGCTCAGCGGCTTGACCGGCCTGCACACCGCGATGGCCGAGGGCAGGCTCGACGGCTACCGCGCCGGCGTGGTCGCCTTCGAGCTCGAGCTGGCGCCTGCCGACGTCGCTGAGGCGGTGGTCACAGCCCTGGCCCCCCGGCCCGGCGATGACTCCACTACGCTGCGGCAGCGCACCCGGCGGCTCATCGAGCGCATCTCGCCCGACCTGCTGCGTCAGCGCGCCCAACGGGCCCGCGCCTCGACGGGGTTGCGCCGCTGGGCCTGCGAGCCCGGGGTCGACGAGTGGCACGGCACCTTCCCGAGCGAGGATGCCGCGAGCGCGTGGGCCGCGATCGACGGGCTCGCGCACGACCTCGTCACTGCCGGCACCTGCTCGAACATCGAACAGGCCCGCGGCAAAGCGCTCACCGACCTCGTCACCGGCAACGCGACCGTCGACGTCCAGATCGTGCTCACGGTGCCAGCCGACAGCCAGCCTGCGCCTGATGCTCCCGACGTCACCGAGGCGGTAGGCACAGCGGAGGGTGACCACCCTCAGTCGCCCGCGGCCATGCACGCCGGCGAGCCCGCACCCAACTTCGACCGGTCGCCGTCGACCGAGGCCGACGGCGTGGCCCAGGAGACCACGGCCGCGGTGCCCGGAGAGGCCGGTACTGGAGGCGTCCAGGCTCCGGCCGATGCCGGGGTCGGCGGCGTGCCGGCCCTTTACCCGCCGGCGCCAGCCGGGTGTGGCGACGACTTGATCGAGGTACAGGGCAGCCGACCGTCCGAGTCGTTGCTCGTGCGCCGCTCCTGGCTGCGCGACCACCTGCGGAAGCGACCCCCGCAACCGCGCCGCGGCCGCCCGAAGAACGCACCGGCCTTCGTTCCCTGCGATCCGCTCACCGGCGCCCGGCTCGACCCTCGCGGCGACCTCGCCACCGTTGCCTACCGGCCCAGCGCCGAGCTGACCGCCCTGGTCAAGGCCCGCGACGGCCGGTGCCGGTTCCCCGGCTGCTGCGTCGCCGCGCGGTTCTGCGACCTCGACCACGTACGGCCCTGGCCGGTCGGACCCACCAGCGCCACCAACCTCCTCACCCTCTGCCGAC
Organism: uncultured Actinomycetota bacterium; assembly: GCA_963833495.1. Lineage (GTDB taxonomy): Bacteria > Actinomycetota > Actinomycetes > Actinomycetales > Dermatophilaceae > Fodinibacter. The sequence goes on along the minus strand of CAWHYJ010000011.1, from coordinate 197,824 downwards.
GACACCACCGCATCAAGCAACGCCCCGGCTGGAAACTGCGCCTGGCACCAGACGGTGCCGCCACCTGGACCGACCCCACCGGACGTGTCCGCACCACTGCACCGCTCGACGCCCTGCACACCCTGGTACTCCCAGCCGACCCGGCCGACCCGACAGGTGCGACCGCCGCAGGCCTCGTGGCAACGCCGGCCGCTCCGGTGGCCCGCTCCGTGTGGAGCGCCCTCGAGCACCACCTGACCTTCCGGCTCGAGCACCTTGTGCACCCGATGGACGTCGCCCTGCGAACCCACCCCACCCACCGCCGCTGCACCTCGGCCGCCGAGCTGCGGGCCGGTCACGCCCCAACGAAGTCTCGCGCGCAATGGCCGGACGAACCGCCCTTCTGACCCGACACCACGCCTAAACCTCCGCGCGGGTCATCTCCGGGACCCTCTGTGGCGGCTGATTCCCACCTCGACCGATCGAACGGTCGAGACAAGCCCGAAAGCCAGACCTCCGAGCATGCCTCCAGCGCTCGTCGCGACCCTCAGGGCAGCGGCTCAGCCCTGCTTGGCGCTCGTGGCGATGCCGTCGAGCACGTACCGCCGGGTGAAGGCGAAGATGAACATCCGCAGGTACGACGCGCCGTCGACCCGTGCCGCCTCGAACAGCTCGCGCGGGATGCCGAGGAAGAACTGCCGCAGCAGGAAGAGGTAGAAGGCCGAGCCGAAGAGGTTCTGGGCCCACAGCGGCACCTTGTTGGCGGTGAACAGCCCGGTGAGGAAGGACTTGTCCTGCATCACCTTCTGCTCGCGCGCCTCCGCCGCCTCATCCAGGTGTCGGCCGAGGTCATCGTCCTCGCCCAGGCGCAGGCCCACCGGGTTCTTGGCGCCCTTGGGGATGGCCCAGGCCGAGCCGCCGAGCAGGCTCATCGGCTGGCCCTGGCGGTCGGTGAACCGGGCGGACTGCAGCTTCAGGCTCCACGTCGGGCGCAGCCGCGTTGAACGCGGCGACGCGCGAGGTGCCGACCTCGTCCTCGCCGCCGAAGCCCATCGTGGTGAGCGTGCCGCTGGGGGTGCCCGACCAGCTGGACGACCTGGAGACGCCGGAGCCCCCGTTCCCCCCGCCGCCGCTGTCGGACCCGCCGACTCCTGCGCACCCCGCAACCAGCGCGACGGGCAGCAGCACCGCCACCCCCGAGGTCTTCCTCATGGTCGCTCCCTCGGTCGGCCCCCACCGGAGGTCGTCCGAGCAGTGGGCATGAGGCTAGGTACCCACCGCCCCGGATCGGAAGCCCACCCTGCCTCAGGCGTTCGCGGGGCGAGGTGCTCGCGACCTCAGGCGGCGGAGTCGTGCGCCTGGCGCTCGTCGTCGGCCAGCAGCTCGCACCGCAGGCGCTCGACGATGCCGCGCAGGATGCGGGACACCTGCATCTGGCTGACCCCGATGTGCTCCCCGATCTCGCCCTGGGTCAGCTCGTCGACATAGCGCAGCCGCAGCACCAGGCGCTGGCGCTCGGTGAGGCCGGCCACGGCCTGCCGCAGGGCGTCGCGCACCTCGATGGTGCCCGCGTGGCTGGAGGTGACCAGCAGGTGGTCGGCCAGGTTGGTGCCGGCCGAGGTCGGCGCGTCGAGGGAGACGGCGTGGTAGCCGGCGGAGACCCCGCGGGCCTCGTCGACCTCGTCGACCGTGACCCCCAGCACGCTGGCGAGCTCGGTGTCGCGGGGGTCGCGGTTGAGCGCGTGCCGCAGGCGCTCCTCCTCGACGACCAGCCCGGCGCGCAGCTCCTGGATGCGACGGGGCGGGCGCACGGCCCAGCCGTGGTCACGGAACCAGCGCTTGAGCTCGCCGGAGATGGTGGGGTGCGCGAAGGCCGCGAAGCCGGGGCCGGCGCCGGGCCGGTAGCGGTCCACCGCCTTGACCAGCGCGGTGCGGGCCACCTGGAGCAGGTCGTCGGTCTCGACGCCGCGGCCGCTGTACCGCATCGCCAGGCCGTCGGCGAGGGGGAGCATCTGGATCACGATCTGCTCGACGAGCTGGGCCCGACGGGCGGGGTCGGTCTCCTCGGCCAGCTCAGCCGCGAGGGTGTCGACCTCGATGTCTAGATCAGCCTGGGATGCCCTGTGGGCGTCGTGGGTGGGGGAAATGGTCGAGGGTGCCATGAAGCTCGTCCTTGCTGGAGAGGGATGGCACCGCTGTTGGACCAAAGTGTCCCGAGGAAGACGACTGGTTGGATCAACCGGGGAGGTCTACAACGTGCCACGGGGACGACGCCCATAGGGTCTAAGGAGCACATGAACTTCTCCGGCACTCGGGACGTGCTGGGGCGGGCGTTTCGGGTGCACGGGTACGGGGTACCGCCCGAGACGGTGCAGAACCAGGAGGGATCGCCATGACGGGTCAGTCGCCCGCAGATGCTGTCGAAGGTCGGTCACTGGAGCTGCGCGACCTCGCCGACGCCCTGGACGCGGTGACGCGCCGGGTCGACGACCTGGGCGGGGAGCCGCTGGACCGACTCACCCTGGCCACCCTGGAGGCCATCCCCGGTGCCGTGGCCGTGAGCCTGACGGTGCTGTCGCGCGGCCAGTTCGACACCCGGGCGTCGACGCACGACCTGGCTCTGCGCGCCGACTCCCTGCAGTACGAGCTGGGGCGCGGCCCGTGCGTCGACGCGGTGCTCGAGGACACGGCCAACCTCAGTGGGGACGTCGCCACGGACACCCGCTGGGGGGAGTGGGGGCCGCGGGTGGCCGCCGACCTCGGGGTGCGCAGCGTGCTCGCCTACCGGCTGCTGCTCGAGGTCGAGCAGGCCGCCATCGCCAGCCTCAACGTCTACTCCACCGAGGTCGAGGCGTTCGACGAGCAGTCGCTGCACCTCGGGGTGGTGCTCGCCACGCACGGGTCGTTGTTGCTGTCGGCGGTGATGGCGCGCGACGTGGCGGCAGACCTCGCCGGGTCCCTCCAGACCAACCGCGAGGTCGGGGTGGCCATGGGCGTGCTGATGTACCGGCACCGCCTCACCCGTGAGCAGGCGTTCGCCCTGCTGCGCCTGGCCGGCCAGCAGAAGGGGCTGGCCGTCGCCGAGGTCGCCGCCACCGTGGCCGAGACCGGTGACGTCGGCCTGCTCGAGTCCCCCCTCGGCCGCCCGCGACGAGGTCGTGGAACCCGGTCGGGCGCACCGGCCCCGAACCAGCCGGCCGCAGGCCAGGAGCCGTCGGCGGGCTAGAGCAGCCGCGTGTCGAGCAGGATGTCGGCCACCCGGCCCACGGAGACCCCGGCCCGGGCAGCCGCCTCGTTCAGCAGGTGACGAGCCGTCGCCTCGGGCACCTCGTGGGCAGCCATGAGCAGGCCGACCGCGACGTTGCTGCTCGTGGCGTCTGCCAGCACCCGCGGGGCGGTCCTCGCCCTGGCCAGCGTGGTGAAGGTGAGGTCGGCGTTCGTCACCGCACCGCCGGCCCACCCGCCGTAGAGGGCCGCGAGCTCCTCGTGGTGCCCGTCGAAGGCGCTGGGGGTGCTGCCGTAGAGGTTGAGCCCCCCGTAGACCCGGTCCGAGGACATCAGGGGGATCGACAGGGTGCTCGACACCCCGGCCCGGGCACTGGCCTGGGCGAAGGCGTGCCACGCGCGCTCGTCGACCGGGTCGTCATCCGAGTCGGTGACCATGGAGCCCTGCTCCACCGCAGCCACGCAGGGACCGCCCTCGAGGTACTGGATGGCGTCCAGTGCCGCGGAGTCGAGGTCGGTCGCCACCCAGGTGAACGAGACCCCGTCCTGCACGAAGGTCAGCGTGAGCCCCACGCACTCGGGAGCGATCCGCCGGGTCGTCGCCGCCGCATGGTCGAACTCCTCGACCAGTGCGTCGTCGCTGTCGTCGGTCGCGACGGCGAGGGCGGCCAGGGCGGCGGCCGTCTCCGGTAGTGGTTGCACGTGTACCTCCTGTTGAGCGACGTTGGGCGAGGGGTGCGCACCCCTCGTGGTCTGCGCATCTGTCGCCCTACCCATGGCTCCGCCGCCGCACACCTGGTGCGGTCGGGCGCCGCCGTGGGCCTGGGGCGCGGCGTCAGAAGACCGGCTTGCCCCCGGTGACGCCGAGGACGGTGCCCGAGACGTAGCTCGCCTCGTCGGAGGCCAGGAACACGTAGGCGGCGGCCACCTCGACGGGCTGGCCCGGGCGACCCAGCGGGGTGTCCGTGCCGAAGCCCTCGACCTGCTCGGGGGCCATCGTCGCCGGGATGAGCGGCGTCCAGATCGGCCCCGGTGCAACGGCGTTGACGCGGATGCCCTGTGGGCCGAGGTCCTGGGCCAGGTTGACGACGAGGTTGTTCAGGGCCGCCTTGGTGGCCGCGTAGTCGATCAGGTTGTCGGAGGGCGAGTAGGCCTGGACCGACGTGGTGACGATGACGCTGCCGCCGTCGGCCAGCTGCGGCGCCAGGGCCTGCACCAGCCAGAACGGGCCGAGCACGTTGGTGGCGAAGGTGCGCTCGAGCTGCTCGGGGGCGAAGTCGGCCAGCTCCTCCTGGGCCATCTGGAAGGCCGCGTTGCACACCAGCACGTCGACCCCACCGAGCTCGGCCACCGCCCGCTCGGCGAGCTCGCGGTTGGCCTGCGGTGTTCGCAGGTCGGCGGCGTGCAGCACGACCCGGCTGTCCGCGCCGGCGAGCTCGGCGGTGGTGCGAGCGTCGTCCTCCTCTTCGGGCAGGTGGGTGATGACGACCTCGGCTCCCTCACGCGCGAAAGCGATCGCGACGGCTCGGCCGATCCCGGAGTCGCCGCCCGTGACCACGGCCCGCTTGCCGCGCAGCCGGTCTCGACCCGTCCACGACTCGGCCCCGTGGTCCGCGGGTGGGGTGAGCTCGGCGTCACTGCCCGGCCACTCCTGCTGCTGCGCGGGAACCTCGACGGTGCGCTGGCTCATGGGCGATCCTCTCGCTGACGGGTCTGGCACGGTGGATGCCACTGCAGGCCGGATGCCGGTGCAGCGGTGCCGGTCCCCTACCCGGCCGTGGTGACGCCATTCCCGGCCCGGTGGTGCCCCGGCGGGTTGCTGCAGATCGAGGGTCGCTACGGCTCTCGGGACGCAGAGGTCGGGGACATACTCGGAACCGGACGTGGGGGCGCCCCTCACGCCGTCGCCGGAGAGGGGAGCCCGCGTGCGAGCCGAGCAGATCGACCGTCGTGGCACCGACGATGCCGCGCACCTGCTGGTGCTGGCCGACGCGCTCCGCCCCCTGGCGGGCCGGGTGGGCGAGGGGGATGGCGGGCCAGCCTTCGACGAGCTGGTGCGGATCGCCGTGGCGCACGTGCCCGGAGCCGGGTGCGCCAGCCTCACCCTGCGCAGGGGCAACCGCCTGACGACCGAGGCCGCCACCGACGAGACGGCGCGGCAGGCCGACCGCCTGCAGGTCGAGCCGGGGCCCGGTCCCGGCACGGATGCCGCGTTCCACGACTCCGTCTACGTCACCGGTGACGTCGGGTCCGACGCCCGCTGGCCATGCTGGGGGAGGGCGGTGCGCCATGAGCTCGGGCTGTCGAGCGTGCTGTGGCAGCGGTTCAGCCTGCTCGGCGAGCCGGACGTGGTGGCAGCGCTGACGATCTACTCCGAAAGGCTCGACGCGTTCGGTGAGCGGGCGGCCGGCATGGGCCTGGTGCTCGCGAGCCACGGTTCGCTGCTCGTCACGGCGACCCTGGCCCGGGGCCGGGCGACGAACCTGTTGCGGGGCCTGGAGAGCAACCGCGAGATCGGGGTGGCCATGGGCATCCTGATGCAGCAGCACCGGATCTCCCGCCACGAGGCGTTCGAGGTGCTGCGTGCCGCGAGCCAGCACTCGAACCGCAAGCTGTCCGAGGTGGCGAGCGAGGTGGCCGACACCGGCATCCTGTCGGTGCACCACCGGCAGCCGGTCCCCGTGAAGCCGGCGCGCGCGGTCTGACACCGCTCGGCGCAAAGCCCTGCGTCCACCACTTCCGCAGTGCCGGAGAAGGTTTCGTCGCGGTAGGTGGCGGGTACGCCCCGCTCACGCCGTCGACCGACGACGGCCTGAAGAGAGGACGGGGTACTCATGGAGACCCAGACGACCACTCCGCAGACTCCCGCGGACAAGGCGGGCGCAGTAGGCAGCGAGACCAAGCAGGCGGCGGGGGACGTGGCGCAGACTGCAGGTCAGGAGGCCAAGCAGGTCACCCGCGAGGCGACCGACCAGGCGCGCCAGCTGTGGAGCCAGACCCGCCGCGACCTCACCGACCAGGCGGCCACCCAGCAGACGCGGGTGGCAGGTAGCCTTCGTGAGCTCGCTGACCAGCTCGGCTCGATGGCGAGCTCCGCCGACCAGGACGGCATGGCACGTGGCCTGGTCGACGACGTCGCCCGCCGCGCGGGGGATGCCGCGACCTGGCTCGACCAGCGCGACCCGGGCAGCCTGCTCGACGAGGCGCGCAGCTTCGCCCGCCAGCGGCCGGGCACCTTCCTTGCCATCGCCGCCGGGGTCGGCGTGCTCGCGGGGCGGCTGAGCCGCAGCCTCGTCGACGAGGCGCGTGACTCCGACGACTCCTCGAGCAACTTCGGGGGTTCGACGGGGGCGCAGTTCGCCGACACCAACGGCGGCTCCACGTACGGCACCTCCACCTACGGCAGCACCGGCTACGCAGCCGGCACCACGGGTGGCTACGGCGAGGGCTTCGACGCCACCGGGACCAACGGCGGAACCGGTATGCCCACCGCGACCGACCCCACGGCATCCACCACGGCGGCGACCCCGGTGACCCCGGGGGCGACCGCGGGCGCCTACGACGAGGGCAGCATCGTGCCCGGCGAGGAGCTCTCTGGCGCGCACCGCACCACCCAGCCGATCGCCCCCGACGGCACCCCCAGCCCGATCGACGACGAGGGCTTCCTCACCGCCGAGAGCGATGACTCCCTGCGAGGGAACCGATGACCGAGCAGCAGCGGCTGCGCACCGGCGGCTCCACCGCGGCCGGCTCGACCAACGGGTCGAACCACCGGGACGACCTCCCCGACCCCTCCCTGCGATCGGTGGGTGAGGTGCTCGGTGACATCACGACCGACCTGTCGACCCTGCTGCGCCAGGAGGTCGAGCTCGCCAAGGCCGAGCTGCGGGAGACCGTGGACCACGCCAAGGCGGCCGGCAGCATGTTCGCCGGGGCCGGGGTGGCAGGGCACCTCGCCCTGATCTTCCTGTCACTGGCCCTCTGGTGGGCCCTGGGCGACCTGTTCGACAGCCTGGGCTGGTCGGCGCTGCTCGTCGGCGTGCTCTGGGCGGTGGCAGCCGGCGTCATGGCCGCGATGGGCCGCACCCGGATGAAGCAGGTCACCCCGCTCGCGCCGCGCACCGTGGACAGCAGCAAGGAAATTCCCGAGGCACTGAAAGGACACGAGACCCGATGACCACCACCAATGACCCCGAGGCCATCCGCGCCGAGATCGACCGCACCCGCGGCCGGCTGAGTGAGGACGTCGACGTGCTCACCGAGAGTGTGCGCCCGAGCAGCGTGGCCAAGCGCACCGCCCAGCGGGCGACCGGCCGGGCCGGCCGCCTCAAGGAGAGCGTCATGGGCACCGCCCACGACACGACCAGCGTCGGTGCCGACAAGGCGCACGACGTCGCGGAGGGCGTGAAGAACGCTCCCGACCTCGCTCGTCGCCAGGCGCGCGGCAACCCGCTCGCGGCCGGTGCGGTGGCCCTGGCCGCCGGCTGGCTGGTGGGTTCGCTCCTGCCGGCCAGCACCAAGGAGCGCGAGCTCGCCACCACGGCCAAGGACAAGGCCGAGCCGCTCGTCGACGAGGCGAAGTCCGTGGCGCAGGAGACCGCGCAGAACCTCAAGGAGCCGGCCCAGCGGGCGGTCCAGTCGGTCAAGGAGACGGCGCAGCAGGGCGTCGAGCACGTCAAGGACGACGGCTCCTCCGCCGTCCAGGGCGTCAAGGAGACCGCGTCGAACGGCGGGTCGTCCAACAGTGGGTTCTCGTCCTCGAACGGTGGGTCCGCGAGCAGCGGCTCGTTGTCGAGCAGCGGCACCGAGCTGGGCACCGGCACCGGGACGGGCACCACTCCGTCCATCTGACGGGAGGCCGGCGCAGCCGCCTCTCTCCATCGCGCAGCCCGTCGATCCGGTCCTCCCGGGTCGGCGGGCTGTTGCACGCCCGGGACGTCGGCTCCTGCGCTCAGGCGGGGCCGCGCAGCAGCACCCGCGACGACGCCCAGTCCACCGACCGCACGTCCTCCCACCCGGTCTCGACGTCGTACCGGTGCCACCATCGCAGGGCCGCGCCCAGGACACGAGGCCCCATGGAGGTGCCATCCCGGTACCCGAGCTCGCCGCCGAGCCGTCGCGGACCGTGCACCACGGATGTCACCACCAGCGGGCCGACGCGTGACGTCATCGGCGTGACGGGCCTGGCGCGCACCTCGACGACCCGGCCGGCATCCGAACCGTCCCCTCGGATGACGCGCGCTCCGATCAGCGTGCTCAGGACGTGGGTGCCCGGCCGGAGGTCGAGGTCGGTGTCGTGCTCCGGCAGCGAGGGCAGGTGACCACCGAAGGGATGGTCACCGCCGCGGGCGCCGGGGATCTTGCTCACCACGTGGCGGCGGAGCCAGAGCTCGAGGTCGTCTGCCCCCGCGAGGAAGGTGGCGGCCCACGGGTCCACGTGCACTGCCGAACCGATCCTCAGGACGTGGTCGAGTGGGAGCACGAGGGGTTGGGGGTCCTCGCGCGGGTCGAGCCGTCGCCAGACGGCCAGCCCCCACCGGCCCAGCGCACCCGGTTGGCGGTTGGCCCACGCTCCCGGGCCGCTCAGCAGTCCCACCGCGACCAGGCGGCCGTCGCTCTCCTCGAGGGCGACGTCGTCGACGTTCCCGAGCATCTCCTGCTCCTGGCCGAGCAGCTGGTGGTCGAGCAGCCGTAGCCCGAGGGCCAGCGGAGCGCCCGGCTCGAGGGGTGGCCCGGGCGTGGAGGTCTGGGTGGGGGTCACTGCCCGGCTCCGGTCAGCACCATGAGCGGGATGGCTGCCACCGAGGCCACCACTACGACGACCAGGTAGGTCGTGCCGAGAAGGTTTGCCGCCCACCCGTTCACGTGCTGCCCGAGGTAGGTGCGGTCGTTGGCCACGACGAGGATGGGGAGGTACGTGAGGGGCAGGGCGAGGGCGCTGAACACCACGGAGTACTCGGTGACGAGGATGGGGTCGACGGTCGTGAGCAGGATGCCGATGCCGGCGACGCACGACAGCAGGACAACGGTGTGGAAGCGGGCCGCCCGCAGCGGCTCGACGAACTTGCCCCACTGCCACCCGAAGTACTGGGCGATGCTGTAGCCGACCGACAGGCCGGTCTCGCACGCCGCGCCGAAGGTCGCGGCGAAGAAGCCGATCAGCACCAGCACGATCCCCAGCTTTCCCAGTGCCGCGACCACCGGCAGCGCCACCTGGCCCAGGCTCGCGACCTCGATGCCCTGCGGCCGCAGCACGATCGCGGCGGCAGCCGCGATGGCCACGGACAGCAAGCCACCGAGCGGGAAGCCGATGAGCACGTTGGCGCGCATGGTGCGCAGGCTGTCGACACCCCACTTCTCCTCCACGCCGCCGGAGGAGAAGAAGAAGACCTCGTAGGGGGTCATCGCCGCACCGAAGAGTGCCACTGCGTAGTACCAGTAGGTGGTGGAGTCCTCGGACGCCGGCACGGCCGGGCGGGTGGCCTCCGTGACGAGCGCTCCCCAGTCGGGCTGGAGCTTCCAGACGGCGACGGCGAACACGATCAGTGTGAGCCCGGCGAGCCCGAAGCCGTTCTCCAGGAACGAGAACCGCACCCTCCAGAGCACGACCCAGACGAGCACGCCGACGACGGGCACCCACAGCAGGTAGTTGAGGCTGGTGGCGAGCTCGAGGGCCAGGGCGACGCCGCCGATCTCGGCGACCAGGGTGAGGAAGGTGACCGCCATCGAGCCCACGAGCGCGGCGAGCCCGACCCGGGGGCCGAGCCGCTCCCGGATGAGGTCGAAGGTGGCCCGGCCGCTGACGGCGGCCACCCGGCCGCTCATCTCGGCGAACACGCAGATGCCGAGCACCCCGACCGCGACCACCCACACCAGGGACAGCCCGAACCGTGAGCCGACGGCGGCGTTGGTCACGAGGTCGCCGATGTCGACGAAGCCGCCGATGGCGGTGAGGATGCCGAGCGCGACGGCGAAGAGGCGCTTCATCCGAGCTCCTCCGCCAGCGACTCCAGCCCCGCGCACGCAGAACGCAGCTCGTCCAATGCCGCCCGCGTGGCCGGCCGGTCCGAGCGGTCGAGCTCGATGCGTACGGCCTGCACAGCCGACGCCGCGGCGTCGAGGGCGTCGGCCGTGCGCTGCCGGGTGCGGTCGCTCGCCCGTGCCGGCGGCTGCTGCTCCTCGAACCACGACACCTCGGCCCCGACACCCGTGTCGCTGTCGCGGACGACGACGACCGCGAGGGGGTGCGTCGACCGGTCCGCCACCCAGAGGCGACCGGCGAGCTCAGCCGTGCGGGCCTCGCTCAGCGTGGCCTCGAGGGCCGCTACCGCCGAGTCGCGGTAGACGACAACCGGATCGGCACCGCAGCCACCCGCCAGCAGGAGTGCCGCCAAGGCGACGGCGAGGCCCGCCGATCGCCTGGCAGCGACACCGCCGTCGTGCCGCCTCCTCATGGTGTCCGCCGGAGCAGCACCACCGCCAGGACCAGCAGCACGACGCAGAACTCGAGCCAGCCGATCAGCAGCGCGGTCGTGTCGCTCACGAGCCACCTCCCTCTCGACATGATGACGCCCCGACCCCGCGAGTGGGGCCGGGGCGTCAGCTCGGTCTGCGTCAGTCGACCTCAGCGCGAGGGCGTGAACCTGTTCCAGGCGCGGTGCTCGGCCAGTCCGGCGACGAGCGCGGCGCCCACGGTGCCGGCGTCGCCCACGGTGACCCCGGCCTCGTCGTCGGCCAGCCCCAGGGCGGCCGCGATCTGCGGGTCGCCCATGACGCCGATGGCCTTGCCGTGCCGGAACGCCTCGTCGACGAGCAGCGTGAGGCGCGGGTCGATGCGCGGCGTCGCGCCGGCACCGGCCTTGGCGTCGCGGCTCTGCCGTGCGTCGGAGGCGGGCGGCACCAGCGCGGTGACCACGACGGCGTCGAACTCGACCGACCGGGAGGTCAGCAGGGTGCGGTGCGCCGGCAGGTCGCGGTCGGCCCAGACCGGGCCACCCGTCGGGGCCAGCAGCAGCGGCACCAGGCGCTCGGCGTGCAGCTGCTTGGTCAGTGCCATGACGGCATCCGCGTCGGACGTGTCGTCGACCACCACGGCCACGGTGCGGCCCTCGACCGGCCAGGTGCCGCCGAGCTGCGAGAGCGCGGGGCTGGGCTCGACGTCGTCGACCTCGACTGCCGGTTCGGGCGCCGGCATGCCCAGGCCTGCCGCGACGTCGGCGGCGAGCTCGCCGTCGATGCGGGCGAGGGAGAGCAGCTGGCGCTGGCGGATGGTGTCGTCGTAGCACTTGCCGAGCTCGAAGGTGTAGGCCTGCACGATGTGGTCCTGCTCGACCGGGGACATGCTCAGCCAGAACAGCCGCGCCTGGCTGAAGTGGTCGTCGAACGACGCTGAGAGCTCACGCACCTTGCTTCCGGCGGTCACGGCCTGCGGCACGTCGAGGAAGGCGCCGTCGGCGTCGCCCGCGACGAACGGGCAGCCGCCGTCGAGCGAGTTGGGCCGGTAGGGGGCGACCCCGCCGTGGACCGCGGTCTGGTGCATGCCGTCGCGCAGCATGTCGTTGACCGGCGCGTGCGGGCGGTTGACGGGCAGCTGGTTGAAGTTCGGGCCGCCGAGCCGGGTCAGCTGGGTGTCGACGTACGAGAAGAGGCGCACCTGCAGCAGCGGGTCGTCGGTGACGTCGATGCCGGGCACGAGGTTGCCGACGCCGAACGCCACCTGCTCGGACTCGGCGAAGAAGTTCGTCGGGGTGCCCGACAGGGTCAGCAGGCCCAGCGGCTGCACCGGGGCGAGCTCCTCGGGCACCAGCTTGGTGGGGTCGAGCAGGTCGATGCCCTCGAAGGTCTGGTCGGGGGTGTCCTCGAACGCCTGGATGCCGAGCTCCCACTGCGGGTAGGCGCCGGACTCGATGGCGTCGTAGAGGTCGCGCCGGTGGAAGTCGGGGTCCATGCCGCTGAGCAGCTGGGCCTCCTCCCAGGTGACCGAGTGCACGCCGAGCCGTGGCTTCCAGTGGAACTTGACCAGGGTGGTCTCACCGGCCGCGTTGACGAGCCGGAAGGTGTGCACCCCGAAGCCCTCCATGTGCCGGTAGGAGCGCGGGATGGCGCGGTCGGACATCGCCCAGATGGCGTGGTGCTGGGCCTCGGTGTGCAGCGACACGAAGTCCCAGAAGGTGTCGTGCGCCGTCTGGGCCTGGGGGATCTCACGGCCGGGGTGCGGCTTCGCGGCGTGGATGACGTCCGGGAACTTGATGCCGTCCTGGATGAAGAAGACCGGGATGTTGTTGCCGACGAGGTCGAAGTTGCCCTCCTCGGTGTAGAACTTCACCGCGAACCCACGGGTGTCGCGCACGGTGTCGGCCGACCCTCGCGAGCCCGCGACCGTGGAGAACCGTACGAACACCGGTGTCTCGACGTCCTTTCCGAGGAACGCCGCCGAGGTGAGCTCGGATGCGGCGCCGTACCCGACGAAGCTGCCGTGTGCCCCCGCACCGCGGGCGTGCACGACCCGCTCGGGGATGCGCTCGTGGTCGAAGTGGGTGATCTTCTCGCGCAGGTGGTGGTCCTGCAGCAGGGCCGGGCCCCGCGGGCCGACGCGCAGCGAGTGGTCGGTGTCGCGCAGCCGGGCCCCGGTCGTGGTGGTGAGGAACGCACCCTGCTGGCTCATCGTCGTGGGGTCGGCCTCGAGGTCGGCGCCGGTGGGTGAGACCGTCGCGGGCGACTGCTGTTCGGGCTTCGGCGGCAGGGGCTCGTGCGGCGTCGTGGGCTCCTCGAGGGGAACCGGTGCGAGGGCGGGCGCGCCCGGGGGCGGCGGTGGGACCTGGTCCTTGGCTGACGGGCTCATGGCGCACGCCTACCCCCGGCATCCGGGCCCATTCGCGGTGTCTACAGTTTGTCCGCCGCGCCCTGGGGGTAGGCCGAGGGCTCGGCACGAGCCGGCACGCGCTGCGACGGAAGGACGACCGGGTGAGCCCATCGACCGAGCACGTCACCGGGGTGGTCATCACCGGTGCGTCGAGCGGCATCGGCCGGGCCACCGCGCTGCGGCTGGCCCGTGAGGGCCTGCACGTGGTGCTCACCGGCCGGGCGCCGGACGTGCTCAAGCTGCTCGCCGAGGAGTGCCTCGAAGCGGGGGGCACGGCATCCGTCGAGGAGCTCGACGTGCGTGATGCCGAGGCCGTGCACCGGGTGATCGGTCAGGCGGCCGACGAGTTCGGTCGCGGGCTGGGGGTGGTGCACTCCGCCGCCGTGGTCGCCTACGGCAACGTCGAGGAGGTGCCGAGCGAGGTGATGACCGATGTGGTCAACACCAACGTGTTCGGCACCCTCGCGGTGTGCCGCGCGGCCATGGACGCCTTCCGCCGCACCGGTGGGGGGCACCTCGTCGTCGTCGGGTCCCTGCTCGGCGAGATCGCCACGCCCTACATGGGCTCGTACGTGCTCTCGAAGTGGGCCGTGCACGGGCTGGTGCGCACCCTGCAGATCGAGGCCCGCCAGCGCGACGGCGTCGAGATCTCGCTCATCGCCCCGGGTGGCATCAACACCCCCATCTACCAGCAGGCGGCGACGGTGCTGGGCCGGCACGGCAAGCCCCCACCGCCGGTGCTGCAGCCCGAGGACGTCGCGCGGCGGGTGTGGTGGGTGCTGCGGCACCCCCGGCGCCAGACCAACGTCGGGCCGGCCAACCTCGTCACGATCGCCGGCTTCCGCCTGTTCCCAGGTGTCTACGACGCCCTGGTGACGCCCCTGATGCGCACTTTCGGGCTCGACGCGTGGCGCGACCTGCCATCCACACCCGGCAACGTCGACCTGCCCGTTCACCCGGCACCCAGCCGCGACTCCATCACCGACCAACCACCCCAGGAGGACGAGATGACCGAGAACGACACTGCGACCCGCCCCCGCGTCTCCAGGTCGGTGGCTGCACCGGCCGAGGCGGTCTGGGCCGTGCTCGCCGACGGCTGGTTCTACGCGACCTGGGTGGTCGGCGCCTCACGGGTGCGAGCGGTCGACGACGCGTGGCCCCAGCCGGGCAGCCGCCTGCAGCACAGCTTCGGCCCGTGGCCCGCCGTCATCTCCGACGCCACGGTCGTCGAGGAGGCGCAGGAGCCACACCGCCTCGTGCTGAAGGCGAAGGGATGGCCGATGGGGGAGGCCAGGGTGTCGATCGAGGTCGTGCCCGACGGCCCGGGCAGCTGCACCGTGTCACTGGCCGAGGATGCCATCACCGGGCCGGGCAAGGTCGTGCCGATGCCGGTCCGGCAGGCGATGATCCTGCCGCGCAACCGTGAGGCACTGCGGCGGCTCGCCTACATCGCCGAGGGGCGCCACCGCGCCTGGCTCGCCGGCAGCGACGACTGACCCACGGACAGGTTGCCTTGACCCCGGACGAGGTGGGCGAGTACGCGGAGTCGCTGGCGCAGGTCAAGCGAAAGGGCACCGCTTCCCGCCCTGCCTGGTATGTCCACGATCGTCTGGTCGTGCGCCTTCAGGACCCCACGACCCTGGTGATCCGGGTCCCGTTGAGCCACCGCGAGTCGTTGTTGGACCGCTACCCGGACAGCTTCGGCGTCCCACCTCGGATGGAGGCCCACCACAAGGTCGAGGCGTACCTGGACCACGCCCCGGCCGAAGCGGTGCGCGCTGCCATCGACCTCGCCTGGGACATGCAGCGTCGCTGAGGGCCTGCCGGCTGACCGAGCACCCGACGGGCGGATGCCGTGCGCCTGGGTCAGGCGGGCGGCTCGTGCAGGACGCGGGACCAGGCCGTGCGGAACAGGGCGCGACGCACCGGCCCGAGCGGCCCGCGCTGGCGCAGGGCGGAGACCGCGGCGTTCCAGCCGCACGCCCCGTGCACCCCGCCCCCCGGGTGGGCTGAGGCGCTCGCGAGGTAGAGGCCGGTCACGGGCGTCTCGGGCCGACCCAGCCCCCGGGTCGGCCGCAGCACCAGCTGCTGGTGCAGGGCTGCGGTGCCGGCGTTCAGGGCCCCTCTGCTGAGGCTGGCGTCCGCGGCCTCGAGGTCCGATGGCCGCTGCACCTGCCGCCCGATCACCGTCGCGCCGAAGCCGGGGGCCACCGCCTCGACCGCCTCCTGCATCCGCTCGACCTGACGCTGCACCGCGTCGTCGTCACCGGCGAGGTGCCGCGGGAGGTGGGTATAGGCCCAGACCGACTCGGTGCCCGCAGGGGAGCGGGTGGGGTCGGCGGTCGTCATCTGGCCCAGGAGCAGGAAGGGGGTGCGCGGCATCCGGCCGACGGACAGGTCTGCGGCGACGTCGACCAACCCGTCGTTGTCGACGCCGAGGTGCACCGTCCCGGCACCTCGGGCCTCCGGTGCCGTCCACGGGATGGGTTCGCGCAGAGCCCAGTTGATCTTGAGGGTCGCGTCGTCCCAGTCGAAGCGGCCCAGGTCGTGCACGAACCGCGCGGGCAGCCGCTCGGCGCCGACGAGGTCGCGGTAGAGCACCGGTGCCGGCACGTCCGCGAGCACCGCGTGTCGCGCCCGCAGCTGCGTGCCGTCGGCCAACCGCACCCCGTGCGCGCGGCCACCCGACACCACCACCTCGGTGACCGCCGTGCCGCAGCGGACCTGCACACCGAGCGACTCGGCCCGACGCCGCAGCGCAGCGGCCAGCATCCCTGCACCTCCCTGTGGCACCGGGAAGCCGACGTCCTGCCCCAGCATCACCAGCAGCCAGCCGAACAGGGCGCTGCCGGCGCTGTCGGGGGTGACGTCGCTGTGCATCGCGTTGCCGCTCAGCAGCACTCGGGCCTGCTCGCTGCCGAACTCCTCCCGGCCGAAGCGGCGCACCGAGAGCAGGCCCAGCCGGGTGAGGTCGAGCGTGCCGGAGACCCCTGACCGGCGCAGCAGCCGCATCCCCGACCGCACCGGTGGGAACGGGGTGAAGAGCGCGTCGAGCAGCGGGTCGCGCACCCGGTCCCAGCCGGCCACCATCCGCAGCCACGCGTCACCGTCACCGGCGTGGTGCTCGTCGAGGCCCGCTGCGGTGTCCGCGGCCGATCGCCGGATGACGGCACACCGGCCATCGGGGAGGGCGTGCGCGACCACGTCGGGCGCGTGCCGCCAGGTCAGCCCGTGCTCCTCGAGGTGCAGGTCGCGCACCACCGGGCTCGCGGCGGCCAGCGGGTAGAACGCGCTGAACAGGTCTGTGACGAAGCCCGGCTCGACGCTCTCGGCACTGCGCACCGCCCCGCCCACCTCGCCCTGGGCCTCCACGAGCACGACGTCCCAGCCGGCATCCGCGAGCGCGTTGGCGGCGACCAGGCCGTTCGGCCCGGCACCCACCACCACGGCGTCACAGGTCGTCACCGGCATCGGCACTCCTTCGCTCGGGTCGTGGGTGCCCCGGGGTCGGGGCCAACCCTGCCTACCCACACCGTGGCACGACCACGCCCGTGTTTGCGTGCAGGGGTGTCGGGTAGGTCGTCGGGGACGCCACGGCCGGTGCGCCCTGCGCCCGCCGACCCCACTCGAAGGAGTCGCCATGTCCCAGGACGCGATCGTCATGCTGAAGGACGACCACAAGGAGGTGCGCAAGCTCTTCCGCGAGTTCCAGAAGGACTCGACCACTCCCGCCCGCAAGGGCAAGCTCGTCGAGAAGATCATCGAGCTGCTGACGGTGCACACCTACATCGAGAACGAGGTCATGTACCCGCGGGTGCGTGCGCTGCTGCCCGACCTCGAGGACGACGTGCTCGAGTCGTACGAGGAGCACCACGTGGCCGACCTGCTCGTGATGGAGCTGGTGCCGATGACGTACAAGGACGAGCGCTTCGTGGCGAAGGCCACCGTGCTCATCGAGAACGTCGAGCACCACATCGAGGAGGAGGAGCAGGAGTGGTTCCCCCAGGTGCGCGAGGGCCTCTCCCGCACCCAGCTGCGTGAGATCGGCGCCGAGCTTGCCGAGGCCAAGGAGCGGGCACCGCGCCGCCCGGAGCAGCCCAGCGCCCTGAAGAAGACCATCGACGCGGTCATCGCCTGAGCGCATGCCCACCGCCACGACCCGCGTCGTCACCGCCGTCCAGCGCCTGGAGCAGAACCCGTCGCTCGACCGCCTGCGCTCCTTCTACGGCGTCATCGCCGCTCCGCTGGACCGGTGGTCCGGCAGCGAGCTGCTGCGCTCCGGCGTGATCGGGCACGCCCTGCACCCGCTGCTCACCGACCTGCCGCTGGGCTTCTGGACCGCCGCCACGGCGCTCGACCTGCGCGGCCGTCCTGAGGACCGCGCGGCGAGCCGTTGGCTCGTCGGCGCCGGGCTCGCGGCATCCGGCCCCACCGCGCTGACCGGGGTGGCCGAGTGGGCACCACTCGGCCCTGAGACCCAGCGGGTGGGCGCCCTCCACGGGGTGCTCAACGGCGCTGCGGTCACTCTCTACCTCGCCTCGTACGTCGCGCGCTCTCGCCAGCGGCAGACCCTGGGAGTTGCGACGGCGCTCGCCGGCGCGGCCCTCACGGGCGCCTCGGGCTACCTCGGTGGCCACCTGACCACCGCCCGCAAGGTCGGCAGCCGCAACCAGGCCTTCGCCCGGGATGCCGTGGGCCCGCCCGACGCCGACCCCGGCGCCGAGCGTGCCGTGCCCCCGATCGAGCCGGTCGTCGGCCCGGGCGCGCTGACGTGATCGACGTCGTCGAGCGCGCCGGGCTGGCCCTCGAGGTGCGTGACGAGGGCCCACGTGGGGGCGAGGTGGTGGTGCTGCTGCACGGCTTCCCGCAGGACTCGCGCTGCTGGTCCGAGGTGACGCCCACCCTGCACCGGGCCGGTCTGCGCACCCTGGCCCCCGACCAGCGCGGCTACTCGCCCGGGGCCAGCCCTGCCGACGTCTCGGCCTACCGGGTCAGCACGCTGGCGGCCGACGTCCTGGCCGTCATGGATGCCGCTGACGTCGCCTCCGCGCACGTGGTCGGCCACGACTGGGGCGGTGCGGTCGCGTGGTACCTCGGGGCGCACCACGCCGACCGGGTCGACTCCCTGACCGTGCTGTCGACGCCGCACCCGGCCGCCCTGGCGCACGCGATGACCCGCTCCCTGCAGCCGCTGCGCAGCTGGTACACGCTGGCGGTGCAGGTGCCCGTGCTGCCCGAGCTGGTGCTCTCGCGCACCCTCGGGCGCTCGCTGCGGACGTCAGGTCTGCCCGCCCACCTCGCCGACCAGTACGCAGGCCGGTTCTCCAACCCGGCGTCGCTGCACGGCCCGCTGGCCTGGTACCGCGCCGCAGGACGTCGGCCTCCGTGGGAGGTGCTCGACGCCATGGGCGCGGGCACCGCTGACGTCGTCGTGCCGACCACCTACGTGTGGGGGCAGCACGACCCGGCCCTGGGCCGGGCCGCCGCTCAGGCCACGAGGGACCACGTCAGCGGTGACTACCTCTTCGTCGAGCTCGACGCCGGGCACTGGCTGCCCGAGCTGCAGCCCGACGAGGTCGCCGGAGCCGTGCTCGACCGGGTGCGACACGCTGCCTGATCGTGGCTGGGTTCGGTCCATGCGCACGATCGGGTCTGAGCGACTGATCCTCAGACCCTGGGAGGTCGAGGACGCGGACTTCCTCCTCGACCTCGAAGGTCGCTGGGACGTCATGCGCTACGTGGGAGCGAGCCCGTCAACCATGACCACGCGGGACGATGCACTCGCCTCGATCCAACGCCGTCGTGCCATCAGCGAACACCCCACCCATGGGATCTGGCTCATCACCGACCATGCCGGGCGTCGTCTCGGAAACCTCCTGCTCAAGCCGGTCCCCCTGTCCGCAGGCGCGACTCCACAGGAGCCGGCCGACGTGGAGGTCGGCTGGCACCTCCACCCCGATGCCTGGGGCAACGGCTACGCGACCGAGGCGGCCACGGCAGCCATCGCCGACGCCTTCTCACGCGGTCAGGATCGCGTCATCGCGGTCACCCATCCTCAGAACCATCCTTCCCAAGCCGTCTGCCGCCGCGTCGGGATGCACCACCTGGGCACCACCACCCGGTACATGGACATGTCGTGCGAGCTGTTCGAGCTCCTCAACGGCCCGTGACCGCAGTGCCGCTCCGTCGGCGTTTGTCAGCCCGGCCGGGGGCAGGGTTCTCCCATGTCCGCCACCGACACCCAATGGCCAGGTCGGGGTGCTGGGTGTGCCGGGGGCCGAGCTGGTGGTGCATGACCTCGGTGGGTCGGGGCCGGCCTTCGTCTTCCTGCACGGCCTGGGTGGTCATGGCATTCGACGAGCGCGCCCATGGTTCAGAGGTCTGACCCGAACTTGGCTCGGGCGCGCATGCTCCTACCGCTCGCCGGATGCTTACATCTACGGATGGACTCCTGGGAGGCTGAGCTCGAGCGCCTCCACGCCCTCACCGTGAGCCATCTGGAAGCCGGTGGCTACCGAGTCCTGGAGTCGGTGACGAAGGACGGCTGGCGCACTGAGCGCATCGAGGTGCCTGGCAGAGGTGACGTCGTCAGCCTGTCCGTGAACGGAGAGGTCTTCGCACTGTCTTTTCCAGGCGGCTACTCCTGGGCCGAGTACGCGTATGAGGACCAGGACCGAACGGAAGCCCTGATGGACCTGCTGGGCTTCCTTGATGCCTACGCATCACCCGGCACCCGCGAGCTCACGGTTCCTCGTCGGCTCCGAGCGGATCGGCGGGAGCTCCGTGTCAGCAACGGTGCCGTCCTGCGACCACGCGGCTGGAGCAGCGGCCCGCCGCGCTCCTTGTAGCTGGCCCCGGGCGCGGGGGTCGTCGTGCTCGCCTTCGCGGTGGTCGACCCGCGGGGGCCGGGGGTACGGCGACCACACGCGGATGCCGGGGTGCGGGCCCCCGCCCCACACCCCGGCATCCCCGGCCGCCCGCGGCCCTCACTCCTTCGAGATGGACTCCACGAGGTGACCGGTCTGGTCGTCGGGCAGTGCCTGGGCGAGGTCGCCCTGGCTGATGATGCCGACGAGTCGGTGGCCGTCGATGACGGGGAGCCGCCGCACCTGGTGCTGCTCCATGGTGCGCCTGGCCTCCTCGAGCGGGTCGTCGGCGCCGATGGTGACGAGCTCACTGCCCTCGGCCACGGTGCCCACCGTCACCGACTGCGGGTCCTGCCCCTGGGCCACGACCTTGATGACGATGTCGCGGTCGGTGATCATCCCCTTGAGGCGGTCGTCCTCGCCACAGATCGGCAGCGCTCCCACATCGAGGGAGGCCATCTGCTGCGCGGCGGTTGTCACCGTGTCGTTCTCGGAGACGCACTGGACGCCCTCGGTCATGACGTCACGTGCGGTGCTGGTCATGTCCCCTCCTGCGGTAGTGGGTGTGAGACCGTCCCGTACCCCCCTCGTGCGCACCCATTCGCGCTCCTGCCGGACACTCGTCCGGCAGCCGGGCGGCCACGCACCAGGGGGATGCCGTCAGGCGGCCGGCGACGCCGGCGACACCGGCGCGGCCTCCCAGTGCACCGCCTTGAGCACGACCATCTCGCGCAGCAGGTCGGGCCCGTAGCCGGCTCCGCGCCCGCTGTCGCGCCGCGGGTCCGCCGACCCACCGGGTGCCCCGCCGAAGACCGCGTTGACCTTGACCGTGCCGACCTCGAGGGACTCGATCGCGGCCAAGGCGTGCGCCGTGTCCGGGGTGAGCACCGTTGCCGCCAGGCCGTAGCGGCCGCCGGCGGCCCGCTCCAGCGCCTCCTCCCACGAGTCGACGACGGCGACCGCGGCCACCGGCCCGAAGGTCTCCTCGGCCATCACGAGCATCTCGTCGGTGCAGTCGACCAGCACGGTGGGGGCGTAGGCGGTGGCCCCGGCGCGCACCACGCTCCCTCCGGTCAGCAGGCGCGCGCCGGCGCCCAGCGCCTGCTGCACGTGGTCGTCGACCGTGTCGAGCGCCCGCTCGTCGACGAGGGCGGCCATCGTGGTGGAGGGCTCGCGCGGGTCGCCCACCACCAGCGACTCGGCCCGGCGCACCAGCTCGGCGAGCACGGCATCCGCGACGTCCCGATGCAGGTAGACCCGCTCGACCGACGTGCACAGCTGCCCGGCGTTCGTGAAGGCCCCCACCGCGATCTGCTCTGCAGCCCAGGCCGGGTCGACCCCGGCGTCGACGAGCAGGGCGTCCTTGCCGCCGTTCTCGGTGACGGCCGCAGCGCCCCGGGCAGCACAGGCCACCCGCACCGACGCACCGGCGGCACTGCTGCCGATGTGCGCGACCAGGTCGACGCCCGGGTGGGCCGCGAGCGCTGCCCCGGCCCCGGCATCCCCCTCGACGAGCCCGAGCACACCGGCAGGCAGCGCAGCGGCCACCAGCTCGGTGAGCCGCGCCCCAGGGGCAGCGCTGCGCTCAGAGGGCTTGTGCACCACCGTGTTACCGGTGATGAGGGCCGCGGCCACCAGCCCCGCTGCGGCAGGGTAGGGGTCGTTCCACGGGGTGATCACACCGACGACCCCGCGCGGCTCGGTGCGCACGATGTCGAGCGCGCCCGGACCGCCGGCCAGGGCACGACCACCCACCAGCCCTGACACCGCAGCCTCGTCGAGCAGGTCGGCCGCCACCCGGGCGCCGTCGCGGGCCTCGCCCAGCAGTCGGCCGGTGGTCGCGCAGAGCAGGTCACCCAGCTCGTCGGATGCCGCCCGCACCGCCGAGGCGGCCGCGCGCAGGTGCCCAGCGCGCTCGCCGGGCGACGTGGCCCGCCATCCCGGCTGTGCGGCGCGGGCCCGGCGCACGGCATCCGACACCGCGTCGTCCCGGTCGGGCACCGGCTCGGTGGGCGTCGCGGGCAGGGGGCGGCTCGTGGTCTGCGTCATGTCGGGAACGTGCCCGATTCGTGCGGCACCAAACCGTCGTTCACCCGGGCGAGACCGCTTCGAGAATTGCCGCGAGTGAGAAGCGCTTCACCCGGGTAGTGGTCCCCCATGCGAGTTCTCGGAGTCAACGCCATCTTCCACGACCCTGCGGCCGCGCTCGTCGTCGACGGGCAGGTGGTCGCCGCCGCCGAGGAGGAACGCTTCTCACGGCGCAAGCACGGCAAGCGCCCGGTGCCCTTCTCGGCGTGGGAGCTGCCCGACCAGGCGATGCGCTGGTGCCTCGCCGAGGCGGGGCTGCGCCCGCAGGACCTGGATGCCGTGGCCTACTCGTTCGACCCCGCCCTCGCCAAGCCCGCCGAGGACATGGGGCTCGACGACCCGTGGGACTCGTTGCGCCGCACCTATGCCGAGTCGGCCCCCGGCTTCCTCGCCGCCTCGCTGCCCGGGCTGCACCGCGAGCAGGTGCGCTTCGTGCCGCACCACGTCGCGCACGCCGCATCGGCCGCCCTCGCCGCCCCCCTGCAGACCCCGGGCCGCGCCTGCAGCGTGCTCGTGCTCGACGGGCGCGGCGAGCAGGCCAGCCACCTCGGGGGTCACTACGAGGAGGGCCGCCTCGAGGTGCTCGCAGCGCAGTCGCTACCGCACTCCCTGGGCCTGCTCTACGAGTCCCTCACCGAGCACCTGGGCTTCCTGCGCTCCAGCGACGAGTACAAGGTCATGGCGCTGGCGTCGTACGGCAAGCCGGTGCACCTCGACGCCCTGCGGCAGACGATCCGGGTGACGCCCGAGGGCGGCTTCGAGGCGCCCATCCCCGACTGGGAGCGCTTCGCCCCACGCCGCGCCGGCGGTGAGCAGGACTGGCCGCCCAACTATGCCGACCTCGCCTGCTCGGTGCAGGCCTGCGTCGAGGAGCTGCTCGTCGAGCTCGCGACCTGGCTGCACGAACGCACCGGTGACCGCGTGCTCACCATGGCGGGTGGCACGGCGCTGAACTGCGTTGCCAACACCCGGATCTGGCGCGAGACCGCGTTCGAGGAGGTCTGGGTGCAGCCCGCGGCCGGCGATGCGGGCACGGCCCTGGGAGCGGCGCTCCAGGTGCACGCCGACGGCGGCAGCCTCGCGGAGCCGATGGCCACTGCCGCGCTCGGCCGGCAGTGGCGCGACGACGACCTCGCCGCGTGGCTGCGGCGGGCCGCGGTGCCGTTCACCACCCCCGACGACCTCGCCGGAGAGGTGGCCGACGTGCTCGCCGCCGACGGGGTGGTGGCCTGGTTCGACGGCCGCAGCGAGTTCGGCCCGCGCGCTCTGGGCAACCGGTCACTGATGGCGCACCCCGGGCGGGCCGAGAACCTCGAGCGCCTCAACGACGTCAAGGGCCGCGAGCAGTTCCGCCCGGTGGCCCCGATGGTGCTGCTCGAGCGTGCGGAGGAGATCTTCCGCGACGGCCCGCTGCCCAGCCCCTACATGCTCTTCGTGCACCGGGTCGCGCCCGAGTGGCGCGACCGCATCCCGGCCGTGGTGCACGTCGACGGCACCGCCCGGGTGCAGACCGTCGATGACGCGACGACGCCCCACGTGGCGGCGCTGCTGCGGGCGTTCGAGGCTCGCACCGGCCTGCCGGTCGTGGTCAACACCAGCCTGAACACCGCCGGCCGTCCGATGGTCGACGACCCCCGCGACGCGCTCGAGCTGTTCGGGTCCGCGCCGGTCGACGCGCTCGTGCTCGGGCCCCACCTGGTGCGGCGCGCGAACCTCTTCGCCCCGGGGTCACCCTCGTGACCCTCCGGACACACCGGTATGCCGTGGTCGTGCCGACGCTCGGCCGGCCCAGTCTTGCCGCGCTGCTCGACAGCCTCGCCGACCAGCAGGGGCCGCTGCCGCACGAGGTCGTCGTGGTCGACGACCGGCCCGAGCCCGGCCCGCTGCTGGCCGAGCGCCCGTCGTGGCCCTTCCCCCTGCGGGTGGTGCGCGGGTGGGGACGCGGCCCGGCGGCCGCCCGCAACCTGGGCTGGCGACTGACCTCCACGCCGTGGGTCGCCTTCCTCGACGACGACGTCGTGCTGCCCGCTGGTTGGGCGCGCACGTTCGCGGTCGACCTCGACCTGGCCGCCCCCGACGAGGCGGCGTCCCAGGGTCGGATCCGGGTGCCGCTACCCGTGGACCGTCGCCCGACCGACTGGGAGCGCTCGACGGCGGGCCTGGAGTCGGCCCGCTGGGCGACCGCCGACATGGCCTACCGGCGCGCGGCCCTGGTGGCCGTCGACGGCTTCGACGAGCGCTTCCCGCGCGCCTACCGCGAGGACGCCGACCTGGCCCTGCGGGTGCAGCGGGCGGGCTGGCGGCTCGCGATGGGGTTGCGCGAGGTGCAGCACCCGGTGCGCCCGGCCGGCCCAGCCGTCAGCGTGCGCGTGCAGCGGGGCAACGCCGACGACGCCCTGATGCGGCGCCTGCACGGTGCTCGCTGGCGCGAGCACGCCGCCACCGGTCGAGGGATGTTCCGGCGCCACCTCGCCGCCAGCGCCGGGCTCGCGCTCGCCGCGCTCGCTGCGCCGGCGGGGGTGCGGTCCACGGCTGCCCGCACGGCCGCCGTGGCCGGGGGCGCGGCGTATCTGCTGCACGTCGCCGACCTGGTGCGGCGCCGGGTGGCTCCCGGCCCGGGCACGCCGGCGGAGACGGCGACGATGACGTGGACCAGTGCCGTGCTGCCGGTGGCGGCGGTCTGGCACCGCGGCCGCGGCTGGTGGCGCCACCGCACCGCCGCCCCGTGGCCGACAGCACCTCGGGCGGTGCTGCTCGACCGCGACGGCACCCTGGTGCACGACGTGCCCTACAACGGTGATCCAGCTGCCGTCGAGCCGGTGCCCGGCGCCCGCGAGGCGATCGACCGCCTGCGCGCCACCGGCCTGCTGGTCGGCGTGGTCACGAACCAGTCCGGCCTCGCCCGGGGTCTGCTCACCACCGACCAGGTCGAGGCCGTCAACGCGGAGGTCGAGGCCCGGCTCGGCCCGTTCGGCACCTGGCAGGTCTGCCCGCACGGGCCCGACGAGGGCTGTGAGTGCCGCAAGCCGCGGCCCGGCATGGTGCACTCCGCCGCCCGCCGGCTGGGGGTGCGGCCCGAGGAGTGCGTGGTGATCGGCGACATCGGCGCCGACGCCGAGGCCGCCCGGGCGGCGGGGGCGCGCTCGGTGCTGGTGCCCACACCGCTGACCCGCGCGGAGGAGGTGGCGGCCGCGCCGGTGGTCGCCCCGGACCTCGCCGGCGCCGTCGACATCGTGCTCGGGTGGCACCGTGGCTGACCGGGGGCGTGGGGGGAAGGCGCTCGCCGTGCGCCTCGACAGCGAGGGCGACGTGCTGCTGGCCGGCCCTGCCCTGCGTCAGCTCAAGGCCGACGTCGACGTGCTGCACCTGCTCGTCTCACCGGGTGGGGCCGCCGCTGCCGCGCTGCTCCCCGGTGTCGACGAGGTGCTCGTCGCCGACGTGCCGTGGATGCGCGAGGAGACCGAACCACACGACCCGGTGGTGCTCGACGAGCTGCTCGCCCGGCTGCGCTCCGAGCAGTACGACGAGGTCATCGTGCTCACCTCCTTCCACCAGAGCCCGCTGCCGATGGCGCTGCTCGCCAAGTGGGCGGGCGTGCCGACCGTGGTCGCCACCAGCGACGCCTTCCCGGGTGCCCTGCTCGACGTGCGCCACCGCCGGATGCCGGACGGTGACGACCCGGGGTTCGGCGGCGGTCACGAGGTGGAGGCGATGCAGGCGGTGGTGTCCGCAGCCGGCCATCCCGGCACCGGCGACGCCCGCCTCGCGGTGACCCACCCCGGACCGCCGAGCTGGCTCGGCAGCACCTACGTCGTGGTGCACCCGACCGCGTCGGTGCCCGCTCGCGGCATCGGGGTGGAGAGGGCGACGCGCTACGCCGAGGCCCTCGCCGGCGAGGGCTGGCGGGTCGTCGTCACCGGTGGCCCCGACGACCGGGCCGTGGGCCGGGCCGTCACCCCGGCCGGCGGGGTCGACCTCACCGGCGGTACCACGCTGTCCGAGCTGGCCGGGGTGCTCTCCGGGGCGGCCGCCGTGGTCGTCGGCAACACCGGGCCGGCGCACCTCGCGGCTGCGGTAGGCACCCCCGTGGTCAGCCTGTTCGCCCCGGTCGTGCCGCTCGAGCGGTGGCGTCCTTGGGGAGTGCCCACCGTCGTGCTCGGCGACCAGCTCGCAGGGTGCGCCCTGAGCCGGGCCCGCCACTGCCCGGCGCCCGGTCACCCGTGCACCGACGTGCCCGCCGCCCAGGTGGTGGCGGCGGTGCGCGCCCTGGCCGGGTCGCCCATGGCTGCACAGCCCGCCCAGATCCTCGCAGCAGGAGGTGCGTCATGAAGGTTCTCATCTGGCACGTGCACGGTTCCTAC
Organism: uncultured Actinomycetota bacterium; assembly: GCA_963833495.1. Lineage (GTDB taxonomy): Bacteria > Actinomycetota > Actinomycetes > Actinomycetales > Dermatophilaceae > Fodinibacter. Next base: position 171,443 of record CAWHYJ010000011.1, on the reverse strand, counting down.
CTCAACTCCTTCCTCCACGGGTCGCACGACTACCTGCTGCCGGTGCTGCCGGACCGCGGCCCCGACGGCCTGGGCCGTGCCCGCACCTGGGACTGGCCCGACAGCGCCCGAGAGGTCACGCCCGAGCAGCTGCGCGACGAGGAGATCGACGTCGTGGTGCTGCAGCGCCCCCACGAGGTCGACCTCGTCGAGCGGTGGACCGGCCGCCGGGTCGGTGCCGACCTGCCCGTCGTCTACCTCGAGCACAACGCGCCCACCGAGCACGCCGTGAGCAGCGAGCACCCCGTGCTGCGCGACCCCCGCCTGCACGACGTGCTCGTGGCCCACGTCACCGCCTTCAACGCCATGGCGTGGGACTGCGGCGACCACCCGACGACGGTGGTCGAGCACGGCATCCCCGACCCGGGCGCGCGCTACACCGGCGAGGACGCCTCGCTGGCCGTCAGCGTCAACGAGCCGGTGCGGCGGTGGCGGGTGGCCGGCAGCGACATCGTGCTCGGCTTGGCCCGCTGCCTGCCGGTGCACGTCTACGGGATGGCGAGCGACCAGCTGGGGGCGGTGGCCGAGCAGCAGGGCCTGCCCGGGCTCGACCGCAGCCGGTGCCACGACCTGTCGCAGGCCGAGCTGCACGACGCCCTCGCCCGGCACCGCGTCTACCTCCACCCCTACCGCTGGACCAGCCTGGGCCTGTCGCTGATCGAGGCGATGCTGCTCGGGATGCCGGTGCTCGCCCTGTCGACGACCGAGGCGCCCGAGTCGGTGCCGCCCGAGGCGGGTCTGGTCACCAACGACCTGGTCCGGCTGCGGGCCACCGCCCGGCACCTGCTGGCCGACCCCGACGACGCCCGGGACCGCGGCCGGGTGGCGCGCGAACACGCACTCGACCGCTTCTCCCTCTCCAGGTTCCTCCTCGACTGGGACCGCATCCTCAAGGAGGTGTCACCGTGAAGATCGCCATGGTGTCCGAACACGCCAGCCCGCTCGCCGCCCTCGGCGAGGCGGACGCCGGGGGACAGAACGTGCACGTGGCCGAGCTGGCCCTCGGCCTGGCCCGGCTCGGCCACGAGGTCGACGTCTACACCCGGCGCGACGACCCTGACCTGCCCGAGCGCGTGCCGGCCGGCGCCGGCGTCACCGTCGTGCACGTGCCGGCGGGCCCGCCGCAGCGCCTGCCCAAGGACGAGCTGCTGCCGCACATGGACGACTTCGCCGACTGGATGGCGCACGACTGGGCCCGCGCCGGCGACCCACAGGTGGTGCACGCCCACTTCTGGATGTCGGGCCTGGCCGCGCTGCGCGCCGCCCGTCGGCGTGGGGTCCCGGTGGCGCAGACCTTCCACGCGCTGGGCAGCGTCAAGCGACGCCACCAGCGCGAGGCCGACACCAGCCCCGCCGAGCGCCTCGCGCTCGAGCACCGGGTGGCGGCCGAGGCCGACGTGGTGGTCGCCACCTGCACCGACGAGGTGAGTGAGCTGGGCCGGATGGGTGTGCCGACCGACCACGTGCGCGTGGTGCCGTGCGGCGTCGACACGGCCCACTTCACGCCCTCCGGCCCCGGGCCGGACGCCCTGCCGCACACCGGGCGGCCCCGGCTGCTCGTCGTCGGCCGGCTGGTCGAGCGCAAGGGGTTCGACCTCGCCGTGCGCGCCCTGGTCGACCTGCCCGACGTCGAGCTCGTCGTGGTCGGAGGCCCCCCGGCCGAGCAGCTCGGCGACGACCCGGAGGCCCGGCGGCTGCGCTCGCTGGCCACCGAGCTCGGTGTCGACGACCGGCTGGTGCTCACCGGGCAGCTGCCGCACGCCGACCTGCCCGCCTTCTACCGCTCGGCCGACGTGGTGCTGGCGGTGCCCTGGTACGAGCCGTTCGGCATCACCCCGCTCGAGGCAGCCGCGTGCGGCCGACCTCTGGTGGGCGCCGCCGTGGGCGGGCTGCTCGACTCCGTCGACGACGGTCGCACCGGCCTGCTCGTGCCCCCACGCGACGTGCCCGCCCTGGTGGCGGCCGTGCGCGGCCTGCTCGACGACCCCGACGCCGCGGAGGCGATGGGTCGCCGGGCGAGGGCCCGGGCGGTCGAGCGCTTCGACTGGTCGGTGGTGGCCGCCCAGACCGAGGAGGTGCTCGACGCCGTGGCCCGCGGGGCCGGCTTCCCGGCATCCCAGCCGTTCTCATGGCTCGACGAGCACGCGGCCGAGCTCGACGGCGGCCTGCGATCGCTGGTGAGCCAGACCGACGTCATCCACGCCTGGGGCGAGCGGCTGGCGACCACGCTCGTCGGCGGCGGACGCCTGCTCGCCGTCGGCAACGGGGGCAGCGCGGCCGAGGCCCAGCACCTCACTGCCGAGCTCGTGGGGCGCTGGTGCACCGACCGCAGGCCGCTGTCCGCCATCGCCCTGTGCGCCGAGACCTCGAGCCTCACGGCCATCCTCAACGACTACGGGCCCGATGAGGTGTTCGCCCGCCAGGTCGAGGCCCACGGCCGGGCCGGCGACGTGCTGGTGCTGCTGTCGACCAGCGGCACCAGCAGCAACGTGCTGCACGCCGCCAAGCGTGGGCTCGACGTGGGGATGCAGGTGTGGGCCATGACCGGCCCCGGTCCGAACCCGCTGGCGGCCATCGCCGACGAGGCGCTCGTGGTCGACGCCCCGAGCACGGCCGCGGTCCAGGAGGTGCAGCTCGTCGCCATCCACGCCGTCTGCGCCGCCCTCGACGCCGCCCTCGAGCGCCGCGGCCTGATGCAGGCCGGGCCCGTCTGCCGGCAGGCCTCGTGAGCTCCCGGCGCCACGTGGTCGTCGTCGGCGACTGCCTGCTCGACCGCGACGTGCACGGCCACGTCGACCGGGTCTGCCCCGACGCGCCGGCGCCGGTCGTCGACGTCGACACCGTTGCGGCGCGCCCCGGTGGTGCCGGGCTCACCGCCCTGCTGGCGACCCGCGACGGCGTCGACGTCACGCTCGTGGCGCCACTCGCGGACGACGACGAGGGCCGCGAGCTGCTCGACCTCCTCGCGGATGCCGGGGTGCGGGTGCTCTCGCTGGCGCACGAGGGTGCCACCCGGGTCAAGACGAGGCTGCGTGCCGGCGGGCAGTCGATCGCCCGCATCGACACGGGGGGCCCCGGTCGCCCGCTGGGTGGTCTCACCGCCGACGCCGCATCGGCCATCGCCGGCGCCGACGTGGTGCTGGTCTCCTGCTACGGCGGTGGCACGACGGCCGACCCCGGCATCCGCGAGGCCCTCGCTTCCCGGGCCCGCCACCGGCCTGTGGTCTGGGACCCGCACCCTCGAGGGGCCGACCCCGTGGAGGGCTGCGCGCTGGTGACGCCGAACCTCGACGAGGCCCGCACCAGAGCCCGGATGCCGGGTGCCGACGGTGACGTCGTCGCCTCGGCGCTGTTGCAGCAGTGGGGTGTTCGCGCGGTCGCCGTCACCGGGGGGCACCGTGGTGCCTGGGTCGCGACATCGGCGAGCGAGCCGCTCTTCGCGCCGGCGATGCCGGCATCCGGCGACACCTGCGGAGCGGGGGACCGGTTCTCGGCGGCGTCGGCGGCATCCCTGGCCCGCGGCCGAACCACGAGCGAGGCCGTGGTGGATGCCGTGGCGCGCGCCGGTGAGTTCGTCGTCGGCGGTGGGGCGTCCGGCATCCGGCTGTCGCGATCTGCCGCTGCACCAGCGCCGGAGGCGCCGTCGACCGGTGAGGAGGTGCCGGCCCCCGACGGGCAGCCTTCGACGGCCGAACGGACGGATCCTCCTGTTGCACAGCCCATCCGCGACCTCCAGCAGCGTGGTGGCGTGCTCGTCGCCACGGGTGGCTGCTTCGACGTGCTGCACGCCGGCCACGTCGCCACGCTCGAGGCGGCCCGGTCGCTCGGTGACGGCCTCGTGGTGTTGCTCAACTCCGACGAGTCCGCTCGCCGGCTCAAGGGCCCGGGCCGGCCGGTGCACTCGCAGGAGGACCGCACCCGGGTGCTGCTCGGCCTGTCCTGCGTCGACGCGGTCATCGCCTTCGACGAGGACGACCCGCGCGAGGCGCTGCGGTCGCTGCGGCCGCAGGTCTGGGCCAAGGGCGGCGACTACGAGGACGCCGACCTGCCCGAGGCCGGCCTGGTGCGCTCGTGGGGCGGCCGGGTCGTGCTCCTTCCCTACCAGTCCGGGCGGTCGACGACCGCTGTCCTGCAATCCATTTCCCGAGGAGAGAACCTGTGACCAGCAACCCCGCACCGCTGCGCCCCGCCACCGAGGTCGGCACCGTCTACGTGACCGGCGGGTCGAGCGGCCTCGGCGCCGCCGTCGTCGCCGCCGTGACCAAGGCCGGCGGCACGCCGGCCGTCATCGACCTCAGCCCGCCCGACGACCCCGCCGTGGCGTATGCCGCTGCCGACCTGTCCGACTCGGCCGCGGCGGCGGATGCCGTGAGCCGGCTGGTCGAGCAGGTCGGTCCCCCCGATGCCGTGGTGACCGCCGCCGGCACCGACGCGTGCGGTCCGCTGTCCGGTGTGTCGACGGAGGACTGGGAGCGGGTGGTGCGGGTCAACCTGTTCGGCACCGCAGCCGTCATCCGGGCGGCGCTGCCACACCTCGAGGAGCGCCACGGCCGGGTCGTGACGGTCGCCTCCACCCTCGGTCTCAAGGCGGTCGGCGACGCCACCGCCTACTGCGCCTCGAAGTTCGGGGTCGTCGGGTTCACCCGATCACTCGCCACCGAGCTGGCCGGAAGTGTCGGCGTCACCCTGCTGGTCCCCGGCGGCATGCGCACCAAGTTCTTCGACGGTCGCACCGAGCAGTACCGCCCCGGCCCGGACGCCCCGCTCAACGACCCGGACGACGTCGCCGCCACCGTGCTGATGGCGCTGCAGCAGCCGGCGGGGTGCGAGGTGCGTGAGCTCGTCGTCGCGTCGTCCACCGAGCCGTCCTGGCCGTGACCGAGGTGCTGGTCCTGCGGGCCCTCGGGCTCGGGGACCTGCTCGCCTCGGTCGCCGCGCTGCGGGGCCTGCGCCGGGCCTGGCCGGGGGCGCGCCTCGTGCTCGCTGCGCCGGCCGGCCTGGGCGGCTGGCTGCAGTCGCTCGAGGTCGTGGACGACGTCGTGGCGGTGCGGGACCTCGACGAGGCCGCCGGGCTGGCGACCCGGTCCGCCTCGCCCGAGGTGGCCGTCAACCTGCACGGCCGTGGCCCGGTGAGCCACCAGCTGGTGAAACGGTTGGGAGCTGACCAGCTGGTCGCGTTCGCCTGCCCTGAGGTCGGCTTCGACGACGGCCCGCTGTGGGACGAGGAGGAGCACGAGGTCGACCGGTGGATCAGGTTGTCGCAGTGGGTCGGTGGTGCGGCCGAGCCCGACGACCTCCGGCTACCGTCACCCGGTGCCCGCGGCGAGCACGTGGTGGTGCACCCGGGCGCGGCGTCCGGGTCCCGCCGCTGGCCGGTGCGGCGCTGGGGCGAGGTCGCCGCGACCCTGGTCGCCGAGGGTCACCGGGTGGTGGTGACGGGCACTCACGGCGAGGCGGACCTCTGCGCGCAGGTGGCCGCCTCCGCCACCGGCATCGAGGACCACTGCGGTCGCCACGACCTGGCCGAGCTCGGCCACCTGGTCGGCTCGGCATCCCTGCTGCTGAGCGGCGACACCGGGGTGGCCCACGTCGCGACCGCCTTCGGCGCGCCGTCGGTGACCCTGTTCGGGCCGGTGCGCTCCGGCCCTGTGGGGGCCGCGCATCGACCCGCACCTGCACCGGGCGCTGTGGAACGGGGCGGGACCGCAGCTGCGCCCCGGCGACGCGCACGGCACCGAGCCCGACGTGCGGCTGCTCGCCATCGAGGTGCCCGAGGTGCTGGATGCCGCCCACGAGGCGCTGGAGGTCCGCGCGAGCCCCTGACCCGGCTCGCCGGAGGTCGACCTCACGAACGGGGTCGGTCTGGGCCGAGGTGATGCACAGGGCGGGCTCAATCGCGCACCGTGTCTCACCTGACTGGGTCAGCGGTCAGGCGGTGCGTGCGTCGGCCACGGCATCGACGCGCTCGTCGTCCCAGGCGTCGAGCGGCACCTGCCGGAACCACTCCACCGTGCGCGCGAGCCCTTCGCCCCAGGGCACCTGCGGCTGCCAGCCGAGCAGCTCCTCCGCGACCGTCGTGTCGGGCCGGCGCACCTTGGGGTCGTCGACCGGAAGCCCCACGTGCTCGACGCCCGAGCCCGACCCGACGGCCCGCAGCACGTCCTCGCGCGATGCGCAGCACGGTGAGCTCCTCCGGGTTGCCGAGGTTCACCGGGCCGGGGTGGCCGGTGGCGGCGAACGCCGAGGATGCCGCGCACGAGGTCGTCGACGAAGCACACCGACCGCGTCTGGGACCCGTCGCCGGCGACCGTGAGCGGCTCCCCGAGCAGGGCCTGACGGACGAACGTGGGGATCGCCCGGCCGTCGTGGGGCCGCATCCGCGGGCCGTACGTGTTGAAGATGCGCACGATGCCGGTGTCGACGCCCTCGTGCTCGCGGTAGGCGGTGGTGAGCGCCTCACCGAACCGCTTGCCCTCGTCGTAGACCCCCCGCGGGCCGATCGGGTTGACGTGCCCCCAGTACGTCTCCGGCTGGGGGTGCACCTGCGGGTCGCCGTACACCTCGGAGGTGGAGGCGAGCACGAACCGGGCGCCCTTCTCCTTGGCCAGGCCCAGGGCGTGCCAGGTGCCCACCGAGCCGACCTTGAGCGTCTCGACCGGCATCCGCAGGTAGTCCAGCGGTGAGGCGGGCGAGGCGAAGTGCAGCACCAGGTCGACCCGACCGGGCACGTGCACGAAGTCGGTGACGTCGCAGCGCACCAGCCGGAACCCGGGCTCGTGCATGAGGTGGGCGACGTTGCCCGGCGACCCGGTGAGGAAGTTGTCGAGGGCGACCACCTCGACCCCCTGCGCGACCAGCGCCGTGCACAGGTGGCTGCCGAGGAAACCGGCACCACCGGTGACGACGACGCGTCGGGCGGCGCGCTCGGGGCGCGGGTGACGGGGAGCGGCGAGGGCGGGGTCCATGGGTCCTCCTGGTCGGGGCGTTCCCTCCTCGTACCCGCTTCCCGTGCGGAGAACCACTTCTCGGCGAAGGTGTGCTGCCAGGCCCTGCTGGGTACGGCCGGCCGGACGAGAGTCCACCCCACGAGACAGGCCCTCCATGCCCCACCCGACCACCCACCCGAACGGCGCCGGCGCCGCGGCGCCCGCCGACCACGAGGCCGACGCGTCCACAAAGGGCGCAGCGGTCGTCATGGGCGCCTCGCGGGGCCTCGGGCTGCTGGTGTGCCAGGAGCTCCTCGAGCGCGGTTACACCGTCTACGGCTGCGCCCGCGACGACGACGAGCTGCTCGGCGCCGAGCGGATCCTGGCCGCAGCCGTGCCCGGTGGACGCTTCCTCACCCGGGTCTGCGACGTCCGCGACGAGGCGGCCGTGACGGCCGTCGTCGACGAGGTCGCGGCCTCGCCCCAGCCCATCGAGGTGGCCATCCACGTCGCCGGGGTGATCCAGGTCGGGCACGCCGACACCGTCACCCTGGGCCACTTCCACGATGCCGTCGACACCATGCTCTGGGGACCCGTGCACCTCTCGCTCGCGGTACTGCCGCACATGCGCGATGCCGGCCACGGCCGGATCGGCGTCGTGTCGTCCGTCGGCGGCCTCGTGGCGGTGCCTCGCCTGGTGCCCTACTCCGTCGCCAAGTTCGGCGCAGTGGGCCTGGCCGAGGGCCTGTATGCCGAGCTGGCCGGCACCGGCGTGACGGTCACCGCCGTGACCCCCGGCCTGATGCGCACGGGTGGGCACACGCACGCCCGCTTCGTCGACGACGCCGTCACCGACTACGCCTGGTTCGCCCCGCTGGCGTCGTTGCCCGGCCTGAGCATCTCCGCCGAGCGGGCCGCCCGCCGGATCGTCGACGGCGTGGTCTCGCGGCAGACCGACGGTCGAGCTGACCCCCTCACCATCCTCGGGCGTCGCGTGCACGGGCTGGCGCCCGCCACGACCATCCGGGCGATGGGGCTGGTCAGCCGGCTGCTGCCCGGGCCGCACGGCAGCGCGCCCGGACCCGATGTCGGGTGCCGCGCCGGCGGTCGACGGCAGCACCGCGCGGTCTCGCCTCTCCTCACGGGTCGTCGACGGGCTGAGCGTGCTCGGTGACCGGGCCGCACGGCGCAACAACGAGGTCGGCTGAGCCCGTTGTAGAGGGTCGGGCCCTTCGACGGCTCCGATGTTGCCGCAGGCCGGCAGGGTGTGTAAAAGTCACCCTGCGTCCAGGCGGTCGAACCAGCGGCCGACCAGGCACTGACGTTCTCGGGAGTCGAGTCGTGGCCGTCCACGAACCCCAGATCGGCCCTCAGGCGCCGGACCGGACCCTGCCGCAGCGTGTGCTGCCGGCACCACGGCGCCGCCGAGGGCTCCCTGCGGTGTGCCCGGCAGCGAGCTCTCGGCGCTCGTCGACGCCGGCGACTGGGCGGCCGGCCCGCTCGGCGACCCGCAGGACTGGCCGCAGAGCCTGCGCACCGCGGTCGGCATCTGCCTGTCGTCGCGCTTCCCCATCCTGCTGTGGTGGGGGCCCGAGCTGGTGATGATCTACAACGACGCCTACCGGCCGATGCTCGGGCAGAGCAAGCACCCGCGGGCGCTGGGCGCACCGGGCCGAGAGGTCTGGGGCGAGATCTGGGACGTCATCGGCCCGATGCTCGAGCAGGTCATGGCCGGCGGCGGTGCCACCTGGTCGGCCGACGAGCGGCTGATCGTCGACCGCAACGGCTACCCGGAGGAGTGCTACTTCACCTACTCCTACAGCCCGATCACCGACGAGTCCGGCGGGGTGGGAGGCGTCTTCTGCGCCGTCACCGAGACCACCGAGCGGGTGCTCGGGGAGCGGCGCCTGGCGACGCTGGCCGAGATGGTCGCCCTGGTCGGGGCGCGCGACCGCGCCGAGGTCGTGGCCACGGCGGCCACCATCCTGCGCGACAACGCCGCCGACCACCCTGTGGTCGCGGTGCTCGACGCCCCACCCGAGGGCGACCGGCTCGCGCTCGGCGAGCTCGTCGAGAAGCAGCTGCCGGACGTCGGCGCCGGCACCCGGGCCCGGGTCGCCGACCTGGTGCGACAGGTGTCGGGCACCGGGCGCCGCGCCACGGTGGCGGCCGACGACGAGGCGGTCGGCCGCCGGCATCCGGGCCTGGCACGCCTACCCCGTCGCCGTGTCGGCCGGCCCGGCCCGCGGGCGCGGCGCGGCGGTCATCGTGCTCGGCGAGTCGGTGCAGCGGCGGTGGGACCCGTCGCTGGAGGCCTACGCCACCCTGTGCGCCACGCACGTCGCCGCGGTGCTGGCCGACGTCAGCCGGCTCGCCGACGAGCGCCGGCGCCGGAAAGCCCTGGTCGAGCTCGACGCCGCCAAGAGCGCGTTCTTCACGAACCTCAGCCACGAGCTGCGCACGCCGCTGACCCTCATCGCCGGCCCGGCCCACGAGGCGCTCGAGGCGGCGGAGGACGCCCACCAGCGCGAACGCCTCGAGCTCGTCGAGCGCAACACCCTCCGGCTGGCGCGGTTGGTCGACGCCATGCTCGACTTCGGCCGCATCGAGGCCGGGGGCCTCGCGCCGCGGCTGCGGGTGGTCGACGTCTCGGCGCTGACCGCAGGGCTGGCCGAGACCTTCCGGCCGGCGCTCGAGCGGGCGGGTCTGGCGTTCTGGCACGACTGCGGCAGCGGCATCGAGGCGCACCTCGACCCCGACATGCTCGAGCGGATCGTGCTCAACCTCTTGGCGAACGCGATGAAGTACACCCCCGAGGGCTCGGTCGAGCTCCACGTGCGATGCGCCGACGGCGTCGTCGAGATCTCGGTCAACGACACCGGAGTCGGCATCCACCCCGACGACGTCGAGCGCGCATTCGCCCGCTTCGAGCGCCTCCCCGCGCCCGCCGGCGCGCGCTCCCACGAGGGGGCCGGCATCGGCCTGGCGATGGTCCAGCAGCTCACCGAGCTGATGGGCGGCGAGGTCACCGTCACCAGCGAGGTGGGGCACGGCAGCACCTTCACGGTCCGGCTGCCGGCCGGCCCTCCCGTCGCGACGGGTGCCGGCGAGCCGGGCACCTCCTCGGCGATGACCCCCCGGCACGTCGACGACTTCCTGCGCGAGGTCCAGACCTGGCAGCACCCGTCCGCGCCCGCCGGGCTCGATGGGCGGCGGGGTGCGGGCCCCTGGGGCGCCGAGCGACCGCGGGTCGTGGTGGCCGAGGACAACCCCGACCTGCGCAGCTACCTCGGCCAGGTGCTCGGCGACGACTACGACGTCGAGCTCGTGCCCGACGGGCAGGCGGCGCTGGATGCCGTGCGGCGCGAGACCGCCGACCTCGTGCTCACCGACGTGATGATGCCCGGGCTCGACGGTTACGGCCTGGTCGACGCGATCCGGCAGGACCCGGCCCTGGCCGGGCTCCCCGTGGTGCTCCTGTCGGCCCGGGCCGGTGAGCACGAGACCAGCACGGCCCTGGGCGCCGGGGCCGACGACTACCTGGTCAAGCCGTTCTCGGTGCTCGAGCTGCGGGCGCGGGTCGCCAGCAACCTCGAGCGGGCCGCGGCGCGCAGCCAGGACGCCGCGTGGCGCCGGGCGGTCACCGACGGGCTGCACGACGCCCTGCTCGTGCTCGACCTCGACGGCGCCGTGCTCGAGGTCAACGACCGGTTCACGCAGCCTGCTGGGCTGGGACGCCGCCGGCGGGCCTGTCACCCGGCCCTACCCGTGGGACGCGGCGAGCGGGTGCTCCACGGCCGGCTTCGCGGATGCCGTCGACCTCGCGACCGCCTCTCCCGACGGCACCAGCGCGGTCGAGGTCGCGTTGAAGCACCGCGACGGCCGCCAGGTGGTCGGGTCGGTGCGCGTGGGCACCGTGCACGGCGGGCGGGGCCGGCCGACCCGGCTGCTGGCCACCGTCCGTGACGTCACCGCCGAGCACGAGGCGCGCCGGCGCCGGGCGATGGCCGCCGCGCTGTCGGCCGAGCTCGGGTCGGCCGACGAGCTGACCGACGTGGTCGCCGCGGCCGTGGCGGGGCTGTCGGTGCTCTTCGGCGGCGAGGCCACGGTCGGCGTCGTCGTGGGCCGCGGCGAGCAGCTCTTCACCGCATACGGTCCGGTGGACCGCGCCGACCTCGACCCGGTGCTGGCCGACCAGCTCGACGGCGACGGGGACGAGGACGCCGGGCCGTCGGCTGCGCTGGGAGGCGACGTCGACGGCATCCTGCTCCTGTCCGGTGGTGACGCCCCCCGGTGCCGCGTCTGGGTGTCGTTCCCTGCGGCGCGGCCGGTGACCGCCGACGAGCGGATCGCCGGCGACCTGCTGGTCCAGGCCCTCGCGCTCGCCTGCGACCGGGTGCTCGCGGCCACCGGTTTCGCCGAGCGCGAGCAGAACCTGCGGCGCGCGGTCGAGAGTCACGAGCAGATCGGGCAGGCAGTGGGCATCCTCGTCGAGCGGCACCGCTGGACCCCCACCGTCGCCTTCGAGCGCCTCAAGCGCACCTCGCAGGACCACAACACCAAGCTGCGCGAGGTGGCACTGCGCGTCATCGAGAGCGGCGCCGACCCCGGTCAGCTCGAGTCATGACGCCGGGGTCGGCCGCCAAGGGTGCCCTGGCGCGCTCGCGCGATCACCCGGCGGGCGGCCACGCCGAGGGTGACCCCTTCCTCGTCGGCGAGGGCGACGAGGGCGTCGAAGGCCCCGGCCATCTCGAGCGAGCGGGTGTAGGCGAGCGCCCCCTTGGCCTGCTCGACCACCGAGCGGTCCTCGAGGACCGCGTGCAGGCTGGCGGCGAGGTGCTCGTGGTCGACGTGGGCGCTCACGATGAGCAGCGTCACGGCATCCGCCAGCGCCCGGCAGTCGGCCTGCTGGCGCTCGAAGCCCTCCGGCTGCGTGCGGAACACGTTGAGGGCGCCGAAGGTGCGCCCGTGCCAGGTGAGTGGCAGGGCCTGCACCGACCGGTAGCCGGAGGCCACCACGAACGGGCCGGCCGCCGGCCAGCGGCGCAGGATCGCGTCGGCTCCGACCTCGTGCACCTCCTCGCCACTGCGCAGGGCGTCGAGGCACGGGCCCTCGTCGACCTGGGCCTGGTGCATCTCGAGGTCGAGGGCGCGGTGCGAGGTGGCAGCCAGCACCTCGAGCGAGCCGTCTGCATCGACGAGCACGGCCGCAGCCGTCGCGGGCAGGGCGGCGGTCACGCCGGCCAGGAGCCGCGCAAGGGCTCCGGTGACGTCGAGGTCCGGCCGGACCATCGCCGCATTGGCGCGGGCCAGGACCTCCCAGACGCTGGTGCGGGTCATGTCGACTCGATCTCCTGATCCGGGTTGGCCGAGAAGGTGAGCTGGCGGTCGACGACCGCGTGCGCCGACTGGGCGACGCTCTGGTCGTGCGAGAAGGCGTGGGCCCGCAGCAGGGCGAGAGCGTCGGCCTCCGGGATGCCGAGCTGGGCCACGACCATGCCGGTGGCCTGGTGCACCTCGGCCCGCTCGGACCACGGCCCGCGGCCGTCGCCGTGCACGGTGGTGCCGTCGGCCAGCAGGGCCGCCGCCACCACTCGCGCGACGATGAGGCCGGCGTCGAGGTCGATCTCGCGGTCGGTGCCGCGCTGGTAGAGGGTGAGCACGCCGATCACGCGGTCCTCACCCTCGCCCATCGGCAGCGCGTGCACGACCACCGGGGCCAGGGCGGTGAGCGACTCCGACTCGAGCAGCGGCCAGCGCGGGTCGGGCCCGTCGACGTCGAGCAGGTCGAATCGGGAGTACGCCCCTGAGGTGAAGGCGTCCGGCCCGGGGCCCTGCCCCATGACGTCCTGGGCCTCCTCGAGCAGCCGGGCCGTGTCGTCGCTGGTGGCCAGCGTGACCCGCTCGACCTGCGTGTAGGCGATGGTGATGGCGGCACCGTCGCACCCGAACGTGGCGGCCGCCGCACGACACAGCCGGTCGGGCAGCTCGAGACCTCGCGCCGCCCCTTGGGCCAGCCCGTGCGCCAGCCGCGCGAGGAGGTCGTCGACGTCGGTCACGTGTGCCCTCCCGCCCTCGGTGGGTGCTCGTGGGTTCCCGCGTCCCTCACGGTACCCCCGAACGGCCCGGCCGCCCGGGGCTCAGCCGGTCGCCGTGTCCGCCGCTCCGGGGGACAGCACCACCTTGACCATGCCGTTCTTCTTGGCCTGGAAGTCCGCGTAGGCGCCCGGCGCTGCCTCGAGCGGCAGCCGGTGGGTGGCGAAGCCGTCGACGCCCAGCGGGTCGTCGTCGGTGAGCAGCGGGAGGATGTCCGGCACCCACCGCTTGACGTTGGCCTGGCCCATGCGCAGCTGCACCTGCTTGTCGAAGAGCGTCATCATCGGCATCGGGTCGGCCATGCCGCCGTAGACGCCGCTCAGCGAGATCGTCCCACCGCGTCGCACCGCGTCGATGGCCGAGCGCAGCGCGGCCAGCCGGTCGATGCCGACGGTGGTCATCAGCTTCTTGGCGACGGCGTCGGGCATGGCCGCGACCAGCTTGTGGCTCGACCTCGACCACGCCCGAGCCGTGCGCCTCCATACCGACGGCGTCGACCACGGCGTCCGCGCCGCGGCCGGAGGTGAGGTCGCGCACCGCGTCGCCGAGGTCGTCGACCTCACGCAGGTCGATCGTGGTGACGCCGCGGGCGCGGGCCCGGTCGAGCCGGGCGTCGACCCGGTCGACGCCGATGACCTGGCGCACCCCGCGGTGCAGGGCGATGCGGCAGGCCATGTCGCCGATCGGCCCGAGACCGAGCACCAGGAGGGTGCCCTCCGGCTCGGGGTCGGCGTAGGCCACCGCCTGCCACGCGGTCGGAAGCACGTCGGAGAGGTAGACGAAGCGGTCGTCCTCCGGCCCGTGCGGCACCTTGACGTGGGTGTACTGCGCCTGGGGCACCCGGAGGAACTCAGCCTGGCCGCCGGGCACCGATCCGTAGAGCTCGGAGTAGCCGAACAGTGCTGCGCCACTTCCCTGCTCGCGCACCTGGGTGGTCTCGCACTGGCTCTGCAGGCCGTGCTCGCACATCCAGCAGTGCCCACAGCACACCTGGAAGGGAATGACGACGCGGTCGCCGGGGGCGATGGCCGTGACGTCGGCACCGACCTCCTCGACGATGCCCATCGGCTCGTGGCCGAGGACGTCGCCCTCGTTCATGAAGGCTCCGAGCACCTCGTACAGGTGCAGGTCCGAGCCGCAGATGTTCGTGCTCGTCACCCGGATGATCGCGTCACCCGGATCCTGGATCACCGGGTCCGGGACCTCGTCGACCCGGACGTCCCGCTTGCCGTGCCACACCACTGCTCGCATCGTTGCCTCCCGATCTCGTGTGGCTGGTGCATACCCACCCGGTGGAGGCCTACTCACGAGGTTCGACGAGGTTCGACGAGGCCCGTCGAGCGGTGCGGCTCAGGCGCTCTCGGCGAGGTCCTCTGCGCCGGGCGGGCCGGCGGCATCCGCGTCGGTCGCCGTGTCCGGCACGTCGTCGAGCTCGGCGACGGGGTCGACGTAGCCGGGCGGTGGTGGGGGGTCCGGGGTGACCGGCGGCCAGGTGGTGCCGTCCGGGCGAAGGTGCGATTGGTGGAAGTTCATGACCATCTCCTCAGTGGCACCCTGCCCGGAAGGTTCGCGACCAAACCCCTGTTCGGCCCAGCGTCGGAGTTTCATGGAGGGATGGCTGGGGACGTGGCACGGGCAGAGGTCGAGATCGACGCGGGACGCGATGCCGTGTGGTCGGCGTTGACCGACCCGGCGCGTGTCGCCGACTGGATGATGGGTGCGCAGGTCTCGACCGACTGGCGGGTGGGCAGCCCGATCACCTGGCGCGGTGAGATGGGCGGCCGCCCCTTCGAGGACAAGGGCGAGGTGCTCGAGGTCGACGCCCCGAACCGGCTGTCGGTGACCCACTACAGCCCACTGATGGGGCAGGCCGACGCGCCCGAGAACTACCACACCATCGTCTACACGCTGTCCGGCGGCGACGGCCCCACGACCCTCGCCCTGACCCAGGACGGCAACGACTCCGCCGAGCAGGCGGAGCAGTTCAGCGCGACGTGGCAGGGCATGCTGGAGTCCCTGAAGAGCGTGGTCGAGGCGGGCTGACCTGCGCAGTCGGCGGCACCGAACCGGTTGTGGCCCGCGCCAACCGGGTCTAGTGTCGCAAAGACGCGCTCTTGAATGGATCGTGCCCCGTGAGTGGTATTGCCGAGTCCTGCCACTGCTCCGGGTCCCATCGCACCACCGCTTGGCAGGAGCGGGGGACCCACTTGTGGGGCCGTTCTCGCTTGCTGGAGGGCAGCCCCTGGGGGTGAAGCCAGGCCCCGACACCATGTCGGAAAGCCCGGCCGGGCGACCTCAGCCCGAACCCGACAGCTGACCTCGTAGGCGCGAGAGGCACCATCATGACTGTTCTGTCCGCTCCCGTCCGGCGACACGCCGGCGAACCGTACAGCATCTTCGCCGAGCTCTCCTCGGTTCTCGGGCACGCCTGCTCCTCGGGTGCCCGGATCGCCGCGACGGTCGGCGTGGCCGGTGGCCTGATGGTCGCCGGCACGGCGCTGCCCGCGTCGGCCGCACCGGTCGCCGCGACCTCCGCCTTCGTCCCGGCTGCGCCGCTCCCGGCCGCGGCCGCCGTGCTGCCGTCGGCAACGGCCCCGGCATACCTCACCGTGACGCTGCGCAAGGGGAACCCGTACCGCAGCCAGAACAAGATCCTGCAGCGCCGGCTGAACGCCCTGGGCTCCGTACTCGTGGTCGACGGCTCGTTCGGCAACAAGACCCTGGCGGCCGTCAAGAAGTTCCAGACCGCCAAGCACCTGCAGGTCGACGGGGTGGTCGGGCCCATCACCCGAAAGGCGTTGGGCCTCAGTGCCCCGGTGGCGGCGAAGCCCGCCGCCGGCACGCACCCTCTCGACCTGTCACGAGCCGCGATGTGGGACCGGATCGCCAAGTGCGAGTCGGGTGGTCGGTGGAACATCAACACCGGCAACGGCTACTACGGCGGCCTGCAGTTCGACTTCAACACCTGGCTGAGCGTCAACGGCGACGACTTCGCGTCGCGCGCCGACCTGGCGACCCGCGAGGAGCAGATCACCGTGGCGAACCGCCTCTACGCACTGCGTGGCCTCCAGCCGTGGGGCTGCCGCGGCGTGGCCTAGCCGAGCTGGCGTCGGACGCGAGCCTGAGGAGGGCCAAGCGCGCGGCAAGCTGCGCGTTTGGCACTCCGCCAGCGCTGGAGCGTCGTTGCGCCGGGTGGGGAAGACGGTGGGTCAGGGGGCCACGGCATCCACGAGCTCGGCGAGCGCACGCTCGATCGCGGCACAGAGCACGTCGATGTCCGGAACGGCGTCGTAGTCACCGGTGACCCCGATCGTCAGGTGCCCGTCATAGCTGAGGATGCCGATGCTGATCCGCACCGACTGGGCGACCGGGATGTAGGGGAACAGCTCGAGCATCCGGTGACCCAGCAGGTAGAGCGGGTGCTGAGGGCCCGGGATGTTGGTGGTGACGGTGTTCACGACTCGCTGGCCGGCGAGGGCGTAGACCTTCGCGCCGAGGGTCATCAGCGTGGCGGGCACGAAGTCCGCTGCGGCGAGCATCGACTCGATGCCGACCGACTGCCCGCTCCTCTTGAGCTCGGTCATCTGGTGCGTCACGACGGCGAGCCGCTCGCGCGGGCCGTCGACGTCGACCGGGAGGTCCGCGAACAGCGCGGTCACGTGGTTGCCCAGCTGGCCGCGGTGCTCGGCGGTGCGCACCGACACCGGCACGAGGGAGCGGATCGTCGTGGTCTCGACGTCCTCGCCGCGCGAGCGGAGGTACTCGCGGAAGCCGCCGGCCACGGCCGCCAGCACCACGTCGTTGACCGAGCACCCGGCTGCCGTCTTGGCCCGCTTGACGTCCGAGAGCTCGGCCCGGGCCCAGCCCCAGCGCCGGTGCGGGCCCAGCGGCCCGTTGAGGACGCTGGTGGGTGCCACGGCCCGGCGGCCCACGCTGGCCAGGCCGTACGCCCGCACCGCACCCGCCTTCGCCAGGGCCGCAGGCGACCCGATGCCTCGCCGGGCCGCACCACCGAGGGCGCGGACCGTGTCGACCGGCAGCCGCGCGATGCCTGCCACGCCGGATGCCGTGAGCCCCAGTCGCGACGGCGGCGCGGCCGGGTGCCACGCCCGCGGCGACCGCGCCCTGCCCTCGGGGGTGCCGTCGAGCAACACCTCCATCAGCTCGTTGCCGGCGAGTCCGTCGATCATCGCGTGGTGCGTCTTGGTGACCAGGGCCCACCGGCCGCCGGTGAGGCCCTCGACGAGCCACAGCTCCCACAGGGGGCGGTCCGGGTCGAGGCGCTGCGAGAGCACGCGACCGAACAGCGCACGCAGCTGGTCGTCACCGCCGGGTGCGGGAATCGCGGTGTGCCGCAGGTGGTAATCGAGCAGGAAGTGGGGGTCGTCGACCCACACCGGGCGGGCGAGGTCGAGCGGCATCCGCTGCACCCGCTGGCGGTGGCGCAACAGGCTGCTCAGACACGACTCCACGTGGGCGGCGAGCTCGTCGTAGGTCGGCGCCGGACCCTCGAACACGAGCAGCGACCCGACGTGCATCTGCTGGCGGTCGTTCTCGAGCTGGAGGAACCCCGCGTCGAGCGAGCTGAGGCGCTGCACGCTCAGGCCCTCGGCCGTGCGGACGTCTTGGCCTGCGAGGCGAGGTCGGCCACCACCGGGTGCTGGGCGAGCCAGCCGAGGATGGCGTCGATGGTCCACTGCGACGCCTCCAGCTGGGGGACGTGCCCCACACCGTGGGCGATCTCGAACTGCCAGTGTGGGTTCGCGGCGGCGACCGCGCGGGCCGAGGCGATGTTGACCAGCCGGTCGCGGTCGCCGTGCAGCAGCAGCACGGGCACGTCGATGTCCAGCAGCATCGCCGCGTAGCGCTTGCGGTCGGCGAGCACCCAGAGGAGTGACTGCGCTGCAGTGAGCATCTCGGAGTCGACGTCGGGGTACTCGAGGCGCTGGCCGGCGAGCTCGGTGTGCAGGTCGACGATCTCGGGCGGGACCCGGTCGGGGTCCGCGCAGCACAGCTCCAACAGGTCGCGCGCCGCCTGCAGCGCCGACTCCTCGTCGCGGGGTCGCCGCACCATGCGGCGGCCGACCACCGGCACCATGAAGGCCGCGAAGGTGGCGAAGACCCTGGGGTCGGGGCGGGCCCGCAGTGCCGGTGGGAGGGCGGGGTCGACGAGCACGAGTCCGGCGACCGTCTCCGGGCGGCGCGCTGCCTGGCGGATCGAGATCAGCCCGCCCATCGAGTTGCCGACCAGGATCGCCGGGGTACCGGCCACCTCGACGAGGAAACGGTGCAACAGGCGGTTGTTGGCCTGCACCGACGTGGAGCGGGAGCCGCCCAGCGTGTGTCCGAAGCCGGCGAGGTCGATGGCCAGCACCCGGCAGGTCTGCGCCAGCGTCGGCGCCACCGCGGCCCAGTTGACGGCGGACCCGCCGAGCCCGTGCACGCACACCACCAGCGGGCCGTCGGCCGGGCCACCGAAGTCGAGGAAGTGCACCGGTCCGTCGAGGTCGGCCCACCGCGACTCGGGGCGCGGGGCGCGCTCGTTCGGTACTGCCGTCACCCTTCGGACTCTAGGCCCGCTCCGCGCGGTGCGAGCGAAGGGGTGGCTATTCCCACAGCCGTCGCGGGCACGAGAGGTACCCGGATCAGCTGAGCGGACCCCCGGGCGGCGTCAGGTGGTGCTGAACCGCCAGACCGTGGTCGCGCGGTACTCCTCACCGGGCCGCAGCACGGCCGACGGGAACGCCTGCTGGTTGGGGGCGTCCGGGTAGGCCTGGCACTCCAGCGCGATGCCGGCACGCGGCCCGAGCACCCGGCCGCCGCGGTCGACCACGGTGCTGTCGAGCTTGTGACCGGTGTAGACCTGCAGCGAGGGCTGGGTGGTGGAGACCTCCAGGCTGCGGCCGGTCGGCGGGTGCTCGAGCCGGGCCACCGGGCGCAGCCCGTCGCCGGCCGGCACGAAGGCGTGGTCGAGCCCGCCGGCCTGGCGCACCTGGGGGTGGTCGGCGCCGGCCCGCTCGCCGAGGACCGCTCCGTCGCGGAGGTCGAAGGGGGTGTCCTCGACCGGCTCGACGTGACCGAGCGGGATGGATCGCGGGTCCACCGGCAGGTAGGCGTCGGCCGCCACCGTGAGCCGGTGCTCGTCGATCGTGCCCGCACCGGCGAGGTTGAGGTAGGCGTGGTTGGTCAGGCTGACGACGGTGGGGGCAGACGTCTCGGCGAGGTGCTCGATGGTGACCCTGTCGGCCGTCACGGAGTAGCGCACCCGGGCGGTGACCTCACCGGGGAACCCCTGGTCACCGTCAGTGCTGACGAGCTGCAGCTCGAGCGAGGTGTCGTCCGCCGCCACGAGCGACCACTGCCGCGAGTGGAAGCCACCCGGGCCGCCGTGCAGGCAGGTGGTGCCCTCGTTGGGTGCCAGGTCGTGGCGCACCCCGTCGAGGGTGAAGGTCGCGTCACCGATCCGGTTGGCGTAGCGGCCCACCGTCGACCCGAGGTAGGGGTTGGTGGGGGCGGCGTAGTCGCGGGCCGTGGCCAGGCCGAGCGCAACGTCGACGAAGTCGTTGTCGCGCAACGGCATCTGCACCCTTGCGATCGTGGCTCCCAGGTCGAGCACGGTCAGCTGGACGCCGCGCTCGTCGGCGCCGAGGGTGTAGGCGGTGACGTCGGAGCCGTCGTCGAGCGCGCCGAAGGACGAGCGGACCAGCATGACGGCGACTCCCTACGGTGGGGCTGATGACCGTCGCGACGTTACCGCCGCAACCGGCGGGTGTGGGGGAGCGGTCGCGGGTAGAGCGCGTGTGGTGGCCGACGGTGTGGCACCGCCGCGCTGGACGGCACCCTGCGCGACCCACCTCCGGCACTAGGCTTCGCGCATGACAGCCGCCTCGGGTGCGCCGACGATGGCGGATGTGGCCCAGCGAGCCGGCGTCTCCCACCAGACCGTCTCGCGGGTGCTCAACGACGCCTCGGCCGTGCGTCCGGAGACCCGCGAGGCCGTGCTCAAGGCCATCGCCGACCTCGGCTACCGCCGCAACCAGGCGGCCCGTGCCCTGGTGACCCGGCGCAGCGGCCTGATCGGGGTGATCGCCGACGAGCTGCGGCTCTACGGCCCGGCGAGCACGGTGTCGAGCGTGGCGCAGGCCGCCCGCGAGGCCGGCTACGGCATCACCCTCGACCTCCTGTGGGACGTCACCGGGTCGAGCGTCGCCGCGGCCCTGGAGCACCAGCTCAGCCAGGCGGTCGAGGCGGTCGTGCTCGTCGCGGTGCACGGCGAGATGCCGGATGCCGCCGCGCTGCGCGGCTTGTCGGTGCCCGTGATCGCCCTCGACGGCTGGCTCGGCGACGAGACACCGACGGCGGGCGTCGACCACCACGCCGGTGGCGCGATGGCCACCCGGCACCTCCTCGAGCTCGGCCACCGGCGGATCGGGCACATCACCGGGCCGGCCGCGTGGACCCAGTCCGAGGCCCGGCAGGCCGGCTACCTCGACGCCCTGGGCCGGGCGGGCGTCGAGCCGGGCCCGGTCGTCCCGGGCGACTGGTCGCCGCGGTCCGGCTACGAGGGCTGCCGTCGCATCCTCGACGAGGACCCCTCCACGACAGCGCTGTTCGTGGCGAACGACCAGATGGCGATGGGTGCCCTGCGGGCGCTTGCCGAGGGGGGCCGCCGGGTCCCCGACGACGTCTCGGTGGTCGGCTTCGACGACATCCCGGAGGCGTCCTTCTCGCAACCGCCGCTCACCACCATCCGCCAGGACTTCGCCGAGCTGGGCCGCGAGGCGGTGCGGCTCGTCGTCGGGGCGATCGAGGGGGAGCGGCTGCCGACCACGCCCGTGCCGCCGCGGCTGGTCACCCGCGCGTCCACGGCCCGGCCGCCCCGACAGCGGCGGCCCTGAGCGCCCTCGCGGGTCACGAGTCGGTAACGGAACTTGCGCCCGTGGCTTGTGAGCGCTAACAATGTGAGCGCTCACATCCGCGTCGACGGCGACGGGGAGCACAGGCGAAGGAGCCCGGCATGGTCCCCCACGACGACCGCCCCGGCGACGACGACCGCTACGTCGTCGGCGTCGACTACGGGACGTTGTCCGGGCGGGCCCTGGTGGTCCGCGTCTCCGACGGTGCCGAGCTGGGCTCGGCCGTGCTCGAGTACCCCCACGGCGTCGTCGACACCGTGATGCCGGGCTCGGGCCGCCGTCTTCCCCCCGACTGGGCCCTGCAGGTGCCTTCCGACTACGTCGAGGTGCTGCGCACCGCCGTCCCCGCCGCCGTCGAGGCCGCCGGCGTCGACCCCAGCGAGGTCATCGGCATCGCCACCGACTTCACCGCCTGCACGATGGTGCCGACGCTTGTCGACGGCACCCCGCTGTGCGACACCGACGAGCTGCGCGACGAGCCGCACGCCTACGTCAAGCTGTGGAAGCACCACGCCGCCCAGGGCCAGGCCGACCGCATCACCGAGCTGGCCCGCGAGCGCGGCGAGAAGTGGCTGGCCCGCTACGGCGGGGTGATCTCCTCGGAGTGGGAGTTCGCCAAGGGCCTGCAGCTGCTCGAGGAGGCGCCCGAGGTCTACGCGACGATGCGGCACTGGGTCGAGGCCGCCGACTGGATCGTCTGGCAGCTCACCGACACCTACGTGCGCAACGCCTGCACGGCCGGCTACAAGGGCATCCGCCAGGACGGCAGCTACCCCTCGCGCGACTACCTCGCCGCGCTCAACCCGGCGTTCGAGGGCTTCGTCGAGGACAAGGTCGAGCACGAGATCGGCGAGCTCGGTGCGGTGGCGGGCCACCTCAGCGCCCGCGCCGCCGCCTGGACCGGCCTGCCCGAAGGCATCCCGGTAGCGGTGGGCAACGTCGACGCCCACGTCTCGGCGCCGGCGGCGGACGCCGTCGCGCCCGGCCAGATGGTCGCGATCATGGGCACCTCCACCTGCCACGTCATGTGCAGCGACGTGCTCGCCGAGGTGCCGGGCATGTGCGGCGTCGTCGACGGTGGCATCGTCACCGGGCTCTACGGCTACGAGGCCGGCCAGTCCGGGGTGGGCGACATCTTCGGCTGGTTCGTCGCGAACGCGGTGCCCAAGGCCTACGAGAAGGCGGCCCAGGCCGCCGGGGTCGGGGTGCACGAGCACCTCACCACGATGGCCGCCGAGCAGCCGATCGGCGCCTCCGGCCTGGTGGCGCTCGACTGGTGGAGCGGCAACCGCTCGGTGCTCGTCGACCACGACCTGTCCGGTCTCGTCATCGGGCTCACCCTCACCACCCGCCCCGAGGACGTCTACCGCGCCCTGCTGGAGTCGACGGCGTTCGGGGCGCGGGTCATCGTCGAGACGTTCGCGGCATCCGGGGTGCCCGTGACCGAGTTCATCGTCACCGGCGGCCTGCAGAAGAACCCGCTGCTCATGCAGATCTACGCCGACGTGCTGAACATGCCGCTGTCCGTGGTCACCTCGACGCAGGGCCCGGCGCTCGGCTCCGCGCTGCACGCCGCGGTGGCGGCCGGCGCGTACCCCGACGTGCCGACCGCGGCCAAGGCGATGGGCCGGCGGCAGCAGAACGCCTTCACCCCCGTCGCCGAGAACGTCGCCGCCTACGACCGGCTGTACACCGTCTACCGCGAGCTGCACGACCACTTCGGCCGCGGCGCCAGCGGCGCCATGCGCACGCTGAAGGCCATCCGGCGCGAGGCGAACGCATGACGTCCACGACACCGCTCTCGAATGCCGTGCGCGCGACGGTCGACCGGCTGCGCGCCGAGGTCGCCGACCTGCACGCCGAGCTGGTCCGCTACGGCCTGGTCATCTGGACCGCCGGGAACGTCAGCGCACGGGTGCCCGGCGCCGACCTGATGGTGATCAAGCCGTCGGGCGTCTCGTACGACGACCTCGACGCCGAGGCCATCGTCGTGACCGACCTCTACGGCGACCTCGTCGAGGGCGAGCGAAACCCGTCGTCCGACACCGCTGCCCACGCCTACGTCTACCGGCACGTGCCGCACGTGGGGGGCGTCGTGCACACCCACTCGACCTACGCCACCGCGTGGGCCGCCCGCCACGAGCCGATCCCGTGCGTGCTGACCATGATCGCCGACGAGTTCGGCGGCGAGATCCCGGTCGGCCCGTTCGCGCTCATCGGCGACGACTCGATCGGGCGCGGCATCGTCGACACGCTGCAGTCCTCGCGCAGCCGGGCCGTGCTGATGGCCGGGCACGGCCCCTTCACGGTGGGGCGCGACGCCCGGGACGCCGTCAAGGCTGCCGTGATGCTCGAGGACGTCGCCCGCACGGTGCACGTCAGCCGCCAGCTCGGCGAGCCCCGCCCGATCGAGCCGGCGCACGTCGACGCGCTCTTCGACCGCTACCAGAACGTCTACGGACAGCAAGGAGACCCCCAGTGACCGACCGCCAGATCTGGTTCCTCACCGGTAGCCAGGGCCTCTACGGTGACGACGTCCTCGAGCAGGTGGCGACCCAGTCGCGCCGGGTCTCCGACGCGCTGGCCGCGCACGACGGCATCGTCGCCGAGGTGGTCGCCAAGCCGGTGCTGACGACCGCTGCCGCGATGCGGCGCACGATGCTCGACGCGACCTCGGACGACCGCGTCGTCGGCGTCATCGCGTGGATGCACACCTTCTCGCCGGCCAAGATGTGGATCGGGGCGCTCGACGCCCTGCGCAAGCCGCTGCTGCACCTGCACACCCAGGCCGACCGCGACCTGCCCTGGTCGAGCATCGACATGGACTTCATGAACCTCAACCAGGCCGCCCACGGCGACCGGGAGTTCGGCTTCATCCAGACGCGGATGCGGCAGCCGCGCCTCACCGTGTCGGGTCACGTGTCCGACCCGGTCGTGCTGCAGCGGGTCGCCGAGTGGTCGCGGGCCGCCACGGCCGCGGCCGAGCTGCGCACCATGCGGGTCGTGCGCTTCGGCGACAACATGCGCGACGTCGCCGTCACCGAGGGCGACAAGGTCGAGGCCGAGATCCGGCTCGGCGTGTCGGTGAACACCTACGGGGTCAACGACCTCGTGGCGGTCGTCGACGCGGTCGCCGACGCGACGGTCGACGGGCTGGTCGCCGAGTACGAGGACGTCTTCGACGTCGCCCCCGAGCTGCGCCGCGGCGGCGAGCGGCACGAGTCGCTGCGCTATGGCGCTCGCATCGAGGCGGGACTGCGCCAGTTCCTCGAGGCCGGTGGCTACACGGCCTTCACCTCCAACTTCGAGGACCTCGGCGGGCTGCGCCAGCTGCCTGGCCTGGCCGTGCAACGGCTGATGGCCGACGGTTACGGCTTCGGCGGCGAGGGCGACTGGAAGACCTCCGTGCTCGTGCGCACGCTCAAGGTGATGGCGCAGGGCCTGCCCGGCGGCACGTCCTTCATGGAGGACTACACCTACGACCTCGACCCCGGCTCCGAGCTGGTGCTGGGCGCGCACATGCTCGAGGTCTGCCCGACCCTGAGCAGCGCACCGGCCCGCGTCGAGATCCACCCCCTCGGCATCGGTGGCCGCGAGGACCCGGTGCGCCTCGTCTTCACCGCCGACCCCGGGGATGCCGTGGTGCTCGGCATGAGCGACCTGGGCGACCGCTTCCGCCTGGTCGGCAACGAGGTCACCGTGGTGACCCCGCCGCAGGACATGCCGAAGCTGCCCGTCGGTCGCGCGGTCTGGCGGCCCAAGCCCGACTTCACCACCTCGACCGAGGGCTGGCTGCTCGCCGGAGGTCCGCACCACACCGTGCTGTCGACGGCCCTGACGAGCACCCACCTCGACCACCTCGCCGAGATCCTCGGCCTCGAGCTCGCCCTCATCGGCGCAGGCACCACCACGCGGTCCTTCCGCAACGAGCTGCGCTGGAACAGCGCGTACCACCGACTTGCCGGGGGGCTGTAGCCCCCGGACGCACCACCTCCGGGTTCGGCAAACAGAGTCCCCACCCGGGAACAGACGGTCCGGCGCCCGCCGGCCTGGAACAGAAGAAGGAGAACCACCACGATGCGCAAGATTCTTGCGGTGGCCGGCATCGCCGCCTTGGCCCTCACCGGCTGCGGGCGCGCGGACGACACGACGAGCGGGGCCAGCGGCTCCGCCTCGGCCAAGCCCGCCGACATCACTGTCGGCGTCGCCATGCCCACCAAGACGTCCGAGCGGTGGATCAAGGACGGCGACTACATGAAGCAGCAGCTCGAGGCTGCCGGCTACAAGGTCAACCTCCAGTACGCCAACGACGACATCCCGACCCAGGTCACCCAGATCCAGGACATGATCACCAAGAAGAACAACGTCCTGGTCGTCGCGTCCATCGACGGCACCGCCCTCAAGGGTGCCCTCGCCGACGCCAAGGCCGACGGCATCCCCGTCATCGCCTACGACCGGCTCCTGCGCGACACCGATGCGGTGGAGTACTACACGACCTTCGACAACCTGAAGGTCGGCAAGCTGCAGGCCGAGTCGCTCCTCAAGGGACTCGAGGCCTCGGGCAAGCCCAAGCCGTGGAACGTCGAGCTGTTCGCCGGGTCCCCCGACGACAACAACGCGACCTTCTTCTACAACGGTGCGTGGGACGTCCTGAAGCCGAAGGTCGACGACGGCACCATCAAGATCCAGTCCGGCGAGACCGACTTCAAGACCATCGCCACCCTGCGCTGGGACGCCGCCGTCGCCAAGAAGCGGATGGAGAACCTGCTCACCAAGTCGTACTCCGACAAGGACGTCAACGGCGTGCTCTCGCCCTACGACGGCCTCTCGCGCGGCATCATCGCGGCCCTCAAGGGCTCCGGCTACGGCAGCGGCGGCAAGACCCTCCCGGTCGTGACCGGCCAGGACGCCGAGCTCGAGTCGGTCAAGTCGGTGCTCGCTGACGAGCAGTACTCCTCGGTGTTCAAGAACACCCAGGACCTCGCCAAGGCCACCGTCGCGATGATCCAGGAGGTCCTCGCCAAGAAGACCGTCACGACCAACGACACCACGTCGTACAACAACGGTGTCAAGGTAGTGCCGACCCAGCTGCTCGACCCGGTGGCCGTCGACAAGTCCAACATCGAGCAGGTCCTGCTCGACGCGAAGTACTACACCGCGGACCAGCTGAAGAGCTGACCCTCGTACTCCGGGGCGGCGGCCTGGTTCCGACGCTTGCCGCCGCCCCGGCCCCAACGGGGCCACCGCCCCGACCACCGGCATCCGCTCTCGATCCAGGAGGACCGACATCGTGACCGACACCATCTTGGCGATGCGCGACATCACCAAGGAGTTCCCGGGCGTCCGGGCGCTGTCCGACGTGAACTTCGACGTACAGCGCGGCGAGATCCACAGCATCTGCGGCGAGAACGGCGCGGGGAAGTCGACCCTGATGAAGGTGCTGTCGGGGGTCCACCCCCACGGCACCTACAGCGGCCAGATCTTCTACGAGGGCGAGGATGTGGAGTTCGGCAACATCCGCGACTCCGAGCGCGCCGGCATCGTGATCATCCACCAGGAGCTCGCGCTCATCCCGCTGCTGTCCATCACCGAGAACCTCTTCCTCGGCAACGAGGAGGCCAGTCGCGGCGTCATCAACTGGCTCGACGCCCGCAAGCGCGCCGTCGAGCTGCTCGACCGCGTGGGCCTGCACGAGGATCCCGACACGATCATCCGCGACATCGGCATCGGCAAGCAGCAGCTCGTCGAGATCGCCAAGGCGCTGGCCAAGGACGTCAAGCTGCTCATCCTCGACGAGCCCACGGCGGCGTTGAACGAGGGCGACAGCCAGAACCTGCTCCGGCTCCTGGGTGGTCTGCGCGACCGCGGCATCACCTGCATCATGATCAGCCACAAGCTCAACGAGATCGAGCAGATCTCCGACGCCATCACGATCATCCGCGACGGCCGCACCATCGAGACGCTGCAGGTGAGCGACGGCGGGGTCGACGAGGACCGGATCATCCGCGGCATGGTGGGGCGCGACCTCGACCACCGCTACCCGCCGCACGAGTCGAACCCGGGGGAGGTGCTGCTCGAGATCCGCGATTGGACCGTGATGCACCCGGCCGACCCGCACCGCGTGGTCGTCGACCGCGCCAACCTCACGATCCGCCGTGGCGAGATCGTCGGGCTCGCGGGCCTGATGGGCGCGGGGCGCACCGAGCTCGCGCGCAGCGTCTTCGGGCAGTCCTGGGGCACCAAGCGCAGCGGCACCCTGCTCAAGGACGGCAAGGAGATCTCCGCGAAGAACGTGGGCCAGGCGATCAACGCGGGCCTCGCCTACGTCACCGAGGACCGCAAGGCGCTCGGCCTGAACCTGCTCGACTCGATCAAGGTGTCGATCACCTCGGCCGGCTTGAAGAAGATCAAGAAGGGCATGGCGGTCGACGACAACCAGGAGGTGCTGGCGGCCGAGCGGTTCCGCGCCTCGCTGAACATCAAGACCCCGGACGTCGAGGAGGGCGTTTCGCGCCTGTCCGGCGGCAACCAGCAGAAGGTCGTCCTCGCGAAGTGGATGTTCACCGAGCCCGACGTCCTGATCCTCGACGAGCCGACCCGCGGCATCGACGTCGGTGCCAAGTACGAGATCTACGAGATCATCAACCAGCTGGCCGACTCCGGCCGCGGGGTGCTCGTGATCTCCTCCGAGCTGCCCGAGCTGCTCGGCATCTGCGACCGCATCTACACCCTGAGCGCCGGCGTGATCACGGCCGACGTGCCGCGTGAGCGGGCGGACCAGGAACTGCTCATGCGCTACATGACCCAGAGAAAGGCAGGCTGACCATGGCCCAGGACGTCACCACCCGCGACGCCGCGAAGGAGGCCGACCGCCGGTCCCTCGGTGCGGAGATCCGCAAGAGCCTCGGGGGGAACATCCGCCAGTACGGCATGCTCATCGCCCTGCTGGGTCTCGTCGCCATGTTCTACTTCCTCACCGACGGGCTGTTCCTGGAACCGCGCAACGTGACCTCGCTGCTCGTGCAGAACGGCTACATCCTGATCCTCGCCATCGGCATGGTGATGGTGATCATCGCCGGGCACATCGACCTGTCGGTCGGGTCGGTGAGCGCCTTCGTGGGTGCCTCGTGCGCCCTGGCCATGGACCACTGGGGCCTGCCCTGGCCCATGGCCATCCTGCTCGGCATCGCCCTCGGCATCCTCGTCGGCATGTGGCAGGGCTACTGGGTGGCCTACATCGGCATCCCGGCGTTCATCGTCACCCTCGCCGGCATGCTCCTGTTCCGTGGCCTGGACCTGATGATCCTCGACGCCCAGTCGATCCCGGTGCCCGAGGCCTTCCAGAAGATCGCCAACGGCTACCTCCCCGAGATGGGGCCGAACACCGGCTACCACAACCCGACGTTGGTGCTCACCCTCCTCGGCATCGCGTTCCTCACCTACTTCGAGCTGAAGAACCGTGCCGACCGCAAGAAGTACGACATGACCGTGCCGCCGATGGCGGTGGTCGTCATCAAGCTGGTCATCTCCGGCGGCCTGCTCCTCGCCACCGGCATGCTGCTCGCCTCCTACAAGGGCCTCCCGGTGGTCGGCCTCATCCTCTTCGCGCTCGTCATCATCTACACCTTCATCACCCAGCGCACCGTGACCGGCCGCTACATCTACTCGGTCGGCGGCAACCGCAACGCGGCCGGCCTGACCGGCGTGAACACCAAGAAGATCGACTTCCTGGTGATGGTCAACATGGGCCTGCTCGCAGGTGTCGCGGGCATGGTGTTCACGGCCTACCTCAACGCCTCCAACCCCAAGGACGGTGTCGGGTTCGAGCTCGACGCCATCGCGGCCGTGTTCATCGGTGGCGCGGCCGTCGCCGGTGGCGTCGGCACGGTGACCGGGGCCATGATCGGTGGTCTGGTCATGGGCGTCCTCAACCTGGGCCTGGCCAACATGAGCGTCGACAGCAACTGGATCCAGGTCATCAAGGGCCTGGTGCTCCTGGGCGCCGTCGCGTTCGACGTGCTGTCGAAGAAGACGGGTGGTCGCCGCTCGTTCGTCTCGATGGTGATGGATGCCTTCACCGGAAAGCGTGGGAAGGACGGGACGCTCGAGAATCCCGGTGCCGCACCGGGATTCAACCCCGATGCCGCCGGCGTCGGTGCCGAGATCACCGGCGCCTCCACCGAGGACGTCGAGGTCGCCGCCCACGCGATCCACATCGACGAAGTCGTGCCCGAGGAGCCGTCCCGACAGGGGTAGCGCGGGTCCGTGCCGTGGCCGAGGTCGGCTGGTCTCCTGCCTCGGCCACGGTGGCCCGGGAATCCCGGCGCCACCGTGGAGGTTGCGCACCGCATGACTGCCACTGCTGACGCGACGATCTCCGCTCTGCGCTCCACCCACGACGAGCTGGTCGCGGTGGTCCGCGGCCTCACCGACGAGCAGCTGCGCGACCCGTCCGGCGCCTCCGAGTGGCCGGTGGCGCAGGTGCTCTCGCACCTCGGCAGCGGCGCCGAGATCGGCCGGGCGACCCTGCGCGCCGCGACGGGCGACGGTGACGCGCTCGGCGACGGCTTCAACCAGACGGTCTGGGACCGCTGGAACGCGATGTCCCCCCGCGAGCAGGCCGACGCCTTCGTCGCCTCGGACGCCGAGCTCGTGGCGGCGTACGAGGCACTGACCCCGCGGCAGCGATCCGAGCTCCAGGTCGCCCTCGGGTTCCTCCCCGCGCCGCTGCCCCTCGTCTCCTATGCCGGGATGCGGCTCAACGAGGCCGCCCAGCACTCGTGGGACGCGCGGGTCGCGTTCGACGACGACGCGGCGATCGACGCGTCCACGGCATCCCTGCTCGTCGACCACTTCGCCGACGGGCTCGGCTTCATGCTCGGCTTCACCGGCAAGGCCGACCAGGTGGCCGAGCCGGCCCTGGTCACCCTGGGCGACCTCGACCACGCTCTCTCGATCACCGACTCGGTGTCCCTGGTCGCTGCCGACGGTGGCGCCACCACGACCGCGACGCTTGCGGGACCGGCGGATGCCGTCGCGCGGCTGATCTCGGGTCGCCTCACCCCGCGCTGGACCCCCGATGGTGTCTCGGTGTCGGGCAACGTCGACCTCGACGACCTGCGCCGGGTCTTCCCGGGTTACTGAGGCCGCCCGCGGTACCGCTACGGTCGGGGCGTGACCAACCCAAGCCCGAACACGCCGAAGACCTACCAGCGGAGCCGGTTCCACCGCGCCGAGAACCTCCTGACGAGGGCCCTGACCCGGGTCGGCCTCATCCCGCGGTCGTACGTGCTGACCACGGTCGGCCGGAAGAGCGGGCAGGAGCGGCGCAACCCGGTGACGGTCGTCGACCTCGACGGCAGGCAGTGGCTCGTGGCGCCGTACGGCGTGGTGTCCTGGGTGCTCAACGCCCGGGCCGCCGGGGAGGTGCGCCTCACCCGCCGGCTCACGACGACGCGCTACACGGTGCGTCAGGTCGGGCCGGAGGAGGCCGGGCCGGTGCTCAAGGAGTACGTCACCGTCGCAAGCGTGCCCAGGCCGTACTTCGCGGCCACGGTGGACGACCCGCCGGAGGCCTTCGCCCGCGAGGCCGACCGCCACCCCGTCATGCAGCTCGTGCCGGTCCCGACGCCGTAGTCAGGGCTGGGGTACGACCTCGACCACGACCTTGCCGAGGGCCCGGCCCTGACCGACGTGGGCCAGTGCGTCGGGCACCTCGTCGAGGCCGAAGGTGCGCTCGACGTGGATCGTGACCTCACCGTCGACGCACCGCTGGGTCAGCGGCTCGAAGTGCTCCGGCCCGGGCTTCACGGCGAGGACACCGATCCGCCGGCCGCTGAGCCGCCCGACCACGGCACCGGCCAGGAGGACGCCCAGCACGGTGGGCACCGGGCCGCCCACGCACCGGTAGCGGCCGCCGGGTGCCAGGGCCCGTCGGCAGTCGCCGACCGAGCGATGGGCGACGAGGTCGAGGACCAGGTCGTAGGGCTCCTGCCGGGTGTAGTCCTCGCGCCGGTAGTCGAGCACCTCGTCGGCACCGAGGGCGCGCATGTGGTCGAGCTTGGCCGCGTTGTCGACGGCGGTCACGTGGGCCCCCTGCTGCTTGGCCACCTGGATCGCGAACGTCCCGGTCCCGCCGCCGCCCCCGTTGACGAGGACCCGCTTCCCGGGCCCGGCGCCGGCGGTTCCCTGAAGGGCGATGGCGCCCGCCTGGGGGATCGTCGACGCCTCGACGAAGGTGAGTGACGCCGGCTTGTGGGCGAGCACCGACTCGGGTGCGACGGCATACTCGGCGAAGCCGCCCTTGAGGCCCAGGTTGTCGCCGTACACCTCGTCGCCCGGGCGGAAGGTCGTGACCCCGGGGCCGACGGCCGCCACCCGGCCGGCGATGTCGGAGCCGAGCACCCGCCGGGCGGGACGGCGGATGCCGCCGAGGCGGGCGTAGGCGGGGGAGCCGACCAGGCACTCCCAGTCGGAGAGGTTCACCGAGGTCGCGAGCACCTCGACGAGCACCTGCTTGGCCCCCGGCGTCGGCACGGCGAGGTGCTCGACGCGGAGCACCTCGGGCGGGCCGTAGCGGTCGTACACGACGGCCCTCATCGGGGCCGTGCCCCGACGGTGGGGTGGCTGACACTGTCCATCCCGACCACGGTACTCACGCGCCGCCAACGGGCACCACGGTCATCCGGCGTGGGTGACGCGCGCCGGGTGGTGCGGGTAGAACAGTGGTGCCCGACACCGGACGCACCGGGTCGGCGTGCCACGGAAGGACGGACCCATGTCCAAGAAGGTTGACTCGCGGGGGAGGCCCACGCGCTCGTACACCACCCACCGGCGCGTCGCATCCACCTCGTTCGCCGCGGTGCTCCTCATCATCGTGGGTGTGCTGCACGTCGTGCAGGGGCTCTCGGCGCTGCTCAGCGACGGCGACTTCACAACGGCGAAGGGGTACTTCCTCGGCACGGACGGCTCGAAGTGGGGCTGGGCGCACCTGGCGCTCGGAGTCGCCGCCGTCGTCGCCGGTGCCGCGCTGCGCGGGCGAGCCGACTGGGCGCGCGGGGTCGCGGTCATCGTGGCCACCATCAGCATGTTCGGCGCCTTCCTCTGGATCCCGTACCAGCCCGTCGCGGCGGTGGTCATCCTCGTGCTCGACTTCTTCGTGATGTGGGCGGCCTTCGCCGACCTCGACCGGAACGCGCCCTAGTCCTGACCCTGCGGCGGCGGTCGGTCCGCCACGATGGGACCCATGGCGCCCTGGGTCCTGCACGTCGACATGGACCAGTTCATCGCGGCCGTCGAGGTGCTGCGCCATCCTGAGCTCGCCGGGCTTCCGCTGATCGTCGGCGCCCGGGGCGACCCCACCGAGCGGGGCGTGGTCTCGACCGCGTCGTACGAGGCGCGGGCCTTCGGCGTGCGGTCGGGGATGCCGTTGCGCACCGCCGTGCGTCGCTGCCCGGATGCCGTGGTGCTCCCGGTCGACAAGCCCGCATACGACGCGGCATCCGCCGTGGTCATGGACACCCTGCGCGCGGTACCGGGCGCGGTGGTCGAGGTGCTCGGGTGGGACGAGGCGTTCGTCGGGGTGGAGGCCGAGGACCCCGAGGCGGTGGCGCGCCGCATCCAGGCGGACGTGCTCGCCGCGACCCGGCTGCACTGCACGGTCGGCATCGGTGACACCAAGGTGCGGGCCAAGATCGCCACGGAGTTCGGCAAGCCGCAGGGGACGTTCCGGCTCACCCGGGGCAGCTGGTTCGAGGTGATGGGGGACAAGCCGACAGGGGACCTCTGGGGTGTCGGGTCGCGGATCTCGCAGCGGCTGGCCGCGCTGGGGGTGACGACGGTGCGTGAGCTGGCAGAGGCCGACGACGCCCTGCTGGCAGGGGAGTTCGGGCCGCAGAGCGGGCCCTGGTTGGGCGCGCTCGGTCGTGGCGAGAGCAGCTCGACGGTCGACGACACCCCGTGGGTGCCACGGGCGCACGGTCGCGAGACGACCTACCAGGTCGACCTCGAGCCGTCCGAGGTCGAGGATGCCGTGCGGGCGCTGGCCGCGCAGGTGGTGGACGACATCCGCGCCGAGGGGCGGCCGTGTGCCCGGGTGCACCTCAAGGTGCGCTTCCGTCCGTTCTTCACGGTCAATCGGTCGCGCAAGCTGGCCGAGCCGACGTGGGATGCCGGTGTGATCGCCGACACGGCGCTGGCCCTCTACCGGGTGCTCGACGACGAGCGACCGGTGCGGCTGCTGGGGGTGCGGGCCGAGATGGTGCCGCCCGAGGGTGGCTACGAGCCGCCGCGCACCCACGGCCGCCGCGGCATGCCTTGAACCGCCTCGGTCGGCCCCGCACGTGCGGGGATATGGCTGTCACGTCGGCGATCTGACAGCCATAACCCGGCACGTCCGTTGCAATCGTGGGTGGCGGGGCACTCCGGGCGGGCGGCTACGGGGTGACGCTGAGGATCCCTCGGGCACCGCGCTCGGCATCCGCCATCACGTGGGTGACGAACGCGTAGTGGCCCGGCTCGCGGGGGGTCAGCTCGACGAACCCGCCCTGGGCGGCGGCGAGGTCGAGCACCTGGCTGCCGCCACCGGTGTCGCCCATCGGCCCGGTGCCGTCGCGCAGCAGGTACGTGCCCTCCGACCACACCGTGTCGAACTGGGTGCCGACGACGTGGAAGCTCGAGCCGCGGTTCGGCCCGGCGGCGAGCACCCAGAAGCGCACCCGCTCACCGACCCTCGCCGGCAACGGCCGGGCGACGTACTGGTTGGCGTCACCGTTGAAGGTCACGACGTCCGGGGTGTCCGCGGCCGCGGAGGCGGCGTCGACCTCACGCACCGACGTGCGGCCGTCACCGTCGAGGTGCACCTCCGACTGCACGAGCAGGTAGCTGCGGTCGACCGCCGGCAGCCCGTCGGGCTCGATGACGACGGCGCCGTGCATGCCGGCCGCGATGTGCGCGCTCATCGGCATCGTCGAGCAGTGGTACATCCACACACCGGCCCGGCCCGCGGTGAAGCGGTAGGTGAGCGAGGCGCCCGGGGCGATGGTGCGCATGACCTCGTCGGGTGCCACCTCGCCGGCGTGGAAGTCGACCGAGTGGCCCATCGAGCCGTGGTTGACGAGGGTGACGACGAAGGTGTCGCCGACCCGGCCGTGCAGGGTGGGGCCCGGCACCGTGCCGTTGAAGGTCCAGCGCTTTTGGCGCACCCCGGGGGCCACCTCGAGCTCGACCTCCTCGATGGTCAGGGTCACCGCGTGAGTCCGCGCCCCGTCGAGCGGTGGCAGTGCTGCGGGCACTGCCGTGAAGCCGGCCGCGGGGGTACCCGACAGGTCGACCGGCGGGTCATCGGCAGGTGCCGCGGCCGCTGCGTCCGCCGGAATCCGCCGGGTTCGCCTCGCTCGCGGGGCCCACGGGCGCACCGGTCACGACGACGTCGAGCACCATCCCCATCTGGCGGTGGCCGACGATGCGGCACCACCCCTGGGTGCTGGCCGCGACCACGCCGACATCGAGGGTCGCGTGCCGACCGGGCATGACGCGGCCGGTCTGGATGCCGTCGCCGAAGGTGAGGTCGTGCGGTGACCCGTCGTCGCGGTTGACCAGCTCGATGACGAGCCGGTCGCCGTACGGGACGCTGAGCGAGGCGGGCGAGTACGACATGTCGTGGGCCTCGATCGTGACCCGCGTCGTGTGGCCGGTGGATCGCACGCCGGCGCGCGCCGCCACGACGCCCGCGGTCGAGGCGCTGGCCGCCGTCGTGGCCTCGGTGAGTCCGGCGGCAGCAGGGTCCGCGGCGATGCCGAGGGTCACGACGAGGGCCAGGCTCGCCACGGCAGTGAGCAGCTGTGCGCCCGACCGGGTGCGGGGCGCCTCGGCCGGCGTCGGCGGGGTGGGCCGCACCCCGCCGCTCGGTGGCGTCTGCCACGGAGGTCAGCAGGGCGCGCCGGGCCGCGACGGCGGCCCTGATCGAGCGCAGCAGCAGGGGGAGGAACGCGACCAGTGCGCCGAGCACGAGCACCGACACGGCGACGCGCACGGCGCTGGGCGAGGGAAGCAGGCAGACGAGCAGGCCCAGGTTCACCACGGTGACACGCCAGATCGCCCCGCGGTCGAGCCACGCCGAGGCCGCGCGCACGACGGACGGACCGCCACCGAGCACCGAGGGGATGAGGTGGGACAGTGCGCCGGAGAGCAGCTGCGCGGCGAAGCCGACCACGACCACCGCGGCGACGGTCCCGTAGCCGTCGGCCAGCGCGGCCCACGACGGGCTGGTCGCCAGGCGCCACCCCACGAGGACGAGGGCGACGACCCACCACCCGAGCGCGGCGGTGACCGACCAGGTCGCGAAGACCTTCGGCGGGGCCTGTCGCGCGGGCCCGACCAGGGCGCGCCCCCACCAGGCCAGCCCGGCGGCGTAGCCGACCAGCCCGGCCAGGGCCGCGGTGCGAGAGCCCAGGGCCGCCCCGGTCGCGAGCACCGCGATGGCGGTGACCAGCACCGGAAGGGCCTGCCGGGCAAGGCGTTCGGCGCGGTCGTCCATCCGGGTGCGCAACATCGTCGGCCACAGGGTGACCAGCGTGCCGGTGACGGTGAGCCCGACCCAGCCGAGCACCATCACCATCGAGTGCGCGACGAGCACCTGCCCGTGCCGCTCGTCGTCGAGGCCGCGCGCCAGCCAGGCGCCGAGGGTCGCGCCGACCGGGACGCACGCGGCCGCGGCGAGGTAGTAGCGAACGGTGACCCGGAACCGCCCCGGCAGCGCACGCCGCAGCCTGCGCCACAGCTGGATGCCGTGCCACAGCACCGCGCCCGACACCGCCGTCGCGCCCGCCACGGTGAGCGGCCAGAGGCCGGTGGGCACCCCTACCAGCACCGCGGTGACCCCCGCGATGAGCAGTGCGATGCGGCGGTTCTGCTGGGTGCGGTCGTCGATCTCGGCAGGGGTCTTCAGCAGGGCCTGGGTGAAGTGGGTGCTCCACACCATCGCGGAGTGGGTGAGCGCGCCGAGCAGCACCAGGTGCACGAGGAGCCAGCCCGAGCCGGGTACCCAGCGGTGCACCAGGGTGAGCGCGGCGGCGAGGCCGAGCCAGACCAGGCCCGGGCGGTCACGCAGCGGCCAGGTGCGACGAGATGCCGGCGGGGTGGGCGGGTTCACGGGGGGCTCCTGGTTGGGGCGGTCAGGACCGCACGAGCGGGCGGGTCGCGGTGGGCCGGGGTGCTGGGGGTCGCCGGTGCCGGGAGGGTGGCGGTGAGCACGGCGGCCAGGGGGAGGAGCAGCAGGGCGGCAGCGGTGCCGTAGCCACCGACCGCCACCAGCACGGGGCGGCCGGCCAGGTCACCGGCCACCCGCACGAGCAGCGCCGCGTGCAGCACGACGAGGGGCACCCAGAGCAGGGGTCGGTAGGGCACCGGGCGCCGCAGCACGGCGGGCAGGATGACCGGGGCGTGGGCCAGCACCATGCTCATGACGAACCCCAGGAAGATGGTGTGCACCACCACGTCGTGCGCGGCCGGAGTGGTGGTCACCCCGCTCACGGCCCAGGCGACCCCGGCGACCCCGAGCCACGCGTAGCCCGCGAGCATCGCCGCCGCGCAGAACCGCGGTTGTCCGGTGCTGCGCACGGTGCGACGGGCGACGTCTCGCGGAGCCAGCCAGGCCACGAGCACGAGGAGGCACAGGCCGAAGACCCGTGATCCGGCGTCGGGGAACAGCACGGCAGCCATGGCTGCGCTCGCGACGAGGGCGGCGACCGCGACGAGCACGCGCTCCGCCGAGGCCGGCAGGTGGATGCGGGCCAGCTCGACGCGCTCGGCCGCGATGGTGAGCACCACGAAGCCCGCGAGCAGTGGCACGACGACCGCGGCATCCACCCGCACCCAGAGCAGCGCGGCCAGCACGGCGAGGGACGCACCGAGCACCTCGACCATCACCGGGTCGTCGCGGCGACGGCGCCACAGGGCGACGAGCACGGCGACCAGCGCCACCGTTCCGTCGAGCAGCAGCACCTGGCCGATCGTCCGGGGCAGCCCGGCGGCGAGGGCGAGGCCACCGAGCCCGAGCAGGGCCGGCGCCGCGTACCCCAGGGTGGAGCGGAGGGCGACCGCGCGTTCGAGGGCGATGAGGGTGCCGAGGAAGCCCAGCACCATGAGTGGCCCGTGCACGTCGGGCAGGTGTGTGGCGCCCATGGGTGCCGGGACCTCGAGGAGCAGCAGCCCGGCATCGATCCCGGCCAACAGGCTCAGCCCGGCCGGGAGCAGGAGCCACGCGCGGTGCGCTCGTTCCCTCATCCGCGAGCCGGCTCCGAACCGGGCGTCAGGGTGGCCACGCGCTCCCACTCGAGGCCGGCGAAGGCGATCGCGGCGGCGGGGAAGAGCCCGTTCTCCTCGCGGTCGATGTGGGAGCGCAGTAGCTTCTCGAAGTCCGGGAAGAGGGTGTGTGAGCCGGCGTCGACCCGGTCGAGCAGCTGGTGGAGCGCGACGTGCTCGCGGCACAGGCCGTGCACGTGCTCGGTGAACTCGGCGTCCTCGGCGAGCACCGCGAACAGGCCGGACTCCTCGGCCTCGGCGTGTGGATCGAGCAGGGCCCGCACGGTCGCGGCCGCGTCGTGCACCCGGATGCCGTCGCCCGACTCGGCGGCCCGTCGCAGGTCACCCGTGGCGTTGATGATCGCGACGTGCTCGCTCATGAAGCGCCCGACGACCTCGACGCTCTCGCACCCGCAGTAGGAACACACGGCCGGTCCTCGTCCCGCTCGCCGGTCAGCCGCGGGTGATCCGCAGCCGCCAGGCGTCCGGCCCCTCGTCGAGGTAGGTCACGGTGATCGGGCCGAGGTCGGCGAGCTGGGCGAGCAGCGGCTTCGGGTCGTGCGGTGCCACGAGCACGAGCGAGCCGCCCTGGGGGATGGCCGACCAGGCGCCGAACACGCGTGGCGTGGCGGATCGCGTGGGGGATGGCGCGCACGTCGAGCTCGGGGGCGTCACCGACGGCCTCCCCGCACCCGCAGCTTCCGGCCGACCCGGCGGTGTGACCGGTGACCTCGGTGAGCGGGAAGGTGGTGGGTGTGTCCATGGTGGCCTCCGGGGTCAGTATTTACTACAATGATGTTGTGAAAAAGATACCACCACTCGGACCCGCGCCGAGCACGTCGTCGGGCGATCCGTCGGCCGACGTGACCGATCCCTCACGTCGGCGCCTGCTGCAGGTGATCGCCCGCCGCCCTGCGTCGTCGCTGCCCACGGTCGGCGACCTCGTCGCGACGGTCGGTGGGCACCCGAACACGACGCGCCACCACCTGCGCGTGCTCGTCGCTGCCGGTCTGGTGCTCGAGCAGCCCACACCGCCGGAAGGGGGTCGCGGCCGCCCCGCCGCGCGGTACTCCCTGACCCGGGCGGGCCGTGACGCCGCCTCCGCGACCCCCGGCGGTGGGGTCGCCGAGGAGTACGTGGCCTTGGCGGCGGCGTTCGCGGAGCGGCTCGCCGAGCGTGGCGGGGACCCGGGTGACGACGCCCGGGTGATCGGGAAGGCCTGGGGTGCAGGGTTGGCCGCTCGCCACCTGGCAGACGAACCTGCTGGGGGTGCGGCCGGCGAGCGGGTCGTCGGGTTGCTCGACCGGCTCGGGTTCTCGCCTGATGTCGAGCGCGAAGCCGGCGGACCGCTCGGGCACCACGGTGCTGCTGCGCACCTGCCCGCTGCTCGATGCGGCGCGTCGCCACCCCGAGGTGGTCTGCCAGGTGCACCTCGGTTTGGTGGCCGGCGCCCTCGAGGCGCACCACGAGCCCTCGGACGGTCTCCGGCTGGAGCCGTTCTCGCGCCCCGGGGCCTGCGAGCTCACCCTGCCCCCCACACTGGTGCGATGACCGACGACCACCCCGACGCGACGACCGGGGCCCGGGCAGCGGACCCCGCCGCGGACACGGGTGGGCGGTCGGCATCCGTGGCTGCCGACGTCACCGTCGTGGTGCTCGCCGGCGGCACCTCGCGGCGGTTCGGCGCCGACAAGCTCGGCGCGCGGCTGCACGGGTCGACCGTGCTCGAGACCGTCGTCGCGTCGCTGCCCGCGAGCTGGCCCGTGGTCGTCGTCGGGCCGCCGCGCGACTGTGGTCGACCGGTCACCTGGACCCGCGAGAACCCCACCGGTGGTGGGCCACTGGCCGGAGTCGCCGCCGGCGTGGTGCGGGTGCGCACCCGGCTGGTGGCCGTGGTGGCCGGCGACATGCCGTACGCCGGCCCCGCCCTGGAGCGGCTCGTGGCGGCCCTGCGCACGGCACCCCCGGAGGTCGGCGGGGTGGTGGCGACCGACGACGCCGGGTTCGCCAACCCGCTGCTCGCCGCGTACCGCACGTCAGCGGTGCGCGCGGCGCTGCCCATCCCGGCGGCGAACCGCCCCGCGAAGCTGCTGCTCGAGGTGCCGCATGTCGAGGTCTTCGTGACCGGGCCTGCCGGCCGCGACGTCGACACCCCCGCCGACCTCCGCGACCTCGAGACCCACCCCGACCCGACCTGACCGGAACGCCTCGAGTTGAGTGCTGAGCTGGTCCCGGCATCCGGAGTTGGGTGCTGAGGTGGTCGCCGGGGCAGCCACCTGAGCACCCAACTCGGGTACCACCGGTGCCGACGCCCGGCGGCAAGGGGGTTCAGCGCGAGCTACAGCGCAGTACTCGTTGCGATCACAGCGACTACTACGGCGTAGGTGGCGGCGTACCCCGACGTGGTGCCCCGGCATCCGGTCTCGAGTGCGGAAACGGTTGCCAGGGCGACCACTTCCGCCCTCACGGCGTACGCCCGGCATCCCGGAGTTGGGTGCTGGGGTGGTCGCAGGGGCAGCCAACTCGAGGAGGCGGACACGGCATCCGGCGCTCTTGACAGCGCTGAACCGTTCGGGTGAGGCACCGTGCGCGTTAGGCCGCGCCCGGTGCATCACCGCCGGCCTGGGGGCGGATCGAGGGGTCGAGACATGCCCGGGATCGCGATTCTCACAAGCGTGTCTCGACCTCTCGACTGCCAGCACCCCACGTCGGGCCATCCGCCTGTCCGTGAGGGACGGCGCCTCAGCCGGGCTTGGGCGCACCGGGGCGGGCGTAGCGCCACCAGGTGATGCCGACGCACATGACCGCCCAGGCGATGCCGATCGAGTAGAAGGCCACCGGGCCCAGCGTCGTCACACCCACGCCGAAGAAGAACGGTCCGAAGGCCGCGATGGCCGCCGTCCACCCGATGACGCCCCCGGCCTGGCGGCGCTCGAAGATCATCGGCATCTGCTTGAAGGTCGAGGCGTTGCCGATGCCGGCGAACAGGAAGATCGCGAGCATCCCGTAGAGGAACTGGTGGAACCCGGCGTCGAGCGAGACCGCAGAGCTGGTGTCCGGGGTGAGCGCAGGGATCGTGTAGGCGATCGACACGATGAGGCCGATGCCGGAGACGAGCGTCCAGACGGCGCCGCCGGTTCGGTCGGTGAGGGGAGCGAACACGACCCGCGCGGCGGCCCCGATGAGGGGGCCGAGGAACACGAACTTCACGGCGTCCGGGACGGCGTAACCGGCGATGAGGACCGTGGCGGACGCACCGGACCCCTGGACGATGTCACTGTTCCCGCTGCCGTAGAGGTTGGCCATGAGCAGGCCGAACTGCGCGGCGAGGCCGGAGAACGTGCCGAAGGTCATGATGTAGAGGATCGTCATCCACCAGGTGTCCTGGTTGCGGAAGATGTCGAACTGCTGGCGGATGTTCGCCTTGACCGGCACCGACTTCAGCATCGTCCACGCGAGGACGGCCCCGACCACCATGAGCGGGATCCACACGAAGGCGGCGTTCTGGTACCAGACGGTCGCGGGGGGCTTGCCCGACACGGTCATCTGCTGGCTGCCGCCGAAGATCGCGAGGGCCGAGATGGCGATGAAGTAGGGCGTGAGCAGCTGCACGAAGGAGACGCCGAAGTTGCCGAGCCCGGCCTGCAGGCCGAGGGCCGTGCCCTGCTTGCGCTTGGGGAAGAAGTACGACGTGCTCGGCATGAAGCCGGAGAACGCGCCACCGCCGATGCCGGCGAGGAAGGCCAGCACCATGAGCTCCCAGTAGGGGGCGCTCGGCGACTGCACCCGCACGCCCCAGCCGAGGGTCGACGCGATGAGCAACAGGGTGGTCAGCGAGACCATCTTCCGGGTGCCCATGATCGGGGGCAGGGTCATCCACACCAGGCGGAAGAGGCCGGCCGCGAGCCCCGGCATGGCGGCCATCCAGTACAGCTGGTTCTTCGTGAAGTCGTAGCCCAGGGCGTTGAGCTTGGGGATGATCGCGCTCGGGAGGAACCACGCGACGAACGCGAGGGTCAGGCAGAAGGTCGTGATCCAGAGCGTGCGCCAGGCCAGTGACTGGTCCCAGGTCTTCTCGTTCTCGGGATCCCAGGAATCCAGCCACTCGCCGTTTCGGGCCGGTGCTTGGGACGTGCTCATGGCGGTCTCTCTCCTTGGGTGGGGCCGGGTGGCCGTGTTGGTCAGCTGGTGGCCGCGACGGCGGCCGTGGTCTCGAGGTTTCGGGCGAGCTCGGGCGACTCCTGGTGCAGCATCCGCACCACGGTCAGGTGCATCCACACGAAGCAGGCGCTCGTGAGCAGGAACAGGACGAAGAAGGTCGAGGTCGGGAAGCCGGACCACACCTTGGTGTAGGCGAACAGCAGCGGGAGCACGAAGCCACCCAGGCCGCCGAACATACCGACCAGGCCGCCGACCGAGCCGACGTTGTCGGGGAAGTACTCGGGGATGTGCTTGTAGACGGCGGCCTTGCCCACGCCCATGGCGCAGCCGAGGACGAAGATGAGGATCGCGAACGGCACGAGGCCCAGCGCGTACCCGAGGTGGTTGCTCTGTGAGCCGTCGGCGTGCGCGATCACCAGGTGGCCGTTGGGCATCATCAGGATGCCGGTGGTGAGCATCATCACCGCGAAGGTCCAGTACATGACCCGGCGGGCGCCCCAGCGGTCGGAGAACCAGCCGCCGACCGGACGCAGCAGGGATGCCGGGAAGATGAACGTCGCGCTGAGCAGTGCGGCCTCCGCCAGCGGGATGTCGAAGTTGTCGACGTAGTACTTGGGCAGCCAGGCGGCGAGGGCGACGTAGGCGCCGAAGACGGCGGCGTAGTAGAGGCTGAACCGCCAGACCCGCACGTGCCGCAGCGGCGCGAGCATCTCGCGCACCGGCTTGCCGGCACCGGCGCGCCGGTCGTGCCGCGGCACGACGACGAAGGTCAGCGCCGCGACGACGACGAGGGCCACCGTGTAGAACGCCGGGAAGATCCGCCAGCCGCCCGGGAAGATGCCGAGGTAGGTGGCTCCCGCGGTGCCGGCGATGATCGTCGGCAGCAGCACGATGAGCAGCTTGGTGACCGAGGCGCCGATGTTGCCGGCGCCGAAGACGCCGAGCGCGAAGCCCTGGCGGTCCTTCGGGAACCACGCGGCGTTCCACGAGATGCCGACGCTGAACAGGTTGCCGGCGAACCCGACGAGGAACGCGAGGCCCAGCAGTGGCAGGTAACTGGTGGCCTGGGTGATGAGGAAGCACGGGACGGCGGTCAGCAGCAGCATCGCGATGGTGACGACGCGGCCCCCCACCCGGTCGGTGAGCATGCCGGCCGGCAGGCGCCAGAGCGAGCCGTTGAGCACCGCGACGGCGCTGATCCACGCCAGCTGCGGGTCGGAGAGCCCGAGCTCCTTCTGGATCGGCACGCCGAGGATGCCGAACATCAGCCAGACCGCGAACATCAGGGTGAAGGCGACGGTCGACATGGTGAGGACCCGCTTGGCCCCACCGGAGACGTGCCCTCGACCGGCGTTCGTGGCGCCGGGCGCCGGCGAGGCTGCCGGCTCGGTCAGCAACTGGGTCATCCTCGGTCCTCCATTTGCATGAAACTGATCCTTTTAATAGCAACACCGGGACCGTACACCCCATCCTGACGGGCGGCCAGACAGGTGTGCCTTACCTCTCAGGAAGGCCCTCAGTCGTCGTCTTGGACAGGCCTATGGCCAACCAGAATGCCGCGATCGAGGGGCTGGCGAGCACCTGTTACGGTGTGCTTCGATGGAGAGGAACGGACTCCTCCAATCTCGACGGGAGTGACATGACCACCGACGCGACGCACAACGCCGCAGCGCTGCTCGCCTCCCCGGTGCGGCGCCGCCTGGTCGACGCCCTCGCGCACGTCGACGGCGACGCGGTCACACCGGGTCTGACCGCCGCCGAGCTCGGGACCCAGGTCGGTCTGCACGTCACGACCGTGCGCTTCCACCTCGACCAGCTGGTGGCCGCCGGCATCGTCGATTCCGCTGTGCGCCGCGGGGGCGGCGCGGGACGACCCCGCAAGGTCTACTCACTGGCGCCGGGCTCGCTCGACGACGTCGACGCCCGCTCCGAGGCCGACCACCTGCGGCTGCTCAGCGGCCTGCTCGCCTCGACCCTGGCGCACGGCGAGACCGGCCACGCCATGACTCCGGCGGAGGCCGGGCGGCGCTGGGCGGTCGAGCACGTCGCGACCGAGCAGGGCTCGATGCCCGCCGACACCCCGGGCCGGTGGCTCGGCAAGCTGGCCCAGATGATCGACGTGCTGCAGGAGTGGGGCTACACCCCCGAGCTCAAGACGACCGACGGCGGTCGTGCCGCCGAGGTCACCCTGGCCCACTGCCCCTTCATCGACCTGGCCCGCGACAACCCCGCCGTCGTCTGCGGTATCCATCGCGGCCTGATTGCGGGATCGTTGGCTCAGCTCGGGGAGTCGTCCACCCGGGTCAGTCTCGAGCCGTTCGTCGACGACACCACCTGCGTCGCGCACGTGAGCACCACGACACCCTTCCGCAGCACCGCACCGAAGGAGTCCACATGAGCGCCGGTCTCGACGGACCACTGACCGACGCCCTGGTGGGCACCCGCCGGTTCTTCACCCGCTCCGAGGTCTCCGCCGACAGGCGCTCGATCCACGCCGAGGGAGGGCGTAGCGGCGACGCGTTCTACCGCGACCGCTGGTCGCACGACAAGGTCGTGCGCAGCACCCACGGCGTCAACTGCACCGGGTCCTGCTCGTGGAAGGTCTACGTCAAGGACGGCATCATCACCTGGGAGTCGCAACAGACCGACTACCCCTCGACCGGTGCGGACCGCCCGGAGTACGAGCCCCGAGGCTGCCCGCGCGGCGCGGCGTTCAGCTGGTACACGTACTCGCCCACCAGGGTTCGTTACCCCTACGTGCGCGGCGTGCTGCTCGAGATGTACCGCGAGGCCAAGCGGGCCGTCGGCGGTGACCCGGTCG
Organism: uncultured Actinomycetota bacterium; assembly: GCA_963833495.1. Lineage (GTDB taxonomy): Bacteria > Actinomycetota > Actinomycetes > Actinomycetales > Dermatophilaceae > Fodinibacter. The sequence continues at coordinate 127,182 of CAWHYJ010000011.1, read as the reverse complement.
TGGCGTGGGCCTCCGTGGTGCAGGACCCCGACAAGGCGAGACGCTACAAGTCGGCCCGTGGCAAGGGCGGTCTCGTGCGGTCCACGTGGGACGAGGTCGTCGAGATCATCGCGGCTGCCCACGTCTACACGGTCAAGCGGTGGGGTCCCGACCGGATCGCCGGCTTCTCGCCGATCCCCGCGATGTCACCCGTCTCCTACGCCTCGGGTGCGCGATTCCTCGAGCTCATCGGTGCGCCGATGCTCTCGTTCTACGACTGGTACGCCGACCTCCCCAACGCCTCGCCGCAGATGTTCGGCGACCAGACCGACGTGCCCGAGTCCGGCGACTGGTGGGATGCCGGCTACCTCATCATGTGGGGCTCGAACGTCCCGATGACGCGCACCCCCGACGCGCACTGGATGACCGAGGCGCGCTACCGCGGCCAGAAGGTCGTGGCCGTCTCGCCCGACTACGCCGAGAACGTCAAGTTCGCCGACGAGTGGGTCGCGTCGGCCCCCGGCACCGACGGCGCCCTCGCGATGGCGATGGGGCACGTCATCCTCAAGGAGTTCTTCGTCGACCAGCAGGTCCCCTTCTTCACCGACTACAACCAGAAGTACACCGACCTGCCGTTCCTCGTGGCGCTCGAGCCAGACACCTCGGATGCCGGGTCGCCCACCGACGCTGACGGGCCCGCCTACCGGCCGGGCAAGTACCTCGTCGCCGGCGACCTCGACATCCCCGAAGCCGCGTCCGAGAACGCCATGTGGAAGCCCGCGGTCCTCGACTCGCGCACCGGCGAGGTGGCGATCCCGCGTGGGTCGCTCGGCTTCCGCTACGGCGACGAGGGGCTGGGCCAGTGGAACCTCGACCTCGGCGACATCGACCCCGTGCTCACCCTGCACGGCACCGTCACCGAGACCGCTCGAATCACGTTGCCGCGCTTCGACTCCTACGACGGCAAGGTCGCCCACGTCACGCGCGGCGTGCCGGTGCGCCGCATCGGCGGGCGACTGGTCACGACGGTGCTCGACCTGATGCTGGCGCAGTACGGCGTCAACCGCCCCGGGATGCCGGGCGAGTGGCCGGCCGACTACGACGACCCCTCGACACCGGCGACTCCGGCGTGGCAGGAGGAGATCACGTCGGTGCCGGCCGAGCAGGTCGTCCGGCTGGCCCGCGAGTGGGCCCAGAACGCCATCGACACCACTGGCCGCGGCATGATCCTGATGGGTGCCGGTACCAACCACTGGTTCCACTCCGACCAGATCTACCGCGCGATGCTGGTGCTCACCACCATCACCGGCTGCCAGGGGCGCAACGGCGGCGGCTGGGCGCACTACGTCGGGCAGGAGAAGGTGCGCCCGATCATGGGCTTCCAGCACATGGCCTTCGCCCTCGACTGGCAGCGCCCACCGCGGCACATGAACCAGACCGCCTACTGGTACGTCAACACCAGCCAGTACCGGTACGACACGTTCACCGCCGACGACGTCGACGCCGGCACCGGCGTGTTCGCCGGCAAGGGGGTCATGGACCTGCTGGCCCAGTCGGTGCGGCTCGGCTGGACCCCCAGCTACCCCACCTTCAACCGCAGCAGCCTCGACCTGGTCGAGCAGGCGGAGGCGGCCGGCTCGACCCCGGCCGACTACGTGGTCGACCAGCTCACCTCCGGCGCACTGAAGTTCGCCGTCGAGGACCCCGAGGCCGAGGAGAACCACCCCCGCATCCTCAGCCTGTGGCGGGCCAACCTGCTCGGCTCGAGCGCCAAGGGCAACGAGTACTTCCTGAAGCACCTGCTCGGCACCGACAACGCCGTCACCGCACAACAGGCCCCGCCGGACAAGCGCCCCGAAGGCATCGAGTGGCCCGACGACGTGCCCGAGGGCAAGCTCGACCTGCTGATGACGATCGACTTCCGGATGACGAGCTCGACGCTGTTCTCCGACGTCGTGCTGCCGGCTGCCACCTGGTACGAGAAGCACGACATCAACACCACCGACATGCACCCGTTCGTGCACTCGTTCAACCCGGCGATCTCGCCGCCCTGGCAGTCGAAGACCGACTGGGAGGCGTGGAAGGCGATCGCGAAGAAGTTCTCCGAGCTGGCCGTCGACCACCTCGGCACCCGCCGCGACGTCGTCGCCAAGCCGCTGTGGCACGACACCCCCGAGGCCATGGCCACGGTGCACGGAGTCGTCAAGGACTGGCGCAAGGGCGAGTGCGAGCCGGTGCCCGGGAAGACCCTCCCGGTGCTCGCCGTCGTCGAGCGCGACTTCACCGCGGTCTACGACAAGATGACGTCGATCGGCCCCCTGCTGGAGTCGGTGGGCATGCTCACCAAGGGCGTGCCGTACGCCGTGAGCCGTGAGGTCGAGATCCTGCGGCACCGCAACGGGGTCGTGCAGCACGGCGCCGGCACCGGCCAGCCGAAGCTGGAGACCGACATCCACGTCGCAGACGCGATCCTCCACCTGTCCGGCACCACCAACGGCCACCTCGCCACCCACGGGTTCACAAACGTCGAGAAGCGCACCGGCACAGCGCTTGCGGACCTCTCGGCCGAGCACGAGGGCAAGCAGATCACCTTCGCCGACACCCAGGTCGCCCCGGTGCCGGTGATCACCTCGCCCGAGTGGTCGGGGTCGGAGTCGGGGGGCCGCCGCTACGCACCCTTCACGATCAACATCGAGCGGCTCAAGCCGTTCCACACGCTCACCGGGCGCCAGCAGTTCTACCTCGACCACGACTGGATCCTCGGCATGGGTGAGGCCCTGCCGGTCTACCGCCCGCCGTTGAACATGACCGAGCTGTTCGGCGAGACGGCACTTGGCGAGCAGAACGCCCTCGGTGTCTCGGTGCGCTACCTGACGCCGCACAACAAGTGGTCGATCCACAGCGAGTACCAGGACAACCTCTTCATGCTCAGCCTCTCGCGGGGTGGCCAGACGATCTGGATGTCCGACCTCGACGCCGAGAAGATCGGCGTCAGCGACAACGACTGGGTCGAGGCGGTCAACCGCAACGGCGTGGTCGCCGCCCGCGCGATCGTCTCGCACCGGATGCCGGAGGGCACGGTCTACATGCACCACGCCCAGGACCGGCTGATCGACGTCCCCCTCACCGAGACCAACGGGAGGCGGGGCGGCATCCACAACTCGCTCACCCGGATCATGATGAAGCCGAGCCACCTCATCGGCGGGTACGCCCAGCTCGCCTACTTCTTCAACTACATCGGCCCGACCGGCAACAACCGCGACGAGGTCACGATGATCCGCCGCCGCTCGAACCAGAAGGTCGTGTACTGATGTCACCCCACGAAGTTCTGCGCTCCTTCGTCACTCCGATACTTCGCGGGGACCCCGACCGCATTCTCGTGCTGGGAGTTTCGTGATGCGCGTCATGGCCCAGATGGCGATGGTGATGAACCTCGACAAGTGCATCGGGTGCCACACCTGCTCGGTCACCTGCAAGCAGGCGTGGACCAACAGGGCGGGCACGGAGTACGTCTGGTTCAACAACGTCGAGACCAGGCCCGGGCTCGGCTACCCCCGTGGCTACGAGGACCAGGACGAGTGGCAGGGCGGCTGGGTGGTCAAGAACGGCCGGCTCAGCCTTCGCGCCGGCGGCCGGCTGAAGAAGCTGCTCACCATCTTCAGCAACCCGAAGATGCCCTCGATCCAGGACTACTACGAACCCTGGACCTACGACTACGAGACGCTGCTCAACGCCCCGGCACAGAAGAACTTCCCTGTCGCACGGCCACATTCGCTCATCTCGGGCAAGCCGATCAACGTGTCGTGGAGCGCCAACTGGGACGACGACCTCGGCGGCTCGCAGGAGCACGCGGCCAAGGACGTCATGCTGCGCGGCATCGAGGACAAGGTCACGTTCGAGTTCGAGCAGACCTTCATGTTCTACCTGCCGCGCATCTGCGAGCACTGCCTCAACCCGTCGTGCGCGGCGTCCTGCCCGAGCGGTGCGATCTACAAGCGCGAGGAGGACGGCATCGTCCTGGTCGACCAGGACCGCTGCCGCGGCTGGCGGATGTGCATCACCGGCTGCCCCTACAAGAAGGTCTACTTCAACCACAAGACCGGCAAGGCCGAGAAGTGCACGTTCTGCTACCCGCGCATCGAGGTCGGCATCCCGACCGTGTGCTCGGAGACCTGCGTGGGCCGGCTGCGCTACATCGGGCTGGTGCTCTACGACGCCGACAAGGTGCTCGAGGCCGCCTCGGCCCCTGACGACACCGACCTCTACGAGAGCCAGCTCGGGGTGTTCCTCGACCCCGAGGACCCGGAGGTGCGCCGCGCGGCGGAGGCGGCCGGCATCCCCGGCGACTGGGTCGAGGCCGCCCGGCGCAGCCCGGTGAAGAAGCTGATCATGGACTACAAGGTCGCGCTGCCGCTGCACCCGGAGTACCGCACCATGCCGATGGTCTGGTACATCCCGCCGCTGTCCCCGGTCGTCGACGTCATCAAGGACACCGGCCACGACGCCGAGGACGTCGACAACCTGTTCGGAGCCATCGACACCCTGCGCATCCCGGTCGAGTACCTCGCCAACCTGTTCACCGCCGGCGACGTCGACCCCGTCAACGGGGTCCTCAAGAAGCTGGCCGCGATGCGCAGCTACATGCGTGACATCAACCTCGGGCGCGACCCCCGCGACGAGATCCCCGCGGCGGTCGGCATGGAGGGGGAGGCGATGTACGACATGTTCCGCCTCCTCGCCCTCGCGAAGTACGACGAGCGCTACGTCATCCCCACCGCGCACGCCGAACAGGCGCACGCCCTCGAGGAGCTCGCCACCGACTGCGCCGTCTCCGAGTACGGCGGCGGCCAGGAGATCTTCGGTGAGGGGTCGGGCGCGGCACCGACGCCGGTGGCCGTCGAGAACTTCCGGGTGCTGCAGCAGACCCAGTCGGCCGACACCATGCAGGCGCTGCCGGCGAACAACCCGATGCGAGGCCGGGTCAACCTGCTCAACTGGGACGGCCGGGGGATGCCGGCCGGCATGTTCCCCACGGACGCCGCCGGCTCCGAGCCGGGGAGCGAAAAGTGAAGTGGCGGCGGCACCGGGGCGAGCAACCCGGCATCAGCGAGCGCGAGCTGGTCGACACCTGGCAGCTCGTGTCACTGCTGCTCGACTACCCGGATGCCGTGCTGGTGCAGCGGGTGCCCATGCTTCGGTCGGTCGCGCAGACCCTCCCCGCGGCGCAGTGCGCGCCGCTCGTCGAGGTGCTCGACACCCTGGAGCAGCGTGACCTCACCGAGCTGCAGGCCGACTACGTCGACACCTTCGACGTGACCCGCAAGTGCTCGCTGCACCTCACGTACTTCGCCCAGGGCGACACCCGGCGGCGCGGCGTGGCCCTGGTGGAGTTCAAGCAGGCCTATCGCAAGGCCGGGGTCGAGTTCGACACCGACGTCGAGCTGCCCGACCACCTCTGCGTCGTGCTCGAGTTCGGGGCGGTGCAGGACTGGGCCACCGCGTGGCACCTGCTCACCCGCCACCGGGTCGGCATCGAGGTGCTCAGGGCCGGTCTCGCACAGCGCGGCTCACCGTGGCTGCCCGCCGTGCAGGCGCTGCGGTCGACCCTGCCCGAGCTCGACGGCGACGACCAGACGGCACTGATGCGCCTCGTCGCCGAGGGGCCGCCGCAGGAGGACGTCGGCCTCGAGCCCTACGCCATCGACCCGCGGCTCAACCCCCGGCCCGACCCGGTCGACACCACCGCGCTGCTCGGCACGACCATCCCCGTGGGAGCCCCTCGATGACCGTCTTCCTGTGGGTGATCGTGCCCTACGTCTGCCTCGCCGTCTTCGTCGTCGGGCACGTCTGGCGCTACCGCTACGACAAGTTCGGCTGGACCACGCGGTCGAGCCAGCTCTACGAGGACCGGCTGCTGCGCATCGGCAGCCCCCTGTTCCACTTCGGCATGCTGGGTGTCGTGGCCGGGCACATCATCGGGCTCGTCATCCCGCAGGTCTGGACCAACGCCCTGGGGCTCAGCCCGCACGCCTACCACGTCATCGCGCTGGCGGGCGGCATCCCGGCGGGCATCGCCGCGGTGGCCGGGCTGGCGATCCTGGTCTACCGCAGGCGCACCACGGGGCCGGTGTTCAGCGCCACCACGGTCAACGACAAGGTCATGTATGCCGTGCTCGGCACGGTCATCGTGCTGGGCATGTGGAACACCGTGGCGGGCAGCCTGCTGCAGTTCGGCGGTGAGTACAACTACCGCGAGGGCGTCAGCGTCTGGTTCCGCAGCATCTTCCTGCTGCAGCCGAAGCCCGAGCTGATGGCACAGGCGCCGCTCGGCTTCCAGGTGCACGCCCTCCTGGCGTTCCTGCTCTTCGCGATGTGGCCGTTCACCCGCTTGGTGCACGTCTTCTCGGCGCCGATCGGCTACCTGACGCGCCCGTACCTCGTCTACCGGTCCAAGGACGCCCGGCCCGGTCGCGGCTCGGGCAGCCGCGCGCCGCAACGCGGTTGGGACAAACCCGAGCTGAGCAAGAAGTGAGCCCGCGATGACCGACCTCACCGCCGCCGAGCAGGAGTGGCAGCACTGGATCGACGATGCCTGCCGGGCGCTCGACGTCGACCCGCACGCGGTGGACGTCACCGGCATCCACCATCTCACCAAGGAGATCGCACACGGCTTCGCCCGACCGATGGCGCCGGTGGGGTCCTACATCCTCGGGCTGGCCGTCGGGGCCCGGACGGCTGCGGGCGAGCCGGTCGACCCCGAGGCCCTCAGCGCGGCCATCCGCGCCACCTTCCCCGGTCGGGCGTAGAGAACACGCCGCGCACCCCGGAGGGCACGCGGCGTGTTCTCCACCGTCGACGGGTCTGTCGGGTCAGAAGGTGATACCGCGCTCCGCGAACTCCGCCTTGACCAGCGCGGCAGCGGCCGCACCGTCGTTCTCGACGGCCTTGTCGTACGTGGCCTGCGCCGCGGCCGAGAACGAGGTGTCGGCCGCGTAGTCGAACTGGCTGTCGACGAGCGTCTGGTCCCAGTCGGCCGTGGTGAGGTCGAGGCCGACGTAGCCCTGCCGGATCTCCCAGAGCGCCTGGCTCCAGATCTGGCCGTCGTAGTGCACCTCCCCGCGCTTGTCCGCGACGGTGAGGTTGCGGTCGAAGCGGCGGATGCAGTGCGGGGCCGACGTGTACGAGGTGGCGTCCCAGTCCATCGGGCACGCCGCCTCGGCTGTCACCGGCCAGCCGTACTGCGTGGCGGCTGCCAGCCCGACCGACACCGCCAGGTAGTCACCGAAGGCCTCGCCGATCGAGCCGGCCTCCTCGCTCGTGCCGAAGCCGGGCACCTGGGAGTCGTGGACGGCGTGGCCGTACTCGTGCACGATCACCTCGGCATCCTCGGCGTCGTCGACCCCGCCCTTGCCGAAGCGCAGGTAGTCGTGCTTGTCCCAGGAGAACGAGTTGTCGACGCCGTACTGGTCGATGCGCACGTCCTGGCTCTCCATGTTGACCGGGCGCAGCGTGCTACCGAAGCCGAGCGACTGGAGGTACTCCTGGGCCTGGTTGACCCAGAAGTAGGCCATCACCTGCTCGAACCGGTCGTCGTCGCGCAGGTAGGAGAAGGTGTTGGTGGTGCTGTAGGCCGCCGGGCCGGTGTTGCCGCGCACGTTGGCCCACTTCCCGACGAGGAACCCCGAGCCGTCGAGGTTGCGCAGCTGCACGGTGGCGTACTGGCTCAGCGGCACGGCCGCCGCGGAGTCGCTCTGATCGGTGAGCGACTGGTCGCCGGAGGACTGCACCGGGTTGACCATGAACACGCTGCCGGTGCCGGTGGTGGTGCCGCTTCCCGGCTTGGTGGCCGAGGCCGGGGATGCCGCGACGACGGTGGCGGCGAGCGAGGCCCCGATCGCGAGGGCCATGGCTGCTCTGGTCCGGTGCTGCTTCACGGTGGCCTCGCCTTCGTCGGGTGCTGGCCGGTCGGCCACCGGCGACGGTACACCCCGACACGCGCCTGCGGGCCTGTGCGAGTTGGGTGCTCAGGTGGCTGCCGGGGCGACCACCTGAGCACCCAACTCGTAGACCCTGGACTCCCACGGCAACAGGTCGAGCCCGCTGTGGCCGGGGTGGGTGGTGAGCAGCACGGTGCCGCCGGCGAGGTCCGGGAGGTCTCCGGCATCCGCCGTGACGGGCAGCGACGAGCAGTTGGCGAGCACGACCAGCCGCCCGGCCGCACCCTCGCGGACGATGACCCACAGGTGGGGATGGTCGGGCAGCAGCAGCTCGAACCGCCCGTCGACCACGAGCGGGTGCTCGTGCCGAAGTGCGATCAGGGCTCGGTAGTGGTTGAAGACGGATGCCGGGTCCGCCTGTGCTGCGGCGGCATTGATCTCGACATGGTTCGGGTTCACCGGCAGCCACGGGTCGCCGGTCGTGAACCCGGCGTGCTTGCCGGCATCCCACTGCATCGGCGTGCGGGCGTTGTCGCGGCCCTTGAGGGCCAGCCTCGCCAGCACCTCATCCTCGGGCACGCCTGCCGCGAGCGCCTCGGCGTGGTACCGGATCGACTCGATGTCGCGGTAGTCGGCGATCGACGCGAAGGGGGCGTTCGTCATCCCGAGCTCCTCGCCCTGGTAGACGTACGGCGTGCCACGGTGCAGGTGCAGCACCGTGCCGAGGGTCTTGGCCGACGCCACCCGGTGCTCGGGGGAGTCGTCGCCGAACCGAGTCACCGCGCGGGGCTGGTCGTGGTTGTTCCAGTAGAGCGAGTTCCACCCGACGTCGGCGAGACCCTCCTGCCACGCCGCGAGGGTGCGCTTGAGCGCCGGCAGCGCGAGCGGCACGATGTCCCACTTCGCGCTGCCCGGGCGCACGTCGAGGTCGACGTGCTCGAAGGTGAAGACCATGTCGAGCTCGCGCCGCGCGGGGTCGGTGACCCTCCGGGCGAGGTCGATCGTCGAGCCCGGCATCTCCCCGACGGTCAGCAGCTGCCCCTCGCTCAGCCCCACCTCACGGTTCATCTCGGCGAGGAACTCCTCGAGCCGGGGCCCGTTGGTCACTGCGGCGTACGGCGACCCGAACCGGCCACCGTGCGGCACCGGCCCGTCGGGCAGCACCGGGTCGCGCGAGATGAGGTCGATGACGTCCATCCGGAATCCGTCGACGCCCCGGTCGACCCACCAGCGCATCATCGCGTAGACCGCCTGGCGCACCTGCGGGTTCTCCCAGTTGAGGTCGGGCTGCTTGCGCGAGAACAGGTGCAGGTAGTAGTCGCCGCTGGCCTCGTCGAGCTCCCAGGCCGGGCCGGAGAACATCGACTCCCAGTTCGTCGGCTCGGCGCCCGGGGTGCCCGGCGCGTGCCCGGGCCGCGGGGGACGCCACCAGTACCAGTCCCGCTTCGGGGAGGCCGGGTCGCGGGACTCCACGAACCAGGGGTGCTCGTCGGAGGTGTGGTTGACCACGAGGTCCATGACCAGCCGGATGCCGTGTGCGTGGCACCCCGCGATGAGCGCGTCGAGGTCGGCCAGGGTGCCGAAGAGCGGGTCGACGTCCTGGTAGTCGCTGATGTCGTAGCCGTTGTCGTCCATCGGCGACCGGTAGACCGGCGACAGCCACAGCACGTCGATGCCGAGCCGTTCGAGGTGGTCGAGATGTGCGGTGATGCCGGGCAGGTCACCCACGCCGTCGCCGTCGCTGTCGGCGAAGGAGCGCGGGTAGACCTGGTAGACGACGGCGGTGCGCCACCAGTTCGCTGGTCGGGCCAGAGTGCCGTGGGGCACCTCGGGGGTGGTCATCGTCAAACCCTGCCCCAGCTGCCGGTGTCGTTCCCAGTTGGGTGCTCAGGTGGTTGCCCCGGCGACCGGTTGAGCCCCAACTCGGAAGCGGGATCGAAGCGGGCACCGCCGTGTCGAGCGCCCGGCATCCGGCGCGTTCTCTAGGCTCGACCGGGTGGGGAGGCACGCAGGCCGCACCCGGCTCGGGGGATCCCCTGACCCGGCCCTGAACCCTGCCCACCGGGCGCGGGGGGCGTCGGCCGCCGCCGCTACGGTGAGCGGGATGACTCCCGTCGTGCGCGCCGAGGGCCTCACCAAGGACTACGGCCCGGTGCTGGCCCTCGATGCGCTGACCCTCGACATCGGCAGCGGCACCACCGGCCTGGTCGGCGCGAACGGCGCGGGCAAGTCGACCCTGCTCAAGCTGCTGCTCGGCCTGATCCCCCCGACCGGCGGGCGGGCCGAGGTGCTCGGGCACGACATCGCCACCGAGGGCGAGGCCATCCGGGCGGCCGTGGGCTACCTGCCCGAGCACGACTGCCTGCCGCCCGACGTCAGTGCCAGCGACTTCGTGGTGCACCTGGCGATGATGAGTGGGCTGCCGCGGGTCGCCGCCCGCGAGCGGGCCGCCGAGGTGCTGCGCCACGTCGGGCTCGCCGAGGAGCGCTACCGCCCGATGGGTGGCTACTCCACCGGCATGAAGCAGAAGGCCAAGCTCGCCCAGGCCCTCGCCCACGACCCCCGGCTGGTGCTGCTCGACGAGCCCACCAACGGCCTCGACCCGGCCGCGCGCGACGAGATGCTCGGCCTGGTGCAGCGCATCGGCCACGACTTCGGCATCGCCGTCATCGTCACCTCGCACCTGCTCGGCGAGCTCGAGCGGGTGAGCGACAACGTCGTGGTGCTCGACGGCGGCCGGCTGCTGCGGGCCTCGCGCACCGACGAGTTCCTCGACGCCACCGGCGCGCTGCTCGTCGAGGTGCTCGGCGACGACGCCCACGACCGGATGGCGGCTGCCCTCACCACCGCCGGCGTCACCGCCGTCCGGCGCGGCGGCATGCTCAGCGTCGACGCCACCGACCGCCCGGATGCCGTGCGCGACCTGATCCGCGACACCGCCGGTGACCTCGGGCTGGGGCTGGTGCGGCTACAGGTCGACCACCGGCGCATCGAGGACGTCTTCGCCGACCCCGACCCCCAGCCCGAAGGAGGCGACCGGTGACCGACCCCTCGGCCGCGACGCCCGCGGGTGGCAGCGTCATCCACGACCTCGGCTACCGGCCCTACACCGGCCCCCGGCTCGGTGCCGGCGCCATCGCGCGGGCGCTGACGCTCACCGGGTTCCGCAACGCCTTCGGTCTGGGCCGCTCGGGCAGGTCGAAGGTGCTGCCCTTCGCCCTGCTCGCGCTCAACCTGCTGCCGGCCGTCATCGTCGGCGGGGTGCTGGCCTTCGCCGGCCTCGACCAGCTGCCGATCGGCTACGCGCAGTATGCGTCGACGACCCAGGTGCTGGTCGGTATCTTCGTGGCGTCGCAGGCCCCGGTGCTGTTCTCGCGCGACCTGCGGCACGGCACGATCTCGCTCTACCTCGCCCGGCCCCTGAAGGCGAGCGCCTACGCCCTGTCGCGCTGGACCGCCCTGCTCGGCGCCACCCTGGTGTTCCTGCTGCTGCCGCTGGTCATCCTGTATGCCGTCGCCCTGCTCGCGGGGCTCGACGCTGGCACACAGACCCGAGAGGTCGGCATCGCCCTCGGCCTCGCCCTGTTGCTCGCCCTGTCGCTCACCGGGATCGCCGGGCTCATCGCGTCGTGGTCGACGCGCCGCGGCTTCGCGGTGGTGGCCACGATCGCCCTGCTCGTCATCGGCAACGGCATCGTCACCGCCATCCAGGGCATCTCCGGCGACGAGGGCCGCCCGGAGGTCGGCGAGGTCGCCGGGCTGTTCTCGCCGTACTCGCTGTACCGCGGCCTCATGGGCGCCTGGACCGACATCGAGACCCCGACCCCGCCGACGTCCACCGCGATGGTGCTCGCCTACGTCGTCGTCTTCGTCGGCCTCTCGGTGGGGTGCGTGGCCGCGCTCGTGTGGCGCTACCGGAGGGTGGCCACGGCATGAGCGTGCTCACCCTCGACGCCACCTCGCGCTGGTACGGCAACGTCGTCGCGGTCAACGGCATCTCGATGACGGTGCGCCCGGGCGTGACCGGCCTGCTCGGTCCGAACGGCGCCGGCAAGACGACGATCATCGCCCTGATGTCGGGCTTCCTCGCCCCCTCGGCGGGCAGCGTCACCCTCGACGGCGAGCCGGTCTGGCGGCGCACCGACGCCTACCGCACCATCGGGCTCGTGCCCGAGCGCGAGCTGAGCTTCGGCTACCTGACGGGGCGTCAGTTCGTGCTGGCCAACGCCGAGCTGCACGGCCTGGCCGACCCCGGGGCCGCCACCGAGCGGGCCCTCGACGTGGTCGAGATGGGGGAGCCGGCGGGCCGACGGATCGGCACCTACTCCAAGGGCATGCGCCAGCGCGTCAAGCTCGCCTCGGCGCTGGTGCACGACCCCTCGGTACTGCTGCTCGACGAGCCGTTCAACGGCGTCGACCCGCGCCAGCGGCTGCACCTGATGGCCCTGCTGCGCCGGATGGGCGCCGAGGGGCGCACCGTGCTGTTCAGCTCGCACATCCTCGAGGAGGTCGAGCAGGTGGCCCGGCAGATCGAGGTCGTCGTGTCGGGGCGGCACGCGGCATCCGGCGACTTCGGGCAGATCCGCAAGCTGATGACCGACCGCCCGGTGCAGTACGTCGTGCTGGCCGACGACGACCGGCGGCTCGCGGCATCCCTCATCGCGGAGCCCTCGGTCGTGGCCGTGGCGCTGCGCGACGGCGGTGGGGTCGACGTGTCGGTGAGCGACTTCGGGTCGTTCGCGGTGCGGCTGCCCCGGGTGGCGCGCGAGCACGGCATCCGGATCCAGGAGCTCACGCCCACCGACGAGTCGCTCGAGAGCGTCTTCGCCTACCTGGTGGGGGGCTGAGCGATGAACCGCACCGTGCTGCGCCTGTCGACCCAGGCCCTGTTAGGCGGGCGCCGCGGGGTCGTGCTGCTGCTCATCGCGGGCGCCCTGCTCGTGCTGGCCCTGCTGGTGCGCCTGCTCACCGACGACGAGGTCGGCGTCGAGGCGGTGGTGGGGCTCGGCTTCACCCTGGCGATGCCGCTCATCGCGCTGCTGGCGGCCACGGCCGTGCTCGGACCGGAGATCGACGACGGCTCGGTGGTCTACCTGCTCGCCAAGCCGGTGAACCGGCACTCCATCGCCCTCAGCAAGTTCGTCGCGGCCTGGGGAGCCACGATGCTGCTGGGGGCGCTGCCGGTCGCCGTGGCGTCGCTGGTGCTCGATACCTCACAGCCGGGGCGGGCCGCGGGCCTCGCCGTCGGCGCTGCGGTGTCCGGCACGGTCTACACCGCGCTCTTCCTCGCCCTGGCGGCCCTCACCCGGCACGCCGTGGTCGTCGGGCTGCTCTTCGTGCTCGTCTGGGAGGGCCTGCTCGGCTCGGTCTTCGTCGGTGTGCGGTGGCTGTCGGTGGGGGCGTGGGGCCGGGCGGTCGCGGGCGAGATCAGCCCGACGGTCGAGGATGCCGCGACGGTCGGCCTCGCGTACGCGGTCCTGGCCGCACTGGTGGTCACCGCCGGTTCGTTGTGGTTCACCGGAGACCGGCTGCGATCGTTCACCCTGCGCGGCGACGAGTAGACGTTGAACCGTCGGCGCGGTGCGCGCGTAGTGCTCGGTGGAGGAGGTCGGATGCCGGACAGTGCCGTAGCCCTGATGCAGCAGCTGCATGACGAGCATGCCGCTGCCCTGTGGGGCTACTCCCTGCGCCTGACCGGGCAGGACCGGGCACGCGCCGAGGACGTCGTGCAGGAGACCCTGCTGCGGGCCTGGCGCAACCACGAGCGGCTCGACGAGTCACGCGGGTCGGTGCGCTCGTGGCTGTTCACGGTGGCCCGCAACATCGTCATCGACGAGTGGCGCACCTCGCGCTCGCAGCACGAGCTGGCCGTCGCCGAGGTGCCCGAGGGGCGCGAGGAGGTCGACCGCACCGACCAGCTGCTGACCTCGTGGCTGGTCACCGAGGCGATCACGTCGCTGTCGGCAGACCACCGGGCGGTGCTGCTGGAGTGCTACTACCGGGGGTCGTCCGTGGCGCAGGCCGCACACCGGCTCGGGGTGCCCGAGGGCACCGTGAAGTCGCGCACGCACTACGCGCTGCGGGCCCTGCGGCTCGCGCTGCAGGAGATGGGAGTGGGCGCATGACCTGCCAGTTCGCCCACCTCGACGGCGCCTACGTGCTCGGGTCGCTTTCCCCGACCGAGCGCCTCGACTTCGAGGCTCACCTGCCCGGGTGCGCCGAGTGCAGCCGCGGCGTGCGCGAGCTCGCCGGCCTGCCCGGGCTGCTGGCCCAGGTCGACGTGGGCGACCTCGAGGTGCGCACCCCTGACGCACCGCTGCCCTCGACCCTGCTGCCGGCGCTGGTGCGCGAGGTGCGGGGCGAGCAGCGGCGCCGCTCGGTGTTCACCGCCCTGGTGGCGGCCGCCGTGGCGGCCCTGTTCGTGGGCGCCCTCGCGGTGGGCGGTGTCTTCGACCGCTCGGAGCCTTCCTCGTCCGCCGCGTCCCCGGCGCCGTCGGCCACCCGCAGCGCCGCGCCGGCCCAGGCGATGGTGCCGGTCGGCGCCGTGCCGGTGAAGGCTGCCGTGGCCCTGACCGGGGTGGCGTGGGGCACCAAGCTCGACCTCACCTGCTCCTACCCCAAGGGCGACGGTGACGGCGACGACTACGAGGGGTCGATCGCTCCGGCCTACGCGCTGGTCGTGCACACCCGTGGGGGTGGTGTCGAGCAGGTGGCCACCTGGAAGGGCTTGCCGGGCAAGACGATGCGGCTCACCGGGGCGACGGCGACGGGTCGCACGGACATCACCTCGGTGGACGTGCGCACCTCCGACGGTCTGGTCGTGCTCACCCTCCCGGGCTGACCCGGGTGCTCCCGCCCGGCTGGTGGCAGGGGAGGCGCGCCGGTGGACGGATCGAGGGGTCGAGACATGCCCGGGATCGTCGACCTTCACCGGCGATTCGTGACCCGTCGACTGGGCGCCACAGAAGAGGCGGACCTTCCCCCAGCCACCCGGGCCGGGTGACGTAGGAGCTTCCCGAAGGGCGTAGCAATGACTGCGGGTGGCGCGTGCCGCGGGCCGTGGCCACCCGCGCCACCGGGCGCCACCGACGAAGGAGCACCGCCGTGACCCACCACCTGGGAAGCCTGCGCACCATCGAGGCGTGGGAGCAGGAGGAGGGCGCCCCGGCCCCACTCGGCGCCACCTGGGTGGAGTCGGAGCAGGCGTGGAACTTCGCCCTCTACTCCCGGGCCGCGACCAGCGTGACGCTGCTGGTCTACGGTGCCGACGACGTGGCCACGCCCATCCTCGAGCTCACCCTGGACCCACTGGTGCACAAGACCGGCCGGATCTGGCACTGCATGGTCAGCGCCGCGCGCGTCCCGGGGGCGGCCTACTACGCCTACCGGGTCGATGGCCCGTCGGGCGGCCGCAACCACTTCCTGCCGGCCAAGGTGCTGTGCGACCCCTACGCGCACCGGCTGCACTTCCCGCCGGGCTTCTCCCGGGAGGCCGCCCGGGGTGACGGGCCCAACGACGGCCTGGCCGTGCTCGGGCAGCTGCCGCGGGCGAGCTGGGGGCTGGCGCCGGCTCCTACGCCGGCACCGCGGCACTCCCATGACACGGTCGTCTACGAGGCGCACGTCAAGGGGTTCACGGCCCGCGAGAACAGCGGGGTGACCGCGGCACACCGGGGGACCTTCAGCGGGCTGGTCGAGAAGATCCCCTACCTGGTCGAGCTCGGGGTCACCGTCCTCGAGCTGCTCCCGGTGCAGCAGTTCGACCCCCAGGAGGGCAACTACTGGGGGTACATGACGCTGAACTTCTTCGCGCCGCACCACGCCTATGCCGCCGAGGAACCGGTCGCCGAGTTCCGGGAGATGGTCGCCGCCATGCACGCCGCCGGCATCGAGGTCTGGCTCGACGTCGTCTACAACCACACCTGTGAGGGCGACCTGTCCGGTCCGACCTACCACCTGCGCGGCATCGACAACGACTCCTACTACCTCGTCGCCGAGGACGGCTCGTACCTCGACGACTCCGGCTGCGGCAACACCACGCAGGGGGCCGACCTCGCGACGCGGGCGCTCGTCCTGCGCAGCCTGCAGCACTGGGCGGCCCAGGGTGTCGACGGCTTCAGGTTCGACCTCGCCTCGATCCTGGCGCGCGACGCCGATGGGGGGATCGACCCGAACACGTCCCCGCCGCTCATCAGCGAGATCGGAGCACTCGCCGCCCAGCTGGACGTGAAGGTGGTGGCGGAGGCCTGGGACATGGGGGCCTACCTGCTCGGGCGGTCCTTCCCCGGCATCATGTGGCGGCAGTGGAACGGCCGCTTCCGCGACGACGTGCGCGGCTTCGTCAAGGGTGACGACGGCCTGGTGCCGGCCCTGATGACCCGGGTCTACGGCAGCGCCGACCTGTTCCCGGACGGCCCCGGCGACGTCTACCGGCCCTACCAGAGCATCAACTTCATCACCGCCCACGACGGGTTCTGCCTGAACGACCTGGTGTCCTACAACGACCGGCACAACGCGGCCAACGGCCATGACGGCACCGACGGGTCCAGCGACAACCGCAGCTGGAACAGCGGCTGGGAGGGTGACGACGGCGTCCCCGACGAGGTGCGGGAGCTGCGGCTGCGGCAGATGAAGAACTTCTTCGCCCTGATGATGCTCAGCAACGGCGTCCCCATGATCGTGGCCGGCGACGAGTTCGCCAACACCCAGCACGGGAACAACAACCCGTACAACCAGGACAACGAGACCACCTGGCTCGACTGGGACCGGCTCACGACCCACCGTGAGCTGTTCGACTTCGTGAAGGGCATGATCGCGCTGCGCAGGTCCCGGCGCAGCATCGGCCGCAGCCGGTTCTGGCGCGATGACGTGCAGTGGTTCGGCACCGCCGGAGGCCCCGACCTCTCGGAGCAGTCACACACCCTGGCCTGGCACCTGTCCGGCGCCGCTCACGACGAGGACGACCTGTACGTCATGGTCAACGCCTGGTCGCAGCCGCTGGACTTCACGGTGCAGGTCCCCGGCTCGTGGCGAGTGCTGGCCGACACCTGCACCAGCGAGCCGCCCGACCTCCTGCCCGCGGGGGTGCCGGTGCCCGACGGTCCGCTGACGGTGGGGCCGCGGTCCGTCGTCGTGCTGAGCGGCCGCCCGGACTGACCGTCCCGACTGACCCAGGCATCGAGCCGGCACCCCGCGACCCGGGATGCAGGGTGCCGGGTGCGAGGTGCCGGGGGCTCGGGTCAGCGGGTGCGGGAGGTGGTCTGCTGGTCTGTGGACGAGCCCGCGGCTGCGTCGGCGCGACGGCTCGGCCAGGCCGCCCGCATCACCAGCAGGCCGCCGACGATGCACACCACCTCGGCCACCGCGGCCGCCCACACCTCGGTGCCGACCCACTTCTCGTTCACCCCGAACAACCCGACGGTCGTCGACAGGATGAACGCCCCGAGGGTGCTCGCCCCGAAGCCGGCCGCGAGGAACCCCGGGGCCCAGTGCCGCCACGCCACCAGCAGCACCGCGATGACCAGACCGGCGAGGGCGTTGAACAGGAACGCCGGCCCGATGATGTCGACGTCGCTCATCCCGTCGAGCCACAGCTTGAGGTGCACGTACGCCGACACCAGCGCCGCCACCGCCGTCACGATCCGAATCCCCATGACCTTCTCCGTCCGCTGCTCCGGTGCCACCCACGCCACCGCGTAGGGGGGCCTCACCCGTCATCACGGACCGCACCCCAAGACGGTTCACCCGCCGCACCGCCGGCCCCCGACTTCCTGAACCGGCCCTGTGCTGGCACCGTGTGTACCGGTACCACCGTCCCCTGACGGCGACCCTCGTTCAGCGCAGCCGTGGAAGGGAGGGACCCGATGACGCTGCAGGCCCGCGCGTACTGGGTGCGTGAGCCCGGACACGGGGAGATCCGGCCCATGTCCGTGCGCGAGCCGGGACCAGGCGAGGTGCTCGTGCGCACCCTGCACACCGGCATCAGCCGGGGCACCGAGACCCTCGTGCTGCGCGGGGGAGTGCCGCCCGACCAGCGCGAGGTGATGCGGGCACCGCACCAGGAGGGTGACCTCCCCGGGCCGGTGAAGTACGGCTACCTCAACGTGGGAGTCGTCGAGTCCGGGCCGCGAAACCTCCTGGGCCGCAACGTCTTTTGCCTCTACCCCCACCAGACCTCCTACGTCGTGCCTGCCGAGGCCGTTGTCGTCGTGCCCGACGACGTGCCGCCGGCCCGTGCCGTGCTGGCCGGCACCGTCGAGACCGCCGTCAACGCCCTCTGGGATGCCGCACCGCTGGTCGGCGACCAGGTGGCCGTGGTGGGGGCCGGGATGGTGGGCCTGTGCGTCGCCCGGTTGCTGACCGGCATCCCCGGGGTGGAGGTGACCATCGTGGACGTCGACCCCGCCCGGGCCGCCGTCGCCGCGGCCCTGGGCGCCGACTTCGCCCTGCCCGACGACGCACCCCACCGCTGCGACCTTGCCGTGCACGCGAGCGCGACCTCGGCGGGGCTGCAGCTGGCGCTCGACTCCCTCGCGCCCGAGGGCACGGTGATCGACCTCAGCTGGTACGGCGACACCGAGGTGACCCTGCGCCTCGGCGGGTCGTTCCACTCGAGCCGGCTCGCGGTGCGGGCCAGCCAGGTCGGCACGGTCTCGCCGGCGCAGCGGGGGCGCCGCACCCACACCGACCGGCTCGCCCTGGCGTTGCGCCTGCTGCGCGACCCGGCGTTCGACGTGCTGCTCACCGGCAGCTCACCCTTCGAGCAGCTGCCCGACGTCATGGCGCGCCTGGCCGACGGCACCCTGCCCGCCCTGTGCCACACCATCACCTACCCCGAGGAGCCCCCGTGTTCAGCGTGACCGTCCGCGACCACATGATGATCGCCCACAGCCTGAGCGGCGAGGTGTTCGGCCCGGCCCAGCAGCTGCACGGCGCCACCTACGTCGTCGACGTCACGGTGCGTGCGCAGACCCTCGACGCGGACGGGGTCGTCGTCGACATCGGCCAGGCGGCCCGGGTGCTCAACGAGGTGGTCGGGGCGCTGAGCTACCGCAACCTCGACGACGACCCCTCGTTGGCCGGGGTCAACACGACGACCGAGCGGCTGGCGCAGGTCGTGGCCGACCGGCTCGCCGAGCGCATCTCCGCCGGCGAGGTGGGCCGGGATGCCGGTGAGCTGGCGGCCCTGCACGTCACCTTGGGTGAGTCGCACGTGGCCTGGGCCTCCTACGAGCGGGACCTGTGACCCTGGTGCACGTGGTCGTGCCGGACGGGGTCGACGACCCGGCCCGGCCGAGTGGTGGCAACACGTACGACCGCCGGCTCTGCGCCGGCCTGGCAGCGCTGGGATGGGACGTGCGCGAGCACGTCGTGGTCCCCGAGGACCGTTGCGGGAGAACGGTCTACCCGGCATCCGCGCTGTGCGAGGCGCTGGCCCGAGTGCCCGATGGCAACGTGGTGCTGCTCGACGGGCTGGTCGCCACGGGCCACCCGGAGGTGCTGCACGCCCAGGCGGGGCGACTGCGCCAGGTCGTGCTCGTGCACCTGCCCCTTGCCCTGGACGCGCCCGGCGACAGTGGCGAGGTGCGGGCCCGCGAGGAGTCGGCGCTGCGCGGCGTCGCACACGTCGTGACCACGAGCCGCTGGACCCGGCGCTGGCTGCTCGACGCCTACGGACTCGACCCGTCCCGGGTCACCGTGGCGCTGCCCGGCGCCGAGCCCGGCCCGGCGGCGACGGGAGAGGAGCCCGGGCGCCGACTGCTCTGCGTCGGGGCGGTCATCCCCGCCAAGGGCCACGACCTGCTCCTCGACGCGCTCGCCCGGGTCGCCGGGCCCGACTGGGGGTGCGAGCTGGTCGGCTCGCTCGAGCGCGACCCCGGCTTCGTCGAGCACCTGCGCTGTCGGGCACTCGAACTGGGTATCGCCGACCGGGTGCGGTTCCGCGGTGCGCTGGTGGGCACGGCGCTGGATGCCGCGTACGCGCGGGCCGACCTCTTCGTCACCGCGTCGCGGGGCGAGACGTACGGCATGGTCGTCACGGAGGCGCTGGCGCACGGCATCCCCGTGCTGGCGACCCGGGTCGGGGGGGTGCCGGAGGCGCTCGGCCACACTCCGGGCGGGCGGCGCCCCGGGGTGCTGGTGCCGCCCGACGACGCGGTGGCGCTCGCCGGGGCGGTCGAGCAGTGGCTGGGCGATCCGCGGCTGCGCCGACAGCTGCGCCACGCGGCCGCCGAGCGGCGGTCGCTGCTGCCCTCGTGGTCCGACACCAGCAGCGAGGTGGCCGGGGTGCTCGCCCGGGTGGCGGCCTGACGTGAACCGGGTGGGCGCCGGCACCGTATGTCCGGACGAACAGATGGCCGGTCCCCACCGTGGGGACGGCCCGGAGGTGCGGGAGGCCGGGATCGACGCAGCGTGGTGGCGATGGGCTCGTCCGCTCGGGGGCGTGCTCGTGCTCGGTGCGCTCGTCGTCGTGCTCGGCACCGGGCCCTTCGTCGAGGCCCTGCAGGCGACCGACGCCACCGTGCTCGCGGCCGGTGCCCTCATCGCCCTGCTGACCACGCTGTGCGGTGCCTGGCGGTGGCGGCTCGTGGCGCGCCGGCTCGGCACCGACCTCACCCTGGCCACAGCCCTGGCCTCCTGCTACCGCGCCCAGTTCCTCAACGCCACGCTTCCGGGCGGGGTGCTCGGCGATGTCGGGCGGGGCGTGCAGCACGGGCGGGTCGGCGGGGACGTCGGGCGCGGGCTGCGTGGTGTCGCGTGGGAGCGCACGGCCGGCCAGGTGGTGCTCGTCGCACTGACGGCGGTGGTGCTGCTCGTCGTCCGCCCCTTCGACCTCCCCGACGTCTCCGCGGCATCCGGCGTCGTCGTCGTGGTGTGCGCCCTCGCTGTCGCCCTCGTCGTGGCCGTGCTCGCCCGGTGGCGCGGCGGTCGGGTCACCGGCTGGCTGCGGCTGCTCGTCGCCGACCTGCGGGCGCTCGGCTCGGGCCCGGCATCCGCCGGCATCGTGCTGGCCTCGCTGCTGGCCGTGGTCGGCCACACCGCGACGTTCGTGCTCGCCGCCCGTGCGGTCGGGGTGCGCACCCCGGTGGTCGACCTGCTCCCGCTGGCCCTGGTCGTGCTGGTGATGTCGGCGCTGCCGCTCAACCTCGCCGGCTGGGGCCCGCGCGAGGGAGCCGCCGCGTGGGTCTTCGCCGCCGCGGGCCTGGGAGCGGCGTCCGGGCTGGCCACGGCAGTGGCGTTCGGGGCCATCGCCCTGGTGGGGACCCTGCCCGGGGCCGCGCTGCTGCTCGCGAGCCGGGTGCGTCGCGGGCGGCCGGCGGAGCCCACCCCGGAGCCGCCCTCGACGGCGCTCGCCGCCCAGGGCCTGGACGCCGTGGCGGGTGGTCCCCGTGCCTGAGCGTCCCTACACCGTGCTGAGCTGCGCCGTCTCGCTCGACGGCTGCCTCGACGACACCACCGACCAGCGCCTCATCCTGTCCAACGAGGCGGACCTCGACCGGGTCGACGCCGTGCGGGCCGGTTGCGACGCCATCCTCGTCGGTGCCGGCACCGTGCGGGCCGACGACCCCCGCCTCGCCGTGCGTGACCCCGACCGGCGGGCCCGGCGGGTGGCGCAGGGGCACCCGCCGACGCCGCGGAAGGTGACGCTCACCCGGCATCCGGGCCTGGAGCCGGGCGCCGCGATCTTCGCCGGCGGTGACGGCGACGCCCTGGTCTACTGCGCGACCCCCGCGGTCGCCGCCACCCGCGAGCGGCTCGGGGATGCCGCGACGGTCGTCGACGCCGGCGCCGCTCCTTCGGTGGGCTGGGTGAGCGAAGACCTGGGCGCGCGCGGGGTGCGCCGGCTGATGGTCGAGGGCGGGCAGGACGTGCTGACCCAGTTCCTCGAAGCTGGTGTCGCCGACGAGCTGCAGCTGGTCGTCGCCTCCGTGGTGGTCGGCGACCCGAGCGCGCCGCGGCTGTCCGCCGAGGTGCGGATGCCGTCGGGCCCCCGACCGCGTGCGCTCCTCGCCGAGGTGCGCCGCATCCAGGACGTCGTGCTGCTGCGCTACGCGCTGTCGGTACGGTTCGAGCAGGACGACCAGGGAGGGACCACCCGATGACGCACCCACTGCAGCCACCACCGGCCACGATCCGCACCGAGGTGATGGTGCCCCTGCGCTTCAGCGACGGGTTCAGCACCACCGCACGGGTGCTCACCTTCGAGGGGCTCGTCGACGGCCGCGAGCACCTGGCGGTGGGGCTCGGCGACCGCACCAGCCGGCTGGCCCCGGCCGACCGCCTCGACCACTCGCCACTGGTGCGCCTGCACAGCGAGTGCCTCACCGGTGACGTCTTCGGCAGCCAGCGCTGCGACTGCGGCCCGCAGCTGCGCGAGGCGGTAGAGCTCATCTCGCAGGTCGGCGGCTACCTTCTCTACCTGCGCCAGGAGGGGCGCGGCATCGGGCTCTACGGCAAGCTCGACGCCTACGGGCTGCAGGACGGCGGCCTCGACACCTACGAGGCCAACCTGGCGCTGGGGTTCAGCGCCGACGCGCGTGACTACACGGTGGCGGCGCAGATGGTGACGGCGCTCGGCGTCGGCTCGCTGGCCCTGCTCAGCAACAACCCCGACAAGGCCGCCCAGCTGGCCCGGCTGGGGGTGACCGTCACCGAGGTGGTGCCCACCGGGGTGCACGTCAACGACGCGAACGCCCGCTACCTCGAGACCAAGGCGTCCCGAGGGGCCCACACCTTCCGCCGCCGCGCCTGAGCAAGAAGTCGGCGCTGGGGGGCTGGGGCCGGATGCGACGAGGTCCCACGACGCGCTGATGCCGCAGGCGGGCGGTCAGCGTGTCGCGGGACCTCGTCGGTCGGGCGCGGGTGCCTCAGCGGTGCAGGTCGAAGCGGTCGAGCTCCATCACCTTGACCCAGGCAGCCACGAAGTCGCGGACGAACTTCTCCGACGCGTCATCGCTGGCGTAGACCTCGGCCAGGGCCCGCAGCTGGGCGTGCGAGCCGAAGACCAGGTCGACCGCGGTGGCCGACCAGCGCTGCTCACCGGTGGCCTGGTCGGTGCCGGTGTAGACGTTCTCCTGGGTCAGTGACGACTTCCACTCGGTGCCCGGCGCGAGCAGGGTGCGGAAGAAGTCGTTGGTGAGCTGGCCGCGGCGCGAGGTGAACACGCCGAGGTCCGAGTCGCCGACGTTGGCGCCCAGTGCCCGCATGCCGCCGACCAGCACGGTCATCTCGGGTGCGGTGAGGTTGAGCAGGTTGGCCCGGTCGAGCAGCAGCGTCTCGGCCGACAGCTTCTCGCCCGAGGGCAGGTAGCTGCGGAATCCGTCGGCGCGGGGCTGCAGCACCGTGAACGAGTCGGCGTCGGTCTGCTCCTCGGTGGCGTCGGTGCGGCCCGGGTGGAACGGCACGGTGACGTCGTGACCGGCATCCCCGGCCGCCTTCTCGACCGCGGCGGACCCGCCGAGCACGATGAGGTCGGCGAGCGAGACCGTGGCGCCGCCCTTGCCGTCGAAGTCGGACTTGACCCGCTCCAGCGCCGACAGCACCGTGTCGAGCTCGGCGGCGTCGTTGGACTCCCAGGTGCGCTGCGGCTCCAGGCGGATGCGGGCACCGTTGGCCCCGCCGCGCTTGTCGGTGCCGCGGAAGCTGGATGCCGACGCCCAGGCCGTGCGCACCAGCTGCGGCACGGTGAGCCCGGAGGCGAGGATGGCCTCCTTGAGCGCGGCCACGTCGGCCTCGGACACCAGCTCGCCCTCGACCGGCGGCACGGGGTCCTGCCAGAGCTGCGCCTCGGGGACCCACGGGCCGAGGAACCGCTCGACCGGGCCCATGTCACGGTGCAGCAGCTTGTACCAGGCCTTCGCGAACGCCAGGGCGAACTCGTCGGGGTGCTCGAGGAAGCGGCGCGAGATCTTCTCGTACGCGGGGTCCACCCGCAGCGCCAGGTCGGTGGTCAGCATGGTGGGCGGGCGGGTCAGCGAGCCGTCCTCGGGGTCGGGCACGGTGTTGGCGCCCGCGCCGTCCTTGGGCTGCCACTGGTGCGCGCCGGCCGGGCTCTTCGTCAGCTCCCACTCGAAGCCGAACAGGTTCTCGAAGAACTTGTTGCTCCACCGCGTCGGGGTCTGCGTCCAGGTGACCTCGAGGCCGCTGGTGATGGCGTCGCGACCCTTGCCGCTGCCGTACTGGCTCTTCCAGCCGATGCCCTGGTGCTCGACCGGGCAGCCCTCGGGCTCGGGGCCGACCAGGTCGGGGTCGCCTGCGCCGTGCGTCTTGCCGAACGAGTGGCCACCGGCGATCAGCGCCACGGTCTCCTCGTCGTCCATCGCCATCCGGGCGAAGGTGTCGCGGATGTCGCGCGCCGCCTTCACCGGGTCGGGCACGCCGCCCGGGCCCTCGGGGTTGACGTAGATCAGGCCCATCTGCACCGCGCCGAGCGGGTTCGCGAGCTCGCGGTCTCCGCTGTAGCGCTCGTCGCCGAGCCAGGCGTCCTCAGAGCCCCAGAAGATCTCCTCGGGCTCCCAGACGTCCTCGCGGCCGAAGGCGAACCCGAACGTCTCGAATCCCATGTCCTCGAGAGCCACGTTGCCGGCGAGCACGAGCAGGTCGGCCCACGAGACCGACTGCCCGTACTTCTGCTTGACCGGCCACAGGATGCGGCGGGCCTTGTCGAGGTTGGCGTTGTCGGGCCAGCTGTTGAGCGGCGCGAACCGCTGCTGGCCGTCGCCCGCCCCGCCCCGGCCGTCCCAGATGCGGTAGGTGCCGGCGGCGTGCCAGCTCATCCGGATGAACAGGGGTCCGTAGTGGCCGAAGTCGGCCGGCCAGAAGTCCTGCGAGGTCGTCATCACCTCGACGATGTCGCGCTTGAGCGCCTCGACGTCGAGGGTGGCGACCGCGGCCGCGTAGTCGAACCCGGCATCCAGCGGGTTGGTGGCGGGGGAGTGCTTGTGCAGCACTGACAGGTCGAGCTGGTCGGGCCACCAGTCCTGGTTGGTGCGGGGCCGCCCCTTCTTCGGGGTGGGGGTGTCGATCGCCGGGTTCTCGCTCTCGCTGCCCTGGTCGGTCACGCCGTCGGTTGCCTGGTCGGTCACGTCCGTCTCCTGTTCGGTGGTGCGGTACTCGGATCGGTGGTGGTCTGGTCTCTCAGGTGCTCGCGGTGGTGCAGTGCGGGCAGGTGCCCCAGTAGACGACCTCGGCCTCGTCGATGACGTAGCCGTGGTCGTCGGATGCGGTGAGGCACGGGGTCTCGTCAACCGCGCAGTCGACGTCGGCGATGGCGCCGCACGAGCGGCACACGACGTGGTGGTGGTTGTCGCCGACCCGCGACTCGTAGCGGGCGACCGAGCCGGAGGGCTGGATGCGGCGCAGCAGGCCGGCGGTCGTGAGGGCGCGCAGCACGTCGTAGACCGCCTGGTGCGAGACCTCGCCGAGGTCCTCGCGCACGACCTCGATGATCGTGTCGGTGCTCGCGTGCGGCCGCTCCTGCACCGCGGCCAACACGGCGACCCTGGGACGGGTCACCCGAAGCGAGGCCCCACGGAGCAGCTGCTCGACGTCGGGCGGGGAGGGCACCTTGGCAGTCTGGCCCGTTTTCTGGAACGAGTCAAGAGTCGGGGAGGTGAAGGGGAGGCGACGGCTGGGTGCGGAGGCCGGCCGCGGCATCCGCTACGAGCTGTGCTCAGCGCTGCAGCCGCCGGACCCGAGCCGGGTGCGCTCGAGCAGCACGATCTGCCCGATGGTGAGGGCGGCGATGAGCACGCCGGCCCACACGATCTGCCCGGGGTGGATGAGGGTGTCGAAGGTCTTGAGCACCCGGTTGGGCGCGTTGCTGGTGTAGCCGGTGATCTCGTCGACCTGCGACAGCATGATGTTGATCGCGACGGCGTTGACGAAGCCCACGAGCACCGTTGGCCAGGCCGTCGGGCACCGACTCCAGCCCGAGCACGGCACCGGCCCGCAGGTCGGCGGCGACAGTGGTGCGGTTGCCGAAGCGGCCCGAGGCCCAGCCGCGCGCTCGCCGGGTCAGGGATGCCGGGGACAGGCGGCCGCCGGTGTCGCCCACGCCGGCGTCAGTCCGGGAGCCGTCGCATCTCGACGACGGACAGCCCGAGGTCGGAGAACCTCGCGAGCAGGCTCGAGACGTCGCTCTCGTCCTGCACCGGGCCGAACAGGACGGTGCCGCCGGTGGGGTACGGCGTGGCCGACAGCTCGGGCAGGGCTCCCAGGACGTCCTCGCTCACCGAGCCGCGAATGATGAACTCGTATCGCATGGCGTCCTTTCGCGCGGCCGCTCTCTCTCACTGCGGTGGTCTCGACCTTGGCACCGGTGCATGCGCCTCGCCTCACGCGTGACGGGTGAGCGCAGTCGGATGCCGTGTGTCGCGACCCGCGTCCGGGCCGCGGGCCCACCGGTCAGAGCAGCCCGAGCGCGCGGGCGATGCCGATGGCCTCGCGCCGGGTGCCGGCGCCGAGCTTGGCGTAGATCGAGCGCACGTGCGTCTTGACCGTGTTGAGGCTGATGCCCTGGGCTGCGGCGATCTCGCCGAGCGTCATCATCGAGGGCAGGTCGCGCAGCACCACGAGCTCTCGCTCGGTCAGCCACCCGCCGCTCGGCGCGGTCGTCGTCCCGGGGGGCAGCGTGCTGCCGGTGCTGGCGGCCGCACCCTGCCACTCCAGCAGGTGCGCGATGCCGGCGAGCACCGAGTCGAGCACCGGCTCGAGGTGGCCGGCCCGCCCGCGCAGCTGCGCGAGCAGTGCGTGCACCTCGGTGCCCGCGTCGAAGAACGGGCGGGTGGCCCCCGTGGGCGCGGCGGTCTGCAGGGCGGAGAGCAGCGCCTCGGTGGCCGCGGGGCGGCGGTCCGAGCGCTCGGCGAGCAGGGCCTCGAGCAGCCAGGCGGTGGTGCTCGCCGTGGTGCGGATGGGGGCCAGCTCACCGGCGAGCACCGGGCGCAGCAGTCGCTTGGCGTCGGCCGGTCGGCCCCGGGCCGAGGCGAGCTGAGCCTGCAGCACGGCGACGTCGCCGCTCGCGCCGAGCCGCAGCTCGGCCCGGTCGACCGCCTGCTCCGCCCGGTGCCACTCGCCCAGGCCCAGGCACATCCGCAGCTCGTGCGGGGCGGCCAGTGCGGTGAGCGCCGGCGAGGCACCGCGCTCGGTGAGCCACGCCGTGGTGCGCTGCAGTCGGTCGAGGGCGGAGCGTCGCTGTGGCGGCTCGTCGAACGCGATGATGGCCTCGCCGGTGCGGGCCGCGCCCTCGATCTCGACGTCGATGGTGGTGTCGATGACGTCGAGCGAGACGGCCGCCCAGGTGGCCGCCTCTTCGGGGTGGAGCAGCTGGAACGCGGTCCAGCCGGCGAGCATGTAGGAGTAGGCCAACGTCGGCGTGCGGTCCCAGCCGCGCGCCGTCGCGAAGGCGATGGCCTTCTCGGCCGAGATCCGGGTCTGCCCGAAGTCGTTCTGCGCCACGTAGGTTCCGGCCACGAGGTTCTTGCAGTAGAGCTGGATCGAGTGCAGGCCGGCCGCCTGCGCCAGGTCGATCGCCTGCAGCAGGTCCCGCCGGGCGCGCTGGTTGTCGCCCTCGAAGAGGCGCAGCGCGCCGCGGTCGGCCAGCACCAGGAGCCGCACGTCGGGGTCGAGGTCGACCGGGAGGTGCGAGGGCCCGACGTCCTCGACGAGGTCGCTGGCGCGCGCGACGGCCAGGTCGGCGGCCAGCCGGGCGCGGTGCAGCGCCGCTGCCTTGCGCAGCGACGTCATCCGAGGGCTGGTGCCGTCGTCGGGCACCCCGGCCAGCGCGGCCAGGGCCTCGTCGGCAGCCGAGATGTCGCCCTCGTCGACCGCCAGCAGGGCGCGGTGCACCAGCACCGCGGGGGCGGTGTCCTGCGGCACGGGCAGCAGCCCGACGGCGCGGCGCACGGCGGCGCCGGCGCCGGCGAGCACCAGCCCCAGGCCGTGGGTGAGCAGGATCTGCTCGACGAGCTCGCCGTCACCGGCCGCCGAGGCGAGCTCGAGGGCTTCGGCCGGGTCACGCTGCTCGAGGAACCACTTGGCGGCGACCACGCGCAACACGGCCATCTCGCCGGGGTCGCGACGCCGCAGGGCGGCGACGAGGTAGGTGCGCAGCAAAGCGTGGTAGCGGAACCACGTGCCACTGCGGTCGAGGGGGACCACCAGGGCGTTGCGCTGGGCCAGGTCGTCGAGCATCGCGGCCGAGTCGTCGCGCCCGGACAGCCGGGCCGCCAGCTCGACCGAGAGGTCCTCGACCACGCAGGTGCGCAGCAGGAAGTCGACGACGTCGTCGGGCAGGCGCACCAGCACCTCGCCGGCGAGGTAGTCCGCCACCGGGCGGTCGGCCCCGCTGAACTCGGCGACGAAGGTGGCCGGGTCGCCGTGCTCGAGCGACAGTGCGGCCATCCGCATGCCCGCCGGCCACCCCTCGGTGAGCGCGTGCAGCACCGCGCGGGCGTCGGTGTCGAGCACGATGTCGTGCCGGTCCCAGAAGTCGTCGGCCTCCTGCGGGGTGAAGGCCAGCTGGGCGGCGCGCACCTCTCGCAGGCGACCGGTCAGCCTGAGGCGGTGCAGGCCGATCGGGGGCTCGAAGCGGCAGCCCAGGGCCACCCGCACCCGTGTGTCGGCCCACTGCACCAGGTGCTGGAGGCCGTCGAGCACCTCCCGGGCGCGCACCTCGTGCACGTCGTCGAGGATCAGGATGATGCCGGGCACCTCGTCGCCGAGCACCCCGATGAGGTTGGCGACGAAGGTGGCGTCGGCCGGGCCGGTGGGGGCGTCCAGGCCGGCCAGCACCGTCGCCGACTCCGGGGCGGCCTCGGTGGCCGCCAGGATGACCGCGCTCCACAACGCGGTGCCGTCGTCGTCGCGGTCGCAGGTCACCCAGGCGACGGGCACTCCGGCGGCCCGCTGCTCGTCGGCGAAGTCGGCCAGCATGGTGGTCTTGCCGTAGCCCGCGGGCGCGCAGGCGAGGAGCACCTCGGGACCGCGGTTGCCGTTCGTGGCGGCGTCCCCCCGGGCGCCGGCGAGGTCGCGAAGGAGACGCGGCCGCTCCACGGCCCGGTCGATCCGACGCGGGACCGAGACCTTGGGTCGCGGCACGGCGAGCGCACTGCGCAGGTCTGCCACGACAGTGAGACTAACCAGCGATGCTGGCAGCCGCTCCCTCGACCCCCGTGCGTGGACCACGCGGGGCGGCGGCCAGGTCGGTCCGCGGCCACCCCCGGCAGGGGAATTTCGCGGAGTCAGGAGCGCTTCGCGGGCTCAGGGTCGTATACGGCCCTGACCCGGTGAAGTGCCCCTGACTCCGCAGCATCAGATGCCGGTGACGGCCTCGATCCGGCCGTCGGCGACGGCGGCGGCCATGGCCGCGTGGTCCTGCTCGGTGCGGTCGGCGTAGCGTTCGGCGAAGTTCGCCAGGGCCCGGTCGAACTTGTCGGACTTGCCCAGGTAGCCGGCGATGGCGAACCGGTCGCCCGAGCGGGCATGGGCCCGCGCCAGGGTCCAGCCGCACAGCTCGGCGTACGCGACCAGGCCTGGGAGCAGCATCTGCTCGATCGGCGCGGAGTACTTCATGTCGCGCAGCTGGCGGATGTAGAAGTCGCGGTTGCGGCCGTCGAGGCCGTTCTCGACGTGCTGCCAGCCGAGGAAGATGTCGCTCGCGGCCTGCATCAGGTGCTGCCCGGCGACCACGCGCTGGCCCTCGTTGCGGAACTTGCTGGCACCGCAGTAGTCGGCGAGCACCGAGCGCTGCGCCTCCTTGGCCTGCAGGAACAGCGGCTCCGATCCGCCGTCGGCCTCGAGCAGCAGGATCCACGCGCGGGTGCCCACGCTGCCCACCCCGACCACCTTGCGAGCGACGTCGGTGAGGGTGAACTGGTGCAGGAGGTGCCGCCGGTCGGCCGTGAGGGTGCGGCGGTACTGCGTCAGCAGCGACTTCATGGCGTCGACGGTCTGGTCGGCGGTCCAGCCGTCGGCGAGCTCCCCGATCGGCACCACCAGCGGCGGGTCGCTGATGATCTTCCGGCGACCGTCGACGACCGTGGTCAGCTTCTTGAGCACCTGCATGCTGTCGCGCTTGTGCGCCTTGGCCAGAGCCTTGCGCGTGCGGCTCAGGCCCTCCGTGCTGACCTCGGGCCCCACCTTCTCGAGCACGTCCTCGATGTCGAGGCGGGCGTACCAGACCTCGAGCATCTTCTTCTCGGTGAACCCGATCATGCTCTGCCGGTAGGCGCGGACGCCGTGCAGCACCAGGGTCTTGCGGTCGGCGGCGTCCAGCCCGACGTCGCGTGCCGCGACGGACAGGCTCGCGGCGAACCGCTTGACGTCCCACTCGAACGGCCCGGGCAGCGTCTCGTCGAAGTCGTTGAGGTCGAACACCAGCCGTCGGTCGGGGGCGGCGAACACCCCGAAGTTGGACAGGTGGGCGTCACCGCACAGCTGCACCCGGATGCCGGACGACGGCACCTTCGACAGGTCGGCCGCCATCGGCAGCGCGGCGCCGCGGTAGAACGTGAACGGCGAGACCAGCATCCGGCCGTGCCGGATCGGCACCAGGTCGGGGACGCGGGACGCCGCCTGCCCGATGACCAGGCCGACCGGGTCGCGCCCGGCGTCCGGGCCGATCTCCGCGTGCGACTCCAGGGGCGCCTTCTCGCGTGCCGCCTTGCCCTGGGCCTTGCGTTCCGCCGTCGTCAGCTCGGTCATGGCCGGCATCCGCCTCTCGTCGTGGCCCGCTCGCCACCAGGGCGAGCGAACCGGTCGTGGATTCCGGGCCGGCTCAGGCCGGCACGGTGGAGCCCGGCACCGCGGTGGGCGCCGGAGGGTCAGGAGGGTCCTTCGCGAGGTGGCCCGACAGGATCGGCAGCACCCAGTGCGTCGTGGGGTCGGCCTCGACGAGGATGGCCCGCATGAACAGGCTGAAGGGCACCGCGAGCAGCGCCCCGATCGCCCCGAGCGCCCAGGCCCAGAAGATCAGCGAGAGCAGTGTGATCGTGGGCGACAGCCCGACGGCGTCACCGACGTAGCGCGGCTGGATGACCGACTGGATGACCACGTTGATCACCGAGTAGACGACGAGGACGCCGATCATCAGCGTCGGGCCGCCCTCGAGCAGGCCGATGATGGCCGGCGGGATGACGCCGATGACGAAGCCGATGTTCGGGATGAAGTTGGTGACGAACGCCAGCACCGCCCAGATGAACGCACCGGGCACCCCCATGACGTACAGCGCGATGCCGTCGATGACCGCGACGATGAAGCCGAAGCCGGCGGCGACCCCCATGTAGACCCGGGTGCCGTGCGCGAAGCTGACCATCGCGTCGACGAGGTGCGGGCGGGTGCGGCGCACCACGCCCATCACCCGCTCGACGCCGCCGGTGTCGAACGCCATCATCAGGGCCACCGTGACGACGAAGAAGAAGCTGGAGAGCACGGCGAGCACGGCCTTGAACGCGTCACCGATGATCCCCACCACGCTGCTCGGGTCGATCGACTGGCCGACCGAGGTCGCCTGGTCCTTGGTGACCCCGAACGAGGCCAGCCAGCTGCTGATGTCGTTGGTGTACTTGGTGAACTGGTCCTGGTACTGCGGCAGGAGCGCGGCGAGCCGGCCGGCCGAGATGACCAGCGCGATCGACACCGAGAAGAGCAGGAAGTAGACCGACAGCACGACGGCGACGGCCACGATCCACTCGGGCACGTGGCGCCGCACCAGGGCACGGCGCACCGGGTGCACGGTGATCGTGAGCACCAGAGCGAGGAACGCCGGGCCGATGATGCCCGCGGTCTCCCGCGCACCGGCCAGCACCAGCACCAGCGAGCCGCCGACGATGGCCACCATCGCGAGCCGGGGCAGCCCCGGCCGGCGGGGGACGTCCGGCTCGACCTCGGCGGATGCCGGGGAGCCGGTGCCGACGTCCGCGACGGCATCCGCCGTGGTCGCGTCTGCGAGTACGGCCGTGCCGCCGACGGACCCGGAACCGCCGACGGCCCCCGGCCCCACGGCATCCGTGGAACGCGGGGGCACGTCGCCGGTCGGCGCGGCGCGGGCCGCGGGCTGTGGGCCCGCACCCGTCGCCGCGGGCCTGTCGGCATCAGCCAAGGAGCTTGGCCTTCTGGCCCGCGAACTCGGCCTCGGTGAGGACACCGGCGTCGCGCAGCTCGCCGAGCTGCTTGAGCTGGTTGAGCACGTCGGCCTGGGAGGCCGGAGCGGCGGGCTCCGGTGCGTACTGCGGCTCGGGGGGTGCAGCGTAGACCTGCTGCGGGGCAGCCCCGTACTGCGTCGGGGGAGGCGCGTACGCCGGTGGGGCACCGGTCTCCTGCGCGTAGGCCTCGGAACGTTGGGCGGCGGCGTGGGCGTCACGCTCTGCGAACTTGTCCGCCTGCCGGCGCTGGACGCGGCCGCTGACCGCGCTCGCGGTGCCGGCGACGACGGCGGTACGGGCCACACCTCGGAGTAGTCCTGGCATCGGGTTACCTCACTCTTCTTCTGCGGACTCGAGCGCGTCGAGGGCGTCCATGACGTCCGACGCAGGGATGCGCATGCTGGCGATGACCTCGCCGCCGTTCTTGCGGGCCGCCGCGACGAACGGTGCGGCCCAAGTGTTCTCGAAGACGATCAGGGCCGCGGTCGTGCCGGGCTCCATGGCCTCACCGGCCTGCTGCACGTCGCTGTGCCCGATCAGGCCCGAGCGGGCCCCGGCGAACTGCACGAAGGCGGTGACGTCGCCCAGGCCGTCGATCTCGATGACCTCGACCGTGCCGTCCTCCTCCTTGCGGGCGAGGACCAGGTCGAGCAGGCGGATCGTGCCGGCGTCGACGAGGTCCGCGAGCGCATCGGCGGCGTGGCCGTCGGTCTTCTCGTTCGGGAACTCGATCAGCAGGAAGTCGATCGGCCCCATCGCTTCGGTGGTGGTGGTCATTCGGATGACCCCCCTCTCGGTTCGGGTGATCCCATTGGTATGCCGCGCGGCTCGGCCGCGCCTCACCCCGCCGGGGTGACTCCTGCGGCCGGCCCGGCAGACATCTCGCGGGTCGCCGGGTGGGGCCTCACCCGTGCGAGATGAGGCGCCCGCGCGGGCGACATCTCCACACTGGGTCGAGCGGACGAAGGAGAACGGATGCGGCTGCCCACGTGGCTCGACGAGGACTGGCTCGAGAACTGGTTCCCCACGCGGTGCCTGCGCGGCTTCTTCGCGATCCAGGGCTTCGACCGGGCCATGGTCATCGCCTCCCAGGCGTTCACCGCCCTCATCCCGCTCGTCATCCTCACCTCGGCGCTGCTGCCCACCGAGAACCACGGGTCGATCGCCGACTCCATCGTGCGCAAGTTCGCCCTGACCGGTGAGTCCGCCACCGCCGTGCAGACCGTGTTCGCGCCGTCGGGTGAGACGAGCATCGGCCTGCTCAGCATGCTGCTGCTGCTGCTGTCCGGCATCAGCCTGTCCCGGCGCATCCAGCGGATGTACCTCGAGGCGTGGCAGCTGCCCCGCGCACCCGGTGTGCGCGGCTCGCTGTACGCGGCCGTCGCGCTCGGCGCGCTGCTGCTCGAGCTGTTGCTGCTGTCGTTCATCCGGTCGCTGCTGCGTGAGATCCCCTTCGACTGGGCCGCGGGTCTGACCGGCTCGCTGCTGACGAGCGTCGTGGTGTGGACCTCCATCCCCTGGCTGCTGCTCAACCGACGGGTCGCGTGGCAGCGGCTGCTCCCGGCCGGGCTCCTCGCCGGGGGGCTCAGCACCGTGTGGGGCTATGCCACCACGATCTACATGCCCCGCCTGATGGCGTCGTACAGCGAGCGCTACGGGTTGTTCGGGGTCACCGTGGCCCTGGTCGGGTGGCTGCTGTGCATCGCCTTCATCATCGTGGCCTCCACGGTGGTCGCCGCGGAGTTCGACCGCGCCCCGGAGTCGTGGGCGACCCGGCTGCGCTACCCGTGGACCCAGTCGCAGCTGCGGCCCGACCGGGCACCGGTCCGTGGTGGTTCAGGGGTGGGCACCACCACCGCGGGCGCCCCCTCCGCGCAGGACCCCTGAGCGACCGGCCGGGGAGCGCCCTCGCGCCGGTGACTCCCTGAGGGTCCTCTCAGGGGCCGGCGCGGTCGCGAACCTACACTCCAGACATGTCCCCGCGGCTCGGCCTGCGCAGCCGCATCCTGGCCGTGACGATGCCGCTCGTCGTCCTGGTCAGCGCGGCCACGGCCGGCATCATCCACATCTCGATCGGCCAGGTGCTTGCAGCGGCGGCCCGCGACACCGCCACCGCCGAGGCCGTCGAGCTGCGCGGCGAGCTCACCGCCGGCGGGGTCGAGGACCTGGCCGGGGTCCGGGCGGCCGGCGTCGGCATCCGGGTCTCGCAGGTCGTCGACGACACCGGCACCGTCGTCATGACGACCGACGCGTCGGTGCGCACGCCGATTCTCCACCTGGAGATCGCGCCCGGCGAGGTGCGGGTCACGACCATCGACTCCGTGCCCGGGCTGGACGACCACGGGTTCGCCGTCGCCGCCACCGATGCGGTCCGCCCCGACGGGCACCGCTACACCGTGCTCATCGCGGTGGGCACCCGGGCCGGGGCCGCGGCGCTGCGCCGGTCGACGGAGTTCGCGCTCATCGGTGCGGTCGGCCTGGTGGCGCTGCTCGGCGCCGTGACGACCTTCGCCATCGGCCAGGCGCTGCGACCGGTCGATCGGCTGCGTGACCAGGTCGAGAGCATCGCGGCCTCGCGCCCGGCGCCGGTGCTGGAGGTGCCGCCGGGTGGCGACGAGCTGGCCAGGCTGGCCGTGACCCTCAACCAGGTGCTGGAGCGGCTGCGCCAGGCCGACGTCTCGCGGCGCGCCTTCGTCTCCGATGCCGGGCACGAGCTGCGCAGCCCGCTCGCGACGATCCGGGTGCTGCTCGACCGGCTCACCGAGGACCGCCCGGCGCAGGAGCGGGGTGTGATGGCCGAGCGGGCCTCGGCCGAGGTGGACCGCCTCTCGCTGCTCGTCGACGACCTGCTCACCCTCGCGTCGGCCGACGAGCGGGCGCTGACCATCGCCGACACCGAGGTCGACCTCGACGACGTGGTGGCCGCCGAGGCCGGGGTGCTGCGGGCCCGCGGGATGCCGGTCGCGGTGCACGTGGAGCCGGCGCGGGTGCGGGGGGATGCCGCCCGGCTGGGCCGCGTGGTGCGCAACCTCCTCGAGAACGCCGAGCGGCACCGCCACGAGGCCGTGCGGCTGCGGCTGTCCAAGGTGGGCGACCAGGCCCTGCTCGAGGTCGACAACGACGGGCCGCCCGTACCGGTCGAGGACCGCACCCGGATCTTCGCGCGGTTCGTGCGGCTGGACGACTCGCGCGCCCGCGAGACGGGTGGCGCCGGGCTCGGGCTGGCGATCGTCTCCGAGATCGTGGCCGCCCACGGCGGCACCGTGGAGGCCGACGAGAGCCCCGACGGGTGGTGCCGCTTCGCCGTCAGGCTCCCGCTGGACCGTTCACCGGGTTGAGCCGGTAGCCCAGGCCGCGCACCGTCTCGAGCAGCTTGACGTCGAACGGCGCGTCGATCTTGCGGCGCAGGTAGCCGATGTAGACCTCGACGACGTTGTCGGCGCCGGGGTAGTCGGAGTCCCAGACGTTCTCGAGGATCTCGCTCTTGCTCTGCACCTGCCCGGCCTTGCGCATCAGGTGGTGCAGCAAGGCGTACTCCCGGGGCGTCAGCTGGATCTCGCGGCCCTCGCGGGTGACCCGGCGGGTCGTGGGGTCCAGGCTCAGGCCGCCGACCGTGAGGGCAACCGGCCGCTCGGGAGCCCCACGGCGGGACAGGGCCTGCAGCCGGGCGAGCAGCACCGGCGTGCTGAACGGCTTGGTGACGTAGTCGTCGGCGCCCAGCTCGAACGCGTCGGTCTGGTCGTAGTCGCCGTCCTTGGCCGTCAGCATGAGCACCGGCGACCACACCTTCTTGGCCCGCATGTACTTCAGCACGTCGTAGCCGTTGAGCAGCGGCAGCATGATGTCGAGGACGACGACGTCGTAGTTGCCGACCACCGCCATCCGCAGGCCCTCGCGCCCGTTGTCGGCCAGGTCGACGACCCAGCCCTCCTCGCGCAGCGCGTCATCCAGTGCCGCCGCCAGCGGGCGTTCGTCCTCCACCAGTAGAAGTCTCACGAGCCCCCTGTCCTCAGTGGCCTCTCAGGATCAGTCGACAGGCTACCCGCGTCGCTCCCTCCACCCCGCGTTTTCCCGGACTTGGGCGCACGTGGTTGCAGCCGTGGTCAGCGGTCGAGCGAGTCCACGAAGCGCCGGCTCGCCTGCGTGATGAGGGTGCGGGCCTGCTCGTCGCTGATCGTGGGGATGCCGTCGCCGGGCTGGGCGCCGTAGGCCCCGAACTGCGCGTGCGTACCACCCTCGATGACGCTGAACGTCGCGTCGGCGGGCAGGTCGGCGCGCGAGGCCTCGATCTTCGCCGGGGTCGCCAGGCCGTCCTCGGAGCCCGACACCGACTCCGACGCCGCGGTGAGCGAACCGCGCACGTCTCCGGCGGGGTACGACGCGTAGAGGAGGAGGCCGACCGCGGGGGCGGTCGGGTCGGCATCCGCAGCGTCGGCCTGGATCGCCGCGACCGTGCCGCCGAGCGAGTGCCCGCCCACCACCCACCGCTGCACCTCGGGCTGCGCCGACCGCGCACCGTCGAAGGCCGGCAGCGCGAGGAAGGCGATGCCGAGGGGCTGCTTCGCGATGACCACCGGGTGGCCGGCCTCGGCCAGCGGGCGGAGCACCGCCGCGTAGGCGCGGGCGTCGACCCGGGCGCCGGGCTGGAAGAAGACCCCCACCTCGCTCTGGGTGCCGGCGGCGGGGGTCAGCACGATGCGGGTGGCCGACTCCGTCACCTCGACCGCCGCGTCGGAGCGCATTGCCGCCAGCGCCGGCTCGACCGCGGCGAACGGGCGCAACCAGAGCATGGCGGCGACCCAGCCGACGGCCAGCACCAGAACCACGCCACGACCCACGAGCCGCCAGGTGCCCGGGCGGGCGCGCGGGCGCCGGGCGCGCCACAGCGCGCCGAGCGCGCCGAGCACGGTGAGGGCCAGCAGCACGGGGTAGGCGGGGTGCCCGTGCACCACCGGCGGCCACGCCGTGAGGCAGACCCAGCTCACGGCGAGGATCGCGAGCACCGCGACGGCGCGCACCACCCACTGCCACCGGGTCGCCGTGCCGCTGACCGGTTCCGTTCCCGAGGTCGCCTCCATCGCCCGGATCCTAGGGGACAGCGACGGCATCCAACGGATTCCGCAGTATCGACAGCCTGTACCGACGGATATGATCGGCCCCATGATCGAGCAGAAGCGGATCCTCGCGACCTCCATCCCCGGCCCGGCGTCGAAGGCGCTCCAGGCCCGCAAGACGGCCGCGGTCGCCGCCGGCGTGAGCACCGGCCTGCCGGTCTACGTCACCGAGGGGGCCGGCGGCATCGTGCGCGACGCCGACGGCAACCAGCTGATCGACTTCGGGTCCGGCATCGCCGTCACGACCGTCGGCAACGGCAACCAGCGGGTGATCGACGCGGTCACCGAGCAGATCAACGCGTTCACGCACACCTGCTTCATGGTCACGCCCTACGACAAGTACGTGCAGGTGGCGGAGAAGCTCAACGAGCTGACCCCCGGCGACCACGAGAAGCGCTCCGCCCTGTTCAACTCCGGCGCCGAGGCCGTCGAGAACGCCGTGAAGATCGCCCGCCACGCCACCGGGCGCCAGGCGATCGTGGCCTTCGAGCACGCCTACCACGGCCGCACCAACCTCACGATGGGCCTGACCGCCAAGAACATGCCCTACAAGCACCGCTTCGGGCCGTTCGCCAACGAGCTCTACCGCGTGCCGATGGCCTACCCCTACCGCTGGCCGGGCGGCGCCGAGCACTGCGCCGAGGAGGCCCTGCGCACGGTCACCGACCAGATCCACGCCCAGATCGGCGAGGACAACACCGCTGCCGTCATCATCGAGCCGATCCAGGGTGAGGGCGGCTTCATCGTGCCGCCGGAGGGCTTCCTGCCCGGCCTGGCCGACTGGTGCCGCGAGCACGGCATCCTCCTCATCGCCGACGAGGTGCAGAGCGGCTTCTGCCGCACCGGCGACTGGTTCGCCTGCGACCACGAGGGTGTCGTCCCCGACCTGATGACCGTCGCCAAGGGCATCGCGGGCGGCATGCCGCTGGCCGCCGTGACCGGGCGCGCCGACCTGATGGATGCCGTGCACGCGGGCGGCCTCGGCGGCACCTACGGCGGCAACCCGGTCGCGTGCGCCGCGGCGCTCGCGTCGATCGAGACGATGGAGGAGGAGAACCTCGCCCAGCGCGCCCGCGAGATCGGCGACATCCTCACCGACCGGCTCGGCCGGCTCTCGGAGAAGTACGACGAGGTCGGCGAGGTGCGCGGGCGTGGGGCGATGATCGCCATGGAGCTCGTCAGCGACCCCGAGACCAAGGAGCCGGCCGCCGCACTGACCGCCGCGGTCAACAAGGGCTGCCACGAGCGCGGGCTGATCACGCTCACCTGCGGCACCTACGGCAACGTCTTCCGCTTCCTGCCGCCGCTGTCCATCTCCGACGACCTGCTCCACGAGGGCATGGACGTGCTCGAGGAGTCCTTCACCGCCGCCGTCGGCTGACGCGTGGCTCCCTCGCTCCCGACGGCGTTCGACCTCACCGGCCGCACCGCGCTGGTCACCGGCGCCGGGTCGCCGACCGGCATCGGGATGGCGTGCGCGCGGCTGTTGGCGCAGTGCGGTGCGCGCGTCGTGGTCGCCGCGACCACCGACCGGGTGCACGAGCGGGTCGCCGAGCTGGTGGATGCCGGGCACGTCGCCTCCGGGGTGGTCGCCGACCTCACCTCAGAGTCGGGGGCGGAGTCGGCCGTCGCCGCGGCCGTGGCCCTCGGCGGCGGGCTCGACGTGCTGGTCAACAACGCCGGCATGGTGTCGGAGGCATCCGGCGGCGACTACCTCGAGGGCGACCTGCTGGGCACCTCACCGGAGCGCTGGTCGGCATCCCTGGCCCGCAACCTCGACACGGCCTACCTCACCACTCGGGCGGGCCTGCCGCTGCTGCGGGCGAGCGGTTCCGGCCGGGTGGTCATGGTCACCTCGGTCACCGGGGGGGCCATGGCGATGCGCGGCGAGGTCGGGTATGCCGCCGCGAAGGCGGGGATGGTGGGGCTCATGCGGGCCCTCGCCGTCGACGAGGCGCGGCACGGGCTCACCGTCAACGCGGTGGCCCCGGGCTGGGTCTCGACCGGGTCGCAGACACCGGCCGAGGCGGCCGAGGGGTTGGTGACGCCGGTCGGCCGGTCGGGGACGGCTCAGGAGGTGGCGGCGGCGGTGGTCTTCCTCGCCGGCCCGGGGGCGGCCTACGTCAACGGCCAGGTGCTGGTCGTCGACGGCGGCAACACGGTCGCCGAGCAGCGCGTTCCCGGCTGAGGCGACGCCCTGCCCGGCATCCGGGTCTGCACCGCGACGCGGACCGTTCCAGCCGGCCGGCAGTCGGCCACCTGCCCCTGAGCCGCCGTGCCGGCTCGAGGCGTTCAGACGCAGGACCCCGGCTCAGCAACGACGCCTGCCCCAGCCCGTCGAGGAGGATGCCGTGCGACCAGCCACCCGCCAGCAGCGCACGGCAGCCCTGATCCGCTCCTTGGGGCCGGACCGACCAGCCACCGCTCCGGCTCCTAGACTCGGGCAGTGACCCGTCCCGTGCTGCGCCAGGTGCACAACATCGGGAAGCGGCGCGCCTGGGTCATCTGGCTGGTGGGGTTGTCGGTCTACGTGCTGGCCGTGTTCCACCGCACCTCGCTCGGGGTCGCGGGGCTGCTCGCGGCCGAGCGGTTCCACATCAGCGCGGCCCAGCTCGCGACGTTCACCGTCGTGCAGCTCGCCGTCTACGCCGCGATGCAGATCCCGGTCGGGGTGCTGCTCGACCGGTTCGGCTCCAAGCGGCTGATGTTCACCGGCCTCACGCTGATGACGGTGGGGCAGTTCTGGTTCGCCTTCGCCGGGACGTTCCCCGTGGGCATCGCGGCGCGTGTGCTGCTCGGCGCCGGCGACGCGATGATCTTCACGTCGCTGCTGCGGCTGGTGGCTGTCTGGTTCCGGGTCAAGCAGGCACCGTTCGTCACGCAGCTGACCGGCATGGTGGGGCAGGTGGGGGCGATCGCGGCCGCCGCTCCGTTGGCTGCTGCCCTCGCGACCTGGGGCTGGACGAGGTCCTTCGCGACGGCGGCGGGCGTGGGCGTCGTGCTCGGGGTGTTCCTGCTCCTGCTCGTCAAGGACTCGCCCTACCGAGGCGAGGCGGTCGAGAAGATCAAGGTCCGGGCGCTGGCCCGGACGCTGGGCGAGGTGTGGGGCAACCCTGGCACCCAGCTCGGGCTGTGGGTGCACTTCACCGCCCAGTTCGGCGCCACGGTGTTCACGATGCTGTGGGGGTTCCCGTTCCTGACCCGGGGCGAGGGCCTGTCGACGCAGACGGCCTCGTGGCTGCTCGTCATCATGACCCTGACCGCGATGGCCGCCGGGCCGCTGGTGGCCGCCTTCACGGCGCGGGTGCCCTACCGGCGCTCGCAGCTCGTGCTCGGCATCGTGCTGGCGATCGTCACGGTCTGGGCCGTCGTGCTGCTCTGGCCCGGGCCGGCGCCGCTGTGGCTGCTCGTGCTGCTCGTCGTCGTCACCGCCATGGGTGGCCCCGGCTCGATGGTCGGCTTCGACCTGGCCCGCACCTTCCACCCGTCGGACCGCCTCGGCCGCGCGACCGGGGTGGTCAACATCGGCGGCTTCACGGCATCCCTGGTCACCATCGCGCTCATCGGTGTGGTGCTCGACCGGCTGGCGCCCGGGGGGCAGCAGGACTACACGCTCAAGGACTTCCGCATCGCGATGTCCGTGCAGTTCTTCTTCTGGGGCATCGGGATCGTGCAGCTGGTGCGCTACCGACGCAAGAGCCTGCGGCACATCGAGGAGGTGCACCCCGACGCGCTCGAGGCGCTGCGCCGCGGTGAAACCCTGCTGCCCGGCATCTCGCGCGACCTCGACCCGTGACGGGCGTCGGCGGGCCGACACCCGGCGTTCCTTCGACGTTGTCGCGGATGTCGCGTGTCGCTCACCCTGCGCGCGACGGCTCTCCCCGAGAATCGTGGTGACCGGGCCAGGTATGAGTTGGCCCGGTCGTTTGCGTTCCCGCGGCGGTCAGCTGACGGAGTAACCCTTCGATGGGTTGGCGCAGTAGGCGAAGGGACCGCTGCCGCGGGCGTGGTACTGGAACAGCGCGGTCTCGACGCGCAGCACCAGCAGCTGGCCGTCGACCTGCACCTGGGTGTAGCCCATCCCCTCCTGCGGGCAGCCGAGCGACCCGTCGTTCCAGGTCACCGGTGTCCACCCGGCGATCATCACCTGTGCCGGGTCGATTCCCTGGCGCTGGGCGAGGTCGGCGATGGCGGCGGCGACGGCGGGTCGGGTGCGCAGGTCGTCGGGGAGCGTCGCACCGCCGCCGGTGGACGGGGTGACGGATGCCGGCCGCTCGGGCTCGCGGCCGGCGGGGTCGGCGTGGCCGGGGACGGGTGGGCGCCCCGGTGCCGGCACCCGGCCCGTCACTCGACTGCGCGCACCCACCGGCGGTCAGCAGGGCGACGGCCACCACGGCGACGACGGTGAAGGGCGCCCGCATCGTCGTCAGCGGAAGACGTGCCGGCTGATCACGAGGCGCTGGATCTGGTTGGTGCCCTCGAAGATCTGGGTCACCTTCGCCTCGCGCATGAACCGTTCCGCCGGGAAGTCCTGGGTGTAGCCGGCCCCGCCGAGCACCTGCACGGCATCCGTCGTGACCTTCATGGCC
This sequence comes from uncultured Actinomycetota bacterium, assembly GCA_963833495.1. Lineage (GTDB taxonomy): Bacteria > Actinomycetota > Actinomycetes > Actinomycetales > Dermatophilaceae > Fodinibacter. The sequence continues at coordinate 85,423 of CAWHYJ010000011.1, read as the reverse complement.
GCGTCGGTGGCGACCAGCTTGGCGACCGCCGCCTCCTTCGAGAACGCGCGACCGGCATCCTTGAGCCGCGCTGCGTGCAGGTAGGTCGCGCGGGCGCTCGTCACGGCCGCCTCCATGTCCGCGACGAGGAACGCGAGCCCCTGGTTGGCCGCGATCGGCCGGCCGAACTGCTGACGCTCCTTGGCGTACGACGTGGCGAGGTCGAGCGCCGACTGCGCCAGACCCGTTGCGGCAGCCGAGATCCCGAGCCGGCCGGCATCCAGCGCGGAGAGCGCGATGGCCATGCCTTGACCTTCGACGCCGATCCGCCGGGACGCCTCGACCGGCACGTCGTCGTACATCACCTCGCGCACGGTGTCGCAGTGCAGCCCCATCTTGCGCTCCGGGGTGCCGAACGACAGCCCGCTCGCGTCGGCGGGCACGACGAAGCAGGACAGCCCCCGCCCGCCGTCGTCGGACGTGCGCGCGAAGGTCGTGTAGTAGTCGGCGTGCCCTGCGTGGCTGATCCAGGCCTTGCGACCACGCAGCCGGTATGCCGTGGGCTCGCCGTCGCTCCCGCCCTCACCGACCGCACGGGTCGTCATCGAGCCGACGTCGGAGCCGGACTGCGGCTCGGACAGGCAGTAGGCCCCGAGCTGCTCGCCCGACAGCATGCCGGGGAGCAGGGCGGCCTGCTGCTGCGGCGTGCCGAACGTGGTGACCGGGTAGGCCGTCAGCGAGTGCACCGACACCCCCACCGCCACGCTCATCCAGGCCGACGCGATCTCCTCGACCACCTGCAGGTACACCTCGTAGGGCTGGCCGTAGCCGCCGAACTCCTCGGGGTGGGGCAGGGAGAGCAGCCCCGCGGCCCCCAGGGTGCGGAACACCTCGGTCGGGAAGGACTCGTCGGTGGCGGCCGCGCGCTCCGCGTCATCGACCCTGGGCCGCAGCTCCTTCTCGCAGATCTCGCGGGTCAGGTCGATGAGGTCCTGGCCCTCCTCGGTCGGCATCAGCCTCGTTGCTGGCATGGGTCGAGGGTAGGAGACGCCCGCGCGTGCGACCAACCGGTGCAGGTGGGGGGGTGCAGGTGCATGGTCCTAGTACCACTGGACCGCTGGCCCGGACAGAGGGACACTGTGCACCACCTCGGGGTTTCCATAACGTGAAGTCATGCCACTGGAGTCGGTCACCGGGAGCGCCACCGCCGTCGCACCCCGGCGGTCCGTGCGGTTCGAGCATCGCCCCTTCTCCGACGTGGTCGTGACGGGCTACCCGGGCCTCGAGGGGGTGGCCGTCCATGCTGCGATGACCGGCCTGTGGGCCTCCCGGCTGGGCCGCGGCCGACGCGGTCTCAGCGGCCGGTCCGGGATGCCGGAGCCGCTCGCGTTCGACGTGCGCACCGGCGAGCTCACGGTGGCGTGGGTGCCCGGAACAGCGCTTTCTGACCCCAGCACCCCACAAGCCACCAGCTCCCGCTCCGTCGAGGTCGGCACCCTGCTGGCCGACCTCCACGCAAGCGGGGTCGCCGTCGACCGGGTGCGCGACCGTCCCACGCTGGCCCGGGCGGTGCGCCGTCAGGTCGCCGACGTCGCTGCGGACCCCACCACCCTGGGCCACGTGCTCGACGCGTTCGTCGACACGTCGCACGCGATCGACCGGGCCTGGCTGCACGACACGGCCCCCCGGCGCCACGTGATCAACCACGGCAACTTCTCTCCCCGCACGGTCCTGGCCAACCACCGCGGCCTGGTGCTGCTCGACTTCGACCACCTCCAGATGGCCGAGCTCGAGCGCGACCTCGCGCTCTGGGCCGCCTGGGTGTGGGTCGACGAGGGCGCTCGCGACCTGCCCGACACCGGCGCCCTGCTCGGTGACCTGGTCAGCGGGTATGCCGCGACCTCCCGGCGGGTGCCTGCAGACCGCGCGGCGCTCGAGGTGCACCTCGCGGTGGCGCTGGTGGGCCTGGCGCACGGCCTGCCCAGCCTGCGCCGCGACCACTTCGGCCGCATCCGGGTGCTGCGGGCGGCCACCGCGCTGGCCGAGCGGCACCTCGCGCGCGAGGACGCCCGGGCGCTCTGACGGGTGGGCGCGGCCGAGCCGGCGCCGCCGAGCCGGCCCGACGCTCAGCCCTCGGGCAGCGCCTGGTGCTCGGGCTCTCCCTCGGGGTCGCGGAAGTGCTCGAGCTGCGGTCGCTTGGCGCTCACCGTGTCGCCGGAGGAACGGCCCTGCAGCCGCCGCTGCACCCACGGGCCGGCATACGTGCGGGCCCACGCGGCGTGGCCGCGCAGCTCCGCGGCCCGGGTCCCCCGGTCGGCCGGCGGCAGGGGAGTGGTCCAGTCGGCCAGGTCGGTGCGGTGCCCGAGAGCGGTCAGTGCCGCGAGGGCCACCCGGCGATGGCCCTCGGAGGTGAGGTGGATCCGGTCCTCACCCCACATCCGCCAGTCGCGCAGGGCCGCCATGCCCCACAGGTTCAGCACGAAGCAGCCGTGCCGCTGGGCGATGGTGAACAGGTTGGCGGTGTGCACCGCGTGCCGGCCGCGCAGCGGCTTGAACAGCCCCGCGTCACGGGTGTCGGTGGGGGTCGCGAGCAGCACGTCGGCGCCGCTGTGGCGCAGGCGCACCACGGCATCCTCGAGCCGGGTCGCGAGGGCGTCGAGGTCGACCTGGGGGCGCAGGAGGTCGTTGCCGCCGCCCACCATCGACACCAGGTCGGGCTGCATGGTCAGGGCGCTGTCGAGCTGCGGCCCGACGACGTCGTGGAGCTTGCGGCCGCGTACGGCGAGGTTGGCGTAGCCGAAGGGCAGGTGCTCGTGCTCGGCGATGGCGTCGAGGTGGTGGGCGAGGCGGTCGGCCCAGCCGACGTAGCGGTCCGGGCGGGTGGGGTCGGGGTCGGACATCCCCTCGGTGAACGAGTCACCGATCGCGACGTACCGGGTCCAGACCCGGCGGTTGGCGGCGGGGGTGGTCACGGGATCCTCCAGTCGACCGGTGGGGCGCCCTGGCCGGCCAGCAGCTCGTTGGCGCGGCTGAACGGTCGCGACCCGAAGAACCCGGCGTGCGCTGACAGCGGGCTCGGGTGGGGGGACTCGATGCAGGCGACGCCCGGCAGGTGCGGCACCAGGCCCCGTGCGTCCCGGCCCCACAGGATGGCGACCAGCGGCCCGCCGCGCTCGACGAGGGCCTCGATGGCGCGGGCCGTCACGTGCTCCCAGCCCCGGCCGCGGTGGCTCGCCGGCTTGCCGGGGCTGACGGTGAGCACCCGGTTGAGCAGCAGCACGCCCTGGTCGGCCCAGGGGGTCAGGTCGCCGGTGCTCGGCGTCGGCAGGCCGAGGTCGGTCTCGAGCTCGCGGTAGATGTTCGCCAGGCTCCGGGGCACCGGGTGCACGTCAGGGGCCACGGAGAAGGACAGCCCCACCGCGTGCCCCGGGGTCGGGTAGGGGTCCTGGCCGACGATCAGCACGCGCACGGCATCCAGAGGTCGTTCGAAGGCGCGCAGCACATGCGCGCCGCCGGGCAGGTAGCCGCGACCGGCCGCCACCTCCCCGCGCAGGAACTCACCGAGCTGCGACACCACCGGCGCGACGGGGGCCAGTGCCTGCGCCCACGACGGGTGCACCAGCTCCCCGAGGGGACGTGCAGGGGTGGTCGCGCTCATCACCCCCACCGTATATGCCTGTCCAGTCTCCCGACTCATTGCGGATTTCCCACCGGGGAGGGCAGGCTGCGACCGCGCAGAGGGGTGGGAAACCGCAAGAAGTCGCGGGTCGCTCAGCGGAAGATGGCGGCGACGTCGTCGAGCCGGCTGGGCACCAGGCGGAACCAGGCCCAGGTGCCGCGCTTCTCGCGCTCGAGCAGCCCGGCCTCGACGAGCACCTTGAGGTGGTGCGACACGGTGGGCTGGGAGAGACCCACCAGCGGGGTGAGGTCGCACACGCACGCCTCGCCGGCATCCGTCGCGCGGATGGCGCTGAGCAGCTGCAGGCGCACCGGGTCGGCCACCGCCTTGAGCAGCGCCGCGCTGGTCTCGGCCGCCTCCCGGCCCAGGCCGCCCTCGGCACCGATGCCGCAGCAGGCGCTGGTCGCCAGCGGCAGGGGGGTGGGCGACATGTCTGACTCCTCACACATATTGACGTTCATCGATGTTTGTGGTGTGCTGGTCGCAACGCATTGATGGTAGTCGATATTTCAGGAGGATGCCGTGACCGCAACGACCAGCCCCACCGCCACCACCCCCGTGGCCCCGCCCCCCACCACCGGCCGGGTCCAGCTCGCGCTCAACGTCAGCGACCTCGAGGCGTCGGTGGCCTTCTACTCGGCGATGTTCGGGGTCGAGCCGCACAAGCGCCGCCCGGGCTACGCCAACTTCGCCATCGCCGAGCCGCCGCTCAAGCTCGTGCTCATCGAGACGAGCGAGTCGACCCGGGGCACCGGCACGGCCGGTGCACTCAACCACCTCGGCGTCGAGGTGCCGTCGACCGATGCCGTGACCGCGGCCCGCGCCCGCTTCGTCGACGCCGGCCTCGCCGCGTTCGACGAGGAGGACACCACCTGCTGCTACGCCCTGCAGGACAAGGTCTGGGTGCACGACCCGGCCGGCGCGCCGTGGGAGGTCTACACCGTCAAGGACGAGAACCCCGCTGACGCCCGGCCCGCCACCGCGAGCCTCGAGATCCTCGGTGACGGCGCGTGCTGCACCCCGGCCTCCGGGTTCGACGCGGCCGCCGACGGCGCGGAGAAGGCGCAGGCCTGCTGTGCGTCGTCGACGTCGTCGACCACGCGTGAGGCCGCCGCCCCGAAGGCGCAGGCCTGCTGCTCGTGACTGCCGCCTCCGACGCCCCGGCGCCGCCGACCGACCGCGTCGCCGCCCGCCTGTCGACGCTCGACCGGTTCCTGCCGGTCTGGATCGGCCTGGCCATGGCAGCCGGCCTGGTGCTGGGCCGGCTCGTGCCCGGGCTCGGCGACGCGCTGTCGGCGGTCGAGGTGCGCGGCATCTCGCTGCCGATCGCCCTCGGCCTGCTCGTGATGATGTACCCGGTGCTCGCCAAGGTGCGCTACGACAAGCTCGACACCGTCACCGGAGACCGCCCGATGCTGGTGTCGAGCCTGGTGCTCAACTGGGTGGTCGGCCCGGCGCTGATGTTCACCCTCGCCTGGGTGTTCCTCTACGACCTGCCCGAGTACCGCACCGGGCTGATCATCGTCGGGCTCGCGCGGTGCATCGCGATGGTGATCATCTGGAACGACCTGGCGTGCGGTGACCGCGAGGCCGCCGCCGTGCTGGTCGCGCTCAACTCGGTCTTCCAGGTTGTCGCCTTCGGCGCGCTCGGCTGGTTCTACCTCTCGGTGCTGCCCGGGTGGCTCGGGCTGCCGCAGGAGACCTTGGACGTCTCGCCGTGGCAGATCGCGGCATCCGTGCTCGTGTTCCTCGGCATCCCGCTGCTCCTGGGCTACCTGTCGCGCCGGATAGGCGAGAAGCGTTGGGGGCGAACGGCATACGAGCGCTCGTTCCTGCCGCGGATCGGGCCGTGGGCGCTCTACGGGCTGCTGTTCACCATCGTCGTGCTGTTCGCTCTTCAGGGCGATGCGATCACCGGCAACCCCCTCGACGTCGCCCGCATCGCGCTGCCGCTACTCGTCTACTTCGCCCTGATGTGGGGCGGCGGCTTCCTCCTCGGCCGTTCCCTGCGGATGCCGTACGAGCGCACCACGACGCTCGCGTTCACCGCGGCCGGCAACAACTTCGAGCTCGCCATCGCCGTGGCGATCGCCACCTTCGGGGTCACCTCGGGGCAGGCGCTCGCCGGGGTGGTGGGGCCGCTGATCGAGGTGCCGGTGCTCGTGGCCCTGGTCTACGTCTCGCTCGCCCTGCGCCGGCGGTACCCCCGCTTCTGAGCGTTCCCTTGCGTCGCGACGTATCGCGATATATCGTGAATAACGAACACGACATATCGCGAAAGGGGAACATGTCATGGCACAGGAGTCCTGGGTCGTCTCCGGCCCACAGGTCATCGACGTCGACGAGGTGCGGTCGCTGCGGGTGCAGCTGGTCGCCGGCCGGGTCGACGTCGTCACGCACGACGAGCCCGGCGTCCGGATCGAGGTGCACTCGGTGGACGGCCGGCCACTCGAGGTGTCGCTGAGCGGCGGCGAGCTGCGGGTGGGCTACCAGTTCACCCTCGAGGGCTGGGAGGGCTTCCTCGAGAAGTTCCGCAACTTCCGCGACAAGGACCGTGCCGACGTCAGCATCGCCGTGCCCCGCACCCTGCCCACCAAGGTCGGCACGGTGAGCGCGGAGGGGCTCGTGGCCGGCATCCAGGCGCCCGCCTCGGTCTCGACCGTCTCCGGCTCGGTCGTGGTCGACGGCACCGGCGGCTCGCTGAAGGCGCAGAGCGTCTCGGGCGAGGTCGTCGTGCGCGACCACACCGGTGACCTGTCGCTCCACACCGTCTCCGGGGAGCTGGCGGCGTCTGGTGCACTGACCCGGGTGCAGGCCAACTCGGTCTCCGGCGAGCTCGCACTCGACATCACCTCGGGCAGCACGGTGGTCGAGGCCACCTCGGTGTCCGGCGACGTCACGGTGCGCCTGCCCGAGGGGGAGCGCGTGAACGTGACCGCCAACGCCGTCTCCGGGCGGCTCGTCGTCGACGGCGAGGACCACGGCGGCACCATGCCGGGCCGCAAGGTGATGCTGCGCACCGACGGCGCCAGCAGCACCGTGTCGGCCACCACCGTCTCGGGCAACGTGACCCTGCTGCGTGGCGCCCCCGGCATCCAGGACACCCTCGAGCCCCAGGACGTGCAGGACACCCCGGTACCGCAGGACGTGCAGGACACCCCGGTACCGCAGGACGTGCAGGACACCCCCCGCACCACCGGTGGCCACGGCACCCACGGGATGCTCTGAGATGCCGCCCGTCTTCGCCCACGGCCAGCTGCGGCTGTACCTGCTCGCCCTCCTCGAGCAGCGGCCGATGCACGGCTACGAGGTCATCACCGCGCTGTCCGACCGGTTCGGGGGCACCTACCGGCCCAGCGCCGGCACCATCTACCCGCGGTTGGCCCAGCTCGAGGAGGACGGCCTGGTGCGGCGCACCGACGTCGAGCGGCGCAGCACCTACGAGCTCACCGATGCCGGCCGCACCGAGCTGGAGGCACGGCGCGGCGAGCTGGCGGCGCTCGAGCAGGGCATCGCCGAGACCGTGCGCGACCGGGCCGCCCGGGTGCGCGACGACGTGCGGGGCACGATGAAGGGGCTGCGGGCCGAGCTCGCCGCTGCCGCGCAGCAGGCCCGCGCCTCCGCCCCACCGCACACCGGGTCGACCCGCGACGGCCGCTCCAGCTCGCACGTGCGGTTCACGGAGGCCGACGCCCTGCTGCGCCGTTTCCGCGACGAGGTGCGCGCCGAGCTGCGCCGGGCCGACACCGCCGGGCGGCTCGAGGACCTCACCGTCGAGACGCTGCGCACGGTGCTCGACTCGGCCCTGTCGGCGGTGCGCCAGACCGTGCGCTGACCCAGGGGCAGGGCGGGTTCCGCGCCCACCGCGGGAGGTGGGCACACTGTGGCGGTGAGCTCCCCGGCATCCGACCAGTCCCTGCACGTGCTGCGCCCGCGCTTCGCGACCGTCCTGTTCGACCTCGACGGCACGCTGGCCGACACCATCCCGCTCATCGTCGCCTCCTACCAGCACGCCTTCCGCACCGTGCTCGCCGAGGAGGTGGCCGAGGCCCGGGCCCGCACCTGGATCGGCCGGCCGCTGCTGCCGGCGCTGCTCGAGGAGAGCCCCGAGCACGGTGTCGAGCTCGACCGGGTCTACCGGGAGTGGAACCTCGCCAACACCGCCCGGCTGATCCGGCGCTACGACGGCGTGCCCGAGCTGCTCGAGCAGCTCACCGCGGCCGGGGTCACCATCGCGGTCGCCACGTCGAAGCGGCGCGAGACCGCCCGGCTCGCGCTGGTGGGCGTGGGCATCGAGCACCTGGTCGACGTCGTCGCGGCACTGGAGGACACCGCCGCCCACAAGCCGGCCCCCGACCCGCTGCTGCACGCCGCCGCCACCCTGGGAGTCGACCCGGCGGCCTGCGTCTACGTCGGCGACGCCACGGTCGACGTGCTCGCGGCGCGGGCGGCCGGGATGTCGGCGGTGGCCGTCACCTGGGGGGCCGGGGAGCGCGAGGCCCTTGCCGCCACCGCACCCGACGCCCTGGTCGACACGGTTCCCGACCTGGCGGCGTACCTCCTCGACCCCGCCGGCGGCTAGAGTCGCGGCCGTGCACGGGACCAGGTACCAGGAGAACAAGCACACCGAGCTCGCGGCGCTCGCGGACGCCGTGATGGCGTACGCCGAGGAGCGCGTGCGGATCTCGCCGCCCCTCGACCAGCCGATGAGCGAGGACGAGCTCGACCGGCGCGTGGGGCGGACGATCACGCCGGAGGGCTTCGGCGGCATCGCCGCGATGCGCCTGTTCGCCGAGGACCTCGCCCCCACCTGCCTGTCGACCGACCACCCGCGCTACCTGTCCTTCATCCCCTGCGCCCCGAGCGACGCCGCGGTGATGTTCGACCTCGTCGTCGGCGCCTCGTCGATCTATGCCGGGTCGTGGCTCGAGGGCTCGGGAGCGGTGTACGCCGAGAACCAGGCGCTGCGCTGGATCGCCGACCTGGTCGGGATGCCGGCCGGCGCCGGCGGGGTGTTCACCCCCGGCGGGACGATCGGGAACCTGTCCGCGCTGGTCGCGGCGCGGCACACCGCCCGCCGCACCGCGGCCGCCGGCGTGCGGCCGAACCGGGTCGCCGCCACCGCCGGCGCCCACTCCTCGATCTCCTCGGCCTGCGACGTCATGGATGCCGAGCTGGTCGGTGTGGCCGCCGACGAGCGCTGGCGGCTGACCGGCCCGGCGCTGCGCGAGGTGCTGGAGGCCAACGGCCCGGAGACCTTCTTCGCCGTGGTGGCCACCTGCGGCACCACCAACTTCGGCATCATCGACGACCTCGCCTCGGTGGCGGAGGTCTGCCGCGAGTACGGCATCTGGTTCCACGTCGACGGCGCCTACGGCGGCGCCGGTCTGGCCGCCCCCTCGGTGCGCGACCTCTACGCCGGCATCGAGCACTGCGACTCGTTCATCGTCGACCCCCACAAGTGGCTGTTCGCGCCGTTCGACTGCTGCGCCCTGCTCTACCGCGAGCCGGCCGAGGCCCGCGCCGCGCACACCCAGCGGGCCGGCTACCTCGACGTGCTCACCGACGCCGACGAGTGGAACCCCACCGACTACTCGGTCGGACTCACCCGACGGGCCCGCGGCCTGCCGTTCTGGTTCTCCCTCGCCGTCAACGGCACCGACGCCTACGAGGCCGCCATCGAGCACACCCTCGACGTCGCCCGGTTCGCGGAGGCCGAGGTGCGAGCGCGCCCCCACCTCGAGCTGGTGCGCGACCGCGACCTGTCGGTCGTGGTCTTCCGGCGCCTGGGCTGGTCGCCGGCGGACTACCAGCAGTGGTCGGACCGGATGCTGGCCGACGAGTTCGCGTTCGTCGTGCCGACCACGCACGACGGCGAGACCCTGGCCCGCTTCGCGATCGTCAACCCGGAGACCAGCGAGGACGACATCACCGCCATCCTCGACACCATGGCCTGAGTCCGCTCCTTCCCGGGTCCGCCTGGGGGGCGATGTGCCAGACTCCCGCAACAGCGCGGCGTGGGCCGCACGGGGGGGATGGTCGCACGGTGTTCAAGAGTCTTCGGGGTGCCGCGAAGATGATGCGTCACGGAGAAGCCCTGGAGGCGCCGCTGGCGCCGTCCGAGGATGTGGTTCTCGACGCCCCGATGGCGGCGGCGGCGAGCGCCGTCGAGGCCGCGCTGGCCGGGGACCACCGGCCGGCCGCCGACCTGCTGCGCCACACCCGCGAGTCGAGGGCCTGGGACGACCGCACCCACGTGGTCGAGGTCTTCGCCGCGTCGTCGTTGCGCGCACCGCAGTGGCTCGACGACTGGGAGGCGGCGTCCCCGGATGACGGCGACCTGGCCCTGCTGCGCGGCGCGAGCGCCATCCACCGGGCCTGGGAGCACCGCTCGAGGCTGCGCGCCAGCGAGGTCACCCGCGAGCAGTTCGACGCCTTCCACGCCACCCTGTCCGACGCGACCGCCCTGCTGCAGCGCGCCGCGGACCGGCTGCCCGGCGACCCCGAGCCCTGGCACCTCGCGCTCGTGCACGCCCGCGGGCTGGAGGCGCCGCCGGAGGTCTGGTCGGAGTACCTCGCCGAGCTGCGGGACGCCGACCGGTGGCACTACGCCGGTCACCGGGCCTTCCTGGAGCTGGTCACCGAGAAGTGGTTCGGCTCCCACGAGCAGATGTACGACTTCGCCGACCGGGTGGCCGCCGAGGCGCCGCCCGGGCAGCGGGTGCGCACCCTGCCGCTCACCGCGGTCTTCGAACACATGGCGAACGACGGTCCGGCGGATGCCGTGGTCCGGCCGGGCACACCGGAGGCGGTCGACCTGGCCGTCGAGTGGCTCGCGACGGCCGGCGACCTCGGTCACCACGTGGTTGCCGAGCACCGGAACACCCTCGTCTTCGTGCTCTTCCACCTGAAGCGGTTCCGGCAGGCCTACGACGAGCTGGTCGCCGTGGGCCCGTACGCGACCTCCCGCCCGTGGGGCTACTACGGAGAGCCCCGCAAGGTGTTCCTGGAGTACCGCAACCACGTGGTCGTCAAGACCGCCGAGGAGATGTGACTGCTCGGCTCGTGGTCGTCGCGTCGGCCGACGCCGGGCACGTCGGGGACGCGATGCGGTGGGCGCGCACACCGGTCCGAGTCGTCGCGCCTGCTGCCGGCTGGGTGTGGGTGCTGCCCCACGGCGAGGGGGCGGTGGCGATGGACCGGGTGGTCGAGGAGGCGAGCGACGTCGCGCCGGCGCTGCTGGTGACGGTCACCCCCTGGCGCTCGGAGCTGCAGCTCTGGTGTGCCGAGAAGCCGGTGCGCACCCTGGAGTGGGCCGCCGGCACGGTGGCCGGCCTGGACTCCGAGGACTCCGTGGCCGCAGCCACCGACCTCGCCGACCTGCTCGTCCCCGACCACACCGACCGCGCCGGGCTCGTGCGGGCCCTGTCGCGTCAGCTGGCCGGACCCCGACCGGGGACCGGCGCCTGGCGCGACGTGGTCGACCTGCTGCAGCTCCCGGTGCCCGCAGGCTTCGTCGACCTCCCGGCCGGCGAGCTGGCGGCGGGGCAGGGCCTGGTGGTGCACGCAAGAGGGTGGATCGATGCCGCCCGAACGCCTACGGCGGCGCAGGAGGACGCCAGGCGCCACACGGACGAGCCACCAGCGCGGGCTCCGGGCACCGTTGCCCGGATCCGCACGGTCGCGGTGGTGGCCATCGCGCTCGCAGCCTGGGTCGCGGCGTCGAGCCGGTCGTGGATCCCGCTGGTCGTCGGGGCCGTCGTGCTGGCCGGGTGCCTCGTGGCCGCCGCACGGATCAGCTCCGGTCGGGGCCCGGGCGGGCCCGTTGACCCCGACTGACCGTGGGGTCGTTGGGACCGGTGTGACGTGTGAGCCGCCCCGTCCCGACCCTGTCCAGCCGACACGCTGAACAACGCGCGGGCGAATGACATGCGTGTCATTTCCCGGTTAGAGTGGGCGCTCAGCAGGCACGGACGAAGGGTCGAGGACACACACGTGAGCGCCGCCTCCGAATCGGTCAGCACGGTCGCCCCCACCCAGGGGCTCTCCGAGCGGGACCGCGAGATCATCGCCTTCGAGCGGCAGTGGTGGAAGTACGCCGGCTCGAAGGAGACGGCGATCAAGGAGCTCTTCGACATGAGCTCGACGCGCTACTACCAGGTGCTCAACGCGCTCATCGACCACCCGGCCGCCCTCGAGCACGACCCGATGCTCATCAAGCGGCTGCGCCGGCTGCGGGCCAGCCGCCAGCGCGCCCGCTCCGCCCGCCGCCTCGGCCTGGAGCCCTGAGCCGGCACCCCCAAGCCAGTGACGCCCGTCCGTGAGGGAAGCCGGACGGGCGTTGCTGCTGTCTGCCCCCGGCCACAGACGCGCGGATGCCGGGTGCGCGCGGTGCGCACCCGGCATCCGGGACCGTCGTGGGCCGGCTCAGTCCAGGTCGGGGTCGGGGAACTCGACCGGCCAGCCCTTCCTGGCCAGCTGGTCGCGCACCCGCCGCAGGTCGTTCTCGCTCGGCTCGGTGTGGGTGTACTCGGTGATGGCGGCGGCGATGTCGGAGGGACCGGCCGGGCTGACGTCGGCCCGGCGCAGCGCCTTGGCGATCTTCTTGACCTCCGAGCGGGTGAGGCGCCGCTCGAGCAGGGCGATGAGCGGCATGTAGTCGTGCTCGGGCACGCCGCCCGGGTAGCCCTCGCGCAGCCACGACACGATCCGGGCGAGCGCGCTGCCCTCCTTCGGCGGGGCGTCGTCGTCCTCGTCGTCACCGGCCAGCGGCCAGCCGCCCAGCACCAGCTTGGCCGCCACCCGGCGCATCTGGCTCTCCTCGGGCAGCAGTGCGGTGGCGGCGCTGTCGGAGATGACGCCGTCCTTGTGCAGGCGGCGCAGCACGTCGAGGGCGCGGTCACCGCCGATCCGCTCCTGGAGCACGGCGAGCAGGGCGGCGCTCTCGTCGTCGGGCACGCCCTCGGGGTAGCCCTCGCGGATCCACTGCAGGACCGGTCCGGACAGCTGGTTCATGAAAGCTGGTCTCCTACGACTTCTCGACGATGGTCGGGTAGATGTGCTCGAAGCTGACTTCCTTGCCGAAGCCGGTCGCCACGATGATCATCATGCCCACGACGATGCCGGCGATGACGACGGCGATGAGCAGCCCGGCGAAGAGCCGGCTCGAGATCCGTGGGGTGCTGTGGATCTCGCCGGTCGCGTCCGCGTAGGACGTCGAGCCGATGGTCAGCACGCGCAGGGCGAGCGCGTAGACGAAGGGCAGGCCGGCGCCGAAGACCAGTCCGGCCACGAAGACCTTGCTCGCGCCCTGGAACAACAGGTTGAGGGTGTTCACGGCATTCGTCCTCAGTGGGTCTTGGTCTCGGTGGGCTCGACCGTGCCAGAGCCTTCACCGTCGGGGTCGGTCGGGTGGGTTCCCGCGTGGGTGACCGGGGCGTGCTCGTAGGCCGGCGAGGTGATCTCGGCCGCGCGGTCCCACTCGTCGTTGACGTTGTCCGCGCCGACGTGCTCACGCCGCGAGCTGCGGAAGATGTAGGTGGACACCGCGGCGAGGATGACGAAGACCAGCAGAGCGCCGGCCGCTCCTCCGATGAGGTCGCCGATCCACCACATCAGGGCCCCGACCATGGCGGCGATGGGGAAGGTGGTCGCCCAGGCCGTGACCATCCGCCCGGCGGTCGACCAGCGCACGGGGGTGCCGCGGCCGAGCCCGCCACCGAGCACCGAGCCGGTGGCCACGTGGGTGGTGGAGAGGGCGAAGCCGAGGTGGCTCGCGGAGAGCAGCACCGCCGCAGTGGAGCCGTCGCTCGACATGCCCTGGCGGGGGGTGATGTCGACCAGGCCCTTGCCCAGGGTGCGGATGATCCGCCAGCCGCCGAGGTAGGTGCCGAGCGCGATGGCCGTGGCGGCGCTGAACTTGACCCAGACCGGGATCGACGTGGTGCTGGTCCAGTGCCCGCTCGCGATCAGGGCGAGCGTCATGACGCCCATCGTCTTCTGCGCGTCGTTGGTGCCGTGCGCGATGGAGACCAGCGAGGCGCTGCCGACCTGGCCGTAGCGGAAGTAGCGCTCCTCGAGGCGGTGCATGACGCTCTCGGTGACCTTGTGCACGAGCCAGCAGCCGGTGAAGGCGACGACGATCGCGATGATCGGGGAGATCAGCGACGGCAGCAGGATCTTGCCCACCACGCCGTCGAGCTTGGTGCCGTCACCGTTCCACTTCACCCCGGCCCAGCCCAGGCCGGCCGCAGCGGCACCGGTGAGACCCCCGAGCAGGGCGTGCGAGGAGCTCGAGGGCAGGCCGAGCAGCCAGGTGAACAGGTTCCACAGGATGCCGCCGGCCAGGCCCGCGAGGATGATCAGCAGCACCGCCTCGCCGCCGTCGGCCAGCAGGGCGGGGTCGGGGGAGCCGTCCTTGGTCTGCAGGTGGATGACGGCGTTGGTGACGGTGAGGGCCACCTGCACGGACAGGAAGGCGCCGACGAGGTTCAGGATCGCGGAGAGTCCCACGGCGACCTTGGGCTTGAGCGCCCCGGTCGAGATCGACGCGGCCATGGCGTTGGCGGTGTCGTGAAAGCCGTTCGTGAAGTCGAAGGCCAGTGCGGTCACGATGACGAGCACGAGCGTGATGTTTGCTGCGTCCACGATTCACCAGTGTGGGGCTGTCGACTCGACTTCACCAAGGCGAGAGGCTCTGTTCACCCGCTGTTCACCTGTCGCGGGCGAGGACGGCTCTCATCACCCTGTCAGGATGCGGCGATGACCGACCTCGACTGGAGCACCCCTGAGGGGCTCGCCGCCATCCGCGAACACCTCGCCGCCCGCATCGACGGGTGGCGGCAGCCGGTGGCGTATGCCGTGGCGCTCAGCCCTGCGTCGTCGTCGCCGGAGTGGGAGTTCGCGCACGTCAACGGCCCCGGGGGGCGGCACGGCCTGCCCGCGGTGGTGCTGGCGACCGTGCTCGGTCACGACGGCTCGACCGCCACGCTCCCGCTGTCGCGGGCCGAGCTCGCGGCGGCCGTGGAGTCGCTCGCGCCCGCCGAGGCCTGCACGTCCGTGGACCACCCCAACCTCGCGGCCTGGCGCGAGGTGCTGGCCGAGCTCGAGGGCAACCCGGCCCGCGAGGCGCAAGCGGTGTTCGTCGCCGACCTCGACGACCCGGTCGACTCCGAGGCCGACGGCTCGATGCGGGCGACCTTCGAGGGGCACGCCCCCCAGCTCTGAGGCCCCGGATGATGCGGATCATTCGCGGCCCGTCGGGCCAGTGCACCCGGCACGACGTGACCTACCGCCTGGTAGGTGCGCGGATCACGCGACTTACCAAGCGGTAGGTGCAGGCGAAGCCCGGATGCCGTGTGCCGGCGGGACAGCTGCCACGTCACCTGATGCCGCCTACCACTGGACAAGTGCACCGATCACTCGACCTACCAGGCGGTAGGTGACATCAGGATCGGGGGAGCGCGAGCTCCCGCGGCTCGGGCACGCAGCGGGCTGCTCGGGCGTTGGTGGAGCGGACGGGTCGCGCGCCGCCGCCACGGTCGCCGACCCGTCCACCTTCACGCCCATCCGCCCTGCCCGAGAGGCCCCCGTGCTCGACGCCCTGACGACGCTGCTCGAGGCCGGGGCGGCGGCCCCGTGGGTGCTGGCCGTGGTGCTGCTGATCGCCGTGGGTGACGCCCTGCTCCCCCCGGTGCCGAGCGAGGGAGTCGTCGTCGCGCTCGCCGCGGTGGCCGTCGCTGGGCACGGCCCCCACCTGCTGCTCCTCGGGCTCGCCGCGGCAGTGGGGGCGTTCCTCGGTGACCTGCTCACCTTCGTCGTCGGCCGCCGCTACGGCCCGCAGCGGCTCGACCGGGTCACCCGGCCCCGCGCTCGGCGTCTCCTGGAGCGCTCGACCACCACCCTCGAGCGGCGTGGCGCCCTCGTCGTGCTCACCGCCCGCTACGTTCCGCTGGGCCGGGTGGCCGTGAACCTCACCGCGGGCGCCACCGGCTTCCCGCCGCGGCGCTTCGCCGCCCTGGCCGCCCTCGCCGCCGCCACCTGGGCCACCTGGTCGGTCGCCGTCGGCGCCCTGGCCGGCCGGTGGCTCGACGGCAACCCGCTGCTCGGCTCGGCGCTCGGTATTGCCCTGGCGCTCGGGCTCGGTGTCGCGGTCGACCGGGTCGCTCGGCGCCTCACCGGCTGGGGGCGCGGGCCGGAGCACCCGGCATCCGTGGTCGTCGAGCCCGTGGGCGCGCTCGCCGGCTCCGCTCGCTGAGCGGGCGCTCGCGCGGGGCCGCGAACCGGTGACCACCGCACGCCCGGCCGTTTGCACTCTCCACCCGAGAGTGCCAATAATGGCGTTAGCACTCTCCCAGTGAGAGTGACAATCCTGACCGGTCCGGTGAGGGTCGAGTGTCCCGGCGACATGAGCCGACGGCATCCGGCTCGTCCGTCGCGGGCACCGCCCGGTCTCACCTTCGTTTCGCGTGGGAGGAACCACCCGAATGGCCAAGATCATCGCTTTCGATGAAGAGGCGCGCCGCGGTCTCGAGCGGGGCATGAACGTGCTCGCCGACGCCGTGCGAGTCACCCTCGGTCCCAAGGGCCGCAACGTCGTGCTGGAGAAGAAGTGGGGTGCCCCCACCATCACCAACGACGGCGTCTCGATCGCCAAGGAGATCGAGCTCGACGACCCGTACGAGAAGATCGGCGCCGAGCTCGTCAAGGAGGTCGCCAAGAAGACCGACGACGTCGCCGGCGACGGCACCACCACGGCCACCGTGCTCGCCCAGGCGCTGGTCCGCGAGGGCCTGCGCAACGTGGCGGCCGGCGCCAACCCGATGGCGCTCAAGCGCGGCATCGAGAAGGCTGTCGACGCCGTCTCCGCCGAGCTGCTCGCCGCCGCCAAGGACGTCGAGACCAAGGAGCAGATCGCCGCGACCGCGTCGATCAGCGCCGCTGACCCCCAGATCGGCGAGATGATCGCCGAGGCCATGGACAAGGTCGGCAAGGAAGGCGTCATCACCGTCGAGGAGAGCAACACCTTCGGCCTCGAGCTCGAGCTCACCGAGGGCATGCGCTTCGACAAGGGCTACATCAGCCACTACTTCGTCACCGACGCCGAGCGCATGGAGGCCGTGCTCGAGGACCCCTACGTCCTCATCGCGAACTCCAAGATCGGCTCGATCAAGGACCTGCTCCCGCTGCTCGAGAAGGTCATGCAGTCCGGCAAGCCGCTGCTGATCATCTCCGAGGACGTCGAGGGCGAGGCCCTGTCGACCCTGGTGGTCAACAAGATCCGCGGCACCTTCAAGTCGGTCGCCGTCAAGGCCCCCGGCTTCGGTGACCGTCGCAAGGCCATGCTCGGCGACATCGCCATCCTCACCGGTGGCCAGGTCATCTCCGAGGAGGTCGGGCTCAAGCTCGACACCGCCGACCTCGACCTGCTGGGCAAGGCCCGCAAGGTCGTCGTCACCAAGGACGAGACCACCATCGTCGAGGGTGCGGGCGACCAGGACCAGATCACCGGTCGGGTCAACCAGATCCGCGCCGAGATCGAGAAGTCGGACTCCGACTACGACCGCGAGAAGCTCCAGGAGCGCCTCGCCAAGCTCGCCGGCGGCGTCGCCGTCATCAAGGCGGGCGCGGCCACCGAGGTCGAGCTCAAGGAGCGCAAGCACCGCATCGAGGACGCCGTGCGCAACGCCAAGGCGGCCGTCGAGGAGGGCATCGTCGCCGGTGGCGGCGTCGCCCTCATCCAGGCCGGCAAGGCGGCGTTCGCCAAGCTCGAGCTCACCGGCGAGGAGGCGACCGGCGCGAACATCGTCCGCGTCGCCATCGAGGCCCCGCTCAAGCAGATCGCGATCAACGCCGGCCTCGAGGGTGGCGTCGTCGCGGAGAAGGTCGCGCACCTCGAGCCGGGTTGGGGCCTCAACGCCGCGACCGGCGAGTACGTCGACCTCATCGCGGCCGGCATCATCGACCCGGCGAAGGTCACGCGCTCCGCGCTGCAGAACGCCGCGTCGATCGCCGCGCTGTTCCTCACCACCGAGGCGGTCATCGCCGACAAGCCGGAGAAGGCCTCTGCGGCCATGGCCGGTGGCGGCGGCGACGACATGGGCGGCATGGGGTTCTGAGCGACAGCTCCTGACCCGGCCACCCGGCTGGACCACACGAGGGCGGTCTCCCGACAGGGAGGCCGCCCTCGCGGCATCCGCCCCTCTGCCTCTTCCTGCTGGCGAGTGCGGAAGTGGTCGCCAGGGCAACCACCTGCGCCCTCGCGGCATCCGCCACCAGGGCCGTCGGTCAGCGCATCCGCAGGCCGAAGCCCGGCTCGCGCGGCGCCCGGGCGCGTGCGAGCAGCCGGGTGGCCGCCGCCACCCACCCCGCCACGAGCAGCACCGACACGACCAGGCTCATCGAGGTGGGCAGCTCGTCGCGCCCGAGCAGGATGAAGGGCACCCCCATCACCCCGAAGGCGAGCACCGCCAGGGCCTTGTCGCCCACGCTCCACCGCCGGGAGAGCAGCACCAGCAGGGTGCCCACGAACCACGGCACCGGGGCGAGTGCCTCGGTCGCGGGCACCAGCGCCAGCACCACGGA
The DNA here is from genome assembly GCA_963833495.1 of uncultured Actinomycetota bacterium. GTDB lineage: Bacteria > Actinomycetota > Actinomycetes > Actinomycetales > Dermatophilaceae > Fodinibacter. The sequence goes on along the minus strand of CAWHYJ010000011.1, from coordinate 67,182 downwards.
TGCCGCGAGCAGGGCCACGGTCGCGACCTCCAGCCACGGTGGTCCGGTCGGGGTGTCGGCGTCCGCCTCGGCCTCCGGACCGAACGGCGCGGCCCGGGCGACGGCGTAGCCCCCCGCCTCGGCGACCAGCGCCGCGGGCGACCCGAGGTCGGCCAGGGCGCGCTCGGCGGCCCGGTCACCGTCCGGCCCCGCGGCGCGGGCGACGTCGGCCAGGTAGTCCTCGATGCTCGACCGCAGCTCGGTGCGGCGGTCCTCGGGCAGCACCGCCGACTCGGTGTCGAGCCGGGCCAGCCACGCCCGGACCGCCGGCTGGTCCGACCCGTCGGTGCCGCTGTCGCCGGGTGCCATGCGCGCCACGGTAGCGCCCGCTGCCGGAGCAGCGCCGCACGCCGCGCTCCGGGTGCTCCCTCACGGCCACCGGTCCCGCGCGGAGGGCAGGATGATCCCATGTCCATCACCGCGATCGACGAGCCGCTCGTCCTCGGCCCGATGCTGCGCTACGTCGACGACACCTCCGCCACGGTGTGGGTGCGCACCGCGGCGACCGCCCGGGTCACGGTGGAGCGGGCCGGTCGCACCTGGAGTGCCGCCACCGTGGCGGTGCACGGATCGCACTACGCGCTGGTCGTGCTCGACGGCCTCCTCCCCGGCAGCGACGACACCTACTCGGTGCGTGTCGACGACGAGCTGGTCTGGCCAAGACCCGGGATGCCGCCCAGCCGCATCCGCACGCGCGACCCCGACCGGCTGCCGCACTTCGCGTTCGGCACCTGCCGCACGACCGGCTCGCACGACACGGCGGGCAACAAGGCCCACGGGGTCGATGCCCTGCGCACCCTCGCGCTGGCCCTGCGCGACGACCCCGAAGTGCGCTGGCCCGACGTGCTGCTGCTGCTCGGCGACCAGGTCTACGCCGACACCACCCCGCACGCGGAGCTCGAGGAGTTCATGGCCGCCCGGCGCAGCCTCGACGAGCCGCCGGGCCTGGAGATCAAGGACTTCGTCGAGTACGCCGAGCTCTACCGGCTCGCGTGGAGCGAGGAGGTGATCCGGTGGGTGCTGTCGACCGTGCCCTCGGCGATGATCTTCGACGACCACGACATCCGCGACGACTGGAACACCTCGTGGTCCTGGCAGCGCGAGATCCGCGCGACGACGTGGTGGCAGGAGCGCATCGTCTCCGGGCTCGGCTCCTACTGGGTGCACCAGCACCTGGGCAACCTCTCGCCGGCCGAGCTGGCCCAGGAGGAGCTGTGGCGGCGGGTCGTCGAGCACGAGGCGTCCGGAGCCACCGACGAGATCGACCTCACCGCCGAGGTCGACGCGCTGGCGGCCCGGGCCGACGCCGAGCCGACGTCGTACCGGTGGAGCTACACCCGCGCCATGGGCGACAGCGCCCTGGTCGTCATCGACTCGCGCGCAGCCCGCGAGCTGCGGCCCGACGGGCGCTCGATGCTCGACGCCGACGAGCTGCGCTGGGTCGACGGCGTGCTGCGCGGCGGCGTGCACCACCTGTTCATCGGCACCTCGCTGCCCTTCCTGCTGCCCCCCGGGCTGCACGACTTCGAGGCGATGGACGAGGCACTGGCGCAGGGCGCCTACGGCCGCAAGGTCGCGAGGGTGGCCGAGAAGATGCGGCGCAGCATCGACCTCGAGCACTGGGCTGCCTTCAACGAGGGGTTCGACGAGCTGTTCGAGCTGGTCATGCAGGTGGCTCGCGGCGAGCGCGGCCCGGCACCGCAGACGATCACCTTCCTCTCCGGCGACGTGCACAACTCCTACCTCGCGCAGGTGACCGACCCCGTGCGCCTGGGCGCGCAGTCGCGCGTGGTGCAGGCGGTGTGCTCGCCGATCCGCAACCCGATGCCGCGCGGCGTGCGGATGATCGTGTCGCTGTTCGCCAAGTCGCTGGTGCGGCCGATGCGGTTCATCGCGCGCACGTCGCCCGACGTGCCGAGCCCGCGCTACCCGTGGACGGTCACCGACGGACCCTGGTTCGACAACAACATGGCGCTGGTCACCGTGGGCCCCAACGACCTCTCGCTGGCCTGGGTCACGGGGGTCGTGGAGGGCGACGAGGCGCACCCCCGACTGCGGCAGGTGTATGCCGTGCGCCTCGACCCGCTGCCCGCGACGCTCCGGGTCGGGTCGGGGGCGGTTCAGGGTTGACCCCCGCAGCGGAACACCGGAGCCCTCGCCTAGCGTTGGTGGGGCAGGAGACGGTGCGCGGCAGGTGCGCGCCGACTCGCCGCCCGGCCGCGCTCCGGCCCGCACCGAAGGACTCCCATGACGCTCGCCAATGCGCCCGCCAGCCAGCTCGGTGAGCGCCTGGCCGCCGCCCGGGTCGAGGGCCTGAGCAAGATCTACGGCGCCGGCGAGACCCGGGTGGTCGCCCTCGACGACGTCACCCTCGAGCTGTATGCCGGTGAGTTCACCGCGATCATGGGCAAGTCCGGCTCGGGCAAGTCCACCCTGATGCACTGCGCCGCCGGGCTCGACGACGCGACCACCGGGCACGTCTGGGTGGGTGGCGTCGACCTGACCACCCTCAAGGAGAAGCACCTCACCGAGCTGCGCCGCGACCGGATCGGGTTCGTCTTCCAGGCCTTCAACCTGGTGCCCACCCTGACCGCGCAGGAGAACATCCTGCTGCCCTCGGCCATCGCCGGGCGCCGGCCCGAACCCGCGTGGTTCGACGAGGTCGTCGACACCGTGGGGCTGCGCGACCGGCTCGGCCACCGCCCCAGCGAGCTGTCCGGCGGGCAGCAGCAGCGCGTCGCGTGTGCCCGGGCCCTCGTGGGCCGACCCGACATCGTCTTCGCCGACGAACCCACCGGGAACCTCGACTCCACGTCGGGCGCCGAGGTGCTCGGCTTCCTGCGGCGGGTGGTCGACACGCACGGCCAGACCGTGGTCATGGTCAGCCACGACCCGGGCGCGGCCAGCTGGACCGACCGGGTGGTCTTCCTCGCCGACGGCCACGTCGTCGACGAGCTGCGCGCACCGACCCCCGAGCGCGTGCTCGAGCGGATGGCGGCGCTCGACCACCTCGTCGTCGGGGGCTGACCGTGCTCCGCGCCACCTGGCGCAGCCTGTTCGCCCGAAAGCTGCGCCTGCTGCTCAGCGCGTTCGCCGTCGTGCTCGGGGTGGCCTTCGTCTCCGGCTCCTACGTCTTCACCGACACCCTCGACCAGGCCTTCACGGGGCTCACCAGCGGCGCGGTCGGCGACGTCATCGTGCGCCCCGGCACCTCGGCCGACAGTGGTGGCGGCTTCGGCGGGGGCACCTCCGGGGCGCGAACCGTGCCCGCCTCCCTGGTCAAGGAGCTCGCCGCCGTCCCTGGTGCGGCCCGGGCCGACGGCCGGATCACCAACTTCGGCACCTTCGTCGTCGGCAAGGACGGCAAGCTGATCGGCGGCTCCGGCCCACCCGGCATCGCGGTGAACTACTCCGCCGGGCCGGCCGCCAACGGGGTGCCCGTCGCGACCCTCGAGCGCGGCCGCTGGCCGGCGGCCGAGGGCGAGATCGTCATGGACAGCACGACGGCCGCCAAGGCCGGCTACCTCGTCGGGGAGTCGGTGCCGCTGGTGACCGCCACCGAGCAGCCGCGTGTCTCGGCCCGCCTCGTCGGCACCGCCGCGTTCGGTGGGTCGACGTTGGTCGGCTCCAGCGTGGTCATGTTCGACACCGCCCAGGCCCAGGAGCTGTTCATGCAGGGCAAGGACGTCTACTCGCAGGTGTGGGTGACGGCGGCCCCGGGGACCAGCCAGGAACAGCTGCGCTCGGCCGTGGCCAAGGTGCTGCCCAAGGACACCCAGGCCGCCACCGGTGACGCGACCGCCGCGCGCGCGGCGAGCCGGATCGACGAGGCGCTGTCGTTCGTCACGACCTTCCTGCTCGTCTTCGCGGGCATCGCCCTGACCGTGGGTGCCTTCCTCATCGTCAACACCTTCTCGATCCTGGTCGCGCAGCGCAGCCGCGAGCTCGCCCTGTTGCGAGCCATCGGCGCCAGCCGCCGCCAGGTGGCGCGGTCGGTGCTGATCGAGGCGGCCGTGGTCGGCTTCGTGGGCTCGGCCCTGGGGCTCGGGCTCGGCGTGCTGCTCGCCGTCGGCATCAAGGCACTGTTCGGGAGGATCGGCCTGAACCTCAGCGACAACCCGCTGGTGCTCGAGCCGCGCACGGTGGTCGTCAGCCTCGTGGTCGGGGTGCTCGTCACGGTCGCCGCGGCCTACCTCCCCGCCCGGCGGGCCGGCAGTGTGCCGCCGGTCGCGGCGATGCGCGACGACGTGGCCCTGGCCGAGAGCGGCCTGCGGTGGCGCCTCACCGTCGGAGCCGTGCTCCTCGCCGCGGGCATCGTCGGCATGGTCGCCGGTCTCCTGGGCGTGGGGTCCGAGCCGACCTACGTGCTGGGCGCCGGCGCCTTCGGGGTGCTCGTGGGCACCGCACTGCTCAGCCCGGTGCTCGGCCGCCCGGTGCTGGCCGGGCTCGGCTGGGTCTACCGGCGCGGCTTCGGTGCGGTGGGGCTGATGGCCGAGCAGAACACGCGCCGCAACCCGCGCCGCACCGCGGCCACCGCCTCGGCGCTGATGATCGGCGTCTCGCTGGTGACGATGATGGCCGTGCTGGGGGCGTCGGCCAAGGCCAGCCTCGACAAGACCCTGGCCGAGGACATCATCGCCGACTACGTCGTGACCAACCCCGTGGGACAACCGTTCTCGAGCTCGGTGGCCCGCGAGGTGACCCAGGTGCCCGGGGTCGGGCAGGTCGCACAGGTGCGTGGTGCCGTGCTGCAGGTCGACGGTGACCGCGACTTCGCCACGGCCGTGGACCCGGCGGCCATCACCGAGGTGGCCCGGCCGGAGGTGGTCACCGGGTCGCTCGCCGACCTCGGCCCGACATCGGTGGCCCTGTCGAGCACCTACGCCCGGGACAACGGCCTGGCGGTGGGCTCGAAGGTCACCATCGGCTACGCCGGTGACGAGACCCCGGCGACGGTGGTGGCGACGTACACCGCCGACAGCGTGCTGCAGTCGGACGTCACCATGTCGCTCGACGGCTTCGACGCCATCGGTGTGCCACCGACCGACCGCACCGTCTACGTCCTCGCGAAGCCCGGCGCCGACCGGGCCGCGCTCCGGACCGGCCTGGACGCAGTGGTCGCCGACCTGCCCACCGTCAACGTGAACGACCAGGCCGAGTTCGCGGCCGAGCAGCGCACCCCGATCGACCGGCTGCTCTTCATCGTCTACGCGCTGCTCGGGCTCGCGGTCGTCATCGCCGTGCTCGGCATCGTCAACACCCTGGCGCTGTCGGTCACCGAGCGGATCCGCGAGATCGGGCTGCTGCGCGCCGTCGGGCTGAGCCGACGCCAGCTGCGCACCATGCTGCGGCTGGAGGCGGTGGCGATCGCCCTGCTCGGGGCCGTGCTAGGCGTGGTGGTGGGGCTGGCGTTCGCGTTGGCCCTGCAGCGGTCGTTGGCCGACGACGGCCTCGACGTGCTCGCCGTCCCCGGTGCCCAGCTGCTCGGCTTCGTCGCCGTCGCCGGCCTCGTCGGCGTGCTGGCCGCTCTGTGGCCCGGTCGACGTGCAGCGCGTCTCGACGTGCTGCGGGCGATCTCGACCGAATAGGTTGCGGGCGTGCCCTCCTCGGCTGCCGATGCCCACCTGCCGCACCCGTTGGAGGTCGGCGGCCGGAGCTACCTGGTCGACCGCGCGACCAGGGACGATGTGGCAGCGGTCGTCGCCCTGCTTCGTGACGACCCGCTCGGCAGCGTCCGAGAGGTGACGACCGACGAAGAGACCCTGCGCCCCTACCTCGAGGCGTTCGAGGACGTCGACGCCGATCCGCGCCAGCTGCTCCTCGTGGCGCGCCGACCCGACGGCACGGTCGTGGCGACCCTCCAGCTGACCTTCCTGCGCACCCTGTCCCGCCGAGGCGGGCTGCGCCTGCTCCTCGAGGCCGTGCGGGTTGCCGGGTCGGAGCGTGGCGCGGGCCTCGGGCAGGCCTTGATGGAGTGGGCCGTCGACCTCGGCCGGGCGCGCGGCGCGGTGCTCGCCCAGCTGACCACCGACCGGCGCCGCACCGACGCGCACCGGTTCTACGAGCGGCTCGGCTGGGTCGACAGCCACAAGGGCATGAAGCTCGACCTCACCGGGCCACCCCGGCGCCCGCCCGGGGTCAGCTGAACATCCGGGTGGCGCTCGCCTCTGCCTCGGCGTACTGCGACCCGGCCGCACCGAGCACCTGCCCGATCGAGTCGAGGGACGCCCGCACCTGCTGCTGGGTGCCGCGCCACTGGGTGACCACCCCCTGGAACTGGACCGACGCCGTGCCGGTCCAGGCGTCCTGCAGGCCGGTGAGCCGGGCGAGCATCACCCCGACCTGGCCCTCGATCTCGGCCGAGATGCGGGCGACGTCACCGGCCGCCGCGGCGATGCGGTCGGTGTCGACCTGGAACTGTGCGCTCATGTCGGCGCTCCCCTTCGTCGTGGGCCCACCGCCGTGGTGCGCCCGTCTGCCGAGAGCGTAGGTCGGCACGGCGACCCGGGCCGGAGGTTGTCCACAGGCTCCCGCCCCCTACGCTGCGGGGGTGGCCATCCTCATCGACCCGCCCCGCGCCGAGGCGCACGGCCGGCGCTGGTCGCACCTGGTCAGCGACACCGACCTCGACGAGCTGCACGCGTTCGCGCGCGCGGTCGGCATCCCCGAGCGGGGGTTCGAGGGCGACCACTACGACATCCCCGAGGAGCGCTACGCCTCGGTCGTCGCGGCCGGCGCCGCCCCGACCAGCGCCCGCGACCTGCTCCGGGCGCTGCAGGCCAGCGGGTTGCGGATGCAGAAGCGGCGCGGCGACAAGGGGGTCGCCCGCGTGCGCGGCATCCGGTTCGTCGACGGCACCAGTGCCGATGTCGACCTGATCCGCTCCGACCGTGAGGCCGACGAGGCCCGCGTCTTCGCCGCGATGGCCTTCGTGCGAGACGATGCCGGCGACTTCGTGGCCGTCCACTCGGTGCGGCGGTCGGAGTGGGGTGCGCCGGGTGGTTGGCGTGAGCCGGGGGAATCGGCGCGCGACAACGCCGTTCGCGAGGTGCGCGAGGAGACCGGGCTCGTCGTCTCGCCGGACGCGCTCAGGCCCCGGGGCTACGAGCGCTTCCACGGCCGCACCTCGGGTGGCCTGTGGCAGGAGGGCCGCGACCTCCTGCAGGTGTTCGAGGTGCGCGTGGCGGGCCGCCGGCCGGCCCTCACCGCCGAGCTCGACGACACCTCCGACCGCCGGTGGATGACCTGGGCCGAGCTCGAGGGAGAGTGCTCCGACCAGTTCTGGTGGCCGTTGGCCGTGGCGGTGCTCAGCCCGCGAGCCGGGTGAGCTCACGCGCGAGGTTCTCGCGCGCCGACCCCTCCCACTCGGCCCGTGCGTGGCTGGTGCGGTAGACGTGGTCACGCACCAGGAAGGGCCGCAGCACCTCCGAGCGGGCGGTGGCGTAGAGCGCCACGGGCACGTGCGCGTACTCCTCGCGCACCTGGGCGCAGTACTCGTCGAACCGGTCGACCGGTGCCGAGAGCACCCACAGGTCGGCGTCGTGCACGACCACACGGGCAGGGTCGGTGGCCCCCTGTGGCGTCAGGTCGTGGGATGCCGTGTCGAGCACCACGGCGACCACCCGCGCGGTGAGCTCGGGGTCGACCGGGAACCGCCCCAGCTGGCGCGCCGCCAGCGCGGCGCTCTCGGCCTCGTTGGCGGCGGCCGGGTCCACGGCGTAGACAGCGTCGTGGAACCAGGCGGCGAGCGCCGCCACCGAACGGCTGCACCCGTTGACCCCACCGGCTGCGCACAGCACGTCGACGGCCGTCAGCACCTCGGTCAGGTGCGTCGCCTGGTGGTAGCGGCGGTGCGGCTCGTGCCACCGCCGCAGCAGGTCGGTGCCGACGTCGTCGATGGTCTCGGCCGGTGCCTCCCCCGCCACCGGGATGCAGTCCGCACGCCACCGCACCCGCAACGCGTCCATCCGGTCACTGTGCCAGTCCGCGCGCCGCGCGTCACGCGGTGGGCCGGTTCGGCTCCCGGACCGGACGGAGGGGTCTGGGTCGAGCTGCGGCGTCGTCTTGGCGCGTGCGGCACGTGGGGACGTCCGCTGTCGGGCGCCAATGCTTCGATGAGCCCATGCACAGGGTTGTCGTGGGCGCGCTGGTCCGTGATCGCCGCGTCTTCCTGGCCATCGACGACCCGACAAGCGTGCCGACCCGAACGTGTGGGACCTGCCCGGCGGGGTCATGGAGGCCGGCGAGTCAGAGCTGGACGCGCTGGCGCGGGAGCTGCACGAAGAGCTCGGTGTGCAGATCGTGACGCACTCGGCCGCGCACCTGTGTCGGCTCCCCGTGGGCCTCCGGGAGAGCCGGCCCTGCTGAGCGCGTGGCTGGTGCCTGACGGCGCGGAACGCCGGCGAACCTCGCCCCTGAGGAACACCACGGCATCGGGTGGTTCACCGTCGAGGAGCTCCCTCCCCCTGGCCATCCGCACCTGCGCGCCGCGCTGGTGGACGCGAAGCGGGACCACGGCGGCTGAAGGTCGCACACCGACCTCAGCACGACCGACGGGCGGCGAGGTAGTGCATTCGGCGGCCCGATGACGCAGCATTGCGACATGGACGTCGGCGCTCGGACATGAACGCCACCCGCTCGCGCCCGAGGACCGACCCGCCGGCTCAGGTGGCGAACGCCACCGGACGGCCGGAGGCCGTGCCGGGAGAGGCACTCTGATGGTGGCCTTCATCGACGCCGACGGGGTCGTCCGGCTGGAGGCGCTCGTGGAAGGGCTCGTCGACGAGCTCGCCGAGCCGCCGGTCTGCAGGTGGTGCGCGGTCGAGGTGTTCGCGACCCGGGCCGGCGGTGAGCTGACCTGGGTGCACCGACGCACGGGGCTGCTGGTCTGCTCGGGCCAGGTCATCGGCGGCTGGGGGGCGCTGCGCGAAGCAGCACCGGTGGGGTGGCGTGTGGCCGAGCGACCACGTCGCGCCCGGAGGAACCGGTCGGCCGCTGCTGGGTCGCGCACCTGACGGGTGCGGCGAGCGCGCACGACCACGTGGATGCCGTCGTCGTCAGCGGGCCGGATGCGCTGGGCTGGGCCGGCGTCGGCCGGATGCGCCGATGACAGGGCCCACCATGCCGACGGGCGCCCGACCACGCTGTGCAGGCAGCGTGGTCGGGCGCCCGGGGGTGGCCCTGTCGGCTCAGCCGTTGGTGGTCGGCTTGGCCGCCAGGGTGGCCTTGACCTGGATGCTCTTGCCGTCGCGCAGCACGGTGAGCGTCACCTGGTCGCCGGTGGTCTTCTCGCGGACGTGGCCGACGAGGGAGTCGGCCGACTCGACCGGCTTGCCGTTGACGGCGATGATGACGTCGCCGACCTTGAGCCCGGCTGCGGCGGCGGGGGTGCCGTCGCCGACCGAGGCCACCTCGGCGCCGGCCCGGGTGGCCGAGCCGTCGCTGGCGCTGCCGTCCTGCGGGGTCACGCCGAGGTAGGCGTGCGCCGCGGCGCCGTTGTCGATGAGCTGCTTGGCGATCGAGGTCGCCTCGTTGACCGGAATCGCGAAGCCGATGCCGATGCTGCCCGACTGGCCACCCGAGGAGGCACCGAGCGAGGCGATCGCCGAGTTGATGCCGATGAGCTGGCCGTTGGCGTTGACCAGGGCGCCGCCGCTGTTGCCGGGGTTGATCGCCGCGGAGGTCTGGATCGCGTTGGTCACGACGGTCTCGCCGGCGGACTGCTGCTGCTGCTGGCCGTTGGGGTCGAGCTGCGAGCCGTCGCTCGGAGCCGGGCTCTCCGCCTCGGTGGTGACCGGGCGGTTGAGCGCGCTGACGATGCCGGTGGTGACGGTGCCGGCCAGGCCGAGGGGGTTGCCCACGGCCATGACCGGGTCACCGACGGCGATCTTGTCGGAGTTGCCGATGGCGACGGGGGTGAGGTCGCTGGGAGCGTTCTTGACGGTGATGACCGCCAGGTCGGTCGACGGGTCGGTGCCACGCACCTCGGCGTCGTAGGTGCGGCCGTCCGCGAGGGTCACGGTGAGCTTCTCGGCGCCCGCGACGACGTGGTTGTTGGTCAGTACGTGCGTCTTGTCGATGACCACGCCCGAGCCCTGGGCCCCACCCTGGGCCAGGGTGGCGCTGATGCTCACGACGCTCGGGGAGACGACGGATGCCGTGGCGGTCCAGTCCGGCGCGGACGCACTGCCCTGCTTCACCGGGGCGGCGGCATTGCTGCCGAGCTGCGTGGTCGAGGACGTGGTCGCGGCGGACGGGCTCGCGTCGTCCAGGTACTGGGTCGCGGCGACCGTGCCACCGGAGGCCAGGAGCGCAGCCAGCACCGCGACGGCGGTCAGCTGGCCGGCGCCGCGCTTGGCGGGCTTGGGGGCGCGAGCCTGCGGGGCGGGCTGGCCGAACGTGCCGAGCGGGCCCATCGGCGGGGGAGTGGTGCCGTAGCCGGCCGGGATCTCGCTGGTCGGCGCACCGTCGTAGCGGGTGGCGGTGGTGGTGCCGCCACTGGGGGTGTACCACTGGGGGGTGGGGGGCTGCTCGCTCATCGGCGCTGCCTTCCTTCGATACGGGGTTTCTCTGATTGGTGTCAGTCAATCCCGTCGAGGTGGAAGGGCCCTGATCACTGGCTGGGAGTCCCCTGTGGAAGCCGGACCACGAAGGTGGCGCCGCCGCCGGGGGTCGCGGCAACGCCCACCCGGCCGTGGTGCTGCGACACGATGGCCGCGACGATCGCCAGCCCGAGGCCGCTGCCGCCGCCACCGGCACGCCCGCGCGAGGGGTCGGCCCGGTAGAAGCGCTCGAACACCTTGGTCGCGACCTCCTCGGGCACGCCGGGCCCGTGGTCGCGGACCTCCAGGGCCACCCCGAAGTCGTCCGGACCGACGGCGACCTCGACCGGGGTGCCCTCCGGGGTGTGCAGCAGGGCGTTCGCGACGAGGTTGGTGACGACCTGGCGAAGCTGGGACTCGGTGCCGCGCACCGGAGTCGGCGCGACCGGGCCGTCGAGCCCGAGCAGCGAGATGCGGCGCTCAGGCGCGCGCACGCGGGCGTCGGCGACGGCATCCGCGGCCAGCACGGTGAGGTCGACCTCGGTGGTCTCCACGACGGGGACGTCGTCGATGCGGGCCAGGGTCAGCAGGTCCTCCACGAGGCCGCTCATCCGGGTCGACTCGGCCTCGATGCGCTCCATCGCGGACCCCACGGCGGCACTGTCCCGCACGGCGCCCTGCCGGTAGAGCTCGGCATACCCACGCACCGTGGCGAGTGGAGTGCGCAGCTCGTGCGAGGCGTCGGCGACGAACTGGCGCATCCGCTCCTCGCTGGCCTCGCGCACCGCGAACGAGGACTCGATGCGCGTCAGCATGACGTTGAGGCTGCGCGACAGCGAGGTCACCTCGTCGTCGGCCTGGCGCACCGGGATGCGCTGGGTGAGGTCACCCGTGGCGATCGCGGAGGCGGTGTCCTCGATGCGGGCCAGCGGGCGAAAAGCGCGTCGCACCGCGAACCAGGCGAGCACGATCGACCCGACGAGCGCGAGCGAGCCGATGGCCGCGGTGGTCACCAGGAGCCTTGCGACAGTGTGGTTCACGGTCGTCAAGGGGATGCCGACAGCGAACGTCGCGTCGGCACCCGAGACCCGCCCGGCGATGAACCGCCACTTGAGCGGCCCCGATTCGGATCCCACGGTGAAGGGCTCGCTGTTCCTGACCAGCGGGTCGGTGACCGAGAGCTCGGGCAGGTCGGGCGTGGCCGTGACGCCGGTGGGCCGCCGGGTGAAGTCACCGAACCGGCTCTGCAGCTCGAAGGCGTAGTTCGACGGGAAGGTCGTCTCACTGCGGGTCAGGTCGGCGAGCGCCTGGTTCGCCACAGGGCGCGCCACAGACAGCAGCTCCGCGTCGACGCGGTCCATCAGGTCGGAGCGCATCAGCAGCGCGGTCACCAGGCTGGTGAGGATGAGGGCCGCCCCGACGAGGGTGCCCACGATCGCCACGAGGCGGGTCCGCAACGGAACCGCCTCGAGTCGGCGCACTATGCGGGCGAACGGCCCGCCGTCGGTGCGCGGTGTGGGAACCGAGCCCATCAGCCCTGGGGAGGCAGACGCAGGACGTAGCCGACGCCGCGCTTGGTGTGGATCAGCGGGGGCAGTCCCTCGGTGTCGATCTTGCGGCGCAGGTAGGAGATGTAGGACTCGACGATGCCTGACTCGCCGCGGAAGTCGTAGTCCCAGACGTGGTCGAGGATCTGCGCCTTGGACAGCACCCGGTTGGGGTTGAGCATCAGGTAGCGCAGCAGCTTGAACTCGGTGGGGCTGGTCTCGATGACCCGGCCGGCCCGGCGCACCTCGTGCGAGTCCTCGTCGAGCTCGAGGTCCTCGAAGGCGATGACCTGGCGGTCCTCGTCGGCCTCGCCTCGGGTGCGGCGGAGCACGGCGCGGATGCGGGCCACCACCTCCTCGAGGCTGAACGGCTTGGTGACGTAGTCGTCGCCGCCGACGGTGAGCCCCTTGATCTTGTCGTCGACCGAGTCGCGGGCCGTGACGAACACGATGGGCAGCTGCCGGCCCTGCTCGCGCAGCCGACGCGTGACGGTGAAGCCGTCCATGTCGGGGAGCATCACGTCGAGCACGCACAGGTCGGGCATGTGGTCGCCGGCGACCCTCAGGGCCTCGGTCCCACTGGACGCGGTGGCGACGTCGAAACCTGCGTAGCGCAGGGAGGTCGCGAGCAGCTCGCGGATGTTGGGTTCGTCCTCGACGACGAGGAGGCGTGCCTCGGGGGTCTGGGTGGTCACGCATTCAGTCTGGCGCGTGAACCTGTGAGTTCGCTGGACGTCCGCTGAAACGTCTCTCGGCGTGGTCGGTCGGGTGGGAGCGGGTCTCAGGTGCCTTGGTAGTCGTACGAGCCGCTGTCGAACATGCCTGCTGCTGCGCCGAGCGCGAAGAACGCCACGACCCCGACGACGGCGACCACGGCCGTGATGCCGAGGATGATCCACCCCCAACGGGTCAGCTTGGCCGCCCCGTAAGGATCGGTGGCCTGCTTCGACAGGGCGACGATGCCGATGATGAGCGAAGGCAGGGAGAGCAGGCAGCAGAACACCGTGGCGATCGCCGAGACGATGGTCAGGGGGAGGGCGGTGTTGGTCGGGGGAGGCGTGCCGTACGGCACGGGGGGCAGGGCGTAGGGGGCCTGGCCGTAGGCGGTCGAGCCGTAGGGGTGCTGCACGTAGCCGGGCTGGGCATACGAGTTGGCGCCGTACGGGCTGTCCTGCGGCGGCTGCCCGGAGGGCGGCTGGCCGACCGGCGCCCACGGATCCGGCGCACCCCCGGCATCCGGCGCGGTGTAGGGCGACGGAGGGGAGACCGGTGGGCCGGAGGGGAGCGGCTCGGTGGGCGGGGCCGGGGGCGGGCTGGCCCAGGCCGGTGCCGTCGGGTCCTCGAACCCCTCGCCGGAGCGTGCCGGGTCGGTGCTGTCGTCCATGCTCGCGCGTCCTCGCTCTGTGCCCACGGAGCCGGTCGGCGCCCGCGCACGAGGCTAGCGGCTGGCACCCTGCGGCGGCCCCGGTCGGACGCCTCCGCGGTCGTCGCCGCCGTCGCCCGCGTGTCAGGATCGGGGCGTGAGACTTCCGCTGCCGCAGGTCGAGCCCGATGCCACCCTCCCCGGGTCGGTCACCGTCTACGAGGTGGGGCCACGCGACGGCCTGCAGAACGAGTCGGCCGTCGTGCCGGCCGCCGTCAAGGCCGAGTTCGTGCGGCGGCTCGCCCGAGCGGGGCTGGGCACCGTCGAGACGACGTCCTTCGTCGACCCGCGGTGGGTGCCCCAGCTCGCCGACGCCGAGGAGGTCCTCGGCCTGCTCGGCGACGAGGGGCTCGGGCCGCAGCGGCCGGTGCTGGTGCCCAACGTGCGTGGCCTGGACCGGGCGCTCGCTGCCGGGGTGGGGGCCGTGGCGGTGTTCGGCAGCGCGACCGAGACCTTCGCCCGCAAGAACCTCAACCGCACCGTGGCCGAGTCCGTGGAGATGTTCCGGCCGGTCGTCGAGCGCTCGCGCGACGAGGGGCTCTGGGTGCGGGCCTACGTGTCGATGTGCTTCGGCGACCCCTGGGAGGGGCCGGTGCCGGTCGCCCAGGTGGTCGACGTGTGCGGGCGCCTGATGGACCTCGGCTGCGACCAGCTCTCGATCGGCGACACGATCGGCGTCGGCACCGTCGGCCACGTGCACCGGCTGCTGGGGGCGCTCGACGCCGCCGGCATCGGGCCCGACACGGTGGGCGTGCACTTCCACGACACCTACGGCCAGGCCCTGGCCAACACGATGGCAGCCCTGCACGACGGGGTGCGCGTGGTGGACGCCTCGACAGGCGGCCTCGGCGGCTGTCCCTACGCCAAGTCGGCCACGGGCAACCTCGCCACCGAGGACCTCGTCTGGGCGCTGCAGGGCGCCGGCGTGCAGACCGGCATCGACCTGGACGCCCTGGTCGAGACCAGCGTCTGGATGGCCGCGCAGCTCGGCCGCCCGTCGCCGTCGAGCGTCGTGCGAGCGCTGTCCGGGGGCTGAGGCCGGTGCGCCGAGGGTGGCGCGAGGGTGCTTGCGGCACCTGTGGCTCCATGTGAGTTCGATGTGAGTTCGCCGTGGGATGGCGTCATCGCGCCCGCCGCGACGGATCATGACCTCATGAGTGACCAGAGCACCCCCGGGCCCGTCCCGTCCAACCCCGAGCAGCCGGCGGCCGACACCGCGGCGCTCCCACCGCAGCCGGCCCCGCACCAGCCCCCGCCGGGCACCCCGGCCCAGCCGGGCTGGGGTGCCGCGCCGGCCGGTGCTGCGCCGGCGCCACCCGGGTGGGTGCCCCCGTCCGGCCCGCCGTCCGGGCCACGGCGCTGGTGGTCGGAGGCGACCTCCACCGGTGGTGGACGGGCCGCCCTCGGCCTGGCGGCCGCCCTGGCCGCCCTGGTGGTCGTGGTCGGCATCGGCCTGACCGCCGCCCTGGTCGTGTCGCACCACAACGGCGGCGAGCGCGGCTTCATGACGAGCGGCCGCGACGGCCGGGGCGACTTCGACCAGCAGGGCCCGGGGATGGGCCGGGGCAACGGGATGGGCCCGAACGGCGGCCAGGGCCGCGGCAACGGCAACCCGGTCCCGCAGGTGCCCGGTCAGGGCGCTCCGGTCGCGCCCGGTGCCCCCGTGGACCGCGGCAGGGGATGGGAATGGGCGCCGGTGCTGCGCTCGGCGCGGTGCTGCACGGCGAGTTCACCACCACGCTGACCGGGACGCCGACGGTCATGGTCGTGCAGACCGGCCAGGTCACGGCCTACACGGCCGGCAAGTCCATGACGGTCAAGAGCACCGACGGCTTCTCGGCCACCTACACGCTCGACGGCACCGCGCCCGTCATCGGCAACGCGGCCACCCCGGTGGCGGTCGGCGCCACGGTGCGTGTCGTGGCGGCCAAGGAGGGGATGAAGGTCACCGCGGTCGTCATCGGCTGAGCCCGGCTCGCTCACAGGTCACCGGGTCCCCGACGCCACGGCGCCGGGGACCCGGTGCCTGCACGGCCGGAGCGAGTGTCGGTCAGCGCTCGGTGACCCGCCGGTCGTCCATGACGCGCTCGCCGTGCACGACGCGTTGCTCGACACGGATGCGCTCGTCGTCGACGGCCCGGTCGCCCACGCCGGCCGAGTCGTCGACGATGCCGTTGACCTCGGGGGTGATCTGCCGCTCGAGCGCCAGCGCGAGCACCGCGACCCCCGCCAGGCCCGCGACGATGACGCCGATGAACACCCCGCCGAGCTGGCGGTCGAGCAGCCACCCCGCCACGACCGGCGCGCTGATCGCGCCCACCTGGAACGCCCCGGCGGACACGGCGTTGAACCGACCGCGGTCGCGGTCGCTGGCCAGGTCGTTGACGATCGCGGGCACCGTGGGCTGGAGCATGGTCTCGCCCAGCCCGAACAGCACGTGGAAGACGATGACGCCGGCCGCCGCCGCCATCGTGCCGGCGGCCAGCCCCGTGGCGCCGAGCAGCAGCCAGGCGGCTGCCCACAGCCCGACCAGCACGAGGAACACCCGGGTGCGGCGGCGCCCGTCGATGAACCTCAGCACCAGGAACTGCATGCCGACGATGACCGCGGTGTTGGCGGCGAAGGCGAAGCCGATGGTGCGGGTGGACACCTCGCTGACCTGCCGGGCGAAGGCGGGGAATCCGGCCTCCATCTGCCCGTAGCCGACGAAGCTGGACAGGAAGGTGAGCGCCGTGATCCAGACGACGGCCGGCTTGCGCAGGATGGTCAGGTAGCCGACGCCGGTCTCGTCGGGCGCCTCGGCCGGGGGCTGCTCCGGTCGGCCGGCGACGTGCCGCAGCGGCCCGAGCAGCAGGCCGATCGGCACCAGCACGCAGGCCGCGTCGACGAGGAAGATGGCGGTGAAGGTGCCCGGCCGGTCGACGTCGGTGAGGAACCCGCTGACGATGCCGCCGATCCCGATGCCCAGGTTGACCAGGGCGAAGTTGATGCCGAAGAACTGGGTGCGCAGGGGCCCCGTGACGATGCTGGCGGTGAGGGCGTTGAACCCGGGCCAGCCGACGCCGAAGCTGATGCCGAGCAGCGTGAACGCCAGCACGAACGCGGGCACCGACGTGGCGAACGCCAGCACCACGGCCCCGACCAGCTGGGCCAGGTTGCCCCACACCAGCACCACCCGCGAGCCGAGCCGGTCGATCAGCACCCCCATCGGGCCGGTGACGACCAGGGCGACAACGGCGATCATCCCCATCAGCAGACCGGCCACGTCGAGCGGGACCCCGCGCACCTCGTGCACGTAGATGACGGTGAAGGGCAGGGTCATCCCGCGGCCGAGCGTGGAGATCGCGGTCGTGGACAGCAGCCATCGGCCCGAGGTGGGCAGCGCACGCCAGAAGCCGCGCAGGGTGAACCGGTCGTGCTGGGATGCCTGCGTGGTGTCAGGGGTCGCCTGCCCTTGCCCGCCCCCGACGTCGCTGTTCTCGGACATCGCCCAACCGTGCCACGCGGCACCGACACCGATCGAGCGGGTTTACGGAACCGGTGCGGAGGCGCCCCCGGGCGCGGCCGCGCCGCCCGGCATCCACAACCCGGCAGCGCACCACGTCCGGGAGCGGTTAGCCTTGGCGCTGGTGCCCGTCCGGGCGCCGAACCCGCAGACGCGACAAGAGGTGGACCGTGCCGACTGGCAAGGTGAAGTTCTTCGACTCGGAGAAGGGCTTCGGATTCGTGTCCGGCGACGCCGGTGAGGGGGACGTCTTCGTCCCGGCCAGTGCCCTGCCAGAGGGAGTGGCCGGCCTCAAGGGCGGCCAGCGGATCGAGTTCAGCATCGCCGAGGGCCGCCGCGGCGCCCAGGCACTGTCGGTGCGCCTCCTCGACCCCGCACCCTCGGTGGCCACGAACCGCCGCGTGGCCAGCCGCAAGCCGGCCGAGGAGATGGTGGTCATCGTCGAGGACGTCATCAAGCTGCTCGACTCGGTCTCGGAGGGGCTGCGGCGGGGCCACTACCCCGACAAGGCGCACGGCAACAAGGTCGCCCAGGTGCTGCACGCGGTGGCGGGCGACCTCGAGCTGTGACCGCCGCCCTGAAGACCGACCCCACCCTGCGCGGGGCGGTCGAGGTCGCCCACGAGGCAGCGGTGTCGATCGCCGAGGCCGGCGCCGTCGGTGAGCACCTGGGGATGGAGATGGTCGAGGACCGCCTCGCCACGCACTACTTCACCTGCACGGCTCGGGCCTACCTCGGCTGGCGCTGGGCGGTGTCGGTGGCCCGGGTGCCGCGGTCGAAGACGGTCACGGTCTGCGAGGCCAACCTGGTGCCCGGAGAGGGCGCCCTGCTCTCGCCCGACTGGGTGCCGTACGCCGAGCGGCTGGCGCCGGGTGACGTCGGCCCCGGCGACGTGACCCCGCTCGTGGCCGACGACCCCAGCCTCGAGCCCGGCTTCGAGGCCACCGGCGACGAGGACGTCGACCAGGTGGCCCTGTGGGAGCTCGGCCTCGGCCGCCCGCGCGTGCTGTCCGCCGAGGGCCGCGAGGCCGCGGCCCAGCGCTGGTACGACGGCGAGTCCGGCCCCAGTGCACCTGTGGCGGTCAAGGCCCCGGCGCCGTGCTCCAGCTGCGGCTTCTTCGTGCCGATGGCCGGTGCCCTGCGCGCGGTGTTCGGCGTGTGCGCCAACGAGTGGTCACCCTCCGACGCCCGCGTCGTCAGCCTCGACCACGGGTGCGGCGCGCACTCGGAGGTCGACGTCGACCTGCACACGGCCGAGCGCGTCTCGCCGCCGATCCTCGACGACTTCGAGCTCGACCCGGCCTGACGGCATCCGCCCGTCGTGGCGCTGCCCGGGCTCAGGCCGCGGCGTTGTCGTGCCCGCGGCCGACGTACCACCACGCGATGGCCCCCAGGGCGATGCCGATGACGCAGGTCCACGGCCACCACGACCGGTCGCCGGCGTGCAGGGCCGGGACGACGAGCGTCACGACGAGGGCCACCACCCACAGCCCGATGCCGGCCGCGACGATCGGGCGGGAGCGCACGACCAGCGGCTCGACCGGCGCCGGGGTTCCCAGCGCCGCGTGGTGCTCGGAGTGCGGTTCCGGGGTCGTCACGGGCCCAGCCTACGGGGCACGCCGACCGCCTCGTGCACACGTCATGCAGCCGTAACCTGCTCCAGCTAGGGTCCGGGCCATGCCCGACGCCACGCCTGACACGACGCCCGAGACGGTGGCTCCGACCACCGAACCGACCACCCCGCCGCACGCCGGCCTCCTCGAACGCCTCTTCCAGATCTCGCACCGCGGCTCGACGGTCGGCCAGGAGGTGCGCGGCGGCTTCGCCACCTTCTTCACGATGGCCTACATCGTCGTCCTCAACCCCCTCATCCTCGGCTTCGTCAAGGACGCCGACGGCAACTACCTCGGCGGGGGCCTGACCCCGAACCTCGCGGCCATCGCGGCGGGCACGGCCCTGGTGGCCGGCGTCCTGACCATCCTGATGGGCGTCTTCGCCAACTACCCCCTCGCGCTCGCGACGGGACTGGGGCTCAACGCCTTCGTCGCGTTCTCGATCGCCAGCCAGATGACCTGGGCCGACGCCATGGGCGTGATCGTGCTCGAGGGCCTGGTCATCCTGGTGCTCGTGCTGACCGGGTTCCGCACGGCCGTCTTCCACGCCGTGCCGAGCCAGCTCAAGGTGGCCATCTCGGTCGGCATCGGCCTGTTCATCGCCCTCATCGGTCTGGTCGACGCCGGGTTCGTGCGCCGCACCGGTGCCGGGCCGGTGCCCGTGGAGCTCGGGATCGGCGGCCAGCTCAACGGATGGCCGACGGTCGTCTTCGCCCTCGGGCTGGGCCTGCTCATCACCTTGTGGGTGCGCAAGGTCAAGGGCGCGATCATCATCTCGATCCTGGTGATGACCGCGGTCGCGTTCGTCGTCGAGGCCATCGCCAAGGTGGGCCCCACGGTCACCGGCGTCGACGCCGCCGGCAACAACATCGTCAACCCCCTCGGGTGGAACCTCAACGTTCCGGCCTGGCCCGCGAAGATCGACCCGATCAACTTCGGCACCCTGGGCGAGTTCAACCTGCTCGGCTCGTTCGAGCGGGTCGGCATCGTCGCCACGGTGCTGCTCGTCTTCACCCTGATGCTCGCCGACTTCTTCGACACCATGGGCACGATGACCGCCATCGGCGCCGAGGCGGGCCTGCTCGACGAGGACGGCATGCCGCCGCACACCGAGCGCATCCTGGTCGTCGACTCGCTCGCCGCCGCCGCCGGTGGCGCCGCGGGCGTCTCGTCGAACACCTCGTACATCGAGTCGGCGGCGGGCGTCGGTGAGGGCGCACGCACCGGTCTGGCCTCGGTGGTCACCGGCGTGCTGTTCCTGGTCTCCATCCTGGTCACCCCGCTCGTGCGCATCGTCCCGAACGAGGCGGCCGTGCCGGCCCTGATCCTGGTCGGCTTCCTGATGATGCAGCAGGTGCAGAACATCGAGTGGAACGACGTCGAGATCGCCATCCCGGCGTTCCTCACGATCATCCTGATGCCGTTCACCTACTCGATCACCGTCGGCATCGGGGCCGGGTTCGTGTCGTACGTGCTCATCAAGGTGGTGCTCGGCAAGTGGCGCACCGTGCACCCGATGATGTGGCTCACCTCGGGCCTGTTCGCGATCTACTTCCTGATCGCCCCGCTCACCGAACTGGTCACCTGACGCCACGGCGATCACCCCACACGTGCGGGGTTCTGAACCACCGCGGATGCCGTGCCGCCCCCTTCCCGGGGCGGCACGGCATCCGCGCGTTCGACCCCCGACTCCTTGCGGATCTCCCACGTCCCCTGGCGACGACCCCGACTTCTTGCGGATCGCCCACGCGCTCGGCGGGTGGGATATCCGCAATATGTCGGGGTAGGTGGGCAGCGGAATAGTTAGCAGAAGTAATGAGTTGTGCTAACCATCTGCGACCCTCGAGGAGACGACCATGGCCCCCACCACCACGCCGGTGCGACCCTCGACCTCGACCATTGCGTCGACATCGACCCCTGCGCCGGCCCCCACCAGTGCGCGGGCCTCGGCGACCGGCCCGGTGCGCCCCGCGATGACGCGCGGCGAGCGCGACCGGCTGACCAGTGACCTCCGCATGGCCTGCATGCGCATCTCGCGCCGGGTGCGTTTCGAGAGCACCGCGTCCGTTGCCCCGCACCAGTTCTCGGTGCTCGCCCGGCTCGAGGAGGCGCCCCGCACCCCCAAGGAGCTCGCCGCCTTCGAGAAGGTCAGCGCCCCCAGCATGACCCGCACCGTGGCCGGCCTCGTCGAGGGCGGCCTCGTCGCGCGTGCCGACGACCCGACCGACGGCCGCTCGGTGATCCTGTCGCTGACTCCTGAGGGGCGCCGCACCATCCGCGACATCCGCCGCCGGCGCGACCAGTGGTTCGCCGCACGGCTCGAGAAGCTCACCGACGACGAGCGGGCGGTGCTGGCGCAGGCCACGGCGCTGCTGGAACGGGTGGCCGCCGAGTGAGCCCCACCTTCTCCTCGCTCGAGGTCCGCAACTACCGCCTGTGGGCGTCCGGCGCCCTGGTGTCGAACATCGGCACCTGGATGGGCCGGGTCGGCCAGGACTGGTTGGTGCTCACCGTGCTCACCGCCGGGTCCGCCACCGCGCTCGGCATCGTCACCGGCCTGCAGTTCCTCCCCTTCCTGCTGCTCGCACCGTGGGCCGGCCTGATCGCCGACAAGTTCCGCAAGCGCCGCATCCTGCTGCTCACCCAGACCCTGCTGGCCGTCTCGAGCCTGCTGCTCGGCATCCTCGCCGTGGCCGGGCTGGCGCAGCTGTGGCAGGTCTACGCCATCGCGTTGTTCCAGGGGGTCGTCACCGCCATCGACAACCCCGCCCGTCAGGCGTTCGTGTCCGAGATGGTGCCCGACGACAAGCTCACCAACGCCGTCTCGCTGAACTCCGCCTCGTTCAACCTCGGCCGGCTCATCGGCCCGGGGCTGGCCGGCGTCGTCATCGCCCTGTGGGGAGTGGGGCCGGCGCTGCTGCTCAACACCTTCACCTTCGTCTTCGTCATCGTCGCCCTGCTGCGGCTGCGCAGCAACGAGCTGCGCCCGGCGCCGAGGGTGAAGGGGCGCGGCGGCATCCGCGAGGGGTTCCACTACGTGCGGATGCGGCGTGACATCCAGCTGGTCATGCTGCTGGTCTTCGTGCTCGGCACCTTCGGCATGAACTTCCAGATCACCATGGCGCTGATGGCGACGAAGGTGTTCGACAAGGGCGCCGGCGAGTTCGGCCTGCTCGGCTCGATCATGGCGGTCGGCTCCCTGACCGCCGCCCTGCTCTCGGCGCGCCGCAAGGTGCCCCGCCTGCGGGTGCTGCTGCTCTCGCTCGCCGGGTTCACCGTGGCCGCCACGCTCGCCGCGATGGCGCCGACCTACTGGCTGTTCGCGCTGGCGCTGGTGCCGGTGGGCCTCACCGCACTCACGGCGCTCACCACCGCCAACGCCATGGTGCAGACGCGCGTGGCACCCGAGATGCGCGGCCGCGTGATGGCCCTCTACATGGCGATCTTCATGGGCGGCACGCCCGCCGGTGCGCCGCTGATCGGCTGGATCTCGGAGCAGTTCGGGCCGCGCTGGACCATCGGCATCGGGGCGGTCGCCGTGGGCCTGGTGCTGGTGGGGGTGTCGCTGTGGCTGGCCAGGTCGGAGAATGTGCGGGTGAGCTACGAGTCGCAGCGCCGTCCGCGGGTGCGGGTCACCTCGGTGCCGATGGTGTCCGAGCGGCCGACCGTCGCGGTGCCGGAGCCGGCCCGATGACGCCCCTCTTCCGCCGCCGGATGACGCTCGGTGTGCTCGGTGTGCTCGTGGGCGTCGCGCTGGTCTATGCACTGACCCGCTGACCCGCTGACCGGTCGCCTCCACCACGCGCCTACCGTGGGGATGTGGGACCCGCCACGGCGCGCACGCTGGACCGGGCCCGGCCCGACGACCTGCTCCAGCTCGCGGTCGACAAGGGCGGCCGGGTGCCGATGGCCATCGGCGCGCTGCTCGTGCTCGACCCCGGCAGCCGTGTGGTCGCCGACGACCTGCAGGCACTGCTGCTCGCCCGGTCGGCAGCCGTCCCGCGCCTGCAGCAGTGGCTGCGGGCGACCCCACCGCTCGGCGGCAGGGCGGTCTGGCTGGATGCCGGGAGCGCGGCGGTGTCGCGGTGCATGGACTCGGTCGAGGTCGCCGGTGTGGCCACGTCGCCGAGGTCGTCGCATGCCGTCCGACCGCCGGGTACCCCAGCGGTGGACCGGGAACTGCTCGACGCAGCAGCCGACCTGGTGCTCACCAGACTGCCCACCGACGGCCCGCTCTGGCGAGCCCGGTCGCTGGTGCGGCCGGACGGCACCGTGGCGGGGCTCGCGCTGGTCGCCCACCACGTCGTGGCCGACGGGATGGGTGGGCTCGCGGTCCTGGGCGCGCTTGCCGACCGTCCACCGGGCCACGGTGGGGCAGATGCCGAAGACGCCGGGGACGTCGTTGGCGACCCAGGCGGGGGGCGACCGGAAGGTGGCGGCGTGCGCAGGGCATCCGGGCCGTTCGGCGAACGCGCCCCCGAACCCCTGCCGCCCTGGACGGAGCTGGCGCGCGACGCGTGGGCGGCGCGGCTGGCCGGGCTGTGGCGCGCGGGTGCCGGCGCGGGGCACCTCGCAGGGGGCCTCGACGAGCTCGGGCTGCGGCGTCCGCGCCTGGCCGAGCGGTGCAGCCTGCTGGGGGCGACCGGCGGCCGACGACGCCTCGAGCTGGCCACGGCCGACCTCTCGGCAGTGCTGCACCACGCCCACGCCCACGGGGCCACCGTCAACGACGTCGTGGTCACGGCCGTGACCGGTGCGCTGGTCGAGCTGCTCGCACGGCGCGGGGAGCGGGTGGCCGAGATCGTGGTGTCGATGCCGGTGTCCCGACGCCGGCAGGGGGAGGCCGGCGCCCTGGGCAACCAGACCGGGGTGGTGCCGGTCCGGGTGCCGGCGGTGCCCGACGTGGCTGCGCGCCGTGCCGCGATCGTCGACCAGCGGGACAGGATCGCTGCGCCGGGCCGGGGCGGGTCGGCGGCGGTGCTCACGCCGGCGTTCCGCGCGCTGGCGGCGGTGGGCGCGTTCCAGCCCTTCATCGACCACCAGCGGCTCGTGCACACCTTCGTCACGAACGTCCGCGGGCCTGCCGACACCCTGCGGCTGGCCGGTGCCGAGGTGGCAGCCGTGGTGCCGGTCGCCGTCAACCCCGGCAACGTGGCGGTGTCGTTCGACGTGCTCTCCTACGCCGGCGGCCTGGTGGTCACCCTGGTCTGCGACCCGGGACTGGTCCCCGAGTCGGCCTGGCTGGCCGAGCGCGTGACCGCCGGCCTGACGGCATCCGGCTGACCGGCATCCGGCTGGCCCTGACGCAGCCCGGGACGCCGACAGCGGGGCAACATCGACCTATTGGTCGATGTTGCCCCGCTCCGGACCTGGCAGTGTGGCGGGTCGTCAGGCGAGGCGCTCGACGACGTGCTCGACGCAGCCGATCAGCTTGCTGACGTCGTCGGGGTCGACCGCGGGGAAGCAGGCCACCCGCAGCTGGTTGCGGCCGAGCTTGCGGTAGGGCTCGACGTCGACGACACCGTTGGCGCGCAACGTCTTTGCGATGGCCGCGGCGTCGATCGCGTCGTCGAAGTCGATGGTGGCGACCACCTGGGAGCGGTTGGCCGGGTCGGTGACGTAGGGGGTGGCGTAGTCGCTGGCCTCGGCCCAGTCGTAGAGCCGGCCCGAGGAGTCCTTGGTGCGGGCGGTGGCCCAGTCGAGGCCGCCGTTGCCGTTGAGCCACTCGACCTGGTTGTTCAGCATGGCGAGTGTGGCGAGGGCCGGTGTGTTGTAGGTCTGGTCGAGCCGGCTGTTGGTGATCGCTGTGGGCAGGCTGAAGAAGTCGGGCACCCACCGGCCGGATGCCGCGATCTCCTCGACGCGCGCCAGCGCGGCGGGCGAGAACAGGGCCAGCCAGAGCCCGCCGTCGGAGGCGAACGACTTCTGCGGCGCGAAGTAGTAGACGTCGGCCTGGCTGACGTCGACCGGCAGGCCGCCGGCTCCCGAGGTGGCGTCGATCAGCACGAGGGCGTCGGCATCCGCGCCCTCGACCCGCTGCACGGGGGCCATGACGCCGGTGCTGGTCTCGTTGTGCGCCCAGGCGTAGACGTCGACGCCGGCCTCGGCCCGGGGGTCGGGGCGGGTGCCGGGCTCGCTGGAGATGACGGTGGGCTCGCCGAGGAACGGCGCGTTCTTCGTGACCGTGGCGAACTTGCTCGAGAACTCGCCGAAGGTGAGGTGCTGCGCGCGGTCGCGGACCAGTCCGAAGGCGGCGACGTCCCAGAACGCCGTCGCGCCGCCGTTGCCGAGCACGACCTCGTAGCCCTCGGGGACGTCGAAGTAGGTGGCGAGACCCGAGCGGATCGACTTGACGATGTTGCGCACCGGCGCCTGGCGGTGCGACGTGCCCATCACCGTGCGGCCGATCGCGGTGAGCGCCTCGACCTGCTCGGGGCGCACCTTCGACGGACCGGACCCGAACCGACCGTCGGCGGGGAGCAGCTCGGCGGGGATGGTGATGGGGGCGGTGTCGCTCACGGGGGTCTCCGGTGTCGTCGGGCGTTGGTCGGGGTGGCGGTTCCCCATCCTCACCGATGGTGACCGGATGCCGGACGTGAGGTCCACCACGTGGATCGCCGCGGGTGCCCGGCCGAGCCTGGGGTGGGGCGCTCAGCGCACCGCCCCGCCGAGGGCGACGCTGCTGTAGCTGCTCGGACCGCCCCGGGTGACCCAGAGCCCGCCGTCGCTGCCGCGCCCGGCCATCAGGAAGCTGCCGTCGGGGCGCGAGACGATGTCCCCGGCCGACGTCCACACCGCAGTCGTGGCGACCACCAGCGACCCGCGCTGCACGACCGCCCGCCCGTCGGACGCCGCGGACACCGAGAGCCGGGCGACACCGGGCCAGGTGTCGCCGAGGGCCCGGTCGGACCAGCCGGACATGCTGACGGCCTGCGGGGTCCAGGTGCCGAGGCCCGCGGTGGGGGTGAAGGAGCGCTCGTAGGTGGCGCCGCTGGTGCTCCGCCCGGTCACGACGATGAGCTTGCGGGCGGGGTCGGCCGACGCCGACAGCCCGGAGGTGAACGGGCCGCCGACGGACACCCAACCGCTCCAGCGCTGCCCGTTCCAGTGCTGGCGGTGGGCCACGCCCCGCGGCGAGACGGCGAACACGTCGAGCGTGCCGTCGCCCAGGGAGACCGCGTGCTGCGCGACCACGTTGCCCCCGAGGTTGGTCGAGCCGAGCCGCGGGCCGCCGCGGTACCACGAGTGCACGACCGCGCCGGAGGCCAGACGCGTGACGAGGTCGACCCGGCCGGCCGCCGACGACGTGGCCGAGGGTGCGTTGGTGGAGTTGACCCCGGCCGGGGTGTACCCGCCCCACGTGCTGCCGTCGTCGGTGCTGCGCCGCAGGGAGACATGGTCGCCGGTGCTCCGCACGAACGCGGTGATCTGGGTGCCGGTGCGGGCCAGCGTGACGCCGGAGGGCGAGACCAGCGTTCCGGCCGACCGCACGGGGGGCGTCGCGGTGGGTGCGATGCGCACGATCCGGTCGTTGGTGCCGTTCGACGTCGTGAACCACAAGGCCCCGTCCGGCCCCTGCATCAGGCTCCGGATCCGCCCGAACCCCTCGGCCTGGGCCAGCGGGGTGACCGCCACGACCCGGCTCGGACCGGGCGTCGGGTTCATCCGCATCAGCGAGATGCCCTGGTCCTTGAGCAGGGCGACGGCGAGCGCACCCCGCCACGCCCCCCACCGCGCGTCGGTCAGGAAGGCTGCGCCGCTGGTCGCGACCGTCGGGAACCCTGAGGTCCACATCGCCGGGCGCGCCGTGGGGAACTTCGTGAGGTCGGTCATCGGGGTCGCCTCGTTGTAGCCCGGCACGGGGTCCCAGCCGTAGTTGTCCCCGCGAACGACGAGGTTGACCTCGTCGTCGCGGTCGCTTCCGTGCTCGACCGACCACAACTCGTTGGTCCCCGGGCGCGCGGCAAGGCCCTGCACGTTGCGGTGGCCGTAGTTGTAGACGTACCGGGCGTTCCCGCCGTTGCCGACGAAGGGGTTGTCGGCGGGGATCGAACCGTCCCAGCCGACCCGGAGCACCTTGCCGCCCAGCGACGCGAGGTTCTGCGGGTTGGTGCCGACCGCCGCGTCCCCGGTGCCCACGTAGAGGTAGCCGTCGGTGCCGAAGCGCAGCCGGCAGCCCCCGTGCCGGCCGCTCACCAGGGGGATGCCGGTGACGACCGGTGCGCCGTCGGAGGTGGCGGCGGTGTCGCTCGTCATCCGCCAGCGCAGCACGCGGATGTCGAGGGCGCCGCCGCTCGCGTCCTGCACGGCCTGGCAGGTGTAGAAGCGCCGGTTGGTGGCGGATGCCGGGTCGGCCACGATGCCGAGCAGCCCGGACTCCCCGACGTTGAAGATCGCCGGGAAGCCGGAGATGGCGACCCGCTGCGGGGCGGCCGCACCGCGCTTGCTCCAGACCTGGCCCGCCTTCAGGTCGTAGAGCAGGAGGTTCGGCTCGACCCAGGTGAGGTCCCAGGGGTTGCTCAGGCCGCTGACCACCGTCGTCACCTGCACCGTCGGCGCTGCGGAGGCAGTGGGGATGGCAGCCGGCCCGGCGCCGAGGGCGAGGGCCAGTCCCAGACCGAGCGCGGCGAGTGGGGACAGCAGGCGGGAGCGCGACATCGGGCACCTCCAGGCAGCCTCCGGCGTTGGCCGGCTTCCAGCGAGCGTAAGTCCGTGCCGCTGTGACGGCGAGCGGGGCGGAGACCGATGCGGGAACCGGTGCACGAGCGGTGCGCGGGCCGGTTGGGGAACGCGGGCGGGCCCGGCATCCGTGGTGGATGCCGGGCCCGCCCGGACGTGCTGACGCCGCGGTCAGTGCGCGCGGAACCCCTTGACGTCCTCGATCGGGCGCGGACCGTGCCCGACGTACCGCGCGCTGGGGCGGATGAGCCGCCCGGCTCGCTTCTGCTCGAGGATGTGCGCCGACCAGCCGGCGGTACGGGCCGAGACGAACAGCGGCGTCATCATGTCGCCGGGCACGTCGGCGAAGTCGAGCAGCACCGCAGCCCAGAAGTCGACGTTGGTCTCCATCCGGCGCTCGGGGTAGCGCTCGGCGAGCTCGGCGATGGCGGCCTTCTCGAGCTCGAGGGCGACCTCGTAGCGGGGGGTCTCGAGGCGCTTGCAGGTGTCGCGCAGCACGGTGGCGCGCGGGTCGTAGGCCCGGTAGACGCGGTGCCCGAAGCCCATCAGGCGCTCCTTGCGGTCGAGCACCTCCTTGACGTAGCGCCGTGCGTCGCCCATCTTCTCGACACCCTCGATCATGTGCTGGGCCCGGCTCGGGGCGCCCCCGTGCAGCGGCCCGGAGAGGGCGCCGATCGCGCCGGAGAGGCACGCGGCGACATCCGCGCCGGTGGAGGCGATGACCCGCGCGGTGAAGGTCGAGGCGTTCATGCCGTGCTCGGCCGCGGAGATGAAGTAGGAGTCGATCGCCTCGACGTGCTTGGGGTCGGGCTCGCCCCGCCAGCGGATCATGAACCGCTCGGCGATGGTGCGGCCCTTGTCGACCTCGCTCTGCGGCACCATCGGGGTCGACTGCCCGTGGGCGGCCTGGCCGATGAACGACATCGCCATCACCGAGGCACGGGCGAGGTTGTCCCGGGCCTCGTCGTCGTCGATGTCGAGCAGCGGCTTGAAGCCCCACATGGGGGCGAGCTGGGCGATGGCCGACTGCACGTCGACCCGGATGTCGCCGCTGTGCACCGGCAGCGGGAACGGCTCGGCGGGGGGCAGGCCCGGGTCGAACTCGTCGTCGACGAGCAGCCCCCAGACCTGGCCGAAGGACACGCGACCGACCAGGTCGTTGATGTCGACCCCCCGGTAGCGCAGCGCGCCACCCTGCTTGTCGGGTTCCGCGATCTCGGACTCGAAAGCGACCACGCCCTCCAGGCCGGGCTGGAAGTTCGGGTCGCTCTCCGGGTGGGCCGTCCCGGTCTGTGCTGCGGTGCTCATGGGGTCCCCAATCGTCGCTCGTCGCCGTTGTCGGGCGGCCCCATTGTGCACGCCACCGTCATGCGTTCCCACCGGCTGTCCCGTTGCTGGACGTCCCGGCGGCCCCGCGGCGGTCCCTGACGGCCATGTTCTGGCCGCCGGCGTCGCGGATGTCGAACAGGTCGGTGGCCTCGAGGAGCCTGCTCAGCTTCGCGTAGCCGTAGTTGCGCGGGTCGAACGAGGACTGGTTGGAGATGTGGTTGCCGACCGTGCCGACCCGGGCCCAGCCCTCGTCGTCGGCGGCGCCCTCCACCGCCCGGCGCAGCAGGGCCACGAGCTTGCGGTCACCGCGCAGCTGGGCGCGGGTGGCGCGGGCCGGCGTCGAGCCCTGGGCGTGTGCCTCGGTCGCGGCGGCGGCCTTCGTGGCCGCCGTGGCGGTGGTCTTCTTCGCGGATGCCGTGGCCTTCGCGGCCGGTGCCGCGGTCGCCTCGGTCACCGTGCTCGTCGCCTTGGCCGTGGCCCGGCGCCGCTTGGTGGTGGGGGGCGCGGGCTCGTCGTCCGGGGACACCACGGCATTCGCCGGTCCGGCATCGGGGAGGCCGGGCTCGGCCTGGCCGCTGGGGGAGGAGAGCCGGTTGAGCACGAGGAAACGGGTGCAGGCGCTCTGGAACGGCTGCGGCGTCTTGGCGTCGCCGAAGCCGTAGACGTGGGCGCCGTGCTCGCGCAGGTGCATGACCAGGGGGGTGAAGTCGGCGTCGGAGGAGACCAGCGCGAAGGCGTCCGGGCGCTGGGTGTGCAGGATCTCGACGGCGTCGACGGCCAGGGCGATGTCGCTGGCGTTCTTGCCCTTGCTCGGGTCGAACTGTTGTACCGGGCGGATCGCGTTCTCGTGCAACACCTCCTGCCACGACTTCAGGCCGGTCTTGGTCCAGTTGCCGTAGGCGCGACGCACGTTGGTCTCGCCGAGCCGCGAGAGCTCGCCGAGGATGACGTCGATGCGGGACGCCGTCGCGTTGTCGGCGTCGATGAGGAGCGCGATCTGCGCCGGCTTGTCCATGGTCGGACCCTATGCCCGCGGGCCCCGACGACCCTGCTGGTCGGTGCCCTCGTGCATGATCGCCGGGTGCTGCGCGCCAACCTGCCGGACCTCACCCCGCTGCGGGTGAACCCGGCGTACCGGCGGCTGTATGCCGGCTTCACGCTCTCGAACGTCGGCTCGCAGATGGCTGTGGTCGCGATCGGGCTGCAGGTCTACGACATCACCGGCTCGACCGCGGCGGTCGGGCTCGTGGGGTTCTTCGCGCTGGTGCCCCTGGTGGCGTTCGGGCTCTACGGGGGATCGCTGTCCGACCACCACGACCGGCGCCTGGTCGCCCTGGTCGCCAACCTCGTGGCGTGGGCGACGTCGATCGCGTGCGCGCTGCAGGCCTGGCTCGGCAACGACGACGTCTGGGTGCTCTACGTGCTGGTGGCCGTCTGGAACGGCGCGTTCGGGGTGAGCTCGCCTGCGCGGCAGAGCATCTACCCGCGCATCCTGCCGCGCGAGCAGCTGCCCGCCGCGAACGCGCTCGGCGTCTTCGCGATGTCGACGGCGATGATGGTCGGGCCGCTGATGGCCGGCCTGCTCGTCGACTGGGGCGGCTTCGCCACCGCCTACACCGCCGACGCGCTGGTCACGATGGCGGCGCTGTGGGGGCTGTGGCGCCTGCAGCCGCTGCCGCCCGAGCCGCACGAGGCGGGCGAGGCGACCCGGGCCGGGCTCGCGTCGGTGCTCGACGGGTTCCGGTTCCTGCGCGGTGCACCGAACGTGCGGATGACGTTCGTGGCCGACATCGCCGCGATGCTGCTGGCCCAGCCACGGGTGCTGTTCCCGGCCGCCGGCGCCGTCATCCTCGGCGGGGGGGCGCGCACCGTGGGCTACCTCTACGCCGCGGCCGCGCTGGGCGCGGTGCTCGCCACCCTGACGTCCGGGCGGCTCGGGTCGGTGCGCCGGCAGGGCCTGGCGATCATGGTGAGCATCGTCGGCTGGGGCATCGGCATCATCGGGCTGGGCGTCGCCCTGCTCGGCGCGAACGGCTGGCTCACGCCGACCCAGGCGCTGTGGGGGGCGCTGGTGGCGATGGCCTTCGCCGGTGCGGCGGATGCCGTGAGCGCCGTCTTCCGCACGACGATCCTGCAGTCGGCCGCGCCCGACCGGATGCGCGGGCGGCTGCAGGGGGTCTTCATCGTCGTGGTGGCCGGTGGGCCCCGGGTGGGCGAGCTGCTCGGGGGTGCGGTGGCCGAGCGGATCGGGGAGGGGGCGACGGCGGTGTTCGGCGGCATCGCCTGCATCGGCGCCATCGGGTTGCTGTCGCTGCGCCAGCCCGGGTTCCTGCGCTACGACGCCCGCCACCCCACCCCCTGACGTTCGACAGCGGCGGATGACGGGTGGCCGCGCCGACGCCCGGCATACGATCGCCCGATGAGCGAGGCGCGGGGCGACGACAACGGCATCCGCACGGATCCCCGGCGGGTCGACTACGACGGTGACGGCCTCACCGAGGAGGCGCTGCTCGAGACGCCCTACGCGCAGGCCCGGGCCTGGGTCGACGACGCCGTGGCCCGGGCGGAGGCGAGCCGCGACGTCTTCGAGCCGCTGGCGATCTCGGTCGCGACGGTCGACGGCGACGGGCGGCCGAACGTGCGCACCGTGCTGATGCGCTTCTTCGACGAGCGTGGCCCGGGCTTCGTGACGGCCCTGACGTCGACCAAGGGGCGCGAGCTCACCAGGAACTCGGCGGTGGCGGCATCCCTGACCTGGCCGGCGATGTACCGCGCGATCCGCTTCCGCGGCACCGCGGTCGAGGTGGAGCGGGACGAGGTCGAGCAGTACTTCGACTCTCGGCCCTGGGCGTCGCGCATCTCGGCGTGGGCCTCGCGGCAGTCCGAGCCGATCGGCTCCCGGCGCGAGCTCGAGGCGCAGTACGCGGCGCGGGCGGCAGCCTTCCCCGACCACGGTGGGGACGACGACGTGCCGGTGCCCGACTTCTGGGGCGGCTTCCGGATCGTGCCCGACGAGGTCGAGTTCTGGGCCGGGCGGCGCAACCGGCTGCACGACCGGCTGGTGTTCACCCGCACGGGCGAGGGCGACCTCGGCGACCCCACCTCGTGGGAGGTCTCCCGCCGCCAGCCCTAGCCCAACTCGACTTCGTGCGATTTGCACACGGTTCTCGCACCCTGCGGACGGTAAGAACCGCCTGTAAGTCGCACGACGTCGTAGTCGGTGCAGCTCAGGAGCGGGGGGGCCGGCCCGGGTTACGGCTCGCGGTGGACCTTGTGGGGGGCGGCCTGCACCCGCGGCTTGACCACCAGCAGGTCGATGTTGACGTGCGCCGGGCGGGTCGCCATCCACACGATGGCGTCGGCGACGTCCTCGGCGACCAGGGGGTTCGGCACCCCGGCGTACACGGCATCCGCCCGCTCCTGGTCACCAGCGAACCGGGTGAGCGAGAACTCGTCGGTGCGCACCATCCCGGGCGCGACGAGCGTGATGCGCACCGGCTGGTCGACGAGCTCCAGGCGCAGCGTCTCGGTCATCACGTGCACGCCGTGCTTGGCCACGGTGTAGCCGCCGCCGCCCTCGTAGGCGAGGAACCCGGCAATCGAACCGACGTTGACCACCACCCCTTCGCCGTCGGCGGCCACCAGCGCGGGCAGCAGCGCCTTGGTGACCCGCAGGGTGCCGAGCACGTTGGTGGCATACATCTGCTGCCACAGATCGACGTCGGCCTGGGCCACCGGCTCGAGCCCGAGGGCGCCGCCTGCGTTGTTGACGAGCACGTGCACCCGCTCGCCGGCCGCGGCCACGAGCCGGGCGACGTCGTCGTCGCGGGTGACGTCGCACGCCACGGCCACCCCGCCGATCTCGGCGGCCAGCGCCTCGACCCGCTCGACCCGTCGTGCCGCACACACGACCCGGAAGCCCTGCGCGGCGAGCAGCCGGGCTGTCGCGGCGCCGATGCCGCTGCTCGCCCCGGTGACGACGGCGACCCGGTCGCCAGGTTCGGGGGCGGAGGGAGTGGCAGTCATGACAGGTCCTTCGGTCGGATACTGGTGGGGTCGACGGCGATCCAGGTGGCCTCCGCGCGGGCCAGCAGCTCACCGGCGGGCGAGAACAGCGCCGAGCCGGAGTGGTGCTTGCGGCCCTCGCTGCCGCGCTGCCAGGCGAGCACGACGTGCGGCTCGCCCACCACGGGCGACTCCAGCAGGCGCGCGGTCATCGTGCCGAGCACCATCGGCCGCCCCGCGATGCCGGCCGACCAGCCCCCGGGGCAGTCGAGCGCGGCCCACACCATCGGCCCGCTCACCTCGAGCGGTTCCCACGTCGCGGCATACCGGCCGGTGCCGTCGTCGAGCGGGCCGGGCCGCAGGCACAGGCCGTCGCCCGGCTCGCGGCCGGTGCCACAGGCGAAGCAGGTGGGGAACGGATGGTCGGCCAGCCCCTCGAACCGCGGCTCCGCGGCGCGGGCCTGCTCCAGAGTCACCGCCGGCGGCACCTCCTCCGCGAGGTCGGCGGATGCCGTGCCACTCGCCACCAGGTGCCCGCGGTCGAGCAGGCGAAGCACCATGAGGCCATCGGCCGGCTCGGCCTCGAGCGCCATCGGCCGGTCGAGCGGCGGCGGGCTCGCCAGCCGCACGGTCACGGCCGGGCGCGACGCGGTGGTGGGCACGTGCGCCGCGACCGTGCCGCAGACCCACCCACCGTTGCCGGACTCCGGGGGCCCGCAGTAGCGGTGCGGGATGCTGATCTCCACGTCGCCAACCTACCCACGCTGGCCCGGCGCGGGTTATCTTGACGTCAAGATAAATGCTCGACCGGAGCTCTGCACCGGAAGGTTGCAGTCCGCAGCGGAACCGTCATGGTGCGAAGGCAGGCTTTCCCGCACCGGGCGGGAAAGCTGGGACGAGGAGGTGGGTGTGCCGCAGGTGGGGGAGGACGCGCAGTTCTCGCTGCGGCGGATCGCCGTGCCGGCGTTCGGTCCCTCGGTGCTCTGGTCGGTCGGGGCCGGTGCCGTGCTCCCGGTGGTGGCGCTGAGCGCCCGCGGGCTCGGGGCCTCGGTCGGCCTCGCCGCGCTGTTCGTCGGCCTCACCGCAGCCTCGGAGTTCGCGGCCGCAGTGCCCGCCGGCGTGCTCGTCGAGCGGATCGGGGAGCGCCGCGCACTGGTGGCCGCCGGCACGCTGGATGCCGTCGCCTGCGCGCTGGCGCTCGTCGCCCCGTCGTTGTGGGTCCTCGGCGTGGCCGTGTGCCTCATGGGGCCCACCGGCGCGATCTTCCTCCTGGCCCGGCAGAGCTACCTGACCGCCGCCGCCCCGGTGGCGGTGCGGGCCCGGGCGATGTCGACCCTGGGTGGGGTCACCCGCATCGGCCTGTTCGTCGGGCCGCTCATCGGGGCACCCGTCGTCGCGCGGTGGGGGCCGCAGGCGGCGTTCGCCGTGGCCGTGGTCGCGGGACTGCTCGCGGCCGGGCTGGCCCTGGCCACCCCCGACCTGGGGGCCCACCACGAGCGGCTCTCCGCGCAGCACGTGCGAGTGCCGGTGAAGCAGGTGGTGCGGCAGAACCGCCGGGTGCTGCTGACGGTGGGGCTCGGCGTGCTCGCCATCGGGCTGGCCCGGTCCTCGCGGGTGGTCGTGGTGCCGCTGTGGGCCGAGCACATCGGGCTCGACGCCGCCCAGACCTCGCTCGTCTTCGCCGCGGCCGCGCTCGTCGAGGTGGTGCTGTTCTACCCGGCCGGCACCGTGATGGATCGCAAGGGGCGAGTGTGGGTGGCCGTGCCGGTGACCCTGCTGCTCGGCCTCGGCCTCCTTGCCCTGCCGTTCACCACCACCGTCGCCGGCGTGGCGACGCTGGCCTTGCTCATGGGTGTCGGCAACGGCCTCGGCTCCGGCATCGTGATGACGCTGGGCGCGGATGCCGCCCCCACCGCCGGACGCGCGCCCTTCCTCGGGGTGTGGCGGCTGATCTCGCTGGTCGGCCACAACGGCGCCGCGCTGGTGGTGGGCGCTGTCGCCGCGGTCGCCACCATCGGTGCCGCCAGCGTGACGGTCGGCCTGCTCACCCTCGTCGGCGGGGCCTGGCTGGCCCGCTGGGTGCCCGAGTACGACCCCCGCCGGCGCGCCGCGGCGGCCCAGGAACAGACGCGACCCGCTGCGCCGTGAGCAGAACGGCATCCCGGGTGTCGCCGGGTAAACGTAGGCTTACCTGCGTGACGGACCTCATCGACACCACGGAGATGTACCTCCGCACCATCTTCGAGCTCGAGGAGGAGGGCATCACTCCGCTGCGCGCCCGCATCGCCGAGCGGCTCGGCCACTCGGGTCCCACCGTCTCGCAGACGGTGGCGCGCATGGAGCGCGACGGCCTGCTGCAGGTCGCCGGCGACCGGCACCTCGAGCTCAGCGAGCACGGCCGCACGCTCGCGACCCGGGTCATGCGCAAGCACCGCATCGCCGAGCGGCTGCTGCGCGACGTCATCGGGCTCGAGTGGGAGTTCGTGCACGACGAGGCGTGCCGGTGGGAGCACGTGATGTCCGAGCGGGTCGAGCGCAAGATTCTGGCGATGCTGCCCGACCACGCGGAGTCGCCCTACGGCAACCCGATCCCGGGCCTGAACGAGCTGGGTGACCTCACCGAGCTGGCCGACTTCCGCCACGGCCTCATCACGCTCGACGTCATCGCTGCCACCGAGCCCGCCACCGTCGTGGTCCGTCGGATCGGCGAGCCGGTGCAGGTCGACTCCGAGGCGCTGGGCCTGCTCACGGCGGCCGGCCTGATGCCGGGCCAGCCCGCGCGCGTGCGCCGCGAGGGCGTGCGGGTCATCGCCTGCCGCGACGGCGCCGAGGAGTCCTCGGGCGTCTCGCTGCCCGACGACATCGCTTCGCACGTCTTCGTCCAGGCCACCTGACCCGACCCGGACCTGGGCGGGGCCGGGGCGGCTCGCGCCACGGTGACCCGGGTCTCATCCTGGTCCGGGTCGGTCGCCCGCAGGCCAGCGGCATCCGCGCTGGTCAGGGCGCTGCGGCGGGTGTCCGCGACGTGGACTGCACGTAGATCTCCCGTTACCGGAATGTGACTTCCGGCGCCGAAGCCCGTTACGGTGTCGGGGATCCCTACCCGCTCCGGAAGGCTCCACCTCCTCGTGTCACGTCCTCAGACTCCTGGTCGACGCCGCGCTCCCGGCCCCGTACGTCGTCTCCCGGACGGCTTCTCGCGCCTCAGCGTGACCTGGGCCGCCAAGGCCTTCGCCGCCGTCGGCGTGCTCGGCGGAGCAGCCGTCGCGCTCGCGCTGCCCGTCGACGCCAGCCCGACCGCCCTCGCCCTCGCCGTGCCCGCCGCCACCACCTCGGCCGCACGTGCCGACGCACCGGCGGCCTCGCGCTCCTTCGTCCGCAGCGCCGCCGCGCCGGCGGTGTCCGCTCCCGAGGGCGCGGCTCCGGTCGTCCCCGAGCAGGTCGGCGTCGCGGGCGTCAAGGCCGTCGCCAAGCCCAAGCCGAAGCCGAAGCCGAAACCGAAGCCGAAGCCGGTCGCGCAGGCCGCGAAGGCCACGAAGGCCACGAAGTCCTCGGGCGGGTCGTCGGCCGCAGCGCCCAAGACCTCGTACAGCACGAGCATCTCCGGCCGCTGCGCCAACATCGGCGTGAACAACAACGGTGAGCGGCTGTGCTCGGCGGTCGACTCGATCTTCCACCTCGGCACCATCGGGGGCTACCGGGCCAACGCCGGTGAGCACGGTACCGGCCAGGCCATCGACTTCATGATCTCGAGCAAGTCGCAGGGCGACGGCATCGCCGCGTGGGTGCAGGCCCACGTCGGCCAGTTCAACGTGAAGTACCTCATCTGGCGCCAGCGCTACTGGGACCCGGACATGGGCTGGAAGCCGATGGAGGACCGCGGGTCACCGACCGCGAACCACTTCGACCACGTGCACGTCACGGTCAACCCCTGACCCAACCGACCCTCCGACGGGGCGTGCGAGGACCGCTCACCGCATGGTGGGCGGTCCTCCGCATTTCTCCGTGACCCTTTTGTGACTTTCCCAGCAGGTCGTGTTAGGTTCGTCGGGCTCGCCTCCCCTGGGCGGGTCCTCATGGTGGACGCCGAGTCCTGCCACCACCGCAGAGGTCAAAGCGCACCACCGCCTGGCAGGAGCGGGGGAACCACATTCGGAGCCCAGCACCATCGGTCTCCTTGGGGTTAAGTCGCCGCCGGTCCTCGCGACCGTCGCCGGCCGGGCAACCTCAGCCCGAACCCGACAGCTCACCCCGTAGGCACTGAGAGGTTTCCCCTGTGGTCAATGACACCCGCTCCGGGCGGCATCGTGACGCCGTTCGTTACAACCCCGTGGCCGAGCTCTCGACGATCGTCAAGAGCGCCGGCGAGACCAGCGTCAAGGCCTCCGCGGTCCTGGCCGCCTCCGGCGGCCTGGTCGCAGCCTTCGCGCTCCCTGCCCAGGCCGCGCCTGTGCACCGCGCCCCCGCCAAGACCACCTCGACGACGGCCGCTGCGGCGCCCGGCGCCGAGGTGAGCACCCCCACCGCCGCCCCGGCTGCCCTCGCGCTCGCCCCGGCCGTGGTCGCCCCCGCAGCGGCCGCCCCGGTCGCCGTCGAGCAGGTCGGCGTCAACGGTGTCAAGGCCGTCGCCAAGCCCAAGCCCAAGCCCAAGCCGAAGCCGAAGGTGCAGGCCACCGTCACCCGCGTCGAGCGGGCCGTCGCGAGCCGCAGCACCACCCGGTCGAGCAAGTCGACCACCCGGTCGAGCAAGTCGACCGCCACGACCAGCCGCAGTGTGAAGCGCACCAGCAACCCGGCGCAGTCGGCGAGCGGCGTCGTCAACATCGCCCGTGGCCTGCTCGGCATCCCCTACGTCTACGGCGGCTCCACACCGTCCGGCTTCGACTGCTCGGGTCTGACCTCGTACGTCTACCGCAAGGCCGGCATCTCCATCCCGCGCACGGCCTCGGCCCAGCAGCGGGCGGCGACCCGGGTCAGCAACCCCAAGCCGGGCGACCTGGTGTTCTTCGGCTCGCCGGCCTACCACGTCGGCATCTACACCGGCCCGGGCATGATGATCGACGCGGCCAAGCCCGGGACGGTCACCCGGGAGCGCGCGATCTTCTCCGGAGTCAGCGGCTACGGCCGGTTCTGACCCACCGCGCCCGAAACGACCGCGCACTCACCACCGTGCACTGACGTTTCTCGCGCACCACTGCTCCTCGGCGCCTCGGATCCCTGCAAGTCCGGGGCGCCGAGGCGTGCCCGGGCCCGTGGGCGCGGCCTGGGCCGCAGCGAGGCGTCAGGGCCGGTCGGCGAGCGCGGCCTGGAAGGCAGCCAGCGACGCGTCGTTGAACAGCACGAACCGCACCAGGTCGATGTCGTCGTGCGCGGCGCACTCCTGATGCACTGTGTGCACCGCCACCCGAGCCACCTCACGCACGTCCCAGCCGTAGACGCCGGCGCTCACCGCCGGGAACGCCACGGTGCGCGCGCCCACCTCGCGGGCCACGGCGAGGCTGCGCGCGAAGCACGAGGCCAGCAAGGCAGGGTCGGTCTGGCCGGCGTGCCGGTTCGGGCCAACCGTATGCACCACCCAGCGGCACGGCAGGTCGCCCGCGCCGGTGGCCACGGCATCCCCGACGTCGAGGCCAGCGGGCAGGCTGGTGCGCCGCAGCTCGCGGCACTCGCGCAGCAGGGCCGGGCCTGCGGCCGCGTGGATGGCCCCGTCGACCCCACCGCCGCCGAGCAGCGCGGAGTTGGCGGCGTTGACGATCGCGTCGACGTGCTCGGTGGTGAGGTCGCCGCGCACGGCCTCGATGGTCGTCATCCCAGCCCGGCGACGATGGTGGTGACCCGGCGCTCGCGAGTCTCGGGCTTCTTGGCCGCCAGCACCGCCTCGGCGTGCTGGCGCTGCTGGCTGTAGGTGAGCCGGGCCCAGCCCGCGGCCGCATCGGGGGATGCCGCCAGCGCCGCGGCCAGGTCGTCGGGCACCTCGACCGTGCGCGGCGCCGTGTCGAGCTCGACGGTCACGGCACAGGTCTGCCCGGCGGCCAGGCCGGCAGCCTCACGCACCGCGGCGCTCGCCCCGAGCAGGAAGCGCCCGCCCATGAAGGCGATGCTGGTGCGCCAGGTGTGACCCTGCACGGTGGCGACCACCTTGGGCCGGCGGCCGGCGCCGAGGGCCTCCACCACCTCGTCGGGAACGGCGAACCCGGTCGTGGTGCCGCCGGTCGCCTCGAGCTCGGTCGTGAAGTCCATCGCAGCAGTATGGCGCCCGCCCGCGGTCGGCGGGCGGCATCCGGGGTTCGCCCGCCGCACCGGCGCGGCCGGCCGGCGCCGGTGACGGCCGCGCCGGTCGTCCCGCACCCAATCGTTCCCCTTCGCCCACCACGCCGGGCGTCCATACTGAAGTCGGCAGGGGGTTTCGAGCAGTCTGGGAGCGGAAGGGGGGACCCTCGTGGGCCGGATGCTGGCGTACGGGGTCGCCTACGCGCTCGCCGTGGCCGTCGGTCGCCTCATCGTGCTGCCCGACACCGGCCTGGCATTGTTCTGGCCGGCCGCCGGGGTGGGGGCCCTCTGGGCACTGGTGACCACCGGACGCCGACAGGTGCTCCTGCTCGCGGCCTCGATCTGGGTGATGAGCGCCGCCGGGCTGGCCCTGACCGGCATCCCGCTCGCCACGGCCCTCGCCCTGGGCGTGGCGAACGTCGTCAACTCCGTCGGCACCGCCGTCGCGTACCGCCGCCTGACGGCCCGTTCGTCGGCGCCCCCGCTGGTGTGGGCCGGGGCGGGCGCGGCGCCCTTGCGCCGGCTCGGTGACGTCGGCCGGTTCGTGCTCGCCACGACCCTGGCCACGGTGGCGAGCGCGGCCTTCGGCATGGCCGCCCTGGCCCTCGGCCGCATCCCGGTGACGGGCGAGCTGCTCCTGGGCTGGCTGCTGCGCAACGGCGCCGCGATCGTCATCGTCGCAGGCACCGGCCTCGCGGTTCGCGGTGCGCGCGACCTCGTCCACCGTCGCCACCTCGTCGAGGCGGTGCCCGTGCTGATCGCCTCACTGGCGGTGCTCTGGCTGGTGCTCGGGCCCGGCCGCAGCAGCTCACTGTCCTTCCTGCCGCTCGCCGTCCTCGTCTGGGGCGGTCTGCGGCTGCCGATCCCGCTGGCCACGTTGCAGGGCACGATCACTGCGGTCGTCACCCTGGCCCTGGCCGTCGCCACCGATGGCACCCCGTTCGGTGACGTCAGCGACGTGGCGGGCGAGCTGCTCACCCTCGAGGCGTTCATGATGCTGGCCACCCTGCTCAGCCTGGTGCTGTCCACGGTGCAGTGGGAGCGTGACGTGCTGGTGGCCGACGCCGCCGCGGCGGGGCGGAGGTCGCGGCGCCAGGCCGAGGACCTGCGGGTCATCACCGAGACCATTCCCGACGCCCTCGTCGTCATGGACCGCGACGGCACCGTGCTGCTGCACAACCAGGCGGCCCGACGCTGGCTGGCGGGCTCCACGGCGTCGCCCGGCGCGCTGGATGCCGCTGCCGTGCCACCGCGTCGCCGGCGCGACGGGCAGGTGCTGCCCCCGCAGGAGCGGCCCTCGCGGCGCGCGCTCGACGGGGAGACGGTGCGCGGACTGGTCGTCGAGGCCGACGACCTGACCACCGGGCTGGCGCGGCTGGTCTCGGTCGACGCCGTGCCGCTGCACGACAGCATCACCGCGCAGCCGGACCGCGCCCTGCTCGTGCTGCGCGACGTCACCGACGAGCACCGCCGGCTCGACGACGTCGAGGCGGCTCACGCCCGCACCGAGCGGCTCATCGCCGACGCCCCGCACGGGGTGGCGGTGCTCGACATGCGCGGTCGCATCCTGCAGGTCAACTCCTCACTCGCCAGCCTCACCGGCCGCTCCGTCGACGCCCTGGTCGGGCGCAGCTTCGACGACCTGGGCCCCGACCACCGGGCCGACATCGGCGAGCACCTGCACCGGGCGGTCGCCGCACCGGGTTCGCGGGTCGTGGGGGAGTGGACCATCCCCGGCCCCGGACGCGAGGACGTGCACGTCGCCATCACCAGCCGGGTGATCTCCTCGCAGGGCGCCGAGGACGACGTCATCCTGGTCAACGTCGTCGACCTGTCCGAGCGGCGACGCTACGAGCAGCGGCTGGCGCACCTCGCCGACCACGACGTGCTCACCGGGCTGCCCAACCGCCGCCGCTTCGACGCCGCGCTGGCCGAGCACCTCGACCTGTGTGCCCGCTCCGGCCCGCGCGGCGCCCTGCTGCTGCTCGACCTCGACCACTTCAAGGAGGTCAACGACACCCGCGGCCACGACGCCGGCGACGAGCTCATCGTGTCGACGGCGCTCGTGCTGCGCGGCTCGCTGCGCGAGGGCGACCTGGTGGCGCGGCTGGGTGGCGACGAGTTCGCCATCCTGCTGCCGGACGCCGACCGCCGGGGGGCCGAGCGGGTGGCCGAGGTGGTCGTCGAGCGGGTGCGCGCCAACAGCCGCACGCTCGAGGGCGTCAACCGACGGGTCACGGCGAGCATCGGGGTGGTGACCTTCGCCGCGGCGAACGAGCGGGCCGAGGACGTGCTGGCCCTGGCCGACATGCTCATGTACGACGCGAAGGATGCCGGCCGCGACCGGTTCGCCGTGCTCGACGACAGCCGGTCGGTGCAGCCGCGATCGGGTGCCCGGATGGAGTGGAAGGCGCGCATCGAGGCAGCCCTGGAGAACGACGACTTCGAGCTCTACCTCCAGCCCCTGCTGCACCTCGACACCGGCCGGGTCACCGGGGCCGAGGCGCTGATCCGCCTGGTCGACCGCGACGTGCCCGTCTCGCCCGGAGCGTTCATCGGTGTCGCCGAGCGAGCGGGGCTCGCGCCCGCCGTCGACGACTGGGTCGTGCGGCAGGGCGTTCGGGTGCTGCACCGGCTGCTCGAGGTCGACCCGGCGATGCGGCTGGCGGTCAACCTGTCGGCACACTCGATCGGCGACCCGGCGATCGCGCTCACCCTCGAGCGCGAGCTGCGCGACCTGGGCGTCGACCCCAGCCGGCTGATCGTCGAGGTCACCGAGACCGCCGCGGTCGCCGACCTCGAGGCGGCCCACCGCTTCGCGGAGCCGCTGCGCGCGCTGGGCGTCGAGTTCGCCCTCGACGACTTCGGCGCCGGGTACGGCTCCTTCTACTACCTCAAGCACCTCAGCTTCGACATGATCAAGATCGACGGGGAGTTCGTGAAGGGAGCCGCCGACTCGGCGGTCGACCGGGCCATCCTGCGCTCGGTCATCGGCATCGCCCGCGCGCTCGGCAAGCGCACCGTCGCCGAGTTCGTCACCGACGAGGGCGCGCTGAGCGTGGTGCGCGAGCTGGGTGCCGACTACGCCCAGGGCTACCTGATCGGCGAACCGGTGCCGTTCGACCAGTTCGTCGCCACTCACCTCGGCGGTGACCGCGGGCTGTGGCTTGGCCTGCCGGCCGTCGAGGACGACGGGCACCCCCGACCGGCGCTGGTGCGCGGCTGACCACTGCACCACCCCGGATGCCGCGTGGTCGCCTCCCACACGGCATCCGGGCCCTGGTGTGTGACTACTTCTTGCTGGTGTTCAGCTTGACGGTCTGCTCGGTGAAGCCGAGCGCGCAGTCGAGCGCACCACAGGCGAAGGTGAACGCCACCGTGGCGCCCTTGCCGCCGCGGAAGAGACCGTTCTGGCTGGTGGCGATCGCCTCCCAGGTGTGGACCGCCCCGTCGCACTGCAGGGGGCTGACGAAGAAGTCACCGGTGATCTTCACCCGCCCCACCTGCTGGGTCAGCGTGCCGTCGACATCGCTGAACTCGTCGGCGTTGCTGCACGAGTAGGTGCCGGTGAGCTTGGCGCTGCCGTCCTTGAAGGCGGTCGCCTGCGGGTTGACGGTGATGGTGGCCTCGGGAGCGGGCGGTGCCTCGTCGAAGGTGACCTCGAGCTGGCCGCCGTTGGTCGCCGTGTCGGAGAACGCCATCACGTAGTAGGTCTGGCCCGGGCTGGTCGTGAAGCCGACCGTCATGGGTCCGCACGCGACGAGGTTGCCCGCGGCGGGGCCGCCCTCGGTCACGATGAACCCACCCGTGTACGACGACGCCGACATGTCGGCCACCACGCCGCCCCCGTCGGGGTCGGTGTACGCGAACCAGACGCTGGCGTTGGTGAGCGGCGCGCCGCAGTTCGCGTTGAGCGAGGCGTCGAGGGCGTCGGTGGTGGCGCCCGTGGTGTCCTGGGTGATGGTCGACGGCAACGCGGTGACGACGGTGGCGGTCGTCGGCGTGTCGTTCGGCGCTGGGCCCGCCACCGCTGGCGAGCGCGGTTGCGAGAAGTCGCAACGCTGGGCGAGGCGCGGATGCCGCGAGCCCGAGGGCTGTTGGAGGGGCTGGATCGCGCTGTGAAGCCGCAGATGCGGTCGATGACGTACACCTGAGCCGCATCTGCGGCTACAGTTCTGCTGTGCCCGTGTTCCGGATCAAGGAGGCTGCCGACCTGCTCGGCGTCAGTGCCGACACCCTGCGCCGGTGGGCTGACAGCGGCCGGCTCGAGACCACCACCGACGAGTCCGGGCGGCGTGGGGTCGACGGTGCCGTGCTCGCGCACTTCGCCGAGGAGCTGGCCCGGGAGTCGGCGCACCTCGAGACCGGTGACGTCGTCGCGGCCTCCGTGCGCAACCGCTTCAGCGGACTGGTCACCCGGGTCGTCAAGGACACCGTGATGGCGCAGGTCGAGATCCAGGCCGGTCCCCACCGCTTCGTGTCGCTGCTGAGCCGAGAGGCGGTCGACGAGCTGGGCCTGGAGCCGGGAGTGCTTGCCGTCGCGGCGGTCAAGGCGACCAACGTCTCCGTCGAGATCCCCCGCCTGCACTGACCGGCACGCCCCTCGTCACCCCGCCACGAAACGGCCGCCCGAAGGAGCCCGAATGCGTCGCACCGCCCTCGCCCTGGTGGCCGTCCTGGTCGGGGCCGGCCTGGCCGGCTGCGGGCCGGGCGGCAGCGCCGGCACCAGCGGCACCGCCGGCGACACGGCATCCGCGTCGTCCTCGGCCTCGGTGGGCGGTGACCTCACGGTGCTCGCCGCTGCCTCGCTCACCGAGTCGTTCACCACCCTGGGACGGCAGTTCGAGGCGGCGCACCCCGGGGTGAAGGTCACCTTCAGCTTCGCCGCCAGCTCGGCGCTGGCCACCCAGATCACCTCCGGTGCCCCCGCCGACGTCTTCGCGTCGGCGAGCGTCAAGACCATGGATGCCGTGGTGGCCGCCGGCGCTGCTGCCGACCCGAAACCGTTCGCGCAGAACGTCATGGAGATCGCGGTGCCGCCGGCCAACCCCGGTAGGGTCACCGGCGTCGAGTCGCTCGCCGACGCGGCCGTGAAGACCGCCCTGTGCCAGCCCCAGGTGCCGTGCGGGTCGACGGCCGAGAAGGTGTTCGCCAACGCCGAGGTCACCGTCACGCCGGTGACGTTGGAGCCCGACGTGAAGTCGGTGCTCAGCAAGGTGCAGCTCGGCGAGGTCGACGCCGGTGTCGTCTACGTGACCGACGTGCTCGCCGCCGGTGACAAGGTCACGGGCGTCGAGATCCCGGCAGGCGTCAACGCCGCCACCAGCTACCCGATCGCCGCGCTGACCCGGAGCGCCAACGCCGCGACAGCGGCCGCGTTCGTCGAGTTCGTCCTCTCCCCGGAGGGGGCGCACGTGCTGACGGCCGCAGGTTTCCAGCAACCATGACGAGCACCTGGTGAGCGCCAACGGAACCCGGCACACGGCATCCACGAGGTTGAGCCGGGCGGAGCGCGAGCGGCGGGCTGCGACGGGCGCGGGTGCGCGGTCGGCTCCCTGGCCGCTGCTGGTCCCCGCCCTCGTCGCGGTGGCCTTCCTCGTCGTCCCGCTGGCCGGGCTGCTCGTCCGGGCCCCGTGGGGGAACGCGTGGGAGATCCTGCACGGCTCGCAGGCCGGCGAGGCGCTGAGGTTGTCGCTGTGGACGTCGACGCTCGCCACGGCGATCTCCGTGGTGGTCGGCGTGCCGCTGGCCTGGGTGCTGGCGCGCACCTCGGTGCCGGGGCTGCGGGTGGTGCGCGCACTGGTCACTCTGCCGCTGGTGCTGCCACCGGTGGTGGGTGGTGTTGCCCTGCTGATGGCGTTCGGCCGCAACGGTTTTGTCGGCCAGTACCTCGACCAGTGGTTCGGCATCACC
Organism: uncultured Actinomycetota bacterium; assembly: GCA_963833495.1. Taxonomy (GTDB): domain Bacteria; phylum Actinomycetota; class Actinomycetes; order Actinomycetales; family Dermatophilaceae; genus Fodinibacter. Next base: position 22,318 of record CAWHYJ010000011.1, on the reverse strand, counting down.
ATCCCGTTCAGCCCGGCGGCGGTGGTGATGGCCGAGACGTTCGTGGCCATGCCGTTCCTGGTGGTCACGGTCGAGGGGGCGCTGCGCTCGGCCGACCGCGGCTTCGAGGAGGCCGCGGCGACGCTCGGGGCACGGCGGATGACGGTGTTCCGGCGGGTCACGCTGCCGCTCGTCGCACCGTCGCTGGCAGCGGGGGCGGTGCTGTGCTGGGCGCGGGCGCTGGGGGAGTTCGGGGCCACCATCACCTTCGCCGGCAGCTTCCCGGGGCGTACCCAGACGATGCCGATCGCGGTCTACTACGCGCTCGAGACCGACCCCGAGGCGGCCATCCTGCTCAGCCTGGTGCTGTTGCTGGTGTCCGTCGTGGTGCTGGTGTCGTTGCGGGACAAGTGGCTTCGCGGCGGCGCCGCGTCATGAGCGCCGCGCCGAGGGGCCTGACTGCCGATGCCGAGGTGGTCCGCGGCGGGTTCACCCTGCGGGCCGCCGTCAGCGCTGCGCCGGGGGAGGTGCTGGCGGTGCTCGGGCCGAACGGCTCGGGGAAGTCGACCCTGCTGTCGGCGCTCGCGGGGCTCCTGCCGCTCTCGGGGGGACGCATCTCGCTCGACGGGGTCACCCTCGACGACGCCGACACCGGTGGTTTCGTCGAGGCGGCGCACCGACCGGTCGGTGTCGTCTTCCAGGACTACCGGCTCTTCCCCCATCTCAACGTGCTCGACAACGTCGCCTTCTCCCCACGGGTGCGCGGGCTGCGTCGTGCACCGTCGCGGGCCGTTGCGGCCGGGTGGCTCGACAGGCTCGGCCTCTCCGACCTCGCCCGGCGGCGGCCGGCCGACCTGTCCGGCGGGCAGGCCCAGCGGGTCGCACTGGGGCGTGCACTGGCGGGGGACCCAGCCCTTCTGCTGCTCGACGAGCCCCTCTCCGCACTCGACGCCCGCACCCGGCTCGATGTGCAGGGCGAGCTCAAGCGCCACCTCGCCGACTTCGCCGGGCCTTGCCTGCTCGTGACGCACGACCCGCTCGAGGCGCTCGTGCTCGCCGACCGCCTGCTGGTGCTCGAGCACGGACGGGTGGTGCAGGAGGGCACACCGGCCGAGGTCGCCCGACGCCCGGCCACCGACTACGTGGCGCGGTTGGTCGGTCTCAACCTGTACGCCGGCACGGCCGACGGCCCCCGCGTGGTGCTGGCGCGAGGCGGATCGTTCGTGGTCCCTGACCACCACGAGCGGGGCGAGGTGCTGGTGGCGCTGCGCCCCTCGGCCGTGGTGGTCAGCACCGCACCACCCGACGCCTCCAGCGTGCGCAACACCTGGCCCGCGACGATCACCGGGCTCTCGCTGCTCACCGACCGGGTGCGGCTCGACCTCGCCGGCGAGCCGTCGGCGCTGGTCGACGTCACCCCGGCGGCCGTCGCCGAGCTCGGGCTGGCTGCCGGCCAGCAGGTGTGGCTGTCGGCCAAGGCCACCGAGCTCGAGGTCTACGGCCACACGCACACCGCCTGAGTCCGCCGGCCCTGTCATGGGCGCAGGATGCTGCGCCCGTGGCAGCGCTGGACCCGTCGTTGGACCTGGTTGAAGTGGCGGGCTGCCGTGCCGGCGACGAGGCTCACGTCATGAGGGGGCGAGACCGGGACCGGGCGCCCTGATCGGTGGCATTGGTCGCCTTGTTGATCTGGAATCGGAGCGGTGTGAGGTCTCGTGCGTCAGCGCGCCGTTCAGGTCTGCCGAACGTCAGCCGTGCGCGGCCTGCGGGGGTGGGTGGGAATGCCAGCCGGGCCGACTGAACGGATGGCGCCGCCGCCCCGTAGGAGAGGCATCGGGAGCCGTCTGTGAGGTGGCTCACATCGCAGCACGAGAGGGACCAACCATGCTCAGGACGCGAACGACCCGAATCTGCGCCACCGCAGCCGCAGCGGTGACCCTGCTGGCCGTGACGGCGGCCCCCGCCCTGGCCGACGGTGGCAGCGGCCACTCGATCCTGCGGGCCGACCTGGTGGGCAGCATGCCCGCGCCGGACAGCCCGACGATCGCCGGCATCCTTCCTGGGGGCCGCCCCTGGGTCAACGGGCCGAGCACGGTGCGGGTGCGCGAGGACGGGCGGATCACGGTGAAGATCCGTGGTCTGGTGATCCCGCCGCCCCAGGGCAACGGAACCACCCCGGTCCGCTCGGTGGTCGCCACCCTGGTCTGCGACGGTACCCTCGGGTCCTCCACCGGAGCGTTCGCGCTCAGCGAGGCCGGTGACGGCTCCACCTCCACGACCATCGCGGGCACCAAGCACTGCGACGACCCGGTCGTGCTGATCCGGCCCGCCGCCAACCTGGGCGTCTACATCGCCTCGAGCCAGGGCGACCACGACGACGACTGACGCCGCGAACCCGGCTGCACGACACCGGCATCCAGTGAGTCGCTGACCACCAGCTCCTGCTGCCCGGGCGCGGCCTGCCCGCACTCGACGCCGACGAGCTCGCCGGCTGGGCGACGGCGTCGGGAACCCCGGCCACCGCCCGAGGAGCCGGGCGACGCATGGCTGCTCAGCCACCGGTGGGTCTGGCCCCGCGAGCAGGTCGTGGCGGCCGTCGACGCCCAGCCGCCGGGGCAGCACCTCTTCCTCTGCGGCATCGCGATGAACCAGCGGGACCTGTTCGACCTCTTCGAGGCGGTGTTCCTGCCGGCCGTGGACGACGCGACCCAGCACCAGCGGCTCGACACCCCCTCCAACGCGCACCGGGGCAGCGTCCTGAGTGTCGATGCGGACGGCGTGCCAGGGGGTCGCGGCTTCGCCGCAGTCCTGCGCCACCCCTGGTGGGGCGCGAGTAGGGTCGCGGCGTGGGGAGCAGTGAGCAGCGCATCCGCGTCAAGGCCATGCTCATCGCCCCGGATGCCGAGGGCACGGCGCACGCGGTCAGCGTGTGCCCGCCCACCGTCGAGAACCCTCTCGGCTACCACCGACTCATCGGTGGCAGCGTCGAGCCGGGCGAGACGCACCGCCAGGCCGTCGTCCGAGAGGTGCGTGAGGAGCTCGACGCCACCATCCGCGACCTCACCTACCTCGACGTCGTCGAGAACATCTTCACGGTCGACAACCACGCGGGGCACGAGATCGTCTTCGTCTACACCGGCCGGCTCGACCCGGAGCCACCCCACGAGGGCGCTGCGCTCCGCGAGTCCGACGGCACCGTGCTGCCGGTGGTGTGGCGGCCGGTGGATGACGCCCACGAGCCGCTGCCGCTGTACCCGGCGGCGCTGGCCGCGTTGACCGAACGACTCGGCTGAGGGTCGCTATGCGGCGGCGGCGCCGGTGCGGCCCGCCTCGTACCGGGCCCAGGTGCGAGCGACCGCCACCAGGTCTGCATGCGTCAGCCGCTCGCCGGAGGTGTCGATGCCCTCGACGTAGTACAGCGCCGGCACGCCGAGCAGGCAGTGCGCCGCGGTGTACGCCTGCCACTGCGCCCGGCTCGGCATCGGCCACTGGTCGGTCGAGGCGGCGCTGACGGTGAGCTCGAGCGCGTGTGGATGCCGCCGAAGCCGCGGCCGCTGCACGGCATAGCTCTCGTCGCGGCCGTCGCTGCGGTGCGCGTCACCGAGCAGGGCCAGCTCCAGCCAGGGACTCACCTCGCGACGGTGCGCAGGGCGACGCCGCCGGCGAGACACTCACTGCTTCGGCCCAAGCCCATGCCGTGCCCTTCACCGGGCCGGGGCGCCCTGGTGCCGCCTCCCCGATGAGGCCATGCTCCCTCCGTTGGGTGGGTCTCGTGGCCGAATGCCAGGTTTCTCAGGTCACCCTCAGCGGCGCTGCGGCGAGCGGCATCCGGGGCACCTGCGGCGCACGGCATCCGGGCACCTGCGGCCCGGATGTGAGGTGCATCACATTCTGTCGAAAACGACCACACAAATGCCGCACATCGGTAATGCAGCAAAGCGCTTACGGTCCGCACACGGGGCCGTCCCACCCCATTTCCCCAAGGATTTCCAAAGGGCCGTCGGCGACCATTGGGCCCGGATAGCGCTATGTGGCGTCTGAACCCGCAAGCAGTTTGCGATGGCAACACCGCAGGGGGCCTTGGGCTCGAGTTTGCGGGTGTCGGCAGGCGGCATCAGACCTCGAAGGAGCATGCAATGACAGATGTCCCGGTCATCCGCGGACGGCGAGGCGAAGAAAGGGCCGAAACGTCCCGCACCGAGAACATCATGCGTCACACATCGCTCATATCGACCCAGCCATTGTCCACAACGCCCCAATGGCCACCGGTGAATGGCATCAGTGACCACGAAGAATTGGCTGGACCGTCGACAGCCCACCGCGTGCCCGGTTCGAGGCTCCCGTGAAGCGTTTCGTCGTCCACCTCACCGTCTGGGCCCTGGCGTTGGCGGGCGCCCTCGCCGTGCTGCTGCCCGGCTCGGCATCCGCGGCGACCCCGGCCCCCGGTACCTATGTTGCGGTGGCGCCGGCGCGGCTGTTGGACACGCGCACGGGGGTGGGTGCGAAGGCGGCCAAGGTGGCTGCGTCGGGGACGGTGACGGTGCAGGTGACCGGTCGGGGTGGGGTTCCGGCCGCTGGGGTCTCGGCCGTGGTGCTGAACGTGACGGCGGTGGCTCCGACGGCGAGTGGGTTCGTGACGGTGTACGGGCCGGGGAGCCGGCCGACGGTGTCGAACCTGAACTTCGTGGCGGGTCAGACGGTGCCGAACCTGGTGGTCGTGCCGGTCAGTGCCACGGGCACGGTGAAGCTGTTCAACGGCTCCAAGGGCACCACCCACCTGTTGGCCGATGTCGCGGGCTACTACCGCTCGGGCGCGCCGACCGCGTCGGGGGCCTTCGGCTCGTTGGCGCCGGCGCGGCTGTTGGACACGCGCACGGGGGTGGGTGCGAAGGCGGCCAAGGTGGCTGCGTCGGGCACGGTGACGGTGCAGGTGACCGGTCGGGGTGGGGTTCCGGCCGCTGGGGTCTCGGCCGTGGTGCTGAACGTGACGGCGGTGGCTCCGACGGCGAGTGGGTTCGTGACGGTGTACGGGCCGGGGAGCCGGCCGACGGTGTCGAACCTGAACTTCGTGGCGGGTCAGACGGTGCCGAACCTGGTGGTCGTGCCGGTCAGTGCCACGGGCACGGTGAAGCTGTTCAACGGCTCCAAGGGCACCACCCACCTGTTGGCCGATGTCGCGGGCTACTACCGCTCGGGCGCGCCGACCGCGTCGGGGGCCTTCGGCTCGTTGGCGCCGGCGCGGCTGTTGGACACGCGCACGGGGGTGGGTGCGAAGGCGGCCAAGGTGGCTGCGTCGGGCACGGTGACGGTGCAGGTGACCGGTCGGGGTGGGGTTCCGGCCGCTGGGGTCTCGGCCGTGGTGCTGAACGTGACGGCGGTGGCTCCGACGGCGAGTGGGTTCGTGACGGTGTACGGGCCGGGGAGCCGGCCGACGGTGTCGAACCTGAACTTCGTGGCGGGTCAGACGGTGCCGAACCTGGTGGTCGTGCCGGTCAGTGCCACGGGCACGGTGAAGCTGTTCAACGGCTCCAAGGGCACCACCCACCTGTTGGCCGATGTCGCGGGCTACTACCGCTCCGACACCGTCGCAGGGACCACCGCGGTGCTGTCGGTCAACGACTCCACCACCGGCACCGCGAAGACCAGCGTCGGCGGCTTCGAGCCCGTCTTCATCGTGGCCGGCTCGACGGCCGCGGCGGGCGCGACGATCGTGTCCGGGAGTGTGAACTACGGCGACGGAACCGTGCAGAGCTTCACCGGCCCGGTGGACACCTGGGACCCCAACCACGTCTACGCGGCACCCGGCACGAGGACCGTCACCCTTCAGGTCACCGACTCCGCCGGTAACAGCGACTCGGACGTGGTCGTCGTCACCGTCTTCGCCGCACCCACCGCGACGATCAGCTCGACCGGCGGTGCCGCGGGCTCGCCGGCCGGCGTGAAGGTCGCCACCGTCACCCCCGCCAACACCGTCATCACCGACTACCAGGTGGACTACGGCGACGGCACCGGCCTCGTCTTCGGTGCGGGCGCCCCGCCTGCGACGTTGACGCACACCTACGACGCGGTGGGTTCCTTCACCGTCGCGTTCAGCGCGTTCAACGACGCCGACGGGATCGCGAACGCGACGACCCACGTGGCTGTCGCCCAGCCCCCGGTCACGGCCCTCAGCGTCACGGGCCAGACCGAGACCACCATCTCGCTGGGGTGGACCAACCCGACGAATGCCGGGTTCACCGGGGTCACGATCCGCCGGAGTGCCGGCGCCGTGCCGCCGGCCGACCCCACCGCCGGGGTCTCGGTGGCCGTCCCGCTGTCGAAGACCGCGGTGTCGTTCACCGACACCGGCCTCACCGCCGGAACCCAGTACTCCTACGCGGTGTTCGCGCAGGACGCCGCACCGCACTTCTCGATCGCCAAGACGGTGACCGAGACGACCGGCACCCCGCCCGGGGTGCCGCCGGTCGCGGCACTGTCCATCAACAACTCCACGGGTGCCACTGCCAAAGCGAGCCTGAACGGCTTCCTGGCCCGCGTCGACCTGACCGGGACCCGGCCCGCCACCGGCCAGACCTTCACGCAGGTGTCCTTGCGCTACGGCGACGGCACCACGGTCCAGTTCACCGGCCAGGACCCCTCCCAGTGGGACGCCGACCACGCGTACCTCACCACGGGCGTGAAGATCGCCACGCTGACGGTCACCGACTCCGGTGGTGGCACCGCCACCACGGCGGTCACGGTGACCGTCTTCCCGCAGCCCACGGCCACGATCACCGGTCCGGCGACGGCGGCCGTCAACGCGGTCACCACCTTCGGCGTGACGGCGGCCACGCCAACGGGCACCACGTTCACGAGCTGGGACCTCAGCGTCGACGGCATCCAGATCGCCGAGTCGGGTTTCGGCGCACCGCCGGCCACCATCGACTGGCCGTTCGACGCGCCCGGCACCTACAACGTCACCCTCAGCGTCTTCAACGACGCCGACGGTGACGCCACCTCCAACACCGTCACCGTGGTCGTGAGCTAGCCCGGTGACGTCATACGGCATCCACACGTCGGATGAGCGACGTGACAGCGGTTGCAGACGGACCGCCACCGAAGTACCCGAGGCACCTGCCTCGGTCCAGCTGAAACGAGAGGCAAGGGCATGCAGATGAACAACACATTGAGGCGGTGGGGTGTAGGGGTCGTAGCAGCAGCTGTCGTGACGGTGCCGGCGCTGTCGGCGCTCGCCGTCGAGGTGGTGCCCCCCACCCCGCGCACCGGATCACTGATCGAGGTCGGGCCGGTCGGGGCAAACGGGTTCCCGACGTGGTACCGGGACAAGAGTGCCGACGGCAGCACGTCTCGCCTCGAGCTCTGCCTGCCCCTGGGCGACGTGCCCGACCCGTTCTGTGCTCCCCCCGTCAACCCCCTCCCGCTGTCCTACCCGGACAACTTCCCGGACGAGAACTTCTACCAGCTGGCGACCTCGACGGTCGTGGCGCCGGGCGTCAACACCCTGGTGGAGATGAACCTCGAAGGGGCCTACGCCACCGGAGCGGTCATCCCTGGCGATGAGATGGTCTTCGGTCGGATTCGAATCCGGGACAAGGCTGTCGCGGACGGCACGACTTGGCGGATCACCCACCCCTACGGCATCGACGAGATCACCGCCGCCGGCGGCAGGGGCATCAACATGACCCAGGACGTCGGCACGACGCCGGGCGCCTTCGGCGGCGCCCTGGGCAGCCGGATCGGCCCGTTCCTGAAGTGGGACGCCAGCGCCCCGGCCGCACCGGTCGGCTACACGGGCGACCCGGCCATCCAGCACAAGGTCGTCGGCAGTCCGTACAACACCAACTTCGTGAGGATCGAGCGCAAGAACGCCGACGGCACCTACACGCTGCTGAAGGAAACCGACCTGTTCTCGGTGCAGGGTCGCTACGCGACCAACAGCGGCGTCGACGTGGCGCGGGCCACGTACTCGCTGCAGGCTGACGGCAACGGCACCGTCGACGTCTTCGCGTCCTCCGATGCCGGCCAGTCGATCCAGGTGAGCGCCAACACCCCGCTCGGGTTCGCCAACACCTCGCTGGTCAGCGACGGGGGCCGCTACTTCGGCCGCCTGGCGCTCACGGCGGCGCACCCTGTTGCAGCCGGTGCGACGCTCGACGTGGTCAATGCCGGCGACCGGCCGGTCGCGACCAAGACCGTGCCATTGACGGATGGCGTGACGATCGCCTCCGCGGTCTTCACCGCGGGCGCGGCGGGTGCCCCGGCTCCGGCCAACACCCTCACCGTCACCGCCACCTCGAGCGACGCGCTCAACAACCCGACGCTGACGGTGGACGGCTTCAACGTTCCGCTGGTCGGTGGCACGGTCACCATCCCGACCGTGGCACCGCCGCCGTCGATCACCGTGAAGTCCGCCCGAGGCGGCTCGGCGACGATCGCGACCACGGTCGCCGGAGCCGGGTTGGCGGCCACCACCCCGGTGGCGTCCTTCACCGCCCCGCTGACCATGCCCGCGGGCCAGCCCGTCACCATGGACGGCAGCGCGAGCTCGCCGGCCCCGCTGACCTACGCGTGGACTCAGACGGCGGGCCCGACGGTCACCCTGACCGGTGCGGCCACCTCGGTGGCGACGTTCACTCCCGCTGTCGCCGGCTCGTACACGATGCAGCTCGTCGTGACCACTCCGACCGGGATCGCCAGTGTGCCCGTCACCCGCACGATCACGGTCACCCCGCCGGCACCGACCTTCGTGGCGAACGCCGGGCCGGACCAGACGGTGCAGCGCGGCAAGGTCGTGACGCTGGATTCCAGCGGCACCCTCGGCGCGGCGTCCATCGCCTGGACCCAGACCGGTGGGCCGACGATGACCCTGTCGTCCACCACCGCGGCCAAGCCGACGTTCACCTACAAGTTCATGCCGCTGCCGACCGCCCTGCCCGGGAACGTCAACACGGGGTACGTGGTCACCAACACGCCGCTGACCTTCACCCTGACGGCCACCCCGGTCGGTGGTGGCGCGGTGAAGACCGACACGGTCGTCATCAGCCCGCAGGCAGAGACGTTCAGCAACGTGGTGGCGCGCTACCGCACCGGCACGAACGAGTGGAGGGTCACTGGCACCACGTCGATCCTCGCGGGTCAGCGGGTGACCATCGTCCTGGGGTCCTCCGTCACCGGCAAGACGATCGGGAGCGCGACGGTGGATGCCGCCGGAGCCTTCTCGGTGCGTGCTGGGGCCGTGTCTGACCCCCGCTCGCCGGCCCAGACGCTGGTCACGGTGATCAGCGGCACTGGCGGAGTCGCCTCGTTCCCGCTGACCATCACCAACTGATGGTGGTCCGCGGCTGCTGAGTCGCCGAAGGGAGGGGGCCCGCACCGGGAGGTGCGGGCCCCCTTCGCTGGGTGTGCGGGCCAACGGCAGTGACGGGATCGTGGTGTCCGGCACGACGGGTGAGTCACCGACGACCTCTTCCGACGAGTGCGGAGAGCTGCTGTCGGCGGTGAAGGACGCGGTCGGGGACCAGGTCTCTGTCGTGGCCGGTGTGGGCACCGCGAGCACCGCCCACTCGGTCGCGCTGGCGGAGCAGGCAGCACGGGTCGGTGCCGACGGGCTCCTCCTGGTGACGCCGTACTACGCGAAGCCGAGTCCCGCCGGGGTGCTCTCCCACTTCCGTGCCGTTGCGGCCGCCACGGACGTCCCGGTCATGCTGTACGACGTGACGGGGCGAACCGGCATCCCGATCGACCTGGGGACCTACCGTGCGGCGCGCGAGGTCGACACCGTCGTCGCGGTCAAGCACTCCGTCGGCGACGCCCCGGCGTCTGCCGTGCTGACGGACCTGGGGTACGCGGTCTACACCGGTGACGAGTCGCACGCGTTGGGATACCTCGCCTACGGCGCTGTGGGGCTGGTCAGCGTCGTCTCGCACGTTGCCGGCCGGGAGCTGCACGCCATGCTCGACGCCTTCCTGGCCGGAGAGCATGCCGAGGCCCTGCGGCTGCACCTCAGGCTCACGCCCGCGTTCGACGCCGTCATGGGCGTTCCCAGCTATGGAGCCACCACGGCCAAGGCTGCTCTGCAGCTCGCAGGAGTGCTGGACAACCGCCGGGTCCGTGGTCCGCTCGTCGAGCTCGATCCGGACGAGGTCGACGCCCTGCGCCGAGGTCTCCTGGCTGCCGAGCTCCTCCAGTCGCAGGTCGTCAGGGCCGGTAGTAGCCGGCCAGGTCGGCGATGACGTCGACCGTGCCAGAGCTGTTGAAGAAGGTGACCTTCCCGCCGGTGCCGAAGTTGACCGCCACAAGGTTCGAGACGGCTTGTCCCGCAACGAAGTTGAGGTTCGACGTCGTGGGCCGAGCGGACGCGGTCGGGTAGACGGTTTGGTAGCCGAGTGGGGCAAGCGATTCCGCTCAGGAAGTGACGTGGGTCACATCTTCCATCGTCGGACCGGTGCCGCCGGGGCGCCCCGCCCAGTCGCCGCGGCACTCCCACCACACGGCATCGGGACCGACGGGACACGCGGGGTGGGTCGGGCCGGGCCGTGGCCGCTACCCTGTGGTGGCCTCGCGGCACGCCGCGTGCGCGCCCTCGTAGCTCAGGGGAAGAGCACTTCTCTCCTAAAGAAGGTGTCGCAGGTTCGAATCCTGCCGGGGGCACTCGGAGGGATCGGCAGCGCGTAGCGCTTTCGATCCCTCAGGAGATCCCGGTGCGATGACGGGAGCGGGCGCCCGGCGGTGAGGAACGAACCGGCGCCGCCCGCGGTCCTGCCGGAGGCACCCCTACCGACGCCAGCTGCCCGGCAGCAGTACTGTCGCCGTGGTGCTCCAGCGCATCGGCCGAACCGCCCCACCTCCTCGCTCGAGCCGCGCCGAGCCTGATCGCGCCGTGGGTTGGAGACGGCTCGAACTGCTGTGAGCCCTGCAAGGTGGGGAAGGCTGGTCCCGTGTCGCGACCCGATGTCGTCGAACGCACCGACGAGCGCGCCCGCCTGCGCGCCCGCGACGCACTGCAGGTGCTCGACACCCCGCGCGAGGAGCTTCGACCGGCTGGTCGTCCTTGACCTGGCCGGCACCTCGTTCGTCGACGGCCGGGTGCGCCTCGTCCTTGACCTGGCCGGCACCTCGTTCGTCGACTCCTCGGGCCTGGGCGCCCTGGTGGCCGGTCTCAAGCGCACCCGACAGGCCGGTGGCGACCTGCGGATCGCCTCCGCGCAGGACCAGGTGCGGATGGTGCTGGACCTCACCAACCTCGACCGCATCCTGCAGCCCCTCGACACCGTGGGGGATGCCGTCGATGGCTGGTGACCACCGGGTCGACACCCTCGCGCTCCCGGAGACGCTCCGCCTGGTGCACGAGCTGCTCGACCGGCTGCTCGGGCGGCTGCGTGACGCCGGACCAGCCCTGCCCGAGGCGGAGCGCCCGATGCCCGACACCGACAGCGAGGGCGGGCGGGGGCTGGCCATCGCCCGGGTCGCCCTCGACGACCTCGACCACCAGCGGGTCGACGGCCACAACGAGTGGACGATGTGCGCCGCCGGCGCTGACCTCCTCCCCATCGGTAGGCGGCGGTCGGGGGAGCCGCCCGGCATACTGCTCCGGTGACGACGACGCAGGCCGCTCCCGACCGGGTGCAGCGTCACGTCGTCAGCACCCTCGTCTTCTCGCAGATGCTCGGCGGGGTCGGCATGTCGGCCGGTGTCGCGGTCGGCGCGCTGCTCGCCGAGCAGGTCTCCGGGTCGGCCCGGTATGCCGGGCTGGGCGGCACCTTCCAGATCCTCGGCGCCGCCGTCATCGCGATCCCGATGTCGCGTCTCATGGCGGCGCGCGGGCGACGCCCCGGGCTGGTCTTCGGCTACGTGCTCGCGGCCGTGGGGGCAGTCGGCCTCATCGCAGCCGGCGTCCTCGGCAACTTTGCGCTGCTGCTGGTGTCGAGCGTGCTCTTCGGTGGGGCGACGGCATCCAACAGCCAGAGTCGTTATGCCGCAGCCGATCTCGCGATCCCGAAGCACCGTGCGCGCGACCTGAGCATCGTCGTCTGGGCGACCACGGTCGGCAGCGTGCTCGGGCCGAACCTCGTGGGGCCGAGTGCGCCGGTGGCCCAGAGGCTCGGTCTGCCCACCCTCACCGGGCCCTACGTCTTCTCGGTGATCGGCCTGCTCCTCGCCATCGCGGTGGTCAGCCTGCGGCTGCGGCCCGACCCGCTGCTCGAGGCCCGGCGCCGCCGGGTCGCCGACGGCGACGACTCCGGCCCTGCCCACGGGTCGGTGAGCCGCGGGCTGCGGGTCGTGGCCGGCATCCCGGCGGCCCGGCTCGGGCTGCTCACCCTGGCGCTGGGTCACGTGGTCATGGTCAGCGTGATGGTGATGACGCCGTTGCACATGGCCCACGGCGATGCCGGGCTCGAGCTGATCGGGCTGGTCATCAGCATCCACATCGTCGGGATGTTCGCGTTCTCCCCGCTGACCGGGATGGCGGTCGACCGGTTCGGGGGGCGCGCCGTGGCGGTGCTGGGGTCGATGATCCTGTCGACGGCCACCCTGCTCGCGTCGGCCTCACCGGAGGGCGGCTCGCCGACCCTCGGGCTCGGGCTGTTCCTGCTCGGGCTCGGCTGGTCGTGCACCCTCGTGGCCGGCTCGACGATGCTCACCGCCGCGGTGCCGGCCATCGAACGACCCGGGGCGCAGGGCGCGTCCGACCTCGTCATGGGCCTGGTCGCCGGTCTGGGCGGCGCGCTCGCCGGTGTCGTGGTCGACCGGGCCAGCTTCAACGTGCTGGCGCTGGCCGCCCTGGGGGTCGCGATCGTGATCGGCCTGGTGGCGGCACTCAGCGCGGTGCGCACCCACCCCACCCCGGCCTGAGTGGCATCCCGTTCCCGCGAAGCCAGGAGCACTTCGTGCAGTCAGGGCCCTAGACGGTCCGGATCAGGCGGAGTGCTCCTGAGTTCGCGAGCGAAGCCGCAGGATGCCGGGGTGCCGGCCGCTCACGAGGCCGCGGGCGCGGGTGGTGACCCGACCCACCCCCGCGCCTGACCGGCCCCGAACCCCCGCGTTGTTAGCCTGCTGAGGTGAGAGACTGGTTCAGGGGGAAGGAGGCGCCGGCGCCCCACGAGGACGCCGCCGGCACCGTGCCTCTCCCGGAGCCCGAGCCGCAGCCGGATGCCGCCCCGGCAACCTCGGAAGCCGCCGCCGACCCCCGTGATGACGACCCGCGCGTCGCCAGGGTGGCCGCCGCCCGGGCGGCCTGGACGCGACACCTCGTCGACCTCGGCGGGCGCAACACCCTGCTCTGGTACCGCGACCTGCCCACCGGCACGCTCGACCTCACCACCGCTCACCCCGGCGGGGTCGCCAGCATGATGGCGGGCCGCCCCACCAGGCTGTCCGACCTGGTCCGCGAGCCGGCGGCCCTCGAGGACGCCCGCCGGCGGGCTCGCGCCATCGCCGCCAAGAGCCGCGAGCTGGCAGAGGAGCGCGGCATCCTCACCTGCTTCCTCGCCGTGGGCATGGCCACCTGGGCGGTGCGGCTGCCCGACGGGCGCCGGGCCCCGCGCTCGCCCGCTGCCCCGGTGCTGCTGCGGGCCTGCACCCTGCGCCCCACCGGTGCGGCCCAGGGCGACTACCTGCTCGACCTCGGGCCCGAGCTCGAGATCAACCCGGTGCTCGTCAACTACCTGCGCTCCGAGCAGGGCATCGAGCTCGACGAGGACGCCCTCGAGGCCGTGATCACCCCGGACGCGATGTTCGACCCCTACCCCGTCTACGCGGCGCTGGGCGAGCGGTGCGCCGACGTGCCCGACTTCTCGGTGGCGCCGCGGTTGGTCGTCGGCACCTTCTCGTACGCCAAGCTGCCGATGGTGGCCGACCTAGCCGCCCAGGGCGACGGCCTCGCCGACCACGACGTGGTCGCGGCGCTCGCGGGTGACCCAGACGCCCTGCGGTCGGTGCGCTCCGAGCTCGACCGCAGCCGCGTCGACCTCGACGACCCCGGCCGCGACGTGCTGGTGCTCGATGCCGACAGCAGCCAGCAGGAGGCCATCGAGGCGGTGCGCTCGGGCTCGCACCTGGTGATCCACGGACCCCCGGGCACCGGGAAGTCGCAGACCATCGCGAACCTGATCGCCACGCTCGCCTCCGACGGCAAGCGAGTGCTGTTCGTCGCCGAGAAGCGGGCCGCCATCGACGCCGTCGTCGGCCGGCTCGACCGGGTGGGCCTGCGCGACCTGGTCTTCGACCTGCACGCCGGGGCGCACGGCCGCCGCCGGGTGGCGCGAGAGCTCGTCGACGGGCTCGACCGGCTGGCTCGAGCCGAGCCGGGCCGCGGCCCGCGGCGGTCGGCGGCCACCGCCGAGCCGTTGCTCTCGCGGGTCACCGTGCCCGCCACCGCCCGGCGCGCCGCGGCCGACCGGCTCACCGAGCACGTGCGCTCGCTGCACGAGGAGCGGGCCCCCTGGGGGGTCACCCTGCACGAGGTGCAGGAGGCGGTCTCGGCGTTCGCGGGGCTTGCAGTGCCACCCCGGTCGCGCATCCGGCTCAGGGGCGACGTGCTCGCGGGGCTCGACCGCGACGAGCTCACCACCGTGGCGGCCGGCATCACCACCGTGGCGTCCCTCGCCGACTGGGACGCCACCGGGGAAAGCGATCCGTGGTTCGGCGCCGGCATCCGCACGGCCGACGAGGCCGACGAGGCCCGGCAGCGGGTCGAGCGGCTGGCCGGTGGCGGGGTCGACGACACCGCCCGCACCCTCGCCGACGTCTTCCGCGGCATCCGGCTGCCCGACGCACCCACGACCGACGACTGGGGCCGCGTGCTCGCCACCGTCGGCGAGGTGCGCGACACCCTCGAGGTCTTCCGACCCGACGTCTTCGACATCCCGCTCGACGACCTGGTCACGGCCACCGGCAGCTCGGCCTACCGCAAGTCGGTCGGGTCGCAGCTCGGCTGGCTCGACCGCTGGCGGTTGCGGCGCCAGGCCCGGGCGCTGCTCCGGCCGGGTCGACCGCCCGCCGACCTGCACGCCGCCCTGGCCGCCGCCAGTGAGCAGCGGGTGGCCTGGCGTCAGCTCGCCGGCTCGGGTGGCCGGCCCGAGATCCCGGTCGACCTCGACCGCGCCCGGGCCGCCCATGCCGCCCTCGTCGCCGACCTGTCCTGGCTCGACGACCACCTGCCCGGCGCTGACACCTCGGGGGTCGCCACGCAGGCGGATGCCGTGACGCGCCTCGTCGACCTCGACCTGCCGTCGCTGCGCGTTCGGGTCGATGCGCTCGCGGCGGCCGCCGGCCGGCTCGGCGTGGTGCCGGCGACCACGACGGCGCTGGACGAGCTCACGGCATCCGGGCTGCGGCCGCTGGTCGACGACCTGCGCACGCGGGCGGTGCCGGCCGAGCGGGTCACCTCCGAGGTCGAGTGGGTGTGGTGGTCGTCGCTGTCGGAGGAGATCGCGCTGCGTGACCCCCGGGTCGCCGCGCACGACGGGCGGGCGCTCACCCGCAGCGTCGGGGAGTTCGCCGAGGCCGACCGGGCGGTGGTGGGCGCCAACGCCGAGCGGGTGCGCGCGGCCGTCGCCGACCACGTCGCCGAGGTCGTGCGTGACCACCCCGAGCAGGAGACCTGGCTGCGGGCCGAGGGAGCCCGGGCGCGGCGGTTGGCGCCGCTGCGCGACCTGGTGACCCGCTGCCCCGACCTCGTGACCGCCGTACGGCCGTGCTGGGTGATGAGCCCGCTCGTCGTGGCGTCGGTGCTGCCGCCGGGCCTGTGGTTCGACGTCGTGGTCTTCGACGAGGCCTCCCAGGTGCCGCCGGCCGAGGCGGTGTCGGCGATCTCGCGAGCGCGTCAGGTCGTCGTGGCCGGTGACTCGCACCAGCTGCCGCCCACCACCTTCTTCACCACGGTGACCGGCGACGACCCCGCGGCGGTCGGTGCCGACGAGGCGCTGACCGAGGGGGTCGAGTCCATCCTCGACGTGCTCGCGGCGGCCCTGCCCAGCCGACGCCTCTCGTGGCACTACCGCTCGCTCGACGAGCGGCTCATCGAGTTCGCCAACGCCGAGGTCTACGAGGGGTCGCTCGTCACCTTCCCCGGCACGGGCGTCGACCCGGTGGTGCGCCTGGTGCCGGTCGACGGCCACGGCATCATCGGCGAGGGCGAGACGGCGCTGGAGTCGACCCCCACCGAGGTCGACCGGGTGGTCGAGCTGGTGCTCGAGCATGCCCGCACCCGGCCCGACCGCTCACTCGGGGTCATCGCACTGGGCATCATCCACGCGACCCGGGTCGAGGAGGCGGTGCGCCGCGCCTTGGCGCAGGCCCCGGGCGACCTGCTCCCCTTCTTCGACGAGGACCGCCCCGAGCCCTTCTTCGTGAAGAACCTCGAGCGGGTGCAGGGCGACGAGCGCGACGACATCGTCCTCACCGTCGGTTACGGCAAGACCCCGCACGGCCGGGTGCTGCACCGCTTCGGTCCGCTCAACCTCGAGGGCGGCGAGCGGCGGCTCAACGTCGCGATCACCCGCGCACGCCGGTCGATGACGGTGGTCTCGACGATCTCGGCGGACGACCTCGACCCGGCCCGGCTGCGCGCCCGGGGCGCGGTGATGCTGCGCGACTTCCTGGCCTACGCCGCCGGTGGCCCGCTGCCGGGGGTCGCCGCGTCGGCCGCAGCAGACGGTTCTGGCGCGCCGGATGCCGTGCCGACCGCCGCCGCTGCCGGCACCGGTTCCGTCGTGCTCGCCGACCTCGCCCGGCGGCTGCGTCGGCACGGGCTCGTCGTGCACGAAGACGTCGGCTCCTCGGCCGACCCGGTCGACCTGGCGATCGAGGACCCTGCTCGCAAGGGCCGGATGGTGCTGGCGGTGGAGTCCGACGGGCCGCAGTATGCCGCGATGCGCACCACGCGCGACCGCGACCGGCTGCGCGCCGAGCAGCTCGAACGCCTCGGCTGGCGGCACCTGCGGGTGTGGTCGACCGACGTCTTCCGCGACCCGGCCCGCGACGTCTCGCGCATCCTCGAGGCTGCCGGGGTGCGTGAGGCCCCGGGCGATGACTGACCAGGGTCGCGACGACGCCGCCCGCCCCGCGCGGCGCCGGGTGCGACGTCGGGCCGAGCGGGCCGGCACCAACCCGGCTGCCGACGAGGCGCCCGACGTGCTGGCGCCGCGCGAGGGCCCCAAGCCCGGCGAGAGCCAGCACGACCGCTGGCTGCGCGAGCAGCGCCCACCCCACTGGGAGTGACGCCGACCCGGCATCCGTGGCCGGTCAGGCGCGGGGGGCACGCAGCTCGTCGCGGATCTCGCGGAGCAGCTCGGTGTTCGGGTCGATCGTCTCGGACTCCGGCTCGGCCGGGAAGAACTTGTCCTTGGCCGCCTCGTACGGCTTGACGATGAAGAAGTAGACGACGAACGCCATGATGAGGAACGCGATGAGGGCCGTCAGGAACGGCCCGACCGTGGACCAGCCACCGGGCTGCCAGGTGTCGAAGTTGAAGTCCGCGCCACCGGTCACCTTGCCGACGGCCTCGAGGATGAGCTTGGTGAACGCAGCGATGAGCGTGGCGAAGGCGGCGCCGATGATGAACGCGACGGCGAGCTCGATGAGGTTGCCGCGCAGGACGAAGTCCCGGAAACCCTTCATGGGTGCTCCTATTTCAAGGGGGAGGGGTCGAGCAGGTCTGAGGGCGGGGCGGCGCTGCCCCGGCGGAGCCAGCCTAGGGCTGCCCTCGAGTGCCGCCCACCCGACGGCCTCCAGTGAGGTGCGTTGTCGAGGGTGGCCGCGGCGGCGTCGCCGTATTCAGCCCGGGGCAGCCACGACACTCACCGTCACCGGACCCTCGAGCGAGCCGTGACCGGCGAGCACCGCGTCGGCCTCGGCGGCGCTGAGCGACAACACGACCCCGCGGGGCGGTGCCTCGCTGAGGGAGGTCTGGCCACCGGGCGCCGGAGGGTCGGCCGCCAGCACCGTGACCCCGACCGCCAGGGCCGGGCCGCCTGCGGCGGGGTAGACCCGGGCAGCCAGCCCCGGGGCCAGCAGGTCGACCGCGGCGGGGTCGGCCGACACCACGTGCAGGGCCACCCGGCCGGCGGGCAGCCCGTCGAGGGCGCCGCGGGGCACCAACCGGGATGCCGTGACGCTCTCGCCGCGTGCCAGCGCAGCACCGACCCGGCGGTGCACGGCATCCGAGACCGAGCTGAGGCCACCGGGCTGCACCGCAGCCCGTGGCACGTGGTCGACCCGCAGGTCGGCCTCGGCCAGCACCGCTCCGGCGGGCACGTCACGTGCGGCCACGAGCGCCGCCGTCACCGGTTCAGCGGGAGGGCGCAGCTCGAGCACGACGAGCAGCACCGCCGTCGCGGCGAGCACTGCCGACACCAGCCGGCGCAGCACGCGCCGCCGCCAGCGAGCCCGACGCCCCGGGCCGGTGAGGCCGGGCAGCGGGCGGGAGGGACGAGACATGCCGACGACGCTAGGCGCCGCGGCACGGCATCCGGCAGGTCAGCTCGCGGGTGTGGACGACGCCGCGGGCTTGGCGGGGGCTGTGGACGACGACGAGGACTCGGACGAGCCCGACGCCTTGTCGGAGCCGCTCGTCGACTTCTCCTTGGACCCGGAGCCGTTGGTGGCCGAGCCTGAGGTGACCGAGGAGCCGGCGCGCGAGTCGGTGCGGTAGAAACCGCCGCCCTTGAAGACGATGCCGACCGCGTTGAAGACCTTGCGCAGGCGCCCCTCGCACTCGGGGCACACGGTCAGCGAGTCGTCACTGAACGACTGCACCGCCTCGAAACGGTGGTCGCACTCGGTGCACGCGTAGGCGTACGTCGGCACGATGGTCCTCCTGCGGAAAAGGTGTGGTGCGCCGCCCCGGGGTCAACCCGGGCGACCGGACGACGGTGCCGGACGGCGACGGCGTCACCCAAGGATAAGCGAGCCGGCGCCGCCGCTGTTCCCCTGCCCGTCCCGAGCACCCGTCCCTGCTGTGACCTGTCGGTCGATCTGGGGACCCGGGCCGGTCCCTGCTGTGACCTGTCGGTCGATGCGGGGACGCACCCCGGCTCAGTCCCAGTCGGCGAGCCGGCCGCCGCGGCTCACCGCGCGCAGCCGGTCCTCCGCAACGGCCCGCACCGCGCTGGGCGCCACCACGAGCAGCTGGTCACCGTGCCGCAGCACGTCGTTGTCGCGCGGCACGAACGACCGGCCCTCGCGCACCACCAGCGAGATGTTGGCCCCCGCGGGCAGGCGCAGCTCGAACACGCGCACCCCGGCGATGCGCGACCCCGGCCCGACGTCGATCTCGAGCAGCTCGGCCCCGAGGTCGTCGAGCGGGGTCGTCTCCACGGTCAGGTCGACCTGGTGGTGGGCGGTGGCCAGGCCGAGGCGGCGGGCCACCCAGGGCAGCGTCGGCGCCTGCAGGAGCGTGAAGATGACGACGAGCACGAACACGAGGTCGAACAGCCACGGCACGCCCGGCGCCCCCACCGTGCCGGGCACGGTGGCCAGCACGACCGGCACGGCACCGCGCAGCCCGGCCCACGACAGGAAGGCCTGGGTGCGCCACGACATCCCGAACGGCAGCAGCGAGACGAACACCGACAACGGGCGGCCGAGCAGCAGCAGCGCGGCCCCCACCACGAGGGCCGGCACGAGCACCTCGAGGAACTTGCCGGGGTGGGCGAGCAGCCCGAGCAGCACGAACAGGCCGATCTGCGCCAGCCAGCCGATGGCGGTGGCGAACCCCAGCACCGCGGGCCGGTGCGGCAGGCGCAGGTTGCCGAGCACGAGCGCCGCCAGGTAGCAGGCGAGGAACCCCGAGCTGTGCAGGACGTCGGCGGCGGCGTAGGCGAACACGGCGACGCTGATGACGCCGATGGCGAACAGGGCCGACGACGTGGAGGCCACGAGTCGCAGCAGCCGGGCGCCCGCCCAGCCGACGCCCAGCCCGACGACGGCTCCGCCCACCAGCTCCAGGGACGCGATGAGGCCGACCTGCCACAGCGGGTGGGCCGTCGCGTGGGGCGCCATCCCCGCGGCGATCGCCGTGACCAAGAGCACCACGGGCGCGTCGTTGAAGCCCGACTCCGCCTCGAGCACCCCGGAGATCTGCCGGGGGAGTGGCACCCGGCGCAGCACGGAGAACACCGCGGCGGCGTCGGTGGAGGCCAGCACGGCGGCGACGAGGAAGGCGACCTGCCAGCGCCACCCGATGAAGTAGTGCGCCGCGACCCCCACGACGAGCACCGAGACCCCGACCCCCACCGTGGCCAGGACGGCGGCAGGGGCGACGGACCGCCGGATGCCCGACCACCGGGTCGTGAGGCCACCCTCGACGAGGATCAGCACCAGCGCGGCGTACCCCAGCACCTGGGTGAGCTGCTGGTTGTCGTAGTCGATGCCGACACCCGCCTCGCCCAGCACCAGCCCGATGCCGAGGTAGATCAGCAGCGAGGGCAGCCCCGAGCGCAGCGACAGGCGCACCGCGGCCACCGCCACCACGAGCACCAGGCTGCCGACGAGCAGCGCCAGGGTGAGGTCGTCGAGCGAGAACGAGGACGAGGAGGCACCGCTCGCGAACGGCACCGTCCAGGTCTCTGCCACGGCCCGTCCTCGCATGTCGTCGTTCTCCGGTGACCTAGTCTCGCAGGGTGAGTCGTGTTGCCGTCGCCCGTCGTGTCCTTTATGGACTCCTTGCCGTGGTGGTCGTCGCGGCGCTCGTCGCCACCGTCGTCATCGTGTCGACCGTGCGGGCCTCGCTGCCCAACACCTCCGGCAACGCCGACCTGCCGGGCCTCACCGGCACCGTCACCGTCATGCGCGACGGCAGCGGCATCCCCCACATCTTCGGCGACAGCCTCACCGACCTGGCCCGGGCGCAGGGCTATGTGCACGCCCAGGAGCAGTTCTTCCAGATGGACCTGCGCCGGCACATCACGGCGGGGCGGCTGTCCGAGCTGGTCGGCAAGGACGGCATCGAGACCGACAAGGTGATCCGCACGCTGGGCTGGCGGCGCATCGCCGAGGAGGAGCTGCCCACCCTCAAGCCGCAGACCCGCCAGATGCTGCAGGCCTACGCCGACGGTGTGAACACCTACCTGCGCGGCCGCACCCCACGCGAGGTGGCCCTCGAGTACACGATCCTCGGCCTCACCCTGCCCACCCCCGAGATCGAGGAGTGGCAGCCCGTCGACAGCCTGGCCTGGCTCAAGGCGATGGCCTGGGACCTCAAGGGCAACTACGACGACGAGCTCGCCCGGGCGCGCCTGTCCGGGCGGCTGACCGTCGCGCAGATCAGCCAGATCTACCCGCCCTACGACGCGGAGGCGCACCCGCCGATCCTCGGCGACGACGAGTGGTCACCCCAGGTGCCCGACCGCGCGACCCAGTCCGCCGTGCCCTCGGCCCTCACCAGGCGCCCGCCCGCCACGACGGCGGATGCCGTGCCGCCGCCCGCTGACGGCCGGGTCACCAGCCCCTCGGCGCAGGCCGCCTACGCGCGGGTGCACGCGGCCCTCACCTCCATCCCGCAGCTCGTCGGCCACGGCAGTGGTGTCGGCTCGAACTCGTGGGTCGTCTCTGGGCGCGCGCAGCACCACCGGCAAGCCGCTGCTCGCCAACGACCCGCACCTCGGCGTCAGCCAGCCGGGCGTCTGGATCCAGAACAGCCTCACCTGCCGCACCGTGTCACCGACCTGCCCGATGAACGTCAGCGGCTACTCGTTCGCGGGCGTTCCCGGCGTCGTCATCGGCCACAACGCCGACATCGCCTGGGGCTTCACCAACCTCGGCCCCGACGTCTCCGACTTCTACCTCCAGCGGGTCCTCGGCGACAAGTACCTGCGTGACGGCAACTGGCAGCCGGTCACCAGCCGCCAGGAGGTCATCAAGGTGGCCGGCGCCGCCGACGAGAGCGTCACCGTGCGCAGCACCGTGCACGGGCCGGTGCTCTCCGACGTCATCGACGGGGTCGCCGACGCCGGCTCCCGGGCGCCCACCGAGCAGGAGGGCGACGAGACCGAGACGTATGCCGTGTCGCTCGCCTGGACGGGCCTGCTGCCGGGCCGCACCGCCGACGCCATCCTCGACCTCGACCTCGCCAAGAGCTTCGACGACTTCCGCGAGGCGGCACGCTCGTTCGCGGTGCCCGCGCAGAACCTGCTCTACGCCGACCGGCAGGGCCACATCGGCTACCAGGCTCCGGGCCAGGTGCCGATCCGCCGCCCCGCTCTGCCCCGCAGCCCGGCGGGCTACTGGCCCGCGCCGGGTTGGGACTCGACATACGACTGGCAGGGGTTCGTCGAGTTCTCCGAGCTGCCGTGGGTGCTCGACCCCGCCGACGGTGTGATCGTGGCGGCGAACCAGGCGG
>CAWHYJ010000010.1:0-48306 GCA_963833495.1 uncultured Actinomycetota bacterium | reverse complement strand
TCCGCGTGGGCGGAACGAGCGCGGAACCCACGCTCCGCGTGGGTGAACTTGATGGGGTGGTCATGGCAGCCTCCACTCGCGTCCGTCACGACGCATCATCTCGTCGGCGCTGTCGGGTCCCCAGCCGCCGGAGGCGTACTGCTCGGGGGCCTTGCCCTTCTTCTCCCAGTACCTCTCGATCGGGTCGAGGATCTGCCAGGACAGCTCGACCTCCTCGTGCCGGGGGAAGAGCGGTGGCTCGCCGAGCAGCACGTCGAGGATGAGCCGCTCATAGGCCTCGGGTGAGGACTCGGTGAAGGCCCGCCCGTAGCCGAAGTCCATCGTCACGTCGCGCACCTCCATCTGCGCCCCGGGCACCTTCGCGCCGAACCGCAGGGTGACGCCCTCGTCGGGCTGCACCCGGATGACGACGGCGTTCTCGCCGAGCTCCTCGGTGGCCGTCGACTTGAACGGCAGGTGCGGGGCCTGCTTGAACATCACAGCGATCTCGGTGACGCGTTCGCCGAGCCGCTTGCCGGTTCGCAGGTAGAACGGCACTCCGGCCCAGCGGCGGGTGTCGACGTCGAGGCGCACCGCGGCATACGTCTCGGTGCTCGACCCCTTGGCGACGCCGTCCTCGTCGAGGTAGCCGCCCACCTCCTCGCCGCCCTGCCAGCCGGCGGCGTACTGCCCGCGGGCCGTGCCGGCCCCGAGGTCGGCGGGCAGCCGCACCGCCGAGAGCACCTTCTCCTTCTCGGCGCGCAGGCCCTGCGCGTCGAAGGAGACCGGCTCCTCCATCGCGGTGAGCGCCATCAGCTGCAGGAGGTGGTTCTGGATGACGTCGCGCGCGGCGCCGATGCCGTCGTAGTAGCCCGCGCGGCCACCGATGCCGATGTCCTCGGCCATGGTGATCTGCACGTGGTCGACGTAGTTGGCGTTCCAGACCGGCTCGAACATCTGGTTGGCGAAGCGCAGTGCCAGCAGGTTCTGCACCGTCTCCTTGCCCAGGTAGTGGTCGATGCGGAACACGGAGTCGGCCGGGAAGACGTGCTCGACGATGGCGTTGAGCTCGCGCGCCGACTTCAGGTCGTGGCCGAACGGCTTCTCGATGACGACCCGCCGCCACGACCCCGGCTGGGCGGAGGAGAGCCCGGAGCGGTCGAGCTGCTGGCAGACGGTGGCGAAGGCCGACGGCGGGATGGACAGGTAGAAGGCGTGGTTGCCACCGGTGCCGCGCTGCTCGTCGAGCTCGTCGACGACCTGGGCGAGCAGGTCGAAGGACGCGTCGTCGTCGAAGGAGCCGGGCACGAACCGGATGCCTTCGGACAGCGTGCGCCACACCTCCTCGCGGAACGGCGTGCGGGCCCGCTCGCGCACCGACTCGTAGACGATCTTGCCGAAGTCCTGGTCGGCCCAGTCACGGCGGGCGAACCCGACCAGCGAGAAGCCGGGCGGCAGGAGGCCACGGTTGGCCAGGTCGTAGATGGCCGGCATCAGCTTCTTGCGGGCGAGGTCACCGGTGACCCCGAACAGCACCATGGAGCAGGGCCCGGCGATGCGGGGCAGGCGCTTGTCGCGGGGGTCGCGCAGGGGGTTGGTGCCCGCGGCGACGCGCGCCGGGCTCACCCGCGGCCCCGGCCGAGCGCGGCCCGCACCTGGGCGAGGCCGGCGTCGTGGTCGGTGAGGTGCAGCCGCAGCACCGGGCGGCCGTGGTCGGCGAGCACCGTGGCGTCACCCCCGGCCTGGGAGGCGATGAACTGGCCCAGCGTGAAGTCGCGGCCCGGCACGGCGAGGTCCTGCGCCGGCGCGGTGGTGACCTGCACGTAGACGCCGGTCGGCGGACCGCCCTTGTGGTACTGCCCGGTGGAGTGCAGGAAGCGCGGGCCCCAGCCGAAGGTGGCGGGTCGGCCGGTGCGGTCGAACAGGTCGCGCGCGACGTGCTCGAGGTCGGCGTCGGCCTCGCGGTCGAGGTAGGCCATCACCGCGACATAGCCCTTCTCGCCGTCGAGCTGCCCGAGCAGCGCGTCGACGGCGCCCTCGACCGTGGCGGCCTCGCCGAGCCAGCCGCCGCCGAGCGCCCGAACCTCGACGGCGCCGTCGGTGAAGGCCGGGTCCTCGCCCGCGCCGATGCCGGCGTCGAGCAGCTCGCGGGCCGCGGCCTTGGCGCTCTCGACGTCGGGCTGGTCGAACGGGTTGATGCCGAGCAGCCGGCCGGCGACAGCCGTGGCGGCCTCCCAGAGCATCAGCTGTGCGCCGAGCGGGCCGGCGACGGCGACGCCGGATGCCGGGTGGCCGGCATCCGCGGTGTCGTCTTCGGCGTCGGACGCGACGAGGCGCACGACGGTGCCGTCGTCGTAGAGGTGGGCCGGCGAGTCGCCGATCGCGACGACGGGCAGGATGCCGGTGCCGTCCTTGCCGGTGGACTCGGCGATGAGCTGCTCGGCCCAGGCGCCGAAGCCGACGTTCTCGGTGCCGGCGTCGACGAGCACCAGCTTGTCGCGCAGCGGCTCGGTGCCGGCCATCGCGGCGCCCAGGCGCAGCGCGGGGTTGGCGTCGTCGTCGGCGGCCAGCAGGTCGGCCACGGCCTCGGCGTCGTCGAGCAGCGCCTCGACGTCGGCCCCGGCCAGCCCGCTCGGCACCAGGCCGAAGGCCGTCAGGGCGGAGTAGCGGCCACCGACGTCGGGGTCGGCGTTGACCACCCGGAAGCCGGCCGCACGGGCCTCCCCGTCGAGCGGGCTGCCCGGGTCGGTGACGATGACCATCCGGGTGGTGGGGTCGATGCCGGCGTCGGTGAAAGCCTGCACGAACACCCGCCGCTGGCTGTCGGTCTCGACGGTGGAGCCCGACTTGCTCGAGACCACGACGACGGTGCGGTCGAGGTCGGTGAGCGCCCCGCGCACGACGTCGGGGTCCGAGGAGTCGAGCACCACGATCGGCACGCCGGCCGTGGCGCAGATGACCTCGGGCGCCAGCGAGGAGCCGCCCATGCCACACAGCACCACCCGGTCGTAGCCGGTGGCCGCGAGCTCGTCGCGCATGGCGGCGATCTCACCGACCAGGTGGCGCGAGCTGCGCGGCAGCCCGGTCCACGAGAGCCGCTTGGCGGCCTCGGCCTCGGCCGCCTCGCCCCACAGCGTGTGGTCCTTGGCGAACAGCCGGCTCGCGACCCGGTCGGCCACGAGGGTCGGCACGTGCTTCGCGATGGCGTCGGCCGCCGCGCCGGTGGCGGCGACCGCGAGGGTGCTCACGCCGTGGCCTTCTCGAGCTCGCGGGTGACCCCGCCGAGCAGCTCTCCCCAGGACTTCTCGAACTTGTCGACGCCCTCGCGCTCGAGCTGGGCGGTGACCTCGGCGTAGGAGATGCCCAGCCGCTCGAGGCTGTCGAGCACCTCGGCGGCCTCGGCGTAGTAGGGCGTCACGGTGTCGCCGGTGACCTCGCCGTGGTCGGCGGTGGCGTCGAGCGTCTTCTCGGGCATCGTGTTGACGGTTCCCGGCGCGACCAGCTCGGTGACGTACATCGTGTCGGGGTAGGCCGGGTCCTTGACGCCCGTCGAGGCCCACAGCGGGCGCTGCTCGTGCGCGCCGGCATCCTTGAGCGACTGCCAGCGGGGCGTCGAGAAGACCTCCTCGTAGGCCTGGTAGGCCAGCCGCGCGTTCGCGACGCCGGCCTTGCCGCGCAGCGCCTTGGCCTCGTCGGTGCCCAGCGCGTCGAGGCGCTTGTCGATCTCGCTGTCGACCCGCGAGACGAAGAACGACGCGACCGAGTGGATGCCGGACAGGTCGGCCTCGCTCTCGCGCGCCTTCTCGAGCCCGGCGAGGAACGCGTTCATCACGGCGCGGTACCGGTCGAGCGCGAAGATCAGCGTCACGTTGACCGAGATGCCGGCTCCCATCACCTCGGTGATGGCGGGCAGGCCCTCGACCGTGGCGGGGATCTTGATCAGCACGTTGGGGCGGTCGACCGCCTTCGCGAGCTCCTTGGCCTCGGCCACCGTGGCCGCGGTGTCGTGGGCCAGCCGCGGGTCGACCTCGATCGACACCCGGCCGTCCTGGCCGCCGGTGGCCTCGTAGACCGGCAGGAAGACGTCGCACGCGTCGCGGACGTCCTGGGTCGTGAGGGCGAACACCGCCTCGTCGACGGTCTTCCCGGCATCCGCGAGCTCGCTGACCTGGGTGTCGTACGCGTGCCCCTCGGACAGGGCGGCCTGGAAGATCGACGGGTTGGTGGTGACCCCGACGACCCCCTTGTCATCGATGAGCTGCTGCAGGTTTCCGGAGGTCAGGCGCTCGCGGGAGAGGTCGTCGAGCCAGATCGAGACGCCGTTCGCGGCGAGGTCCTTCAGGGCGGTGCTGGTCATGTGTCGCTCATTTCCCGGCCGTGGCCGCGCTCTTGCGGCTCGGCGCGTTCTTGGTGTTGACGTCGGTTCCGGTGTCCTTGCGGGCGCGCGGCGCGGTGTCGTTGACGGCCGGAACCTGCCCCGCCCTGCGAGCCGCTGCCAGGGAGTCCTTGGCGGCCTTGACGACGGCCTCGGGCGTGAACCCGAACTCGCGGAACAGGGTTGCGGCATCCGCCGAGGCACCGAAGTGCTCGATGCTGATGCAGCGGCCGGCGTCACCGACCAGGTCGTGCCACCCCATCGCCACTCCCGCCTCGACGCTGACGCGGGCGCGCACGGAGGGCGGCAGGACCTTGTTCTGGTAGGACCGCGGCTGCTCCTCGAACCATTCCCGGCAGGGCATCGAGACCACCCGGGTGCCGATGCCGGCCTTCTCGAGCCGGAGCCGGGCCTCGAGCGCCAGCGACACCTCGGAGCCGGTCGCGATCAGCACCACGTCGGGGGCGCCGGATGCCGCGTCGACGAGCACGTAGGCACCCTTGCCGACGCCGGTGGCCTTGGCGTGCTCGGTGCGGTCGACGATCGGCAGGTTCTGGCGCGACAGGGCCAGGCCGGCCGGGGTGCCGCGGCGCAGGATCTCGGCCCACGCCTGGGCGGTCTCGTTGGCGTCGGCGGGACGCACCACGGCCAGGCCCGGCATGGCGCGCAGGGCCGCGAGGTGCTCGATCGGCTGGTGGGTCGGGCCGTCCTCGCCCAGGCCGATCGAGTCGTGCGTCCACACGAAGGTGACCGGGATCTGCTGGATGGCCGCGAGCCGCACCGCGGGGCGCATGTAGTCGGAGAACACCAGGAAGGTGCCGCCGTAGGGGCGGGTCATGCCCTCGAGGGCGATGCCGTTGAGGATCATGCCCATGGCGTTCTCGCGGATGCCGAAGTGCAGGGTGCGCCCGTAGGGGCCGCCCTTCCACTCGTGCGTCTGCTTGCCCTTGGGGATGAACGACGCCTCGCCGGCCATCGTGGTGTTGTTGGACTCGGCGAGGTCGGCGGAGCCGCCCCACAGCTCGGGCAGCTCGGCGGCCAGCGCCCCCAGCACCTTGCCGGATGCCGCGCGCGTCGCCAGCCCCTTGGGGTCGGCGGGGAAGTCGGGCAGGGCCTTCTCGAAGCCGTCGGGAAGGCGGGCGTCGACGAGGCGGTCGAGGAGGGCGGCGCGCTCGGCGTTGGCCTTGCGCCACGCGGCATACCGCTTGTTCCACGCCTGGTGGGCGGCCTTGCCGCGCTTCTTCACCTCGCGGGTGTGCGCGAGCACCGCCTTGTCGACCTCGAAGGACTTCTTCGGGTCGAAGCCGAGCAGCTCCTTGGTGGCGGCGACCTCGTCGGCGCCGAGCGCCGAGCCGTGCGACTTGCCGGTGCCGCGGGCCTTGGGAGCCGGCCAGGCGATGACGGTGTGCAGGCGCACCAGGGTCGGCTTGTTGCGCGAGGTCTTGCTCTTCTCCAGCGCCGCGAACAGGGTGTCGACGTCCTCGGTGTAGTCAGCGGTGCCGGCGGGGTTGTTCGAGCGGCGCCAGTCGATGTCGACGACCTCCCAGCCGTAGGCCTCGTAGCGCTTGGCGACGTCCTCGCTGAACGAGATGTCGGTGTCGTCCTCGATCGAGATCTGGTTGGCGTCGTAGACGACGGTGAGGTTGCCGAGCTCCTGGTGGCCGGCGAGCGAGGACGCCTCGGAGGCCACGCCCTCCATCAGGTCGCCGTCGGAGGCGAGCACCCACACGTGGTGGTCGAAGACGCTCTGGCCCGGCTTGGCGTCGGGGTCGAGCAGTCCGCGCTGGCGGCGCTGCGCCATCGCCATGCCGACCGCGGAGGCCAGCCCCGAGCCGAGCGGCCCGGTGGTGATCTCGACGCCCTTGGTGTGGTGCACCTCGGGGTGCCCGGGGGTGAGCGAGCCCCACGTGCGCAGCGCCTTGAGGTCCTTCAGCTCCAGGCCGTAGCCGCTGAGGAAGAGCTGGATGTACTGGGTCAGCGAGGAGTGCCCGCAGGACAGCACGAAGCGGTCGCGGCCGAGCCATGTCGGGTCGGACGGGTCGTGCGTCATCACGTTCTGGTAGATCAGGTAGGCGACCGGGGCCAGGCTCATCGCGGTGCCGGGGTGGCCGTTGCCCGTCTTCTGCACGGCATCGGCGGCCAGCACGCGCACGGTGTCGACCGCCCGCACGTCGAGGTCGGTCCACTTGGCCTTCTTGGCGACGGGCCGGGAGATGTCCGGGCTCCGTCCCTGGGTCGCGGTGGGGGTGCGCCTGCTCGTGGTAGTCGTGCTCACTGGGGCCTCTCTCGCGGGGGGTCGTGCACACGGTGGGGACGGGTCCGCCGTCCACCCTAGTGTCTGGACTACCCCGCGCTGGGGCTCGGCCAACCCGGTCAAGGCTAGAATCGCCGAGCACCCGACCGGCCGACCCGAAGGACGACGTGGCCACCACCTCGATCACGACCGATCCCACGGTCCAGCCGCTCGACCGACGCCGCACGGTGGCGAACTACCTCGCCCTCACCAAGCCCCGGATCATCGAGCTCCTGCTCGTCACGACCGTGCCGGTCATGTTCCTCGCCGAGGGCGGGGTGCCCTCTCTCTGGCTGGTGCTCGCGACGCTGGTCGGCGGCACGCTGAGCGCCGGCGCGGCCAACACCTTCAACTCGGTCTACGACCGCGACATCGACCGGCTGATGCACCGCACCAGCAAGCGGCCGATGGTCACCGGCGAGATCAGCCCGCGCAACGCCCTGGTCTTCGCCGCGGTGCTCACCGTCGTCTCGACGGTCTGGTTCGCACTCGTCGTCAACGTGCTGTCGGCCGCCCTGTCGGTGGCCGCGATCGTCCTGTACGCCGTGGGCTACACGATCCTGCTCAAGCGCCGCACGTCGCAGAACATCGTCTGGGGTGGCCTGGCCGGGTGCATGCCCACCCTCATCGGCTGGTCGGCCGTCACCGGCACCGTGCAGTGGCCGGCCGTCATCCTCTTCTTCCTCATCTTCTTCTGGACGCCCCCGCACTACTGGCCGCTGTCGATGGCCTTCCGCGACGACTACTCCGCCGCCGGCGTGCCGATGCTGCCCGTCGAGCAGGGGCCCGTCGCGGTCGGCCGGCAGATCGTCCTCTACTCCTGGGTGATGGTCGCGACCTCGCTGGTGCTCGTGCCGGTGGCGTCGATGGGCTGGGTCTACGCCGTCACCGCGGTGCTTGCCGGCGGGCTGTTCCTGCTCGAGGCGCACCGCCTGTTCCGGGCCGCGAAGGGCGGCGCGGTCGGCCCGGCGCTGAAGCCGATGCGGCTGTTCCACTACTCGATCACCTACGTGACGGTGGTGTTCCTCGCGGTGGCGGTCGACCCGCTGCTGCACGTCGCCATCGGCTGATCCGGCAGGTCGCGGATCCGGCCGTAGGGGCCGAACAGCGGGGCGAATGCGGATGCCGTGTAGAGCGCTGCCATCGCGGTGACCGTCTCGCGCACCCCGACGTGGGTGCCGAGCCAGCCGGCGGCCAGGCCGGCCAGCGGCATGGTGCCGAAGTTGACCAGTGACGACGTCGACGTGGTGCGGGCGAGCAGCTCGGGTGGGGTGTAGCGCATCCGGAAGGTGCCGCGCAGCACGTTCGCCGCCACGACGCCGGCGCCGACAAGGGCCAGGCCGAGCGGGCACCAGCACCACCCGCAGGCCGGGCTGGGCCAGCGCGATGAGCAGCGCTGGTGGGCCGGCGGCGACCTGCAGCACCACCATGGCGCGGGCGTCGCCCGAGGCGTGCTGCCGCCCGGCGCGCGATGCCGGCGCCGACCAGCCCGCCCACGCTGCCGGCCGCGAGCACGGCGCCGACCCGGCCGGGGTCGAGGTCGAGGTCGCGCACGAGGAAGAGCACGAGCAGCGTGTAGTAGCCGGTGAGGGCGAAGTTCGCGATGCCGCCCTGGAGGGTGAAGAAGCGCAGGAACGGGTCGTGGAACACCACCCGGATGCCGGTCGCCACCTCGCGCCGCAGCGGCTCACGGTGCGTCGGCGCGGGTGGCTGGGGCACCAGCGTGCGGGGGTCCATCCGGTGCAGGCACAGCGCGGACACCAGGAACGACACGACGTCGACCAGCACCGCCGTGGCGGCGGAGAAGACGGCGACGAGCAGGCCGCCGAGCCCCGGGCCGAGCACCTGCATCGCCGACTCGGTGCCGACGACCCGGGCGTTCGCCCGCGCGAGGTCGGGCTCGGCGACGATGCGGGGCACGAGGGGGAGGTAGGCGGTGCGCAGGAACACCGCCGCGGCGCCGACCCCCAGCGTCGCCAGCACCAGGTGGGGGAGGGTGAGCAGGCCGAGCGCCCACGCGAGCGGCACCGACCCGATGGCCGCGGCGGCCCCGAGGTCGGCGGCGATCATGACCCGGCGGGCGTCGCTGCGGTCGACCCAGGCGCCGGCCGGCAGGCCGATGAGCAGCCAGGGCAGCCAGGCGGCGGCGGTGAGCAGGCCCATCCAGCCCGGCCCGGCGTCGAAGACCGTGACGGCGACCAGCGGCACGACGACCGAGGTGGTCATCGAGCCGAGCACCGACACGCCCTCGCCGACCCACAGCAGCCGGAAGTTGCGGTTGCCGGCGATCGGGGGAGCGGTGGCCGACGGCGCCGTCGTGCCGGCCGTCACGGCTGGCTCGGGAAGCCGCGGGCGAAGACGAGCACCGGCTCGCGGTGCGCGCCGTCGTCGGGCACCTCGCGGTTGCCCCAGCGCACGAGGAGGTCGACGATCTCCCGGGACACCTGCCGAGCTCGTCGGGGGTCAGCCGCAGCCAGTTCTGGGTCGCGAACGCCACGTCGTCCCACTCGGGGGCGGACTCGGCGTTGACCAGCCAGTCGCGCACGCGCTCCTGCTGCCGGCGCAGGTTGAGGGCCTCGGCCTCCTCGGCCGCGGTGATCGCGGCCTGGTCGGTGAGCTCGCGGCGGCTCCACCGGGTGCCGGTGGTCACCAGCCGCCACCAGCGCTCGCGCTTGTCGCGGGCCAGCTCGGGGGCCTCCTCGACGAGCCCGGCGGCGGCCAGCACCTTGAGGTGGTGGCTCGCGTTGCCGACCGCCTGCCCGGTGCGCAGGGCGAGCATGGATGCCGTCGACGGGCCGTCGACCTTGAGCGCGTCCATGATCCGCGAGCGGAACGGGTGGGCGAGCGCGGCGAGCGGCGCGGCATCGCGCAGGGTGCGTACCTCAGGTCGGGTCATGCTGCCCACGGTAACCCCACAAGGACCTATTGCACAAGACGCTCTTGTGCATATCTCCCGCGAAGTCAGGATCACTTCGCCGGGTCAGGGGCGTACTCGGTCCTGACCCGGCGAGAACCTCCTGAGCCTGCGAAATGCGCCTGACTTCGCGAGTCACGCCGGTGCCCAGATGCCGTGCGCAGGGCTTCATCGTCGGGGATCGAGCCCAGGCTCCCGACGCGGATCCTCTTGCCGGAGAGATCCGTCCTCCGGACGTGCGCTGCTCAGGGACGCACCACCGGGCAGAGATCTGGACCGCAGCACCGATCTGCGACGGAGCCGGGGCTGCCAGCGTGGCCCGGAGGTGCCGCTGCAGAAATGAGGTGGGCACGCGGGAATGAGGTACCTCAGACGCGGCGGATGCCGGTGGAGATACGCACGACGCCCGATGTGGGGCCCCACCTCAGCCGACGAATCTTGAGGACGTCGGGATCGACCGATCCGGGCACCGAACTCCCAAGGAGCACACCGTGAGCCTCTACATCGACAACAACGTCGTCCAGGCCGACATCGACCGCCGCTACGAGCTCGCCGGCGTCGACCGGCACGACACCCACCTCCACGACCGGCACCAGGGCGACCTGCCGACCCGCTCCGCTCGGCGCTGCACCCGCTGGCGGCCTGGGTGGCCCGCGTCGTGGGCGGCCCCGCGACCCCGTCACGGCACGCACTCGCAGCACGGCGCCACGGTGGCCGCCGGTCGCCCGCGCCACCCGTGAGCACGCAGGTGTGGGCGCCCGGTGCCATGATCGGCACCGTGCCGCCGAGAACCACGACCGAGCTGGTCGGTCGCCGCGAGGAGGTCCACCGCATCCTCGACGCCCTGGGCTGGGCCGACGGGGGCGGTGGAGCCGCCCTCCTCGGTGGCGACGCCGGCATCGGCAAGACCGCGGTGGTCGGGCACCTCGCCCGGCTCGCCGCCGACCGGCGCACGCTGGTCGGGCACTGCGTCGGCGAGGGGGGCACCAGCCTTCCCTACCTGCCCTTCGTCGAGATGTTCGCCGCCCTCGACGGCCGCGAGCGCGAGCTCGTCGACGAGCTGGTCGCCGACCACCCCGGGCTGGTGCCCCTGGTCCCGCGCGTGGCGTCCGGGGCCCGCGAGGATGCCGTGCGCGCCGACCTCGTCGAGGCCGTGCACGGCGCCCTCGCGGACCTCGGGCGCCGCGGCCCGCTGCTCGTCGTCGTCGAGGACGTGCACTGGGCCGACGAGTCGACCCGCGACCTGCTCACCCTGCTGTTCACCCGCGGGCTCCCCGACGGGGTGGCCCTGCTCGCCACCTACCGCAGCGACGACGTGCACCGGCGGCACCCGCTGGCCGGCGCCCTCGCCGTGTGGTCGCGGCTGCCGGGGCTCACCCGGGTCGACCTCGGGCCGCTGCCCGACTCCGACCTGCGGCGCGTGGTGCGCCGCGCCGGTACGGCCCTCGACGACGACGTCGTCGAGCTCGTCGCCCGGCGCGCCGAGGGCAACGCGTTCTTCGCCGAGGAGCTCGCCACGGCGGCCGGCGACCGCGGTGCCGACCCCGCCGACCTCGCCCGGCTGCTGCTCACCCGGGTCGACCGGCTCGACGACACGGCGCAGGCCGTCGTGCGGGTCGCCGCCGTCATCGGCCGTCGGGTGCCGCACGCCCTGCTCGAGAAGGTGGCCGGGGTCGATGCCGTGACGCTGGGCGGGGCGCTGCGGGCCGCCGTCGAGCACCACGTGCTCGAGCCGTGGGGGGAGCAGGGCTACGAGTTCCGCCACGCCCTGCTCGCCGAGGCGGTCAGCGACGACCTGCTGCCCGCCGAGCGCCTCCAGCTGCACCGCGCCTGCGTCGAGGCGCTGCGCGCCGACCCGTCGCTGGGCACCTCCGCCGACCTCGCGCGCCACGCCCTGGCGGCCGGTGACCGGGCCGCGGCCCTGCAGGCCTCGGTGCTCGCCGGTGACGCCGCGCAGCGGATGGGCGGACCGGCCGAGGCGCTCGCCCACTACGAGATGGCGCTCGCGCTGGCCGACGTCACGCAACCCCGCGCCGAGGGTGACGGCGCACCGGGTGGTGCCGACCCGGCATCCGGGCACGCCCTCACCCTGCGCGCCGCCGCGGCCGCGAACGGCAGCGGTCGCACCGGCCGGGCGATGGCGCTGCTGCGGGCCCGGCTCGACACCGACCTGCCCACCGACCACGAGCGGGCCGAGCTGCTCGGTGCCCTCGCCTTCTCGTCCCGGCTGACCGAGGAGCGCGTCGACCGGCTCGGCCTCACCGAGGAGGCCCTGCGGCTGCTGGCACCGGACGCCCCGGTGGGTCTGCGGGTGGGGCTGCTCGCGCGGCGCGCCGAGGCCCTGATGGACAGCGGTGCCGCGGCCGAGGCGCTCGAGGTCGCCGACGAGGCGATGGCGCTGGCGGTGGAGCACGACCTGGCCGTCGACCGCACCGACCTCGCCTCGATCCTCGCCCGGCTCAGCGAGACCTCCGGCGACCCGCGCGAGTCGATCCGCCGGCTCGAGGGAGCGGTGGCAGCCTGGACCCGCGCCCCGGACCTCGCCCTGCTGCGCGCCATGGACATCCTGGCCTCGGTGCACTTCCGCCAGGGTGACCACGAGCTGGCGCTGGCGGCCTTCGAGCGCACCGTCGCCGAGGCCCGCCGGGCCGGTCTGGAGTGGTCGATGTACGGGGTCGACGCCCGGGCCATGGTGGTGACGACCGCCTACGAGATGGGCGAATGGGACCGCGCCGCGAGCGCCGCCGCGCACGACACCGAGACCGGGATGCCGGCCTGGGCGGCTGCGAGCATCGACGCCGCCGCCGGTGCGCTGCTCGCGGCACGGGGGCAGCTGAGCGCCACCGAGCTGCTCGCCGCCACCCGCCCGTGGTGGGCCGACGACGGCCGCACGGCGGTGCAGTCCGGGATCGCCGCGGTCGACCTGCTCGGCAGCACCGGCGACGTCGACCGGATGCTCACCGTGCACGACGAGGTCGTCGAGTTCCTGCGCGGCCTGTGGGGCCGGGGACAGGTGGCGGTCGAGGTGCGGCTGGCCGCCCTGGCGATGGGCCACCTCGCCACGGCGCTGCGCACCGGCAACCGCCGGCCGGTCGCGACGACCTGCTGGCCCAGGTCGACCGGCTGTGCCTGCAGGCCGAGGAGGTGTGGGGCGAGGGTTCGCTGCTGCACCCGCCACTGCTGGAGGGCCGGGCGTGGCAGGTGCGGGCCCGGGCCGAGTACCAGCGGGCCCGCTGGGCCGGCGGCGACGACGTGGCCCTCGACGAGCTCGTGGCCCGGTGGCGCGAGGTGGTCGACCTGTTCGAGCAGTACGGCGAGCGCTACGAGGCGGCGCGTGGCCGGTGGCGCCTCGCCGAGGTGCTCCTCGCGGCCGGCGACCCGAGCGCGGTCGACGAGCTGCGCCGCGCCCGCGAGACGGCGCAGGCGCTCGGCGCCCAGCCCCTGCTCGCGGCCCTGGAGCACCTGGCGCCGCGGTCGGCGCGAGCGCCCAGCACCCTCACCGCCCGCGAGGCCGAGGTGCTGAGCCTGCTCGCCGAGGGCCGGTCGAACGGCGAGATCGGCCGGGCCCTGTTCATCAGCACCAAGACGGCCAGCGTGCACGTGTCCAACATCCTGGCCAAGCTCGGGC
Source organism: uncultured Actinomycetota bacterium (assembly GCA_963833495.1). Classification (GTDB taxonomy): domain Bacteria; phylum Actinomycetota; class Actinomycetes; order Actinomycetales; family Dermatophilaceae; genus Fodinibacter. The sequence goes on along the minus strand of CAWHYJ010000010.1, from coordinate 35,117 downwards.
GCGGCATCCCGTGGCGAGGCGGTGGCGCTGGCGCGAGCCTCAGGCCTGCTCGAGCACTGAGCGGGGCGAGTCGACCGGCGTCGTCGCGGAGCCCTCCCGTCGCCGCAGGGCGAGGATGCCGTGGGTCAGCGCCACCACGAGCAGGCTGGCCCCGAGCATGTGCGCGATGACGAGCGCCTCGGGCAGGTTGGTGAAGTACTGCACGTAGCCGATCAGGCCCTGCGCCAGCGCCACCGCCAGCACGACCAGCCAGGCCCGCGCCGGCCCGCGCTCGTCGTCGACGGCAGTGAGCCGGGCAGCGAGCCAGGTGGCGACGACCAGCCCGATGAAGATCATCACCAGGTCGGCGTGCAGCCACGACACGGTGCGCGGGTCGAACCCGAACCGGTTCGGCTGGTCGGCGTCGCCGGAGTGCGGACCGGAGCCCGTCACCACGGTGCCGAGGGCCAGCACGGCGCCGCCGACCACCACGGTGACCCAGGCGAGCCGGGTCACCAACGGCGCCACCAGCGCCCGGGGCGAACCGGCGCCCTCGTGGCGGGCGAACCACAGGTAGGACGACACGGCCACCAGGCCCATCGACACCAGGAAGTGGGCGGCCACGATGGCCGGGTTCAGCCCGAGCAGCACGGTGATGCCCGCCGAGCACCGCCTGCGCCCAGCACGCCGCCGAGCACCACGGCCGCGGCGACCTTCATCGCGCGGCGCGGCGCGCACCGCCAGACGGCCGAGCACGGTGGCGACGGCCAGCACGAGCAGCACGCCGGTCAGGGTGCGGTTGCCGAACTCGATGTACTTGTGGAAGCCCTCGGCCTGCTCGACGGTGGGGGTGATCGAGCCGTCGGTGCACTCGGGCCAGGTCGGGCACCCGAGGCCGCTGCCCGTGACCCGCACCAGCCCGCCGGTCACGACGATGCCGACCTCGGCCACGAGGTTCGCCAGCAGGATCGCGGAGCCAGCCAGAAGGGGCCGGTCGCGCGGCGCCGCCGCGGGCGGCCGGGGAGGTGGTGCTCGTGCTCGTCACGCCACAAGGTTACGGCGGCGCCGGGCCCGGTCCCGAACCGGTCGGTCAGTCGCCCCAGCGGAAGAACCGGCGCGCGAGGGCACCCCCGGCCAGGCCCCACACCACCAGCACCGCCCACTGCGCCCACGGCCACCCGCCGTCGACGACGCCGGTGCGCATCGCGTCGCCCAGCGCACCGGAGGGCAGCAGCGCGGCCACGCGTGCCCAGCGCCCCGGGCAGCAGGTCGGTCGGGAACAGCACGCCCGAGCCCGAGCAGCAGCACCCAGACCAGGTTGGCGATGGCCAGCACGGCCTCGGCGCGCACCGTGCCGGCGAGCAGCAGCGCCAGTGCGACGAACGTCGCGCTGCCCAGCAGCAGCGTGACCAGCATCGGCAGGATGCCGCCCGCCTCCGGCCGCGCCCCCAGCGCCAGTCCCAGCGCACCGAGCACGACGACCTGCACGGCGAGCACCGACAGCACGGCCAGGCACTTGGCGGCGAGCAGCCCACCGCGGCCGAGGGGGGTGGTGCCGAGCAGCCGCAGCACCCCGGCCCGGCGGTCGAAGCCGGTCGAGATCGCCTGCCCGGTGAACGCGGTGGAGACGACGGCCAGCGCCAGCGCCCCGGCCAGGGCGACGTCGGCGCGCGGCTCGGGGCCGAGGTCGGGCACCGAGGCCAGCGCCAGCCCGACCAGCGCCAGCGCGGGCAGCACCACCGAGACGAGCAGCTGCTCGCCGTTGGCGAGGAGCGACCGCGTCTCGAAGGACGCCCGCGCGAGCACCCGCTGCCGGGCGGGCGCTGCTGCCGAGGGACGGTCCGGAGCCAGCGCGCTCATCGCGCCGCGCCGGTCGTCAGGGCGAAGTAGACGTCCTCGAGCGAGCGACCGCCGCGCACCTCGTCGAGCGTGCCGTCGGCCACGACCCGCCCGGCCGCCATGATGACGACCCGGTCGGCCAGCCGCTCGGCCTCCTCGAACGAGTGCGTGGTCACCACGACGCAGGCCCCGCGGGCCGCCTCGGCCCGCACCAGGTCCCAGACCTCGAGCCGGGCGTGCGGGTCGAGCCCTGCGGTCGGCTCGTCGAGGAAGAGCACGTCGGCGTGGGGGAGCAGGGCCGCCGCGAGCGCCACCCGCTGGCGCTGGCCACCCGACATCCGGCGCACCGTGGTGCCGGCGAACGCCGCGATGCCCAGCCGGTCGACCAGCTCGTCGAGCGGCGCCGGGGCGGCGTACAGCGCGGCCAGGTGCTGCAGCAGCGGCAGCGGCCGGCTGGTCGTCGGCAGCCCACCCTCCTGCAGCATCACTCCGACCCGCGCCCGGTGGTCGGGCCCCGAGCGCCACGGGTCGCGGCCGAGCACCTGCACCGAACCGGCATCCGGGCGTTGCAGTCCCTCGAGGCACTCGATCGTGGTCGTCTTCCCGGCGCCGTTCGGGCCGAGCAGCGCGGTCACCGTGCCGGCCGTGGCCGTCCACGACGCGCCGTCGACCGCGGTGGTCGTCGCGAACGACCTGCGCAGCTCGCGCACCACCACTGCTCCGGTCACGGCTCGACATCCTAGGCTGGCGCCCATGCCCCGCATCGACAGGGAGGCCGCGCCCGCCACCTGGTGGCCGCCGCGCCCGCCGCCCTCGCCCTCCTGCTCCGCCGTCCACGCACGGCGGCCCTGCTGGGGCTCCTTCCGGTCGCCGTGGCGGCCTTCTTCCGCGACCCCGACCGCACGCCCGACTCCGCCGCCGTGCCGGTCGACGACGTGCTGTCGCCGGCCGACGGCAAGGTGATGCACGCGGGCGCCGCCGTCGAGGGCCTCGCGCCCGAAGGGGAGTGGCAGCAGGTCAGCATCTTCCTGTCGGCGTTCGACGTGCACATCAACCGAGCGCCCTACGGCGGCCGGGTCGTCGAGGTCGTCCAGCGGCCGGGGAAGTGGCTCGCCGCGTACAAGCACGAGAGCGCCCACCTCAACGAGCGCAGCGACATCACCGTCGAGCGGCAGGTGGGCGACGAGCTGCGCCGGGTGCACTTCCGCCAGATCGTCGGCCTGATGGCCCGCCGGGTGGTCACCCGCGTGTCCGAGGCCGACGAGCTCACCACCGGCCAGCGCGTGGGGCTGATGAAGTTCGGCTCACGGATGGACGTGTTCGTGCCGCCCGAGTGCGACCTGCTCGTCTCCACCGGTGACCGGGTCGTGGCCGGCGAGACCGTGATCGCCCGGTGGGCGCGCCCGGTCCGGGTGACCGGGTGACCAGCCCGGCGGCGCCGGGGCGCCGCCGCATCCTCGACCGCTGGCGGCTGGTGTCGCCCACCGGGGCCCGGGTCGTCTCCCTGCGCCAGCTGCCCAAGCGCGAGCGCGCCCGGCTGCTGGCGCCGAGCGCCTTCACGACGTTGAACATGATCAGCGGCCTGTCCTCGGTGATGCTCGCCTTCGACGGGCACTTCACCGTGGCCGCCGCGCTCATCGCGGTGTCGATCGTGCTCGACATCGCCGACGGCTTCGTGGCCCGGCTGATCGGGGCCACCTCGCCGTTCGGCCTGCAGCTCGACTCGCTCGCCGACCTGATCTCCTTCGGGCTGGCCCCGGCGATCCTGGTGCACACCTGGGCCCTCGACGAGTGGCCGATCCTGTCCTGGCTCGCGGCGTTCTTCTGGCTGGCGTGCGCGGCGTTCCGGCTGGCCCGGTTCAACGTCACCATCGACCCGCTGGCCGACAAGCGCTACTTCGTGGGGCTGCCCTCGCCCGGGCGCGGCCGCCGTCGTCATGGCGACCATCCTGGCGCTCGACTCACCGCACTTCGGCCCCGGCACCGGCCCCTGGCAGGCCTGGTTCCCCCTGCTGGTCTCCGTGGTGCCGGCGCTGCTCATGGTCATGACGGTGCGGTTCCGCTCGTTCCGCACCCTGCTGTCGCCACGCAACCGCAACGCCCGCCTCACCACGGCGTCCGTCGGGCTCGCCATCGTCGTCGGCCTGGTGCTCTCGCCAGGGCTCACCCTCCTCGTCGTGGCCTACGGCTACGTGCTCACCGCACCGCTCGGCGTGCTCACCGCACCGCTGCGCGAGCGGTGGCTGGGGCCCGAGTCCGTCGCACCGCCACGGCGCCGGATGCCGTCGGTCTTCCTCCCGCTCGACGACGAGGAGGCCGAGGACGAGGCGGAGGAGGAGGCGGAGGAGGAGGCGGAGCACGACCACCCGGCCGTGGACGCCGGCGACACCGTCGAGGGGGGCGTCGAGCACGGTCTCGAGCACGGCGTCGAGAGTTAGGCCACCCTTCCTTGGACAGGGTCGCGGCAATTACCTAACATGGGTGTGTGGTTAATCCCGAGGCACACGTCCTCGAGTCGCGCACTCGCGACCGGGTGCTGCGCGTCGTGAGCCAGGAGGGGCCGGTCAGCATCACCGCCCTGGTCGACCGGCTCGGCCTCACCGAGACCGCCGTCCGCCGGCAGGTCGACGCGCTGCACGCCGAGGGGTTGGTCGAGTCCCGCGAGGCCACCGGCCCGCGACGGCGCGGCCGCCCGGCGAAGTCCTGGGTGCTCACCGAGCGCGGCCACCGCGCCCTGGTCAGCGACTACGACCACCTCGCCGGTGACGCGCTGCGCTTCCTGAGCGACACCGTCGGCACCGACGCCGTGCACCAGTTCGCCGAGCACCGGGTGGCCTCGCTCGAGCAGCGCTACGCCGACCGCATCGACGCCGCCGGTGACGACACGGCCGCCCGTGCCGCCGCCCTCGTCGACGCGCTCAACGCCGACGGCTACGCGGCCTCCGCCCGCCCGGTGGGGGCGGCCGGTGCCGGCCAGCTCACCGGCATCCAGCTCTGCCAGGGCCACTGCCCCGTGCAGCACGTCGCCGACCGAGTTCCCCCAGTTCTGCGAGGCCGAGACCGAGGCGTTCTCGCGCCTGCTCGGCGTCCACGTCCAGCGCCTGGCCACCCTGGCCCACGGCGACCACGTCTGCACCACCTTCGTCCCCACACCGACCACCGAGAGGCCCTCGTCATGACGAGCAGCATCGAAGAGCTCAACCCCGGTCTGAAGGACCTCGGCACCTACGCCTTCGGCTGGGCCGACAGCGACACGGCCGGTGAGACCGCCCGCCGTGGGCTCAACGACGAGGTCGTCAGCGACATCTCGGCGCGCAAGAGCGAGCCGCAGTGGATGCTCGACCTGCGGCTGAAGTCACTGCGCCTGTTCGGCAAGAAGCCGATGCCGACCTGGGGCTCCGACCTGTCCGGCATCGACTTCCAGAACATCAAGTACTTCGTGAAGTCCACCGAGAAGCAGGCCACCTCCTGGGAGGACCTGCCCGAGGACATCAAGAACACCTACGACCGGCTCGGCATCCCCGAGGCCGAGAAGCAGCGCCTCGTCGCCGGCGTCGCCGCGCAGTACGAGTCGGAGGTCGTCTACCACCAGATCCGCGAGGACCTGGAGGAGAAGGGCGTCATCTTCGTCGACACCGACACCGGGCTGCGCGAGCACGAAGACCTGTTCCGCGAGTACTTCACCTCGGTGATCCCGGCCGGCGACAACAAGTTCGCCTCGCTCAACACCGCCGTGTGGTCGGGTGGCTCGTTCATCTACGTGCCGCCGGGCGTGCACGTCGACATCCCGCTGCAGGCCTACTTCCGGATCAACACCGAGAACATGGGCCAGTTCGAGCGCACCCTGATCATCGCCGACGAGGGCTCCTACGTGCACTACGTCGAGGGCTGCACCGCGCCCATCTACAAGAGCGACAGCCTGCACAGCGCGGTCGTCGAGATCATCGTGAAGAAGAACGCCCGGGTGCGCTACACGACCATCCAGAACTGGTCCAACAACGTCTACAACCTCGTCACCAAGCGCGCGACCTGCGCCGAGGGCGCGACGATGGAGTGGATCGACGGCAACATCGGGTCCAAGGTCACGATGAAGTACCCCGCCGTCTTCCTGCTCGGCGAGCACGCCCGCGGCGAGACCCTGTCGATCGCCTTCGCGGGCGAGGGCCAGCACCAGGACGCCGGCTCCAAGATGGTGCACGCGGCCCCCAACACCAGCAGCCAGATCATCAGCAAGTCGGTCGCCCGCGGCGGCGGTCGCACGTCGTACCGCGGCCTGGTGCAGATCATGGAGGGCGCGCACGGCTCGAAGAGCTCGGTCGTCTGCGACGCCCTGCTCGTCGACACGATCAGCCGCTCCGACACCTACCCCTACGTCGACATCCGCGAGGACGACGTGCAGATGGGCCACGAGGCCACCGTCTCCAAGGTGTCCGAGGACCAGATGTTCTACCTGATGTCCCGAGGCATGACCGAGGAGGAGGCGATGGCGATGATCGTGCGCGGCTTCGTCGAGCCCATCGCCAAGGAGCTCCCGATGGAGTACGCCCTCGAGCTCAACCGCCTCATCGAGCTCCAGATGGAAGGAGCAGTTGGCTGAGATGAGCCTGCTGACCCCACAGCGCCCCACCGCGGGCGCGCACACCGACAGCGCCGCGACGATGGTCCCGAACCAGTCGCGCGCCGAGCGCACGACGTCGTACGCCGTCGCCGACTTCCCGCTGCCCACCGGCCGCGAGGAGGAGTGGCGGTTCACCCCGGTCGACCGCCTCGGAGCGCTCTTCCACGACGAGGCCACCGGTGCGTGCCTGGAGTGGAGCGAGTCGCTCCCCGACGGCGTCACGCTCGGCACGGCATCCGTCGAGGAGTGGCGCGCCAGCGGCGCACCGGCCCCCGGTGACCGCGCCGCCGCCGTCGCCGCCGCCCACAGCGGTGGCGTCGCGGTGCTCGACATCCCCGCCGACGCCGACCTCGACGAGCCGGTCCGCATCCGGCTCACCGGCACCGCCCACGAGGTCGTGCACGGCCACCTGCTGGTGCGGGTCGGCCGGTTCGCCCGCGCCACCGTCGTGCTCGAGCACACCGGCACCAGCGAGTACAGCGAGGTCGTGTCGGTCGTCGCCGGCGACGGCGCGCAGGTCACCCTGGTCACCGTGCAGGAGTGGGACGACGACGCCCACCACCTCGCGCAGCACGACCTGGTCATCGGCCGCGACGCCGCGGTGCGGCACATCGCCGTGACCATCGGCGGCGGCATCGTGCGGTTCAACACCAACGCCTCGTACACCGGCCCCGGCGGCTCGTTCGAGGGCCTGGGCGTCTACTTCGCGGATGCCGGGCAGCACCTCGAGCACCGCCTCTTCGTCGACCACTGCGCACCGCACTGCCGCAGCAACGTCGAGTACAAGGGCGCCCTGCAGGGCGACACCGCGCACACCGTGTGGGTCGGTGACGTGCTGATCCGCGCCAGCGCCGAGGGCACCGACACCTACGAGCTCAACCGCAACCTGGTGCTCACCGAAGGGCGCGCGCGCCGACTCGGTGCCCAACCTCGAGATCGAGACCGGTGAGATCAAGGGTGCTGGGCACGCTTCCGCCACAGGGCGGTTCGACGACCAGCAGCTGTTCTACCTGATGGCGCGCGGCATCCCCGAGGACGAGGCGCGCCGCCTCGTCGTGCGCGGGTTCTTCGCCAGCGTCGTCGGCCGGATCGGCGTCCCCGAGGTGCAGGACCGCCTGATGCTGGCCATCGAGCGTGAGCTCGCCAGCGGCGTCGCCGAGCCCGGGCTCGCCGGAGGTGCCGCATGAGCGAGCAGCTCACCGACACCGGCTTCGTGCGGGTCTGCCGGCTCGACGACCTGCCGGCCGTGGGCGCCGCCCTGGCCGAGATCGAGGGCCGCCGCGTCTCCATCGTGCGCACCGACGACGGCGACGTGCACTGCGTCGACGACACCTGCACGCACGCCAACGTCTCGCTGTCCGAGGGCGAGCTCGACGGCTGCACCCTCGAGTGCTGGCTGCACGGCTCGCGCTTCGACCTGCGCACCGGGCGAGCCCACCGGCCCGCCGGCCATCACCCCCATCGCCGTCCACACCGTCCGCATCGAGGGCGACGACGTCTTCGTCGCCCTGTCCGAGGAGAGCTGAGCACCGCATGTCCACCCTTGAGATCAAGGACCTCCACGTCTCCGTCGACACCGAGGAGGGCGCCAAGGAGATCCTGCGCGGCGTCACCCTGACCATCCGCTCCGGCGAGACCCACGCCATCATGGGCCCCAACGGGTCGGGCAAGTCGACGCTGGCCTACTCGGTGGCGGGTCACCCGAAGTACACCGTCACCTCCGGCTCGGTCACCCTCGACGGCGAGGACGTGCTCGCGATGAAGGTCGACGAGCGCGCCCGCGCCGGCCTGTTCCTCGCGATGCAGTACCCCGTCGAGGTCCCCGGCGTCACCGTCTCCAACTTCCTGCGCACCGCCAAGACCGCCATCGACGGCGAGGCCCCCAAGCTGCGCACCTGGGTCAAGGACATGAAGGGCGCCATGGCGCAGCTGCGCATGGACCCCGCCTTCGCCGAGCGCAACGTCAACGAGGGCTTCTCCGGCGGCGAGAAGAAGCGCCACGAGATCCTCCAGATGGAGCTGCTGCGGCCCAAGTTCGCCGTGCTCGACGAGACCGACTCCGGGCTCGACGTCGACGCGCTGCGCGTCGTCTCCGAGGGTGTCAACCGCGCCAAGGAGGCCACCGGCGCCGGCGTGCTGCTCATCACGCACTACACGCGCATCCTGCGCTACATCGAGCCCGACTTCGTGCACGTCTTCGTCGACGGCCGGATCGCCGAGGAGGGTGGCAAGGAGCTCGCCGACCGCCTCGAGGCCGAGGGCTACGACCGCTTCCTCCCCGAGGCCGTCGAGACGGTCGAGGCCTGAGTTGGCTGCCGCCCCCCTTCCCGACGAGGAGCTGGCCCGCATCCGGGCCGACTTCCCGATCCTGACGCGCACCGTGCGCGGGGGGCACCCGCTGGTCTACCTCGACTCGGGTGCCACCTCGCACAAGCCGCGCCAGGTGCTCGACGCCGAGCGCGGGTTCTACGAGCACACCAACGCGGCGGTGCACCGTGGCGCGCACCAGCTCTCCGAGGAGGGCACCGACGCCTACGAGTCGGCGCGCGCGACCATCGCCGCGTTCATCGGTGCCCGGGCCGACGAGGTCGTCTTCACCCGCAACGCCACCGAGGCCATCAACCTCGTGGCCTACGCCTTCACCAACGGCACGCACGGCGGCGGCGGCGGCCGCGGCGACCGGTTCACCCTGCGCCCCGGCGACGAGGTGCTCGTCACCGAGATGGAGCACCACGCCAACCTCATCCCGTGGCAGGAGGCCTGCCGGCGCACCGGCGCCACGCTGCGCTGGGTGCCGGTCACGCCCGACGGCCGGCTCGACCTCACCGACCTCGACGCCCTGCTGAACGAGCGCACCAAGGTGTTCGCGTTCACCCACGTGTCCAACGTGCTCGGCACAGCTCAACCCCGTGCAGCAGCTCACCGAGCGCGCGCACGCCGTCGGCGCGCTCGTGGTGCTCGACGCCTGCCAGTCGGTGCCGCACCTGCCGGTCGCCGTCGACGACCTCGGGGTCGACTTCCTGGCCTTCTCCGGGCACAAGATGTTCGGGCCGCTCGGCATCGGCGTGCTCTGGGCCCGCCCCGAGCTGCTCGACGAGATGCCGGTGTTCCTCACCGGCGGCTCGATGATCGAGACGGTCACCATGGAGGGCTCCACCTACGCCCCGGCGCCGCAGAAGTTCGAGGCCGGCGTGCCGGTCGCGGCCCAGGCCGTCGGCCTGGCCGCCGCCTGCGACTACCTCGCCGCGCTCGGGCTCGACCGGGTGCACGCCCACGAGCAGGCGCTCACCCGGCAGCTGCTCGAGGGGCTCGCGCTGCGCCCGTGGGTGCGCGTGCTCGGCCCCGACGACCTGCGCGAGCGCGGGGGAGCGGTGGCCTTCGTCGTCGACGGCGTGCACGCCCACGACGTCGGGCAGGTGCTCGACGACAGCGGCGTGGCCGTGCGGGTCGGCCACCACTGCGCGTGGCCGCTGCACCGGGCGCTCAAGGCCCAGGCCAGCACCCGCGCCAGCTTCGCCGCCTACACCACGCCCGCCGAGGTCGACGCGCTCCTCGACGCGCTCGACCGCGTGCCGGCGATGTTCGGGCTCGAGGTGGCGGTCTGATGGACCTCTACCAGGAGCTCATCCTCGAGCACTACAAGCGCCCTGTGCGCGCCGGCCTGCGCGACCCGTTCGAGGCCGAGGTGCACCACGTCAACCCCACCTGCGGCGACGAGGTCACCCTGCGCGTGCACGTCACCGGCACCGGTGACGACGCCGTCGTCGAAGACGTGTCCTACGACGCCATGGGCTGCTCGATCAGCGTGGCCTCGGCGTCGATCCTCGCCGAGGAGATCACCGGCGAGTCCGTCGCCCACGCCCGCGAGACGGTCGAGGCGATGCGCTCGATGCTCACCAGCAAGGGCCAGGACCCCGGCGACGAGGAGCAGATCGGCGACGGCGTCGCCCTCTCCGGCGTCGCGAAGTACCCCGCCCGCGTGAAGTGCGCCCTCCTGTCCTGGATGGCGTTCACCGATGCCCTGCACCAGGCCGAAGGAGCCCAGGCATGACCGAGACCACCACCAGCAGCCCCAACTCCCAGGCGAACGTCGCCGACGTCGAGGAGGCCCTGCGCGACGTCGTCGACCCCGAGCTCGGCATCAACGTCGTCGACCTCGGCCTCGTCTACGGCATCACGGTCGACGGCCAGAACCACGCCGTCATCGACATGACCCTCACCTCGGCGGCCTGCCCGCTCACCGACGTCATCGAGGACCAGACCGAGCAGTCGCTCGAGGGCCTGGTCGCGTCGTACCGGGTGAACTGGGTCTGGATGCCGCCGTGGGGCCCCGACAAGATCACCGACGACGGTCGCGAGCAGCTGCGCGCCCTCGGCTTCAACATCTGATCCGCAGCCCCTCGTGACCCAGCGCGTCGTCGAGGTCGCGCCCGCGCGCCTCGACGGCTGGCTGGAACGGTTCGCCGCCAACAACCCCGACGGCCCCCAGCGGGTCGTCGGGGTCGCGCGTTTCGACCACGACCCGCTCGCCGTCGTCCTCGTGCGGCGAGGTGGGTATGCCGTGGGCGTCGCGTCGGGCGGCCGGCTCACCTCCCACAAGGTCGGCAGCCGCTACGTGCAGTCGCGCACCGCGGCCGGCGGCTGGAGCCAGCAGCGATTCGCGCGCCGCCGGGCCAACCAGGCCGACGGCCTGGTCGGTGCCGCGGTGGAGCACGCGGTGCGGCTGCTCACCGGCGTCCACCCCGCGGGCGTCGTGCTCGGTGGCGACAAGGCGCTCGTGGCGACCCTGCTCGAGGACCCGCGGCTGGCCGGCATCCGCGAGCTGCCGCGCCGCGAGCTCTACGACCTGCCCGACCCGAGGCTCGAGGTGCTCGAGAAGGCCCTCGAGCGTGGCCGCGCGGTGCGCGTCACCATCGAGGAGTGAGGCGGCTCAGGTCGCCTCGGGGTCGGGGCCGTTCGCTGCGCGGCCGCCGTCGACGGGCAGCACCACGCCGTTGACGAAGCCGGCGCGCGGGGGAGAGCAGGAACGCGACGGCCTCGGCGACCTCGACCGGCGTGCCGACCCGGCCCAGCGGGTGCAGCGCCGCCATCTGGTCGTCGACCCCGGGGTGGCTGGTGCGGTAAGCCTCGAAGCGGTCGGTCGTGATCGAGCCCAGCGCCACGGCATTGGTGCGGATGCCGTCGGGGCCGTGGTCGACGGCCACGGCGCGGGTGAGCCCTTCGACGCCGGCCTTCGCCGTGGCGTAGGGCAGCGCGCCGCGCACCGGGCGCTGGGCCTGGTGGGACGAGACGTTGACGATCGCGCCCGGCCGTCCGTGGGAGAGGAAGTGGTTGACCGCGGTGTGGCAGCCGACCAGGGCCATTGCCAGGTTCGCCGTGACCAGCTCGAGCACCCGGGCCGCGGATGCCGTCGCGAGACCTGCGTCGTCGAACACCGCTGCGTTGTTCACCCAGCCCGACAGCGGGGCGGCATCCTGCGCTTGACGGGCGGCCTCGAGCGCCGCCTCCGGGTCGGTGGCGTCGCCACTGACCAGCCGGACGTCCGGGTGGTGCCAGCCGAGGGAGCCGGCCACGTCGAGCACGACCACGGGACCCAGGCGGGTCAGGTGCTCGGCGATGGCCCGGCCCACCCCGCCGGCGCCGCCGGTGACGACGAAGGACGTCACTAGACCGTGGCGGCCGCGAAGGTGTTGCACTGGTTGAGGTCGCCGGTCTTGTAGCCCTGCAGGAACCAGCGCTGGCGGGACTCGGCGGAGCCGTGCGTCCAGGACTCGGGGTTGACCCGGCCCTGGGTGGCCTGCTGGATGCGGTCGTCGCCGACCGACGAGGCGGCCGAGAGCGCGTCCTTGATGTCCTGGTCGGTCAGCGGCTTGAGGAACGGCGTACCGCTCTTCTGGTCGTTGACGGTAGAGGCGTGCTTGGCCCAGACCCCGCCCAGGCAGTCGGCCATCAGCTCGGTCTTCACCGCTCCCGACTGCGGCCCCTGCGGGTCACGCTGCGCCTCGCCGAGCAGGCCGAGCTGGTCCTGAAGCGCGTGACCGTACTCGTGGGCCACGACGTACTCCTGGGCGAGCGGCCCACCGCTGGAACCGAACTGGTCCTGCAGGATCTGGAAGAAGCTGGCGTCGATGTAGACCCGCTTGTCGAGCGGGCAGTAGAAGGGACCCACCTGGTTGCTCGCGGTGCCGCAGTCCGACTGCGTCTGCCCGTTGTAGATCACGGTCTTCGTCGGCTGCCACTCCTTGCCGAAGCGGGGCAGCTCGGAGGCCCAGTAGGCCTGCACGGAGTTCACCGTTCCGATGATGCGGCACTCGGTGTCCGCGTTCGCGTCGGCGCCCTTCTTGCACTGGCTGAACGCGTTGGGGTCCTCGCTGCCGGCGGCGCCGACCTGGGTCGGGTCGAGGCCTGCGGTGGACCCGTCGTTGCCGCCGAACACGCCGTTGAAGAGCAGCGTGAGGATCAGGATGACGATGCCGCCCAGGCCCCCGCCGACGACCAGGCCGCCGGGGGCGCCGCCCCCACCGCCCCCGCCGGAGGACACCTGTGAGGTGTCGAGGCTGACGTTGTCGTTGAAGCTCATGCTCGGGCCTCCGGGGGGCAGGTGCGTGGACCGCGCGGCGCGCAGCGGCACCTAGACTAGAGGCCGACTGCCCGTCGCCGTGCCCTTGTCTGCGCACCCATGACGTGCGCGTCCGCCCCCTCACCGAAAGGCCAGACCGTGATCACCGCTGCCGCCGTCGAGCTACGCGCAGGCTCCCGCCTGCTGCTCGACGCCGCCTCGTTCCGGGTGGCCCCCGGCGACCGGGTGGGGCTGGTCGGCCGCAACGGTGCGGGAAAGACCACGCTGACCAAGGCCCTGGCCGGGGTCACCCAGCCCGCCGCGGGCACCATCACCCGCACCGGCGAGGTGGGCTACCTGCCGCAGGACCCGCGCACCGGCGACCTGCACATCACCGCCCGCGACCGGGTGCTCTCGGCCCGCGGGCTCGACACCATCGTGCGCGACCTGCGCGCCGCCGAGCAGGCGATGGCCAGCGAGACCGGCGAGAAGCAGGACAAGGCGATGCGTCGCTACGGCCGGCTCGAGGCCGAGTTCACGGCGGCGGGCGGGTATGCCGCCGAGTCCGAGGCGGCCCAGATCGCCGGTGCGCTCGGGCTCGACGAGCGGGTGCTGGGCCAGGAGCTCGGCACCCTCTCCGGCGGCCAGCGGCGCCGCATCGAGCTGACCCGCATCCTGTTCTCCGGGGCCGAGACCCTGCTCCTCGACGAACCGACCAACCACCTCGACGCCGACTCGATCGCCTGGTTGCGCGACCACCTCAAGGGCTACCGCGGCGGCCTCGTGGTCATCTCGCACGACGTCGAGCTGCTCGACGCCGTGGTCAACAAGGTGTTCCACCTCGACGCCAACCGTGGCGAGCTCGACCAGTACAACCTGGGCTGGAAGGCCTACCTGCTGCAGCGCGAGACCGACGAGCGACGCCGCAAGCGCGAGCGGGCCAACGCCGAGAAGAAGGCCTCGGTGCTGATGGCCCAGGCCGACAAGATGCGCGCCAAGGCCACCAAGACCGTCGCGGCGCAGAACATGGCGCGCCGCGCGGAGCGGCTGCTGAGCGGCCTGGAGGCCGAGCGCACCAACGACAAGGTCGCCAAGCTGCGCTTCCCGAAGCCCTCGCCGTGCGGCAAGACGCCGCTGCGCGCCAGCGGGCTCTCGCGCTCGTACGGCTCGCAGGAGGTCTTCACCGACGTCGACCTCGCCATCGACCGCGGTTCGCGTGTGGTCGTGCTGGGCCTCAACGGCGCCGGCAAGACCACGCTGCTGCGCATGCTCGCCGGCGTCGACACCCCCGACACCGGCCAGGTCGAGCCCGGCCACGGCCTGAAGATCGGCTACTACGCCCAGGAGCACGAGAACCTCGACGTCGACCGCACCGTGCTCGAGAACATGAAGTCGGCAGCACCCGACCTCGGCGAGACCGACGTGCGCAAGGTGCTCGGCTCCTTCCTGTTCAGCGGCGACGACGTCAACAAGCCGGCCGGGGTGCTCTCCGGCGGCGAGAAGACCCGGCTCTCGCTGGCCCTGCTCGTGGTGTCGTCGGCCAACGTGCTGCTGCTCGACGAGCCCACCAACAACCTCGACCCGGCCTCCCGCGAGGAGATCCTGGGCGCGCTGCGCACCTTCGAGGGCGCCGTCGTCCTCGTGACCCACGACGAGGGCGCCGTCGACGCGCTGGAGCCGGAGCGCATCCTGTTGCTGCCCGACGGCGTCGAGGACCTGTTCAGCGCCGACTACCGCGACCTGGTCAACCTCGCCTGATCCCGGCCCAGCCGCGGCGGTCATACTGCGGTCATGACCCGTCGGCGCACGGCCGTCACGGTGCTTGCCACCGTCGCGGTGCTGCTCGCCGCGGTCGCCTGCAGCAGCCCGGATGCCGTGACGTCGCCGGCCACGCCCACCTCACCGCCCGCGGTCGCCACGTCCGCACCGTCGGGCGCGACGGGCACAGCGAGCGCGACGGGCGGCACGGCATCCGTGCGATTCTCGGCGCTCGGCGACATCAACTCGACCGGCGCGTCGGACGCGGTCCTGCGTTCGATCGGTGACCGTCACGACAACTTCACCCTCGCGCTGGGCGACCTGTCCTACGGTGACAACGGCTCGGAGGGCGCCTGGTGCCGGTTCGTCACGGAGCGGGTCGGCGCCGACCACCCGTTCGAGCTGGTCTCCGGCAACCACGAGTCGAACGGCGAGAACGGCCACATCGACCGCTTCGCACAGTGCCTGCCGAACCGGCTCCCCGGGCTCATGGGCACCTACGGGCGGCAGTGGTACGTCGACCAGCCGGCGACCCACCCGTTGGTGCGGGTCGTGATGATCTCGCCCGCACTCGACTTCGGGCACGGCGAGTGGTCCTACGCGAAGGGCACTCCCCACTACGACTGGCTGCGGTCGGCCGTCACGGGAGCGCGCGAGGCCGGCATCCCCTGGGTCGTCGTCGGCATGCACAAGCCCTGCCTGTCGGTCGGCAACTACGAGTGCGACCCCGGTGCCGACGTGGTGGACCTGATGCTCGACACCGGCGTCGACCTCGTGCTGACCGGCCACGAGCACCTCTACCAGCGCACCCAACCGTTGGCCTTCGGTGAAGGCTGCCCCACCATCCGCCCCGGCCGCTTCGACCCCGCCTGCGTCACCCCCGAGGGCGGCACGACGTTCATCACGGTCGGCACGGGCGGCACACCCCTGCGTGACGTGCACGAAGCGGACTCGGAGCGCGGCTACTTCGCGGCGCTGAGCGGCAAGAACCTCACGGCCTCGTACGGGTCGCTCGACGTGCAGGTGACCGCCGACCGGCTCACGGCGTCCTTCGTGCCGGTACACGGCGGCACCTTCACCGACCGACTGGTCCAGACCCGTTGAGGGTGCGCAGCACGTGGGCCGTGATCGCGTCGCGCGCCCGGCGGCCCTCGGGCGTCGGCAGCAGCGGGTAGTCGTGGGGTGATCCGGGCTCGACGTGCAGGGTGAGGTCGGCGGTGGGTGGCGCCAGCTCGAGCAGCCGGTCGCAGTCGGGCCGGCAGATGTCGCGCGACCCGACGAGCACGAGCGTGGGCGGCAGCCCGCCCAGGTCGCCGTGGATCGGGCTCACGGTGGGGTCGGTGAGGTCGCGCCCGGCTGCCCAGTGGGCTGCGATCGGCAGCATGCCGGCCCGGGTGAGCCACGGGTCGCGCCGTTCGACCCCCTTTATGGCCGGGTTCGTCATCGACAGGTCGAGCCACGGCGCGATGAGGGTGAGCCCGGAGATGCTGCCGTCGCCGGCGTGCGCCTGCGCCAGCAGCAGGGTCAGGGTGCCGCCCGCGGAGTCGCCGAGCACGTGCAGTGGGGCCTGCGGGGCCAGCCGCTCGTGCAGGGCCGTCAGGAACGGCTCGGCATCGGTGACGTCGGCCGCCGGTGCGAGGGGGTAGCGGGCCACGTGCACCTCGCGGCAGGTGGTGTCGGCGAGGTGGGCGACCAGCGATCCAGTGCTGGGCCTGGATGCCGTTGACGAACGCGCCGCCGTGCAGGTACACGAGCGCACCGGCGCCCGGCACGGCATCCGGGCTCGGCCGCACCGTCACCACCTCGCCGCCGCCGAGCGCCTCGGTGGTGAGGCGCCCGGCGAGCTCGTCGGGGGCGGGTGCCGCGGGCAGGGCGTGGGCCATGCTGCGCAGCCCCGCCTCGTGCGTGCGGTAGCGCTTCTTGCGGGTGGCGCGCAGGTAGCCGCGCACCGCCACGGTCTGCCAGCTCGTCACCGGCGCAACGATGCCACGCTCAGACCGGGATGGCGGGCAGCCGGGTCAGCGCCTCGGCGACGGCCTGCTGCAGCTCGGTGTCCTCCCAGGTGTGGTCGACCAGCTCGCCGCCCAGGTAGGCGTCGTAGGCGGGCAGGTCCAGGTGTCCGTGGCCGCACAGTGCGGTGAGGATGACCTTCTCCTCGCCCGTCTCGATGCACGCGATGGCCTCGTCGACGGCCGCCGCGAGGGCGTGCGTCGGCTCCGGCGCCGGCACGATGCCCTCGGTGCGGGCGAACAGCACGCCGGCCGCGAAGCAGTCCTTCTGCGTCTTGGCCGTGGCCTCGATCAGCCCCTCCTCGTAGAGGTGGCTGATGAGCGGGCTCATCCCGTGGTAACGCAGGCCGCCTGCGTGGATCGGGTCGGGCATGAAGTCATGGCCGAGCGTGTGCATCTTCAGCATCGGCGTCAGGCCGGCGACGTCACCGAAGTCGTAGGCGTAGGTGCCCTGGGTGAGGCTCGGGCAGGATGCCGGCTCGACCGCGCGGATGACGGGCCCGGTGCCGTTGGCGAGCTTCTCGCGCAGGAAGGGGAAGGTCAGCCCGCCGAAGTTGGAGCCGCCGCCGGTGCACCCGACGATGAGGTCGACGCTCTCGCCGATCTTGGCGAGCTGGAGCAGGGCCTCCTCGCCGATGATCGTCTGGTGCAGCAGCACGTGGTTGAGCACCGAGCCGAGGGCGTAGTTGGCGGTGGGGTCCTGGGCGGCCATCTCGACGGCC
Source organism: uncultured Actinomycetota bacterium (assembly GCA_963833495.1). Lineage (GTDB taxonomy): Bacteria > Actinomycetota > Actinomycetes > Actinomycetales > Dermatophilaceae > Fodinibacter. Next base: position 17,633 of record CAWHYJ010000010.1, on the reverse strand, counting down.
TCGCTGATCGCCAGGCCGAGCGAGCCGTTGGAGTCGGGGTCGCTGGCGAGGATCGCGCGACCGGCCTCGGTGAGGTCCGACGGGCTGGGGTGCACCGTGCCGCCGAACACCTCCATCATGATCTTGCGGTAGGGCTTCGAGTCGTAGGAGGCGCGCACCTGCCAGACCTCGCACTCGAGGTCGTACTGCGCGCAGGCGAAGGACAGCGCGGTTCCCCACTGGCCGGCGCCGGTCTCCGTGGTCAGTTTCCGCACGCCGGCTTTGGCGTTGTAGTAGGCCTGTGGCACAGCGGTGTTCGGCTTGTGCGAGCCGGCGGGGGAGCCGCCCTCGTACTTGTAGTAGATGCGGGCCGGCGTGCCGAGGGCCTTCTCGAGCCGGTGGGCGCGGTAGAGGGGGGAGGGCCGCCACAGCCGGTAGACGTCCTGCACCTCCTGCGGGATGTCGATGTACTGCTCGGTGCTCACCTCCTGGAGGATGAGGTCCATCGGGAAGATCGCGGAGAGGTCGTCGGGGCCGATCGGCCGGCCGGTGCCGGGGTGCAGCGGCGGCGGGGGAGGGGTCGGCAGGTCGTGGAGGATGTTGTACCAACGCGTCGGCATCTCGTCCTCGTCGAGCAGGACCTTGTGGCGCAGCGGTGCGGGCACGGCATACCTCTTCCTCGGCGGCGAACGCCCCGGTGGCGGCGCCGCCGTCATCCTCGGGTGGGGCACCGGCGGGCACAAGGGGGTGCCCACGGGCAGGAACACCTGTCGGGGGGCGGTGGTTGACTGACAGGGTCAGACGACGACTTGAGGAGCACGACCGGTGAGCATGCAAGGGTGGCAGGCGCTGCACAGCCTCAGCCGCGACTCCAGCGTCAAGGAGCGCCGCCTGGCTCCCGGCACCACCAAGCGGGTGCTGGGCTACGCCCGCCCCTACAAGGTGCAGATCGCCTGGTTCCTCGGCGTCGTCGTCATCGAGTCCATGCTGGTGGTCGCCTCGCCGCTGCTGTTGAAGTCCCTCGTCGACGACGGCATCTACCCCAAGGACTCCGCGGTCGTCATCCGGCTGTCCCTCCTGGTCGCCCTGATCGCGATCGTCGGCGCCGGCCTCACCCTGGTCGAGCGGTGGTTCTCCGCCCGCATCGGTGAGGGCCTCATCTACGACCTGCGCACCCAGGTGTTCTCGCACGTGCTGCGCCAGCCCGTCGCGTTCTTCACCCGGGCCCAGACCGGAGCCCTGGTCACCCGGCTCGGCAACGACGTGATCGGCGCCCAGCAGGCGTTCACCTCGGTGCTGTCCAGTGTCGTCAGCAACGCCATCACCCTGGTGCTGATCATCGTCGCGATGGCCTCGCTCTCCTGGCCGCTGACCCTCGGCTGCCTCGCGCTGGTCCCGTTCTTCCTCGTGCCGGCCCGCCTGATGGGGCGCCGGCTCGCGAGCCTGGCCCACGAGCAGATGGTGCAGAACGCCGAGGTCGGCACCCGGATGACCGAGCGCTTCAACGTGGCCGGCGCCCTGCTCGTCAAGCTGTTCGGCCGCCCCGCCGTCGAGGACGAGGAGTATTCCGTCCGCGCCGCCAAGGTGCGCGACATCGGCGTCCGCATCGCCGTCAACCGCTCGGTCTTCTTCGTCGCGCTGACGTTGGTGGCGTCGCTGGCGACCGCGATGGTCTACGGCGTGGGCGGCCTGATGGCGGTCAACGGCGCCCTGACCGTCGGCACCCTGCTCGCCCTCACCGCCCTGCTGAGCCGGCTCTACGGCCCGCTGACCGCCATCTCCAACGTGCGCGTCGACATCCTCACCGCACTCGTCTCCTTCGAGCGGGTCTTCGAGGTGCTCGACCTCGAGCCGCTCGTGGCCGAGGCACCCGACGCCCGGCCGGTGCCCGCAGGCCCGGTGCGTGTCGAGGTCGACGGGGTGTCGTTCTCGTACCCGTCGGCCGACGAGGTGTCGCTGGCGTCCCTCGAGACCACGGCCACCGGCGACCGGCGCGGCAGCGGGCCGGTGCTGCACGACGTGTCGTTCACTGTCGAGCCGGGCTCGCTCGTCGCCCTGGTCGGCCCCAGCGGTGCCGGCAAGACGACGATCACCTCGCTCGTGGCCCGCCTCTACGACCCCGGGGCCGGCGCCATCCGGATCAACGGGCTCGATCTCCGCGACGCCCAGACCGAGTCGCTGCACGACGCGGTCGGGGTCGTCACCCAGGACGCCCACCTCTTCCATGACACGATCCGCGCCAACCTCGCCTACGCCGCGCCGTCGGCCACCGAAGACGAGATGGTGGCAGCCCTGCGGGCCGCCCAGGTGTGGTCGCTCATCGAGGCGCTGCCCTCCGGCCTCGACACCGTCGTCGGCGACCGCGGCCACCGGCTCTCGGGTGGCGAGAAGCAGCGGTTGGCCATCGCCCGGCTGCTGCTCAAGGGCCCGGGGCTGATCGTGCTCGACGAGGCGACCGCCCACCTCGACAGCGAGTCTGAGCAGGCCCTGCAGCGGGCACTCGACCACGCGCTGCGCGACCGCTCGGCCCTGGTCATCGCCCACCGGCTCAGCACCGTGCGGCACGCCGACCAGATCCTCGTCGTCGACGACGGCACCGTCGTCGAGCGCGGCACCCACCACCAGCTGGTCGCCGCCGGCGGTCTCTACAGCGAGCTCTACAACACCCAGTTCAGCGATGCGAACGCGACGTTCAGCGACGAGCTCGGCGAGGTGCTCGACACCCGCGCGTGATTCGCCCCCCGACCCGCAGGTGAGGCAGAGGGCGCGCTCTGTCGCACGCCGTGCATCACCCGCATTCCTTCAGCTCGGACGGGGTGGCGTACGGATCCGGTCTACTCCGACGAGGCCGAGGATCTGCCGGAGGTCGTGGCTGCCCGCGCGCAGGGCTACTACCCGGCCCCGGACGACCCTTTGTGGTGCTTCATCCCGGCGATCTGGCCTCCGAAGGCGCGGGTGTGGGTTCGCGACCATCGGGTCCGCCGGCAGGCCAGGAGCTATGGCACTGGGCGGTCGGAACGCCTGCCATGGACAGCGGCCGATGACGCCCACCGTCCACTGGTCGCGGCGGTCATCTTCGCGTGGCGTTGGGGGCACATCAAGGCGGGTGAGGTGGGGTGCGCGCGACCCCCGAGCAGGCTAGCGGCTGAGGAACACAGTGATCGCGCCGAAGAGCACCATGACGCCCAGGGCGAGCAGGTGGTCGCGCACGTGATGCGTGGGGTGTTCGTCGAGCTCAAGCGGACACATCATTCCCAGCCGAGGTGGACCAGCCAGTGATGGAGCAGCCATCGCGACCTCCTGGGGTGCCAAGGCGCTCAGAGCGCCGTACCTCGAGGGTAGGGCGGTAGCAACTCCAATGGGAAGGAAACAGCCTGCTGTCGACGCCCTGAGTGCCGGGATGACGCACCCCGTCTACCTGACCCGTCGTGGGCAGCGGGTGGCCGCGGTGATCGACGCCGACGACCTCGACCGTCTGATCGCCGCCGCCGAGGACCTGGCTGACATCGAGGCCGCCAAGGCTGCCCGCGCCGAGATCGCCGACGGTGAGGCAACGATTCCGTGGGAGCAGGTCAAGGCAGACCTCGGGCTGGCGTGACATACCGGGTCGAGATCGCTCCTGCGGCACTACGTCGGCTGCGCAAGCTCGACCCTCCGGCCAGACGGCGCGTCCAGGCGGCCATCGAGCTGCTCACCGAGCAACCGCGGCCGAGCGGGGCCAAGAAGCTGGTTGGCGGAGAGGGCGAGCTGCGGGTCCGAACCGGCGACTACGGAATCGTCTACGAGGTCCACGATGACGTGCTGGTCGTCCTGGTGGTTGCCGTTGGACATCGGCGCAACATCTACGAGCGCCGGTGACGAAAGGGCCGATCCCGGAGCCGGAGCCAGAGCGGGGCTGTCTCTCTGTCAGACGGCCCGTGCGATGATCCGCACCGTGGCCGACGACGCGCAGGGGTGGAGCGAGCGTCGGGTGCGGGTCGGCGACCGCGACGTCTTCTACCGGGTCAGCCCCGGCACGGGCGATGCCGTGCCGATCGTGCACCTGCACGGGTTCGGCATCTCCGGGTCCTACCTGATGCCCACCGCCCGCCTCCTCGCACGGCACGGCGTCAACATCGTGCCCGACCTGCCCGGCTACGGCCGCAGCCCGCGGCGCGACCACACCCTCGACATCCCCGAGCTCGCCGGGGCGGTGCTGGGCCTGCTCGAAGCGCTGGCGGTCGACAAGGTGGTCCTGCTGGGCAACTCGATGGGCTGCCCGGTCAGCCTCGAGGTCGCCCACGCCGCACCCGAGCGGGTCGAGCGGATGGTGCTGGTGTCACCGGCGGGCGGCGTGCAGAACCGGCCACTGGGCCGGGCGCTGGTGCAGCTCGCCCAGGACGGCCTGCGCGAGTCGCCCCGGATGGCGCGCGTGGCGGTCCCCGACTACCTGGGCTTCGGCCCGGTGAACGCCCTGCGGCTGTTCCACCAGCTGACCCTGTTCCCGTCGTTGGAGCGGCTGGTGCACACCCCGGTGCCGACCCTTGCCGTTCTAGGGCAGCCGCGACCCACTGATGCCGGGCCCGACGCGGGTCATCGAGGTGGCACGGATGTCCCCGGAGCACGTGAGCGTGGTCGTCATCCACGGTGCCGCGCACGCCATCAACTTCAGCCACCCCGGTGAGCTCGCCAACGTCGTCACGGCGTGGCTCGAGGACCGCGAGATCGTCGACGACCCTGACGCGCCGGGCGTGGCGCGGGTGTTCACCGTGCCGCGGGTCTGACAGCCGTCAGGAGAGGTCGCGCAACGCCCGCGCCTCGACGTCGGCGAGCACCTCGTCGGCCGCCTCGGCGCTCACCTCGCCGTTGCGCCGTGCCTCGAGCACGACGGCCCGCTCGGCCTCGCTCGCGCGGTGCAGCACCGCATCCAGCTGGTCGGCGTCGTCGGCGTCACCTTCTCGCGCCTCCGAGGTCGAGCCGAGCCGGGATGCCGCCAGCGCCTCCTGCGCGGCGAGGTAGCCCTCGTACTGCAGCTCCGCGGCGCGCCGCACCGCCTCCGGGATGCCGGGGTCGGCCGCGCGCACCGAGTCCAGGGCCGCGGCGGCCGCCCGCTGGCGCAGGGCCGCCACCTCGGGCGCCGAGCTGCCGGCGGTGCCGACCCCGAGCCCGCGGACCAGCGGCGACAGGGTCAGGCCCTGGGCGACGAGGGTGACCAGCACGGTGGCCAGACCGACGGCGATGATCGTGTCCCGGTGCGGGAACGGCTCACCGGATGCCGTGGTGAGCGGCAGCGCCAGGGCGGTGGCCACCGTCACCACCCCGCGCATGCCCGCCCAGCCCACGACGAGCGTCTCGCGCCAGCCGGAGGGAGCGTCGGGGGACCGACCCCGCCACGGCATCCGGGCCAGCCTGGCCGCCGGGAAGACCAGGGCCAGGCGCACGGCGACGAGCGTGACGATCACGGTGACCGCCAGCAGGATCACGTCGACCTCGGGGGTGCTCCGGCGCAGCACGTCGGTGAGCTCGAACCCGATGAGCACGAAGACCAGGCAGGTGATGACGTAGTCGGCGAACCCCCAGACCGCGCGGCCGAGCAGCCAGCCCCCTGAGCTGATGGCCTCGTGCCCGTAGCTGCGCAGGTACAGCCCCAGGGCCAGCACCGCGAGCACCCCGGAGCCGTGCACCTGCTCGGCCACGAGGTACACCGCGAAGGGGGCGGCCAGGGTCACCAGGGTCTCCGCAGCGGCGATCCGCAGGGCGGCGAGCGCCCACCGGGTGGCCAGCCCGCCCAGCAGCCCGACCCCGACGCCGCCCACCACGGCGAGCACCAGGCGGACGCTCAACCCCCCAAGCGTCAGGTGACCGCTCACCACGGCCGCGACGGCCGCGCCGTAGAGCACCAGCGCCGTGGCGTCGTTGAACATGCCCTCGCCCTCGAGCACGGTCACCATCCGGTGCGGTAGCCGCAGCCGGCGCGCTACGGCCGTGGCGGCCACCGGGTCCGGTGGTGCCACGACGGCGCCGAGGACCCACGCAGCACCCCACCCCAGGCCGGCCAGCGATGCCACCCAGGCGGCCGCCCCGGCACTGACCAGGGTGAGCCCGACCGCCAGCAGCAGGATCGAGCGCGACTGGTCGCGGAACTCGCGCGCCGTGGCCCGCTGGGTGGCGGCGAAGAGCAGCGGCGGCAGCACCAGGGGCAGGATCAGGTCCGGCTCCAGCGAGAGGGCCGGCATCCCGGGCAGCAGCGGCAGCATCAGGCCGTAGACCGTCAACAGCACCGGCAACGGCACCTTGACCCGGTCCGCCACCGGCGTGAGCACGACGATGCCGGCCAGCAACAGGGCGGCCAGGACGACGGTGCTCATCGCTCCTCCGTGGTGGGTCTGTCGGTCCCCGCGTCGAGCACGGTCGGTCCGCGAAGGCTACTCGTCCTCCTCGTCCCAGATCCGGGTCCGCTTGGGCTTGGCCGGGTAGTGCTCGGGGTTCTCGAGGCGCAGCTCACGGCGGATGCCGAACGGGATCAGCACGAAGCCCATCACCATGAGCAGCCACCACTGGTACGCGTACGCCTGGTGGGGGCCGAGGTCACGGTCCGGGTCGCCGAGCGCCTGCGGCCGTGCGGGCGACGAGCCGTCGGGCAGCGTCTCGCTCTGCAGCAGCACGTAGCCGGGGAGCACCGCCCCGGTGCCCAGGATGCCGGCCGCGTCGCGCAGGTTGAGGCTGGCGATCTGGTTGTCAGGCAGGCGGCGGTTCCTCGACGCCTGGCCCGGGCGCACCCAGCCCACCACCTCCACCTCGCCCGTGGGCGCGGGGGCCACCTCGGGCAGCACGCTGGCACCGCTCTGGGACTCGGCCACCCAGCCCCGGTCGACGACGACGTCGGGACCGCCGGTGCTGGGGCGGAAGGCCCACAGCACCTCGTAGCCGGGCTCGCTCTCGAGGGGACGGTTGCGCACGAAGACCGGCCCACCGGCATACCGGCCGGACACCGTCACCCGGGTCCACTCGTCCTGCGGGTCGAGCCCGGCGGGCGTGAGCACCCTCGAGAGCGGCACGGGTGCCGCCCGGTAGTGGGTGTCGAGCCGCTCGTTGCGCTGCTGCTTGGCCTCGTAGCGGTGGTACTGCCACCAGCCGAGGTGGTAGCAGGTGAACGCGATGAGCCCGGCCAGGAGGAGGGCGCCCAGCCAGCGAGGTGTTGCGAGCCGCCTGAGCACGGGGCCACGGTACGCGACGTACATTGGTCGCCTATGACTGACCTTCCAGCCCCTCGCCTGCTCGACCGCTTCGGCCGCGCCGGCCGCGACCTGCGGGTGTCCGTCACCGACCGGTGCAACCTGCGCTGCAGCTACTGCATGCCCGCCGAGGGCCTGGACTGGCTGCCCAAGCCGGAGATGCTCACCGACGACGAGCTGGTGCGGCTGGTCACGGTGATGGTCGGCCTCGGGATCACCCAGGTGCGGCTGACCGGGGGCGAGCCGTTGCTGCGCCGCAGCCTGGTCGACGTCGTGGGCCGCATCGCGGCTCTCGAGCCCCGGCCGCGCATCGCCATGACCACCAACGGCATCGGGCTCGACCGGCTCGCCGCCCCGCTGGCCGAGGCGGGGCTGGACCGGGTCAACGTCAGCCTCGACACCATCGACCCCGAGCACTTCGGCCGGCTCACCCGCCGCGACCGCTTCAACGACGTCGTGGCCGGGCTCAAGGCCGCCGCGGATGCCGGGCTCACGCCGGTCAAGGTCAACGCGGTGGCCATGCGCGGAGTCAACGACACCGACGTCCCCGACCTGCTGCAGTGGTGCCTCGACCGGGGCTACGACCTGCGCTTCATCGAGCAGATGCCGCTCGACGCCCAGCACGCCTGGGACCGCTCGCTGATGGTGTCGCAGGAAGAGATCCTGCAGCGCCTGGGGGAGCGCTTCACCCTCGCGCCGGTGCCCGACCGGGGCAGCGCCCCGGCCGAGCTGTTCTACGTCGACGGCGGGCCGGCCACCGTGGGCGTCATCGCCAGCGTGTCGGCGCCGTTCTGCGGCAGCTGCGACCGGGTGCGGCTCACCGCCGACGGCCAGCTGCGCAACTGCCTGTTCGCCCGCCGCGAGGTCGACCTGCGGGGTCCCATCCGGGCCGGCGCCACCGACACCGAGCTCGCCGACCTGGTCATCGCCGAGATGTGGGCCAAGAAGTCCGGCCACGGCATCGAGAAGGCCGGCTTCGAGCAGCCCGACCGCCCGATGTCAGCGATCGGTGGCTGAGTCCTCGGGGTCCCCCGGCTCGTAGGGCGCCCGGGTGATCTGCGGGGTCTGGTCGACCACCGGCAGCACCGGGCGAACCCGGCCGCTGACCCGCGGCATCACCGCGTTGGCCGCGACGACCGCCACGAACGGCAGGAACACCGCGCCGGCCGCGAAGATCCACCGGTACCACCCGTGAACCACCACGAGCAGGATGAAGCACGCGGTGCGAATCGCCATGGTGATGAGGTACTGCTTGAGCCGCCGGGCCTGGTCCTCGGTGCGCGCCTCGGGCGCGCTCGTCACCGACTGGACGTCGTGGTGGTGACGGGTCGTGGACACCCGTCCACTGTATGTCGCGCTGCTCCCGGTACCCAGTGGTAGTCCACTAGGTTCGACGGCATGAGTGAGCCCCGCACCGTCCTCGTCACCGGCGGCAACCGCGGCATCGGCCTGGCCATCGCCCGGTCCTTCGCCGAGGCCGGTGACCACGTCGCCGTGACCCACCGCTCCGGCGACGCGCCGGAGGGCCTGGTGGGCGTGCGCTGCGACGTCACCGACACGGCATCCGTCGACGCCGCCTTCACCGAGGCCGAGGAGAAGCTCGGGGCGCCCATCGAGGTGCTCGTCGCCAACGCCGGCGTCACCAAGGACGGCCTGCTGATGCGGATGAGCGACGACGACTGGGACACCGTCATCGACACCAACCTGGCCGGCGCCTTCCGCTGCGCCCGACGCGCGAGCAAGGGGATGATCCGGCTGCGCCGCGGCCGGATCATCCTGATCTCGAGCGTCGTCGGCCTCTACGGCGGCCCCGGGCAGGCCAACTACTCCGCGAGCAAGGCCGGGCTCGTCGGGCTGGCCCGCTCGATCACCCGCGAGCTCGGCGGCCGCGGCATCACCGCCAACGTCGTGGCGCCCGGCTTCATCGAGACCGACATGACGGCCGTGCTGCCCGAGGAGACCCGCAAGGCCTACCAGTCCGCCATCCCGGCCGGCCGGTTCGCCACCCCGCAGGAGGTCGCGGCCACGGTGCGCTTCCTGGCCAGCGCCGACGCCGCCTACATCTCGGGCGCCGTCATCCCGGTCGACGGCGGCCTCGGCATGGGGCACTGACCGCCCGCCCACGACACCGACCAGCTCCGCGCCACCCCACGACCACACGCACCCCACCGAAAGGTCCGCCACATGTTGCTCGAGGGCAAGAAGCTGCTCGTCACCGGCGTCCTCATGGACTCCTCGATCGCCTTCCACGTCGCCAGGTTCGCCCAGGAGCAGGGCGCCGAGGTGGTGCTCACCTCGTTCGGGCGCACCATGAAGATCACCTCCGCCATCGCCAAGCGGCTGCCGCAGACCCCGCCGGTGGTCGAGCTCGACGTCACCAGTGAAGACGACCTCGCCGCGCTGGCCGACCGGGTGCGCGAGCACGTGCCGCACCTCGATGGCGTGCTCCACTCGATCGGGTTCGCCCCGCAGGGCGCGTTCAACTTCATGGAGGCCGGCTGGGACGACGTCTCGACCGCCGTGCACGTCTCGGCCTACTCCCTGGCCGCGCTCACCAAGGCCGCGCTGCCGCTGATGGGCCCGGGCGGCAGCGTCGTCGGCCTCACCTTCGACGCCCGGTTCGCCTGGCCGGTCTACGACTGGATGGGCGTGGCCAAGGCTGCGTTCGAGTCGACCAACCGCTACCTCGCCCGCGACCTCGGGCCCAAGGGCATCCGCTGCAACATCGTCGCCGCCGGCCCGATCCGCACCACCGCCGCCAAGTCGATCCCCGGCTTCGAGCGGTTCGAGGAGGAGTGGGACGGCCGCTCGCCGCTCGGCTGGGACGTCGACGACGCCGAGCCGACCGCCAAGGCCTGTGTCGCCCTGCTCTCCGACTGGTTCCCCGCCACCACCGGCGAGATGCTGCACGTCGACGGCGGCTTCCACGCGATGGGTGTCTGAGCCCAAGCACTAGGCTCCCCGGGTGAGCAGCGAGCCCGCGGACACCCGCGAGACCACACCCCGGCCCGGCGTCACCACCCGCGAGGTGCGCCTGCTGGAGGGACCGAACCTCTACTTCCCCCGGCCGGCCGTCAAGGTGACCATCGCCCTGCCCGGCTACCTCGACGCGCCGGACGACGCACTGCGCGCGATCAAGACCGCCGCCGGCCTGCGCCGCGGCCAGACCGGCGCGCCGGGCTCCGAGCAGCGCCAGCAGGTGCTGCTGCGGCTGGTGGAGCGGGTGGCCCGCTCCCTGGCGACCGAGGTGGGCACCAAACGGCTCGGCGTCCGCACCCGGGTCGCCAACGAGACCGACGTCGTCGTCTGCGCGTTCGTCTGGCGGCACCGGGCCCGTGCCGAGGCCCTGGGCTCGGCGATCGGCCTGGTGCTCGGCGACCTGCTCGACGGCCATGCCTTCCCGGATGCCGTGGCGCACCGGGCTGCGGCCGTCGCCGCCGCGACCGAGCCGGGTGACGGACCGCGGCTGGTCACCCCCCGCATACCGGTCGCCTCGGTGACCGGCACGAACGGCAAGACCACCACGACCAGGCTGCTGGCCCACATCTGCATGACCGCCGGGTTCACCACCGGCTGGAGCTCCACCGACGGCGTCGTCGTGCAGGGCGAGGTCATCGAGCCGGGCGACTACTCCGGCCCGGCCGGGGCGCGGGCCGTGCTCGAGGCACCCGGCGTGCAGATCGGCATCCTGGAGACGGCCCGCGGCGGGATGCTGCTGCGCGGGATGGGCGTCACCCACAACGACGTCTCCGTGGTCACCAACGTCTCGGCCGACCACCTGGGCATGCAGGGCATCGACACCGTCGACCAGCTGGCCGAGGTCAAGGCCATCGTCACCAAGGTGACGCGGCCGCACGGCTGGGTGGTGCTCAACGGCGAGGACCCGCGGGTCTGGGCGATGCGCACCGGCATCCGGGCTCGTCCGTGGGTCTTCACGGCCGACTCCGGGGCGCCGGCCGTCCGCGAGGCCCTGGGGGTTGGGGGTCGGGCGATGACCGTGCTCGACGACCACCTCGCCGTGCTGCGACCTGACGCGGCCCCCGACCGGCTGGTCCGCGTGGTCGACCTGCCGATGGCGCTGTCAGGACTGTCGCACCACAACGTGCTCAACGCCCTCGCCGGCGCGGCGGCGGCGCTCGGGCTCGGCATCGACCGGGAGGCCGTCGTCGAGGGGCTGCGCACCTTCCGCCCCGACGACGTGCTCAACCCGGGGCGGATGAACACCTACACGGTGCCGATCGAGGGCGGCGACGCCACCGTGGTGGTCGACCTCGCCCACAACGAGGCCGGGCTCGAGGCGCTGCTCGACGTGGCCCGGGGCCTGGTGGCGCCAGGGGGCCGGGTGCACCTGGCCCTCGGCACGGCCGGCGACCGCACCGACGAGATCCTCCAGGCGCTCGGCGAGATCGCCGGGCTGCGCGCCGACCACGTCGTGGCCGCGCACAAGGCGCACTACCTGCGCGGGCGCACCGTCGACGAGCTCGAGGCGCAGCTGCGCATCGGGCTGGCCCACGCCGGCGTGGGTGACGTCGCGTCGTACCCCACCGAGCTGTCCGGCCTGCAGGCGCTGGTGGATGCCGCCGACGACGGTGACGTGGTGGCCGTCATGTGTCACGCGGAGCGGGTCGAGATCGTCGACTGGCTGCACGCCCGGGGAGCCACGTCCGACGGACCCGACGCGATCCGCCGCAAGGTGGTGCGCGCCCGGGGCGAGCACGACAGCGAGGACGAGATCGCGGCCCTGTGGGACCTGCCGGATGCCGTGGCGCGCGTCGACGCGGCAGCCGCCCTCTACGCCGCGCACCCGGGCGACGCCCGGATCGCGTACGAGTACGCCGGGACCCACGACAGTGCGGGCGACGAGGCCGCGGCCGTCCCGCTCTACGAGGCGGCCCTGGCCGCGGGGCTGCGTGAGCCGCACCGGCACCGGGCCCAGCTGCAGCTGGCCTCGAGCCTGCGCAACCTCCACCGGCCCGACGAGGCGGTGGCGCTGGTCGACGACGTGGCGGCCCGGCATCCGGACAGCCTGGGGGTGGCGGCGTTCCGTGCGCTGGTGCACCACGACGCGGGCGCGCCGACTCGCGCCCTGGGCGAGCTGCTCGCCGCCATCGCGACGACGAGCACCGACCCCGACGTCGTGCGCTACCGCCGGGCCCTGGCCGCCTACGCCGCCGAGCTGACCGACTGAGGCAGCGACCGGCCCTGCTCGTCCCGGCGCTCAGCCGGCGACCGGCGGCTCCGGCTCCGGCTGCGGCCGAGGGGCGAACCGGTGCAGCATCTCGTCCACGTGGGCCGAGGTCGCCTCCCGGCCGCGAGGTGACCCGGTCATCAGCGCCAGGAAGCGGTCGGCGCGCAGCGACTCCAGGCGGAGCTCGTCGACCGCCCGCACGGTCGCCGTCCGCGGCACCCGGCGCAGCAGTGCGATCTCGCCGAAGGAGTCACCCGGGCCAAGGCTGGCGACCAGGAGACCGTCACCGATGACGTCGGCCGTGCCGGCAACGACGACGTAGAACCGGTCGCCGGCATCACCTTGCCGGAACACCGTCTCGCCGGCCGGCACCACGACGTGGTCGAGCTGTCGTGCCACGGACTCGAGCGCCGGCAGCGGGAGGGCGTCGAGCAGGGGAACCCCGCGCAGCAGTGACAGCTCGTCGTCGCGGCCCACGATGACCGCGTCCAGCGCGCTCAGCCGGCGCCACGAGAGCGCCACGGCGACGGGCAGGAGCGAGCCGAGAACGACCAGGCTGCTGCGCAGGTCGAGGGCGTCCATCACCAGGGGGGTGAGCAGGGCCCCCACACCGACGCAGAGGGCGGCAACGCTCTCGAGCACCCCGAAGACCCGGGCGAGCACCGTGGCGGGGGAGATGCGGGCGATGAGCGTGAAGCCGCCGACGTCGATGAGGGCGTTGCCCGCGCCCACGACAGCCAGCATGGCCATCGCCATCGGTGCCGACGGGAGGAGGCCGATGACGACGAGCGGCGCCCCCCACAGGGCGGCACCGAGCCCGAACCACGCTGCCAGCCGCTTCGTGCCCACGAGGAGGGCCGCGGCGGCGGAGGCGAGCACCGCGCCCGCCCCCAGCGCTGCGTTGAGCACGCCGACGCCGGGGTCGCCGAGGCCCACGAGCTCGACGGCCACCACCACCGTGAAGACCGTGATGGCTCCACGCATGAAGGTCTGGGCGCCGATCACGGCGATGAGCAGGCGCAGGTCCCGGTTGGCGTGCACGGCGCGCACCCCACCCAGGGCCCGGTCCAGCGGGCCGTCGTCATCGGGCGGGGCGTCGTCGAGCGGCGTCGGCTCGGGGTGGACGCGAGCCATCAGCCAGCCCGCCCACGCCGAGGCGACGGCCGCGACGGCGAGCACCTGCGCGGGCCCACCAGTCGCCAGCAGCACTGCGCTGATGGCGGGCCCGGCCAACGTCGCCGCCGAGTCCAGTGCTCCGCGAACGACGTTCGCCCCGGCGAGCTCGGGCGGGGTGTCGCACAGCGACGGCAGGAGCGCCGAGTGCACCGGGCGGAAGAGCACGGCGGCGGCAGAGGACAGGGTCACCAGGGCATACACGGTCACCGGTGGACCGTCGGCGTAGACGGCCCAGCCCGCCAGCGCGATGGTGACGGCGCGCACGCCGCAGACGGCCACGAGCACCGTCTCGCGCGGCCACCGGTCCGCGTACTGGGTCGCCAGGGGGGCCACGACGGCTGCGGGAAGCACCCGGACGAGCGCCACCAGGCCCACCTCCGTGGCGCCGCCCCGGCCGTAGGCGTACACCGCGAGCACGACCGTGACCGCCCACTCGGCGGTCCACGCGCCGAAGAACGCCGCCTGGCCCCTGCGCAGGTCAGGGTTGCGCCAGTTCGTCGCGAAGGCGGCCGCAGCGGCCCTCAGCCGCGACGGCCGGCCTCCCCGTGCGGCTGCCGACGCCATCGTCGAAGGCTAGCGGTGCCGACCGACCCGCGCTCGTGCCGAGGTCAGCCGGTGGGCGGCGCGGGCTCCAGGTCGCGGGCCGCGCTGTCGCCTGCCTCGCGGGCCTCCTCCTCCATCGTCTCGGAGTCGAGGTCGGGGTCGCCGACGCCGTCGCGGGTGTGGCTGCCCGGCTGGGCCTGTTGGGTCATCCCCTCCAGCTCGGACATCACCGCGGCGTGCTGGTCGACGCTCATCACGACGATGTCGCCGGGGTTGGCGCGGGCCATCACGTGCCGCACCGCCTCGGTCTCGTCGAGCACGATCTCGACCTGCCGGCAGCGGACCCCGGGCTCACCCACCCGGCTGCGCGCGCCCTCGGCGACCGCCGCCGCCGTGAACCCGCGCTCGCGCCCGCGCAGCCGCTGGTCCTCGCGGACCACCACGACGTCGAAGTGCTCCGCCGCGACGGCGCCGAGCTCGCGCATGTCCTCCTCGCGCCGGTCGCCGGCGGTCGCGACCATGCCGATCCGCGAGATCTTGCCGAGGTCGGTCTGGCCCGCCTTCATCGCGGCGTAGCGCTCGACGAACTCGCCGAGGACGCGCATGCCAGGGGCGTTGTGGCAGTAGTCGACGATCACGTCGACGTTGTGCACGTTGATCTGGTTCATCCGGCCGGGGGAGAGGTAGTACGACGTGGTGAAGGTGCGCAGCCCCTGCCGGATCTCGTGCAGCCCGGTCCCGCTCGCGAACGCCGCGCCCGCCGCCGCCATCGCGTTGGCCACGTTGAACAGCGCCGTTCCGCCGAAGGTCGAGGGCAGCAGGTGGGTCCACGCCAGCTGCATCGAGCGGCGTCCGTGCCGGATGACGATCATGTCGCCGCGGTCGGTGCGGTCGAGCACCACCGCCCGGCCACCGTTGCGGCAGTGGTTGTCGATGAAGTCGCGCACCTTGCTGCCGGGCTCCTCGAGGCTGAACCAGACGACCGAGCCGGAGCAGCGCCGCCGCATCCGGCGCACCAGGGCGTCGTCGGCGTTGAGCACCGCGAAGCCGTCGCGCGGCACCGCCTCGACGACCACGGCCTTGACGTCGGCGAGCTGCTCGAGGGTGTCGATGCCGCGCATGCCCAGGTGGTCGGGCGCCACGTTGGTCACCACCGCGACGTCGTTGCGGTCGTAGCCCAGGCCCTCGCGCAGGATGCCGCCGCGGGCCACCTCCATCACCGCGAAGTCGACGCGCGGGTTCTGCAGCACCATCCGCGCCGAGCGGGGCCCGGACGCATCGGACTTCACGACCAGCCGCTCGTCGATGACGATGCCGTCGGTCGAGGTCATGCCGACCTGGCGCCCGACGCCCTTCATGATGTGCGCGATCATCCGCGAGGTGGTCGTCTTGCCGTTGGTGCCCGTCACTGCGACGATCGGCACCCGCGAGGGCGCCCCCGGCGGGAAGAGCAGGTCGACCACCGGCTTGGCGATGTACTGCGGCTCGCCGACCGTCGGGTGGGTGTGCATCCGGAAGCCGGGGGCCGCGTTGACCTCGCAGATCGCGCCGCCGGCCTCGCGCACCGGCGAGGCGATGTCGGGGCAGATGAAGTCGATGCCGGCCACGTCGAGGCCGATCAGCCGGGCGGCTTCCTCGGCGATCTCGACGTTGTCGGGGTGGGCGTCGAAGGTGCGGTCGATGGAGATGCCACCGGTCGACATGTTGCCGGTGAGGGCGAGCTTGACCATCGTGTCGGCGGGCGGCACGTCGTCGAGCGTGAAGCCCTGCTCACCGACCAGCTCCAGCGCGGCGGCGTCGACCTTGATCTTGGTGAGCACCTTCTCGTGCCCCACCCCGCGACGGGGGTCGGAGTTGGTGATCTCGACGAGCTCCCCGACGGTGTGCACGCCGTCACCGGTCACGTGCGCGGGCACCCGCTCGGCGATGGCCTGCATCCGGCCGCCCACGATGAGGCAGCGGTAGTCGCGCCCGGTGACGAACGACTCGACGATCACGTAGCCGCGCCGCGACTGGTCCTCGGCCACGACGAACGCCTCGGCCACCTCGTCGTCGGTCTGCAGGTTGAGGCACACCCCACGCCCGTGGTTGCCGTCGAGCGGCTTGACGACCACCGGGAAGCCGATCCGCCGGGCCGCGGCGACCGCACCCTCGGCGGAGCGCACCGTCTCCTGCTTCGGCACCGGCAGCCCGGCGGAGCCGAGCAGCTTGGTGGTCATGTCCTTGTCGCCGGCGATGTCGACAGCGAGAGCACCGGTCTTCGAGGTCATCGTGGCGCGGATCCGTTGCTGGTGCACGCCCTGCCCGAGCTGCACGAGGCTGCCGCTGTTGAGCCGGATGAAGGGGATGTCGCGGCTGACCGCCTCCTCCAGGATGGCCCCGGTCGACGGGCCGAACGCCGTGCGCTCGGCGCGGGTCAGGAAGGTCTCGAGCTCGGCCGCGAAGTCGAACTCCGGGTCCTCCTGGACCAGGTGGTTGACCAGGCGCACCGCGAGGCGCCCGGCCGCCAGGCCGACCTCTTCGTTGGTGTAGCTGTAGATGACGTTGTAGACGCCGGGGCTGCCCTTGACCATGCGGGTCTTCCCGCGCCGCTGGTCGTGTCCGGCCTCCTGCTGCAGCTGCAGGGCGACGTGCTCGGCCACGTGCCCGACCCAGGTGCCCTCCTTCAGGCGCTCGATGAAGCCGCCCTTGACCCCCTTGGAGCAGGTGTGGTTCTCCAGCCGGGGGAGCAGCTCCACGAGCCGGTCGGTGAAGCCGGGGAGGGTGTCCGTCGGATACCCCTCCAGCACACCGAGGTCGACCACGAGGTGGATCGACGGGTCGTAGGACCAGATGTTCCCGCCGCGGTAGACGCGCGACTCGACGATGCGCAGGTCGGGGGCGGCGGGGCCGGTCGGGCTGGGACGGTCCATCGGCGCTTCTCCTCGGGTGGCGGTGCGTGGCGGGCGGTGTGGAGCGTGGGAGCGGTCAGGCCTTCGCGGCGGCGACGGTGGCCAACAGGTCGGGGTGCTGCTCGACGAAGGCGGTGAGCCGCCGCTCGGCGAGGTCGAAAGTGGCGCCCGCTGGGAGGGTGTGCACGGTCGCCCCGGACACGAGCACAGGGGCACCGGCGCGGGCGTCGGGGGCGTCGGTGACGGCGGTGGTGCAGTCGACGACGAACACGGCGCCAGCCCCTCGCACCGTGAACTCGCGCGCGTCGGTCACGACCATCGCGGTGTCCTCGTCGATCCCGATGCCGAGCAGGTGCGGCGACGGGGCGATCACGGACATCAGGCGACCGTAGCGCGACCGCTGGTCGAAGTGCTGGTCCACGACCACTCCCCGGACCAGGCCGAGCCCGGCCGAGATCTGGCTGGCCCGCTGGCGCGGGGTGATGCCCTCGTCACCCATCGAGATCATGAAGTCGCTCATGATCGACGCGCCGGCCGAGGTGCCCCCGATGACGGCGCCGCGGTCGTGCGCGCGGTGCAGCGCCTCGCCGAGGGGGGTGCCGGGGAGCAGCTGGGAGAGCCGCAGCTGGCTGCCGCCGCTCA
>CAWHYJ010000009.1:0-86756 GCA_963833495.1 uncultured Actinomycetota bacterium | reverse complement strand
CTGGATCGCGCGTGGAGGGCCGCGAGAGAGCAGGCGGGCCGACCAGGCTTCCACTTCCACAATCTGCGGCACACGGGCTTGAGCAAGTACGCGGAGCAGGGAGCGACTCTGGCTGAACTCCTGCATCGCGGCGGGCACACCGACGTCACCGTGGCGCTTCGCTACCAGCATGCGACCGCCCAGCGCGATCGCGCCCTGACCGAGCTGCTGAGCAGAGAGATTGAGATCTAGCCCCGAGCGCCACCCGCGCCAGTCGAGTCCCTTCACATCCCCCCACGATCGGCCCCTGACCTGCGGAAACGCGGATCGGGGGCCGTGTCGTTGGGCAAACGTGTCGGATGAATGACCGTTCTGGGCCCCGATCGGGACTGTGGGTTGGCCTAGCGAGGAGCCGCTACGACCTCGAGACCGAAAGGACCACCTCGGCGGCGCACTCGACCACATCCAGCCGCTCCAGAGCGTCTTGTCCCTGGTGCAGTACCGCATCGACGGCTTCTTTGGCCCGGTCAACAACGGCGTCGTCAACACCGTCAAAGGTGGCTCCACCGTCCCCGTGCAGTTCCGCGTCTACGACGCAGACACCGAAATCACCGACCCGGCCATCGTTGAGTCGTTCGCCACCCAGCGCGTCACCTGCCCGGACTCCCTGGCCGCAGACGAAGTGGAAGTCACGCTCACCGGCAGCACCTCGCTCCAATACACCGACGGCAAGTTCCTCCAGCTCTGGAAGACGCCGAAGGCCCCCGGCTGCTACCAAGCCACCATCACCACCACCGACGCCACCACGCTGACCGCAGACTTCCGTCTGCGCTAGCACCCAGGAAACGGCCCGGCCCTGCCAGGGCCGGGCCGTTCGTCACCCAGCGAGAGGAGCGTCCGCTTCCGTCCAGACCCGCTGCCGGCCGGCGCGACCGCAGAGATCGCTGCCACATAGGGCAGGTGCCCGATGCGCGCCCACCCGAACGGTTCCTAGTCTCCAGGGAACCGTTCGGGCAGGAGTTGGTCATGGGTCGTCGGCTGGCTGGGGCACTCGGTGCATCGCTCATCGCCGCAGCGTGGTCAGTGTCGACAGCGCCCGCCGCCTCGGCCACTCCCAGCACCGGGTTGCCGTCGGGCGGCTGCAGCCGTCCCTTCGATGACGCGCGCGTCAGGTGCCTGTTCGACGCCACCGGCGGGCCTGAGTCGTGGGTTGTTCCCACCGACGTGAGCTTCCTGCGTGTCCACGCGTGGGGCGCGCAGGGCGGATCGATCTTGCGGCCGGACGGCAGGGGGGTCGCCGGGGGGACGGGCAGTGGCGTTTCCGTGAGCGTCGACGTCAGCGCCGGTGAGACGCTCACCGTCGCCGTCGGCACCCGCGGCGGGACCGCGGGGCCGAACACCGGAGCCGCCCCTGGCGGCTTCGGTGGCGGAGGTGCGGGAGGGCGCTCCGGCGGCGGTGGGGGTGGGGCCACCACCTTGTCGGACGCCGAGGGTCGGTGGATCGTCGTGGGCGGCGGGGGTGGTGCCGCAACGGAGGCGCCGGGCAGTGACGCCCCGGGGACGACCGCCGACTACGACGAGACTGCCTCACGGCAGCCGGAGGACTCCTTGGTCAGGCGTGGCGGGCCGAGCCGGTTCGCCGGGCGGGCCGGAAGGGACGCGGCACCCTGCCAGGTCGGCACCGCCGTCGCACGCGCGCATGCCCCCACCTTTCGTCGGAGACCAGCCTTCCCCCGCGGAGGTGACGGCGCATCGGGACCGGCTGGCGGTGGTGGCGGGGGCTGGGTCGGCGGTGGTTCGGGATGGGTCGGCGCCTCATGCGACCCCGTCGCCCACGGCGGTGCTGGAGGTACCAACGGCACCCGCGCGGGACGCGAGGGCTTCACCTTCGCGGTCGACCCCGACGGGAAGGTCGGAGACGGCCGGCTGAGCCTCGAGTACTACGAGTACGACGTCGACGGGGCGCCCACCGTCGTCGTCAACCGGACCGTCGGCCGGCTCGAGGCGAACCACGGTGCACCGGTTCACCTTTCGGCGGTCTTCAGCGAGTCCGTCGCCGGCTTCACGGCCGACGACGTAGTGATCGCCGCACCCACGTCAGGCACGCCAAGCCGGGTGGTCAGCGAGGTCGCGCCGTACGACGGGGCGCACTACGACATTGCCGTTGAGGGGGTGGACGCAACCGGGACAGTGACGGTGTCCGTGCCGGCGGGCATCGCAACGGACGCCCAGTTCAGTGCCAACACCGAGTCGCCTGTGGTGTCGCTCGGCAGGTCGGTGGAGGCAGTCGGCGCCCCCCGACGTCCGGCACCGCTCCGATGGCCGTGAGGGCGCCGCGTCGTGGAGTGGGTCACCCGCCGCGCGTGAGGCCGGTGCGCAGGGCCCAGGTGGCCGCCTCGGTGCGCCCGCGGACGCCGAGCTTGCGGTAGATCGCCACCGTGTGGTGCATGACCGTCTTGCTGGAGATGCCCAGCGCGTCGGCGATCTCCCGGTTCGCCGCCCCGTCGACGAGGAGGAGCAGCACCTCACGCTCACGGGTCGTCAGCTGCGACGACGCCGGTGAGGTGGTGGCCGCGGGTGCCGAGCGCGGAACAACGGGCGGCACCAGGAGGGCCATGGCCCGCGCGGCGAGCCGGAACGCCTCGCGCAGCGACGGCGGCGCCAATGACGACGCCCCGGTCCCTGGGGTGGCGGTGCCGACCCCCAGGCCCTCGACCGACGCGCTGTAGGCGAGGTAGTCGGCCTGCGAGAGCGCGTTGCGGAGCAGGGGGTCCAGCGGGGCCAGGGATGCCTGGAGCGCAGCGGCGTCGCCCTGCTGCCGTGCCGCCACCAGGACTCGCACCGCCACGGTGAGCACCGTCGCGGAGGGGAGCGGCTCGACCACCACCCGGGCCGCCCCGATCGGCAGCAGCTGCAGAGTGAACTCGGCCGCGGACCGGACGTCACCGGCATCCAACGCTCGGGAGATGAGCTGGTTCAGGGCCATGGCGGCGGCGACCCCGTCCTTGTTCCTCCACGCGGACTCCAGGAGGTCCTGCAGCTCGGGGAGCGGCCGGCTGGGCACCCGCGAGTCGGTGCATCCCATTGCCCGCAGGAAGATGGCCGAGTAGTCCACGGCCACCCGGTCCCCCGCTGCAGACCCGCCGGCGAAGGCAGCCAGCAGAAGACCCTCGGCGTGTTCCACCTGGCCCTGCGACAGGCTTGCCATCCCCACCCACATCCGGAACCGGGCCAGCCGCCCCGGGTCGCCGTAGTGCTCGGCAAGCGCCAGCCCCTCCTCGATCCCGGCCCTGGCAAGGGCCATGTCGAGAGTCAGCGGCAGAGTGCGGATCGTCAGCTCGAGCGCGTCGAGGAGGGCCATCCTGTCACCGGAGGTGCGCGCGACGCGGATCGCCTGCTGGACGCGGTCGAGGGTCCAGGCCGCGAACGCCTCGCGGTCGTCGACGTCGGCGGGCAGGTGGCTCACCGACCAGACCAAGGCGCGGGATGCGAGCACCGCATCGTGTCCGGGTACCTCGAGCATGCCCTCGACCCGCGTGGCGACCGAGGCACGGGCTCCGGGGGCTGCGGTCACGCGGGCCGCTTGCAGGGCCAGCTCGAGGGCGGCGTCCGAAGTGCCGTCGAGCTGCGCGCGGTCGAGCGCGGCGAGGACGTCGGCCACCTCGTGCGGGAGCAGGGGCCGCCCCGTGCGGCAGCGGGCCCTCACGTACCGGTCATGGCGGCGCAGCGCCTCGGCTCGCTCCCCGTTACTGGTGAGCCGCTCGCTGGCGAAGGTTCGCACCGACGGCAGGAGCGAGAACAACGGTTCCTCGGCGTCGCCGGCATCCACGTCCACGAGGGAGAAGTCGAGCAGGGTCGAGAGCACGTCGAGTGCCATGACGTCGGGGGGTGCCACAGACGCCACCGCCTCGAGGGTGGCCGGACCCTCGAAGACGGACAACGCGGCGAGCAGGACTGCCGCGGACGGCGAGAGCAGGTCCACTGTCCAGGTGAGCGCCGCGCGCAGGCTCCGGTGCCGTTCGGGAGCTCCCGCCGGTGCGTGGTCCAGCAGTCGCAGACCGGTCGGTTCCGACAGCTGCGCGGCCATCAGCTGCAGCGACATCGACCCGGCTCGGGCGGCGGCCAGCTCAATCGCAAGTGGCAGACCACCTACCGCGCGGCAGATCCGCCCGGCGGCGAGCAGGTCCGATTCGCTCGGCGGGTGGGTCACGTCCCGCCTCAGTGCCCGCTCGACAAACATCTGCAGCGCCGGAGCCAGGGCGGTCATGGAGGAGACCTCGACGCCGTCGTCGACGAAACCTGTCGCGTCGTCCGCGAAGCCATTCGCGTGATCGGGCGCGCCGTTGCCGCTCCCGTCGGCCGGGACGGGCAGCGGTCCGAGCCGCACGAGCCGCTCGCCAGGGACGCCGACATCACCCAGGCTGGTAGCCAGCACGGTGACGGCCGGGTAGCCCTCGAGCAGCTCCAGGACGACGTGCCGCAGCCCCGTGAACCTGCTCGAGGTTGTCGAGGACGAGCAGCACCGGGTCCCCGCCATAGGCACGCCACAGTGCAGCTGCGGGTCGCTCCGAAAGTGCCTCGGAGGCACCGATGCGCAGCACCACCGCGTCGGCCATCACGTCGCCCTCGCGCACCGCACTGAGCTGCACGACCACAGCCAGCGGGAAGGGCGACGCGTCACAAGCAGCGAGCGCGAGCTTTGTCTTGCCCACCCCGGACGGACCGGCAAGTACCACGGTCCGCACGGCCGGGTCACCGAGGAGGCCAAGCACCACCGCGAGCTCGGTGTCACGGCCGAAGAGCGGCCCCGACATCGTCAGCAGCCCAGGGCGCTCTCTCTCGACCTCGACCGACCGCATGGGCTGGAGCCTATGGTCACACGCACCCCCCTTGTCGAGGGTCCGCCCACGCGCCTCGGCAATTGATCGGACCCCGCCAGAGCAACGGGCCAAGAAGGAGACCACCGCCAAACGGGCGGTCGAGATGGCTGACGGCTCGAAGGCAGCACAGTCACGGACCGGTTAGGGACGTCACCTCACGCGGGAGACCAGCAAGCGCCCAGTCCGGACCACGGCTACCGTGGCCAGGCGTTCGGAACACCCGACCCTTGACTCACACTCCCCCATCGCGGGGACCCCGGCAGGCGGCGTAGAGACGCGCCTCAGCCGGTCGCCAACTGCCCAATGTGCAGCTGGCCACCAGCGCCGCGTCAAGGGGGATGTCGTGGGCGGTGGGTCTTTGGTCATCGCATCGAGACTTCGGCGCACCGGGTCAGGTCCTGTAGAGGAAGGGGTGGCCGCAGCCGACGCATCGGTGTTCTCGGTAGCTGCCCCGCTGCTGGACGAAGGCCACGCGGTGGCCCGAGGTCCGGCACACGAGCGGGTGGTGGACGCGGCGGAGTCCGTCCTGCGCGAGGAGGAAGCTGTGTCCGCAGCCGCAGGCGTACTCGGTGAGCCCGTCGCGGACGGTGACCGCGGTGGACTGCATGGCCGAAGGTGCCGCATCGGAGTGGAGCCTCTTCGGGAACAGCAGGGCATCCACGTGCTCGTCGCGGTCGACGGCCACGAGCAGCGGATGTCCGCAGCGGATGCACGCGTACTCGTTGTGGCCGGCGCGTCGGTCGATGCGCAGGTAGGTGTGATGGCGCAGCATGCAGCCCAGCACGTGGCGGGTGTGCGTGATCCGCCCGTCCTCGAAGAGGAACCTCTGGTGGCAGCGGCTGCAGCGCGGCCCGTCATCGGCGACCAGGCGGTTGTCGAGCTCGTGGCCGAGCACGCGACACAGCCCGAGCCGCCGTGTGCTGCGGCCGTCGTCGTGCGAGTGAGGCGCTGTGGCACGGTTCGCCGTCCTGGTCAGGAGCCGAGCCAGCCGGCGACGGGGATGGCGATGATGGTGAACCGGACGAGCCGGCCGGTCAGGCAGGTGGTCCCGAACAGGGACAGCCGCATCCGCGAGGCCCCGGCGATGACGCTGGTCGCGGCCAGCGGGGGCAGCCCGCCGACGGCGCTGGCCAGGATCAGCGCGGAGCCGGCGACGGGTCGGCGCACCAGCTCGGCGACCCGGTCGGCGTGCGGTGACCACCTGCGGGTGGCCTCCCGCAGCCGGCTGAGCGGGTTGCGGTGCCGTGCCGGTGGGCGTGCGGTGTGGGGTCGCGCCCACCGGGCCGGCAGCAGTCGGTGGCCGTCGCGGGCGGCGAGGTAGATCAGCACCTTGGCGCCGCTCTGCCCGATGGCGACGGCGACGACCACGGCGGGCCAGCGTCCGTGGGCCTGGACGACGGCGGCGATGAGCAGGGCTTCGGCGTTGATGAGCGGGACCAGCCCGGACACCAGCCCGATGCCGGCCATCAGGATCACCGGGCCGGCGACGCGCAGCACCCCCTCGCCGGTCATCGCGGGCCCGCCTGCGCGTGGGACATGACGGCGCGCAGCCGGTGGCAGGACCAGAGCTTGAGGGCCAGCACGGCCACTGCGCTGAGCGACGCCAGCGCGGGGTGGCCCAGCAGGCACAGCAGCACGATGCTGGCGGTGTTGACGGCCTTGGCCGGTGGTGACCAGTTCCAGCGCCACAAGGTGGCGTCGACGACGTGCATGTCGTTGGGTCCCTTGACCGGCGAAGGCGAGGAAACCCAGCGAGAGCATCGTGTCGACCACCGCGAACTCGATGACGTAGATCGCCAACGGCACGGCCAGGCCCGGGCGGAGCGTCACGAGGGCGGCGACGCAGAGCAGGCTGCTGGCCCGGTCGGCGGTGATGTCGAAGACCGCACCCAGGCGGGTCTCGTGGTCGAAGCGCCGGGCCACGGCGCCGTCGGCGATGTCCAGGACCCAGTAGACGAGGTAGCCGACGACCAGCAGGCGCAGGCTGCCCGTGGCCAGCGCGGCCGTGGCGACGCCGACCGCCCCGAGGGTGCGCACGCCGGTGACCACGTTCGCGGGCGTCGACCACCGCTCCGCGGCGACTGCTGGTGGTGTACTCCCGCACGGGTGTCCCAGCGGGTCCAGGCCGGGGGCCGTGCCAGGGGTGGCGGCGAAGGCCCCTGCTGCCGTGGTTGGACGAACCAGCATCACCAGTGCCTCCCTTCCTTCCTCGTTCGCGTGCTGATCGGTTGTCGTTGCCTGGACGTGAGGTCTGCTCAGTTGCCCGCTGTACGCGGTGGTGGGCAGGTGCGGGCGATCCACGCCACGACCTGCGGGTCGGGTGGGGGGAGGCTTCGCGCGGGTTCGGCTGCGTCCAGACGGCCTGAGTTGAGGTACCAGGGCCAGGGCGTGGTCGGCGCGGTCACCGCTGGGCGGGTCGCCGTCCATGACGTCCAGGACCCGCACGACCTGTCGTGCGGTGTACAGGGTGACTTCCCCCGACACCAGCAGGGTCGGCACCGAGAGCTGGGACTCGAGCGGTCGGCAGGAATAGCCGGCCGGTTCTGGCTCCCAGGGGGCGGTGAAGACCATCACCGGCTCGGTGCAGCCGCCCTCGTCCCCCGGGTCGCAGGTGCCGTAGGCGGCCAGGAACGAGGGGGTGTCCGCGATGTCGGCGAAGCTGTTCAGCGTCAGCCCGCGGGCTGTCGGACCCAGGTAGTAGACGGTGCGTCCCGAGGTCTTCAGCGTTGCGGCCAGGCTCGGCAGCTGCTCCGGTGGGATCCCCGCGACGACGTCCGGCGGCCCGTCGTCGGCGGGCGGGTACTCGGGTCGGTCGCGGGCGGGCACCCTGCGAGTCCTCACCCGCGGACTCGGGTGCGCGGGCGAGCACCCTGCGAGACCACCACGACCATTGCGGCCGCGGCTGCGACTGCGTGCAGACCGGCACAGCCGGGAACGTGCGGCGAACGGTTCGACATCACTGCGGCTCCTTTGCTGCCATGCCCGGGCTGCGGCGCGGGCCGGTCGTCGAGTCTCCACGTGGTGGTGGGTACTAGGTGGTGGAGGCGATCCAGTCGTCAAGCTGGCCGGGTGACCGGGCCAGCTCGTCGTCGGTCATCCGCCAGACCAGAGCCCCGGACTCGTCGATCGCCGCCAGCACGGTGGTGCCGGCCATGAGGTCCTCGAAGGAGCGCAGGTCCTCACCGGCAGCCCCGCCCTTGATGTCGATCCCGACCGGGACCGGGATCGCTCGCACCTGCGCGGAGACCTGGTCGATCAGCTTCTGGGTGCCCTCCTCGGTGGCCAAGGGAAGTCCGTGGTGTTGTCGGGCTTCGCCCTCGTCGAAGGGGATGGGATTGAGCAGCACGAACACCCTGGGCGCCTTCCCCTGCCCGGTCTTGGGCAGCACCTTCGCGAGCATCGCCGTGATGCCGGGCAGCTCGCCGATCACGACCAGTGACGGGCCGTGCCGGATGTCCTCCATCCGCAGCTGCCCCCCACCGGCCAGTCGGGACGCTGCTCGGCTGCCATGAGCGGCAGCGGTTCTCCCGAGTCGGCGGTGGCGTCCTCGGGGCCCCTCAGCCCGTCCGGGATCTGGGTGGAGAACGTGGCGTCGTCGACGTCGACACCCACCTCGCACCTCGAGCGCCTCCAGGTGCGACGACCCGGCCACGCTGCGCAGCAGCAGACCCGTCTCGTCGTCCAGGGTGATCTGCGAGCCCTCCGTCGCGGCGTCACCGGTCCCGTGCGCCGGGCACGAGTAGGTCGTCCCGGCCCGGCCGGCCACCCGGGCAGGCCCCCTCGCTCCCCACCGGGGCACAGCCGCTCGAAGGTGGCGTCGCCGACCCGCACGACGAAGGACGGTCGGACGCTGGTCCGGCGGTGGGTTCTGCCTCCCGGCTGGCGTCCTGCCCCTCCAGCAGCAACATGGACTCGCCGTCCCACACCACCGTCTGGACGACCTGGTCCGGCGCGGCCGGCGTCGCTCGACGCCATCCGGAACCGGTCGCCCTGCGCGATCACGTCCAGCCGCTGGGGAACGCCCCCGGCCTCGCCACCCTCCGAGACCGACTCGTACCGCACGCTGACGGCCGGGGCCACGAAGTCGGCCCGACCTGGGTGGAGATCGCCGAGCGCAGCCGGCCATCGCCATGACTGCCCCGGTGATCACGATTCGCGGCCAAGTTGATCTTGCGTTCATGACCCATCACCCCTCGTTGTCTTGGGCGCCTTGCGTGATTGCACGACGCCATCCGCGATTGCAGGCGTCGCTATTCCGCGCCGGGCAGCGGGAAGCTGCCGGTGATGAGGACGAAGACCATGCAGAAGATCCAGTAGGTCAGGCTCAAGGCGCCGAGTGCGCCGCCGATCAGCGCGAAGCTTCGCCCGCCTTTGGAGCCTGCGGCCGTCCATCCGGCATGTGCCAGGAGCAGGGCCGCGGGAGCGACGACGAGGGGTGTCCACATGAAGTAGATCCCGTAGGCCAGTACTGAGGCAGCGCCGGCGCCGGTCGCTGCCAGAGCCGCACGGTTGCGTCCTTTGGGACTCGGCTTGAGACCCCAGCGGACCAGGAGCCCGAAGGTCAGTCCGACCAGGACGAGTCCCCAGACGACGATGGCGACGGTGTTGTTGAGGAAGTTGGCCCACCCATCGAAGTCGTTGACCAGGGTGGCAAGGCCGATGTGGAGGATGAGGTAGCCGGCCAACACGACCAGGCCAGCTCGCAACCAGGAGCGGGGCTCTCCGGAGTACTGCTGGGCTGCGTCGTGGGTTTCGGATGGCCCATGGCCGATCGTCGGCCGATCGTTTGTCGTGCTGTGGCTGTCCATGACTGGCCTCCCGTGCCGTCGCGTTCTGGTGCTGTGCCACAGGAGTTTGGTGTGCCCGCAGGATCGGGCAACAGGGTCCAGGCGCCCGAGCCCGCCGGGCCGTCGTCCCGGTAACCCGGGCGGAGTCGCCACACGCGTGCCTGTTTGCTCTCCGCGCCGGCCGGTGGCTAGGACTGGTCTGGCGCTGGCCGATGGAACGACCGGCTCTGACGCGAGCTGATTGGCTCGGCTCATGGGCTGAGCAACGGAACGGTCAGTGGCCCTGACCGAGTCCTGCGTCTCGCGCCTTCGCGATGGCTGAGGCCCGATCGTGCACCTGGAGCTTGGTCAGGACCGACCCCACGTTGTTGCGGACTGTCTTCTCTGACAGGAAGAGTCGTGCCGCGATCTCGTGGTTTCCCATGCCTTGTGCCACCAGATCCAAGATTTCGCTCTCGCGCGCCGTCAGGTCCGGAAAGACTGAGGCTGAGTACTGGGGCTGGGCGTTGGTGAAGAACGTCACGATGCGCTGGCCGACCTCTCCGCCGAAGACGGACCCGCCGGCGGCGACCCCGAGGACTGTGCGGACGATTTCCTCGCGGTCAGCCCCCTTGAGGAGGTAGCCGCGGGCCCCTGCCCGCAGCGCGCTGTAGATCGCTTCGTCGTCGTCGTGCATGGTCAGCACGATGACCCTCGTCCGAGGGCGGCGCGCGAGGATCTGCCGGGTGGCATCCGCGCCCCCAAGCCCCGGCATGCCAAGGTCGGTCAGCACTACGTCCGGCTCCGTGCGCTCAACCAGGGCGATCAGCTGCTGGCCGTCAGCTGCCGCCCCTACCACCTCGAGGTCCGGCACGGCGAGCAGTGCCGCCGCGAGCCCGTCCCGGAACATCGGGTGGTCGTCCGCGATGACGACACGCACCGGCGCGTTCATCGAGGCTCCATGGGAAGCGCCGCTGTGACGGTGGTGCCTTGGCTGTCGCTGGCAATGCGGATCTGTCCGCCAATGACTTCTGCACGGTGGCGCATCGACGCCAAGCCCACCCCACTGCCGACTGGGCCGCCCAGCGCAATTGGGAGTCCTCGCCCGTTGTCGGCCACCGTCACCATGAGCACGCCTTCATCGGTGTGAACGTCGACCCGGGCTGTGGTGGCTTTCGCGTGCTTGCCCACATTTGCCAAGGCCTCACTGGCGATCCGGAAGGCGGCCGTCTCAACTTCCCTACCGCAGCGGCGGCAAGCCACTCGTCTCGATCGTCACAGGAACGCCCGCGGCGCCAGCTTGGCGTCGTAACGCGTTCGCCAGTCCGCCCTCCTCCAAACTCGCTGGCCGCAGGTCGTCGATGATGCGCCTCACCTCAGCCACCGAGGTCACGATCTCCGCGCGCAAACGGTCGACCATGCGCAAGGCGCCTTCCCTGTCGTCGGCATCCAAGGCGTCATGGGCTGCCACCAGCCCAAGCCCGACACCGGTCAGCGACGGGCCCAGTCCGTCATGCAGGTCCCGTCGCAGCCGGTCACGCTCACTGGCCGTCGCGGCAACCACCCGGTCGCTTTCGGCCTGCAGGGCAGCCGCCAGCCCAAGGGCATGGACAACGACCGCCACCTGCTGTGCGAACAAGTCGAGCAGGCGCCCGTCAGCGGTGCCGAACGTTGAGTCAGGGGTGCGGTCGGTGACGTGCAGGGTCCCCACGCTCTCCCCACTGACCGTCAGAGGGATCGTGGCGCCTCTTGCCAACACGCCAGTCTCGCCGAGTCACTCGACCATCCGGGGCGACCACAGCGACCCCCGGCGAACGCACCGCGGCAGCCACCGTGACCAGAACGGCCTCGAGGAGGTCCTGCTCGTTCGATGCTGCCACCGCCTGACCCACGTGACTCAACGCGAGCACGGGGTCGCGCCGCTCGCCGTACA
The DNA here is from genome assembly GCA_963833495.1 of uncultured Actinomycetota bacterium. Taxonomy (GTDB): domain Bacteria; phylum Actinomycetota; class Actinomycetes; order Actinomycetales; family Dermatophilaceae; genus Fodinibacter. The sequence goes on along the minus strand of CAWHYJ010000009.1, from coordinate 75,198 downwards.
CCAGGCGGTCCACGACCCGCTGGAGGCGCTCGCGCACCGGGGTCAACCCCACTGCGAGCAGGGCTGCCGTGATCACCGCGGGGACCGGGTTCGCGTTCACGGTTGACCCAGTAATCGCCGCCACCAGCATGTACAGGGCCAGCACGATAGCGGTGAGGCTGCCGTACAACAGGGTGCGGCGCAGCACGGACTCGATGCCGAGCAAGCCGTAGCGGAAGATCCCGACCGCAATAGCGACGGGGACGAGCATGAAGCTCACCCACCAATCCAGGCAGGCACGGGAAGGAATGCCATGACGGACATCGTGATCACAACAACGAGCAGCCAGGCCAGCTGTTGACGTTGTGGCCAGGACAGGTGAGCCAGCCGAATCGCGGACATCACCCAGATGGCGACCGTCCCCCCGACCAGGAGAACCAGCGTCACCGCTATGAAAGCCCACACGGCCACGTTTGGGTTCCCCGGTCCAGGCGGCTGGCGACGGCCCGGGGGCAACGTCGTCGTACGCGTCCTGGCTGAACAGAGCCAGCACGGTCAGCAGTGCGATACCCGTGGACGCCGCCGCGACCGGCAACCTCCACCGTGGTCCCGGGAGCCGACCATCGGGGTAGAGGGCAACAAGCACCGTCACCAGAGGCACCAGACCAGGAATCCACAGGCCGGACGAGAGCCACGCCGACCACGAAGCCAACGGCCAATCCGGACTTGCCGCGAAGACGCCCATGCTCCCGTAGCCAGCCGCCAAGAGCTGCGCGACCTGGCAGCTTCCCACGCCGATCAGCAGCCAGCCAATGGCGTTGCGGGGACGCAGCCAGGCAAGAACAGCCCCAGTCAGTGACCAGCTCAGCGCCAACCACGGCTCCACCGGATGACCGACCACCGTGTGAAGAACCTCCGACAGGGCAACCTGCTCGGGCCAGCTCAGCAGCCAGGACGCCAGCGCAGCAGCGGCCGCATTGAGCAGCACCGCCACGACGATCAGCGCACGGGCCTTCACCTCATCAGTGTGTCGGCACCAAGATCACTCGACAATGGACATTGCGCCCGGTTCCCCGGGCGCATTGCCCGAGACTGGCGCGGCTTCGGTTGCCACCTGCCCGGGGCCGCTCCCTCCCTTCGAGACATCGAGCGTGGACGAGGCACCCCGCCCCGGAGCAGGACACCAAACGGGTGCGTGAATTGGACGAATGCCGTCGGGACGGTTCTCAGCCCACTGATCCAGTCGATCACCGCATCTCCAGTTATGCGGCTCGGCCCGCCCGTCTGCGCAGCCGCCTCGCGGTATGACGCAGGTGGAACTTCGCGGATCTGGCGGACTGCGCACTGCTCGGCTTCACGGCAGGGCTGGCTCGCGCTGGTCTCGTTGGAACCGTTGGGCAGCGTCCTCCTCGATTAGTCCTTCGTCCGCCAGCCACTGGACGGCCCGGACCCGTGCCTTGGCATCCCGCAGGGCGTGCCAGGCTGAGATCAGCTCGGGGTATTCTTGGTAGAGCGCATGCTTGAAGCGCCGGAAGGCGCCCTTGCCCTCCAGTGAGCGGCGCAGGCGCTCACCGGCGCCGCGGTCGCTGATCCCGTCGGCGAAGTCGACCATGTCCTGGTACCAGACGTAGGACGGGAGGGGGTCGATCAGGATCAGGTCCAGCTCGTCGAGCTCGACCGGGTTCTCGCCATCGATGCCCAGGTCGCTGGTCCAGAAGGCAACCTCGCCCGTTCTGGGGTCGATCAACCATCGATGCTCGTAGTCGGTCTGATCTGCCAGTGCGTTGGCGATCTCTTCAACGTCGATGGCGTCCAGGTCGAGCATCCAGCCAGCGTAGGACCGAAGCAGGTCACAAGCACCAGTCCAATGGCTGACGGGTGGTGCGCGGTTCTCGGCGGTAGGACGCATGTGAACTGCAACGACCTACGGTCGTCCGGTTGTCCGGAGGTGATCCCAGTCCCCGCTGCCCTGTCGCCCAACCCCGTGGCTGAGGTGCCTGCCCCACGTGCGAGACGGGCGGACATTCGTTGCGGGACCACGGGGTCGCGCTCGCAGCCGGCCCGTGGAGTGGTGCTCGGCCTGAGACCCTTTGCCAGCACCGCGCACCGACCGTAGGGTCGGGCGGCGTCGATCGGTCAAGGGACGCGGGTAGGACGGCTGAAGATCCGTGTGGATCGGCTGGTCTACACGACGATCACACTGATGTCCGTCCTGATCATCTACGACGGATGGAACGACCTGAGCTTCCGGGGTGTGCTGGCCGTCATCCTGGGGCCGATGTTGGCGATCTTCCTCAGCCACCTGTTTGGTGCCGAGCTCGGAACCCGCGTTGCCATGGGTCGCCCAATGACTTGGCGAATCACGAGCGTCGCATCGCCTTCCTCGAGGAGTGCCGATTCCTGGTCATTGCCATCCCCCCGGTGTGCGTCTTGGTCGTCCTCAGTGTGGCGGGTCTTCCGTACAACCGGATCATCCAGGTGATCGTCTTGGCTGGAGTGGCCCCGCTCGGGGTCTGGGGCGGCGTGGCCAAGCGCAGAGCCGGGTGACCGGCTGGGGGCTGGTGGCGTCGGTGGGCTACGGCCTCCTCCTTGGCTGCGTCATCTTGGCGGTTCAAGCTTTGCTTCAACCTGGGCAGGAACCCTTTCAGCGCTAGGTGGAAATCCAAGACCCATTGGCGACCTGCGCTGAGACCGTTGGACGAGGGCCCGTACACGTTCGTGGCCGCGGACGCGTTGACGATGAAGGTCCGCGAGGTGGTCGGGGGGTCAAGGTCGCGGTGATAGTCGCCACCGGCGTCAACGCCGAGGGCTACCGCGAGGTCCTCGGGATCAGCTGCGCGACAGTCGAGTCCGGGGCCGGCTGGTTGGGCTCCTTCCTGACCTTCTCGCCCGGGGCCTGACCGGGGTCGCCCTGGTCACCTCCGACGCGCACGCCGGGCTGGTCGACGCGATCGGCGCCACCCTGCCGGCCGCGGCCTGGCAGCGGTGCCGCACCCACTACGCCGCGAACCTGATGTCGATCACCCCCAAGTCGCAGTGGGGCTGGGTCAAGGCGCTGCTGCACAGCGTGTACGACCAGCCCGACGCCGCCGCGGTGCACGCCCAGTTGGACCGGGTCCTGGACGGGCTGCACGACAAGCTCCCGCAGGTCCCTGCGCACCTCGAGGCCCCCCGCGAGGACATCCTGGCCTTCACCGTCATCCCGAAGGAGATCAGTCAGATCTGGTCCAACAACCCCAACGAGCGGCTCAACCGCGAGATCCGCCGGCGCACCGACGTCGTCGGGATCTTCCCCAACCGTGACGCCATCACCCGACTCGTCGGGGCCGTCCTGACCACCCGCACCACCGACCACCAAGACAAGGAGGTCCACACCGCCTGATCGCTGGCGCGATCAACGCCTAAAGCACGGCCTCAACGGATCGCCTCGTACACCACCGCTCAGGACTTGACCGCTGCACGGATAGCTGACGCCTAGGTTGAGGGCCCACGGAGTCGGCCGATGGAGTCGGCCGAGCGACTGCATGCGGGGGAATAGACACGGGCCTTGGGCGGGGCGCAACAAGGCTTGATCGGGAGGCGCGCGGCAGTGGCACCATACGCACCACTCCGCAGACAGCCGGAAACGCGGTAATTGATGAGGGAGAGCGTTGGGTTGGTCAAAAGGAAGCGGGGGCTGCGGATGTCAGGTCAGCCGAAGGCGGCGTGGCACAGCTGCGCGATGTTGACGACCTTGACGCCGCCGGTCGCCCGCCCGGAGTTGTAGTCGCCGACACTGTTGCCCTGCACGACGGTGCCATCCGGAAGAGTCACCTTCGGACCGGGGGACTGGCTCGGGACGACGTTCCCGTCGGCGTCCAGGTTGGGCTGGTTGCCGTAGAACACGTCGCTGATGCAGTAGCCGGTGTTCGCGCGCGGGTCAGTCGGCCCCGCATAGGCGGGCGCTGCGAGAGCGAACGTGCTGACCCCGACGACGACTGCTCCGATGATGTACCTACGCATTATTGAATCTCTATTCTGTGACGTATCGGCAAGGCGGGCCCGTGAGTGCCCGCTCCACCGAACGTAGCAGTCGCGACGGCCGCTGCCCTCCGCGAGTGATCGAGGGCACCGCGAAGGGCCCCGGTCCAGCGCCGCTCATGAGTGTTCTCGCGGCGAAGAGACGCACCTCCGCTCGGCGATGTGAGCAGCCGTCATGTCCAGGCGGCGGAAGCAGATCGAAGCCCCGCTGAGAACCCGTGCCTGCCGCCCTCGTTGTTCGCGCCGGCGCCCAAGTTGGCGAGCCCGGGCCCTCCGCTAGTCCCAAGCGTTGGGGAAGATGGGTTAATGATGCAAGCCCTAGACCCTCAGAGATGGCTGCAAACCGACGAGGACGTCTTCATGGTCCACGTTCTGGCCAATGATCCGCGCGCTATACCTACAGAGTCGCTCCTGATCTCTGGCCCGGCACAAGCCATCCGGCTCTCCACCCTGGAGGCTTTGCCTACGCGGCTTCGGGATGAGTGCGAGTGGGGTCTCGGGCACGAAGAAGAACTGGTCAAACGCGCTGGCGGCATTGGGGCTGAGGGTGCGACTGTGCTCAGTCTGGTGCTGGGCGCGATCGGAGTAGTCCCTACAGTCAAGATGCTTTTCGACATGCTGCATCGAGACGTCCCGCCCTGCCCGAGTCGAGACGATGCGCGCACTCGACTCAGCGACCTGGGCAGTCGCCTTGCAATACACCTCGGTGAGTCGACCATTGCTCTTTGGAAGTCATTCGGGAGGCGCGCCACCCGGATCACTGGACATTCACTCTTCGGCTCGACGGGACGAAGGACGACTTTGAGGTGGACGTGTTCGGGTCCAAGTCGGGCACCCTGGCGACACGGGTGGTCTGGACGAATGGCGATGCATGGGGGTCCGGGCCAGGCCAAGGGACCTCGGGCGACGGGCGACACGACCGGTAGCTGCGGCAATCAGGGGGTTTGGCTGATTCGTGGCGATGACAAGCTGGACGCAACAGCAGAACGGCCTTTGGTCACCGTGCGGGCTGGTACGCCGCCGGCGCAGGCAAGGCCAGGCGACGCTCGCCCTGCTCCGCATCGCCATCTTGTCGGTGGGTACTGGGAGAGTCAGCGCCATGACGGATGAACGCGAGCCAGGCGAAGTGTTTGAGGACGACGGACCGTCTCTAGTGCTTCCACAGGGCGAGCGGCTACTGACGGTCTTTCTGCACCTCGAGGACGCTATTGGCTGGCCAGCCGAGCAACCGTTTGCCTTCCATGAAGTAATTGACCCTGCAGTGTTTCACCTGCTCGAATGCGTCGAAGGCAGGCACCTGCACCAAGCCAGATGAGGCAGCAGCCGTTTATCTAGGCGACCTCATGTTACGTGGCTCAGTTCTCTTTAGGCGGGTTATTGCCATGCCGACGAGTTCTGGGGATGTCCGCCGTCATGCGGGCGTTCGGCTTGGGCTTTCCATTAGCATCCGCCCCGAGGAGCGAACTGGATCCTCTGAAGGTAGAGCGCGTCGTTGCCGAGGTGACTCTGCCCATCAAGACCAATCTGATACTTCGGGCCGCGCAGGAGGGGCAGTCGTCTGTGGAGGTGCCAGACCTAGCAGACCCCGACGAAGTCAGTACTCACGACGTGCTACGAGGTCGCCATAGAACTCGTACGTCAGTACCGAGACGACACTACAGTCTCGCAGCCCCTCGAATTGGTTGCGATGCAGACTCAGCCGCCGATGCTGCCTTATGGAGTCCGCGACGCCGACAGGTCACCTCAAGACGAGGGTGCCATTGCGGGCTTCTTCCTGGTCCTCGGAAGCATGCGGCATTTTGGGCCTCCGATCGAGGTGACGCAAGAAGTGCTGGAGCGAGTCCACGAGGCCAGCGAGGCACCGGACCCTCTCATCGCCTACACAGAGCTGTACAACCAAGCACTAGTTTCGTTGCATCGTCATGGAAACACACGCGAGTGCTTAGTTATGCTGGGCACTGCTAGCGAGGCGATTATCGATTTGGTGGTGTTATTGACCCAATGGGAATCGCGCCAAACGCCGGAAATTAGCGCTGAGCAGTGGCGGGACTCGGTTGAGAAGCGGGTCACCTCGGTATTACCCGGCCTCTTGGGAGGGCGATTTGACCTGACCACTGCGGGTCCCGTACAGGAGTGGCATCGCCACGTGTACACGCTGCGAAATAGGGTGGTACACGCGGGCTATATGCCAAGCGACCGAGAGTGCGAGATGGCCTTTGATTCCATAAATGGATTCGTGACTTTCATGGCAGATCGCGTTTTCGGCCGCCTGAGCTACTCCGCGGATGGCCACGCTGCTGTTCGCAAACCGGTGGCGAACTCAGCAGACGCCACGTTGGCTCGACGAGTTGCAGCACAATCCGTCTGAGGTCAAGTGGTCGCACACGGCGGCTCGCTGGATCGAAACGCAGAGGCTCTGTCGGGCCGACAAGAGTATCCGCGAATGCCAGATCCCGAGCGGTCCGATCTTGTCTTGGTGGTGCCTGTCCTAGATGAAGCCGGCCAACTCATCCTTTACGACCGAGAGACAGAGCTTGCCTGCGCAGCGGAACCGATAAGCAGCGTGTGGTTTTCGAACCAGCGCAGGACGGTTGCCGAGGTGATCAGCGCTCACGACTTCTCTACCAGCCCGGCGGTCATCTCTATCGCTCGACAAGGCACGGACGACGTACTGCAAGACGGGGACTCGGTGAGGCCTACAGGTTGCTTCCGAACGTGGGCGTCATGGTAGACCGGAGCGACTTTGCTGTGGACAAGGCACCGTAGGGCCGGTGCATGGTCGCACGCGCCCTACCCACACCTTTCGCCCTGCCGACCTCGATGTGGCCCGGGCAGCTTCGGGAGCGCTGTCAACGGCGGTTGGGGAATGACGAGGGGAATGGCAGGGGGCAGCGGCTGGGGTTCTGAGGCTGCGACCGTCATGAATGGGGCACGTGGGAGAAGGGGTGCGGCCAGTCGAGGTCCGACTTCATCGAGGCGAAGACTTCCCGGGACGTCCTAGTGGCGTTGAGCCGCCAACCCTAAGGGGGCGAAGACGGCGCTCACAGTGGGCCGCTGAGACGGAGCGACAGTGGAGCTGTGACGCTGCCGCGACGGGCGCTGTCTGTGGTAGCCGTTGCGTCGCCATCTCACTCGGCGGGCGTGCGCGGTCCTTAGGGTGGGCTGCTACCGCATCCGCTTCCTCTGGCCACGAGAGCAGCAGGGCAGCCCACGACCGTGCGGATTCGCGTTGCACGCGTCCAGGGCGACTATTCCTTGGTGCCGTAAGCACCCGGCTCCGTCATCTCCAGCCGGAACCTCTTCAACGGCTCGACGCCTACCTTGAGTTGGTTGACGTCGAGCCACAACCCGGCACGGACGTCGAAGTCGGCGCGTGATCGCGATTGGCGCGGTAGGTAGACAGTCCATCGTCAACACCCCGGTACCGTCCCGAAGATGCTCGCACGGGGCGTCGAGGGCGGCGTGCCACTTCTGCCGGGGTCGCTGGACGCCTGACCGCCAAGCAGGTGACCCAGAATGTGACCCAAAATTCCGCGGATCTCGGTTCCGTAACAACCCGACCCGGCCCGCCACGGAGTGACCTCAGGCCTGTGAGCTGCGGAAACGTCGACGCGGTACTTCCTCGTGGCGGCATGATTCGGCTCGTGTCGGGTCGATCGAGTTGCTACGGATCAGAAGGTTGCGGGTCCGAATCCCTCCAGGCGCGCAGTGTCTTGAGACGACCGATAGGGCCCTGAACAGGGGAAACGCGGGCCGGGACTTCCCTCACCAGTGGATGCGGACCACTCGTACCGGGCCGACGGACCCAGAAGGGGACCCAAAATTCCGCGGCGGTCGCTGGCTGCGCCCACGAAGTCCTCGTTGCACGGATGTTCCACGAAGAGAGCATGAAGGCCCCTGACCCACATAACTGCAGGTCAGGGGCCCAATCTCACCGTCGGGGTGACCGGATTTGAACCGGTCACGCACGCGACTTGGTGCGCGCCGGGTTACGCGTTATCCGCTGGCCTCGCCTCGAGGTGCTCCCTGTAGCGCTGCGACATGCGTTGAGCTATCTCGTGGTCGCGCTCCGCTGCGGCGTGCTGGTAGCGCATTGCAGCGGCGGGGGTGGTGTGGCCGAGGCGGTGCATCAGCTCCGCTAGCGTCGCACCCGACTGCGCCGCGAGGACAGCGCCGGTGTGGCGGAGGTCGTGAAAGCGGAGGTCAGGTCGCCCGGCGGCCTCGCGGGCTGGGTAGTACCAGCGACCGATAGCCGAGGTCCTTAGGTGCTCATCACGTGCTGAGGGAAACAGCAGCCCATGAGATCCATCTTGGGTATGCCGAAGGAGGTGTTCGCGAACCATCGGCACGAGATGTTCAGGAATGGCGACGTCTCGCTTGCCGGCCTGGGTCTTGGGGTCCTTGACCACGATGCGGCCTGGGACGAAGCCGACGCCTCGCCGCACCCTCAGCACCCAGTGAGTGGTGTCCACGTCGCTGCGGCGTAACTCGGATAGTTCGCCTTTGCGTAGTGCGCACCAGGCTGCGAGGAGCACCATGAGCCGGTACCGCTCGGGCGTCGCATCGGCGAGGGCTGCGAGTTCGTCAAGGGATGCTGGCTGAGTCGTACCTGTTCGTTTGACGTTGCCGGCGCCGCGGATGTGTACCGGGTTTCGATCAATCAGCTCGTCATCCAGCGCAGTGTTGAGGATGTTGCGCAGGAGGTCGTAAGCATGCTTTCGCGCGTGTGGCTTGCCAGGTCCGATGCTTCGGTACCAAGTGGCGACGAGCGCGCGATCAATCTCAGAGACCGGGACGTCGGCGAACGTTGGAAGGAGATGGTGCTTGAGCAGCTGGGCGTAGTTGTTCCGTGTGCTCGCTGCGAGGTCCCGATGGGCGAGCCAGTCCTCGGAGTACGGTCCGAAGGTGCAGCGCCTTAAACGTGCACGGCGGTCGTACTCCTGCTCTAACCGCAGCCTTCGGAGCCCGCCAGCGCGAAGGGTCTTCGCTCATGCGCCGTTCGGCAGCGAGCCAGGCCTCGGCGTCGATCTTGGCTGTGAACGTCTCCGGCGCTGTGTGCGTCTGCAAGTCAGGACCGGTGTAACGCGCTTGGTAGCGGCCCGAGCCGAGCCGTCGGATCGATCCAAAGGACCTCTTCCGCGGCATCTTGGACCCCCTCAACTCGTGCCAGATACGTGCCAGATGTATGCCGGATCGTGCCAGATACGTGCCAGATAGAAGGGTACTCGTGCCGCTCCTGTCACCATAAAACCGCAGATCAGAAGCTTATCGGGACAGGATCCCGCCCTGTTGGGAGAATATTCGAATCCTTCACCTGCCACCAGCGCTCCACGAAGGCCCCTCGACCTGCCGACCGGCAGGGCGAGGGGCCTCTTCGTTGGTGTCCGGGAGCCCGGTCCAATGGCCATCAGCCCGCAACGGGTGCGCTGCCGACGGCCGACGAGGCATGCCGGGCGACACATGGTGGACATTCCGCCGCCTCGGGTTGCGGGGCGGCGCGCGCTGAGGTGCCGATGGTGGCTGACAACGTTGTCATCCAAGGGGGATCTCATGTCAGTCACCACCCGTCCGCGTCCGCGCCGCGCCGGCGACGGGGCCTCGTCCTGCTCGTCGTCGCCGTGCTCGCCGCCCTGAGCGTGGGGCCGGCGGCCGCGGACGACGCCGGACCACCGGCCCGCCTACCACTTCAGCCCAGCCAGGAACTGGATGAACGACCCGAACGGGCTCGTCTACCACAAGGGCGTCTACCACCTGTTCTTCCAGTACAACCCGCTCGGGGACGTCTGGGGCAACATGTCCTGGGGCCACGCGACGAGCAAGGACCTCGTGCACTGGCAGGAGCAGCCCGTCGCCATCCCGTTCGACGCCAACGAGGGCGTCTTCTCCGGCTCAGTGGTCGTCGACACGACGAACAGCTCGGGGTTCGGCACGACGAGGAACCCGCCGCTGGTGGCGATGTACACCAGCGCCTACACGCCCGCGAGCGGTCGTGACGGCATCCAGGCGCAGTCCCTCGCGTACTCCACCGACGACGGGCGGACGTGGACCAAGTACGCGGGCAACCCGGTGATCGACATCGGCTCACGCGAGTTCCGCGACCCCAAGGTGTTCTGGTACGCCCCGGCCAAGGAGTGGCGGATGGTGTCCGTGATCGCCACCGAGCACAAGGTCCTGATCTGGCGCTCGGCGAACCTCAAGCAATGGACTCAGTTGTCGCAGTTCGGCCCCCGCAATGCGACCGGCGGGGTCTGGGAGTGCCCGGACCTCTTCCCGCTCGCCGTCGACGGGGACCCTCGCCACGTCAAGTGGGTGATGCTCGTCAGCCTCAACCCCGGCGGGATCGCGGGTGGCTCGGGCACGCAGTACTTCGTCGGCGACTTCGACGGCACGACCTTCACGGCCGATGGGCCCGCCACCTACCAGCCGCCCGTCGGAACCCTCCTTCAGGGCTTCGAGGCCGGGTATGCCGGGTGGACCGCCACCGGGACCGCCTTCGGCTCCCAGCCTGCGACCGGCTCGCTGCCCGGGCAGCAGGCCGTCACGGGCTACGTGGGTGACCACCTGGTCAACAGCTTCATCGACTTCGACGCGGCCCAGGGCGAGCTGACCTCGCCGAGCTTCACCGTCAGCCAGAAGTACCTGAACTTCCTCATCGGCGGCGGCAACCACCCCGCCATCCCCGGTGCGACCCAGGGCGACCCGGGCGGGGAGCTCGTTCGCCGATTTCGAGAACCTCGACCCGGCGACCCACCTGCCCACCGGGTGGAGCGCCACCGGAGACTTCGTCGGCTTCGGCGCAACACCATCCGGGCTGCCGAACCACCAGGGAACCAATGTCCTGGACACCTGTGTCGTGCCGGACAAGTGCGACACGGCGATGGGCACGTTCGTCTCGCCCGAGTTCACGGTCACCCGCGGCTACGTCAACCTCCTCCTCGCCGGAGGGACTCACCCGCTCGGCACGAGCGGGCCCACGGTTGTCGAGCTCGTCTCCGACGGACAGGTCGTCGGCTCGGCGACGGGCAACAACTCGGGTGAGATGGACTGGCGCCACATCGACGCCCGGTCCGTGCTGGGCAGGAGTGCCCGGATCGTCGTGCGTGACGAGCACAGCGGCGGCGACTGGGGGCACCTCATGGTCGACGACATCCGGTTCTCCGACAGCGCTGCCGGCCCCCGCGACACCCAGACCACCGTCAACCTCGTCGTGGGTGGTGAGGTGGTGCGCTCCAGCACGGGGTCGGACAGCGAGGCCCTCGACTGGGCCTCGTGGGACCTCTCGGACCTGCAGGGCAAGGCGGCCCGGATCCGGGTCGTGGACCACAACAGCGGTGGCTGGGGGCACGTCCTCGCCGACCAGTTCATGCTGGCCTCGGCTCCCGCCCGCAACGGCACCGAGCGGGCCTCGTGGGTCGACTACGGGCGCGACAACTACGCCGGGGTGAGCTTCAACGGTCTCCCCGACAGCCAGCGCACCGTCATCAGCTGGATGAACAACTGGCAGTACGCAGGTGACGTCCCCACCAGCCCCTGGCGCGGCCAGATGACGATGCCCCGCACCCTGTCGCTGGTGTCCTCGCACGACGGGCTGCGACTGCGGCAGGAGCCGGTCTCCGGTGTGCGCAAGGCACTGGTCAACCGCGACAACCAGCAGGCGAAGGTGCGTCGGGTCGCTCCGGGCGAGAAGCCGACCGGGCTCAACGCGGCGGTGGCCCGGGTCGAGGTCCGGGTGGACATGGGAGGCGCATCGGAGGCCGGAGTCGTGGTGCGGCGAAGTGCCGACGGTTCGGTGGGCACCCGGATCGGGGTGCGTCGGGACGGCACGCTCGTCGTCGACCGGACCAGGAGCGGTAACGTCGCGTTCAACCCGCTCTTCCCGAGTGTGGAGGAGGCGCCGGTGACCGTGCGACACGGCGAGGTGACCTTCACGGCATACCTCGACCGCAGCTCGGTGGAGGTGCTGGCCGAGAGGGGGAAGGTGTCAGTGACCGACCTGGTCTTCCCGCCGGCGTCCGCCACGGGGGTCGCGACCTACGCCGTGGGTGGCACGGCCAAGGCGATCGACGTCAGGGTCACCCCGATCCGCCCGTGACCCGCTCGACGCCGCCGGCGACCTACGGGTCGCCGGCGGCGTCGAGGTCGGGGTGCGCCGGGCGGGTGAACTGCCACCCGGCATCCAGCCACTGCGGCAGCACGGTGCTCAGCGCCTGCACGGTGCCCCACCGGTCGCCCCCGCCGTCGTGGGCCAGCACGAGACCGCCGGGGCGGATGGCGGCCCGCAGGTTGGCCTCGAGCGTGGCGACGTCCTGCGTCCGCCAGTCGTCGATGGTGCCCGTGACCCCGAGCGGCTGGAGGCCGAGCTCGACCGCGACCGCCGGCGAACGACCCCAGGACCCGTTGGGCGCCCGGAACCACGGCACGAGTCGCCGTCGGGTCGCCGATCGCGTCGCGGATGACGGCCACGGTGGCCCGGATGTCGGCGCGTACGCGGTCGGGGTGCCACGGGCCCTGGTCGGCGAAGGTCATGCCGTGCGCGGCCAGGTGGTGACCCTCGGCCACCGTGCGGCGCAGCACGTCGGCACCTCCGGCGGCCCGCACCTGGGCCCCGACCACGCAGAAGGTCGCCCGCACCCCGTGGGCGGCGAACAGGTCCAGCAGGGCCAGCGTGGCCTCGCCGTTGGGCCCGTCGTCGAGGGTGAGGGCGGCCACCCGCCCACGGCCTGATGCCGTCACGACCGGGTCGGGCGTCGGTGCCACGGCATCCTCCTGTGCTGCTGCGGTCGCGAATCCGTCCGCGTGTCGATAACGTTATCGAAAACGATTGACACGACCGGCGTCCGATGCCAGCGTGTCCGCACATCCCCACTCTCTCAACGGCGAGGAGCGCAACCAGATGAGAACGACAACGGTGGTACGGGCCGTCGCGGTCGGCGCGGCGATGGCCGTCCTGGCCGCCTGCGGAACGGGCAGCGAGACCAGCAGCGACAGCACCAGCAAGTCCGGCGGGTCCAGCGGCCCGGTGACCATCACGTGGTGGCACAACTCCAACACCGACCCCGGCAAGGCCTACTACGACACGGTCGCCAAGGACTTCGAGGCCGCGCACCCGGGCGTCAAGGTGCAGGTCAACGCGATGCAGCACGAGGACATGCTCACCAAGCTCGACGCGGCCTTCCAGAGCGGCGACGCCCCCGACGTCTACATGGAGCGCGGCGGCGGCGAGCTGGCCGACCACGTCGAGGCCAACCTGACCAAGGACATCTCCGAGCCGGCCAAGGACGTCATCGACACCATCGGCGGCTCGGTGGCCGGCTGGCAGGTCGACGGCAAGACCTACGCGCTGCCGTTCTCGGTGGGCGTCGTCGGCTTCTGGTACAACAAGTCGCTCTTCGAGAAGGCCGGCATCACGGCCGCCCCGACCACCATGGACGAGCTCTTCGCCGCCGTCGACAAGCTCAAGGCCGCGGGCATCGACCCCGTGTCGGTGGGTGCGGGCGACAAGTGGCCGGCCGCGCACTACTGGTACTACACCGCGCTGCGCGAGTGCCCCAAGCAGGTGCTGCAGGATGCCGTGAAGAGCCTGGACTTCTCCGACCAGTGCTTCATCAAGGCCGGCGAGGACGTGCAGAAGATCCTCGCGCAGCACGCCGTTCAACAAGGGCTTCCTGTCCACCCCCGCGCAGACCGGCCCGACGAGCGCCTCCGGCCTGCTCGCCACCGGCAAGGTCGCGATGGAGATGCAGGGCCACTGGGAGCCCGGCGTCATGCAGGGCCTGACCGCCGACAAGAAGGGCCTGGGCGAGAACACCGGCTGGTTCCCGTTCCCGACCGTCCCCGGCGGGCAGGGCGACCAGAGCGCAGCCCTCGGTGGCGGTGACGCCTGGGCCGTCTCGAAGGACGCACCTCGACGCCGCGGTCGACTTCGTCAAGTACCTGCTCTCCGACAAGGTCCAGCAGGGCTTCGCCGAGCGCGACATGGGCCTGCCGACCAACCCCGCCGCGGGCGACTCGGTCAAGGACCCGGCCCTCGGTGGCCTGCTCAAGGTCCGCGACGAGGCACCGTACGTGCAGCTCTACTTCGACACCGCCTTCGGCCAGTCCGTCGGCGGCGCGATGAACGACGAGATCGCGCTGATGTTCGCGGGCAAGGCCAGCCCGCAGGACATCGTGAAGAAGACGCAGCAGGCGGCGGACGCCGAGAAGTGAGCTCGAAGACCGGAACCGCCGTCGCCGGCGGTGTGGCCCCCGTCCCCGACGCCGCCGTCGGTCGTGCACCCGCACGGCCGACGGGGCGTCGGGGCCGCCCCGGCGGGCGCCGCGCCTCGCTGCGGATGGCGGCCGAGATCGCGTTCTTCGTCGGGCCGGCGCTGCTGCTGTTCTCGGTCTTCGTCGTCTGGCCGATCGTGCGGGCGGTGCAGTTCTCGCTCTACCGCTGGAAGGGCTTCGGCCCACTGGTCGACTTCGTCGGCCTGCAGAACTACGTGTCGGTGCTGACCAACGAGGTCTTCACCGACGCCTTCCGGCACAACATGACCATCGTCGTGCTGTCGATCCTCATGCAGCTGCCCGTCGGGCTGGCGATCGCGCTGCTGCTCAACCGCCGGATGCGCGGGCAGGGCGTGCTGCGCACCATCATCTTCGTGCCCTACGTGCTGTCCGAGGTGATCGCCGGCGTCGTGTGGCTGCAGCTGCTGCAGCCCGAGTACGGCGTCGTCGACACCGTGCTCGGTGCGGTCGGCATCTCCGGCCCCGAGCAGGGCTGGCTCGGCACCCCCGAGGTCGCCCTCTACACGGTCTTCGTCGTGCTCACCTGGAAGTACCTCGGCCTGGCGGTGCTGCTGTTCCTCGCCGGCCTGCAGGGCGTGCCCGACGAGCTGATGGAGGCGGCCCAGATCGACGGGGCGTCGTGGTGGCAGGTGCAGCGTTGGGTCACCGTGCCGCTGCTCGGCCCCACCATCCGCACCTGGGGGTTCCTGTCGATGATCGGCGCGATCCAGCTCTTCGACATGGTGTGGATCCTCACCGGTGGCGGACCGGCCAACTCGACCAACGACGATGGCCACGTTCCTCATCACCGAGGGCACCAAGCGCTACAACTACGGCATCGCCACCGCGGCATCCGTCATCCTCTTCGCGGTGGCGCTCGTGCTGGCCGTGCTCTACCAGTTCTTCGTCCTGCGCCGCGACGTCGCGCAGGCGGATGCCGGGTCAAGGAGGGTCCGATGAGCGTGCCCGTGGTCACCCCGCCCACCGCCTCGGCTCCCGCGGTGCTCCGCAAGCCCCGGGCCTCGGGCCCCGATCGCGGCGGCTCGCCGCTGGTCTGGTTCGTCGCCCTGATCGTCGTCGCGGTCACCCTCGGGCCGGTGCTGTACGCCGTGCTCGGCGGGCTTCCGCACCAACGCCCAGCTGGCCGAGTCGCCGGCCGGGCTGCCCGAACCCGTGGGTGCTCGAGAACTACCAGCGGGTGCTCACCAGCGCGAGCTTCTGGCGCTACGCCCTGAACTCGACGGTGATCGCGCTGGTGACCACCGTGGTCGCGGTCGTGTTCGGGCTGATGGCGGCCTACCCGCTGGCGCGCTACCGGTTCCGCTGGCGCGAGCCGCTCTACATGGTGTTCGTGCTGGGCCTGCTGTTCCCGGCGACGGTCGCGATCATCCCGCTGTTCATCATCATCACCCGCCAGCTGCACCTCGGGAACACGTGGTGGGGGGTCGCGCTGCCGCAGGCCGCCTTCGCGCTGCCGGTGACGATCATCATCCTGCGGCCGTTCCTCATGGCGATCCCCAACGAGCTCGAGGAGGCCGCGTTCATCGACGGCGCCTCGCGCATCCAGGTCTTCTGGCGGGTCATCGTGCCGCTCTCCGGCCCCGGGGTGGTGACCGTCGGGGTGCTCGCCTTCGTCGCCTCGTGGAACGCCTACCTGCTGCCCCTGCTCCTGCTGCAGGGTGACATGAAGACGCTGCCCCTCGGGGTCGCCGACTTCTCCTCGCAGTACTCCTCCGACACCGCGGGGGTCTTCGCCTTCACCACCCTGGCGATGATCCCGGCCCTGGTCTTCTTCCTCGCGATGCAGCGGCGGATCGTCAACGGCCTGCAGGGTGCGGTGAAGGGATGAGCACCCGTGCCCAGGCGACCACCGCACCCTCGACCACCGAACCCCCCAAGGACCGGACCGTGACCACGACCCAGCCCGACCACGACCCAGCCCGCCACTGCGACCGCTGCCGACGCACCGGACGGCTCCGACGCCACGCCACGCGTGGTCGACCTGCTCCACCGGATGACGTTGGAAGAGAAGCTCGCCCAGCTCGTCGGCTACTGGGACAAGGGTGACGGCGAGGCGGTCGCCCCGCTGCAGGGCGAGTTCGCCGAGGCCGCCGGTCTCGACGAGGCCAGCCGGCACGGGCTGGGGCACCTGACCCGGCCGTACGGCACGCGCCCGGTCGACCCGGTCGAGCGGGCCCGGTGGCTGTGGGACGTGGCAGCGCCGGCTGGTCACCGACACCCGGCTCGGCATCCCCGCCCTGGTGCACGAGGAGTGCCTCACCGGCCTGGCCGCCTGGACCGCCGCCACCTTCCCGACCCCGCTGGCCTGGGGGGCGGCCTTCGACCCCGAGCTGGTCGAGGAGATGGGCGCCGCTGATCGGCGGCCTCGATGCGCACGCTCGGCATCCACCAGGGCCTGGCGCCGGTGCTCGACGTCGTGCGCGACCCGCGCTGGGGCCGCGTCGACGAGTGCATCGCCGAGGACCCCTACCTCGTCGGCACCGTCGGCGCGTCCTACGTGCGCGGGCTGCAGTCGACCGGTGTGCACGCCACGCTCAAGCACTTCGTCGGCTACTCGGCGTCGCAGGCCGGGCGCAACTTCGCGCCGGTGCACGCCGGCCCGCGCGAGCTCGCCGACGTGCTGCTCGTGCCGTTCGAGATGGCGGTGCTCGACGGCGGGGCGCGGTCGGTCATGCACTCCTACGCCGAGATCGACGGGCTGCCCGTCGCCGCCGACCCCGACCTGCTCACCGGGGTGCTGCGCGAGCGCTGGGGCTTCGACGGCACGGTCGTCGCCGACTACTTCGGGGTGGCCTTCCTGCACCTGCTGCACCACGTCGCGGCCGACCTCGGCGAGGCGGCCGCCCTGGCGCTCGCCGCCGGCGTCGACATCGAGCTGCCCACCGGCGACGCCTACCTCGCGCCGCTCGCCGCCGCCGTGCGCGACGGCCGGGTCGACGAGGCGCTGGTCGACCGCGCGGTGCTGCGCGCGCTGGCCCAGAAGGAGGAGCTCGGGCTGCTCGACGCCACGTTCGAGGAGGCGCCGCCGGCAGCACGTCGAGCTCGACGGGCCGCAGCACCGCGAGGTCGCGGCCCGGCTGGCGGAGGAGTCGGTGGTGCTCCTGGCCAACGACGGCATCCTCCCGCTCGAGCGGCCCGCCACGGTGGCCGTCATCGGCCCGAACGCCGACCGCATCGAGGCGCTGTTCGGCTGCTACTCCTTCGTCAACCACGTCATCCCGCAGCACCCGGGCACCGCGGTCGGCATCGACGTGCCGACCGTGCGCGAGGCGCTCGCCGGTGAGTGGCCGAGCGCCGCGGCTCAGCGTGGCGCTCGGGTGCGGCGTCGACGACGGCGACGTCACCGGCATCCCGGATGCCGTGGCGGCCGCCGCCCGCTGCGGAGGTCGCCGTGGTCGTCGTCGGCGACCAGTCCGGGCTCTTCGGGCGCGGCACCGTCGGGGAGGGCTGCGACCGCGACGACCTCGAGCTGCCCGGCGTGCAGCGCCGGCTGGTCGAGGCCGTGCTCGACACGGGCACCCCGGTGGTGCTCGTGCTGCTCACCGGCCGGCCGTACGCCGTCGGCTGGGCGCTCGACCGCTGTGCCGCCGTCGTGCAGGCGTTCTTCCCCGGCGAGGAGGGCGGTGCCGCGGTGGCCGGCGTGCTGTCCGGGCGGGTCAACCCGTCGGGGCGGCTGCCGGTGAGCCTGCCGCGGTCGGTCGGCGCGCAGCCCTACACCTACCTGCACCCGGCGCTGGGGGGCGACGGCGACGTCACCAACCTGGCGACCGCGCCGGCCCTGCCGTTCGGGCACGGCCTGTCCTACACCTCGTTCCGGCGCGAGCTGCTCGAGGTGCACGCCACCACGACGTGCGAGCCGGTGGTCGCCCGGGTGCGGGTGACCAACACCGGCGCCCGGGCCGGCGCCGACGTCGTGCAGCTCTACGGCCGCGACGTCGTCGGCTCGCTCACCCGCCCGGTGGCCCAGCTGCTCGGCTTCCACCGGGTGCACCTCGAGGCGGGTGCGTCGGCCGAGGTCACCTTCACGGTGCCGCCCGCGCGGCTGGCCTTCACCGACCGCTCCGGCCGGCGCGTGGTCGAGCCCGGCGAGCTGCAGGTGTGGGCCGGTGCCTGCGTCGACGACCGGGCCGGGGCCACGTCGGTGAGGCTGACCGGTGACGTGCACGTCGTGACACCACGCGACGAGCGGTGGACGATTGCCCGAATCGGGGCACGATGAGTCACACGAGCCAGCCATGACCGACGACCAACCACGAACGACACACGGAGGAACCATGACGCGACAGCCGACAGCCCAGGACAAGTTCTCGTTCGGCCTGTGGACGGTGGGGTGGACGGGCACCGACCCGTTCGGCGGGCCGTCACGGCCGGCGCTCGACCCCTGGGAGTACGCGGACCGGCTGGCGGACCTGGGGGCGTGGGGAATCACCTTCCACGACAACGACGTCTACCCGTTCGACGCTGACGAGGCCACCCGCACCCAGCGCCTCGGCCGGCTGCGCGAGGCCTGCGACAGCGCCGGCCTGGTGATCGAGATGGTCACCACCAACACCTTCTCGCACCCGGTGTTCAAGGACGGCGGGCTGACCTCGAACGACCGGTCGGTGCGCCGCTTCGGGCTGCGCAAGGTGTTGGCCGCCGTCGACGTCGCCGCCGAGGTGGGCGCCTCGACCTTCGTCATGTGGGGCGGCCGTGAGGGCTCGGAGTACGACGGCAGCAAGGACCTCTTCTCCGCCTTCGAGCGCTACAAGGAGGGCCTCGACACCGTCGCCGGCTACATCAAGGACAAGGGCTACGACCTGCGCATCGCCCTGGAGCCCAAGCCGAACGAGCCGCGCGGTGACATCTTCCTGCCCACCCTGGGCCACGCGCTGGGGTTCATCGCCGAGCTCGAGCACGGCGACATCGTCGGCGTGAACCCCGAGACCGGGCACGAGCAGATGGCCAACCTCAACTACACCCACCAGCTGGCCCAGGCGCTGTGGGCCGGCAAGCTGTTCCACATCGACCTCAACGGCCAGCGCGGGCTGAAGTACGACCAGGACCTCGTCTTCGGTCACGGTGACCTGCTGTCGGCGTTCTTCACCGTCGACCTGCTCGAGAACGGCTTCGCCGGCAACCCCGGCGCCCCGCGCTACGAGGGCCCACGGCACTTCGACTACAAGCCCTCGCGCACCGAGCACATGGAGGGCGTCTGGGAGTCGGCGAAGGCGTGCATGAGCACCTACCTGCTGCTGGCCGACAAGGCGCGAGCCTTCCGCGCCGACCCGCGGGTGACCGAGGCGCTGGAGTACTCCGGCGTCACCACCCTCGCCCAGCCCACGCTGGATGCCGGTGAGTCGCTCGCCGACTTCCTCGCGGGTGACGACGGGTTCGACCCCGAGAAGGCCGCGGAGCGCGACTACGGCTTCGTGCGCCTGAACCAGCTCGCCCTCGAGCACCTCGTCGGCTGAGCGTGGCCTCCGGCGGCGGGCGTGCGGTGGGGTCGGTGGCGATGTCGACAACGTTCTCGGACCACTCCGGCCGCCCTCCGCACGCCCGGTAGTCTCGCCCCGTGACGACTGCCGGACGCGTGCGGATGGAGGACGTCGCCCGCGCGGCGGGGGTGTCCGTGGCGACGGTGTCCAAGGTCGTCAACCAGCGCTACGGCGTGGCCCAGAGCACGATGGACAAGGTCACCGAGGTGATCGAGTCGCTCGGCTACGAGGCGAGCCTCGGGGCCCGCAGCCTGCGCAGCCACCGCACCAACGTCATCGGCGTGCTCGTGGCCGAGTTCGAGCCGTTCAGCACCGAGCTGCTCAAGGGGGTCTCGAGCGCGATCGACGAGACCGGCTACGAGCTGCTCGCCTACTCCGGTGGGCACCACGGCCGGTCGGTGGGGTGGGAGCGCCGGTCACTGAGCCGGCTCGGCGGCACCCTGATCGACGGCGCCATCCTCGTCACGCCCACCGTGGTCTCCGCACCGGCCGAGATCCCGGTGGTGGCGGTCGACCCGCACACCGGCCCGGCCGGCTTCCCCACGGTCGACGCCGACAACGCCGCGGGCGCGGTGGCCGCCACCGAGCACCTGCTCGCCCTGGGGCACCGTCGCATCGCGCTGCTCGGGGGCCGCGAGGACCTGGAGTCGGCGCGGCTGCGCGAGCAGGGCTTCCGCGACGCGATGGCCGCGGCCGGCGTGCCGGTCGACCCCGAGCTCGTGCGGGTGGGCGGCTACCGCCCCGAGAGCGCCAGCGCCCCGGCCCGCGAGCTGCTGTCGCTGCCCGACCGCCCCACCGCTGTCTTCGCCGCCAACGACATCTCCGCGATCCGCACCATCGAGGTGGCCCACGAGCTCGGCCTGCGCGTGCCGCAGGACGTCTCCGTCGTGGGCTTCGACAACGTGCCCGAGTCGGTGCTCTGCGACCCGAGCCTGACCACGGTCTCCCAGCCACTGCACGACATCGGCGCCACCGCGGTGCGGATGCTCGTCGAGCTGCTCGCCGGGCGCGAGCCGACACCGGGGCACGTGTGCCTGCCGACCCGGCTCGTGGTGCGCGACTCCACCGGGCCGGTGCCGGCATCCTGACCGCCGTCGACCGACGGCCGGGCCGCACCCGACAGAAGGGAGGAGACGGACGTGACCACGAGGGTCGGGCCGGTGGGCTCCACGAGCAACGACGGCGAGACGGTCGGCACCAACTGGGCGGGCAACTACTCCTACCGCGCTGCCCGGCTCGTGCGGCCGCGCTCGGTCGACGAGCTGTGCGAGGTGGTGGCTGGGTCGCGCGCAGTGCGGGCGCTCGGGTCGCGGCACTCGTTCTCCGACCTCACCGACACCGTGGGCACCCTCGTCGACCTCGCCGCGCTGCCGGCCGACGTGCGCGTGGATGCCGATGGCACCGGTGCCGCCGCGGTCGTCTCGGTGGGTGGTGGCACCCGCTACGCCGAGCTGGCGACAGCCCTGCACGAGCAGGGGTGGGCGCTCGGGGCGATGGCCTCGCTGCCGCACATCTCGGTGGCCGGGGCCGTGGCCACCGGCACGCACGGCTCGGGTGACCGCGTGCGCTCGCTGGCGGCGGCCGTCCGGGCGCTCGAGGTGGTCGGCCCCGACGGCACCGTTCGGCGCGTCGAGCGCGGCGATGCCGACTTCGACGGGTCGGTGGTCGCTCTGGGAGCGCTCGGCATCGTGAGCCGGCTCGAGCTCGACGCCGAGCCCGGCTACGACGTCAGCCAGGAGGTGCGCACCGGGCTGACCTGGCGCGTGCTCGAGGACCGCTTCGACGACATCACGTCGGCGGCCTACAGCGTCAGCGTCTTCACCCGGTCGTGGGACCTCCCCGACCAGCTCTGGCTCAAGCACCGCGTGGGCGTGGGGCGCGCCGCCGACGAGTTCGGCACCGAGGCCGCAACGGGCGCGCTGCACATGATCCCCGGCGGGTCGGAGCAGGCGGTGACGGCCCAGGGTGGCGTCGCCGGACCGTGGCTGCACCGGCTCCCGCACTTCCGGGAGGAGTTCACGCCCAGCAACGGCGAGGAGCTTCAGAGCGAGTACTTCGTCCCGCGCGAGGTGGCCCTCGAGGCCCTCGCGCGGGTGCGCCGGCTCGCGCCGTCGTTCGCCGCCCTGCTGCTCGTGAGCGAGCTGCGCACCATCGCGGCCGACGAGCTGTGGCTCAGTGGTGCACAGGGGCGCGACACCGTGGCGCTGCACTTCACGTGGGTGCGCGACGAGGTCGCCGTGCGTCGCGCCGTGCGCACGATCGAGGAGGCGCTGGCGCCGCTGGGTGCCCGGCCGCACTGGGGCAAGGTGTTCGAGCTGGATGCCGGCGCCCTCGCCGAGGTCCTTCCCCGCCTCGCCGACTTCCGCGCGCTGCGCGACCGGGTCGACCCGCAGCGGGTCTTCGGCAACGCCTTCGTCGACCGGGTCCTCGGCGCGGGGTGACGCCCGTGCGCGACGTGGTCGTACGGCATCCCGAGCGGTTCCGCACCGCACCGGCCGGCCGCCTGGGTGACGTTGCGCGGCACCGGACGTCGGCTACCGCCTCGTGAGTGACGCGATCAGTGCACCTACCAGGCGGTAGCCGAGGGCACGTGGGGTCAGTCCTTCGCTGATGGTGCTCGCCGGGGCAGCTCGGCCCGGCCGCCGCGCGCCGCCCGGAGGAGGCGAGCCGGCGGCCCTACTGTGACCCTTATGGAGGTCACGACCCCCGCGGCCCTGCCGGTCGCACCCTCCGGGGACCGGCCCTTCCGGCGGCGGACGTGGATCGTCGTCGGCGTCCTGCTGCTGGTGCTCTTCCTCGCCTTCGTCGTGCGGCAGGGTGCCTCGACGCTCTACTACGTGCTGATGGCGTGGTTCGTCGCGCTCGCCATGGAGCCGGCGGTGGCGAAGCTCGCCGAGCGGATGCGGCGCGGCCTGGCCACCGGGGTGGTGATGATCGCGCTGGCGCTCGGCCTGACGGCGTTCCTGCTGGCGTTCGGCAAGCTGTTCGTCGACCAGGTGGCCAGCTTCATCGGTGCCCTGCCCGACATCGCGGCCGACGCCCTGGCGTGGTTCAACCGGGTGACCGGCTCGAGCTTCACCTTCGAGACCATCCTCGACCGGCTCGGCATCACGCCGGCCGACATCGCGGCGTACGCCGACGACGTCGCCTTCGGGGTGCTCAACGTCGTCGCCTCGATCCTCTCGGGCTTCTTCGGCATGTTCGTGCTCGTCTTCTTCGTCTTCTACGTGTCGGCGGGGATGCCGGCGCTGCGCCGGTGGATCGCCCGACGGCTGCGCCCCGACCTCCAGGTGCCCTTCCTCGCCGCGTGGGACCTGACCAAGATCAAGGTCGGGGGCTACATCGCCGCCCGCGTCGTGCTCGCCGCCATCAACTCCTTCCTCAGCGGCATCGTCTTCGCCGTCATCGGCCTGCCCTACTGGCTGCCGCTGGCCCTGTGGACCGGCCTGGTGGCCCAGTTCGTGCCCAACGTGGGCACCTACATCTCGATCGCGCTGCCGGTCGTCGTCGGCCTCACCTCGGGCGACCCGATCCTCGGTGTCTACGTGCTCATCTGGGGCATCGCCTACCAGCAGGTCGAGAACGTCACCATCGAGCCGCGCATCTCGGCCCGCGCCGTCGACCTGCACCCGGCGGTCTCGTTCGGCGCCGCGCTGCTCGGCGCCCAGCTGTTCGGCATCTCGGGCGCGCTGCTCGGCGTGCCCGTCGCCGCCACGGCGATGGCGCTGCTCGAGATCTACAAGCGGCGCTACGAGCTCAGTGCCGAGACCGAGGCCGAGGTGGCGGCGCTGGTCGCCCCCAGCGCCGATCGGGCGTGGGGGGACAAGGACGACGACGAAGGCCCGTATGCCGGGCCGTCGGTCGCGGTGCCCGCCGATGCCCCCGCCGGTCTGGAGAAGGCCGAGGCTCCCGCGACCGCCGAGGACCGCCCGACCGCCGAGGCGCCCGGACCGCGCGAGGTCCCCGAGACCCGCACGCCCCGCGAGGCCCCCGACCGGGAGCCCTCGCAGGACGACCACCCCGACGGCACGGAGCCGACATGACCTCACGACGCCGCAGGATCGGCGGCATCGTGCTGCTCGTCCTGGCCGCGCTCCTCGTGCCGGTCGCGGTCATCGCCACCTGGACGGCGCGCACCGTGACCGACACCGACGCGTTCGTCGCCCGGGTGGTGCCGGTGGCCTCGTCGCCGGAGGTGCAGGCACTCGTGGAGCAGGAGATGACCGCCCAGGTGACCCAGGCGATCGACACCCGCGTCGCGCCCCGCGTCACCGGCGCCATCGACGAGCTGGCCGCTCCCGACCTCGTCAAGGGCCTGCTGCGCGACCTCGCGGGCAGCCTCGGGGGCGCGGTCGAGACGCGTACGGCATCCATCGTCGCGAAGGTCGTGGAGGCACCCGAGTTCGCCACGGCGTTCGAGGAGGCCACCCGCACGGCCCACACCGACCTCGTGGCGACCCTCGACGGCGACGCCACGAACAACGGTGCCGTCGTCACCGAGGGCGACACGGTGAGCATCAGGCTGGCGACGGTCGGCAACGCCGTGCGCCAGGAGCTGGTCGGCGCCGGCTTCAGCTTCGTCGACCGGCTCCCGACACTCGAGGCCTCGGTGCCGATCACCACCGTCGAGCAGCTCGAGACGTGGCAGGGCTACTACCAGCTGCTCACGGTGCTGGTCTGGCTCGGCCCGCTGCTCGTCCTCCTCTTCGGCGTCGCCGGGGCCTGGCTGGTCCGCGACCTCGCGGTGGCCGGCCTGTGGTTCACGGGTGCCGGCCTGCTCGCCCTGGTGGCCGCGGTCGTGGCGCTGCGCGTGGTCGTCTCCGGCGCCACCGACCGGTTGACCGACCCGGTCGCCGCGGACGCGGCCGGGGCCGTGGTGTCGACGTTCACCGACACCCTGGTGCGCAACGCGACCGTCGTCGGCATCCTGCTGGTCCTCGGGCTGGCGGGGGCCGCCTACGTCGCCGCCCGTCGGCGCCGGGCGCCCCAGCCCACCGCCACCGCCTGAGGGCGGAGGGCGGATGGCGGATGGCGCTGAGCCGACCGTTCGCGCCAACAGGCAGTCGGCACGTCGTGGGCAGCCCTTGAGCGTGACGTCGCCGCCTCGAGCGGGCTACTGCCTGTTGACGGGCACGGTCACCCGGTGGTGCCGCAGCCCGCCGCGAGAACGCGCGCCCGCCGGTCAGCCCTGGAGGGGGTGCTACGCCCCGAGATCCGTGGCAGCCGGCACCAGGCTCGCCTCGGCGGGCAGCTGCGGCTCCTTCTCGACCCGCGGCTCGAGCTCGTCGCGCACGACGATGTCGGCGTAGACGTAGATGGTGTTGAGCGCCACCAGTGGGATGAACAGCGCGTAGACGATGCCGGCGATCGCGTTGCTCACCGCGAACGGCAGCGAGGTGCCCAGGATGAGGACGGTGCCGAGCAGCGGCCCGATCGCCAGGACCAGCCCGTTGGTCAGGGCGACGAGGACCACGACCTTGACCCAGTGCCGGCGCACGAGGTGCGCGCTGCGGCGGAACGCCCGCCACCCCGAGATGCCCTCGAAGAGCACGACGGGGGTGATCAGGAGGCTGAGCACGAACAGGGCGGCGGCGACCGGGATCAGCACGATGGTCACGCTGAGCAGGAGCACGACGACGCCGATGCCGGCCAGGGTCAGCAGCAGGGGGACGGCCCGCCGCAGGGCGCCGCCGTAGGCACGAAGGGGCCCGACGGGCCGCTCCTCGTCGATCGCGCGTGCGGCGACCAAGGTCGCGGCCTGTCCGAGCGCCAGGGTCACCGGCGAGGCCAGGGTGAGCACCACCCCGGCGACCACCACAGCGACGGTCTTCAGCGTCGCGCTGCCGCCCATGGACTCGGTCACCGACGTCACCCACACGGTTGCGACGCCGGGGAGGATGGTCGCGACGGCGATCGGCGCACCGATGCCGATGAAGAGCAGGATCCGGCCCAGGTACATCCGCCACACGCTCGCGATGACCTGGCCGGTGCTGCGGCGGCGGACCAGGCGAAGCGGGGCGGAAGGGCCCCAGGTGGTGCGGCGTACCAGCCAGGCGACGAAGAGCGCGACGGCCAGCAGCGCGAGTGACGCCACGGCCAGGTTGTTCATCGCGACGCGGAGCAGGTCCGAGCCGGTGGAGACGATGCCGCAGAACGAGCTGGTCGCCTGGGTGCCGTACAGGCCGCTGGCGGGCACGGCATACGCGGTGTCGGCGCCCTCGGTGTCGGTCCAGGTCAGCGGCTTGGTCCACTGGTCCTTGGTGTTGGGGCCGGTCGGGCCGTTGTAGAAGCTGGTCTCGCGCTGCCCCCAGCGGCCGGTGTAGTCGAGCCACGGGTACTCGGCTCCGACCGCCTCGGGGTCCGAGGGCACCAGCGCGACCTCGGGCTTCACGTCCGTGGTGGGGGCGCGGCTGTCGTCGCAGCCGAAGCCCTGCTGGCCCGAGCGGCCGAGGAAGAGCGCGGCGTCGTAGTAGTTGGCGTGCGACCCGGCGGCCGGGTGCACCACGGGGTGGGTGCCGTCGACGACCTCGAGCTTGACGTCGCCCCAGTCGGCGATCTCGACGCCCTCGTGCTGGCTGTAGCCGACCCGGGTGGGCTCCTGGGCGAGGGCGGTCGCCGCGTCGGACGCGGCGAACTCGACCTGGATCATCTCCCAGTCGCTCTCGTGCTTGTTGTTGAAGTCGTTGAACGGGTAGTACAGCCAGTACTGCAGCGCCAGCCCTTCGCGACCCTCCTCGGTGACCACCCGGGCGTAGGTCGTGGGCGCCGAGCCGGCGGTCTGCTCGTTGGCCCACTCCTCGTAGGAGCAGCCCGGGCTGAGCGGGCTGCCGGGGAAGTCGAGGTGGTAGCCGGACAGCCCCTTGCCCAGGTCGTCGCCGGTGGGGGCGATCTTGACCATGTCGTCGGTGGTCCAGGGCCCGCGCAGCGCGACGGTGTCGTTGCCGAGCAGCATGGCGACGTCGGTGGGCACGAACGGCTCGCCCGGCCCGCAGTCCTGCGCCTGCTGCACCAGCCGCACCACCGGTGCGTACTTCTCGGCGAGCGCCTGCTCGTCAGCGGCGGATGCCGTGGCCGTCGGCACGCGTGCCGGCGCGGCGCTCGCGGTCACCGGGGCTGCCAGGAGCGCGCCGAGCGCGAGGAGCAGGGCCACGACGGGCGCGCGGAGCAACCCATGGGATCGCCCGGGGCAGCGACGCACCGTGGCCTCCTTCGCTGGTGGGACATAACTGGTCCGGCCAGCGTACTTCGGGCACGCAGGCACGTACGGAGCGTTCCACGGACGCGACCCGCGAGCGCGCTCATTACTCGCGAGTTACCACGAGATGGTGACAGGCTCGGGAACCGGCGCGACGACCTCGCCCCTGAGACGCCAAGCACAGACGACACGCACACCGGACCCCGGGAGGACCACCGATGTTCCAGCGGATCGCCATCGTCAACCGCGGAGAGGCCGCGATGCGGCTGATCCACGCCGTGCGCGACCTCAACGCGCAGGCCGGCCCGGGCGGGCACCGCATCGAGACGGTCGCGCTGCACACGGAGGCGGAGCGGTCGGCGATGTTCGTGCGCGAGGCCGACGCCGCCTACGACCTCGGGCCGGCATCCCTGCGTCCCTACCTCGACCATGCGGTGCTCGAGCGCGCGCTGCGCGAGACCGGTGCGGATGCCGCGTGGGTCGGCTGGGGCTTCGTGGCCGAGGACCCCACCTTCGCCGAGCTGTGCGAGCGGGTCGGGGTCACCTTCATCGGGCCCAGCCCCGAGGCGATGCGGCGCCTGGGCGACAAGATCGGCTCGAAGCTCATCGCCGAGGAGGTCGGCGTGCCGGTGGCCCCATGGAGCCGGGGCGGGGTCGACACCCTCGACGACGCCATCGCGGCGGCGGCCCGCGTCGGGTACCCGCTCATGCTCAAGGCGACGGCCGGGGGCGGCGGTCGCGGCATCCGCAAGGTCACCAGCGACGCCGAGCTCGCCGACGCCTACGAGCGCACCCGCGACGAGGCGCAGCGCGCGTTCGGCTCGGGCGTGGTGTTCCTCGAGAAGCTGGTCACCGGCGCCCGGCACGTCGAGGTGCAGGTCATCGCCGACGGCCAGGGCTCGGCCTGGGCGATCGGCGTGCGCGACTGCTCGGTGCAACGCCGCAACCAGAAGGTCATCGAGGAGTCGTCATCGCCGGTGCTCGACGTCGCCCAGACCGGCGAGCTGAAGGCCTCGGCCGAGCGGCTCGCCATCGCGGTCGGGTATGCCGGTGCCGGCACCGTGGAGTTCCTCTACCACCCGCGCGACCGCTTCTTCGCCTTCCTCGAGGTCAACACCCGCCTGCAGGTCGAGCACCCCATCACCGAGGTGGTCACCGGCACCGACCTGGTGCGGCTGCAGATCCACGTGGCGTCCGGCGGCACGCTGAAGGGCCACCGCCCCGACGAGGTCGGGCACGCCGTCGAGGCCCGGCTCAACGCCGAGGACCCCGACCGCGACTTCGCCCCGGCACCGGGTCGCATCGCGCACCTCGAGCTGCCGGCCGGCCCCGGCATCCGCGTCGACACCGGTGTGGCGGAGGGTGACTCGATCCCGGCCGACTTCGACTCGATGATCGCCAAGATCATCGCGTACGGCCGCGACCGCGACGAGGCGCTCGCCCGGCTGCGCCGAGCGCTGCGCGAGACGACCGTCGTCATCGAGGGCGGGGCGACCAACAAGTCGTTCATCCTCGACCTGCTCGACCAGCCCGAGGTCGTCGACGGCTCGGCCGACACCGGCTGGATCGACCGGGTGCGCGGCGAGGGCCGGCTGGTCGCGGCCGAGCACTCGGGCGTCGCGCTCGTCGTGGCCGGCATCGAGGCCTACGAGGAGGCCGAGGCGGTCGAGCACACCCGGCTGCTCGAGACCGCCCGGGGTGGCCGCCCCCAGGTGCAGCACGACGTGGGTCGGGCCGTCGACCTCAAGCTGCGCGGCACGGCCTACAAGGTCACCGTCTACCGCACCGGGCCCGCCCGCTTCCGGGTGTCCGTGGCCGAGCCGAGCGGGCAGGTGTCGACCGTCGAGGCCGACCTCGAGCGGATCAGCACCTTCGCCAGCCGGGTCACCGTGGGCGGGCGCACCCACCGCCTGGTCACCGCCTCGCACGGCCCCGTGCAGCTCGTCGAGGTCGGCGGGGTGACCCACCGGGTGAGCCGCGACGAGGGCGGCATCCTGCGCTCTCCCGCACCGGCGCTCGTCGTGGCAACGCCGCTCGCGGTGGGTGACGAGGTGGCCGCCGGTGCGCCGGTGCTCGTGCTCGAGAGCATGAAGATGGAGACCGTGCTGCCGGCACCCTTCGACGCGCGGGTCAAGGAATTGCACGTGGCCGCCGGCAGCCAGGTCGAGACCGGTGCCGCGCTCGCCCGGCTGGAGCCCACCGGGGGCGCGGTGGAGGCATCCGCGGCGAGCGCTGCCGACGCCCCCGACCTCGACCTGCCCGAGGACGTCGTCAACGGCGACGTCGCCAAGCGGGCCGCCCGCGCCCGGGCCGACCTGTCGGCGATGCTGCTGGGCTACGACCTCGACCCCGGCCACGAGAAGCGCACCCTGGCCGGCTACCTCGCGGCCCGCGACGAGCTGGCCGCGACCGGGCGCTCGCCCATCACCGACGAGATGGACCTGCTCACCGTCTTCGCCGACTTCGCCGAGCTGAGCCGCAACCGGCCGGTGGGCGAGGAGGCGCACATCGAGAACCGCGTGCACAGCCCTCGCGAGCACTTCCACACCTACCTGCAGACCCTCGACCCGGAGCGCGGCGGCCTCCCTGAAGACTTCGTCGGTCGGCTCGAGCGGGTGCTCGGCCACTACGACGTCACCGGCGTCGAGCGCACCGAGGAGCTCGAGGACGCCGTGTTCCGCGTCTTCCTCGCCCAGCAGCGCTCGGCGCCCGAGGTGTCGATGGCCACCTCGATCCTGCAGCGCTGGCTCGTCGAGCCGGCCCCGGCCGAGGACGCCGCCGCCCGCGAGCTGCTCGACCGCCTGGTGTCCGCCACCCAGCTGCGCTTCCCGATCGTCGGCGACCTCGCCCGCAGCGTGCGGTTCCGCTGGTTCGACCAGCCGCTGGTCGACGCCGACCGGGCCTCGGTGCTGGGGTCCGTGGGCGACGAGCTCGACCAGATCGACGCCCTGCCCGACGGCCCCGAGCGCACCGCCCGGCTCGACGCGCTGGCCGCCATCCCCGAGCGCATCGTCCGGTTCCTCGGCGAGCGGCTGCGCCAGGGGGTGCCGGAGCGTGAGCCCATGCTCGCCGTGCTCATCAAGCGGCACTACCGCGAGTACGCCCTGCACGACCTGCGCGAGGTCAGCGTCGACGGCCGGGCCGTCGCGACGGCCGACTACCAGCTCGACGGCCGCGACTCGCACCTGGTCAGCACCACGGCGACGGTCGACGAGCTCGACGACGGCACCGGGCTCTCCGCGCTGCTGGCGCGGCTGGTCGGCGAGGCCCCGGACGGCCACCAGGCCGTCGTCGACCTCTACCTGCACTGGGGCGACCTGCCGCACGACGCGGAGGAGGCCTCGGCCTTCCTCGCGGCACGCCTGGCGCGGATGCCGTTCGCGGCCCGGGTGCGCCGGGTCGCCGTGGGCGTCGTGCCCGACGACGAGCGCGAGGTCGGCTACTTCACCTTCCGCCCACAGCCCGACGGCTCGATGGACGAGGACCGGCCGGTGCGCGACGTGCACCCGATGGTGGGCCGCCGGCTCAACCTGTGGCGGCTGCGCGACTTCGAGCTCACCCGCCTCGAGGCGCCCGAGGACGTGCTGCTGCTGCACGCCGTCGCGGCCGGCAACCCGCAGGACCAGCGCCTCGTCGCACTGGCCCAGGTGCGCCAGCTCGTGGTGGTCCGCGACGAGACGGGCAAGGTCACCGCGCTGCCGCACATCGAGCGGGCGCTGGCCAACTGTCTCGAGGCGGTGCGCCGCGCCCGGGCCACGCTCGGCGCCGGGGCGCGGCTCGACACCAACCACGTCTGGCTGCACATCTGGCCCCCGGTCTCGGCCGACCTCGACCAGCTCACGGCGCTGCAGGGCAAGGTCGCCCCGATGACCGCCGGTGCCGGCATCGAGGAGGTGCGCATCGAGGGGGCGATCGAGGGCGAGAACGGCCACACCGTGCCGATCTGCGCGCGGTTCTCCTACCAGCCGGGGTCCGGCGTCACCTTCACCGTCGACCCGCCGGCCACCACCCGGGTCGCCCCCCTCGACGGCTACGCCGAGAAGGTGGTGCGGGCACGCCGGCGCGGCCTGGTCTACCCCTACGAGCTGGTGGCGATGATCGCCGGGGCCGGCGGCTCCGTGCAGGAGCTCGACCTCGACGAGTCGGGCCGATTGGTGCCCGTGGACCGGCCCTACGGCGAGAACACGGCCGGGCTGATCTGCGGCCTGGTCACGACCCCGACGCCCCTGCACCCCGAGGGTGTGAGCCGCGTGCTGCTCTGCGGCGACCCGCTGCGCTCGCTGGGTGCGGTGGCCGAGCCCGAGTGCGCCCGGGTGATCGCCGCCCTGGACCTCGCGGAGGAGCGGGGCCTGCCGGTCGAGTGGTTCGCGCTCTCGGCCGGGGCGCGCATCTCGATGGACTCGGGCACCGAGAACATGGACTGGGTCGCCAAGGCGCTCAAGCGGATCATCGAGTTCACCCAGGCCGGGCACGAGATCAACGTCGTGGTCGCCGGCATCAACGTCGGCGCCCAGCCCTACTGGAACGCCGAGGCGACGATGCTGATGCACACCAAGGGCATCCTCGTGATGACCCCTGACTCGGCGATGGTGCTCACCGGCAAGCAGTCGCTCGACTTCTCCGGCGGGGTCTCGGCCGAGGACAACTTCGGCATCGGCGGCTACGACCGGGTCATGGGCCCCAACGGCCAGGCGCAGTACTGGGCCAAGGACCTCGTCGACGCCTACGGCATCCTGCTGGCGCACTACGAGAACACCTGGGTCGCGCCCGGGGAGGGCGGTCCGCGGCGAGCCCCCACCGACGACCCGCACGACCGCGACGTCACGCCCTACCCGCACACCCTCGCCGGCAGCGACTTCACCACGGTCGGCGACATCTTCTCGCCCGCGACCAACGCCGACCGCAAGAAGGCGTTCGACATCCGCACCCTGATGCGGGCCGTCGCCGACCAGGACCACGGCATCCTCGAGCGGTGGGCCGGCATGGCCGATGCCGAGACGGCGGTCGTGTTCGACGCCCGCATCGGTGGAATCCCGGTGTGCCTGTTGGGCATCGAGAGCAAGACCGTGCCGAGGCGCGGAGTGCCGCCGACCGACGGGCCCGACGTCTACACGGCCGGCACGCTCTTCCCGCGCTCGTCGAAGAAGGCCGCCCGGGCGATCAACGCCGCGAGCGGCAACCGGCCGCTGGTGGTGCTCGCCAACCTGTCCGGCTTCGACGGGTCACCCGACTCGATGCGCGCGCTGCAGCTCGAGTACGGCGCCGAGATCGGCCGGGCCGTGGTCAACTTCGACGGGCCGATCGTGTTCGTCGTGGTCTCCCGCTACCACGGTGGTGCCTTCGTCGTGTTCTCCAAGGCGCTCAACCCGCGGATGACGGTGCTCGCCGTCGAAGGGTCGTTCGCCTCGGTCATCGGCGGCGCACCGGCCGCGGCGGTCGTCTTCGCCCGCGACGTCGACGCGCGCACGGCAGGCGACCCGCGCGTGGCCGACCTCCAGCAGCGCGTGGGGGAGGCCGGCGGCGCCGAGCGTGCCGCCCTCGCCACGGAGCTCGTGTCGGTGCGCACGGCGGTGCGGGCCGAGATGCTCGGGAAGGTGGCGTCCGAGTTCGACCGGGTGCACGACATCCACCGGGCGGTCGAGGTGGGCTCCGTCGACGCCGTCATCGCGCCGGAGGAGATCCGGCCGCGGATCATCGCCGCGATCGAGGCCCCGGCCACCCCCTGACCGCAGTACCCCCGACCTATTGCGGATCTCCCACCGTATGGCGCGGCGAACAGCGGCGCGAGGAGGTGGGAAATCCGCAATGGGTCGGTATAGAGCCAGGTCAGCGCACGACCTTGACGTTGAACTGCGCGGTGCCGAGCGCGCCCATCAGCCGCAGCCAGATCGGCAGGTACATCTCGGTGCCGCGGGCCGTCTCGATGCCGCCGAGGTCGACGACGTCGTCGTGACCGAACGACGTCAGGATGCCGGTGACGGTCGCCTTGGCCGCGGCGTCGTCGCCCGAGACGAACACCGTGCTGCTCGCGCCGAGCGCCTGCGGGTGCACCATCAGGTCGGCGGTCAGGGTGTTGAGCGTCTTGACGACCAGGGCCTCGGGGAACGCGCGCTGCACCTGCTCGCCGAGCGAGTCGGTGTTGCTGACCGACAGGGTGGGCGGGAAGCCGTTGGAGAAGTCGAGCGGGTTGCTGATGTCGGCCAGCGGCTTGCCGGCGAGGTGCTCGGCGCCCGCCAGGTGCAGCACCTCGAGGCTGGCCGAGCCGGAGGTCGCGAGCACGACGAGCTCGGCGCCGGCGGCGGCCTCGGAGTAGGTGTCGAGCGCGACGTCCGGCCGGGCGGAGTGCCACGCGGCGAACGGCGCGGTGCCCATGGCGTCGGGCTCGGTACGCGCCAGGGTGGCCTGCGGGTCGCGGGTGCCCACCGTGACGACGTGGCCGAGCTCGTGGAGACGGGCGGCGATGGCGCGACCGACCGAGCCGGTGCCGAGGACTGCGATGTTCATGGATGCTCCCGAGGTCGTGATGAGGAGTGGTAGACAGGACTGTCTACGTCGATATTGGACGCTAGCAGACAGATCTGTCTACTATCAACCCATGGCCCCGCAGACCGCCCGTGAGCGCATCCTCGACACGGCGTTCCGGCTCTTCTACGCCCACGGCATCCGGGCCGTCGGTGTCGACCGGATCATCGCCGAGTCGGATGTGGCCAAGGCGACGTTCTACAAGTGGTTCCCCAGCAAGGACCACCTCGTGGTGGCCTACCTCGACAAGGTCGACGGCATCTGGAGCGGACAGCTGCACGACGCCGCCGCAGCCGCCGGTCCCGAACCGGCCGACGAGCTGGTCGGCCTGTTCGACGCGCTGGGCACCGCCTGCCGCCGCGAGGGCTACCGCGGCTGCGCGTTCATCAACGCCGCTGCCGAGGCGGTGCCGGGCACGCCGGTGCACGACCGCACCGTCGCGCACAAGACCGCGGTGCTCGACTGGGTCACCGGGTTGGCGGCGGATGCCGGGGCGCCGGACCCGCGCGGGCTGGCCCGCTCGCTGACCCTCCTGCTCGACGGCGGCCTGGCCAGCGGCGCGCTCGACGCCGACCCGGAGGCCGCGGAGCGGGCGGCCCGGTCGGCCCGCGTCCTGGTCGAGGCCGCCACCGGTGGCGCCCACGCGGCATCCCCGTAGGGCGGCGACGGTGACCCGCACGACGGGTGGCGGTGCCATCGCCGCCGGCCGGCTCGCTCCCCCCACCTGAGGACCCGTGGCAGGCTGGCCGGGTGACCACCGTCGGGCTCGTGCTCGCCGCCGGGGCCGGCCGCCGGATGGGCGGGCCGAAGGCCCTCGTGCGGCTCACCGACGGCGGCCCGACCCTCGTCGAGACTGCGGTCGCCCGCGTGGTCGCGGGAGGCTGCGACACCGTGGTCGTCGTGGTGGGCGCCGCCGGTGACGCCGTCGCGGCCCTCGTCGACGGGGTCGAGGTCGTGCACGCACAGGACTGGGACGAGGGGATGGGGGCGTCGCTGCGGGCCGGGCTGACCCACCTCGAGCGCGGCGAGGCCGACATCGCCCTGGTCACCCTCGTCGACCTGCCCGACGTCACGGCCGAGGTGGTCGAGCGCGTGGTGGCCGCCGCCGAGCCGGACGGGCGAGCGGCACTGGTGCGAGCGGCATACGGCGGCGTGCCGGGGCACCCGGTGGCCATCGGTCGCGAGCACTGGGCGGACGTCATCACCTCCGCCCACGGTGACCGCGGCGCCCGCGACCACCTGCGCGCCACGCCGCACCGCCTCGTCGAGTGCGGTGACCTCGCCACCGGGCGCGACCTCGACACCGCCGGCGACCTCGACGACCTGCGCCGGGGATGATGGCGCCGTGACCGACCACGAGCGCCGCTGGCCGAGCAGTGTCTACGGGCACGGTCACGAACCCGACCCGCGCTTCTCGCTCGCGAACGAGCGCACCTTCCTGGCCTGGATCCGAACAGCCCTCGCCCTCGTCGCCGGTGCCGCTGCGGTCGACGCCCTCCCGCTGCCGCTGCCCGGAACGGTGCAGCACCTCCTCGCCGGCGCGCTGGCCCTCGCCGGCCTGCTCACCGCCGGAGCGGCATGGCGCGGCTGGGCCCGCACCGAGCGGGCGATGCGCGAGGGGTCCAGCCTGCCGAGCAACCCCGCGATGCTCGTCGTGCTGGTGGCCGTCGCGGTCGCGGCGGTCGTGCTGGGCGTCGCCAGCCTCACCGGTGGCTGACCGCCCGGATGCCGGGTGGTCGCCACCCGCGTCCGACGCCACGGCTCCGCAGGAGCGCACCACCCTGTCGTGGCGGCGCACCGGCCTGGCCCTGCTCGTCGGGGCGCTGACCATCGGCCGGCTCACCCTCGACACGCTCGGTGCCGTGGTGGTGCTGCCCACCGTGCTCGCCGCCGCCCTCGCCGGCTGGGTGCTCGTCGAGGCGCTGCGGGCGCGACGGCTGGTGCGCCCCCACCCCGACCAGCCGGGCTTCTCGGTGCTGGCCGACGGCCGCCTGCCGGTCGTCGTCGCCGGCCTGGTCGGCGGGCCTCGGCCCTCGGCGAGCTGCTCGCGGCGATCGTCGGGCTCCTCTGACCGTGCGCCAACCGCACCGCCGAACAGGCAGTCGGCCCTCGTGGGGGCGCCGCTCGTGCGTGCCGCGTCGGCCGGGTGCAGCGACTGCCTGTCGGGCGGAACGGTCCCCTCACGTGACGTCTGCCCTGAACGATCGCTTCCGGATCGGCACGACGTCAGGGATGCTGGCGCCATGGACCCGCGGACGACGTTCGGCACGGCGCACGACCTGACCGACGCACTCGGCGCGACCGGCTACCTCGCCGACGACGCCCTCGCCACGATCACCTGGCTCTCGCTGCGCCTGGGCCGGCCCCTGCTGATGGAGGGGGAGCCGGGCACCGGCAAGACCGCGCTGGCCGAGGCGCTCGCCGAGACCATGGACCTGCCGCTGATCCGCCTGCAGTGCTACGAGGGCATCGACGCCACCCAGGCCCTCTACGACTGGGACTTCCCCCGGCAGATCCTGCACGTGCGGGCGCTCGAGGCCGTCGAGGGTGCCGCGCGTGACGTGCGCGAGGTCGAGCAGGGCCTGTTCGACGAGCGCTTCCTCATCGCCCGGCCGGTGCTGCGGGCCCTGCGCGACGCCCCGGCCGTGCTGCTCATCGACGAGGTCGACCGGGCCGACGACGAGTTCGAGGCGTTCCTGCTCGAGGTGCTCTCGACCTGGCAGGTGACCATCCCCGAGCTCGGCACCGTCACCGCATCGGTGCCGCCCGTGGTCGTGCTCACCTCCAACCGCACCCGCGAGCTGCACGACGCGCTCAAGCGGCGCTGCCTCTACCACTGGCTCGAGCACCCCGGCATCCAGCGCGAGCTCGCCATCGTCGCCAGCCGCGCGCCCGAGGTGTCGGCCGCACTCGCCGAGCAGGTGGTGCGCGCCGTGCACGGCATCCGGGCCGACCACGAGATGCTCAAGCCGCCGGGTGTCGCCGAGACCCTCGACTGGGCCCGCGCCCTGCACGAGCTGGGCACTCGCGAGCTCGACACCGAGACGGCGGCGGCCACGCTCGGGGTGGCGGTGAAGTACCGCGAGGATGCCGAGCGGGTCAAGAAGGCGCTCGACGTGATGCTGACCCGATGACCGTGCAGTGCGCCCGCCCGAGCACGTCAAGCCGCCCGAGGAGCTGCTCCTCGGCTTCGCCCGCGCCCTGCGCGCGGCCGGGGTGGCCGTCACGGCCGACCGCGAGCGCACCTACCTCGAGGCGGTCGCTGCCGTCGGCCTCGACGACCAGCCGGCCGTCTACTACGCGGGCCGCGCCACGCTGTGCGCCTCACCGGCCGACCTCGAGCGCCACGACCTCGTCTACACCGCGTGGTTCAGCGGGCAGCGGGCCGGGCCTGAAGGACCGCCCCCCACTGCCCAACGTCGTGCCCCAGGCCGGCCTCGGCGTCAACGAGAGCGCCGCCGGTGAGGGCAACGACGACGAGGATGTCGTTCGCGCACAGGCCAGCTCGACGGAGGTCCTGCGGCACCGTGACGTCGCCACCCTCACCCGCCGCGAACGCGAGAGCGCTGGCAGCGCCTGTTCGGGGCGCTCCGACCGCGGGCGCCGCGCCGGCGCGCGCACCGCTACACGGCATCCCGGCGTGGTGCCGTCGACGCGCGAGCCACCCTGCGCTCGACGCTGCGCCGGATGGGGGAGCCGGGCGAGGTGCGCTGGCGCCGACGCGGCACCCGGGCCCGCAAGGTCGTTCTCCTGGTCGACGTCTCGGGCTCGATGAGCGGCTACGCCGACGCGCTCATCCGGCTCGCGCACGCCTACTGCGCCGCCGGGGTGCCGGTGGAGGTCTTCACGCTCGGCACCCGGCTCACCCACATCACCCGGCCGCTGCACCAGCGCGACCCCGACCGCGCCATCGTGGCCGCCGGCGACGCCATCCCCGACTGGTCGGGCGGCACCCGGCTGGCCGAGGGCGTCAAGGTCTTCCTCGACCGCTGGGGGCGGCGCGGGATGGCGCGCGGCGCCGTCGTCGTGGTGTTCAGCGACGGGTGGGAGCGCGACCAGCCCGAGGCGCTGGGGGAGCAGGTGCGCCGGCTGCGGGCGGTCGCCCACCGGGTCGTGTGGGTCAACCCGCACCGGGGCCGCGCGGGCTACGAGCCGGTGCAGGGGGGCATCATGGCGGTGCTGCCCCACGTCGACCACTTCGTCGCGGGGCACTCCCTGGCGGCGTTCGAGGAGCTGACGGAGGTGGTCGCCCGTGCGTGACGTGCTGCCCGAGCTGATGCAGTGGTGGCGGGCCGGCGAGGCGGTCGGGCGTCGGCACCGTGGTCGCCACCTTCCGCTCCGCACCCCGCCCGGCGGGCGCCTCGATGCTGGTCGGGCCGGGCGGCGAGGCCGTCGGCTCGCGTCTCCGGCGGCTGCGTCGAGGGCGCGGTCTACGAGCTGGGCCAGGAGGTCGTCGCGTCCGGCGCGCCGGTGCTGCAGCGCTACGGCGTCTCCGACGACGACGCGTTCGCGGTGGGGCTCACCTGCGGCGGCATCCTCGACGTCTTCGTCGAGACGGTCGTCGCAGCAGACCTTCCCCGAGCTCGGCGCGGTGTCCGACGACATCGAGGCGGGCCGCCCGGTGGCCGTCGCCACCGTGATCGACCACCCCGACCCGGCGTGGGTGGGCCGCCGACTGGTCGTGCGGCCCGAGGACGTCCCGACCGGTGCCGACGCGCCGACGGTGCCCGGGCTCGCTGGGCAGCCCCCGCGCCGACGCGGCCGTCACCGACGACGCGCGCGGCCTGCTGGCCGCGGGGCGCACCGAGACGCTGCACCTACGGCCCCGACGGCGAGCGGCGCGGTGAGGGCATGCGCGTCTTCGTCGCCGCCTACGCGCCGCGCCCCCGGATGCTCGTGTTCGGCGCCATCGACTTCGCGGCGGCGGTCGCCCACGTCGGCAGCTTCCTCGGCTACCGGGTCACGGTGTGCGACGCGCGGCCGGTCTTCGCCACCGCCTCCCGCTTCCCGGCCGCCGACGAGGTGGTCGTCGAGTGGCCGCACCGCTACCTGGCCGCGGAGGTCGAGGCCGGCCGGGTCGACGAGCGCGCGGTGGTCTGCGTGCTCACCCACGACCCCAAGTTCGACGTCCCGCTGCTCGAGGTCGCGCTGCGGATGCCGTCCGTGGCCTACGTCGGCGCGATGGGCTCGCGGCGCACCCACGACGACCGGATCGAGCGGCTGCGCGAGGCCGGCATCACCGACGCCGAGCTGTCCCGGCTGTCGTCACCGATCGGGCTCGACCTCGGCGCACGCACCCCGGAGGAGACCGCCGTGTCGATCGCCGCCGAGATCGTCGCGCTGCAGTGGGGCGGCGGCGGCCAGCGCCTGCAGGAGACCGCCGGCGCGATCCACCACCACGCCGGCGACCTTTCCTGACGGGAAAGGCCGCTGGCCTGCAGTTTCCTGTGGATCTCGTCGAACCCCTTGTGGCGGGGGTCACTTCGCGGTGAGGATCACGAACACGTCACGGTCCTCACTGCCGAAGGAGTCAAGGATGACTCGGGTCAACGTCACCGTCGATGGAGTCCTGTGCTCCGACGACATCGAACCCCGCACGCTGCTCGTCCAGTACCTGCGCGACACGGTCGGGAAGGTGGGGACCGTCATCGGCTGCGACACGAGCAACTGCGGCGCCTGCACCGTGCACCTCGACGGGCGGAGCGTGAAGTCGTGCAACGTGCTGGCCGTGCAGGCCGACGGGCACGAGGTCACCACGATCGAGGGCATCGCCTCGGGCGGTGAGCTGCACCCCATGCAGCAGGCGTTCCACGACAACCACGCCCTGCAGTGCGGCTACTGCACGCCGGGCATGATCATGCAGGCCCTCGACGTGCTCAAGGAGAACCCGAACCCCTCCGAGGAGGAGATCCGGGTCGGCCTCGAGGGCAACCTGTGTCGCTGCACCGGCTACCACAACATCGTCAAGGCCGTGTCGGCCTGCGCCAGCACGATGGCCGAGGCGGGCGGGGCCACCGAGGACGCGTCGGTCGCCACCGCAGGAGCGTGGCCTGATGACCGCCGTCGACGACCGGCCCACCGCCGAGATCGGCCAGGCGCGCAAGCGCAAGGAGGACCAGCGGCTGATCACCGGTCGCACCCGCTGGACCGACAACATCCAGCTGCCCGGCATGCTGCACCTCGCCATGGTGCGCAGCCCGTTCGCGCACGCCCGGATCACCGCCATCGACACCAGCGAGGCCACCTCGGCCGCCCGGCGTCGTGGGCGTCTTCACCGGCAAGGACCTCGAGGCCGTGCAGGGCGTCAACATCAACGCCTGGCCGATCACCCCCGACCAGGTGACGCCCACGCCACCTGCCGGTCGTCATCGACCACGTCGCCTGCGCCGGCGAGATCGTCGCCGTCGTCGTGGCCCGCACCCAGCGCGAGGCGCGCGACGCCGCCGAGCGGGTCGACGTCGACTACGACGAGCTGCCCGCCGTGCTCGACCTCAAGGAGGCCGCGGCCGACACGGTGCTGGCCCACCCCGACCTCGGCACCAACAAGTCGGCGTTCTGGAAGCTCGACTCCGCCGAGGCGGGCACCGGCGGCGACGTCGACGAGGCCATCGCCAAGGCGCGCGTCGACGGCATCGTCGTCGAGCGCGAGTACCGCCAGCAGCGGCTCGTCCCGGCGTTCATGGAGCCCCGCTCCACGGTCGTCGACCCCACCAGCGAGCAGATGACGGTGTGGTCGGCCACCCAGGTGCCGCACATCCTGCGCTTCGCCATCGCCGCCACCATGGGCATCCCCGAGTCGAAGGTGCGCGTCATCGCGCCCGACGTCGGCGGCGGCTTCGGCGGCAAGCTGCAGACCACCCCCGAGGAGTTCGCGACGATCGCCGTCGCCCGCACGCTCGGCCGGCCCTGCAAGTACACCGAGACCCGCTCCGAGTCGATGATCTCGGCGCACCACGGCCGCGACCAGTGGCAGAAGCTCACCCTGTCGGCCGAGAAGGACGGCACGGTCACCGGCCTCAAGGTCGAGCTGCTCGCCGACATGGGCGCCTACGTCGCGATCGTCGGCGGTGGGGTGCCGGTGCTCGGCGCGTGGATGTTCAACTCCATCTACAAGTTCCCGGCCTACCAGTTCAACTGCCAGACCGTGCTCACCAACAAGACCTGGGTCGACGCCTACCGCGGCGCCGGCCGGCCCGAGGCCACCTACGCGATCGAGCGGATCATGGACGAGCTCGCGGCCGAGGTCGGGGTCGACCCGCTCGAGATCCGCGAGAAGAACTGGATCAGGCACGACGAGTTCCCGTTCACCACGGTGGCCGGCATGACCTACGACTCCGGCAACTACGAGGCCGCCACCGCCAAGGCGGTCGAGCTCTTCGGCTACGACGAGCTGCGGGCCGAGCAGAAGGCCCGTCGCGACAGCAACGACCCGGTGCAGCTCGGCATCGGCATCTCGACCTTCACCGAGATGTGCGGCCTGGCCCCGTCCCGGGTGCTCGGCTCGCTGCAGCTACGGCGCCGGCGGCTGGGAGCACGCCAGCATCCGGATGCTGGCCACCGGCACCGTCGAGGTGCTCACCGGCACCTCCCCGCACGGCCAGGGGCACGAGACGGCCTGGAGCCAGATCGTCGCCGACCGCCTCGGCGTGCCGTTCGAGAGCGTCGAGGTGCTGCACGGCGACACCCAGATCGCGTCGCAAGGGCCTCGACACCTACGGCTCGCGCTCGCTCGTCGTCGGTGGTGAGGCGCTGGTGCTGGCGGCCGACAAGGTGATCGAGAAGGCCAAGGTCTTCGCGGCGCACCTGCTCGAGGCCAGCGTCGACGACCTCGAGTTCTCCGGCGGCCGGTTCACGGTCAAGGGCACCGACAAGGGCATCGGCATCACCGACATCGCCCTCGCGACCTTCGCGGCGCACAACCTGCCCGACGGCGCCGAGCCCAGCATCGACGCCGACGCCACCTACGACCCGGTCAACTTCTCCTTCCCGCACGGCACGCACCTGTGCGCGATGGAGGTCGACACCGAGACCGGCGCGACGACGATGCGCAAGTACGTCTGCGTCGACGACATCGGCAAGATCATCAACCCGCTCATCGTCGAGGGCCAGATCCACGGCGGGCTCGTGCAGGGCATCGCGCAGGCGCTGTGGGAGGGCGCCGAGTACGACGACCAGGGCACCCTGGTCACCGGCTCCTTCGTCGACTACACCCTGCCGACCGCGGCCGACACGATCAAGCTACATCAGCGACCACACCACCTCGCCGTCGACGACCAACACCCTCGGCACCAAGGGCGTCGGCGAGGCCGGCACCATCGCCTCCACCCCGGCGGTCGTCAACGCCATCGTGGATGCCGTGCGCCACCTCGGTGTCGACGACGTGCAGATGCCGTGCACGCCCGAGCGGGTGTGGAAGGCCATCCAGTCCGCGCGCGGCGCACCACGTCACGGTCGGACACGAGCAGTCGCACGGCAGGGCCGCGAGGGTCGACCCAGCCGCACTTCTCGGAGCACGCGCCCAACCAGGACCCCTCAGCCGGCGCGACGGACGGAGCAGACCAGTGATCCCCGCGGCATTCGACTACCTCGCCCCCACCACCGTCGACGAGGCCCTCGCGGCGCTCGCGGCCGGCGGCGACGACGCCAAGGTGATGGGCGGCGGCCAGTCGCTGCTGCCCATCCTGCGGATGCGCCTCAACGCGCCGGACACGCTGGTCGACCTCGGTCGCATCGAGGCGCTGCGCGGCATCCGCGACGCTGGCGACCACCTCGCCATCGGGGCGATGACGCCCTACAGCGACCTGCTGGCCAGCGACCTCGTGCACGAGCACGCGTCGCTGCTCGCGAAGGCGGTCGCCGAGGTCGCCGACCCGCAGATCCGCCACCGCGGCACCATCGGCGGCGCCCTGGTGCACGCCGACCCCGCCGGTGACGTGGGGGCCCCGGTCCTCGCACTGGATGCCGAGCTGGTCATCGCCGGCGCCGGCGGCGAGCGCACCGTGCCGGCATCCGAGTTCTTCCACGACCTGTTCGAGACGTCGGTCGCCGAGGGCGAGCTGCTCACCGAGGTGCGCATCCCGAAGCACACCGGCTGGGCGCTCGCACTACGAGAAGTTCGTGCGGGTGTCGCACCAGTGGTCGATCGTCGCGATCGCCGTGGCGCTCAAGGCCGACAGCGGCACCATCAGCGAGGCCCGCATCGGACTGACCAACATGGGCAACACCCCGCTGCGGGCCCGTGCCGTCGAGCAGGCCCTGGTCGGCCGGTCCGCCGCCGACCTCGGCGACGCCTGCGACTGCGGTGACCGACGGCACCAACCCGCCGAGCGACCTCAACGGTGACGCCGACTACCGTCGCCACCTCGCGCGGGTGCTCACCCGTCGCGCCGTTCTCACTGCCCTCGGAGGCTGACTCCCGCATGGAGCTGACGCACGACTTCACCGTCCCGGCGAGTATCGACGACGCCTGGGCCACGTTCATGGACCTCGAGCGGGTGGGCAGCTGCTTCCCCGGTGCGACGGTCACCTCCGTGGACGAGTCCGGGTTCGCCGGCACGGTGAAAGTGAAGCTCGGCCCGATCGCCCTGCAGTACGCCGGCACCGGGCAGTTCCTCGAGCGCGACGACGCGGGGCACCGGGCCGTCATCGAGGCCAAGGGCAAGGACAAGCGGGGCAACGGCACCGCCGGCGCCACCGTGACCGTGCAGCTCGCACCCTCCGGTGAGGGCACCCGCATCGACGTCACCACCGACCTGTCGGTCACCGGCAAGCCGGCGCAGTTCGGGCGCGGCGTGATGCAGGACGTCAGCGACAAGCTGCTCCAGCAGTTCGTCGCGTGCATCGAGGGCCAGTTCGCCGCTGACGAGCCGGCCGGACGACGCCACGACGGATGCCGGTGACGCGGCCGCCGCTTCGGCCGGGTCCGCCGCCGGGACGACAGGTGCCTCTGCCGGGTCGTCGGGCCTGTCGGCCGTGGCTCCGGCGGCCGAGAACGCCGGGGCGGCCACGGCCCCACTCGCCCCGCCCGCCCCTCGGCCGCTGCGCCCGGCGCCCCCGGTCGACGACTCGATCGACCTCGGAGCGACGGTGCTGCCGGTGCTCGTGAAGAGCTACGCGCCCTACGGCGTGGCGGCCCTGGCCGGGCTGCTGCTCGGCTGGCTGATCGGCCGCCGCCGCTCCTGACCCGGCAACGAGTCGGGGAGGTCGCCCTTCCGCCGACGTGGGTGAAATCTGCCGTCCAGGCGACGGTTGTCACCCACGTTTCGCGGGGGAGGGCGGTCGTTCGGTCAGCGGTGGGCGGCGCCGTCGAGGGCG
Source organism: uncultured Actinomycetota bacterium (assembly GCA_963833495.1). GTDB lineage: Bacteria > Actinomycetota > Actinomycetes > Actinomycetales > Dermatophilaceae > Fodinibacter. Next base: position 31,404 of record CAWHYJ010000009.1, on the reverse strand, counting down.
TGGATCTCGTTGCCGACCCGGCGGGCGTCGGCGTCGTACCGGGTCCAGGTCCAGGTGGTGCGAGCCCCGTGCTCGCGCCGCTCGCGCCGGTTGGTGCGCTCCATCAGGTAGGCCACGGGGGCCACGAGGCCGCCGATGGCGGCGAGGGTGAGGATCGTCTCGAGGGTGCTGTTCGTGTCCATGGCACGAGTTTGCTGCTGCACCACTTCCTGCCACGAGTGGCGGAAAAGACGTAGTACGTCAATTATCTGCCATACTGGCCGACATGCCGTTGAGGTCCGTCGCCGTGCTGCTCCAGGAACCCGTCGCGCTGTTCGAGTACGGCGTGCTGGCCGAAGTGTTCGGCATCGACCGCACCGACGAGGGCGTGCCGAGCGTTCGACTACCGGGTCTGTGCCGAGACACCTGGCCCGCTCGACGCCCAGAACGGCACTACGGTCACCGCCGCCTTTGGCCTCGAGGCCGCCGCGGATGCCGACCTCGTGGCAGTCCCTGCCTCGCCGGCGGCCCGCACCCCGTCACCGGCCGTCGTGCAGGTGCTGCGCGACGCCGTCGACCGCGGTGCCTGGGTGATGTCGGTGTGCTCAGGGGCGTTCACCCTGGGAGCGGCCGGCATCCTCGACGGGCGCGAGTGCACCACCCACTGGCGGCACGCCGCCGAGCTCGCCGCCGCCACCCCGCTCGCCCGGGTCGACCCCGACGTCCTCTACGTGCGCGACGGCACCGTCATCACCAGTGCCGGCACCGCGGCCGGCATCGACGCCGCCCTCTACCTCGTACGCACCGAGCTGGGCAGCGCCGTCGCCACGGCGATCGCGCGCCGGATGGTCGTGCCGCCGCACCGTGACGGCGGGCAGCGCCAGTTCATCGACCGCCCGGTGCCCACGACCACGGCCGAGAGCCTCGGGCCGGTGCTCGAGTGGATGCTCGACCACCTCGACGAGGCGTTCACCGTCGACGACCTGGCCCGACGGTCGGCGATGTCGTCGCGCACCTTCGCCCGTCGCTTCGTGGCCGAGACCGGCACCACGCCACACCAGTGGGTCACCGACCAGCGGGTGCTGCGTGCGCGCCGGCTGCTCGAGGACACCGACCTGCCGGTCGAGGCCGTGGCCCGCGACGCCGGCTTCGGGTCGGCCGCGCTGCTGCGCCACCACTTCACCCGCTGCACCGGCATCACGCCCACCGCGTTCCGCACCCAGCGGCGCCTGCCCGCCTGACCTGCGCACCTTCACACGATCTCCACACGGTGCCCCCACGGGCCACACCGGCCCGGTCCTACGCTCGCAGCATGACCGAGGGGAGGACACCACCACCGCCTCCCGCATCCTCGTGGTCGAGGACGAGCCGCTGATCAACCAGGCCGTCACCGACCGGCTGCGGGCCGAGGGCTTCGTCGTCGAGCAGGCCCACGACGGACCCGGCGCGGTCGCCGCGTTCGAGCGGCACGCCCCCGACCTCGTGGTGCTCGACCTGATGCTCCCGGGCTTCGACGGGCTGGAGGTCTGCCGCCGCATCCAGGCCAGCCGCCCGGTGCCCGTGCTGATGCTCACCGCCCGCGACGACGAGACGGACCTTCTCGTCGGCCTGGCCGTCGGCGCCGACGACTACGTCACCAAGCCGTTCTCGATGCGCGAGGTGGTGGCCCGCATCCGGGCCCTGCTGCGGCGGGTGGAGCGGGCCGCCGCGCTCACGGCATCCGGCGCGCCGCACACCGACATCGGCGGGCTCACCATCGACGGCGCCACCCGCCGGGTCACCGTGCGCGGCACCGAGGTGCACCTGACGCCGCTCGAGTTCGACCTGCTCGGTGCGCTCGCCGCAGAGCCGGGCAGTGTGCGCAGCCGCGACGTGCTGATGCGAGAGGTGTGGGGCTGGGCCGACGCCTCCGGCACCCGAACCCTCGACAGCCACGTCAAGGCCCTGCGCGCCAAGATCGGCGCCGACCGGGTGCGCACCGTGCACGGCGTCGGCTACGCCCTCGAGGTGGCCCCGTGAACACCGACCGACCGCTCGACGGCGTCGCCTCGATCAAGGTCAAGCTCGGCCTGCTCGTCGGGGCCAGCGTGGTCGTCGCCGTGGTCGTCGCCGGGGTCGGCGAGGTGGCCGAGGTGCCGTGGTGGATGAGCGTGCCGGTGACCGTCGCGGCGGCGCTGGCGGTGACCCAGTGGCTGGCGCGGGGGATGACCTCGCCGCTGCGCGAGATGACCGTCGCAGCGCGCCGGATGGCGTCGGGTGACTACGCCCAGCGGGTCACGGCGACCTCCACCGACGAGGTCGGCACGCTGGGGCGGGCGTTCAACGCGATGGCCGCCGACCTCGCCGCCGCCGACCTGCAGCGCCGCCAGCTGGTGGCCACCGTGTCGCACGAGCTGCGCACCCCGCTGACCGCCCAGCGCGCTCTGCTCGAGAACCTCGTCGACGGTGTGGTGTCGCCGGACGACGATGCGCTGCGCGCTGCGCTGACCCAGTCCGAACGGCTCAGCGCGCTGGTCGGCGACCTGCTCGACCTCTCGCGCATCGACGCCGGAGCAGCCCCGCTGGCCCTGCAGGAGGTGCGGGTGGCCGACCTGCTGCGGGCCGGCGTGGCCGAGGCGCAGGTCGGTGGGCGGTCGGTGGCCGTCCGGCACGAGACCGACCCGGCCGACCTCACCGTCAACGCCGACCCGGGCCGCCTCGCCCAGCTGGTGGCCAACCTCGTCGACAACGCCGTGCGGCACAGTCCGCCGCAGGGTGAGGTGCGGGTCAGCGCCCGCGCGGTCGACGACGACACGTGGTGGCTCGAGGTGTGCGACGACGGCCCCGGCATCCCGGCCGAGCAGCTCGAGCGGGTCTTCGACCGGTTCGGCTCGGGCACCGACTCCGGCGGCGGCACCGGCCTCGGTCTGGCGATCGCGAGCTGGGTCTGCGAGCTGCACGGCGGCACCATCACCGCCCTGCCGACCCCGATCGGAAGCTCCGGCGCCCACCTGCGCGCCATCCTGCCCCGGCGCGCCCGCGCCGGCCGGCCCACCCACCTCCAGGAGGACAGGACCGTGCCCACGAGTACGACGCCCACCAGCCCGACGCCTCCAACACCGCCCGCACCCCCGGCACGGCGGCCGTCGGCCCCAGCCGTCGGGCACCCCGCCCCGCGGGACCGGCGGGCGGTGGCTTCTCGATCGACTCGCTCTGGCCCGAGAAGGGCGTGCCGGTGCAGCCGCTCGCGGTGCTGGTGGCGCTCGGCATCGGCGCCTGGGCGGCCCTGACCTGGCCGGAGCGGAACGTCGGCCTGGCGTTCACCCTCACCCTGCTCGCCGCCGGCCTGCTCATGTGGGTCGTCGCCCGGCACCGGCGCAACCCGTGGACCATCGGCTGCGCCGTGCTCGCCGCGCTGCTCGCCTCGACGGCCATGATCCGGGATGCCGGCGGCGTCGTGCCGCTCATGGTGCTCGTCGGCGTCGTGGTCGCCGCAGCCGGCACCACGCTGGCCCGCACCCTGCTCTCCGTGCCGGCGAGCGTCGCGGCGTGGCCGGCATCCGCCCTGCGTGGCCTGCCCCTGCTCGGCCGCACCATCACCGCCACGACCAAGGTGTCGAAGCTCTGGCCGGTGCTGCGCACCATCGGGTTGTCGCTGGTCGCGCTGGCCCTGTTCGGTGGCCTGTTCGCCTCCGGTGACGCGTTGTTCGGGTCGTGGGCCAAGGCGCTCGTCCCCGACCTCGGCTGGGACACCATCGTCGCGCGCACCTTCGTGCTCGTGCTGGTCGCCGGCGTCGCCCTGACCGGGGCCTACCTGGCGATCAACCCGCCACCGGTCGCCGACCTCGCGCTGCCGGAGGGGCGCAAGGCCGGCCACCGCTGGGAGTGGGGGGTGCCGGTCGGCGTCGTCGTCGCACTGTTCGTCGGGTTCCTCGTGGCGCAGGCCGCCGCCATGTGGGGCGGGCACGACTACCTCCAGCGCACCACCGGGCTGACCTATGCCGAGTACGTGCACCAAGGGTTCGGCCAGCTCACCGTCGCGACCTTCCTCACCGTGGTGGTGGTGGGCCTGACGATGCGCCGCGCCGCCCGTGACACCGCGCGCGACCGGCTGCTGCTCCGCCTCCTGCTCGGCGCCCTGTGCGTGCTCACCCTGGCGGTCGTCGCCAGTGCGTTGTACCGGATGTCGCTGTACCAGGAGGCGTTCGGCTACACGGTGCTGCGCGTCTTCGTCGACGGGTTCGAGCTGTGGCTGGGGCTGGTGATCGTCTTCCTGCTCGTCGGCCTCATCCGGCTGTCCGGCTGGTGGGTGCCGCGGGCCGTGCTCGTCTCCGCCGCCGTCTTCGCGCTCGGCTTCGCCGCCATGAACCCCGACGCCTGGGTCGCCGGCCGCAACATCGACCGCTTCGATGCCGGCCAGCCGCTCGACACCCTCTACCTGTCGACCCTGTCGTCCGACGCGACGCCGACGATCATCGACGGGCTCCCGGCCGAGGTCGCCTCCTGCGTCACCCAGGGGCCGGTCGGCGCACCGTTCAAGGCCGAGGACTGGCTCTCGTGGAACCTGGGTCGCCAGCGCGCGACGACGGCCAAGGAGCAGCTGGCCGCCACCGGTGCCACCGCGACGGACGCCACGTGCTCAGCGGTGCTGACCGACCAGTACCGGCCCTGACGCCCGGGCGCCCGTGCTCGGCGGAAACCGGCCTGCGGGGAACCTGACCGGGGCGGCATACTCCGGGTCATGGACGACCGCACGGTGCTGGTGCTGAACGGGCCCAACCTCAACCTCCTCGGCGAGCGCGAGCCGGAGGTCTACGGCAGTGCCACGCTCGCCGACGTCGAGGCCCTGTGCCGCGAGGCGGCCGGGCGTGGCGGCCTCACGGTCGACTTCCGGCAGACCAACTCCGAGGGCACGCTCATCGACTGGGTGCAGGAGGGTCGCGCCGCCAGCGCCGGCGTCGTCATCAACGCCGCCGGCTACACGCACACCTCGGTCGCCCTGCGCGACGCGCTCTCGGCCTGCCGGGTTCCGCGCGTCGAGGTGCACATCAGCGACATCGCCGCGCGTGAGGAGTTCCGCCACCACAGCTACCTCACCGACGTGTGCGACCACCACGTCATCGGCCACGGGGTGCAGGGCTACGCCGAGGCGGTCGAGTGGATCGCGGGGCGTCGTGCCGGCGGCTGACCTCCCGGCCCGCTGGGGGAGCGAGGAGTGGCTGGCCGCCCTCGAGGCCTGGCTCGTGCCGGCCCTGGCCGCCGTGGGCGTGCGCACCACCGCGCCGGTCGTCCGGGACCGGGTGCGGTTCTGGTCGGTCGTCGCCCGGGTCGAGACGGATGCCGGGCGCGTGTGGGTCAAGGAGAATGCCCCGTCTCAAGCCTTCGAGGCAGCGCTCGTCGAGGTCGTCGACGCCTTGGTGCCGGATGCCGTCGCCACGCCGCTCGCGCTCGACCGTGACCGCGGGTGGCTGGCCACCGCCGACCTGGGCCTGCCGATGTGGCACGACGAGCAGGCGCCCCCGCTCGACGACTGGGTGGCGGTGCTGCAGGCCTGGGCGGCGGTGCAGCACGGGGTCGCCGAGCACGCCGACGCCCTGCTGGCCACCGGCCTTCGCACCTTCCCCGAGCAGCCGGAGGACGTCGTGTCCTGGGTCGAGCACCTCGTCGACACCTCCCGGGCCCTGCCGGATGCCGACCCGCGCCGGCTCGACGACGCCGAGACCGCCGCCGTCGTCGACGGGCTGCCGCGGATCCGCGACGCGGCGCAGCGGCTGGCTGCGAGCGGCATCCCGCCGTCGTTGCAGCACAACGACCTGCACCTGGGCAACGCGTTCCGGCGTCCCGACGGAGCGATCGCCTTCATCGACCTCGGTGACGCCCTGTGGACCCACCCCCTGACCGCGGCCCGGATTCCGGTGTGGATCCTGCGCAACCGCTTCGCGCTCGACCCCGACGGACCGGACCTGCGGCGCGCGGCCGACGCCTACCTCGAGCCGTGGACCGACCGCTGGGACCGCGCCACGCTGCGCGACCTGCTCGCCGACGCCGACCGGATCTCGTGCCTGCACCGAGCCGAGTCGTGGCGCCGCCTGCAGGCCGACGTGCCGGTCACCCGGGTCGACGAGCCGTTCCTGCGGTCGGTGCCCGAGTGGCTCGTGGATGCCGCCGCGCCCGACCCGTACGCCTCCGCCATCGCGCGTTGAGCCGGCCCACGGGGACGGCTGGTGACTTCCGAGTAGGTAGTAGGACGTCCTAGTATCGAAAGAACGCCACGAAAGGGACCCCCATGGCAGCGCAGCCGACCACCTCGACGCCCGACCTGCACGTGCCCGAGCACCCGGTGCGCATCGTCACCGCATCGGCCCTGTTCGACGGGCACGACGCCTCGATCAACATCATGCGGCGGATCATGCAGGCTCAGGGGGCCGAGGTCGTGCACCTCGGGCACAACCGCAGCGTGCGCGAGGTCGTCGACGCGGCCATCGAGGAGGACGTGCAGGGCGTGGCCGTCAGCTCCTACCAGGGCGGGCACGTCGAGTACTTCGAGTACCTCGTGCAGCTGCTGCGCGAGTCGGGTGCCGGGCACGTCAAGGTCGTCGGCGGCGGTGGCGGGGTCATCGTTCCGGCCGAGATCGAGCGGCTGCGCGCCGCCGGCGTCACGATCTTCAGCCCGCAGGACGGCCAGCGGCTCGGGCTGCCGGGCATGGTCAACCAGGTCGTTCAGGCGTGCGACACCAACCTGTGGGCCGAGCACCCGACCACGGCGGCGGCGGTGCTGTCCGGCGAGCGGGCGGCCGTGGCCCGCGCCATCACCGCGGCTGAGACCGGACAGCTCGACGACGACCTGCGCGCCGAGCTGGAGAGTGCAGCAAGCACCCGGCGCACCCCCGTGCTCGGCATCACCGGCACCGGTGGCTCCGGCAAGTCCAGCCTCACCGACGAGCTGGTGCGCCGGCTGCGCGTCGACCAGCAGGACAAGCTGCGGGTCGCCTGCGTCGCGATCGACCCGACCCGGCGCCGAGGTGGGGGAGCGCTGCTCGGCGACCGGATCCGGATGAACTCGCTCGACGGCGACCGCGTCTACTTCCGCTCGCTCGCCACCCGTGGGGGCCGCGAGGTGCCCGAGGCACTCGGCGACGTGCTCACCATCCTCAAGGCGGCGGGCTTCGACCTCGTCGTCGTCGAGACGCCCGGCATCGGGCAGGGGGATGCCGCGATCACCAGCTTCGCCGACGTCAACCTCTATGTCATGACGCCGGAGTTCGGCGCCGCGAGCCAGCTCGAGAAGATCGACATGCTCGACTTCGCCGACGTCGTGGCCATCAACAAGTTCGAGCGGCGTGGCGCCCTCGACGCCCTGCGCGACGTCGGCCGCCAGATGGTGCGCAACCGCGGCGCCTTCGGCAAGAAGCCCGACGACATGCCGGTGTTCGGCACCTCGGCCGCCACCTTCAACGACGACGGCGTCACCGCGCTCTACCAGGAGCTGCGCGGGCTGCTCGCCGACGCCGGGCTCGAAGTCGGCGAGGGCGCGCTCACCCCGGTCACCGTGCGGCACTCGTCGGTGCTGCGCCAGGTCGTGCCGCCGCAGCGGGTGCGCTACCTCGCCGAGATCGCCGAGACGGTGCGCGGCTACCACGACGACACCCGCCGGTATGCCGAGGCCGCGCGCCGCGTGCAGCGGCTCACCGAGGTCGGCCACGAGCTCGAGCGGGCCGGGTCCGACCGCGCCGGGGTCGACGCGCTGCTGTCCGACGCCCAGGACGACCTGCCGCTGGCGGTGTCGCGCCAGCTGGCCGGCTGGTCGTCGGTGGTCGAGGCCTACTCCGGCGACGAGCAGGTCATCACCGTGCGCGACCGCGAGATCCACACCTCGCTGGTGCGGGAGTCACTGTCGGGCAACCGGATCCGTCGCGTCTCCCTCCCGCGCTACTCGGACGACGGCGACCTCGTGTCGTTCCTGCGCCGCGAGAACCTCCCCGGCTACTTCCCCTTCACCGCCGGTGTCTTCCCGTTCAAGCGCGACAACGAGGATCCCGCGCGGATGTTCGCCGGCGAGGGCGACCCGTTCCGCACCAACACCCGCTTCAAGATGCTCTCGCAGGGCCAGCCGGCCACCCGTCTCTCCACGGCGTTCGACTCGGTCACCCTCTACGGACGCGACCCCGACAAGCGCCCCGACATCTACGGCAAGGTCGGCACCTCCGGCGTCTCGGTCGCCACCCTCGACGACATGCGCGAGCTGTATGCCGGCTTCGACCTCACCTCGCCGACCACGAGCGTCTCGATGACGATCAACGGCCCGGCGCCCACCATCCTCGCGTTCTTCCTCAACACCGTCATGGACCGCGCCGTCGAGGCGTGGGCGAGCGAGAACGGACGCGAGCCGGACGAGCAGGAGGCGCACGGCATCCGGGCGCAGGCCCTGCAGGTGGTGCGCGGCACGGTGCAGGCCGACATCCTCAAGGAGGACCAGGGCCAGAACACCTGCCTGTTCTCCACCGAGTTCTCCCTGCGGATGATGGCCGACATCCAGGAGTGGTTCATCGCGCAGCAGGTGCGCAACTTCTACTCGGTGTCGATCAGCGGGTACCACATCGCCGAGGCCGGGGCGAACCCCATCAGCCAGCTCGCGTTCACCCTGGCGAACGGCTTCACCTACGTCGAGGCCTACCTGGCGCGCGGCATGGACATCGACGACTTCGCCCCGAACCTGTCGTTCTTCTTCTCCAACGGCATGGACCCCGAGTACACCGTCATCGGCCGGGTGGCCCGCCGCGTGTGGGCGATCGCGATGAAGGAGAAGTACGGCGCCAACGAGCGCAGCCAGAAGCTGAAGTACCACGTGCAGACCAGCGGCCGCAGCCTGCACGCGCAGGAGATGGACTTCAACGACATCCGCACCACGCTCCAGGCGCTCGTCGCGATCTACGACAACGCCAACAGCCTGCACACCAACGCCTACGACGAGGCCGTCACCACCCCGTCGGAGGAGTCGGTGCGCCGGGCGCTCGCCATCCAGATGATCATCACCAAGGAGTGGGGCCTGGCCGTCAACGAGAACCCCCTCCAGGGCGCGTTCGTCGTCGACGAGCTGACCGACCTCGTCGAGGCCGCGGTGCTGGCCGAGTTCGACCGGATCTCCGAGCGCGGCGGGGTGCTCGGAGCAATGGAGACGGGCTACCAGCGCGGCCGCATCCAGGACGAGTCGATGCTCTACGAGCACCGCAAGCACGACGGCTCGCTGCCGATCGTCGGGGTCAACACCTTCCGCAACCCGCACGAGGGCGAGTCGCCGCGCGAGGTCGTGCTGGCCCGTGCGTCGGAGGGCGAGAAGGAGGGCCAGCTGGCCCGGGTCACGGCGTTCAAGCAGCAACACTCCGTCGACGCGCAGGAGGCACTGGCCCGGCTCAAGGCCTCGGCGACGTCGGGCGAGAACGTGTTCGCCGAGCTCATGGATGCCGCCCGCGTGTGTTCGCTGCAGCAGGTCACCGAGGCGTTCTTCGAGGTGGGCGGCCAGTACCGCCGCAACGTGTAGCCGGCCGCCGCTCACCCCGGACGGGTGGTCGCCGGAGGCGCCGACGGCGCTACGTTGGCCGGGTCCCGGCAGGTGCCGGGCACCGTGCCCACGAGGAGGCCGATCTCGGTGACCGCCACCCCTGCTCCCGCGTCCCCCGGCGGGGCTCCTCCCGCCCTCGACCCGGTGAGCATGGTCCGGTCCAAGGCCTATCTCTCGGCCCTCGTGCTCGCTGGGCTGCTCGGCATCCCGATCTCGGCCATCGCGTACGGCTTCCTCGCCCTGGTCGGCTACCTGCAGAAGCACATCTTCCAGGACTGGCCCAGCTCGATCTTCGACGGTGGGCCGCCGGCCTGGTGGCCGGTGCCCTGGCTGATCCTCTCGGGGCTGCTCGTGGCGCTCACCCTGAAGTTCCTCCCGGGGCCCGGTGGGCACTCGCCGGCCCTGGGCTTCCAGATGGGGGGTGGGCCGCCCGTCGACCGCCACCTGCCCGGGATCGTCCTGGCGTCTCTCGCGACGCTCAGCCTGGGTGCGGTGCTGGGGCCCGAGGCACCGCTCATCGCCATCGGCGGCGGCCTCGCGGCCCTGACCGTGCGCCTGGTCAAGAAGGACGTCCCGCCGATGGCGGTGACCGTCATGGCGTCGGCCGGAAGCTTCGCCGCGATCAGCACCCTGCTCGGCTCGCCCCTGCTGGGCGCGTTCCTCATCATGGAGGCGGCCGGCATCGCCGGGGTGACCCTGAGCCTGGTCGCGCTCCCGGGCCTGCTCGCGTCCGGCATCGGGGCCCTGGTCTTCCTCGGTCTGGACAGCTGGACCGGGCTCGGCACCTTCTCGCTCGCCCTGACCACCGTGCCACCTGGCGTCGACCCCACCGTGTCGACCCTGCTGTGGGCCGTGCCGGTCGGGATCATCGGTGCGCTGCTCGCCTGGGCGGTCCGCTGGGTGGGCCTCTCGGTGCGCCCGCTCGTGCACCGCAACCGGGTGCCGGTCACCGTCGGGGTGGGGGCGCTCATCGGCATCACGGCCATGGCCTATCAGCTGGTCACCGGCAAGGGCTTCAGTGAGGTGCTCTTCTCCGGCCAGGACGCCCTGCCCGATCTCGTGGCCAACGCCGCGGACTACTCGGTCGCGACCCTGGTGGTGCTGGGCCTGTGCAAGATGCTGGCCTACGGCCTGTCGCTGAGTGCCTTCCGTGGCGGGCCGGTCTTCCCGGCCATGTTCGTCGGGGCCGTGCTCGGCATCGCGATGAGTGGGCTGCCCGGCATGAGCCTCGCGCCCGCGATCGGGATGGGCATCGGGGCGATGTGCTGCTCGATGCTGCGGCTGCCGCTGACCTCGGTGCTGCTCGCCGTGGTGCTGCTCGGCAGCGACGGGCTGCAGAGCACGCCCGAGGTGATCGTGGCCGTCGTCGTGGCCTTCGTCATCTCCACCATCCTGCCGACGCCGGGCCCGCCGCAGCCGGTCGAGGGGCCGGCACCGGGGGCGCCGGAGGCGGCCTCCGCTTCGGGGTCCGCCACGGCGACCGTCACCGCCTGATCACCCGATCGGGGTGAGCCGCCGTCGACGAGCCGCGCTCGATAGTGGAACGACCGGCCCGCCGACCAGAGAGCCCGCCAGATGACCGTGCGACCAGCGCGTCTGAACGCCGCGATCGCCCTCCTCTTCGTGGTGGGCTCCGCGTGCTTCGTGATCGGGTCGGTGCCCGCCTACCTCGACGCCGTGGGTGGGCCGATCGACGGCGTCACCTACTTCATCGGCTCGATCTTCTTCACCTCGGCGTCGTACTGCCAGCTGGTGCAGGCGCAGAGCCCGGCGACGACCGGCGTCGACGTGGTGGGTCAGCACCGGCCCGTGCCGGTCCGGCTCTGGGGATGGCGCCCGCACGACCGCGCGTGGCTGGCGGCCGCCAGCCAGTTCCCCGGCACCCTGTTCTTCAACATCAGCACCTTCGCGGCCCTGACCCACAACGCCACCGCCGCCGAGTCCGACCGCTACGTGTGGCGACCCGACCTCTTCGGGTCGGTGCTCTTCCTCGTGTCGAGCGCGTTCGGCATCCTCGCGCTGGGCCGGTTCCTGAGCTGGGAGCCGGCCTCGCTGCCGTGGCGGATCGCGTGGATCAACATGCTCGGCTCGGTGCTCTTCATGGCATCCGCCCTGGCGAGCTACGTGCTGCCGTCGACCGACGAGGTGGTCGACACCCGGATCGCCGTCGCCGGCACCCTGTTCGGCGCGCTGTGCTTCCTGGTCGCCGCCGCCCTGATGTTCCCGGCGTGGCGGCGCGACCTGCGCCCGGTGCCCGCTGCCGCACCCGGGAGCCCCCACCCCGCGTAGACCTGCTCACCCGAACGTCCACCAAGGAGAAGCCCGATGACCAGCTACCTTCCGTCCGACGCCGACGCCGCACTGTTCGGCAACCGCTTCGCCACCGCGGAGGTGCCGAGCACGAGCTTCCCGGAGACGGGGATGTCACCGACCGACGCCATGCGCCTGGTCGGCGAGGACATCGCCCTCGAGGGTGACCCCGCCCGCAACCTGGCCACCTTCGTGACGACGTGGATGGAGCCGCAGGCCCAGCAGATCATCGCCACGAACCTGCACCGCAACTTCATCGACCACGCCGAGTACCCGCGCACGGCCGAGATCGAGCAGCGCTGCATCCGGATGCTCGCCGACCTGTTCCACGCCCCGGGGGAGACGACCGGCGCCCGCACCCAGGGCTCGTCCGAGGCGATCATGCTCGGCGCGCTGTCGCTGAAGTGGAACTGGCGCACCCGGCAGCAGGCCGCCGGGAAGCCGACCGACCGGCCCAACCTCATCTTCGGCGGTGACGTGCACGTGGTCTGGGAGAAGTTCTGCCGCTACTTCGACGTCGAGCCGCGCATCGTGCCGCTGGCGCCGGGCAAGTACACGATCGGCCCCGACGACGTCGCACCGCACATCGACGAGAACACGATCGGGGTCGCGGCGGTGCTCGGCACCACCTTCACCGGCCACATGGACGACATCGTCGGCATCAACGACCTGCTCGTGCGGCTGAAGAAGGAGCAGGGACACGACGTGCCGCTGCACGTCGACGGCGCGAGCGGCGGCTTCGTCTGGCCGTTCCTCTACCCCGACTCGCCGTGGGACTTCCGGCTCGAGCAGGTGCGCTCGATCAACGTCTCGGGCCACAAGTTCGGGCTGGTCTACCCGGGCATCGGCTGGCTGATCTTCCGCGAGAAGTCCGACCTCGCCCCCGACCTGGTCTTCGAGGAGAACTACCTCGGCAAGACCGACGCCACCTTCACGCTGAACTTCTCGACCGGCTCCTCGATGGTGCTCGCGCAGTACTACAACTTCGTCCGCTACGGGCGCCCCGGCTACACCTACATCATGAAGAACATGCAGGAGAACGCCCGCGTCCTGGCCGACAAGCTCGAGGCGATGGGCCGCTTCGAGATCATCGGTCGCGAGGAGGAGCAGCTACCGCTGGTGGCCTTCAAGCTGGCCGGTGAGGAGAACTACGACGAGTTCGACGTCGCCTGGCAGCTCTCGGCCGAGCGCGGCTGGATGGTGCCCGCCTACACCCTGCCGCCGAACGCACAGAACGTGACGATCATGCGGGCGCTGGTCAAGGAGACGATGAGCCGCGAGCACGTCGACACCCTCGCCCGCGACATCGAGGAGGCCTGCACCACGCTGGCCCGCAAGGGCGGCGCGCACCCGAGCGAGCGGGCCAAGATCGTCACCGGGCCGGGGCACTGAGATGGGCTGTCTGTTCGCGATCTTCGCCGGGCTGTTCCCGCGGGTCGGGCTGCTCATCATCTGGATCGCCCGCCCGGCGCGGGTCGACGCCGCCTTCGACGGGTGGGTCTGGCCGCTGCTGGGCCTGATCTTCCTGCCGTTCGCGACGCTGATCTACGTCATCCTCTGGCAGGCCGGTGGCCTGAGCAGCTGGGACTGGTTCTGGGTGGCCGTCGCCGCCCTGTTCGACATCGGCCACTGGGGTGCGGGCGTGGCCCAGCGCCGCGCGCAGACCACGGCGACGGTGTAGCCGCGGGTCCGGCCGGGCGGATGCCGCTCGGCCGGGTGCCGCTGCGGGTCTAGCCGAGCCGCTCGCGCAGCCAGGCGATGTCGGCCGACTGGCCCTCGACGCCACCGGGCGTCTCGACGACCACGGGTGCACCGGCATCCCGGACGACGTCGGCGAGGTCGGCGCCGTCGATGTGGCCGGACCCGAGGTTGGTGTGCCGGTCGGCGCCGGTGTCGAACTCGTCGCGGCTGTCGTTGCAGTGCACCAGGTCGATGCGCCCGGTGATCGAGCGCACCTTGTCGACGACGCTGCCGAGGTCGTTGCCGCCGGCGTGGGCGTGGCACGTGTCGAGGCAGAACCCGACGGTGTCGCCGCCCTCGGCCCGGCCGATGGCCTCCCAGAGCCGCTCGATCGCCTCGAGCCGGCGGGCCATCGCGTTGTCGCCGCCGGCGGTGTTCTCGATGAGCAGGGGCACCGGCATCTCGAGGCCGTCGACGCACTTGCGCCAGTTGTCGAAGCCCTTGTCGGAGTCCTCGTCCTTGCCGAGGTGGCCACCGTGCACGATGACGCCCTTCGCGCCGATCTCGGCGGCGGCCAGCAGGTGCTGCTGGAGCAGCTTGCGGCCCGGGATGCGGATGCGGTTGTTGGTCGACGCGACGTTGATCGGGTAGGGCGCGTGCACGTAGAGGTCGACCCCGGCGGCGTCCGCGGCGGCCTTGAGCGCCGCGGCACCGCCCTCGAACTGCACGACCGGCCCCTTGTAGCTCTGCGGGTCGCCGAGGAAGAACTGGCTCAGCGTGGCGCTCCGGGCGGCGGCCTCCCCCACCGGGTCGGCCTGGTCGACGTGCCCTCCGATACGCAGCTCCATGGCCACCACCGTACGGCCCACCACCGACGCCGGGGGGAGTCGTGGGCGGTGGCAGGATGACGGCCATGCAGCTCGCCAACACCACCGCCATCGTCACCGGAGGGGCCTCGGGCCTCGGCGCCGCCACCGCGGCGGCCCTCGCCGCCAGCGGGGCCCGCGTCGTCGCCCTCGACCTGCCCGACGCCTGCGCCGCCGCGCCGGCCGTCGAGGGGGTCGAGTACGCCCCCACCGACGTCACCTCCGAGGAGCAGGTTCGCGTCGCTGTCGCACAGGCGTCGGACGACCCGGCCCGCCCGCTGCGCACGGTCGTCAACTGCGCCGGCATCGGCCCCTCGGCCCGGATCGTCGGGCGCAAGGGGGTCCACGACCTCGCGCTGTTCCGCAAGGTCATCGAGATCAACCTGGTCGGCTCGTTCACCGTGCTGGCCGTCGCGGCCGAGGTCATCGCCGCCACCGAGCCCGGCGCCGACGGCCAGCGCGGCGTCGTCATCAACACGGCGAGCATCGCGGCCTTCGACGGCCAGGTCGGCCAGGCCGCCTACAGCTCGTCCAAGGGCGGCATCGTCGGGCTGACCCTGCCGGCCGCGCGCGACCTCGCGCAGTACGGCATCCGGGTCGTCACCATCGCGCCGGGCATCGTCGAGACTCCGATGCTGGCGACGGTGTCCGACGAGTTCCGGGCCGGGCTGGCGGCTGGAGTGCCGTTCCCGGCGCGGCTGGCGCGGCCCGAGGAGTACGCCAAGCTCGCGCTGGCGATCGTCGACCACGACTACCTCAACGGCGAGACGATCCGGATGGACGGTGCACTCCGGATGGCGCCGCGCTGACCGCTGGGGGCCGGATGCCGCGCACGCTCGCCGACGACCTCGGGCACCTCGTCGAGCTGCCCGAGGCGGTGGTGCGCGTGGTCTCGCTGGTGCCGTCGCTCACCGAGGCGCTGGCCGCCACCTGCCCCGACCGGCTCGTCGGGGCGACCGACTGGTGCACCCACCCGGCAGACCTCGACGCCCGGGGGGTCGCGCGGGTGCGCGGCACCAAGAACCCCGACCTCGCGGCGGTGGCGGCGCTGCAGCCGGACCTCGTCGTGGCCAACAAGGAGGAGAACCGCGAGCTCGACGTTCAGCGGCTGCGGGCGAGCGGCATCCCCGTGTGGGTGACCGACATCGAGGCGGTGCCGGCCGCTGTCGCCTCGATGCGGCGGCTCTTCCGGGACGTGCTGCAGGAGCCGGCCGACCCCGCGTGGCTCGTCGCGGCCGAGGCGGCCTGGTGCGGGCCGGTGCCCACGGCATCCGCTCGGGTGGTCGTGCCGGTCTGGCGCGACCCGTGGATGGTGGTCGGCCGGCCGACGTTCACCGCCGACCTGCTCGCACGGGCCGGTTTCGAGGTGTCGACGGCGGGGGTCGAGGGGCGCTACCCGGCGGTCGACCAGGTGGCGCTCGACGACCCGGCGGTGGCCGACCTGGTGCTGCTGCCCGACGAGCCGTACGTGTTCACCGAGGGCGACGGACCGGAGGCGTTCGAGCGCCTGCCGACCCGCCTGGTGTCGGGTCGGCTGCTCACCTGGTACGGGCCTGCGCTGGTGGATGCGGCGATTTCGCTGGACCGATCCTGAGCGTGTAATGTCTCCGTCGCGCCCGGGCGGTCTCCGCTGGTGGCGCACGCCCCCTTAGCTCAGTCGGTAGAGCGTTTCCATGGTAAGGAAAAGGTCGTCGGTTCGATTCCGACAGGGGGCTCTGGTCCGACCGGGACCGGTCGCGAGGCACGTCCGGTCGAACCCCCCTGGCGGGGTAGCTCAGCTGGTTAGAGCGCACGACTCATAATCGTGAGGTCGCGGGATCGAGCCCCGCTCCCGCTACCGAGGTCGCGATTTCGGGGAATGCCCGGGGTTGCGTATCCTGTTGTGCTGGTGTCGCGCGAGCCCTCGTGTGCTGGCCCGACACCCATCGATCGATTCACTTTTTCTGAGAGCAGGTTGCCCCCATGGCCAAGGCCACCGACGTCCGCCCCAAGATCACCCTGGCGTGCACGGAGTGCAAGGAGCGCAACTACATCACCAAGAAGAACCGCCGCAACGACCCCGACCGGCTCGAGCTGGCGAAGTTCTGCCCCCGCTGCAAGAAGCACACCGCGCACCGCGAGACCCGCTGACCGCTTCCTCGTCAGCCCTCGAGAGGCCGCCGCACCCGCCCGGGTGTCGGCGGCCTCTCGCTGTGCCTCGGCGTTCTCCTAGAGTGGGGGCCATGCCCGTGAACCCAGACTTCGTCGGCCGGACCTATCCGCCGAGCGGCCCGTATGCCGTCGACGCCGCCCTCATCGCCGCCTTCGCCGCCGCCGTCGGCTCGGCCGACCCTGTGCACACCGATGCCGAGGCGGCCCGGGCCGCAGGCTACGCCGACGTCATCGCCCCGCCCACGATGGCGGTGCGCTTCTCGCAGGCGGCCGAGCGCGCCTACGTCGTCGACCCGGAGGCCGGCATCGACTACAGCCGGGTGGTCCACGGTGAGCAGCGCTTCGTGCACCACCGCCCGATCACCGCGGGTGACGAGGTGCTCGGCACCACGACCGTCGACGCGGTGCGTTCCGCGGGCGGCCACGCGATGGTGACCACCCGCACCGAGCTGTCGACCACCGCGGGCGACGCCCTGGCCACGTCGACGTCGACCATCGTCGTCCGCGGCGGGGAGGACTGACCATGGCTGCACGCCCGCTCTCGGAGGTCTCGGTCGGCGACGTCGTCGGCCCGGTGACCGTACCCGTCTCGCGCGAGACGCTCGTCGGCTACGCCAACGCGTCCGGCGACCAGAACCCGATCCACCAGGACGAGGACTTCGCCCGGTCGGTGGGGCTGCCCGACGTCATCGCCCACGGCATGTGGACGATGGGCGCGTCGGCGACCGTGGTCACCGACTGGGCCGGCGACGCCGGTCGGGTCGTGGAGTTCGGCACCCGGTTCACCAAGCCGGTCGTGGTGCCCGTGGCCGGCAACGAGCTGGTGGTGCAGGGCGTGGTCAAGGCGGTGGATGCCGAGACCGGGCGGGTGACCGTCGACGTCACCACCACGTGCGAGGGCGAGAAGGTGCTCGGCCGCTGCATCGCGGTCGTGCGGCTCGACTGATGCGGCTGTTGCACGACGAGCCGATCGCCGCGCACACGACGATGCGGGTCGGCGGCCCGGCCGCGCGCATGGTCGTGGTGGAGACTCCCGACGAGCTCGTCGACGCCGTGCGCGAGGTGGATGACGCCGACGAGCCGCTGCTCGTGCTGGCGGGCGGCTCGAACCTCGTCGTCGCGGATGCCGGCTTCGCCGGCACCGTCGTGAAGGTGGAGACCCGGGGGGTGGTGGTCGACTCGCAGGACCAGTGCGGCGGCGCCAACGTGACCGTCGCGGCGGGGGAGGACTGGGACGGGTTCGTCGCGCTCGCCGTCGAGGAGGGCTGGGCGGGCATCGAAGCGCTGTCCGGCATCCCGGGATCGACCGGGGCCACGCCGGTGCAGAACGTCGGGGCCTACGGCCAGGACGTCGCGCAGACCGTGGCGCGGGTGCGGGTGTGGGACCGGCTCGAGGGGCGGGTGCGCACGATGACCTCGCTCGACTGCCGCTTCACCTACCGGCACTCGTTGTTCAAGGGCACTGACCGCTACGTCGTCATCGACGTGATGTTCCAGCTCATCCCCGGGACCCTGTCGCGGCCGGTGCGCTACGGCGACCTGGCTGCGCAGCTCGGCGTCGAGGTGGGGGAGCGGGTCCCGCTGGGTGAGGCGCGCGAGGCGGTGCTGACCCAGCGCCGGCGCCGGGGAATGGTGCTCGACCCGGCCGACCACGACACCTGGAGCTGCGGCTCGTTCTTCACCAACCCGATCCTGTCGGCCGGCGAGTTCGCGGCCCTGGAGGCGCGGGTGGCCGATCGGCTGGGGGGCGACGCCCCCGCGCCGCCGCGGTACCCGGCTGCCGATGGGGAGGTCAAGACGAGCGCCGCCTGGCTGATCGAGCGGGCCGGCTTCCCCAAGGGCTTCGGGATGCCGGGCCCCGCCGCGATCTCGACCAAGCACACGCTGGCGCTGACGAACCGCGGCTCGGCGACGGCATCCGACGTGGCTGGGCTGGCCCGCGAGGTGCGTGACGGGGTGTCGGACGCCTTCGGAGTGAGCTTGGTCAACGAGCCGGTCCTGGTGGGCCACGCGCTCTGAGGCGCTGGTCTTGCGCGGCCTCACGACGCAGTTGGCCGGCGCTGGGTGTACTGGGGCGCGTACCAGTTGGGCGCCTTCGTGCCGGCGCGGCTGGACTCGGCGTACCACCACCAGGGTGGTGCGACGTCGACCTGCTCGGTGACGTGGTGGGCCGGGAACCGCCTGCCGCCGCCGCGTACTCGTGCGACGAGCTCGGCCCGCGGCCAGAAGGTGGGGTGCACCGGCTGCGGGACCCGCGTGGTGTCCGGGTCGGATGCGGGCGCGGGCTGGTCCTCGGAGGGAGCGGCCCCCGGACCGAGAGCGACGTCGGCCGCGTACGGTTGATCGTGGGGCGGCGGCTGGTCAGGAGTCGTGAGTGCGGCGTCGGTGGGTTCGGGGTCAGGCGGTCGGTGGCAGAGGCACAGCTGGAAGCCGGTGCTGGCGAGGGCGGCGTCGACGTCGCCCAGCTTCAGCGAGTCGGCGGCGCTCTCGAGGCGGATGACGGCCCCCAGGGTCAGGCCTCGGTGGGCGGCGTAGGCCCGTTGGCTCATCCCGAGCCGTTGGCGCTCGGCCCGAAAGGCGAGCCCGATCTCGTCGCTGAGCCGCAGTGAGGTCCGGGCCCTGAGCACCTCGGCGGCGAAGGTGGGCCACATGCGGGGTTTCCATTCCATGTGACCACCCCACCGCGAGCGCCGGATCGGGGCCAGACCCCGAGGCTCAGCTGTGGATACCTCCCGCGGCCACCCTCGGTTGTGGACAAGCGGCTCGCCGAGGCTGCGGAACTGCGCGAGAAGACCCGCTCATAAGTTCTCGCGCGCGCACTATTGGATGCTTCCCCGGGCGGAGCAACTTTCAAAGTTGCTCACGCGGGACGAGCACACTGGCGACTGCTCGCTGTGGGGGTGCAACTTTCAAAGTTGCTCACTGTGGAGGAGCATCCAATAGCGCCGGGAACAGATATCTGTCGGCGGCCGGGCCGGCGACTTCACTCCCTACCTTCCCGGGCGTCTAGGGATCGCCGGTCCCCAGCCAGGCGGCGATGTCCGCCTCCGCTGCCGCCCGCACGTCCGACGGCGCGCGGCTTGCCGCGAGCGACGCCCGGGCCAGCGACGCCAGCTCCGCGTCCGAGAAGCCGTGGTCCACCCGGGCCGTCGCGTACTGGTCGGCCAGCCGGGACCCGAAGATCAGCGGGTCGTCCGCACCCAGCGCGACCGACGCCCCGGCATCCACCAGCACCCGAAGGGGCACCTCCGCCGCGACGTCGTACACCCCGAGCGACACGTTCGACAGCGGGCACACCTCCAGCGCGACGCCGTCGCGCACCACCCGCTCGAGCACCCGGGGGTCCTCCACCGACCGCACGCCGTGGCCCAGCCGGTCGGGGGCGATGGCGTCCAGCGTCTCGGCGACCGCCTGCGCCCCCAGCAGCTCGCCCGCGTGCGGCACCAGCAGCAATCCGGCCCGGCGGGCGATCGCGAAGGCGTGCGCGAACTCCTCGGTCACCCCGCGCCGCTCGTCGTTCGACAGCCCGAACCCGACCACGGCCCCCGGTCCCGACCCGGCGTGCCGGGCCGCCAGCCGCGCCAGCGTGTTCGCCTCGAGCGGGTGCCGCATCCGGCTCGCCGCCACGATGACGCCGACCTGCGCGGCCCCGGGCAGGGCCGAGGCCAGGCGCGCCTCGTCGAGCACGATCTCCAGGGCCGGGGTGATGCCGCCGACGTACGGCGCGTACGAGGTCGGGTCGACCTGCAGCTCCAGCCACCGCGACCCCTCGGCCCCGTCGTCGAGCGCCGCCTCGCGCACGATCCGGCGCATGTCGTCCTCGCCGCGCACGCAGGCCCGCGCGGCGTCGTACAGCCGCTGGAACCGGAACCACCCGCGCTCGTCGGTCGTGTCGAACCGCGGTGGCCAGTGCGTGGTCAGCGACGACGGCAGGCGGATGCCGTGCCGCGCCGCCAGGTTGCGGACGGTCGCCACCCGCATCGAGCCGGTGAAGTGCAGGTGGAGGTGGGCCTTGGGCAGGTCCGTGACGGACCGCTGGGGCTCAGCGGCCGCGTCGCTCACTCGACGTCGGAGTCCTCGTCGTAGGAGTCGTCGATGACGTGCACTGCGGCCTCCTCGGCCGAGGCGCCGGCGCCGTCGATGCCGACGTCCTCGCCGACGAGGTCCTTCTCGTCGTCCGAGCCGAGGCCTTCGTCGGGCGCCACCAGCCGCCCGGCCCGCACGTCGCCGACCTCGCCGTCACCGAGCCAGTCGTCCTCGGCGTCGATGCTGTCGGGGTCGTCGCCGCCGAGACGGCCGTCGTCGTCGAGCCCCGACTCGTTGTCGGGCGCGCCATAGGCCGACGCGGGGTCGGGCACCTCCTGCAGGATCCGCTCGTCGATGGTCTCGTCGCGGTGCTGCTCCTCGGCGGTCACGCCGTGCGCGAACGACCCGCGCGCGTGGTCGGCGGGGGAGTACCCGCGGTCGAGGACGTCGTCGACGTCCTCCTGCACCAGGGTGTCCTCGGGCTGCAGCTGGTCCTCGTCGTCGAGGCTGTAGTCACCCAGGTCGTTGGCGGTGTTCTCCTGCTGTTCGGACATGCCATCACCCTATGTCGGTGAGCCGCTCGGCCGTGGCGAGCGCGACGCACGTCGCCACCCCGGCCATCGCCGTCTCGACCTCGGCCAGCTCGGGGAAGGAGGGCGCCAGCCGGATGTTGCGGTCGCGCGGGTCGCGACCGTGCGGGAACGAGGCTCCGGCCGGCGTCAGGGCGATGCCGGCCTCCTTGGCCAGCGCGACGACCCGAGAGGCGCACCCGTCCACGACGTCGAGGCTGACGAAGTAGCCTCCGGCCGGGCGGGTCCAATCGGCCACGCCCAGCCCGGCGAGCTCTGACCTCAGCGCCGCGTCGACGGCGGCGAACTTCGGCGCCAGGATCTGGCGGTGGCGGGCCATGTGCTCGCGCACGCCCTGCGGCGACCCGAAGAACTGCACGTGGCGCAGCTGGTTCACCTTGTCCGGGCCGATCGACGCGAACTGCTGGTGGCCGAGATACCAGGCGATGGTCTCCCGCGAGGCGCCGAGAAACGCCACCCCGGCACCGGCATACGTGATCTTGCTCGTCGAGGCGAACATCACCGGCCGGTGCGGGTGCCCCGCGGCCGAGGACAGCGACAGGATGTCGGCCGACTTCGCCTCGACCTCGGTGAGGTGGTGGAAGGCGTACGCGTTGTCCCAGAAGATCCGGAAGTCCGGCGCCGCAGTCGGCATCGAGGCCAGCCGGCTGGCGACCTCCTGGGTGACCACGGACCCCGCTGGGTTGGCGTAGGTCGGCACGATCCAGATGCCCTTGACCGACGGGTCGTCCTGGACCAGGGCCTCGACGGCCGCCACGTCCGGCCCGTCGGCCAGCATGGGCACCGTCACCATCTCGATGCCGTAGGACGCCAGCATCGTGAAGTGCCGGTCGTAGCCCGGCACGGGGCACACGAAGCTGACCTTCTCCTCGTCCTTCCACGGGCGCGGGGAGTCGACGCCCCCGTGCAGCAGGTGCTGCACCAGCACGTCGTGCATCATCGTCAGGCTCGAGCTGCCGCCCGCCACGAGCTGGTCCGGGTCGACCCAGAGCAGCTCGGCGAACAGCTCGCGCAGCTCGCGCAGGCCGTTCAGCCCCCCGTAGTTGCGCACGTCGACCCCGTCGCCGTCCTTGACGCCGTCCGGCAGCGCGAGCAGCGCGTCGGACAGGTCGAGCTGCGCCACGCTCGGCTTGCCCCGAGTGAGGTCGAGCTTCAGCCCGCGCTCCTGCAGCCGGGCGTAGGCCGCCCGCTGCTGCTCGAGGTAGGTCGCCAGCTCCTCCTGGGAGCGCTCGGCGAGGGGGGTTCGGTCGGCGGTGGCGGGGGTCTGGGTGCTCACGCCCCATATGGTGGCAGAGGCCACGGGGGCAGGTCGGGCGAGTTCGCGCCCGGGCCACGGCGTCCCGTATGCTTGCGATTCGGTGTGATCACCCATCCTTCGGCGTGCCCGGTGGACAGTGGTCGCGCCGCGCGGAGCACCCACCCGACCGGGTGCTCCGTAGGGCAGTGGCTCAATTGGTAGAGCACCGGTCTCCAAAACCGGCGGTTGGGGGTTCGAGTCCCTCCTGCCCTGCGTCGCACGTGTGGTTCGTCCACGACTGCAGCCGTTCCGGTTGTCTTCGCGGTCGCGCCGCGCGCCAGGCAACCGACAACACAGCTCGACGTGAAGAGGCACCGTGACTGACGTGGGTCAGACCAGGACTCCCTCCAAGCCCGCCAAGGGCAAGGAGCGGGGCGGCAACCCCATCTCCCGGTGGTACCGGGCGCTCGCGCTGTTCGTCAGCCAGATCCTCGACGAGCTGCGCAAGGTCGTCCGGCCCACCCGCCACGAGCTGTGGAACTACACCCTCGTGGTCATCGTGTTCGTCTCGTTCATGATGGCGCTGGTGTCGCTGTTCGACTTCGGGTTCAGCAGGCTCGTCGCGCTGGTGTTCGGCACCTGAGGCTGCGCGATCGCGCCCTCCCCACCGCACGACCCGACATACCAAGAACAAGGAAGAGGTCACCCGTGTCCGACCAGTGGACCGACAACGCCGACGTGGCGTCCGACGACGCCCCCGAGGTGCTGCCCGAGCGCGTGGCCGAGGAGTCGCCCGAGGTCGCCGACGTCGCCACCGACGAGAGCGTGGATGCCGGTGACGTCGCCGACGAGGTGGCCACCGACGAGCCCGTCGAGGCCGACGTGGAGGACCCCACGGCTGCCGACGAGGTGGCGGATGCCGCTGACGTCACCGACGAGCCCGCCGACGAGGCCGAGCTCGCGCTGCCCACCGACGAGGACGGCGACCTGCTCGAGGCGGTCGACCCGGTCAAGGCGTTCAAGGACGACCTGGCCGGCAAGTTCGGCGACTGGTACGTCATCCACTCCTACGCGGGCTACGAGAACCGCGTCAAGGCCAACCTCGAGACCCGGATCATCTCCTTGAACATGGAGGAGTACATCTTCGAGATCCAGGTGCCGATGGAGGAGGTCACCGAGATCAAGAGCGGTCAGCGCAAGCTGGTCCGCAGGGTCCGGATGCCCGGCTACGTGCTCGTGCGCATGGACCTCACCGACGAGTCGTGGGGCGCCGTGCGCCACACCCCCGGGGTCACCGGGTTCGTCGGTAACGCCCACCAGCCGGTGCCGCTCACCCTCGACGAGGTCTACGGCATGATCAAGCCGGCCGACCTCGAGACCTCCGCCGGCGCCCCGGGCGCCACCGGTGGCCAGGCCGGCAGCGCCGGTGGCCAGCGCGAGGCCGCGGTCGTCGACTTCGAGGTCGGCGAGTCGGTCACCGTCATGGACGGCCCGTTCGAGACCCTCCCCGCGACCATCTCCGAGATCAACCCCGACACCCAGAAGCTCAAGGTGCTCGTCTCCATCTTCGGCCGGGAGACCCCGGTCGAGCTCTCCTTCAGCCAGGTCTCCAAGCTCTGACCTGAAGGACCCTTCCTCGGGGGCTGCCGAGGACACTGCAAAGGGGTCATCGCCCACGGCGTCGGCCCGAAACCACCACGAAGGAAAACCATGCCCCCCAAGAGCAAGAAGGTCTCCGGGTTCATCAACCTGCAGATCCAGGCCGGTGCCGCGACGCCGGCGCCCCCCGTCGGCCCGGCCCTCGGCCAGCACGGCGTCAACATCATGGAGTTCGTCAAGGCGTACAACGCGGCGACCGAGCACCAGCGCGGCAGCATCATCCCCGTCGTCATCACGGTCTACGAAGACCGCTCGTTCAGCTTCATCACCAAGACGCCCCCGGCGTCCGAGCTGATCAAGAAGGCCGCAGGCGTCCAGAAGGGCTCCGGCGAGCCGCACAAGGTCAAGGCCGGCAAGCTCACCAAGGACCAGGTCCGCGAGATCGCCGAGACCAAGATGCCCGACCTCAACGCCAACGACATCGACGCCGCGATGAAGATCATCGCCGGCACCGCCCGCCAGATGGGCATCGACACCGAGCTCTGAGCCCGGTGGCACGGCATCCACCCGGATGCCGGTGGGGCACCGACCGGTGCCCCACCAGTGGCAGGGCCAGCGCCGGCCCGACGACCACGACTCCACTCCGAAATCCCAGGAGCAGCAGATGAAGCGCAGCAAGTCCTACCGGTCCGCCGCCGAGAAGATCGACGCGGACAAGGCCTACAGCCCCCTCGAGGCCGTGCGCCTGGCGAAGACGACCGCGTCGGCGAAGTACGACGAGACCGTCGAGATCGCCTTCCGCCTCGGCGTCGACCCCCGCAAGGCCGACCAGATGGTGCGCGGCACCGTCAACCTCCCGCACGGCACCGGCAAGACCGCCCGGGTGCTCGTGTTCGCCAACGGTGACAAGGCCGAGGCCGCCAAGGCCGCCGGCGCCGACTACGTCGGCTCCGACGACCTGCTCGAGAAGGTGCAGGGCGGCTGGCTCGACTTCGACGCCGTCGTCGCGACCCCCGACCTGATGGGCAAGGTCGGCCGGCTGGGCAAGGTGCTCGGCCCGCGCGGCCTGATGCCGAACCCGAAGACCGGCACCGTCACCATGGACACCGCCAAGGCCGTCACCGACATCAAGGGCGGCAAGATCGAGTTCCGCGTCGACAAGCACGCGAACCTGCACTTCATCATCGGCAAGGTGTCCTTCGACGAGAAGTCGCTGGTCGAGAACTACGCGACCGCGCTCGACGAGGTGCTGCGCCTGAAGCCGGCCGCCTCCAAGGGCCGCTACATCACCAAGGCCACCCTGGCCACGACGATGGGCCCCGGCATCCCGCTCGACTTCACCCGCACCCGCAACCTCCTCGAGGAGACCGTCGAGGCCTGAGCCCCGACCCGCGGCAGCACCGCGAGAGCCCGCCACCCGTTCCGGTGGCGGGCTCTCGCCGTCGGCCCCGGCCTCCCACAGCCTGCCGTGGCGCGTGGCTACCCTGTGTCGTGTGCGGGCCGGAGGGCCCGCCCGACGACCCGGAGGTTGACGTGCCCAAGGACCTGCTCACTGCTGCCTGGAAGCTGCTGCTGGTGCGCGGGGTGTTCGGCATCGTGCTCGGCATCGTGCTGATGGTCTGGCCGCAGGCGACGATCGTCGTGCTGATGGTGCTGGTCGGCCTCTGGGCCCTCATCGACGGCATCGGCCTGGCGACCCAGGTCTTCGCCAAGGGCGCGAGCACCGGTCAGCGGGTCTTCTTCGGAGTCATGGCGCTGATCGCCCTCGTGGTGGCCCTCGTGGCGATCTTCCGCCCCGGCACGGCGGCCAGCGTCGTCACCTGGTTCCTCGGCATCTGGCTGCTCGTGCGTGGCCTGTTCGAGCTGGTCGGCGCGTTCAGCTCCACCATCACCGCACCGCGCTGGCTGCTCGTGCTCGGCGCCCTGCTCGACCTGGTGCTCGGCTGGCTGTTCGTCACCAACCCCGGCACCGCGGCCGTCGCCGTGGCGTGGGTCATCGGCCTGTTCGCCATCGCCTGGGGCGTCGTGTTCGTCGTGCTGGCCCTGGCCGCTCGCAGCGCCACCAAGGACCTGCCCGGCGACTCGAGCCTGCCGCCGGTCATCCCGGGCGCCACGGTCTGAGCCCCGGACCGCCCGAGTTCCCGACCCGCCGGGCACCGATTTGGCCGCGGTCCACCGCGGCCCGTAGGCTGTCACCTGACCAAAGACCGCCGGTTGTCCCGTGCACCCGCACGTGACCGAAGGCTCCGCGACGAGCGGGGTGCCAGCGCAGGCCACGATCACGTCACGGTATGCCGTGGAGCCCGCTCCGCGTCCTGCCTCCTGATGAGCCCCGTGCCCTGCGCCGGGGCTCTTCCTCGTTCCCGGGCCCTTCGGCCGGAGGTCCACACGACGGAAGGAGGCGCCCATGTCTCGTGCCGACAAGGCAGCGGCCATCGCCGAGCTCTCGGACAAGTTCAAGAGCTCGAACGCGGCCGTCCTCACGGAGTACCGCGGGCTCACGGTGAAGCAGATCACCGACCTGCGCAACTCCCTGCGGGGCAACGCGACCTACGCCGTGGTCAAGAACACGCTGACCGAGCTCGCCGCCAAGGACGCCGGGGTGACCGCGTTCGACGGTCAGCTCGTGGGTCCGACCGCCATCGCCTTCATCGAGGGTGACGCGGTCGAGGCGGCCAAGGGTCTGCGTGACTTCGCCAAGGCAAACCCGCACCTCGTGATCAAGGGCGGTGTGCTGGACGGCAAGGCCCTCAGTGCCGCGGAGATCACCAAGCTCGCGGACCTCGAGTCCCGCGAGGTCCTGCTCGCCAAGCTGGCCGGCGCCATGAACGCCTCGCTCAGCAAGGCGGTCTACCTGTTCGCCGCTCCGCTCTCGCAGGCCGCTCGCACGGTCGACGCGCTGCGGGCCAAGGTCGAGAGCGAGGGTCCGGCCCAGGCCGCCCCCGCCGAGGCCGCGGCCGATGAGTCCCCCGCCGACGCCGCTCCCGCGGCCGAGGCCCCCGACGTCGCCGAGGGTGGCGACGCGAGCTGACCTCACGGTCGGCTTCCCACCAAAACGCCACTCACGGCATACGCAGTACGAAAGGACGCCATCATGGCAAAGCTCAGCACCGACGAGCTCCTTGACGCCTTCAAGGAGATGACCCTGATCGAGCTCTCTGAGTTCGTCAAGCAGTTCGAGGAGACCTTCGGGGTCACCGCCGCCGCCCCCGTCGCGGTTGCCGCCGCGGGCGCTGCCGGTGGCGACGCCGCCGCTGCCGCTCCCGAGGAGCAGGACGAGTTCGACGTCGTCCTCGAGGCCGCCGGCGACAAGAAGATCGCCGTCATCAAGGAGGTCCGCGCCCTGACCTCCCTCGGCCTGAAGGAGGCCAAGGACCTCGTCGACGGCGCGCCCAAGGCCGTCCTCGAGAAGGTCGACAAGGCCGCGGCCGACAAGGCCAAGGACCAGCTCGAGGCTGCCGGCGCGACCGTCACCCTCAAGTGAGCTGAGTCCCCCTCGGGGGACTGAGCCACACCGCCACGGGCGGGTCCCGACCACCAGGTCGGGGCCCGCCCGTGGCGCGTCCAGGGGCGGATGCCGGGCCCGCGGCGGCCCCACGCCGGCGGGGGACCGGGTCCCGCGACGTGCTCGGGACGCGCCCGGCGACGCACCGATTTCGCCATCCGCCTTGACGCGAGGGGGCCAGACCGCCATCCTGTTCGCGTCGCTCGCTCCGGCGGGGGGCCGTCGCCCGGGTCCGCTGGTTTTGACCGGGTTGGACGGTCATGTCTTTCTCGGGTATGCTATCTCTTTGCGCTGCCCCCTACCTTCCCCATGCTCGTCGATGAGCCTTCGTGCCGCCATGCCCCCGGTTCTCCCGGGTGGAAGTGCGACCGGAGGTGTCGGTGATCCTGTCCGGTCGGGTGCGGCCAGCCCAGAAGTCTGAACAGGCCTGTGGAAGGAACCCTCCTTGGCTGCCTCGCGCACCTCCAAGCACATGAACACCGCAATGACCATCACTGGTCGACTGTCGTTCGGCAAGATCCGTGAGCCCATGGAGGTCCCCGACCTCCTGGCCCTCCAGACCGAGAGCTTCGACTGGCTCCTCGGGAACGAGCGCTGGCAGGCCCGGGTCGCCGCAGCGAAGGCGGAGGGCCGGGACGACGTCCCCGACCGCTCCGGGCTCGAGGAGATCTTCGAGGAGATCTCCCCCATCGAGGACTTCAGCGGCTCGATGTCGCTGAGCTTCCGTGACCACCGCTTCGAGGAGGTCAAGTACTCCATCGAGGACTGCAAGGAGCGGGACCAGACCTACTCCGCCCCGCTGTTCGTCACCGCGGAGTTCATGAACAACACCACCGGCGAGATCAAGAGCCAGACGGTGTTCATGGGCGACTTCCCGCTGATGACCGAGCGCGGCACCTTCATCATCAACGGCACCGAGCGTGTCGTCGTCTCGCAGCTGGTCCGCAGCCCGGGCGTCTACTTCGAGCGCACGCCCGACAAGACGTCCGACAAGGACATCTACACCACCAAGGTCATCCCGAGCCGTGGTGCCTGGCTCGAGTTCGAGATCGACAAGCGCGACATGGTCGGCGTGCGCGTCGACCGCAAGCGCAAGCAGTCGGTCACCGTGCTCCTCAAGGCGCTCGGCTGGACCAACGACCGCATCCTCGAGGAGTTCGGCGACTACGAGTCGATGCGCCTGACCCTGGAGAAGGACCACACCACGGGCCAGGACGACGCGCTGCTCGACATCTACCGCAAGCTGCGCCCGGGCGAGCCGCCGACCAAGGAGGCCGCGCAGACCCTGCTCGACAACCTCTACTTCAACGGCAAGCGCTACGACCTGGCCAAGGTCGGTCGCTACAAGATCAACAAGAAGCTGGGCCTCGAGAGCGAGCTGTCGCAGTCGACGCTCACCGTCGAGGACATCGTCGCCACGATCAAGTACATCGTCGCCCTGCACGCCGGCGAGGAGACCCTGCCGGGCCGTCGCCGCGGTGAGGACGTCGCCGTGCGCGTCGAGACCGACGACATCGACCACTTCGGCAACCGTCGCCTGCGCAACGTCGGCGAGCTCATCCAGAACCAGGTCCGCACCGGCCTGTCCCGGATGGAGCGTGTCGTGCGCGAGCGGATGACGACCCAGGACGTCGAGGCCATCACGCCGCAGACCCTGATCAACATCCGCCCGGTCGTGGCGTCGATCAAGGAGTTCTTCGGCACCAGCCAGCTCTCCCAGTTCATGGACCAGAACAACCCGCTCGCGGGTCTGACCCACAAGCGCCGCCTGTCGGCGCTCGGCCCGGGTGGTCTGTCCCGTGACCGCGCCGGCATGGAGGTCCGTGACGTCCACCCGTCGCACTACGGCCGGATGTGCCCGATCGAGACCCCTGAGGGCCCGAACATCGGCCTGATCGGCTCGCTCGCGTCCTACGGGCGGATCAACGCCTTCGGCTTCATCGAGACGCCCTACCGCAAGGTCGTCAAGGGCCGCATCACCGACGACGTGCACTACCTGTCCGCCGACGAGGAGGACGAGCACGTCATCGCGCAGGCCAACGCCGAGCTCACCGCCGACGGCACGCACTTCGCCGGCGAGCGCGTCATGGTCCGCGTCAAGGGCGGCGAGGTCGAGTACGTCCCGAACGTCGACGTCGACTACATCGACGTGTCCGCACGCCAGATGGTGTCCGCGGCCACCGCGCTCATCCCGTTCCTCGAGCACGACGACGCCAACCGCGCCCTCATGGGCTCGAACATGCAGCGCCAGGCCGTGCCGCTGGTGCGCTCCGAGGCGCCGCTGGTCGGCACCGGCATGGAGTACCGCGCAGCGGTCGACTCCGGTGACGTCGTCATCGCCGAGAAGGCCGGTGTCGTCACCGAGGTGTCGGCCGACCTGGTCACCGTGGCCGGTGACGACGGCACCAGCCGCACCTACCGGATCAACAAGTTCAACCGGTCCAACCAGGGCAACTCCTACAACCAGCGCGTCATCGTCTCCGAGGGTGACCGCGTCGAGGTCGGCGGCCTGATCGCCGACGGTCCCGCCACCGACGGTGGCGAGATGGCGCTCGGGCGCAACCTGCTCGTGGCGTTCATGCCGTGGGAGGGCCACAACTACGAGGACGCCATCATCCTCAGCCAGCGCCTGGTGCAGGACGACGTCCTGTCCTCGATCCACATCGAGGAGCACGAGGTCGACGCCCGCGACACCAAGCTCGGCCCCGAGGAGATCACCCGGGACATCCCGAACGTCTCCGAGGACGTCCTGGCCGACCTCGACGAGCGCGGCATCATCCGGATCGGCGCCGAGGTGCGCGACGGCGACCTGCTCGTCGGCAAGGTCACGCCCAAGGGCGAGACCGAGCTCACCCCGGAGGAGCGCCTGCTGCGCGCCATCTTCGGCGAGAAGGCCCGCGAGGTGCGAGACACCTCGCTCAAGGTGCCCCACGGCGAGACCGGCACCGTCATCGGCGTCAAGGTCTTCGACAAGGACGAGGGCGACGAGCTGCCCCCGGGCGTGAACCAGCTGGTGCGCGTCTACGTCGCCAACAAGCGCAAGATCACCGACGGCGACAAGCTCGCCGGCCGGCACGGCAACAAGGGCGTCATCTCCAAGATCCTCCCGGTCGAGGACATGCCCTTCCTCGAGGACGGCACCCCCGTCGACGTCGTCCTCAACCCGCTCGGTGTCCCCGGTCGTATGAACGTCGGCCAGATCCTCGAGCTGCACCTGGGCTGGGCCGCCAGCCGCGGCTGGACCATCGAGGGCGACCCCGACTGGGCCCGGCTCATCCCCGACGACGCGCGCTCGGCCCCGGCCGGCTCGCGGGTCGCCTCACCGGTGTTCGACGGTGTCAAGGAGGACGAGATCATCGGCCTGCTCGACTCCACCACCAAGACGCGCGACGGTGTGCGCCTCATCGACGGCACGGGCAAGTCCCGGCTGTTCGACGGCCGCTCCGGCGAGCCGTTCCCCGAGCCGGTCTCGGTGGGCTACATGTACATCCTCAAGCTGCACCACCTCGTGGACGACAAGATCCACGCGCGCAGCACGGGTCCCTACTCGATGATCACCCAGCAGCCGCTCGGCGGTAAGGCCCAGTTCGGCGGCCAGCGCTTCGGTGAGATGGAGGTCTGGGCCCTGGAGGCCTACGGCGCGGCCTACGCGCTGCAGGAGCTGCTCACCATCAAGTCCGACGACGTCAACGGCCGCGTGAAGGTCTACGAGGCCATCGTCAAGGGCGACAACATCCCCGAGCCCGGCGTCCCCGAGTCCTTCAAGGTGCTCATCAAGGAGATGCAGAGCCTCTGCCTCAACGTCGAGGTGCTGTCCAGCGACGGCACCACGATCGAGATGCGCGAGGCCGAGGAGGACGTCTTCCGCGCCGCGGAGGAGCTCGGCATCGACCTGAGCCGGCGCGAGCCGAGCAGCGTCGAAG